>NZ_JAQIRM010000004.1:0-806769 GCF_050600785.1 Klebsiella sp. 141198
GCCTGGAGGAACAGAATACGATATTAAAAAAGGCCACTGCGCTCTTGATGTCCGACTCGCTGAACGGTTCACGATAGTTGCCAGACTGAGCGACAGCCACACGGTCGTCAGCCTGTGTTCTGCTCTGGGAATACACCGCAGCAGTTACCGATACTGGCGAAAACGACGTGATACGGTTAATCCGGCGCGAGTCAGGCTGTGCAGCGAAATACGCCGGGCGTGGAATCAGAGCCGCAGCTCAGCAGGGGCGCGCACTCTGGCTGACATGCTGACCCAAAACGGCGTCCCGATGAGCCGTTACCGTGCGGGGCGTCTGATGAAACATCTGAACCTGAGCAGTTGCCAGCCTGGAAAACATCAGTACAAAAATGCCCGTCAGGAGCATACCTGCCTGCCGAATCTGCTTGAGCGCCAGTTCGCTGTGCCCGAGCCAGATCGGATATGGTGCGGAGATATTACGTATATCTGGGCAGGAAATCGCTGGTGCTATCTGGCGATCGTTATGGATCTTTTTGCCCGCAGGGTTATCGGCTGGAGTCTGTCAGCGCATGCCGATACCGCACTGATAAGCAACGCTCTGCGGATGGCTTATTAGACGCGTGGTCAACGGCATGATGTTATGTTCCATAGCGATCAGGGCAGCCAGTATACCGGTCTGAAATATCAACAACTTTTCTGGCGTTACAGAATTAAACAAAGCGTCAGTCGGCGAGGAAACTGCTGGGATAATAGTCCCATGGAACGCTTCTTCCTCAGTCTGAAAACAGAATGGGTACCGGTGAATGGTTACGCAGGCAAGGACGAAGTCCGACAGCAAATTAATGGTTACATATTGAACTACTACAACAGCGTCAGACCTCACTATTATAACGGTGGGTTGGCGCCGGAAGAGTCTGAGAACAGGTACCATTTTTACTGTAAAACCGTGGCCAATATTACTTGACCACTACAATAATAGATATTATATAGAGTTATCACACCTAAACGGGCATATTCATGATGTCCTGATAGGCCGCCACCAGCTTATTGCGCACCTGCACACCCATCTGCAATGAAACTGAAGATTTCTGTAAATCGACCATCACATCATTCAGGCTGATGCCCGGCACGCCCAGCTCGAAGTTCTGCGCCTGTTGACGCGCAGCCTGCTGGGTATCGCTGATTTTACCCAGCGCGGCGGTCAATTCACTGGCAAAACTGACTCCCTGCGGTACGCTATTCTGCCCGTTATTTCCCGCCTGAATCGCCATCGCCTGCATCTGTTGCAGTACGCCTTCAATACCCTGAATCGCCATCTTTTCCTCAATACTATCGTGATCGCCAGGCGCTATTTCACCCTGTACTTCTCCAATGCTGCACACCCTAACACAGCGATTTTTACTTAAAGCGGTTAATTAGCTGCAAAAAACCCGGCTTATCGGGCAATCAGAATCATCTGATAAGACGAATAATGGCCTGCCCAGAAATGGGAGCGCCGCTATTGAGAAAAGATGTGTATCAGGGAGTCTGTTTTGTCACATAACGCTATCCATACCGTTCGTCAGCACGCCAGCGCGCGTCGCCGCCTGAACGCCAGCGAAGGATACCGCCAACCATGAGTGCCTCGTTATCCGCCGGCGAAAGCCGCGACAACGGCCTGCAGGCCATCTGGAGCCGTCTGCGCGCCAATCCAAAAATACCGCTGCTGGTCGCCGCCTCCGCCGCTATCGCCATTATCGTCGCGCTGCTGCTGTGGGCGAAAAGCCCGGATTATCGCGTGCTGTACAGCAATCTGAACGATCGCGACGGCGGCGCTATCGTCACCCAGCTGACGCAGATGAACATCCCCTACCGCTTCGCCGAAAACGGCGCGGCGCTGATGATCCCGGCGGAGAAAGTGCATGAAACCCGTCTGCGCCTGGCGCAGCAGGGGCTGCCGAAGGGCGGCGCCGTTGGCTTCGAACTGCTGGATCAGGAAAAATTCGGCATCAGCCAGTTCAGCGAACAGATTAACTATCAGCGCGCTCTCGAAGGCGAACTCTCACGCACTATCGAGTCGCTGGGGCCGGTGCAGAATGCGCGTGTGCACCTGGCGCTGCCGAAACCCTCGCTGTTCGTCCGCGAGCAAAAATCCCCTTCCGCCTCTGTCACCCTGACGCTGCAGCCGGGTCGTGCGCTGGATGATGGCCAAATCAACGCTATCGTCTATATGGTATCGAGTAGCGTCGCCGGCCTGCCGGCGGGCAACGTCACCGTGGTCGATCAGGCCGGACGCCTGCTGACGCAGTCCGACGGCACCGGACGCGACCTCAACGCCTCGCAGCTGAAATATGCCAACGAAGTGGAAAACGGCTATCAGCGACGCATTGAAACCATCCTGGCGCCGGTGGTCGGCAGCGCCAACGTTCGCGCTCAGGTGACCGCACAGATCGATTTCGCCTCTCGCGAGCAGACCGACGAACAGTATCAGCCGAACCAGCAGCCCGAGAAAGCGGCGATCCGTTCGCAGCAAACCAGCAGCAACGAGCAAATCGGCGGGCCGCAGGTGGGCGGCGTCCCTGGGGCGTTATCCAACCAGCCGAGCGCGCCGGCCACCGCGCCGATTGAAACCGCTAAACCGGCGGCCAATAACGCCAACAACGCGACCAACACCCGTAGCGCCGCGGCCAACAGCGGCCCGTTAAGCACCCGACGCGACGCCACCACCAACTACGAACTCGATCGCACGATCCGCCATACCCAACAAAAAGCCGGGACGGTGGAACGTCTGTCGGTCGCCGTGGTGGTGAACTATAGCCTCAACGCCGACGGCAAAGCGCAGCCGATGAGTAAGGAACAACTGGCGCAGATTGAAGCGCTGGTGCGCGAAGCGATGGGCTACTCAAGCACCCGCGGCGATAGCCTGCAGGTGGTCAATACGCCGTTTACCGACAATCAGATGACCGGCGGCGAGCTGCCATTCTGGCAGAGCCAGGCGTTTATCGATTTGCTGCTCGAGCTGGGACGTTACCTTCTGGTGCTGCTGGTCGGCTGGGTATTGTGGCGCAAGCTGATTAAGCCACAGCTGCAGCAGCGTCAGGCCGCACAGCAAGCTGCGGTCGCCGCCGCCAGCGCGCCGGTCGCTAAAGCAAACGACAGCCATAAACCAAGCAATGAGGAGCTGGCGCTGCGTCGTAAATCGCAGCAGCGCGTCAGCGCAGAAGTCCAGAGCCAACGCATCCGCGAACTGGCGGATAAAGATCCGCGGGTCGTCGCTCTGGTAATCCGCCAATGGATGAGTAACGAACTATGAGCCTGACCGGAACCGATAAAAGCGCCATTTTACTGATGACGCTGGGCGAAGACCGCGCGGCGGAGGTGCTCAAGCACCTCTCCTCCCGCGAAGTCCAGCTTTTGAGCGGCACCATGGCCGGCATGAGCCAGGTCTCGCATAAACAGCTCGGCGAGATCCTGTCTGAATTTGAAGACGATGCCGAACAGTTCGCCGCCCTGAGCGTCAACGCCAGCGACTATTTGCGTTCGGTGCTGGTGAAAGCGCTGGGCGAAGAGCGCGCCGCCAGCCTGCTGGAGGATATCCTCGAATCCCGTGAAACCACCTCCGGGATGGAAACACTCAACTTTATGGAGCCGCAGAGCGCCGCCGATCTGATCCGCGATGAACACCCGCAGATCATCGCCACCATCCTGGTACACCTCAAGCGCGGCCAGGCGGCGGATATTCTGGCGCAATTCGATGAGCGCCTGCGCAACGACGTGATGCTGCGTATCGCCACCTTCGGCGGCGTACAACCAGCGGCGCTGGCGGAGTTGACCGAAGTGCTCAACAACCTGCTCGACGGCCAGAACCTCAAGCGCAGCAAAATGGGCGGAGTGCGTACCGCCGCCGAGATTATCAACCTGATGAAAACCCAGCAGGAAGAAGCCGTTATCGACGCGATGCGCGAATACGATGGCGAGCTGGCGCAGAAGATCATCGACGAGATGTTCCTGTTCGAAAACCTGGTGGAGGTCGACGATCGTAGTATCCAGCGCCTGCTGCAGGACGTGGACAACGAATCGCTGCTGATTGCTCTGAAGGGCGCCGAGCAGCCGCTGCGCGAGAAGTTCCTCAAAAACATGTCCCAGCGCGCGGCCGATATTCTGCGCGACGATCTCGCCAACCGCGGGCCGGTGCGCATGTCGCAGGTGGAAAACGAACAGAAAGCGATTCTGCTGGTGGTAAGACGGCTGGCGGAGAGCGGCGAAATGATCATTGGCGGCGGCGAGGACACCTATGTCTGATCGCATTAATTCCATGCCCTGGCAGCCCTGGTCGCTCAACGACCTTGGCGACGCGGCGCCGGCTTTCGAACCGCCGCTACCGACGTTGGATAACGAAGCCTTGCAGCCTGACGCTCAGGCGGAATTGCAGCAGCAGCTTGCCGCCCTGCGCGTACAGGCCGAGCAACAAGGCCAGCAATCCGGTTATGCCGATGGTCAGCAAAAAGGCTATGAAGCCGGATTTCAGCAGGGGCTTGAGGAGGGTCGCCAGCAGGGGCTGCTGGAAGCACAGCAGCAGCAGCAGCCGCTGACCGACCACTGGCAGCAGCTGGTGAGCGAGTTTCAGCACACCCTTGACGCGCTCGATTCGGTCATCGCCTCACGCCTGATGCAGCTGGCGCTGACCGCCGCGAAACAGGTGCTTGGCCAGCCTCCGGTCTGCGACGGCACCGCCCTGCTGACGCAAATTCAACAGTTGATCCAGCAAGAGCCTATGTTCAACGGCAAGCCGCAGCTGCGCGTACACCCGCAAGATTATGAGCGCGTTGAGCAGCAGTTAGGCACCACCCTCAGCCTGCACGGCTGGCGGCTGCTGGCGGACGGCGATCTACACCCCGGCGGCTGTAAGGTCAGCGCCGAAGAGGGCGATCTCGACGCCAGTCTCGCCACCCGCTGGCATGAATTGTGTCGCCTCGCCGCGCCGGGAGCGCTGTGATGACCGCCCGTCTCGGCCGCTGGCTGAATTCGCTTGAAGCGCTGGAACAGCGTATCGCCCGAACGCCGACCGTGCGACGCTACGGTCGGCTGACCCGCGCCACCGGCCTGGTGCTGGAAGCCACCGGCCTGCAGCTGCCGCTCGGCGCGACCTGCCTTATCGAACGCGACGGCGGCGACGGTGTGCAGGAAGTGGAAAGCGAAGTGGTCGGCTTTAACGATCAGCGGCTGTATCTGATGCCGCTGGAAGAGGTCGAAGGGATTGTGCCGGGAGCGCGGGTTTACGCCCGCAGCGCGGCGGACGGCCAGCACGCCGGTAAACAACTGCCATTGGGCCCGGCGCTGCTGGGACGCGTGCTCGACGGCGGCGCCAGGCCGCTTGACGGCCTGCCCGCGCCGGAAACCGGCTATCGCGCGCCACTGATTACCGCGCCGTTTAACCCGCTGCAGCGTACCCCTATCGAGCAGGTGCTGGACGTCGGCGTGCGCACCATCAACGGCCTGCTGACCGTTGGACGCGGCCAACGTATGGGACTGTTCGCCGGCTCCGGCGTCGGTAAAAGCGTACTGCTGGGCATGATGGCGCGCTACACCCAGGCCGACGTTATCGTCGTCGGCCTGATCGGCGAACGCGGCCGGGAAGTCAAAGACTTTATCGAGAATATTCTCGGCGCCGAAGGCCGCGCGCGTTCGGTGGTGATCGCCGCCCCGGCAGATGTATCGCCGCTGCTGCGCATGCAGGGCGCCGCTTACGCCACCCGCATTGCCGAAGATTTTCGCGATCGCGGCCAGCACGTGCTGCTGATCATGGATTCGCTCACCCGCTATGCGATGGCGCAGCGCGAAATCGCGCTGGCGATCGGCGAACCGCCGGCTACCAAAGGCTATCCGCCCTCGGTATTCGCCAAACTGCCGGCGCTGGTTGAACGCGCGGGCAACGGTATCAGCGGCGGCGGTTCGATCACCGCCTTCTATACCGTGCTCACCGAAGGGGACGATCAGCAGGATCCGATCGCCGATTCGGCACGCGCGATCCTCGATGGTCACGTGGTGCTGTCCCGACGTCTGGCGGAGGCCGGTCACTACCCGGCCATCGATATTGAAGCCTCGATCAGCCGCGCGATGACGTCGCTTATCGATGACGAACATTATCGCCGGGTACGCACCTTTAAACAGATGCTGGCCAGCTTCCAGCGCAACCGCGATTTGATAAGCGTCGGCGCCTATGCCGCCGGTAGCGACCCGCTGCTGGATAAAGCCATTACCCTGTATCCGCAAATGGAGACCTACCTGCAGCAGGGAATTTTCGAGCGCTGCGGTTATGACGAAGCCTGCCAGCAGCTACAGCAGTTGATTGTATAACGCCATCGGAGACGCCACGCGATGAAAGCACAGTCCCCTTTGATTACCCTGCGCAATCTGGCCCAGGAGGCCGTTGAACAGGCGGCGCAGCGCCTGGGTCAGGCGCGTCAGGCGCAACAGGCCGCCGAGCAACAGCTGACGATGCTGCTTAACTATCAGGACGAGTACCGGCAGAAGCTCAACAGCACCCTTTCCGGCGGCATGGAAAGCTCGCGCTGGCAGAACTACCAGCAGTTTATCGCCACTCTCGAACAGGCCATCGAACAACAGCGCCAGCAGCTGCTGCAGTGGGGGCAAAAGGTGGATCACGCCGTGAAGCAGTGGCAGGACCATCAGCAGCGGCTGAACGCCTACGACACCCTGCACACACGCGCGCAAAACGCCGAGCTGCAGTTGGAAAACAAACGCAATCAAAAATTGATGGATGAGTTCGCGCAACGCAGTACACAAAGGAATACCGCTTCATGAATCTCAATGCTTTGCCCGCCCTTAGCCTGCACGGCGACGCCAGCGCCCTGCCGGATCTGGCGCTCGATGACGTTCAGCTGTCGTCGGCCTTCGCGCAACTGCTTGGCGCGCGCTTCACGCCCGCGCCAAGCAGCACGCTGCCGCCCGCTGCGCTGAGCGCCGACGATGAAAGCGCCCCGCCGCTAAGCCGTAACCAGCTTAACCAACTGCTGGCCGCGCTCGGCGAACGCGGCGCGCTGCTGGTCAATGCGCTACCGGCATCGGCGGAAAACGCCGTCGACGCGACAGTGAAAAAAGAGGATGCCGACACGGATACGCCGCCGCTCAGCGAGGCGAAAACCGTAGATCCGGCGACGCTGCAGGCGCTGTACGCCATGCTGCCGGCGACAATCGTCGCTCAGCCGCCGCAGACGGCGCTACCGCAGGATCAACAACCTGCGCTTACCGGCGATAAAGCCGCGCTCCGTATCGGCAACGCGACTACTCAGGATATCGGGAATCTGCCGCCAGGCGAGCCGGCGGCGAAATTGCAGCAGGGCACGGATCCCCTTAGCGGGCAAAATCTGCCTTCCCCTGTCGCGCAGGCCGCGACCACGCCGCAGCACGATATGGCCGAACGCCCGGCGGAGAATGCTCCAGCGCAGCCAGCCGCCGTCGCTTTCGCCGCCGCCAGCCCCAGCCAAAGCGCCACGCCCGCCAATGCGCTGGTAACCGCGCCGCCGACGCCGCAGCTTAATGCCCAGCTCGGCAGCCCGGAATGGCAGCAGGCGCTGAGCCAGCAGGTGCTGATGTTCCATCGCAACGGCCAGCAGAGCGCCGAACTGCGCCTGCATCCGCAGGAGCTGGGCGCGCTGCAGATCACCCTACAGCTCGACGATAAACAGGCGCAGCTGCATATCGCTTCCGCACACGGTCAGGTACGCGCGGCGGTCGAGGCGGCGATGCCGCAGCTACGTCACGCGCTGGCGGAAAGCGGAATCAACCTCGGTCAGAGCAGCGTTGGCGGCGAGGCAACGCCGCAATGGCAGCAGCAAAACGGTAATGGTGAAGGCCGCGCCAGCTACGCGGAACGCCACGGCGGCGGCAACGATGGCGCGCCGATTGAGCCAGTCATCGCCCCGGCAGCCCTGCAGCGAATGGCCAACCAGCTCAACGGCGTCGATATTTTCGCCTGAGGGGCGCTAAACGGCCAATCTGGCCCCCATTTGCCCGTTTATTCCGGCTATTGCCTCGCGCGTTAGCCGCGATAATACCTTTATATGTCATACGTGCGGCGCCGCCGCGCGTGATGCCCGTCAGCAACGCGGCGGGCGGAACAACAGGAATTTGATTTGGCTATGTCTCAAAACTCCCTTCCGGCAACCGCGCCCAAACGTCCCTTACTGATCATCCTGCTGACGATCGTCGCCGTGGCCGCCTGCGCAGCCGCAGGCTACAGCTGGTGGCTGCTGCAACAGCGCGACAGCGGCGCGCAAACCGCCATCGAAAAGGAAAAACCGCCCGCGCCGCCAGTATTTATGCCGCTCGATACCTTCACCGTCAATCTGGTGACCCCGGACAACGATCCGGACCGCGTACTGTATATCGGCCTGACGCTGCGCCTGCCGGATGAAGCAACCCGCCGCCAGCTTAATGATTTTCTGCCGGAGGTGCGCAGCCGCCTGCTGATGCTGCTCTCGCGTCAGGAGGCCGGTCATCTGGCCAATGAGCAGGGCAAGCAGCAGCTGGTCGCGCAGATCAAAGAGACGCTGAGCGCGCCGCTGGTTAAGGGACAACCGAAGCAGGTGGTCAGCGATGTGCTGTTCACCGCCTTCATACTGCGGTAATCACCATGGGCGATAGCATTCTTTCACAGGCAGAGATCGACGCCTTGCTCAACGGCGACAACACGGGCGACGAGCCCGAGACGGTTGTCGGCGGTAAAGAGAGCGAGGTTAAGCCTTACGATCCGAATACCCAGCGCCGCGTGGTGCGTGAACGCCTGCAGGCGCTGGAAATTATCAACGAGCGTTTTGCCCGGCAGTTCCGCATGGGATTGTTCAACCTGCTGCGCCGCAGTCCGGACATCACCGTCGGGCCGATTAAAATTCAGCCGTACCACGAGTTTGCCCGCAACCTGCCGGTGCCGACCAATCTTAATCTGGTACACCTGAACCCGCTGCGCGGCACGGCGCTGTTCGTCTTCGCGCCGAGCCTGGTATTTATCGCCGTCGATAACCTGTTCGGCGGCGACGGGCGTTTTCCGACCAAGGTCGAAGGCCGCGAATTCACGCCCACCGAACAGCGGGTCATCAAACGCATGCTGCGCCTGGCGCTAGACGCCTACGGCGACGCGTGGAGCGCAATCTATAAGATTGACGTCGAATACGTGCGTGCGGAAATGCAGGTCAAATTCACCAACATCACCACCTCGCCGAACGATATCGTGGTGACCACGCCGTTCCAGGTGGAGATTGGCGCGCTAAGCGGCGAATTCAATATCTGTATTCCGTTCGCCATGATTGAACCGCTGCGTGAACTGCTGACCAATCCGCCGCTGGAGAATTCCCGCCAGGAAGATAGCCAATGGCGCGAAACGTTGGTCAAGCAGGTGCAGCACTCTGAGCTGGAGCTGATTGCCAACTTCGTCGATATCCCGATGCGCTTATCGAAAATACTTAAGCTGCAGCCTGGCGACGTTTTACCGATAGATAAACCGGATCGCATTATCGCCCATGTCGACGGCGTGCCGGTGCTGACCAGCCAATATGGCACCTTAAACGGGCAGTACGCCCTTCGTGTTGAACACTTGATTAACCCTATTTTGAATGCTCTGAGTGAGGAACAGCCCAATGAGTGATCCTAAGCAACCGTCTGGCGCAGGAAAGGAATCCGTAGACGATCTGTGGGCTGATGCGCTTAATGAACAGCAGTCGTCTGAAAAATCCAGCGCCACCACCGATGGGGTGTTCAAATCGCTGGAGGCCCAGGATGCGCTCGGCAGCCTGCAGGATATCGATCTGATCCTCGATATTCCGGTGAAGCTGACCGTTGAACTGGGGCGCACCAAAATGACTATCAAAGAGCTGCTGCGCCTGTCGCAGGGATCGGTTGTCGCGCTGGATGGCCTGGCGGGCGAACCGCTGGATATCCTGATCAACGGCTATCTGATAGCCCAGGGCGAAGTGGTAGTGGTGGCCGATAAATTCGGCGTGCGTATTACCGATATCATTACCCCGTCCGAACGTATGCGTCGGTTGAGCCGCTAATGACCGCCCCCGTTACCGTGCAGGCCAGCCAACCGGTTACCGAACCGGCAATATCCGGCGGCTCGGCGCTCATGCAGGTGAGTAGCGCGCTCGGCGCGATTCTGCTCCTGATCCTGCTGGCCGGTTGGCTGTTCCGCCGCCTCGGCTTTGCGCCGCAGGCGCGCGACAGCCGGCTGCTTAACCTGCGCGCCAGCAGCCAGGTTGGCCAGCGCGAGCGCGTGGTGGTAGTGGAAGTCGATAATACCCTGCTGGTGCTGGGCGTTACCGCCCAGCAGATCACCCCGCTTCATCAGTACCCGGCGCCGCCGCGCGATGAAGATACTCCGGCGGTCACGCCTGCGAACGACTTCCGCCAGCTGATGCGCAACGTCCTCAACCGCCCGGAAAAATAGCCATGTTCCCTACTCTGTTCGCTTGTCTCCGCCGTCGGGCGCCGTGGCTCGCCGCCGCGTTACTGCTGCTGAGTCCTGCCGCCTTCGCACAGCTTCCGGGGCTTATCAGTCAGCCGCTGGCCAACGGCGGCCAGAGCTGGTCGCTGCCGGTGCAGACGCTGGTGCTGCTGACCTCGCTGACCTTCCTGCCGGCGATGCTGCTGATGATGACCAGTTTTACCCGCATTATCATCGTATTGGGTCTGCTGCGTAACGCGCTGGGCACGCCTTCCGCGCCGCCGAACCAGGTGATGCTCGGGCTGGCGCTGTTCCTGACCTTCTTTATCATGTCGCCGGTGTTCGACAAGGTCTATGAGAACGCCTACCTGCCCTTTAGTCAGGACAAAATCGGCCTTGATGCGGCGCTGGATAAAGGCGCGCAGCCGCTGCGCGAATTTATGCTGCGCCAGACCCGCGAAAGCGACCTGGCGCTGTACGCTCGCCTGGCCAACCAGCCGCCGCTGGCCGGGCCGGAGGCGGTACCGATGCGTATTCTGCTGCCCGCCTACGTCACCAGCGAACTGAAAACCGCTTTCCAGATTGGTTTTACGGTGTTTATTCCGTTCCTGATTATCGATCTTGTGGTCGCCAGCGTGCTGATGGCGCTAGGGATGATGATGGTGCCGCCGGCGACGATCTCGCTGCCGTTTAAGCTAATGCTGTTTGTGCTGGTGGATGGCTGGCAGCTGCTGCTCGGCTCGCTGGCGCAGAGCTTCTATTCCTGAACCGCCGGAGAACAATCATGACGCCGGAATCCGTGATGGCCATTGGCACCGAAGCGATGAAGGTTGCCCTGGCGCTGGCCGCACCGCTGCTGCTGGCGGCGCTAATCAGCGGGCTGGTGGTCAGCCTGCTGCAGGCCGCCACCCAGATTAACGAAATGACCCTGTCGTTTATCCCCAAAATTCTCGCGGTAGTGGCGACGATTATTATCGCCGGGCCGTGGATGCTGAACCTGCTGCTGGACTATATGCGCACGTTATTCAGCAACCTGCCTAATATTATCGGCTAGCCGTGATCCCCTTTGACAGCGCCCAGCTTAGCGAATGGCTCAGCCAGTATTTCTGGCCGCTGCTGCGTATTCTGGCCCTCATCAGCACCGCGCCGGTGCTGAGTGAAAAGCAGATAAGCAAAAAGGTGAAAATCGGCCTCGGCGGCCTGATTGCAATACTGATCGCCCCAACGCTGCCCGCCAACGCGATCCCCATTATCTCTGCTGCCGGTTTATGGCTGGCGGTTCAGCAGATCCTGATCGGCGCGGCGCTGGGGCTGACGATGCAGCTGGCCTTCGCCGCGGTACGCCTCGCCGGCGAAGTCATCGGCATGCAGATGGGGCTATCGTTCGCCACCTTCTTCGACCCCAGCGGCGGCCCCAATATGCCGGTGCTGGCGCGGCTGCTGAACCTGCTGGCAATGCTGCTGTTTTTAAGCTTTGACGGCCACCTGTGGCTGATCTCGCTGCTGGCCGACAGTTTTCATACCCTGCCGATCCAGAGCCAGCCGCTAAACGGCAACGGTTTCCTGGCGCTCGCCCAGCTGGGTTCGTTAATCTTTATCAACGGCATGATGCTGGCGTTACCGCTGATTTGTCTGTTGCTCACGCTCAATATCGCCCTGGGTCTGCTCAACCGTATGACGCCGCAGCTATCGGTATTCGTGATCGGGTTTCCGGTGACCATGACCTTTGGCATTATGACCCTCGGCATGATGATGCCGATGCTGGCTCCCTTCTGCGAACATCTGTTTGGCGAAATGTTCGATCGCCTGGCGGCCGTTATCGGCGGTATGTCGTTTTAACCCTGCCGTTATTTCCCTCTTTTTCGCCGGACAAAATGGCAATAAAACCCGTTTACTGGGATAAAAGCCTGGAAAAACGTTTTTATTGCTACTAAGGCCCGAATATTCATAGCGGCTTGAATTAAAAAATAGCCACCCTACAATAAAGCCTGAATTTAATTGTTAGTGAATTTTATTTTTTAGAAAATCAAAACCTCGGGAAACGCAGAATATTTTCCTGCGTGGGTTTAGTGCATCTTTAATAAAATAAGGAGCGACATCATGATTAAGGCGAAAGGTAACCGTATAGCGCGGCGCATATTAGGCCTACCCCACTGGGAAAGTAACCGATTTAAAATCGTGCTGGCCGACACCGCCGCTGGCGGAAAATGGAAAGTGGTGAAGAAAAAGAAATAATCCTGACTGGCAATTGAGCTATCCGCAACATAATTGCACATTGCTGTAGCCCCGGTAAGCGCTAGCGCCACCGGGGATTTTGAGGCCACCCACACCGGCAGTTTCAGCAAGCATGGTGAATAAATTAAAGGCAGGCCGCACTGTTATCAGTGTGCAACTTTTTTAAGGGTTTTTCCCGGACGCGGCGCGTTGCGCCTTCTCCGGGCTACCAAATCGCAAAGCGCAGTAGCCCCGGTAAGCGGCAGCGCCACCGGGGATTTTGAGATCTCCAGCACCAGTAGTTCCGTAGGTCGGGTAAGGCGCTAGCCGCCACCCGACAAAAATATTCCTGCTGGTTTCCATTCTACATTTGACCATAGAAGATATAGATATTGCCTGGTTCGGAAAAATAAAAGAGTTAATAATATCGTCAAGGAAAAACAACTCCTCTTTACTCTATAATTACTTTCTTTAAACGAATACACTCACACAGCCTGACGCAACGCCCGAATTCCTTTTCCAGTCTGACGTCGCAGCAGCGCAAGCAGCGTTGACACCTCCGAATAACCCACGTCAGCGGTAATCGACTCTATATCTTTCCCCTCGGCAAGCAGCTGCTTTACTCGCTCGATCCGTAATTGCTGAAAAAAAGCCAACGGTGATTTACCCAGCGCGACCTCCGTTCTGCGCTGCAAGGTGCGTGGATGCACGTTAAGCGCGCCGGCAGCCGCCTGCAGGGAAAATCCCTGCGCCAGATGCGCCCGCGACCAGTGCTCAAAGCGGTTTATCAGGTCATCGACATGCGGAGAATAACCTGCCGGCGAGCGGGAAACCTGAGGTTGGCGTGTACCACCCGCCATCGCTGTTATAAGCAAATCCGCAAGCGGCGGGCTGCTCTGGCGAATCAGCCACAGCGCCAGCTCCACATGACCCATCATAGCGCCGGGAAGGATTGGCGGCGCCGCATTGAGCCATGACGTTGTGGCGGCCTGTTCATTGAGCAAACGGCTATCAGCCAGGATGAAGGTATTTAAACAGGCCGCGGCAATTTTAACGCCGTTCTTCGCCATGTTTTGCAAAAACCGCTTAGCGTCAGCAATATCGTGCCAGCCATCCGGTGGCGATTGTCGTGCGTGAACATTGAGCGCCGGTACCACAATCCAGTCAGGAGAATCCAAACCCGATGCCTGATGGGCAGGAATACTCAGCCCATGGGCTGATTTAACCTGCCCGGTCATTGCAATCATCTGTACCTCAAAGCGAGAAATATTCATGCTCTGGCGTCGCGCCATATCATTGGCCGCGGCGAACGTATCCAGCAACGTCGCTAAGCCGGTATCGAACACGCCATCCAGAGTCAGAATATTTATCTTCATGTCGTTAATGGTATTAAAATTGTCATTTTTGCATATGGTTCTATTTTAACCTTAGCCATAGACTTTCCTCTATCGCTATTAATTACCAGAGTCAATTGCCATGAAAAATAATCCTGAACTGATTATCCTTACGTTAATTTGTCTGCTAACGGTTATGATGTGGATCCCCTATATTATTGCCAGAGCCACGCGTGCTAACGCCGCGTCCGCAGCGGGGAGTGCTCATTCGCAATCAACCGGTCCAGCGCCCTGGGTGCAACGTGCGCAAAAGGCGCATGCCAACGCGGTAGAAAACCTGGTTATTTTTGCCCCACTGGTGGTGGTCGCCGCGTTGCTTAACGTCAATAACGCCATAACGTTAATTGCGGCTTCAATATTTTTGCTCGCGCGCATCGTCCATTATATTGCGTATACCGCCGGGATCCCCGTTATCCGAACGCTCGCCTTTCAGACCGGTTTTGTCGCGACGGTTACTATTGCGATAGTTATTTTAAGTTCGGTTTTTTGAGGTTAAAAACTCCCGGCATCCGCTGCCAATGCCAGGCTTTGTAGCGCCGTCTTCAGCCATTTGGTTGCTCCTCGCTGCCCGCCGCGTTTATGGGAATAGATCTTCACGGTGAACGGGCTTATGGTGAACGGCAAAGGAAAAATCGCGATCGGGGCGGCATGAAGGAACTTCTCTGCGGCATAACGAGGAATCGCCATTAACAGATCGCTTTGCGCCACAATAAACGGCGCGCTGAGCATTGAGGGAGTTTTGAGCGCTATTTGCCGCGTATAGCCTAATTCCTGCAAACGTAAATCCAACACCCCCTGCTTTTCGTTCCACGGCGTGACCACCAGATGCCGCGCGGCGAGATAATCCGCCAGCGTCAGCGCCGTGCGACGGGTATTGCTAATAACCACATACTCATCTTCAAACCAGTCAATTTCGTCCAGTTCATGATGCCGGATATCTTCAGCGGTGCTGAAGCCCAGCGCCAGATCCACCTCCCCCGCCAGCAGCTCCGTCAGTGCCGGGCTATGTGGCAAATAACGGAGCTCAAAACGCAGGCCCGGCGCTTCATGCTGCAGCTTTTGCATCAGCGCAGGGAAAATGCATAACGCGGTGAAATCGGTAATGGCTATCTGGATCCGCTCGGTGCTGTCGGCGGCACTAAACTCTGGCTGTCGCGTGAGTTCCTGATTAAGTAATTTCAATACTGAAGCAATGGAGGGCGCGAGCTGAGTGGCATAGACGCTCGGGCACATCCGATGCCCTTCGCGAAAAAACAACGGATCGTTCAGCGCCACGCGCAGCCGCGACAGCGCGTGACTCAACGCGGAGGTACTCATCGCCAGCTCATCGGCGGCGAGACGAACGGAACTGTGGCGATAGATGGCATCAAAAACGAGCAACAGATTGAGATCGAGGCGTCTGAGCGCCGGATGCATAATATTCATCATTGGGTGATTTCATTGCACTTAATTCTTCTGACAATACCCCCTATGCTTAGCGTCATCAATATCGTTAACGTGTGAAAACGACAGGAAAAATGATGAGTATTACGATTAGACAGGCCCGTGCGGATGACGCTTCTGCCATCTACAACATGATTTATGAGCTGGCGGTGTATGAAAAAGCTCCACAGGAAGTGGTTACCACCCCCGAAGAGATCCGCGAAACCCTGTTTGGCGACGACAGTAAGACCGAAGCGCTGATCTGCGAAATTGACGGTAAAACGGCGGGCTATGCCGTGTTCTTCACCAGCTATTCAACCTGGCTCGGACGCAACGGTATTTATATGGAAGATTTGTATATCTCACCGGATTATCGCGGCCAGGGCGCGGGTCGAGCGCTGCTAAAAACCATTGCCCGGTATGCGGTTGCGCGACACTGCGGACGCCTTGAGTGGAGCGTGCTGGACTGGAACCAGCCGGCCATTGATTTTTACCTCAGTATTGGCGCCGCGGCGCAAAGCGAATGGGTCCGCTATCGCCTCGATGGCGAAGCGCTGTTGAAATTTGCAGAGTAAAGCCGTATTTCCCCATCAGGGGCTTACGTTTGCAAGATGATGTGTCTGGAGTGCTCGAACCAGATGGCGGCATGGCTGAGCTACGTAGATCGCAGTGGGGACTTTACTCTGCCTGGAGATATCAAACCAAAGCCATGACGGTCAACTGCCGACATAATTAGTATCCCGGAAGAATTCTATCAGCGCATGGTTCGTTTTGCCGGGATACTTACAATACCATGTACAACAGGCGTTACCGTACCTTCGCATAAATCGCTTTTCTCCCCTCTCCTGCGGCTAAAAAGAACATTTCCTCCACGGGAAGTTAGTAACCCATTGTTACTATGCTGTTTTAGCCCTCTCGCCTCACAAAAACAGATCACGCATTTGACGAATGGGTGCTACTAACGCATACACAAATACCTGTGCTATTCAGTGAGCGGGTTATTTTCCGCGTTCAGGGCAATAATAAAATAAGGAATCAATTAAGATGATGATATCCCGGAGATCGCTTATCGGCAGCGCCATTGCCAGCAGCGCGCTAATGGCCGTAGCGAGTGGACGTGCGTTTGCGCAAAATGCGCCAGCGCAGGCGGCCGACAATAAGCCGAAGCTGCCTGCGTCAGCGTCGCCGATTTTGCTAAAGAACATCGTTATTGGAACGGCAAGCGCGCCAACGGATGTCCTGATTGCCGAAGGCAAAATAGCCCGTACGGGCCACGCCTTATCCGCCGCGAATGCGCAATCGATAGATTGCACGGGTTGTCTGCTGTTACCCTCTTTCATTGATACCCACGTCCACCTCGACAAAACGCGCTTCGGCGCGCCGGAGCGTCTACACCATATCGCCACCGCCAGCGTAGCGGAACGAGCGGCCAACGAACGCAAACTGCGCGTAGAGCTTAAACATGACCCCTACCTTTATGGCTCCAACCTTGTACGGCAGATGGCGGCAATGGGAACGACGCATCTGCGAAGCCATATCGACATCGACCCGCTTACTAAGCTGTCCGACGTTGAAGCCCTGATACGCATTCGTGAGGATTTTAAGGGCTACATGAGCATGGAGTTCGTCGCTTTTCCGCAATCAGGGATTATTAAATCGCCAGGCGTTGCGGATTACATGGCTCAGGCGCTGAATATGGGCGTGGAATACATCGGCGGCCTCGACCCGCAGGGTTTTGATAACGACCGCAAAGGCCACCTTGATGTCCTCTTTACCCTGGCGGAAAAGACCGGTAAGCCGATCGATATTCATTTGCACGAGCCGGGTCAGATGGGGCTGGATTCCATCAAAGAGATTATTGTTCGCGGCAAGGCGCTGGGGATGAAGGATAAAATCACTCTCTCGCACGCGTTTTCACTCGGACAAATATCCGAAAGCGAACTGAACGCCGTTCTGGCCGACATGGCTGACTTAGGCGTCCGCGTTATCGGCACGGCTCCGGGCAATGTCGCATTCCCGCCTATCGAACCACTATTAGATGCCGGAATTCTCTACGCTGCGGCGAACGACAATATTCAGGATATGTGGTCCCCCTGGGGAGATGGCGATCAGCTACAACGTGCGAAAACGTTCGCCTACAGCGCCAATTACCGTGCCGATGCGCCGCTAATGCGCCCCTTCGAGATGATAACGCGTATTCCGGCCCAGCATATTAATCTGCCGAACCACGGGCTGGAACATCTGAAGGAAGGTAACGCCGCCAACCTGGTGGTGCTGGAAGCCAGCGACGTGCCGGCAGCGGTGTTATACACGCCGCCGCGCAAGCTGGTATTGAAAGACGGAATTATTATTGGTCGTGACGGTAAGAGCGCGATACCGCAGAAAATCTGAGTTCAGGGGACAATCTGCTGCGGGCCGATCGCATTTTCTGGCGGCCCGTAGCGGAGCACCCCGGCATGAGATTGAACGGTTAGCAATAATCGGGTAGCATCCGCTCTTTCGGATAAAGAAAATGTCTGTTACCGATTCACTTCTCGCTTTTTCCCTTGCTGCGCTTTTGCTTACCCTTACTCCCGGCCTGGACACGGCACTCATTTTGCGCACCGCCTGTGCTGAAGGTGGTAAAAAAGCATTTCAGGCGGCGCTGGGCATTGATACTGGTTGTTTCATCTGGGGAGCGATTGTTGCACTGGGCCTCGGCGCCCTGCTGGCGGTTTCAACGTTGGCTTACACGATTCTGAAAATCGGCGGAGCCGCCTATCTGAGCTGGCTTGGCATACAGCTTCTGATGCGGCCTCGTTCGTCTTTCAACCACGATAATGGCAGCGTAGCTTCACACAACAACTGGTTTATCAGAGGGATGCTTGGGAATGTGCTTAACCCCAAAATGGGCATATTCTATATCTCGTTTTTGCCTCAGTTTATTCCTGCCGGGCACTCCCCTTTACTATGGACATTTATCCTGGTCAGCATTCACGTCACGATTGGCACTCTCTGGTCAGTGACGCTTATCTTATCCACGCATTTTGCTTCAACCATCCTGAAAAAAAGCAGCGTTGTTAGCATCATGGACAGAGCAACCGGCGGTTTATTTTTGTGTTTTGCGGCTAAACTGGCTATCAGTTCGAGATAATCCTGGCCGATAAATGATGCCCATCTCTGGCATCGCTCGGGAGAGATGCTTTACGCGAGAAACGGAAGCTGGAACTGCCGAAGCCATGCCTATTCACCCGTCCTCTTAGCGCAGACTCCTGCGCTTAACATCAGGCTGGAAAATTTCCCATGATATGTGCTTGATGGTTCAGGGTTTCTTTTATGTTATCGACTCTGACCTTCCTGATATCTGAACTGCGCGAAGATCCATAACGTAAAATCACCTGCTTTAAGTGACTGAATCTCGCCAAATACCGATAAGGTCAAGAAGTGAGTAGCGCAGGGTCGTCCATTCACGCTCTGAAACCATTTATGAACATCATATTGCAGAGGATTTAATGGTTGTACATGCATATTTAAGAGCAGGGGTAACAGCAAGGGACCACTTAACTCATACCAGATTTACCTAACAAAGAAGAGCAATTGAATCACATGCAGCACATTATCCTTATAAAAATAGACAAATAGTTTATTAGATCGAATATTAGATTATTCCGAGATTAACATCTTATTTGTGCAATATGAAATCCTGCAACCATCAGAGCCGACAAATGCACTCTGCATCAACTAGTTATGTATATACACCACACAATCCAATGCTTTTTAGCCCCCTTGAAATTCAACGGCTTAAATAAGCAATGCCTTGTAACTCTAAATACTAAACGAGTTGTATAAAAAAGTAATGAACCTAAACTTTTGCATTAGGCGATTCAATGGATAGATGATTACCAATCAAGGTAAAGACACTTGCTGTTAAATGCGAGTCATCTGCTGCATTAAAAAAAACAGCTATTGATATTAATCAATGGTGCAGGCATGCGTCTTAATAAATATGGTACATCTCTTAGATCAGCATTCCTATAACAGTCATAACGAGAGAGGTTTTTCATTTAAGTATTTTTAATCAAAAAAAACATGTAACGTCTACCGTGGATGTTTCAACTCTGCTTTATGATAAAAACAACCACAACACATCTATAAACTAATAAATTTAAAATGAAGAGGTTTAAATGAGAACATCTAATATTCTGTATGTTATAGCTGGCATTATCTTCATTATGTCAACAACGACTTACGCAAGCGAAAAAGTACCGAAAGGTGCGTTAGTTGTTCGTTACGGCGCCGCAAATATGGATGAGAATTATGAAAATCAGGATGGATACCCTGATAATTTGCAAAATGTTTCGGCTCTTTGCTCCCGAAAAGACTCTGGCGCGAACCAGGATTTAGTAAATGAGTTAATAGGCTCTGATAAGACCCGAAAGAGCATCTGGAAAAAAGCAGGAGCGACTAAAGCCTCAACTTTAATAAATAAAAATGCCAAAATTGAATCAGACCCGCTACCAAAGAATCCGAATCATTGTTTAATTAGCAACATTAGCTTAGCGAATATCAAAGGGACATGGGTTATTTATGTTAACCCCCCAGAGTTAAGTGTTCATGAACAATAACTCGCGGTCTTAAAAGAACTGCATTTGTTGGTATAGAACAAATGATGGATAGATATATGCCACGGGTTATCATGATTGGACTCTAATGTGTATCTACTATCAATTCAAAAAAAACACTTCACTAATTACGGAGGGGATATGCATTACTGAAAGATGTGATATGCTTATAAACATATATAATTAATGTGATTATTTTTAATTCGAGTGTTTCATTTTCAGCATAAGCGAAGGCTCAAACTATATGGCTAGTAATTTAACAAATAACTTGTCATGTAAGGTTATATCATCATCTACATCTAACCTAAATCAAATGATTTCATGTTGATTCCATTTGATGTTTAGGAAAAACAATATTATAGGAGTTTGCTATGTTCAATGAAAATGCAGTACAGTCGGCACATGAATATTTCAGAAAAATTTATGATTTAAAAGATGCTGAGGTTCTTTCAGAGGATCTTCCGCTTGTTCAAGGGCTTTCTAAGGAGGGCGCGGTTCAATATCAAACATATCAATTTAATGATGCTCCAGAAGCGTTGAAGGAACAGGTCAAAGTAGGCCGTTTATTAATGGAACGCTTCGTAGGTGTAGCCAGTGCGGCTGTTAATAAAAAGGCACCCAGCAGCACCGACAAGTATAATTTCGAGCAATGGCAAGAAGTCACTAAGCATCTTACTAATGCGTTTTTCACAGATCCTGTTTCAGGTGACAGAAGTTTAAATACGTCAGTACAAGGTATTGAGATTGCAAAAAGTGTAATTAACTTTGCATGTAACGTTATAGCAGGCGATGTTACAGCCTTCGCAAATTTCCTGAAGGGATTTGGTGACGGCCTCAGTGCACAAATGAGTAAAACGCAAGCTGCCTATAATTATTTATATGCATATTCTACTCATGATTTATTCAAAGATCAAAGCGGTAACGTATTTTACAAACCTAGCTTTCTTGTATATGGAACTTACTTTAGCCAGGAGCAAAAGAAAATATCTACATCCTGTGCTTCATATAATGAAGTCAACCTTAACTTTGGTGTAAACACAATCGGCGGGACATTTAAAATTGAAGAATACATGAGCAATGATAAGTTTAAGGCAGCAGTTGATGATTTTCTTGATAAATATGAAGGAAAATCAATTAAAGATACAGATTCATACTTTGACGGAATATTTAATAACTCATCCCCTTCTGCATCTTATCAATACAAAAAGTCAGAATAAGCATATTTACCCAATCAAGGTAGATGATCGACTTATTTAAAAGACTATAAGAGAGTAGGCATTATTTGCCTACTCTTGTTTTTACAAAAAGCACATCTCCGGCGTGTAAAAAGAGTCTGCTGCGATACGCCTGCTATACCAGCATTCGCTGACGGTAAAACGTGTACCAGCGAATACCTATCAAAGTAATGGGCACCGTGAAAGTACGCTCGCCGTCAGACACAGCCCAATGCCATAGGCCAGGTGCGCGAGCAGGCTCAGCGAACGCGCCAGCCACGGTCGGGGAAGCCGTGACGCCGCGATGCCAAAACCAAATGCGGGCTGCAGGATCAAGAACGGCGCCAATAAGGTTACGACCCCTGACAGCAGCGCTGTCGCCAGAGTGGGGGCATAAAACCAATCGGCGCCGCTCAACACAAGCGGCACCGCCGCAAAAGCGATACCGATTAAATAATGGCATAACCAGCCGATAAAACGCTCTCCGTGTAGCGGAGGGGTTGCGGTGATGGTGTTATGTCGCACTGTCCCCCGCGCAAGCCATAACGCCCAGCGACCGACCAGCGCATAGTTCAACGGCGCAATCTTGAGTATATGCTTCTGAAAGAGCGACCATAAATCCATGACTAACGTCGCGCCGATCCCCGTTACTAAAATTTGCACAACAACCATGATATTCAATTTCTTCTTCCTTTTTATGCGTCAATGCTACTCTGTCGAAGAGTGTGCAACTTAAAGCGAGGTTCAAGTCAATCATGAAAGAACTGGATATCCGCGAGGTCGCGACGCTGTCCGGCATTACGCCTTCAGCGCTGCGGTTTTATGAAAAGAAAGGCTTAATCAAGCCGATCGGTCGCCATGGTCTGCGAAGGCAGTACCATGAAAATGTGTTGAGTAAGCTGGAACTGATCGTGCTGGGACAGGCCGCCGGCTTTTCGCTTTCTGAAATAGCCGGGATATTTGACGCTGACGGCAAGATAGCCATTGATAACCAACGCCTTGAGCTGCGCGCGAAGGAGATTGATAACACCATTCGCCGATTACAGCTGTTAAGTCAGGGGCTAAAACACGCTGCCCGCTGTACTGCGCCGGAACATATGCAATGCCCTGACTTTAAAAAAATTGTGGCGAAGGGCATAAGATTGTTTAAATAAACACTCCAGCACTATGGCTTGATTGATGAGAATTAGCGCATTGAGGCGCAAACCATTATCGCCACGCCTTGTTCTGGAGTACCACCCTGTAGCCATCTGGATCAACGAACGTTTGGCCATTGATATCCCAATAAGGGTTAAAAGAATTCGTCAAGTTAAAGCCTGCTTCGCGCATTCTGGCGCAAGCATCTAACCACCCTTTCTTATCCGGGTAATACAGCACGAGTAGATCCTCCTCCGTCTGCAAGGGTTGTACTGGATGATATTGGCACCAGGTGAATTCTATATGCCAGCCCAATCCCTCTCGCCCTAACATTATTCCATTAAAACCATCGTGATCGTTGAATTCAGCAATTTTGTGTAAGCCCAATCCTTGACAGTACATCAAACAGGACCTTGCAAGATCGGTGACGGGTTTGGCGATACGCATATGAGTAAACATCCGGAATTCTCCTTGAGAGGATATGGTGTGAAGGTTGGGATCCGGTTTGAGTTTACACGCTATGAGGTGGTGAATTTGTCGCTGAGAGCCCCCCCACTTCCGCCTGATAAAAAAAGGGCACCTCACCCCGCGTACACAGAGAGAACGGGATGACGTGCCAAGGTGCTAAATGAAAAAGTGGTTATTCGTGATTAGCGATTCATCTGAAACAGCGACATACCCTGCATATCGCTGAAAGTTTTATAAGATGCCTGCAGCGCCGCCTGCTGCATAAAATAAGAAGAGATAGATTCCGCAAGGTCGGCATCGGTCAGGGCGCTCATCTGCAGCTGGTTGGTCATATCACGCTCTTTACCGATGCTATCGAGCTGATCCATTTCCTGCAGCTGGTTACCCAGCTCGGCGCGCACGCTCAATACCTTGTTGTAGGAGTTATCGAGGCCGCGATTAGCCTTCGCCAGCGCATCGTTCACCTGCTGTTTGGTGGCGTCATCGGCCCCCTGCAGCGGCGTTTTCAACGCTTCCAGCGCAATATCGATACTGGCGAACACATCGGCGACCGGCGCGCTGCCGTCCGGCTCTGGCTTCGGATTGCTGGTCAGCGCCATAAATACCGAATTACCGGTATGGCCGATGGTCATCGTACGGTTGGCGTCGACCTTCTGTTCAACGGCTTTATTGCCGCCCTGATAGCTAATCTTGCCGTTAGTATCGACAAACGGCGGCTTGTCATTCTCATAGCCGCCAAACAGGTAGCGTCCGTTGCCGTCGGTACTGTTGGCCTGGTTCAGCAGTTGATCCTTCAGCCCCTGTAGCTGGGTCGCCAGCGAATCGCGGTCGTTATCGCTCTCGGTGCCGCCGGCGTTAACGATCAGCGCCTTGATATCAGAAATCGTCGAGGTGGCTCCGGAAAGCACGGTCTCTTCCATCGATACGCTCTGGCGGGCGAAAGTACGCGCCAGGGTGTACTGATTGTTCTCGGCCTGCGATTGCGACAGCATCACCGTCCGCGATGCCGCCAGCGGATCGTCGGAGGGATTAATCACCTTCTTGCCGGTTGAAAGCTGCTCGGCGGCCTTCATAAACAGCGACTGATTGCCGGTGATGCCGGTCATGTTCTGTTGGTACATCATGCTGGTGCTCATGCGCATGCTGTCAGTTCCTCAATACAATCAACGAATATTCAGCAGCGCGTCGAACAGCGAGCTGGCGGTCTGGATCACCTGGGCGTTCGCCATGTAGTACTGCTGGAAACGCAGAAGCTCGCCATACTCTTCGTCGAGGTTTACCCCGGAGAGCGACTGCTGTTGACGGGCCAGTTGGGTGACGATACTGGACTGCGATTCGCTGCTCACCTTCGCAGCGGCGGTCTGGTTGCCCACGCCGCTGACGATCCCGGCGTAGGCGCCGCTGAGCGTCGCTTTGCCATCCACCAGGTTTTTGGTCTGCAGGTCGAGCAGTTTTTTAGCGTTATCGTTATCGCCGCGGCCGCTGTCATCTTTACCGGCGGCGGCGATTTTCGCTGAATCGGTAATCGCCACTTTCAGGTTGCCCGCCACGTCGCTGACCGGCTTCACCGTAAAGCTATCTTTCTGCTGCGGGTTGCCATCAATGCTGACTTCGAGACCATCAAAGCTCAGCGTCGGGTTACCGTCTGCATCTTTACCGGCGGTGGCGTTGACTTTGACGTTGTCCGGCAGACGGCTGACCTGCCAGTTGGCGCCGTCATACTCCACGCGGTAGTCGTTGGCTTTTACCTTGCTGGTATCGGTATACGAGACCGACAGCGAGGCATCGCCGGTATTGCGCGTATTATCAACCACCCGCGCGCCGCTGAAGCTGAAGAAATCGCCCCCCTGCTCACCGTTGAGATCGAAGCCCTCGCGGTGCTGTTGGTTAAAGCTATCGGCCATCGCCAGCGCCAGTTGGCCGAGCTGATTGCGCACGCCGTCCAGCGTCTCGCTGCGAAAACGCAGCACGCCGCTCAGGCTGCCGCTGGTGATTTGCCCTTCCGGCACTTCGCTGGCGCCGCTGCCGCGGTTATAGCCGAGAGTCAGGCGCGAAGGGTCGCTGCTGGAAGGGATCGCTTCCACCTGATAGCTGTTGTTGCCCTGCACCAGGGTCAGGCCGTTGGCGAAGGAGACGGTATAAGCGTCGCCGTCCTGCTGGGTTACCTGAACGCCCACCAGTTGGTTGAGTTCGCTGACCAGCTGATCGCGCTGATCGAGCAGCGCGTTCGGTTCGCCGCTGGCGCTGCCGCGCAGGCGGGTAATCTCATCGTTAAGACGGGCAATCTGCTGGCTATAGCTGTTAATCTGCTGGGCGGTGTCATTAATCTGCTGATTAACGCCGCTATCCATGTCGCGCAGATATTTATCGGTATTATTAAACTGGTTGACCAGGCCGTTAGCCTTACCCAGTACCGTCTGGCGCGCCGCGTCGTCGCCGGCGTTGCTCACCAGGTTCTGCAAATTGGTGAAAAAATCCTGCAGGCTCCCCGAGAGGGTATTAGTTTTGCTGGCCAGCAGGTTATCGATCTGCGAAATCTTTTCGTAGTAGGCGTTCTGCGAACCGGCCGCGCTCTGCGCGCCGCGCAACTGGTTAGTGATGAACTGGTTATATTCGCGGTTCACGCTGGTCACGGTCACGCCGTTACCGATAAAACCGTTCATGGTGGCCAGGCCGCCGTTTTGGGCCAGAATCGCCGTCTGCCGGTTATAACCCGCTACGTTGTAGTTAGAGATATTGTTGCTGACGGTACTGAGCGCCACCTGCGCCGCATTCAGTCCGCTCATCGCCGTATTGATTAAGCTATTGGACATCAGGGTTCCTTATGCTGCCAAGTCAATTCGCTCAGCTTGCCCTTGTTATCGGTCAGAGAAGTAAAAACTTGAGTAAATCTGCCTGCAAAATTCCGCAGCCGCTTTTATGCCGGATGGCGCTACGCTTATCCGGCCTACGCGCTGTGCGATTTGGTAGCCCGGAGAAGGCGCGACCTTCGAACCTAGAACAGATCGTTAATATCCGCGGCATAGGCTTTCACCGCCTGCGCCCCTGCGTGCTTCATCTGCTGAATCACGCTGACCAGCTTGCTGGCGTATTGCGGGTCGGTGGCGTAGCCCGCGCGCTGCAGCTCGTGCGCCGCCTGCTCCGGAGTCGATGCTTCAGCAACCGAGGCATAACGCGGGTTGTTGGTCAGCAGCTTGACGTAGTCAGCAATCGCCGAGAAATACGAATCGTAAACGCGGAATTTGGCCTTCACCTTCTTCGCCACCCCCTGTTCAAACTCAGTGGTGGTGATCTCGGTAACCGGCCCCTTCCAGTTGCCCCCGGCTTTAATACCAAACAGGTTGTAGCTCGGCGAGCCGTCGGCGGTCGGGATTTCGCGCTGCCCCCAGCCGGATTCCAGCGCCGCCTGGGCGACAATCAGCTGATGCGGGATCCCGCTGCGCTCACTGGCGGCGCGCGCCGGCATTGACAGACGGGCAACGAAATTGCCGTTGTTGAGCGATAGCGGCGCGGCGACCGGCGGCGCTTTCGGCACCGCCCGGCGGATCATCTGCTCCAGCGCCTGATTCGGCAGCGTCTGCAGCACCTCATTATCCAGCGCCATCGGCGCGGTGCCCGCCGTTTCGCTGGGGGCCGCGTTGGCGTTGCTCATCTGCTTGACCATCATGTCGGCCAGCCCTAATCCCTTTTGCGACATCTGCTGAGCAATCTGCTGATCGTACATCGAGGTGTAGAGCCGGGTCTGGTCGCTGCTGAGTACGCCATCCTGTGGTAGCGCGGCGCGCATGCTCTTTAGCATCATCTGTACAAACATGCCTTCGACCTGCTGCGCCACCTGCTTGAGGTTGCCCTGCGGATCGGCGGCGGCATCGCGCTTCAGGCCGTTCAGCGCCTGGGCGTCATAGGCGGCGCCCGACATCGCCATAACATCGCTGGCCATTAGATAATTTCCAGTTTGGCGCGCAGGCAGCCGGCGCTTTGCATGGCTTGCAGAATCGACATCAGGTCGATTGGCGTCGCTCCCAGCGCGTTCAGCGCGCGCACCACGTTGTTGAGGTTGGCGCTGGCGTTGATTTTCTGCAGTGAACCGCCCTGCTGCTGCATTGAAATCTGGGTATTCGGCGTGACCACCGTCTGGCCGCCGCCAAACGGCGTCGTCGGCTGGCTGACGCTGGTTTGTCTATCGACCACCACCGACAGGTTGCCCTGAGCCACCGCGCAGGAATCAAGGATCACCTCGCGATTCATCACCACCGAACCGGTACGCGAGTTGATGATCACTTTGGCGTCCATGGCGCCAACGTTAACGTTGATATTCTGGATCTCGGCGAGGAAACGCACCTGCGAGCTATTGCCCTGCGGCACCAGTACCTGAATAGTACGCGCATCGAGTGGCGATGCGGTGCCGCCGCCGCGCTGGCGATTAATCGCATCGCTAATCTGCTGCGCGAGGGTGAAATCTTCATCATTGAGCTGCAGGTTGAGCACCCCACCGCTGCCGAAAGTGGTCGGCAGTTCGCGCTCGATGGTGGCGCCGTTGCTGATGCGTCCGCCGGCCAACTGATTGACCTGCACGCTGCTGCCGCCCGCCGCCGCGCCGGCGCCGCCTACCAGCACGTTGCCCTGGGCCAGCGCATAAACCTGGTTATCCACCCCTTTGAGCGGCGTCATCAGCAAGGTCCCGCCGCGCAGGCTTTTGGCGTTGCCCATTGATGAGACCACCACATCGATATTCTGCCCCGCGCGCGCGAAGGGCGGCAGCTTCGCCGTGACCATCACCGCGGCCACGTTCTTAAGCTGCATGTTGGTGCCCGGCGGCACGGTAATACCGAGCTGCGATAGCATGTTGCTCAGGCTTTGGGTGGTAAACGGCGTTTGCATGGTCTGGTCGCCGGAGCCGTCGAGCCCCACCACCAGGCCGTAGCCGATTAAGGCGTTATCGCGCACGCCCTGTACCGTCACCAGATCGCGAATACGCTCCGCCGTCGCCGGTAAGCTGGCCGCGCCGATTAATAGCGCAATGATGAGTTTTTTAACCATGTGAATCTCTTTTCAGTAACAGCGCAAATGGCCCGCTCATTAGTATGGGGAGACGTTGAGGAAGAACCGCTGCAGCCAGCCCATCGTCTGCGCTTCATTGATGTAGCCGTTGCCGACATACTCGATGCGCGCGTCCGCCACCTGCGTTGAGGTAACCGAGTTGCTACCGCTGATGGTGCGCGGGTTAACCACCCCGGAGAAGCGGATGAACTCGGTGCCCTGGTTAATGGCGATCTGTTTTTCCCCCACCACGTGCAGGTTGCCGTTGCTCAACACCTGATTAACGGTGACGGTAATGGTGCCGTTGAAGGTGTTATTGGCGTTCGCCCCGCCTTTACCGCCGAAACTGTTATCGCCGGAAATATCCATATCGGCGCGGGCGTTGCCCAGCAGGCCGTCTAAGTAGCGCGGCGCGGTGGCGACGCCAAACTTGCTGGAACCGTTACGGCTGGCATTGGCGGAAGAACTCTTGCTGGCGCTGACGTTTTCCTGCAGCACAATAGTCAACGTGTCGCCAACATTGCGCGGGCGGCGGTCTTCGAACAGCGGCTGATAGCCGTAGTTCATCGGCTGCGCAGCCTGAAAAATTGAGCCGTTCGGTACCGGCGCGGTCGGCGGCGCGGGCTGCGCCGAGGTCGAACCATCGACCAACGGTTTATGCGGAATGTACGCGCAGCCGCTCAGCGTCAGCATCACCATGCCCGCCAGCAAGCGTTGTCCCTGGCGCGGCAGGGTGGCCATCGAATGTGTGGTTACCACGGGGTATCGCCTTTGTTACACCAAAAAAGCGACGGGCGCGGCAGGCGACGCCCGTCATCAAACATTACAGTTGGGTCAGCTTCTGCAGCATCTGATCCGACGTCGAAACCGCTTTGCTGTTGATCTCATAGGCGCGCTGGGTCTGGATCATATTAACGAGCTCTTCCGCCACGTTGACGTTAGAGGTCTCGACATAACCCTGGTAGAGCATACCGGCGCCGTTCAGGCCCGGTGTGCTCTCATTCGGCGCGCCGGAGCTTTCAGTTTCCTGGTAGAGGTTCTCGCCCACGCTTTCAAGGCCGCTGTCGTTAATAAAGGTGGTTAACGTCAGTTGCCCGACCTGCTGGGCGGCAGTCTGCCCCTGCTGGGTGACGCTCACGATGCCATCGCGGGCGATGGTAATGGTCAACGCGTTGGCCGGAATAGTGATCGCCGGCTGCACCTGGAAGCCGCTGGCGGTCACCAGCTGGCCGTTCTGATCGATCTGGAACGAGCCGTCGCGGGTGTAAGCCTGGCTGCCGTCCGGCAGCAGCACCTGGAAGAAGCCCTGGCCTTTAATCGCCACGTCTTTGCTGTTGTTGGTCTGCGACAAGTTGCCCTGGCTATGCAGACGCTCGGTGGCGACCGGGCGCACGCCGGTACCGATCTGCAGGCCGGAAGGCAGCGTGGTCTGTTCGGAGGACTGCGCCCCCGGCTGGCGCATGGTCTGATACAGCAGGTCTTCAAACACCGCGCGCTGGCGTTTAAAACCGTTGGTGCTGACGTTCGCCAGGTTGTTGGCGATCACGTCCATATTGGTCTGCTGCGCATCAAGACCGGTTTTCGCAATCCATAAAGAGGGAATCATTGGTTATTTCCTTTGGCCGCGGGCCGACTGGCTATCAGCTTACTGACAGCAGAGAGTTCGCCCGCTGTTCGTTCTCATCCACGCTGTGGATGACCTTCATTTGCATTTCAAAGCGACGGGCGTTGGCGATCATATCGACCATGGTCTCCATCGGCTTGACGTTACTGCCCTCCAGCACGCCCGGCATGACCCGCACCTGCGGGTCGTTGGCCAACAGATTGCCGCGGCGCTGCTGGGTTTCCGGGGTCAGGCGGAACAGGCCGTCATCGCCGCGCATCACTTCGCGCGCATCAGCTTTCACCAGCTTCAGGCGGCCAATTTGCGCGATGGTGTTCGGCGGATCGCCGGGGTTCAGCGCCGAAATCGTGCCGTCGGCGGCGATAGTGATTTCCGCCGACGGTGGCACCTCAATCGGCCCGCCGTCGCCCTGCAGCGGCATTCCCTGCACCGTCAACTGACCGTTAGCTGAAACCTGAATGCTGCCGTTGCGGGTATAGGCTTCGCCGCCGCCCGGCAGGCTGAGCGCCAGAAAACCGTCCTGCTGCAGCGCCACATCCAGCGGGCGCCCGGTATAGTTCAGCGCCCCCTGGCTCATATCGGCGCCCGGCGTCGAGGCCGCCACCAGCGTGCGGGTGGCGAGGCTCGGCCCGTCAACCGGCACCGCGCGTAGCGCGGCGAGCTGGGCGCGAAAGCCCGGCGTCGAGGCGTTGGCGAGATTGTTGGCGGTAATCGACTGTTGCTCCAGCGTCTGGCGCGCGGCGCCCATCGCGGTATAAATCGCGTGATCCATAACTCAGTTCCGTTAGCGCAGGCTGACCAGCGTCTGCAGGATCGAATCCTGCGTCTTGATGGTCTGGGCGTTGGACTGATAGTTACGCTGGGCGACAATCATGTTCACCAGCTCCTGGCTCAGGTCGACGTTGGACGATTCCAGCGCGCCGCTGGTCAGTTTGCCAAAACCGCCGCCGCCGGAGAGTCCCACGCGTGGCTGGCCGGACGCGCCGGTCTCCTGCCAGACGTTATCGCCCTGCGACGCCAGACCTTCCGGGTTGGAGAAGTTGGCCATCACAATCTGCCCCAGGACCTGGGTCTCCTGGTTGGAGTAGATACCGACGACGGTACCGTCATCATTAATCTGGAAGTTGGTGTATTCGCCGGCGGCATAACCATCCTGCGCCACTTTACTCACCGAATCGCTACCGACGTTCTGCTGCATACTACCGGCGAAGCTGAGCGTGAAGTTCTGCGCCGGGGCGCCGTCTTTCGCGCTCATCGGAATGGTCATGCTGAACTCGCCCGCCTGGCCGTTAACGCTGACCAGGTTGCCGCTGGTATTGAACTCCATGGTGCCCGCGCTGACCGCAGCCGCGCTGCCGTCCTGGGTATAGACCTGCCATTTGTTATCGTCGGTTTTCACGAAATAGGCGTTGATGTTGTGGGCGTTACCCAGCGAATCGTAGGCGGTGATAGTGTTGACGTAGTTGTAGCTGTCCTGCTTCGCCGGGTCGAAGGTTTTGTTCTCCGGCACTTTATGCGTCGACTTCAGGTTGGCGACCATTTCACCGGAAGTCGACGCTTTGGCGTTCATCATCCCTTCCGGTATGCTCAGCGGTACCGGATTGGCGCCCTGCTGAATGGTCGGCGGCGTGCCGGCAGCCGGATAGCCGGTAAGCTGCAGCCCCTGCATATTGGTCAGATTGCGGTTTTCGTCCAGCTTAAACTGACCGTTGCGGGTATAGAAAATACCGCCGTCTTTATCCTGCATGCGGAAGAAGCCGTTGCCGTTGATCGCCACATCCAGCGCGCGGCTGGTGCCGGTGGTGGTGCCGCCTTTAAAGTTCTGGGTGATCCCGGAAACTTTAACCCCCAGCCCGACCTGCGAACCGGCAAACATATCGGCGAACGACACGCTGCCGGATTTGAAACCCGCGGTCGCGGAGTTAGCGATGTTGTTGCCAATCACGTCGAGATTGGTGGCCGCCGCGTTTAAGCCGCTGACTGCCTGAGAAAAGGCCATGTTACTCTCCAAATATTTAGGGTATCGATAAAATCCAGATGCGAATTACAGGATCTGCCGCACTTCCTCGAGGCTGGCGTTACCGGCCAGGCCGAGATCCAGCTTCGCGCCGTTGCTGTCGTTAATCACGCCGTTAACCATGCCGAAGTGCAGGCTGCGCGCCACCAGTTGCTCGCCGTTGCCCTTGGCGTTAATCGCCACTTTATAGGCGCCGTCCGGCGCGGCGGTACCATCATCCAGCGAGCCGTCCCAGGTGAAGGCGTGCACACCGGCGGTGAGGCCGCCAATCTCAATGGTCCGCACCACCTGGCCGTTGGCGTTGGTAATGGTTGCCGTGACCTGATCGGCGGCCCGTTCCAGCTCGACGCCAAACGGCGTGGTGCTGACCTGGCCTTCTTTGCTGCCGACCAGAATGTTATTACCCGGTACCATCACGCCGTGGCCGATCAGCGCGCTGGCCTGCAGCGACTGGTTGCTGTTGATCTGCCCGGAGATCGCGCCAAGGGTGGTGTTGAGTTTTTCGATGCCCTGTACGGTATTAATCTGCGCCAGCTGCGAGGTCAGCTCGTTGTTCTGCATCGGGTTGGTCGGGTCCTGATTTTTCAACTGCGCCACCAGCAACGTCAGGAAGCTGTTATGCAGATCCTGGCTGGTGCTGCTTTTGCTGGCGGAATCAAGAACCGCGTTATTGGTCGATTCATTGGTGGTTGCGGCGATAGCCATCGGGATCTCCGGTTACTGACCCAATGTCAGGGTTTTCATCATCATCGACTTAGTGGTGTTGAGCACTTCGACGTTGGCCTGATAGCTGCGGGAGGCGGAGATGGTGTTAACCATTTCACTCACCACATCGACGTTCGGCATCCGCACATAACCCTTAGCATCAGCCAACGGGTTGCCCGGTTGATAAACCATCCGAGCGGGCGCCGGGTCATCGACCACCTGCGAGACGCGCACGCCGCCGGTCTGCTGCCCTGGCGCCGCGGCCACTTCGAACACCACCTGCTTCGCGCGATAGGGTTCGCCATCCGGGCCGGTGACGCTATCGGCGTTGGCCATATTGCTGGCGCTGACGTTCATCCGCTGCGACTGGGCCGAGAGCGCCGAGCCGGAGATATCAAAAATATTGAGTAAAGACATTCGCCTTATCCTTGTTGCAGCACCGACATCATCCCTTTGATCTGACCGTTGAGCAGCGTCAGGTCGGTCTGATATTTCAGGCTGTTGTCAGCGAAGTTGGTGCGTTCGCGATCCATGTCCACCGTGTTGCCGTCCATCGACGGCTGGTCCGGCACCCGGAACAGCAGATCCAGCTCCGGCGGCTGCATGGTTTGCGCCGGAATATGGCGCGCCGCCGTCAGGTTAAGCGCCATGCCGTTGCCGTTTACCCGCCCCTGTTGCAGGACTTTATTCAGTTGGCTGGCGAAATCGATATCCCGCGCCTGATAGCCCGGCGTGTCTGCGTTGGCGATATTGGCGGCCAGTATTTCCTGGCGCTGGGCGCGCAGGTTCAGCGCCTCCTGGCCAAAACGCAGAGCAGCGTCCAGTTTGTCGAGCATGCTCCCTCCGCAAGGTTAGAATTTGGAGCCGACAGCATAAACGCCCCCTGCGCCAACCTATCGCGGGAATAGGGGCAAAATGGGGCGCTATTTATCTGTTTAGTCCCTCGGGGCAGCCGTTACACTTAACCCCTTTCCGGGTGGCGTGAGGGGAACGCGATGAAAAGTAAAATCCTGCTGGTCGGCCTGCTGTGCAGCCTGAGCGCCCGCGCCGACACGCTGGCGACGCAAATCGAAAGCTTCATTAAAAGTAAATTCAACGATAATGCCGTACAGGTGAAAGTGCTGGTGCGCACGCCGCCCGCCCAGTGGCCGCCGTGTGAATTACCGCAGCTGTCGCTAGCGCCCAATGCGCGAATAGGCGGCAATATCAGCGTCTCCGCCCGCTGCGGGCAGGAGCGGCGGTTTATTCAGACCCAGGTGCAAGTATTTGGCCGTTATCTGACGGCGGCGCGCGGTATTAGCGGCGGAACGCCGCTGACCCCGGCGGATGTGGTGCTAAAATCAGGCAGGCTCGATACCCTGCCGCCGCGTACGCTGACCGACAGCAAAAAAGCGCTGGGCGCCGTGACGCTGCGAAATATCAGCCCAGGCCAACCGCTGACGCTGTCCATGCTGCGTCGCGCTTGGGTGATCAAAGCCGGTCAGCCGGTACAGGTCATGGCCGAGGGCGATGGCTTTAGCATCAGCGGTTCCGGTAAAGCAATGAATAACGCGGCAGCCGAAGATAGCGTGCGCGTGCGCATGGTTTCCGGCAAAATCGTCAGCGGTATCGCCGGGGAGGATGGCGCCATCCGTATTACGTTATAAAAAAGTAAAGGTTTGCCAGCATCTGCCGATAACCCCATTAGAAACCCATTTTGGAGATGGACCATGAGTATCGATCGCACCCAGCGGTTACAGCCGGTTTCCACGGTACAGCCGCGTGAAACCCCGGCCGACAACCCGCTTCAGCCGCGTAAGGCCGCCGCGGCGGAAACCGCCGTTAGCGCCACCAAAGTGAAACTGAGCGATGCGCAGGCGCGGCTGATGCAGCCAGGCACCCAGGATATTGATATGAACCGGGTCGAGGCCATCAAACAGGCGATTCGTAGCGGCGAACTGAAAATGGACGCGGGCAAAATCGCCGACGCCCTGCTGCAGGATGCGCACAACGATATCCAGCGCCTTGCCGGTAGCAAAACAGATAAGGCCTGATGATGGACAGATTACGCACTCTGCTGGATAAACTGGCGGAAACCCTGCGGGCGCTGGATGACGTGCTGGCGCAAGAGCAACAGTTGCTGTGTGCGGATGAACTGCCCGGCGTAGCGCTGCAGCGCGTCACCGATAGCAAGAGTCAACTGCTGGCGACGGTAGCCTGGCTTGAACAACAGCGTCCGGCGCTGGAAGCTAACCTTGCGCTACGCGCGCCTTACCCCGGCCATGAAAGCTTCGGCGAAAGCTGGCGGCAGATCCAACAGTTAAGCCAGAGCCTGCGTGAAAAGAATCAGCATAACGGCCTGTTGCTCAATCAACAGATCGCCCATAACCAGCAGGCGCTGGCAATTCTTAGCAAGAATAATAAATCGCTGTACGGGCCGGATGGCCAGTCGCGCACCGCGAGTCTGCTGGGCCGTAAAATCGGCGTCTGAATTCCTTTCTCTGTATTTCCCCAATGGCGACGGTTACCCGTAGCGCCGTGTTTTGTCAGGTGGCGCTACGCTTACCTGACCTACGCCGGCATGTGATCTGTAGGCCCGCGCAAGCGTAGCGCCGCCGGGCAATAACCGCGGGTAACGAGCCATTTTCGCGCCGGATGGCGGCTGCGCCTTATCCGGCCTACGGTCTGTATTAATACAAAACTTTCCCCCGCAACTACTGATAATTAACGATAACCTGATTGGCAATCGCCCGCAGCGGCGGGTTTAACGGCCCGCGGGTCTGTACGGAGTAGACAAAACGCAGCGGCCCATCTGCCGCCTCGCCTGCCAACGCGTGGCTGGTACCGCTGGCGCTGGTCAGCGGAATACAGCGATTCAGGCTACATAAATGCACCTGCAGCCCCGCCGGCTCCGCTGACAGCAGACGATAGCGCCAGCTAACGGTCTCGATGCGCGCATTGCCGCCGGGTAGCGTATTGGGCGGCAGCAGCGCGGCGGAAGAATCACTCATCCCGCCCTGTTCAAGAGTGACGCCGGGCCCTTCGGCAATCCATGAGCCCGACGCCGCGCCGGCGGCAACCGGCAATAAAAGGCACAATAAAGGAAGAAAGCGCGTCATCAGGCCGCTCCAATGGTTGAGGTCATGCGAATCTGGCGATCGTCGTTGATCTCCAGGTTGGAAAGCACCGCCATCTGCGGCAGGCTACGACGCAGGAAGCGCGCCAGTAGCGGGCGCAGTGCGTGGTTAACCAGCAGCACCGGCGGCGCGCTGAGCATCTCCTGGCGCTGCAGCGCCTGCCGCGCCTGCTCAAGCAGGCGGTCGGCAAGCCCCGGTTCGAGACCGCCGCCTCCCTGCAGCGCCTGTAGCAGCAGTCGTTCCAGTTGGGTATCCAGGCCGATAACCTGAATTTCGCCGTTGCCGGGGAACCACTGCTGGGCAATGGCCCGCCCCAGCGCCACGCGCACGACGGTGGTCAGCTCGTAAGGATCGCTTTGCGTCGGCGCATGCTCCGCCAGCGTCTCGATAATGGTACGCATATCGCGGATCGATACCCGCTCGGCCAGCAGGTTCTGCAACACCTTATGCAGCGTGGTCAGCGACACCACGCCCGGTACGAAATCTTCGGTCAGCTTCGGCATCTCCTGCGACACGCGGTCGAGCAGTTGCTGCGTCTCCTGGCGGCCAAACAGTTCGCTGGCGAACTGGCCGATGAGGTGGTTGAGATGGGTTGCCACCACCGTACTGGCCTCCACCACCGTATAGCCCTGGATTTGCGCCTGCTCGCGCAACGCGCTATCGATCCACACCGCCTCCAGACCGAAGGCCGGATCGATGGTTTTATCCCCCGCCAGCTCGCCGATGGCATTGCCGGGGTTAATCGCCAGCCAGCGCCCAGGCTGCGCTTCGCCGCTGCCGATTTCCACTCCTTTCATCAGAATGCGGTAGCGGGCGGGCGCCAGTTCGAGGTTATCGCGAATATGCACCACCGGCGGCAGATAGCCCATCTCCTGGGCGAATTTCTTGCGGATCCCGCGGATTCGCCCCAGCAGCTCGCCATTTTGCTGAAAATCGACCATCGGGATTAGCCGGTAGCCCACTTCCATACCCAGCGGATCTTCCAACTGGACATCGGCCCAGCTGGCTTCCGCGGCCTGGGTGTTCTCCTGCACTATGGGTTCGTCGGCGGCTTTCGGCGCCTGTTTTTCACGGCCGCGCAGCCACCAGGCCAGCCCGAGCAGCGCGGCGGTAAACAGCAGGAAAACCAGGTTCGGCATTCCCGGCACCAGCCCCAGCAGCCCAAGTACCGCGGCACACAGCAGCATGACCTTTGGGTTATTGAATAGCTGGCCGACCATCTGTTCGCCGACATCCTGATCGGTCGCCACCCGGGTAACGATGACCCCGGCGGCGGTAGAGATCACCAGCGCCGGGATTTGCGCCACCAGCCCGTCGCCGATGGTCAGCAAGGTGTAGCTTTCCGCCGCCGCGCCCAGCTCCATACCGTGCTGCACCACGCCGACCAGCAGTCCGCCGACCACGTTAATCACCATAATCATTAACCCGGCGATGGCGTCGCCGCGGACAAACTTGCTGGCGCCGTCCATCGAACCGTAGAAATCGGCTTCCTGCGTGACTTCGGCGCGGCGTTTTTTCGCCTCTTCTTCGCCGATAAGCCCGGCGTTCATGTCGGCATCGATCGCCATTTGCTTACCCGGCATGCCGTCGAGCACGAAACGCGCCCCCACTTCGGCGATACGCCCGGCGCCTTTGGTGATAACCATGAAGTTGATCAGTACGAGAATGATAAACACCACGATACCGATGGCGAAATTACCGCCGACCAGGAAGTGACCGAAGGCCTCCACGACCCGCCCCGCGGCGGCGGCCCCGGTGTGCCCTTCCATCAAAATGATGCGCGTCGAGGCGACGTTGAGCGACAGGCGCAGTAGCGTCGAGAACAGCAGAATGGTCGGAAACGCGGCGAAGTCCAGCGTGCGCTGGGTAAACATCGCCACCAGCAGCACCATGATCGACAACGCGATATTGAAGGTGAAAAGCAGGTCGAGAATAAACGCCGGCAGCGGCAGCACCATCATCGACAAAATCAGCAGGATCAAGATTGGGCCTGCCAGCACCTGCCATTGTGTATCTTTAACATTCCCTGGCAAACGCAGCAGGGAGGCCAAATTAGCCATCAGAGTCACTCTCTTTTGCAAAATCCAGTGCTTCCGGCACCGGTAAACGTTGAGGTTTTTTCGGGATCAGGCCGCCCTCGCGCCGCCAGCGGCGCAGCTGATAAACCCAGGCCAGCACTTCGGCGACCGCGGCATAGAGGGTGGCGGGAATATGCTGGCCGATCTCGCTATGGCGATAGAGCGCGCGGGCCAGCGGCGGCGCTTCCAGCATCGGAATGCGGTGTTGCGCCCCCAGCTCGCGAATACGCAGCGCAATCTCCCCCGCCCCTTTAGCCAACACCTTCGGCGCGCTCATTTTTTTATCGTTGTACTGCAGAGCCACGGCATAGTGGGTCGGGTTAGTGACGATCACGTCCGCTTTCGGCACATCAGCCATCATCCGTCGCTGGGCAATCGCCCGCTGCTGTTGGCGGATCCGCCCTTTAACATGCGGGTCGCCTTCCTGATCTTTGAATTCGTCGCGAATATCCTGTTTGGTCATCTTCAGCTTTTTGAAGTGGCTCCACAGCTGATAAAAAACGTCAAATGCCACCATCGGCGTCAATCCGAGCACCACCAGAAATCCGCAATAGAGGATCATCTGCAGCGCATTGGCCAACGCGTCGAGCGGCTGTTGGGTCATCAGATGCAGCATCGCCGCCCAGTTGTGCCACAGGTACAACCCGGTTACCCAGCCGACCAGCGTGGCTTTGAGGATCCCTTTTAACAGCTCCGCCAGCACCTGGGTGGAGAACATGCGTTTCAGACCAGAAAGCGGATTCAGCCGTTTAAGATCGAATTTGAGCGACTTGGCGCTGAATAAAATGCCGCCAAGCAGCATCGGCGCGGCCAGCGCCACCAGCACCAGCCCGGCCATTACCGGCAGCAATGCCAGCACCGCCTGACGCAGCAGCATTCCCAGCTGGCGCAGCATTTGTTTGTCATTGCTGACCATCCCGTGGTCAAAGTGCAGGCCCTGCGTCAGCATCTCCGCCAGTTGGCGAGTGATATTGCTGCCGGACATCAGGATAATGGCGAGCCCGGCCACCAGCATCAGCACCGAGGTCAGCTCGCGCGAGCGCGGGATCTGGCCCTCTTCACGCGCCTTCTCCAACCGGTGGGCGGTGGGGGCCTCGCTTTTTTCCAGATCGCTGTCTTCGGCCAAGCCTGCAGTTCCTGTGTCGGGAGGGTAAAGAATGGCGGTCAGCATGCCAAAAAATTGGCGAAGTCATTGGCGGAACAACGGCGAAAAAGAGGGGTTATTTCACGGATGAGGGAAAGGAGGCTGGGGCGCAGCATCCTGCGCCCCGCCTGGTCAGAAACCGAGACTATCGAGCAGATCGTCAACCTGCGCCTGGTTGGCGATGACACCGACGCCGTTCTGGTCAAGCTGCGGGCCGTTGAGCAGGCTATCGTTGGCCCGTTTCTCTTTCACCGGCGGTTCCGGCATGTTTTCCATCAGCACCATCAGCAGCTGCTTTTCAATTTCCTGCACCACGTCCATCATGCGCTTGATAACCTGACCGGTCAGGTCCTGGAAATCCTGCGCCATCATGATTTCCATCAGTTGGGCGTTGGTAAAGGAAGTATGGCCCGGCACCCGATCCAGATACTCACGGGTGTCAGTCACCAGCGCGCGCGCGTCGTCCAGTTCGATCGGATTAGCGAACCACTCATCCCAGCGCGATTTTAGCGCGCTGGCGCCGGACTCCAGTTCGGCCTGGCGCGGCTGCGCCGCCTCCACGCAGCTCAACGCCCGTTCCGCCGCCTGCGCCGTCATGGTGACAACGTAATCAAGACGGTCGCGGGCATCCGGGATCGCCTCGGCCGCCTGGGCAATCGCCTGATCGAGCCCCAGCTCGCGCATGCTGTCGCGCAGCATGCGGGTGAGCTGGCCGATACGGGAGATTATCTCTCCCGCGGTCGCTGCATCGCTGGCAGGCATTGGAATCTCTCTCATCGCCCTCTCCTTACATGCCCAATTTTTCGAAAATCTTGTTGAGCTTTTCTTCCAGCGTCGCCGCCGTAAAAGGTTTCACCACATAACCGCTGGCGCCTGCCTGCGCGGCGGCAATAATATTTTCTTTTTTCGCTTCCGCCGTCACCATCAGTACCGGCATCGCCGCCAGCGCGCTATCTGCACGAATGGTTTGCAACAGTTCCAGACCGTCGACGTTGGGCATATTCCAGTCGGAGACCACGAAATCAAAGCTGCTGGCCCGCAGCTTATTTAGCGCGTCTGCGCCATCTTCCGCCTCTTCGACGTTGTTGAAACCGAGCTCTTTAAGCAAATTTCTGATGATACGACGCATGGTGGAAAAGTCGTCGACGACCAGAAAACGGAGATTCTTATCTGCCATTACTACCCCTGAACAGTGTCATTTTTAACTCACGTCACACCACGCCGCCGGGACATCCCGGCGGCGTGAAATTAAATTCGCAGCGCCTGGCCGCCGGCTATCTGCGCCAGCATGCGTTGGCTCATGCGCTCCAGCTCAACCACTTCGCTGACCCCGCCGCTGGCGATGGCCTCGCGCGGCATGCCGAACACCACGCAGCTCGCTTCGCTCTGCGCCAGGGTATAGGCCCCGGCGCGATGCATCTCCAGCATTCCCTGCGCGCCGTCGTTGCCCATGCCGGTGAGGATCACCCCCACCGCATTGCGCCCGGCGTGGCGTGCCACCGAGCGAAACAGCACATCCACCGATGGGCGATGGCGATTCACCGCCGGGCCGTCGTGCAACTTGACCTGATAGTTAGCGCCGCTACGCGCCAGCTCCAGATGGCGATCCCCAGGCGCGATATAGGCGTGTCCCGGCAGCACGCGTTCGCCCTCTTCCGCCTCTTTCACCGTGATCTGGCACAGCTTATTCAGCCGTTCGGCGAACGAGCGGGTAAATCCCGGCGGCATATGCTGGGTGATCAGCAGCGCCGGGCTGGTGGCCGGCAACGGTTGTAGCACTTGACGAATGGCTTCGGTGCCGCCGGTGGAAGCGCCAATGGCGATCAGCTTCTCGCTGCTCAGTAGCGGTCCGTGGCTTAAAATAGCCGGCGGCTGGCCATTGGCACGCTGCGGCAGCCGCGCCCGCGCGGCGGTGCGGATCTTTTCACCGATCAGTTCGCTGTAGGCCAGCATGCCTTCGCGGATCCCGAGCTGCGGTTTGGTGACGAAATCCACCGCCCCCAGCTCCAGCGCGCGCAGGGTAATTTCCGAACCTTTACCGGTCAGCGACGAAACCATCACCACCGGCATCGGCCGCAGGCGCATCAGTTTTTCGAGGAAATCGAGGCCGTCCATGCGCGGCATTTCGACGTCCAGCGTCAGCACCTGCGGGTTAAATTTTTTGATCAGATCGCGTGCGACCAGCGGGTCCGGGGCCACCGCCACCATCTCCATATCGGCGTGGCCGTTGACGATCTCGGTCATCAGTTGGCGCATAAGGGCCGAATCATCAACACATAACACTCTGATTTTACTCATTACTTCTCCTTGGTCAGCCCATACACGGTCTGTCCACGCAGGTAGAAATCCCGGCTGATCTGGCTGAAATTCTCGGAGTGACCGGCAAACAGCAGCCCCCCCGGTTTAAGCAAGGGGACAAAGCGGCGCAAGATGCGCTCCTGCGTCGGCTTATCGAAATAGATCATCACGTTGCGGCAAAAAATCGCATCGAACGGTCCCGGTAGCGCCCACTCCGCCGCCAGCAGATTCAGCGGCTGGAAGTTGACCCGCGCCGCCAGTTCCTGACGCACGCGCACCAGCCCCTGATGCGGCCCGGTCCCGCGCAGAAAATAGCGCTGCATCTGGATTGGCGTCAGAGTGCGCAGATCGTCATGGCGATAAATACCCGCTTCGGCTTTTTCCAGTACCTGGGTGTCAATATCGCTGGCCCAGACCTGGCAATTGCCCGCACGTTCCCCGAGCGCATCGCCGAGCGTAATGGCGATGGAATAAGGTTCTTCGCCAGTCGAGGCGGCGGTGCTCCACACGCTATAGTTCCCGGGACGCGAGCGCGCATGCTCCGCCAGAATCGGAAAGTGGTGCGCCTCGCGAAAAAAGGCCGTCAGGTTGGTGGTCAACGCATTGATAAACGCCTGCCACTCGGCGCTGTGCGGGTCGCTTTCCAGCAACGCCAGGTAGTCGCCGAAATCATGAATGCCCAGCAGACGCAAACGGCGCACCAGCCGGTTGTACACCATCTCGCGCTTATGCGCCGCCAGCACGATCCCGGCGCGCTGATAGATAAGCTGGCTGATGCGGCGAAAATGCGCGTCGGAGAGCGGCAGACGCTGGGCCATCTGCGCCAGCGCCGAGCCGCTTTCGCGCGGCGCGGTTGATGTTGTCTGCTTCATGCCGACGCACCGGCAAAATACGAGCGGTTTATGCGGTTTGACAATCCAGGGTCTCCTTTACCGTGGATGAGGTTTCCGGCGCGACGAAGTTGTCGTCCGCCAGACGGAATACCGCCACTGCATCGGCGAGGGTAATCGCCTGCTCTTCCAGCGCAGCGGCGGCGGAAGCCGATTCCACCACCAGGGCGGCGTTCTGTTGCGTGACCTGATCCATCTGGGTAACCGCCTGCGTCACCTGCTCAATGCCTCGGCTCTGCTCGTCAGAGGCGGAGGCGATTTCACCCATGATGTCGGTGACCCGGGTTACCGAGCGCACGATGTCCTGCATGGTGGCGCCGGAATTTTCCACCAGCACCGAGCCATGTTTGACGCGGCTGACGGATTCGTCGATCAGCAGCTTAATTTCTTTTGCCGCCTGGGCGCTGCGGCTGGCCAGGTTACGCACTTCACCAGCCACTACCGCAAAGCCGCGCCCCTGTTCACCGGCGCGCGCCGCTTCTACCGCCGCGTTAAGCGCCAGAATATTGGTCTGGAAGGCGATGCCGTCGATGACGCTGGTAATGGCGCCGATTTTTTGCGAACTGTTGGCGATGTCGTGCATCGTGGTGACCACATCATCCGCCAGCTCGCCGCCTTTGGCGGCGGTTGAAGAAGCATCACGCGCCAGCTGCGATGCCTGACGGGCATTATCGGCATTCTGTTTTACCGTCGCGGTTAGCTGCTCCATACTGGCGGCGGTTTCTTCCAGCGAAGCCGCCTGTTGTTCGGTACGCGAGGAGAGATCGTTGTTGCCTTCTGAAATCTCCTGCAGGCCGATAAGAATTGACTCCGCACCGTCGCGCACCGCGCCGACGGTACCAATCAGCGAGTGTTGCATGCGCTGCAGGCTGGCAAATAGCTGGCTGATTTCGTTGCGGCCATAGACCTCAATCGGCGCGGAAAGATCGCCGCTGGCGATACGTTCAAAGTGGCCACGAATAATATTCAGCGGCTGCACCAGCATGGTTCGCAGCCACCACATCGCGCTGAGGGTGACCACCAAGAGCATCAGCACCGCCCCGGCAACCAACCAGATTGACCAGCCGTAGGCCCGCTGGCTGGAGGCGCTGGCTTCATCGGTCGTCGCCTTCGCCAGTTGCAGATATTGCACAAAGTCGGCCTCGAAGCGGTCCTGTATTTTCTGCGTCGGCTGGTCCATAAAGGCCTGCAGGTTGCGATTTTCGAGGAACACGATCAGTTCGCGCAGCGCGCCGCGCAGCTTTTCGTAGCTGTCGCGCGTGGCATCGGCCAACTGCTGCTCCTGCTCATCCACGCGAGGCGTGTCGAGGAACTGGTTAAAGTAGAGATCGGCTTTTTGCAGCGAGCTGCGGGCGCCGCCCATCAGCGCATCCACCTGCTCCTGCGGCACCTTCAGCGCCGCGCGGGTACCGGCGCGGTTAAGGGTATTTCGCGCCTGCAGCAGCGATACCCAGCTGAGGCTAAGCGCATCGCGCTGCTGGCTACTGACGGTAATACGTTCAAGATTGTGGTTGTCGGCGCGCAGCGCGACGTAAGAGAGCCCGGTGCTGATCAGTTGCATGATGCAAAAGGAGATCAGCAGCAGGAAAAGACTGGTAGAGATACGGATTCGGTTAAACATAGCAATCTCCTTGGTAGCCGGTCTTGGCCGGCTTACAACGCAAGAGAGGCCGCCGCGCGTAGGGATGCGGCGGCCGGTACCCGTTAGAACGTCTCCCAGTTATCCTGGTAGTCGCTGGCGCTGGTTTTTTTATGCGTAGCGATGGCGGCAGGCGCGGTTTTATTGCTGACCGGCGCTTTATACTCTTCCTGCCCTTCCGACTTCAGACGGAAGACGGCAACCGACTGCGTCAGCAAGCTGGCTTGCTCTTCCAGCGCGGCGGCGGCGGAGGCCGACTCTTCCACCAGCGAGGCGTTCTGCTGGGTGACGCGATCCATTTCCGCTACCGCCTGGCCGACCTGGTCGATACCGCGGCTCTGCTCATCGGAAGCAGAGGCGATTTCGCCCATGATGTCGGTCACGCGGGTGACCGCATTGACGATGTCGCCCATGGTGTCGCCGGCGCTTTCCACCAGTACCGAGCCCATATCCACACGGTTGACCGAGTCCTCGATCAGCGCTTTGATCTCTTTGGCCGCCTGGGCGCTGCGCTGCGCCAGGTTGCGGACTTCGCCCGCCACGACCGCGAAACCGCGTCCCTGTTCACCCGCACGCGCCGCTTCTACCGCGGCGTTAAGCGCCAGGATGTTGGTCTGGAAGGCGATACCGTCGATAACGCCGGTGATATCGGCAATTTTCTGCGAGCTGCTGGCGATGTCGTGCATGGTTTCCACCACGTTAGCCACCACTTTGCCGCCCTTCTGCGCAGTTTCGGAGGCACTCAGCGCCAGCTGGCTAGCCTGACGCGCGTTTTCGGCGTTCTGTTTCACCGTCGCCGTCAGCTGTTCCATACTAGCGGCAGTCTCTTCCAGCGATGCCGCCTGCTGTTCGGTGCGCGAAGAGAGATCGTTATTCCCGGCGGCGATTTCCGATGCGCCGCTATAGATGGCATCCGCCCCCTGACGCACGCCGCTTACCGTTTCGATAAGCTCGTTCTGCATGTGCTTGAGGCTGGCGGCCAGCACGCCGATTTCATTACGGCTGGTCACCGGGATAGGCTGGGTCAGGTCGCCGGAGGCAATACGTTTGATGTGTTCAATCATGCGGTTCAGCGGGCGCACCAGGATATGGTGGATGCCCATCCACACGCCGACGATCGCCGCCAGCACCACGATGATGACCACAATTAAGGTCCAGATCGCCGAGCTATAAGAGCTGTTGCTACCGTCAACGGCGATTTGGTACAGCTTGCCGTTTTGCTGCAGATAGGCGTTATAAGTCTGCTCGAAATCGTCCTGGTATTTTTGCGTCGGCTGGTCGAAGAAGGCGTTGATTTTACCCTCGCCCAGCAGCTGGATCAGATCCGACAGCGCGCCGTACAGGATGCCATACTGCTGCTTAAGCTTTTCCGTCGCCTGCGGATCCTGACGCGGGTCCTGCGGGATTTTTTCATAGGCGGCGTAGTTACGTTCGGCGCGCGCCAGCTCTTCTTTCGCTTTCGCCAGCAGCTCGTCGATAGTCGCGCCGCTGCCGATTTTGTTGGTATCCATCATGTAGCGGATCCCTGCGCGGTTCAGGGAGTTACGCGCCTGCAGCAGATCGACCCGGCTTTCACTTAGCAGCAACTGCTGCTGACGGATGGTTTGCAGAACGGTGAAGTTCTCTTTATCGCTTTTCAGCGACGAAAAAAACAGACCGCCCGAAATCAGCTGCAATGCGCCAAATAGCACCAGCACTAATAAGAGACTGGTGACGACCTTAATACGATTAAACATGTTTCCCCTTCCTGGAAGCCTGAACGGCCAGGCTTTACGTATGTGACTGAAAGGGTTATCGGCGCGCGGGAGGGGAACTTTATGCCAGGCGGGGACTATTTTTACCGGGCGCGGCAGAGCGCGCCCGGTAGATTAGTGGCTTTTGGCGACGTTATCGACCAGCGCCATCTCTTCGCTGCTGAGCAGCTTTTCGATATCCACAAGGATCAGCATGCGCTCGCCGAGCGCGCCAAGGCCGGTGAGATACTCGGTCGCCAGCGTCACCGCGAATTCCGGCGCCGGGCGGATCTGTTCAGCGGTGAGAGACAGCACGTCGGAGACGCCGTCGACCACAATCCCCACCACCCGCAGGCCGAAGTTAAGCACGATAACCACCGTGTTTTCATCATAAGAGACGCCCTGCTGGGCGAATTTTACCCGCAGGTCGATAATCGGCACGATCACCCCGCGCAGATTGGTGACACCTTTGATGAAATCCGGGGTGTTGGCGATACGCGTCACCTGGTCATAGCCGCGGATTTCCTGCACTTTCAGAATATCGATGCCGTATTCTTCATTACCGAGGGTAAAAATTAAAAACTCCTGACCTACCGTTTCGCCAGCCAATTTGCTGACGGTTGCTAATCCTGCCATGGTCTGCACCTGTTAATTTTATGAGATGAGTCGTTATGCGGCCGCTGCGCTCAGCAGCTTTTCCCGGTTGAGCATTTGCAGCGCCGACACGTCGACGATCAGCGCCACGCTGCCGTCGCCGAGGATCGTCGCCGCGGAAATTCCCGGCACTTTGCGATAATTGCTTTCCAGGTTTTTCACCACTACCTGATGCTGGCCAATCAGTTGATCCACCAGCAGCGCGTAGCGGCGGCCGGCGCTTTGCAGAATCACCACGATGCCCTGAGTAGCCTCGGTTTTCGCCCCGGCGACGTCAAACACCCGGTAGAGCTCCACCAGCGGTAGATACTCGCCGCGAACCTGCAGCATCCGCTCGCCGCCGGCCATCGGATGCAGGTCTTCGGCCTGCGGCTGCAGCGATTCCATCACCGCGTTGAGCGGCAGAATAAAGACCTCTTCATTGACCTTGACCGACATGCCGTCGAGGATGGCGAGCGTTAGCGGCAGCAAAATACGAATCGAGGTTCCTTTGCCCGCGCGGGAATGGATTTCAACGTGACCGCCCATCTCCTGGATGTTCCGTTTCACGACGTCCATGCCGACGCCGCGGCCAGAGACGTCGGTCACCTGTTCCGCGGTCGAAAAGCCCGGCGCGAAAATGAGCATTCCGACCTCTTCATCACTCATGCTGTCGCTGACCGCCAGCCCCTGCGCCGCCGCTTTGGCGAGAATTTTTTCGCGATTGAGTCCGGCGCCGTCATCGATCACTTCGATGCAGATATTGCCGCCCTGATGTTCAGCGGAAAGAATCAGATTGCCCACCTCAGACTTACCTGCCGCCAGACGGGTTTGCGGATCTTCAATACCGTGGTCGAGGCTATTGCGCACCAGGTGGGTTAACGGGTCGATAATGCGCTCGATTAGGCTCTTATCAAGTTCGGTAGAGCTGCCCTGTAGCGTCAGTTCCACCTGCTTATTGAGCTTGCCGGCCAGGTCGCGCACCAGCCGCGGGTAGCGGCTGAATACATATTCCATCGGCATCATGCGAATCGACATCACCGATTCCTGCAGGTCGCGAGCGTTACGTTCCAGCTGGCTCATGCTATTGAGCAGATCGCCATGGGTTACCGGATCCAGGTTACCTGAGCGCTGCGCCAGCATGGACTGGGTGATCACCAGTTCGCCGACGAGGTTAATCAACTGGTCAACTTTCTCCACCGCCACGCGAATGCTGGTCGACTCGCTGGCCTTCGCTCTCGGCGCTTTAGGCGGCTCGACGGCAGCAGGCTGCGGTTGGACGACCGGCGACGGCACAGCTTCGGCCGACGGCGATGGTTTAGCGGCAGTGGTTGGCGGCGTGGTAAAGCTGATCTGTTCCGGCTCAAGAACGAAACAGAGCACCGCGCAGATATCCTCTTCGCTGGCGGTGGTCAGCAGGGTCACCTCAAGGCTATTGTCAGTTTGCTGCGGATCCTGAACCTCGCCGAGGTTGCCAAGCTCTTCCAGCATCAGCGGAATTTCATTGGCTTTAAGCCCGGTTAAGCTCACGCGCATACCGCCGGCGATGGCCGTCGGCGCAGGCTGGGCCACGACGGGCGGCGCGGCAGGCGCGTCCTGCTGCTGCGCTTCCAGCGCCAGCTGCCGCAGCGCCTGGCAGATATAGTCAAAGCTCTCAGCGTCAGGCTGCTGCGAGGTTTTATAGGCGTCCAGTTGCTCCTGCATAATATCTTTGGTTTCCAGAAACAGATTGATAATTTCGGTGCTCAAGCGCATCTCCTCGCGCCGGGCGCCGTCGAGCAGGTTCTCCAGCAGATGGGTGGTTTCCTGCAATACGGAAAAGCCAAACGTCGCCGCGCCGCCTTTGATCGAGTGCGCCGCGCGAAAAATAGCGTTTAGCGGTTCGATATCGGGGGCCTGCGGATCCAGCTCCAGCAGGTGTTGCTCCATGTCTGCCAGCAGCTCATCTGCTTCATCAAAAAAAGTCTGATAAAAAGCGCTAATATCCATGCTCATGGGGTCACCTCAGGGTGTGAATCGCGGTTAACCGGCGCGGGCGCGACCAGCTTTGGCAGCGCATCCGGCTGGCTAATCTCCAGCGCATTGCTTTCGCCATTTTCATGTTCGATGCTCTGCTGGGTCTCTTTGTTAAGCACCAGTACGGTAATGCGGCGGTTGATGGCATCATCAGCGCCGTGCTGCTTCAGGCTCATGGTCGCCGCCATACCGACCACCCGAAGCACCTTCCCTTCCGCCAGGCCGCCGGCAATCAGCTCGCGGCGCGAGGCGTTGGCGCGATCCGCCGACAGCTCCCAGTTGCTGTAACCGCGTTCGCCGCTGGCGTAGGGGATGTCATCGGTATGCCCGGAGAGGCTTATCTTGTTCGGCAAATCATTGAGGATTGGCGCAATCGCTCGCAGGATATCGCGCATATAGCTTTCAACCTGAGCGCTACCGGTTTTAAACATCGGGCGATTCTGGCTATCGATAATCTGAATGCGCAGGCCTTCGTCCATCATGTTGATCAGCAGATGCGGACGAAGCGCCTTCAGGCGCGGGTCTGACTCAATCAACTGATCGAGCTTGTCACGCAGTTTGTTAAGCCGTAGCTCTTCGGCGCGTTTATCCGCGGTATTGATCTGCTTGCTGACCAACCCGACTTCACGGGTCGGGTCTTCGCCGCCGCCGGGGATCGGGCTGCTTTCCGAGCTGCTTTTATCGCCGCTGGTCAGCGCCACTTTCAGCGGCGTACGGAAATATTCGGCTATTTGCGTCAGTTCCTGCGGGCTGGCGATCGCCAGCAGCCACATCACAAGGAAGAAGGCCATCATCGCCGTCATAAAATCGGCATAGGCAATCTTCCACGAACCGCCGTGATGGGCTGGCTGGTGTGATTTGCGCTTTCTGACCAGAACCACCGGGTGATTATGCTTCATGCTTCTTCGCTTTCCGTCGCCTGCGCGGCAGGCGCTTTCACCTGGCGTACGTGTTCTTCAAGCTCGACAAACGACGGGCGCTCGGTGGTGTATAACGTTTTGCGGCCAAATTCGACGGCGATTTGCGGCGCGTAGCCGTTGAGGCTGGATAGCAGCGTGACCTTGATGCACTGCATCATCTTGACGGTCTCGGCGCTTTTTTGCCGCAGCAGCGTGGATAGTGGCGAGATAAATCCATAGGCCAGCAGAATGCCGAGGAAAGTCCCCACCATCGCGTTGGCGATAAGCGCCCCGAGCTCCGCCGCCGGGCGGTCCGCCGAGGCCAGCGCATGCACCACCCCCATTACCGCCGCGACAATACCAAATGCCGGCAGAGAGTCGCCGACCATCGCCAGGCTGCCGGCGGGCACTTCGCTCTCCTGTTCGAAGGTTTCGATCTCTTCGTCCATCAGCGCTTCAATTTCAAAAGCATTCATGTTGCCGCTCACCATCAGGCGTAAATAATCGGTTATGAACTCCACCAGATGGTTATCGGCAAGGATGCGCGGATAATTAGCGAAAATTTCACTTTCCTGAGGATTGTCGATATCGAACTCAAGCGACAACATCCCCTGTTGACGGGATTTAGCGAGCAGCAGGAACAGCAGCGCCATGAGATCCATATACAGCGCCTTGCTGTATTTGGAGCGACGTACCATTTTGGGCAACGCCCGCAGCGTGGATTTGATGGCTTTGCCGTTGTTGCCGACGATAAACGCGCCGATGCCGGCGCCGCCGATAATCAGGAATTCCGCCGGCTGGTACAGCGCGCCAAGGTGGCCGCCCACCAGCAAATAACCGCCAAATACCGCTCCCAGGACCACGAGATAACCCAATATCACTAGCACACGCATACCTCAAATTAACAATGTGGATGGCGGGCGAGGCAAACGCGCCCTGGCGTACACCAGGCGGGGAATGGGGGGCGGCATGCCGCCCCTGCGTATTACACGTCGAAATGGATTGCCGTAAGTCGTCGGAACGGCGACTTACATGACGCGTTTAGCCTGCTCGTCCAGCAGTTGAGAGGTTATATCGGCCAGTTGCGGAGAAAGTTTACGTCTTTTTACGGCGCGTGAAGGCGGTTGGCATAATGTGCAGACGAAATCGTGCTGCGGATGATGCGCGTGGGTGATAAATGAGCCGCCGCAGCTATTGCAGGCGGAGAGCTGCAGCATACCGCTATCAACAAAGCGCACCAGCGTCCAGGCGCGGGTCAACGCCAGTAGCGGCGCTTCGCCCGCTTCTTGCGGACACTGTTCGAGATACAGGCGATAGGCTTTGATCACCGCTTCCACTCCGCTGCATTTACCGCTCTTCAGCAGGAACAAATAGGCGTTGTAGAACATCGACGAATGAATATTCTGCTCCCAGGTCATAAACCAATCGGTCGAGAACGGCAGCATCCCTTTCGGCGGCGGGCTTCCGCGCAGCTCCTTGTAAAGTTTGATTAAGCGCCCACGGCTGAGCTGAGTTTCACTCTCCAGCATCTGCAGACGCGCGCCGAGAGATATCAGCTCCATGGCGAGCTGAATATCCTTCGCTTCCTGAACAATACTTTTCTCAGCCATTATCAAACACTTTTCTTCGCTGCAGCGCCTTCTTTGGCGCGGAGCTCTTGCAGCAGGTGACTGGAAAGCAGGATACCGGTATGGATCTGCTGGAGGTCATCAACGCGCGACTCTTTGGTCAATTGCTCGATAGTCTGATGGTCGCTGAAGCGCAGATTGCACACCAGCTGATTAGTTTCAGCCAGTTTCACCATCTGCGGTAACGTCAGTTGCGCCAGGGTATCAACCATGGTTTCGTCAATTCCCAAACGAAACATCGCGGACACTTTCTCATCGTTGATCAGCCGCTGTGCTAAAAATAAATACGACAGGTTGAAGTCATAAATATGCTTAAGTAATTCGGAGGTACCCATAATCCCTATCCCGATAAGCCATGTTAGAAAACATACACGTGGCGTGTTACTTAATCGCCCGTGACCTCAGTTATTTCCCCAAGAGGCAATTAAAACACTCACTCGCGATAGCTAAAAATTCAGCTAATCGTCAAATTCGCCCCACTGTTAATAGTTTGTTACAGGTGCAAACCGGAGTGGAGGATGTAAAGAATTTGCTTCGAGAGAGTTGAATTGCCATGAAACTATTTTTAGAAATTCTATAAGAATATTCTTAAGGCGGCGCAACTCTACTCCCGAATCATTAGCACACACAATTAAGTATGGGGAAATTTTGAATGTAATGAGATATAGATCACAAAAACAAAAAATAATACCGGTAACAACACCTCATTTCGATCACTTTATAACCAACATTCGATCATTTAACGATCACAAGTAAATGAATTACCTTAAAAAAAGTGTTATCAACCATTACTATTAGTTTTTTTTGGTACATTTAGAACAAAAAAATAACATTATAAAAATTGAAGAATAAAAATCTGAACAAGCGGTAAATTCAACGCAAATCATTAGTTTTCACCGGAAAAAATAACCATGGTGTAATACAGGGATATTAGATCTAATACTCGAATAGCACCTATGGAAAAAGTATAAAAAACGTACAATAAAGCGATGGTATCGGCTAGTCTTTCATCGCGGATGATTGTACAAAATACAATCTAACAACCTCATATCGCGGCGCCTGACGCTATTTTCCCGCATCTTCTCGTGGCTGAACTCCTGCAGATATGGATAAAATTTCGATAACAATTACGGCCTGGCGCATTACCCAAAATGGGTATTTCCGCCGGGTTACTTTTCTAACATTCCTTTAACGAAACGAGCTTATTAACACGTTGTAATAATAAAAATCGAGAATCAATTAACGACGTTGAGCCCAAGTTTAAAGCCATCAAGAATATATTTTTAAACCGTATAAATACGGCGAAGTAATAATAATAAATAGATATATGAGGATTTTTCCTTCGGCAATAAGCGACCTATCGCTCTGCCCCCTCCCCTTATTATTGGTAGGTGAAAATGACAAAGACATTTGCAGCGCTGTAGTAAAGCGATAAGCGCGCAATATCGCGGCTGGATCACATTTTATCGTTGCCGATCTCATTTTCATCACTTCCGCGTTCCGTTGGATTTTCGGTTATGTTTAAATTAGCTAAACCGGTTTAACAAAGTTTAGCTAAAAGGATTATAAGTATGACCAGTAAAGTATGGGTACTCGGCGATGCGGTCGTCGATCTGCTGCCTGAGGGCGATGGCCGCTTATTACAGTGTCCGGGCGGCGCACCGGCTAACGTTGCGGTCGGCGTCGCGCGTCTTGGCGGCAATAGCGGGTTCATCGGCCGGGTCGGCGATGACCCTTTCGGCCATTTTATGCGCCAGACGCTACGACAAGAGAACGTGGATATCAGCCACCTTTCTTTAGACCCCGCACAGCGCACCTCAACCGTCGTGGTGGCGCTGGATGAACATGGCGAACGAACCTTTACCTTTATGGTTCGTCCGAGCGCCGATCTTTTTTTACAACCAGGCGATCTCCCTCAATTCGCGGCCGGGCAGTGGCTGCACGTCTGCTCTATCGCCCTCAGCGCCGAACCCAGCCGTAGCAGCGCCTTTACGGCGATGGAACAGATTAAACGCGCCGGCGGCAGCGTCAGCTTCGACCCTAATATCCGCAGCGATCTGTGGCAGGATCCCCAGCTGTTACGCCGTTGTCTCGAACGGGCGCTGGCATTGGCTGACGTGGTGAAACTGTCGGAAGAGGAACTGGCCTTTATCAGCGGTAGCGATGATATTGCCAGCGGTATTGCGCGAGTCCGCGAGCGCTTTCAGCCAAAACTGCTGCTGGTCACGCAAGGAAAAGCCGGAGTACAAGCAGTGTTCCATCAGCAGCATATTCACTTCCCGGCCCGTCCGGTGGTCAGCGTTGATACCACTGGAGCCGGCGATGCCTTTGTTGCCGGGCTACTCGCCAGCCTCAGCGCACACGGCTTTCCTGACAATGTCACCGCGCTGGAGCCGATCGTCGCGCTGGCGCAAACTTGTGGCGCGTTGGCGACTACCGCCAAAGGCGCGATGACCGCCTTACCGTATCAGAGCGATGTGAACCGCCAGTTTTAACGATGTAAGCAGGCAAAATAATTAAAACGTTTTAGCAAAATTAGCAAAGCGGCGATTCGGGGCATTCCAGGCCCCCAATAGCCCATGATGATGACAGACTTTGTAGAGGGTACTATGGATTTTCAACAGATTTCTCGCGCGCTGCTGCCGCTGCTCGGCGGCAAAGAAAATATCGCCAGCGCCGCGCACTGCGCCACCCGCTTGCGTCTGGTACTGGTCGATGACGCGCTCGCCGACCAGCAGGCCATCGGAAAAATTGAGGGGGTAAAAGGTTGCTTTCGCAACGCCGGGCAGATGCAAATCATCTTCGGTACCGGCGTGGTTAATAAAGTGTATGCCGCCTTTATTCAGGCGGCCGGTATCAGCGAGTCGAGCAAATCCGAGGCCGCAGACCTGGCAGCGAAAAAACTGAATCCGTTCCAGCGGATCGCTCGCCTGCTGTCGAACATCTTTGTGCCCATTATCCCGGCTATCGTCGCCTCCGGCCTGCTGATGGGACTGCTGGGAATGGTGAAAACCTACGGCTGGGTCGATCCGGGCAACGCCATCTACCTGATCCTCGATATGTGTAGTTCGGCCGCTTTTATTATTCTGCCAATCCTGATCGGGTTTACCGCCGCGCGTGAATTCGGCGGCAACCCTTATCTTGGCGCAACCCTCGGCGGTATTCTTACCCACCCGGCGCTGACCAACGCCTGGGGAGTGGCTTCGGGCTTCCACACCATGAATTTCTTCGGCCTCGAGGTGGCGATGATCGGTTATCAGGGGACGGTATTCCCGGTGCTGTTGGCGGTATGGTTTATGAGCCTGCTTGAGAAGCAATTGCGACGCCTGATTCCCGACGCGCTGGATCTGATCCTCACGCCGTTCCTGACGGTTATTATCTCCGGTTTTATCGCCCTGTTGATTATCGGCCCGGCCGGTCGCGCGCTCGGCGACGGCATCTCCTTTATTCTCAGCACGCTCATTGCCCACGCCGGTTGGCTGGCGGGGCTGCTGTTCGGTGGGCTGTATTCGGTGATTGTTATTACCGGTATTCACCACAGCTTCCATGCCATCGAAGCCGGGCTGCTCGGCAACCCGTCGATCGGCGTCAATTTCCTGCTGCCTATCTGGGCGATGGCTAATATTGCCCAAGGCGGCGCCTGTCTGGCGGTGTGGTTTAAAACCAAAGATGTAAAAGTGAAAGCCATTGCCCTCCCCTCCGCCTTTTCGGCAATGCTGGGCATCACCGAAGCGGCGATATTCGGCATCAACCTGCGCTTCGTTAAGCCATTTATCGCCGCATTGATTGGCGGCGCGGCGGGTGGCGCCTGGGTGGTCTCCATGCACGTCTATATGACCGCCGTCGGCCTGACCGCCATCCCCGGAATGGCTATCGTACAGGCCAGTTCCCTGCTTAACTACATCATCGGACTGGCTATCGCGTTTGTGGTCGCCTTTATCGTTTCGCTGACGCTCAAATACAAAACGGATGCTGAATAATGCCGCAGCCTTCTTTGTTACCGATGGTCCTGCAGGCCGTCATGAACCACCAGCCGCGCGCGCTGCGGGATAACCACTATCCGCAGTGGCATCTGGCGCCGGTATGCGGGCTACTGAACGATCCAAACGGTTTTATCCACTTCGACGGTCGCTATCATGTTTTTTATCAGTGGAATCCTCTTGCCTGCGATCACAGCTATAAAGGCTGGGGGCACTGGAGTTCGCCGGATCTGCTGCACTGGCGGCATGAACCGATTGCCCTGCTGCCAGACGAAGAATACGACCGCAACGGCTGCTACTCCGGCAGCGCGGTAGATAACAACGGCGTCCTGACGCTCTGCTACACCGGTAATGTGAAATTTAGCGATGGTAGCCGTACCGCCTGGCAGTGTCTGGCGACGCAAAATCCCGACGGTACTTTTCGTAAACAAGGCCCGGTGCTGGCGCTGCCAGCAGGTTATAGCGGCCACGTGCGAGATCCCAAAGTCTGGCGCGATGGCGAACGCTGGATGATGGCGCTGGGCGCGCGCGATCTGGCCGACCGCGGCAAGGTTCTGCTATTCAGCTCCGCTGATTTGATGCAGTGGAATAGCCATGGCGAAATAGCCGGTAGCGGACTTAACGGCCTGAAAGACGCCGGCTATATGTGGGAATGCCCGGATCTGTTCCCCCTCGGCGATCGATATATTTTACTGAGCTGCCCGCAGGGATTGCCGCGCGAGGCACAGCGCTTCCTGAACACCTATCCGGCAGTCTGGATGCAGGGCCATTTCGACCAAACCGCCGCCACCTGGCGCCATGGCGCGATCGAAGAGCTGGATAGCGGCTTCGAATTCTATGCGCCGCAAACCACCCTGGCGGAGGATGGCCGCCGTCTGCTGGTTGGCTGGATGGGAGTTCCCGACGGAGAAGAGATGCAGCAACCTACGCGGGCCCACGGCTGGATCCATCAGATGACCTGCCTGCGGGAACTCAGTTGGCGCCACGGCACGCTGTATCAAAATCCCGTGCGCGAACTGGCGGCGCTTCGCGGCGAGGCGCAGGACTGGCAGCCCGAACCGCTGGCGCTGCAGCCGATGGAACTCGCCTTCGAGGTTGCGCCAGGCGATGCGCTGACGCTGGATTTCGCGGGTGCGCTGCAGCTTTCGCTGGACAGCCGCGGCGTACGCCTGGCCCGTCGAAGCCTGATAGCTGATACTGTCGATTACCGTTACTGGCGCGGCGCGGCGCATAAACTGCAGATCCTCATCGATCGATCCAGCGTCGAGATCTTTATTAATGATGGCGCGGGGGCGATGAGCAGCCGCTTCTTTGCCGATTATCCAGGTAAACTGGTATTCGGCGGCGCGACGCCGGTGGCATTCTGCTGCTGGCCGCTGCGGCCATGCATGGTAGAATAAGCGTTTTGCTTTCAGGCGCCTGGCTCGTGATGAAACCCAAACGCATTACCATAAAAGATATCGCCGAACTGGCTGGCGTCTCTAAAGCCACCGCCAGCCTGGTCTTGAACGGTCGCGGCAAAGAGCTGCGCGTGGCGCAAGAGACGCGCGAACGGGTGCTGGCTATCGCCCGCGAGCAGCACTACCAGCCGAGTATTCACGCCCGTTCACTGCGCGATAGCCGCAGCCATACCATTGGTCTGGTGGTACCCGAGATCACCAACTATGGTTTTGCCGTTTTTTCTCACGAGCTGGAAACCCTGTGCCGCGAAGCCGGCGTACAGCTGCTTATCTCTTGCACCGATGAGAATCCCGGTCAGGAGAGCATGGTGGTCAATAATATGATTGCCCGTCAGGTCGATGGTTTAATTGTCGCCTCTTGCATGCATAGCGACGCCGACTATCTGAAGCTCAGCGAACAGCTGCCGGTGGTGCTGTTCGATCGCAATCCAAACGATAGCGCCCTGCCGTTAGTGATGACCGATTCACTGGCGCCAACGGCGGAACTTATCGCCCGTATCGCTGGACAACATCCGGATGAGTTCTGGTTTCTCGGCGGGCAGCCGCGGCTCTCACCCTCACGCGATAGGCTGGCCGGATTTAGTCAGGGACTAGCCCAGGCAGGCGTTGAGTTGCGCCCGGAGTGGATTATCAACGGCAACTATCACCCAAGCTCTGGCTATGAGATGTTTGCCGCGCTGTGCGCCCGTCTCGGGCGGCCTCCTAGGGCGCTGTTTACCGCCGCCTGCGGCTTGCTGGAAGGGGTACTACGCTATATGAGCCAGCATAACCTGCTGGACTCCGGGATCCATCTGGCCAGCTTTGATGACCACTATTTGTATGATTCGCTGTCGCTACGCATCGATACCATACAGCAGGACAACCGCCAGTTGGCCTGGCACTGCTACGATCTCATCAGTCAGTTGATCGACGGTAAAACGCCACAGCAGCTGCAGCGTTATCTGCCCGCCACATTGCAAATGCGTTATCAACCCGCCAGATAACAACGGGCCTGGATCGTGGTTCAGGCCCGTACTGTTAACGATTAATTGTCATCAGAAAGGTTTCGTTGGCAGATACTTTCCATCGAAAGTAATCACCGCACGATGTCCGCCTTCCGGATCGCTGACTTTTTTCACATCCAGCTTAAAATTAATTGCGCTAATAATCCCGTCGCCGAATTTTTCATGAATCAACGCTTTCAGGGTGGTGTCGTAGACCTGCAGCATTTCATAGAAGCGATACATGGTCGGATCCGTCGGCACGCGGTCCTCAATAGAGCCTCTGACGGGGATCGTTTGCAGCAGTAAAATATCATCGTCGTTAAGTTCCAGTTTCGCTCCTACCATTTTCGCGACTTCGGCAGGCAGCGGGTGCTGCCCCAACAGCGCGGCCGTGACAAAGGCTTCTGATAAACCAGTGCCTTCAACAAGCTGTGCAAAGGAGAGATCTTTTTTGGCTTTAATCAGCAAAATTTTATTCGCTAACTCCAGACGAACTTCGCGGCTGACTTGTGACTGAATCATGGTGTTACCTCGTTATATCGTAGTGAAATGAAATGACTGACCGTAAACCGGCACCGCTCGGGTATCCGGATGACCGGCCAGCGAAATAAAAGCTCTGGTATTGCCGTCATAAGCGGCAATCTCCCCCGTTTCAATGTCATACACCCAGCCATGTAATGTCAGACGTCCTTCATCAAGCGCCAGGCGTACCGCAGGGTGAGTTTGAATATTCGCCAACTGGGCAATCACGTTTTCATGCACCATCGCCGCGGTTTTGGCCTGCGGGTCGCGATGCTCGCGAGCATCGTTGACCACTTTTGCCGAATCCGCATATTGCAGCCAGTGCTTAACGGCGGGCACATGATCCAGACAGCTACACTGCGCAATTGCCGTCATCGCCCCGCAATCGGAGTGGCCGCAAATCACAATATCCGCGACCTTCAGGACAGCTACGGCATACTCCACCGATGCCGACACGCCGCCGGGCTCCGGACCGTAAGAAGGGACAATATTGCCGGCATTACGGATGACAAACAGATCGCCGGGTTCACGCTGGGTGACCAATTCAGGAACCATCCGGCTATCGGAACAGGAAATAAACAGCGTACTGGGGCTCTGCCGGGAGGCTAAACTTTTAAACAGTTCAGCGCGTTCAGGAAATGCATCACGTTGAAATTTAAGAAAACCATCAATGATTTCTTTCATGATAATGTCTACCTCGCTGTGGAATGACAGGGAGGTTACGCGGCGCATGGCATAAAATAAAAGTCTTGTTTATAATCAAATTCATCCAAAAAACTTATGGATTGAAAGCGTGAATATTCGCTATGTTAGATACTTCCTGGCCGTCGCCGAACATCAGGGTTTTACCCGCGCGGCGGAAGCCCTGCATATTTCACAACCGGCGCTCTCACAGCAAATCAGGATGCTAGAAGAGAGCCTGGATGCGCAGCTTTTTGATCGTAGCGGCCGGTATATTCACCTGACGGATGCGGGCGAGGTGTTTTTGCAGTATGCCCGTCAGGCATTTCAGCTGCTGGATGAGGGCCAACGCGCCATTCATGATGTCGAAGACCTCAGTCGCGGTTCTCTGCGCATTGCCGTGACGCCCACCTTTACTTCTTATTTCGTCGTGCCGTTAGTGGCTGAATTTCATGCGCGTTATCCGCATATCACGCTGGATATACAGGAGATGTCGCAGGAGAAAATGGAGGGCATGCTGCTGGAAAATGAGCTGGATATTGGCGTTGCCTTTGCCGAGGGAGTGACGCCAGACATTGTTTCCACCCCGCTGCTACAGGAAGTGCTGGCGCTGGTTGTAGCGAACCATCACCCGCTGGCCCGCGAAGAGTCCCTTTCGTTGCGCCAGCTGGCCGCGGAGGAATTTATTCTGCTCAACCATCATTTCGCCACCCGATTGCAAATTGACCACTGCTTACAGCAAGCCGGTTTCCACCCGCGGGTGACCATTGAAATGCATTCGATCAATGCCATCCTGGATATCATCCAGCGAACCCAATTAGTGACCATTCTGCCGCTGAATGTCGCCGCCCAGCGCACTGGCCTGGTGACCCGGTTGTTGGAGGAAGCAACGCTTGAGAGAACCGCGGTGTTAATGCAGCGCAAAGGCGCCCGACCAAAAGCCGCGGCGAGGATTTTCGCCGACATGGCCCAGCAGCTGGCTGCCCGAATAGAAAGTTAAGCGTACCATGGCGCGGTCAGCATCTGGCCCGCCTCCTCCCCACTGCAACAATCTTACCGTAGCCAGTATGACCATTTGCGCAAAACAGATTTCCCGCGATTGGCATACTGAAATTGTTAACGATATGTATAATTTTATCTGCTAAGCGGTATTCAATATTCCGGCTTGAACGTCAGCATTATTTTCACCCTACCTTATTCCCCCTGACAAGGAATTGACAATGAGTGAACGCTCTCATGACCGAGGTAATAGCCTTGCGACGGTCATATATAATCTACTCAATCCGGTGCCTTACGGCTTTTTTATCGCCGGTCTTATCTTCGATATTATTTACCTCTACAGTACTAACGTGATGTGGGGAAAAAGCGCCAGTTGGCTTATTGCCCTTGGCCTTATTTTTGCCATCATTCCGCGGTTGATTAATCTGGCGCAGGTCTGGTTTTTTACTCCTCGACGCCCGGCAGCAAAAATTGATTTCTGGCTAAATCTCATCGCTATTATTGCCGCGTTGGTAAACTGTTTTGTTCATAGCCGCGACGCATGGGCAATTGCGCCGCAGAACGTTATCTATTCATCGATTACCGTTATCTGTCTGCTTGTCGCCAATATTATCAGCTCCACTTGCCTGGCTAATAATAAGGGGATTCGCCATGAATAAATTACTACTGCCCCTGCCCGTTATGCTCGCCACCGCGCTTGCCCTGTCCGGATGCGATGAGAAAGCGAAACTTAGCCCGGATCAACAGGTAGGGCCCGATCCCGTAATGCCGAAGGCCCAGGATTTCCTGATGCCGCCGATGCAGGTTCCCCGCGGCGTAGGCTGGAAGACAGATGGACAACCGGCGGTTGCCCAGGGGCTGAAAATAGAAAAAATAGCCGACGGATTCCTGCATCCCAGAATGGTCTATGTCCTGCCAAATAACGATGTGCTGGTCGTTGAAAGCAACGGTCCTGGCGAGGAGCCGCTGACTACGCCGAAGCAGCTGATTGCCGGGATAGTGAAAAATCAGTCAGGTAAAGGCGGAAAAGGCGGGAATCGCATTACGCTATTGCGTAAAAACGCCAGCGGCTGGGAAAAACATATTTTCCTTGAACATCTGCACTCGCCTTTCGGTGTCCAACTAATCGGCAATAATCTTTACGTCGCCAATACCGGCAACATCATGCGTTATCACTACCAGCCGGGGGCGACACGTATCAGCGATGCGGGGAGCGAGCTGGCGGACCTGCCCAGCACCGTCAATCACCACTGGACCAAAGCGTTACTGGCAAGCCCGGATGGTAAGAAGCTGTATGTGGGCGTCGGCTCGAACAGTAATATCACCGAAAATGGCCTGGATATTGAATATCGTCGCGCCACCGTTCTGGAGGTTGATACGGCCACCGGCGCAAGCCGTATCTTCGCCAGCGGGATCAGGAATCCTACCGGACTCGGCTGGGAACCGCAGACGGGCAAGCTTTGGGCTATTGCCAACGAGCGCGATGAAATCGGCGCCGACCTGGTACCTGATTATTTGACTTCGGTGCAGGATGGCGGGTTTTATGGCTGGCCGTGGAGCTATTTCGGACAGCACGTTGACCGCCGCGTACAGCCGCCGCGCCCGGACATGGTCGCCAAAGCGATCAAGCCGGATTATGCCCTGAGTTCCCACGTTGCGCCGCTGGGAATGCTGTTTTATACCGGAAACATGTTGCCACAAACCTATCAGGGCGGCGTGTTTATCAGCGAGCATGGCAGCTGGGACCGTTCGCCGCTGAATGGCTATAAAGTCAGCTTCGTCGCCTTTAAAGACGGCAAACCCGTCGGTAAACCAGAGAGTGTAGTCACCGGCTTTGTCTCGCGCGATGAGAAAGAACTGTACGGCGCGCCGGTCGGACTCGCGCAGGATAATGAAGGGGCGTTAATCATTGCCGACGATGTCGGTAATACCGTCTGGCGCGTCAGCGCAAAATAAAATATCACTATCAATTATCCGGCTTCCCGCAGTCAGGGAAGCCTTTTTTATACCCTCATAATAATTATCCTTAGATATTGCCGGGAATAATTAGAGAAACAAAGTGATAAGCTGTGCTATCAGGACCGCTATTGTAGTTGGCTACACCAGAATAGGTTGCTGAGAAACATTCATCATCAATGAGACGTAGACCAGATGAACCATTTATCCGCAATCAGAACTTTCGTTAGCGCCGCTGACTATAAAAGTTTCAGCGCTGCCGCCAAAGCCTTAAATATCGAAGTATCCACCGTCTCTCGCCATATTTCCGAGCTGGAAGCGTATTTACAGGTGACGTTGTTTAACCGCTCTACCCGTGGATTAGCATTAACCGAAACCGGGGCATTTTTTTACTCGCACGCCCAACAACTGTTATTACAATGGGAAGAAGCCCGCCAGTTAACTTCCGCACTGGATAAACAGCCTTCCGGCCTGCTGCGGTTAAGCGTACCCAGTACCTTTGGCCGTCTGCACGTGATGCCTTTCGTGGATGAATTTCTTCGTCTGCACCCTAACATTTCGCTGGATATCAGTTTTAACGATGAAGTGCAGGACCTGATTGAAACGCGCATCGACCTGAGTATTCGCATCGGTGTTTTGCCTGACTCATCGATTCATGCCCGTAAACTGGCTTCGCAGACGCGCTCAGCCTGGGCCAGCCCAAGGTGGATTGCGGAAAACCGCCCTTCTGCCACGCCGGGCGCCGACCAGCAGCAGATCAATATCGTGATGTTTTCTCGTCTGCACGGCGCCGGTTGGTATACGCGTAAGATGGGTTCAGAAGATGAATGGCAGCGCATCCCGATTCACTACCGACTGAGCGTTAGCGATAGTGCCGCCATGCTTTATGCCTGCGTCAATCACACCGGGATTGCGATTTTACCGAACTGGCTATCGCAGCAGGCTGAAGAACAAGGGCTCATTCAACGGGTATTCCCGGAGTGGGAATTTAGTATGTTCCCCAGCGAAACCGCCATCTGGATGCTGTACCCACAAAACAGGAGAGTGCCGCATAAAGTCCGGGCATTTATCGACTTTATGGTTGAAAAGATTGGGATGCCGCCCTACTGGGAAACGCAGAATAATTAAAATAAGTATAGCCGCGATTCAAAGGCAGAGAATACAGGTACTTGCTGCCGAATACGAGCAAATGGCCTCATTGAGGCCATTTACAATAAACAAAGACCGATAATGAGCCAAATGCTTTTTATGTTAAATGTTGAGATATTTCTCGAGAAACCTCTCATTTTAATTTTCAAATAACGACCTTATACTCCTCTGTATTTTTATACCTAACCAGGAGAAATTTAATGTTGTTTTTAAAAGTAAAAATAAAACTATTGCTTGCCGCTATTCCCCTAATACTGTGTTTGCCGCAAAACACAATAGCCAGAGACCTCGCCGGATGCAGCATCAAGAAACAGAAAATTCAAACACAAATCCGTTATGCAAAAGCGCATCATAATGATTACCGGGTTGCTGGTTTAGAGAGAGCGCTGAGAAGAGTCGAGACGAACTGTAGCGATGAATCTCTGCGCTGGGAGCGTGAACAAAAAATCAGAGAAAAACAGCAAAAAGTCGGTGAGCGAGAATTTAAACTTAAAGAAGCCGAACGTAGCGGAGATCCGAAAGACGTGTCCAAAAAGCTAAAAAAGCTTAACCAGGCTCGAGAAGAGCTCAGCAAGTCTCAGCAGACGTTGTACCCATAATCGTTACTTCAGCGAAAGCGGCATTTTTACAACGGCCAACTCTGGTCACCAGAATTATTCTGTATAAATTTGACTATTGGATATCGCCGGTACCATGTTTTGCTTTCGCTGAGTGGATACCCACGCCATTAATAGGATTATTTTGAATAACCGCAAGAGGTGTCCTATATCTTTTGCTCTGTTACCGCCGTACTATCGTTACTATAAAAGAGGCAAGTTAGCCTCAGCAGATAATAAGAAAAAATCAACGTCATATTATGTAATAAGTAGCTGGAGCAGCCATTTACTCCAGGAAATTAATCAACCTGATTAAGCCATCTGTTTTTTCACATTGTATTAATCAAAAAGGAATTAGTCCATGTTCAAAAAAAGAATTATTTACGCGTTAATTGCCTCTTCAACCTTATACATTTCGCTTAACTCAGCATATGCCCTGCCGGTAACGGATGGCACTATTAATTTTACGGGTAAAGTGGTCGATGCTAGTTGCACTGTCGCAGCGGGCAGTGTCAGCCAGACTATTCCTCTTGACCCAGTCAGTACGACATTACTGAAAGTAGCGGGGGATACCGCCAATCCTACGAATGTGCCTATCGTACTTGAGGAGTGCAATACTAATACATCAAATACGGTACAGGTCATTTTTTCAGGCAACAGCGTCCCTGGTGATTCAACCGTATTATCTTTAGTAGATGGTGGAAACTCAGCAACTCAGGTGGGAATTAAATTGTATGATAGCGAGAATAATGAAATTAAACTAGATGAACCGACCGCGCCAATTAGTTTCACTACCGGTCAAACTACGCTTAATTTCATGGCTAAATATTATGCATTAGGCCAAGCCGGCGCTGGTGATGTGAATGCTACCGCAACTTTCACCATGATTTATCCATAAGAACTTTTAATTTAAATTATGTTCATTTCAGGGGCATATTTATGCCCTTAATTGGATAAGCATTCACCAGTGCGAAAAATATTTTTCTTATGGTAAAACAGGAGTGCATTTTGAAAAGTTTTTTTTCACTGTTAATTCTATCTACTTCCATAATACTATTTTCTATCGACTACTCGTTTGCTGGCGGCGTCGGGCTCGGGGTAACCCGTTTGATCTATCCATCTGATGCCAGGCAACTATCGCTCTCGGTCAGAAACACAGACGAAAATATGGCATTTCTGATTCAACCCTGGACGGAAGATCATCAGGGGAACCGGACGAGCGATTTTATGATCACACCACCACTCTCCGTGCTAAAGCCGAAGAGTGAAAAACTTTTGCGTGTAATATACGCGGGGCCTGAGTTACCGGCGGATAAGGAAAGTATTTTCTGGTTAACGGTAAAAGCAGTGCCTCCTTTAAACGAAGAGAAACACGGTAATACATTGCAGTTGGCATCTGCGAATCGCATTAAACTATTTTATCGTCCACAGGCCTTAACGGTAAGACCACAGGATGCACCTGAAATGTTAAGCGCCAAAAAATATGGTAACGAAATCGAGTTAACCAACTCTTCACCCTATTTTTTGACGTTGGTAAATCTAACCATCAATGGACGGCATTTAAACCCACTAATGGTACCGCCCCGGGAAAGCATTAGAATTAAAAATGGCGTAACGACAGATGGAGTAATAAAGTTTCAGACAATTAATGACTATGGTGCTCAAACCAAACCTATAACTTTGCATTTCTAATTTTTCTGGATGATATGATTCGACTCTCAGGACTTGAAGTAAAATGGATGCTGAACATTCTCTTATACACCCTACCCCCCTATTTTTAGCAACTGGTTTTATTATAATTGTCTTCACCCTAACACATGAAAGTCAGGCTGCTGGCTATAAATTCAATCCTGCATTCATCAGTGATAAAAACAATGCAGTTGCTGACCTATCATCGTTTGAGCAAGGCCTTGAGTTACAACCCGGGCATTACAAGGTAGATATTTTTGTAAACAATAAATTTCTCAAAACTGACACTTTATTGTTTGAAGTTAAAACCAGAAATAATACAGCCATTTTATCGCCCTGTGTTTCCCCTACTACACTCGAGAACCTGGGTTTGAATCCAGTTGTCTTGAGTAAATTAAAATCTTCGCACACTATAGAATGTGTAGACTTTAGCCTGTTACCTGATATATCAGTAATGTTTGATCAACAACAGATGAAAGTCTTCTTTTCCATTCCTCAGATTTTATTAAAAAATAAAGCCAGAGGAGCAATCGCCCCTGAAGAATGGGAAAACGGGATCACAGCGGCAATGCTTAACTATACGTTTAGTGGCAACGAGTACCGTTACCGCTCGGGCACTAACTCTACACAGAGTAACTATTTTCTGGGCCTTAATGGAGGAGTTAACTGGGGACCATGGCGATTACGAAACCAGCAAAACTGGGTTTATAACACCCACAATGGCGGTGAGTGGAGCCATATTAATAGTTATTTACAACGTGATATTCGTGTTCTCAGGAGTCAAATCACTCTGGGTGAAACGAATACCGCCTATAACATATTCGACACCGTTGGACTACGCGGAATTCAACTTGAATCGAAGGATTCCATGCTGCCAGACAGTCTACAGGGGTTCGCCCCGACGGTACGCGGGATTGCAAAAAGTAATGCCCGGGTGACTATCAGGCAAAATAATAATGTTATTTATCAGACGTTCGTTGCGCCTGGTGCTTTTGCTATTGACGATTTATACCCAACATCAGCCAGCGGAGATTTGAACGTTGAGGTGATGGAAGAAAATGGGCAGTCAACAAACTATGTTGTGCCTTACTCGAGCGTCCCTAATCTTGTCAGAGAAGGACACCTGAAATATGCGCTCAGTGCCGGTCATTATCGTTCTGGTTTAAAAAGCGAACAAAACACGCCTTTTTATACACAAACGTCTTTATTTTGGGGCTCCCCTTGGGGTTTGACGCTTTACGGAGGAATGCAATTATCACAAAGATATAAGGCAACCGCACTGGGCATCGCCAGAAACATGGGGGCATGGGGAGCTATTTCCCTGGATATTACCCATGCGGAGAGTCAGCTATCAAACGATGAAAAACATCGTGGTAATTCACTGCTACTTCGTTATGCCAGGTCACTTACTGATTTTGGTACCAACTTTAATTTTGCCGCATATCGCTACTCTACCGATGGCTTCTATTCATTTAGTGATACTACTTATAAAAAGATGAAAGGTGAAACCATCGAGTATAATACTGATGAAAATGGCAAACCGGTGATTAATACAACTAATAGCTATAATCTGCGTTATGCTAAAAAGGCGATGTCTCAAATACTGATTTCGCAAAGCTTACACGGGCTTGGCTCCGCTTATGTATCGTTCAACCATCAGGACTATTGGCGTTCAGAGAAAAAAAATACCAACTTGCAATTTGGCTATTCCGGCAGCGTGGGCAATCTTTCTTACACCCTAAGCTATGCGCAGAACCGTAATCCGTGGAACGCAGAAAAAGATAAAATCGTGAACCTGGCGTTTTCTTTGCCTATTTCGAGCTTTTTAACCAACGGTTCTAAAACTACAGCAAGAATCAATACCTCAATGATGAGAACTGATAAAGGTGATTATAATGAGATTATCGGCCTTAGCGGTAATGCACTTGATTATAATAAGCTCAGCTACAACCTCTATCAATATCACCAACGCCATTCGCCTGCTGGCGGTAATATAGCCTTAAATTATAAAGGACGCTATGGCATTACCGATCTTGGTTATAGCTATTCCCGGGATAATCAGTCTTTGAAATATGGATTTACCGGAGCAATGGTCCTCCATGAGGACGGATTAACTCTGGGTCAGCAGTTGGGAAACACAAATATTCTGGTGAAAGCCGCAGGGGCATCTGATGCAGAACTAGTGAATGGTACCGGTATCCAGACTGACGGACATGGATATACGATTATTCCTTATGCAACCGCCTATCGTGAAAATCGAGTTCAACTACGCGAGGAGACATTAAATCAGGACGTTGAACTGGATGAAGCAGTTAAAACGGTCATCCCTTCAGAAGGCGCGCTGGTGCGCGCGACATTCAAAGCGCGAGTCGGTAAGAAAGTCATGTTCAGACTTGTTAAAGACGATCGACTGCCTTTGCCTTTTGGCACTATCGTCAACGCTGAAACGGACGATGGCTCCATTAACAACGGCATTGTTGATGATTCTGGTTTTGTTTATATCAATGGACTAGCAGATGTTGGCCGATTAACCGCCAGATGGGGAAAGTCTAATACTCAAGTTTGTACTGCAAAATACGATATCAGGGCATTAAAAAGCAATACAGTGACAGGTATTTATTCGACGTCAGCAAGGTGTAAATAATGAAAATTGTCATACCGTTATTGGTTTTATTTATGCCGTTTTTGATACGCAACGCTTTCGGATATGACGTTTTACTTAATGTTACCGGACAAATTACCGCTAGCGGTTGCGTCGTTGAAAACGACTCCAGAATGATTGATGTAGATATGAAAGAGATCAATATAACACAGCTGACGCAGACCAATAGCAGCGCACAAATGGTACCTTTCACCATCCGATTAATGGATTGTGCGGCCTCGGTCAGCGGTGCGGTAGTGACATTTTCCGGTGTTCCCGATCGAACAAATAGCGATTTTTTAGCATTGACCGAAGGTGGCGCCAGCGGCATCGCGATTAAAATCTTGAATGAAGATAAAACGATCGTTCCTCTGGGTAGCGCATCAAAAAATTACTTGCTGAACGAGGGTAATACCATGGCATTGCAGTTTTATGCTCAGTACATTGCCACCGGCGCCTCACTTAGCGCAGGAGAAGCAAATAGTACGGCGACCTATACCGTTACTTTCCCGTGATTTTATCTAGTAGGTCAATTTTTCATTCTATTCTCGCTAACTTATTAGCTATAAAATGGACTCCATCATTAATGAAAATTATATTAAAAATATTAATTACGATTTTATCTATTTCATATAGTTACTTAGCGATGGCCATTACCGCCACGACACCTCAGATTGTGCTTACCCCTGCGCCAATCAGCGTCACCCAAAATGCTGACGCCTCCACCTTTGGTCAGCAGATAGGCGCTACCACTACAGTCAGCGTAGATAATGTTTTTACCTGTCCTAACTGGCTTTATCCCTGTAAATCAGCAACCGTCAAACTAGGTAGCGGCTTACAACCTTCTGGCGTCACATTAACGGTAAATGGTCTGGTTTATGGTGTTTATGAAACAGGTGTGCCTGGTATTGGTTTTACCATTGGCGTCAAGGATACCAAAGCCACTAGCTATATTCCGCTAACCGATCAAGAGAGCACAACCTGGAGCGGAGCAGTTGGTCAGATTGGTTTTGATGCGCAAATCCATTTCGTCAAAATTAGTGGACGACTGGAAACCGGCATAATAACGACACCAGAAATCACCGCCGCGGTCATGACAGGCCATGAGTCTCTTTCCGGGGCATCGACTACTTCCAAAATAGTGATTAGTCCTACCACTATCTCAACGACTGCCAATGGCTGTGATGTGGACCAATCTTTAATCAATTTTCCCATGGGAGAGGTCAGCGAGAGCGTATTCAAAGGCGTGGGGAGTCGCTCCGACGGCATTTCATCTACAATTACATTGAACTGTGATGCCAATATAGCATTGGCAATGGTTATTACCGATCAATCTGATGTATCTAACACCAGTAAAACCGTAGGATTGACCCCTGACTCTGATGCAAAAGGGATCGGCGTACAGTTTTTTGTTGATAGCGAAGAACCCATTTCGTTAGGGCCCGATAGTTCATTAAAAGGCACCACCGGCCAAATTCAGCTGGTCACAACAAAAGAACAGGGAAATGTCGCCATTCCCGTTACGGTAAGATATGTGCAAACTGGGGAGATCACGGCTGGTAGCGCGAATGCAATTGCCAGTATTACTTTCTCCTATCAATAGAAAAATATCACCAGTGGTTGCTATAATCCGCAAGAAAATGGTTGTGCCAGGATAAGCCATGCAATACCTTGCATGGCTTATTATCAAGTATCGAAGATATTAATATTGTTTTTAAATTTTTGAATGTATAGCTCATTAAAAGTTCTCAGCCCATGGCGTCTGACTGCTTTCATTTTATATCCGCTGACCGTTGTCACAGATAGATTTAATATTTTTGCTATTTGGTTTTGAGTGTAACCCTTAAAAAGTAGGTCGAGGACTTCATACTCTTTCTGTGTTCCTTTAAGGACATTCCCCCAAATATCGCCCAGAAAATAGTCCTCAGTATCCTTTGGCGGTGCTTTTAGCATCCACTCTATCGCTTCTTTTAAAAATGAATATGATGCTTTCTTGCATATCACCAGGTCGGACAGATGATTAATTATCGTCGAGTAATTTTTCTTCCTCGCGGTCAGCGTTACCATAAAAATGTTCTTACCGCGCTTCCTTTCGAGATAAATCTTTTTAGCATGCAGACTAACGTTAGGCGAGTCTCCATCTATAAAAAAGACATAGCAATTGCTGTTATGGTATAAACCGCTCAAGGTTTTGTTCATATCATCAATAATTGATGTAAACGTGACATTACTTAATTGGCAAGGATAATCGGATCGACTAAGAATCAAGGCGCATTCTCCCTATAAAACACTCGCATAAGATAACTTTGTTGATTATTCATTTGTCTTTTGTTGAACAATCTTTAAGATTTATCCTACTTGTGTTTCATAAATTTCCTCACTCATTTTTTCTGAATCTTTCTCTGTCAGTTACATTCCCTAAAATAAGAATTCATGAGATCTCATGAGGACCATAAAAAACCAATTAAAACAAGCCATTGCGTTAAACGCACCATAAATAAATGATAATCAATATTGCTTGCGTTAACGTTTAAATGAAGCAACAAAAAATTATAACAACCTGTCATACATTTATTATTTCACTCTTGATAACAGTAACGCTTTACATAATTTCCACCAATTAACCCTCAATACATATTGTTGTGTTATATGTTTTTTTGTCATATAATTTTATCGTAACAGATCTATCATATTAATTAGCGTTCTAATGAATGAAAGAAAAATATCTTATCAATAACAGTGTGTACTTCTACCCTGCTCAGCAATTATTAGTACCAATATCAGAAGAGTATGCGCAAGTTTCTTTAAATGTGCCGGCAAGCAGGTGCTTAACCCTACTATTAGAAAAGAAGGGTGAGATCGTCACAAAATATGATTTATCGCAAGATGTTTGGCAAAGCAGAGGTCAATACACCAGCGCCAATACGCTTTATCAAAACATTTCGCTGATACGTAAAGCTCTGCGAGAAGTAGGTATTTCTCATGATACTATCCATACCATACCTCGAGAAGGATTCAGCTTTCTGGGTACAGCTATTCTTATGCAGGAGGATAATGCCCCTACAGAAAACGTTTCTCCAGCAGGCGCTGCGTCTAAAGAAAAACGTCATGATGTATCTGTAAGTTATAATATGGAAATTATAAATAATGACTACAGTGCCTATGGTATATATTCCCCTACACAACATAAAATACCAGAGATTAACCCTGGACCTCCCCAGAAAACCAGCATTTCTCCCTTGAAAGCCACGCTTAATTTCATCGACATTGTTTATCAATACAAATGGCGATCAGTTTCTGCGGTCCTATTATTGATGCTATCAATTTTCACCTTTTATTATTACTTAAGTGACAATACTCATGATTACTTTAAAAATTATTACAGCATAGGTGATATAAACAACTGTACCTTAATGAAAAGTGAAAAGGATAAGCTTAGACAAAAAGCAGATTATTTTTCTATTTTTCAGCAGAAAAACATTCACTGTGAAACGGCTAAAAATGTCTACATCGCAATGGATACTCGTGCCACGAAGATTTTTATGCATTTTTGTAATAAAAACATAGATGATACCTCCTCTTGCTTTTCAACTTTTTTTATCGAGCGCTAACATGAAAAAGAAATGGATTTTTGTTTTGATATTGTTAACCCTCGCCTTATCTCCATTGTTACTCAATGTAACTGAAAATTATGATAAAGATCACTTCTCCTGCTGGGGGAAAATTAGTTTTAACAGGCAAGCGGGAACTTACTCAGTGAAAGTGAGATATGTTTTTAATGGCGATACCGGAAAGGTTATTACGATTGGAGAATATAATGAACCAGGATTGCCTGCGCGCAAAGTAACGCAGAATTTGGCTTTTAAATTTACCAGGCAAGGGAATGTATATACCATGATCTCGACTCTCTCACTGCTTACCGCTTCCCAGGCCCGGCTTTTGAGCGGTGTGGTACCTGATTTTTACCTCTATGAAGATCGAGGCTTACAGCTATTTATCCATAAACAAGGACGCAATGGGCTGGTCTTCTCTACGGCGTCTTTACCCATATTTATCTGTACGTTGCAGTAGATGCGAGAGCAACTGAAGGAAAAGAATTGCTGACTCCACCGGCAAGATTAAAGAGGCTCCCCTACCCGATGTTTACTCCGTTGCTCAAAACCCAACCAGATCAGAGGGCAATAGCTGAAGGATAAAGCTAAAAGAATTTACGTGGATGGGAATTTACATGGCCTTCTGTCAATCTGACTCATCCGGAACGGCGGGAAAAGAGTATGAATGCAGCTTCATGTTCTGCATATCCAGAGCGTAGCTAATATTGAAATGCCACAGGCTATAGATAGAAGACTAAATCCATAGAGTGTGGTCATCAAAGCGTTGTCCTGAGTAGGTGTAGGGCTCTTCAACAGTAAAGCTCCTTTCGTTCAACAGCACTTCCCGCCTGAATAAACCTTCAGTGAAGCCATGTACGCACCATTACTGAATGGTTGTCTCTACTGGCTTTTGCTGATGCCTGTCATGTGATCGTTCACAATCAGTCGTGTTCAAACACAGCCAGTTAGACATAGATTCATTACGTTCTCCCTTATCAGTAGCTACGAAATTGAGAAATGCGTCACAATACAGAAAACAACTTAACAGGTTAACCGGTTAAGTTGTGTTGAGTGGTTGATCGGGCAAACTGGTACAGGTATCGTAAGACTACGAAATAAAATCAATGTAGACAGAAACTGGCGAAACAATGAAAGCATCGGCACAGTCAACGAAATACCAGGTGATTAAAACGGCCCTGTTAGACGAAATTAGAGACGGTACCTTTAAGCCCGGCGAAAAATTTTACAGCGAGTCGGAATTAAAAGAACGCTACTCTGTGAGTTCTGCCACGGTAATTCGTGCCATTCATGAATTAGTGAATGATGGTTATTTGATCCGCTACCAGGGAAAAGGTACTTTTGTTTCGAAAGCCAAACGCAATGAGAGTATTATTTTTTCAGAGTCAGATAACGATTTAAAAGGTATGCAGTCAGTTAAAGTTATCCAATGCGAATTAGAAAACGTTTCTGACATTAAAGAAAAGCTTGGTTTAAAAGATGATGAAAGATATTACCGCATTGCGCGCTTGAAATTTGACAGCAACAAACCTTACGCACTGCAAATTTCCCATATACCGGCTCACTATTTTTCCAGTAAATTGACGGTTAAGAACTCGGCTCTCAGTTCCATTTACGAGGCATTTAAAGTCAACAATGGTCTTGATATGTATACCATGCCGTACCGACAAACTATCTGCGCCCAAACCGATGTCGCGCCTGAAGTACTGCAGCACCTTGGTCTCGGCGCCAATCAGCCCGTTATCATGATGAAGCGTTTTACCAATAACGAGCAGGGCCAGATCATTGAATATATTGAAACCTGGAAACGGTTAGAATCATTTTATATTGAAATCAGAACACCAGATAAGGGGGCAGGATGAATCAAATATTATTAATCTCTCATGGAGGTTTCGCCAGCGGCGCCAGACAGGCTACAGAATTGATTCTCGGCGCACAGCCTAACCTCCATGTAGTTGAACTGGATGGTGAGAAAGGTATAGCAGTATTTAAACAGGAACTTCGCGATAAAATAACCGCCCTCAGTACAGCAGAATCAAACATTATTATTCTTTCTGATTTAAAAAGCGGTTCGCCGTATAACTCCGCAATGGAGGTTATTGTCAGCAACAACCTGTGGGATAATATCACCCTACTCTCTGGAATGAATTTAAACTTAATTCTCGAAATAACGATGGCGATTGATGAAAATCATACTCCCGCCTCGCTGAATGAAATAATAACAACGGCGCGTGATGGTATTTACCATTTACAGCAGGCAGCGCTTGGCGCGCAAACAAATGACGGAGACGAATAAAAAATGGAGCACATTGCGGTCTGGCAGATAGCGTTACTAACGCTCTATTCAGGGCTGGCGATATATGACGGCAACAACACGACGCTTGGGCTGGTGAAACCTAGCATGGCGGGCTTCTTTGCCGGGATGATTATGGGTGACATGAACACCGGTCTTATCGTTGGCGGCACCCTGAACCTGCTGGTGCTGGGCGTGGGTAACTTCGGCGGCGCATCGATTCCGGACTACATGACCGGCGCGGTGCTGGGAACCACCTTTGCCATCATCAGCGGCCAGGGCGCGGCGTTCGGTGCCACCATTGCCGTACCGATTGGGCTCTTAATGGTGCAGCTGGATATCCTCGCCCGCTTCACCAACACCTTTATTCATCATAAGGCCGATAAGCTGATTGAAGACGGTCAGGTGAAGGCGGCGGCAAGAATGAACCTGCTGGGCCAGGTGCCGATCTCGCTCTCGCGGATGCTGCCGGTGCTGTTAGCGCTGCTCCTCGGGGCAACCTTCGTTAATGACGTCGTGACCTGGATCCCTGCTTCCATCATGAACGGTCTGAAAGTCGCCGGCGGCGTACTGCCTGCATTGGGTATCGCCATCCTGCTTCGTTATTTACCGATTAAGAAGAACATCTCATTCCTGATTCTGGGCTTCTTTCTGTCGGCCTATCTGAAAGTGCCGGTACTGGGTGCCGCACTGCTGGGACTGGCGATTGCGCTTTACGTCTTCAACTCAGAAAAACAGGCAACGCAAACCACCGAGTCCCCGGCAAATGGAGCAATGGGCGATGAATAAAGTACTAACACGCGTATTCTGGCGCTGGTTTCTCTTCGGTCAGTCTGGCTGGAACTACGAAAAAATGCAGGGTCTGGGCTATCTGTACAGCATCTACCCGTTCCTTGAGAAGAAATACACCAGACCTGAAGAGCAGAAGGATGCAGCTAAAGTACACAGCCAATTCTTTAACACCAACAACACCATGGCGCCAGGGATCCTCGGGGTAAATATCGCCCTGGAAGAGCAGACCGGGCTTGCGGGTAAAGATGCCGTTGCCGGGATTAAAACCGGTCTGATGGGGCCGCTGGCGGGCATCGGAGATACGTTGTTCTTCGTTATCCCGACCACCATTATCGGTTCCGTCGCGTCATACCTCGCGCTACAGGGCAACCCGGTAGGGCTTATCCTCTGGCTGCTATTCGCTCTGGTTCGCATGTTGTTTATGCGCTTTAGCATCAGTAAAGGGTATCAGGAAGGGGTGAACCTGCTGGGATCGTTGACCAACAGCCTCAACAAAATTACCCGTGCGGCCAACATTCTCGGGCTGACGGTCATCGGGGCGCTTATTCCCTCGGTGGTGAAGGCAAATCTTAACTTTGAGTTCAGCTACGGCGAAGTGTCGCTGAAGCTGCAGAGCATTGCCGACCAGATAATGCCGGGGCTTATTCCACTGCTGGTTGTGGGGTTCACTTACTGGCTGCTGGGGCTCAAAAAGATGAACTCAACTCGCGTCATTTTCGTTCTGATTATTTTAGGTATCGTTGGCTACAACCTGCATATTCTCGGTTAAGCAACACATTGATTTAAGGAAGTTATTATGAAAGGTATTGTTCACATCCGCGTCGATGACCGACTGATCCACGGCCAGGTGGCTACCCGCTGGGTAAGCCATTTCAACGCCAACCGCATTATGGTGATTGACGACACCGTTGCTGCAAACGACGTCGAAAAGATGCTGCTGCGCAGTGCGGCACCGGAAGGCTGCAACACCTCTATTCTCTCTTTTGAGAAAGCGAGCGCCAATATCCTCGCCGGGAACTACGACGGTCAGCGAGTGCTGATCCTGCTGAAAACGCCGGAGCTGGCGCTGAAGCTGATGAACTGCGGCGCTGCCCTCACCCAGCTCAATATCGGCAATATGTCCAACAAAGACGATCGTCGCCAGATTAAACGTTCGGTAAGCGTTAACGATGCAGAGATTGCTGCCATCAACGCGTTGCTGGAAAAAGGCGTAGCGGTCACAGCACAGATGACCCCGGAAGAACCAAACGCCTGTATCACTACGTTTTTAAAAGCCGATAAGGGATAAGGAATGTCACCACATCAGCAGCAGTATTATCAGCATGTATTAGCAACGCTGGATCAGGTGTTTCTTACTCAGAGTGCTGAAGTTGAGCAGGCGGCGGCGCTGTTTGCCGAGTGCGTCAAAGCCAACGGCATTATTCACGGTTTTGGCTCCGGCCATTCGTTTGCCGCGGCGGTCGAGCTGGCCGGCCGTGCGGGTGGCCTGGTCAACACCAAAGCCATCGACCAGTTCTATGGACCAACCGGCTGGTTTGATTCGCTCAAAGGGATTGGCGATATCTTTTCCGGACTGCTGGATCTGCGCGAGGCAGACTGCTTTGTCATTATCTCCAACTCCGGCACCAAGCCGCTGCACGTTGAGCTGGCACGCAAGGTTAAAGAGATGGGACTGAAGCTGGTTGTAATCACCCGCTACACCGGAGAGTCGGTATCAACGAGCGAGAGCATTTGCGAATATGCCGACGTCATTCTCGATAACGGCTGTCCGGCCGGTGACTGCACGCTGAGTATGGATAACGGCAACATCATGACCGGCCCGGTGTCCTCGCTTTCTGCGGCCTTCATCATCAATAACGTAGTAATCCGCTGCATCGAGATGCTGCTGGAACAGGGTATCGCGCCGCCGGTGATGCGCAGCATCAATCTGGCCGGTGGCAAAGAATACAACGATGCGCTGATGAGTCAGTACAAAGAGCGCGTGTTTACGCTGTAGGGGAAAAACATGAAAGAGACTCTGTCTAATCGCCTCGCACCGCTGCCCTTTCCTGCTATCACTCCCGACGACTGTCGGGATGCGCTGGCGGCATGTGTGCAGCGCATCACGCGCAACATGGGCCTGTATGGCGAGAAATTCCCCTCCGCCTGCACTCACAACAATCGCTATGTCCTGAAAGAGAATAACGACTGGACCAATGGTTTTTGGACCGGGATGCAGGCCATGGCCTGGGAGTTCAGCGGCGATACGGCATACCTGGACGGCGTTGAACGTAACGTCGTCAGTTTTAAAGCGCGCCTGGTGGCACACCATGTCCTTGACCATCACGATATCGGCTTCCTTTATAGCCTGTCGGCGGTCGCGCACTGGAAACTGACGGAGCGCGACGAGTTAACCCCGCTTATCGTGGCGGCGGCCGATCTGCTGGTGAATCGTTTTCACGACAGCGCCGGTTTTATCCAGGCCTGGGGAACGCTTAATGACCCGCAGGAGTACCGGCTTATTATCGATTCACTGATTAACCTTCCTCTGCTCCACGTGGCGGCGAAGATCAGCGGTGAGTCGCGTTATAGAATCGTTGCTGAACGTCACTATGCGGCAGTCATCAACAACATTTTTCGCGCAGATGGCTCCACTTTCCATACCTTCTATTTTGACCCGAAAAGCGGTGCGCCTTCACACGGAAAAACCTTCCAGGGATACAGCGACAACTCCTGTTGGGCGCGCGGACAGGCGTGGGCCATTCTCGGGATCCCACTTCACTGGTCTGCCACCGGGGCAACCGACTACTACGAGCACTGGCTGCAGGCCTGCGAGTACTTCTTCCGCTACCTGCCGGAGGACGGTGTTCCGGCCTGGGATTTGCTGCTTGCCACTGATCCGGCGGCACCAAAAGACAGCTCCGCGCTGGCCATTGCCGTGTGCGGCCTGCTCGAAGCGCACAAGCACTTCCCGGATGCCGGGTACGAGAAACTGGCGCGTCAGCTTCTGCAGGCATTAATGCGCGGCGCTTCTGCCCGCGATGACGACGCCTGCGAAGGCTTACTTAAACACGGTGTTTACGCCTATGCCCTTGGCAAAGGCATCGATGAATGTAATCTCTGGGGGGATTACTTCTACATGGAAGCGTTATACCGAATCTACCAACCGCAATGGTCAGGATACTGGTTATGACAATGATTCAAAGTTATTTAAATATCGTCCAGAAGAAACTTAACGACATTACCCAACAGGAAAGCCATAAAATCACCTCCGCCGCCGGGCAACTGGCAAAGGTCATTAATCAGGGTGGTGTGATTTATATTTTCGGCTGTGGTCACTCACATATTTTCGCTGAAGATATGTTTTATCGCGCCGGCGGTATCGCCCCAGTCCGGCCGATATTTATCGAGCCTTTAATGCTACATGAAGGTGCGGCAGTTTCATCGTATTATGAAAAGCAAAATGATTATATCGCAGGGCATCTGGAGAAGTTCGCGATAACCAATAAAGATGCATTAATTGTTATTTCAACTTCCGGGATCAACCCCGCGCCGGTGGATGCGGCATTGTGGGCAAGACAGCACGGGGCATTGACGTTGGCGCTGACCAGTTTCCTATATGCCGAGACCCAACCGTCGAAGCACAAGGCTGGCCTCAAACTGCGCGACTGCGCAGATATCGCGATAGATAACCAGGTGCCCATCGGTGATGCGGTGCTGTCGCTTGCGGATCATACGACGCCGTTTGCGCCAGTCTCCTCGATGACCGGGCTCTTTATTATGCACAGCCTGTTTGCAGAAATCATCGCAAAGCTGGGGCGTGATAATAAATGTCTACCGGTGTTTTTGAGCGGTAATATTGCTAATTCGGCGCAACATAATGAATATCTCCTGGAAAAATATGGCCCCCGAATCCCGGAGCTGATAAATAACAATAATTTTAAATAAGTAGTACGTCCCCTCACCCTACAATACAGGGTTTTATAAGGTATATAATAATGACAAGTCATAAACTCAGAGTTTCTCTGTGTGCATCGCTGTTGCTTTTTATTGCCCCAAATGCCTTTGCGGAAGAAGAAACGGATTATGAAGCGCCTTCGCAGTTTGAGAAAGCGTTTTATGATGAAGGCAAATTAAACTTTAATACCTCGTTATACATTCGTCATCGTGCAGTCAAAGATCCTACTACCGGTAAATACGGACTGGGTCCGGCCGGGATCCAGAACCAGACCGGTAACGTGGCGATTAGCTATATTTCTGGCTATTACAAAGATGTCATTGGCTTTGATTTCTGGGGCAACGCCAATATCAAACTCGGGCATACTGTCGGTCAGTCGGAGATCCTTTACTACGACTACGAATGTGGCCAACCAGGCAAGTTCAGCCCATGCGAGAAGTCCTACATGAGCGTGTCGGTTGCCGCACTAAAGCTCAATCTTGGCGATGCAGGTACCAACTTCAAGCTGGCGGCGGGTTATACCCCCATCAACTCCGGTACCGTTAAAAGCAGTTGGGGTCTCAACCCCCACGCTTTCCGCGGGTTTGACAGTGCCCTGACCCTCGATAAACTGCGGCTAACCTACGCCTGGGCCGACCGCTTCAAGAACGACTGGAGCCGTGATTTTAAACCGATGACTACGGCCTGGCACCAGAACAACGCCGCCGGGCTTGATGACAACGGCAAAATTATTAAAGCCGGTGGAATAATCGATTACATTCACACGGTGGGTGCGGTCTACAACTTCGGAAATACCGTTCTCGACGTTGGTTACGGCGAAGGTAAAGGCTATCGTCGCAACTGGCAGGCGCTGGTCGAACGGAACGATACTTTGACCAAAGCTTTCTCCCTGCAAAGTAAGCTCTTCTATCAGGGCGCGCGCTACATCGAAGATCTGTCGAAGATTAAAGATCCATCAACGGAATACTATGTTGGGATAGGTTTTAACCTGAGTCACAACAATACCGTGTGGTCGCTCGGCTACAGTCAGAACTACGCACCCAACACCGGGGATTACAACTTCCGCTTAACCCCGTGGGCGAACTCCGATAAGCGTGATTATCAGCCAACGCTGTCACAGCTGGAAGACTTTAACGTTTCCGGTGCCCATGCTGTTCGTTTTGGCGTGAGTTATAACTTCGCAGATTTTAATCTACCGGAGCTAACCCTGGGAGGGGCCGGAACCTACGGCTGGCATGTGGTGAGCGATGTCAGCAAAACCGGTTCAGTGAGAAAGTACGACGGTAGTATGGTGTCTTTCGATCTATCCGCTCGCTACTCGGTAGCCGAGGGCATGGCGAAAGGCCTCTCCTTCACCCTGCTCCCTGCACTGTTCAGGTCGACGGACAGCAACTATAAAACCGATCGTAACGACGTGAAGTTTATCGTCGGCTACAGCTTCAATATCTTCTAAGCCGTGCCCCCTCAATAAAACACGAGGGGGCGCACATAGGTTCATAATATTTGTTCTAGTGCTCAGGTTGCAACGAGAACCGGTTCGATGCGTTCATGATTGCAGGTCATTTAATTTATGGAGATAACAACATGCAGACTGAACCTGAAGTATTAATCGACCATACCGACGTGATTCGCTTCACCAGCATTGAACGTATCATCACCGGGCGTAACACTGCACCGGCACAGATTGAAACGCTCATTCAGCAACTTGCCGATATCTCGGCACTGACCCGCAGTATCAGGGGAAAACGGTCCTCGACTGGACTATGACTCAGGACTTCCACCGTGGCTGCTGGCTGATAGAGAAACCAGAAGCCGCCATGAAAGCCATTATCCGTAATCTTGAAAGCAGTATATGGCGTGATTCGATGAAGAAGTCAGGTATGCTGAGTCTGATGGATGTTCAGGCGCATGACGGTGGTATTGTCCGACGAATTCTCAAGCTCAGCATCACAGCCAGACAGTTATGGCATACCAGATGGTAACTTAATACCGATAAAAAAGAAAAAGCCCCGAGCTAATAATTAGCTCGGGGCTTATATTTGGCGGAAGCGTAGAGATTCGAACTCTAGAACCCTTTCGGGTCGCCGGTTTTCAAGACCGGTGCCTTCAACCGCTCGGCCACGCTTCCGGTATGGGGCGCACTATAAACACCTCTGCCGATGCTGTAAAGCATCATTTTGTTCAACTGCCTTAAAAACAAACAAATCTGCGTTATTCGTCTGAATTTCAGGCAGTTTGCGCAGAAATTCGGCGTTAAGAACGCCCTTTGACTCAGTGTTTTATGATGTACATATCTTTGGTGTAGTAATAGCCCAGCTTATCCGGCTCGAACCCACCGACCCACGGCTTCACTAGATGGGTACGCACGTAGTGATAAACCGGAATCGCGGGCACATCCTCAGCCAACAGATCCTCCGCTTGCTGATAGAATTTGCCTCGCGCGGCGGCATCCGCCGCCTTCGCCGCGTCATACAGCGCTTTATCATAGGCCGGGTTACTGTACTGACTGGTGTTTTCGCTGTCGCCGGTGCGGAAGTTATTGAGGAATGACGCCGCATCGTCATAATCCGCGATCCAGGCATAACGCACAGCATCAAAATTATGCGTATGCATGGTATCCAGCATGGTCTTCCACTCCTGATTCTGCAGCTTCGCCTCTACGCCAAGATTTTTCTTCCACATCGAACTGGCGGCGATGGCAATGCGCTGGTGCGTCTCCGAGGTGTTATAAAGCAGGTTAAAGACCAGCGGATGACTTTCGTTAAAGCCCGCCTCGTTAAGCAGTTTTTTTGCCTCGGCAATGCGTTTGTCGCGCGGCCAGCTGGCGTAATCCGGTTGTTTAAGCGTAACGCCGCCGATATCGGGCTGGCTAATCAGCCATGCCGGACGCTGCCCCTGCCCCATCACCTTATCGGCGATGATATCTTTATCCAGCCCCATGTTGAGCGCCCGTCGCACTCTGGGGTCATTAAAGGGCGGTTTAGTGGTATTGAGTTCGTAATAGTAGGTCGCCAGCTGTGGAGAAACATTCAGCTGCGAGCCCATCGTTTTCTTGAGTAACGCAAACTGGTTCACCGGCAGCGTATAAACAATATCTATCTCACCGGCTTTATAACGATTCACATCCGCCGCTTCGGAAGTAATCGGCAGATAGGTCACTTTATTGATTACCGTATGTTCATTATCCCAGTACTTAGGATTGCGTTGCGCCACGATGCGCTCGTTGACGACCCACTTCGAAAGCGTATAAGGGCCGCTGGTGACAATATGTTCCGGTTTAGTCCATTTATCCCCAAAGCGCTCCACCAGCACCTTATCAATAGGCACCAGCGACGGGTGAGCAAGCATCGCGAGGAAGGCGGCGTTAGGCTGATTTAACGTGACCTGCAGCGTGGTATCGTCCAGCGCTTTTACGCCGAGGGTTTCCGGCGGCTGTTTTCCCTCCGAAATATCGCGGGCGTTAACGATATGCATATTACCCGGATAGCTGGCGTACGGCGAAGCGGTGGTCGGCGTGACCAGCCGCTGCCAGCTCCAGACGATATCCTGCGCGGTAATTGCTGTCCCATCGGACCAGGTGATGCCAGGGCGCAGATGGAAAGTCCAGACGAGGTTATCTTTATTCTCCCACTTCAGCGCCAGCCGCGGCTGAATCTCGCCCTGCGGCGAAACGCTCACCAACCCTTCGAACAGATCGCTGATGATATTATACTCAACGTCGCTTTCGACCTTATGCGGATCGAGCGAGGCGGGTTCATTACCGTTGTTCCTGACGAGCTCCTGTTTTGCTGCAAGTTCGGTACCCTGCGGGACCTGGGCGGCCAGTGCCGCGGCCGCGCTGCCGAGTAACCCCAAAACCAGTAATGCGTGCGTGATGTGGTTATATTGTTGTAGTTTCATTTCCCTTGCCTTTATGCTTCGTTGATACCCCTTCCACACTTAGTCGCTGACTGACATTAAGGCAATATTTTTCAGTGACCTATAAGATTCAGATCTGCTTTCCGCCGCTGAACGCATAAACATACTGTCGTAATCCATTTTTCCAGAATAAAAAGCTACCCCACCGGCGCCGGGATCTGAGTAAAGATGGGTAAAAGCATTATGGCTTTCGGCTCGCTTTTCTTATGCTTCATAACTAATTACATCTGTCATAAGAGAGTGACTCATGGATCGTATAATTACCTCATCGCGTGACCGTTCATCGCTGCTCAGCACGCACAAAGTTCTGCGTAACACCTATTTTCTGCTCAGCCTGACGCTGGCGTTTTCGGCTATCACCGCCACCGCCAGCACCGTGCTGATGCTGCCGTCTCCGGGGCTTATCCTCACCCTGGTGGGCATGTATGGTCTGATGTTCCTGACCTACAAACTGGCTAATAAACCAAGCGGTATTCTGGCGGCCTTCGCCTTTACCGGCTTCCTCGGCTACATTCTGGGGCCAATGCTGAACGCTTACCTCTCCGCAGGCATGGGCGATTTGATCGGCCTGGCGCTGGGCGGCACCGCCCTGGTCTTCTTCTGCTGCTCGGCTTACGTATTGACGACGCGCAAAGACATGTCCTTCCTCAGCGGCATGCTGATGGCGGGCGTGGTGGTCGTTCTGATTGGTATGGTGGCGAACATCTTCCTGCAGTTGCCGGCTCTACATCTGGCCATCAGCGCGGTGTTCATCCTTATCTCTTCCGGCGCGATTTTGTTTGAAACCAGCAACATCATCCGCGGCGGCGAGACCAACTACATTCGCGCCACCGTTAGCCTGTATGTTTCGCTGTACAACATTTTCGTCAGCCTGCTGAGCATCCTCGGCTTCGCCAGCAGAGACTAACCTTCTCTCCTGCAACACCAGGCCTCGCTTATGCGGGGCCTTATTTTTTGCTACACTGCGCGCAGTTTCCGCATTATGTGAAAAATCATGTTTATCTTTGAAGGCAGTGAAATAGAGACCGATAGCGAAGGCTATCTGAAAGAGACGACTCAGTGGAGTGAAGCGATGGCGGAAGTTATCGCCGCACAGGAAGGGATCACCCTGTCCGTCGAACACTGGGAAGTAGTGCGCTTCGTGCGCGATTTTTATCTGGAATTCAACACTTCGCCAGCCATCCGTATGCTGGTCAAAGCAATGGCGAATAAATTCGGTGAAGAGAAAGGCAACAGCCGCTATCTGTACCGGTTATTCCCCAAAGGGCCGGCCAAGCAGGCGACGAAAATCGCCGGCCTGCCGAAGCCTGTAAAGTGCATTTAATAGAGAATAGCGAATTTTTGCCACTCTCTGGTGGGTTGATGGGGCTCGGTTAACACCCTGTCGACCCTTGCGCTACGCGGACCGCCGGCCTTAAGCCAGGCAATAAGTTTTTCCACCTGTTCCGCTTGTCCGCAGGCCAGCACTTCCACGCTGCCATCATCCAGATTTCGCGCATAACCGGTCAGTCCCAGCTGCAGCGCTTCACGCTGCGTTGAATAGCGGAATCCCACGCCCTGAACGACTCCGTGAACCCACGCCATCGTGCATACCTTCGCCATTATTACCTCCTCAACTGCGCTATCCTGATGCAGAGCATAGCAAATTATCGCCAGCATACTCGCTTTTGCCTGACGCTAAAACATCCGCCGACGGCGGCAGGAATGGTGCTTGCCCCAGCCAGTTATGCTAATCTACGCGCCATTTTTCGGTGCCGACGCTCCGTCGCTTAAAGGTAGCCCCATGACAGATTCCATTATCCCACGCTTAGTATTAGCCAAAGGACGCGAGAAATCCCTGCTGCGTCGCCATCCATGGATTTTCTCCGGCGCCGTCGCCCGGATGGAAGGTAAAGCTCGCTCCGGTGAGACAATCGATATCGTTGATTCGCAGGGGAAATGGCTCGCTCGCGGCGCCTATTCGCCCTCCTCGCAGATCCGCGCCCGTGTCTGGAGTTTCGATCGTCATGAAGCTATCGACAATGCTTTTTTCGAGCGTCGCCTGCAGCAGGCGCAAACCTGGCGCCAATGGCTGGCAGAGCGCGATGGTCTTGACAGCTATCGTTTAATCGCCGGGGAATCCGACGGCCTGCCTGGCGTGACAATCGATCGCTTTGGTGATTTCTTCGTCCTGCAGCTGTTGAGCGCCGGCGCGGAGTATCAGCGTGCGGCTATCGTCAGCGCCCTGCAAACCCTGTTCCCGCAATGCTCGATTTACGATCGCAGCGATGTGGCGGTACGTAAAAAAGAAGGGTTGGATCTGGCGCAGGGCCCGGTGGTAGGCGAACTGCCGCCGGCGCTGCTGCCTATTACCGAACACGGTATGCAGCTGCTGGTGGATATCCAGGGCGGCCATAAAACCGGTTACTATCTCGATCAGCGCGATAGCCGTCTGGCGACCCGCCGCTACGTCGCCGATAAGCGCGTCCTCAACTGCTTCTCTTATACCGGCGGATTCGCGGTTTCTGCGCTGATGGGCGGCTGCCGTCAGGTCACCAGCGTTGATACCTCACAGGAGGCGCTGGATGTCGCCAGACAGAACGTTGAGCTGAATAAGCTGGATCTGTCGAAAGCCGAATTCGTACGCGACGACGTGTTCAAACTGCTGCGTAAATATCGCGATCAGGGGGAAAAATTCGATGTCATCGTCATGGATCCGCCGAAATTCGTCGAAAACAAAAGCCAACTGATGGGCGCCTGCCGCGGCTATAAAGACATTAATATGCTGGCGATCCAGCTATTGAACCCAGGTGGCGTACTGCTGACTTTCTCCTGTTCCGGCCTGATGACCACCGATTTATTTCAGAAAATCATCGCTGACGCCGCAATAGATGCCGGGCGTGATGTACAATTTATAGAGCAGTTCCGTCAGGCTGCCGATCACCCGGTGATCGCAACCTACCCGGAAGGTCTGTATCTGAAAGGGTTTGCCTGTCGCGTCATGTAACTTGAAAAGCGGAACATCGCCCACACGTTATTCTCATGACTCAAGAACATTTGAAGATGATGGATACAGTGGGCGCCAGCGTTTCCCGGGAGGTGACTATGATTGCCAGCAAATTCGGTATCGGCCAACAGGTTCGCCATACGCTACTCGGCTACCTTGGCGTAATCGTTGATATCGATCCAGAGTATTCGCTTGACGAGCCCGCCGCGGATGAAATCGGCGCCAACGATGAACTGCGCGCGGCCCCCTGGTATCATGTTGTGATGGAAGATGAGGACGGCCAGCCTGTTCACACCTACCTCGCGGAAGCGCAGCTCAGTAGTGAAGCCAGCGATGAACATCCCGAACAGCCGTCGATGGACGAACTGGCGCAGACTATCCGTAAGCAGTTGCAGGCGCCGCGGCTGCGTAACTGACTGGCCTATGTTCCCGATGCTTTGTTAAAAACCCCGTTAACACGGGGTTTTTTATTTTACTTCGCCAGCCCAAGCCGCGGAATTTCAATCGCAGGACAGCGGTCCATAACCACATTTAACCCCGCTTCACGCGCCATTACCGCCGCCTGTTCATTAATAACGCCAAGCTGCATCCATAGCGTTTTCGCCCCGATGGCGACAGCCTCTTGCGCCACGCCCCACGCCGCTTCGGAATTGCGGAACACATCGACCATATCGACCTTTTCAGGTACCTCCGCCAGGGTGGCATAGCCTTGTTGACCGAGCAGCGTTTTGCCCGCCACCTTGGGCGAAACCGGGATGACGTGATATCCCTGTTCCAGCAGATATCGCATGACCCGATAGCTCGGGCGGTCTGGCTTGTCGCTGGCGCCTACCAGCGCAATTGTCCGGGTGGTAGTCAGAATGCCGGCAATATCGTTCTCTTTCATCATAATCCTCCTGCACTTTAGCCCTAGTGTAAGCTAATCCGGGTAAACCAGCCATCCAGCCTAACTCACAGATACGGCAAAATTTTTCTCCCCGACGCTTGCAGCATCAGTCACTTCCAGTAATCTGTCTGCAAGTTAATATAAGTGGAACCCCATTATGGAACTGACAACACGTACCTTACCCGCACGCAAACATATCGCGCTGGTAGCACACGATCACTGTAAAGATCTGCTGATGAAATGGGTCGAACGTCACCAGGCGCTACTGGCACAGCACCAGCTTTATGCTACCGGGACCACCGGCAATCTGGTTTCACGCGCCACCGGGCTGGAAGTAAAAGCAATGTTGAGCGGCCCGATGGGCGGCGACCAGCAGGTGGGCGCGCTGATTTCGGAAGGGAAAATTGATGTACTGATTTTCTTCTGGGATCCGCTGAATGCAGTGCCGCACGATCCTGACGTCAAAGCGCTCCTGCGTCTGGCGACGGTTTGGAATATTCCGGTAGCCACGAATGCCGCCACCGCTGACTTTATCATCCAGTCGCCGGACTTTAATCAACCGATTGAAATTCTCATCCCTGATTACCAGCGCTACCTTGCCGAGCGCCTGAAGTAATACCCGCGGCGGCCTCAAGGCCGCCGATGCTCAGGGCTTTCGCGCCACCGGCGCGCCCAACTCCTGCAGCATCTCAACAAACGGCGATGGTCGTTCTTTATTGAACAGCAGCCAGACCCGCAGGCGGGCGCGGGTTATCGCCACATACAGTAGCCGACGCTCTTCAGCATCAGGGAAATCTTCCGGCTGTGGCAGCAATGCCTGTTCCATTACCGACTCTCTGGCCGGCGCCGGGAAGGCGTCATCACCCTCCTGCAAGCCCAACACAATAACAAAATCGGCCTGCTGGCCTTTGCTGGCATGAATTGTCATAAAAGCTAGCTGCAGATGCGGCCAACGCGTTGCGGCCTTTTCCAGCGCGGCGGGTTTCAGATGGTGATAGCGCGCCAGCAACAAAATCCGCTGTTCGGGTTTAACGTAGCCGCTTAGCTTGTCGAGCAGATCGTCGAGTTTATCATCGGGCAGCAGGGTCACCGCTTTCTTATCGCCAGCGGTCAGGCTATTCAGCGGCTTAGCCAACTGATGCGGGTTTTGCTGAATAAAACCGTTGGCGATCTCGCCGATACGACCGTTAAATCGATAGGTGGTATCCAGCGCGCAACAGTCCCCTTCGCCAAAGTAGTGGTTAAATGCCGTCGTTAAAGAAAGCTGCGCGCCGCTAAAGCGATAAATCGCCTGCCAGTCGTCACCGACGGCAAATAACGTCGTCTGCTTATTTTGCCGGCGCAGCGCCGCCAGCAGCTCAGCGCGCTGTGGAGAGATATCCTGAAATTCATCCACCAGAATATGTTTCCAGGGGCTCACAAAACGGCCTTTATCCAGTATGTTAACGGCCTGGTGAATAAGCCCGGAGAAATCAACGGCATTCTCCTCTTTCAACGCCGTTTTCCAGGCTTTCAGCAGCGGGGCCATCAGTTTCACACGCTTATTAAAGAGGTCGCGTACCTCTTCAGGCGCGCTGGCGATCATCTCCGCCTGCGAGCCGCCATGCATACGCATCAAACTAACCCAGCGGTCAAGACGACCGGCCAGACGACGCAGCAGCGCGCGATCCTGCCAGAAATCGCCTTCGTCAATCTGCCACTCCATCTCATCCATCAACCACTGACGCCAGCCTTTAGCCTGCGCTTTTTTCTCCTGACACTGCTGCTGCCAGGCCTTCAACAAAAGCTTTTGCCGGGCGGCGGTATCGTTTTCCAGCTTACTGATCGCCGGCACCTTCTTGCTGCCCTGCTGAATAATATGTAACGCCAGTGAATGGAAAGTCCGCGCAGCAATCTCGTCGGTTCCCAATCGCTCCTGAATACGTTCATCCATTTCCTGAGCAGCCTGACGGCCAAACGCCAGGAGCAGGATCTGATCGGCTGCCGCCTCGCCGCGATTTAACAGCCACCCTGCACGAGCAACCAGTACCGAGGTTTTGCCGCTACCGGCGCCGGCAAGTACCAGCAACGAACGCTCGCCGTTAACCACCGCCCGCGCCTGCGCCGGGTTAAGTGGCGAAGACTCAATCTTATCGAAGAAACCGCGATACTGTTCCAGCATGGCTTCGGTATAGGCTTGATTATGCGCCAGGCGAGCCTCGTCGATATCGCTAAGCCAGCATTGACACTGGCGCCACAGTTCGCGGCAGTTATCGAATTCATCCAGACGGCTCTCAGGAAAAGGCAGTCCGGTTAAGGCCCGGCGTATCTTCGCCTGAACATCGGCGACCTGCTGGCGCGTCAGCCACTTGCCTTCGGCGCTAGCGCGTTCAATTTCACTTAACTGTTGGCGCAGTAATTGCGCGGCAATTTCGCTCATCTCCGCGCTCCACTGCTGCCAGAGATTATTGAGATGATGATAGAAATGTTGCGTCTCAGCCCATTCGGTACCATGCAAACGCACAACTTTGCTTTCAGGCAGCGCGAACTCCAGCTCGCCCCACACCAGACCGCGCTTACATTGAACTGACAATAACTGATTGAAAGGTATAAGATACTCATGACGATCGCCGGAGACTTTAACCCCGGCATTCAGCAACTGCACCCTATCATAAGGATGCTGCGCCATGCGTTTGCCCAATGTTGTCGCTTTAAGTTCCATATATCGCCAAATTTCAATCAGTTTGAATGTTTTTAAGTTTAACCGCCCGCGAGCAGGTGCTCCAGCGCAAAAAAACGTTACAATTATCGGGTCTTATTATCCATAGGGTTAAACAGAGGGTTTATGCGTACCATTCTGAATATTTTGAACTTTGTTCTTGGCGGTTTCGCCACCACGCTCGGTTGGCTACTGGCGACGCTGGTCAGTATTATTTTGATCTTCACGTTACCGCTGACGCGTTCATGTTGGGAAATCACCAGGCTATCGCTTTTCCCCTACGGTAATGAAGCCATTCATGTTGATGAACTGGAACCTGAAGCAAAAAACAGCTTACTGAACGCGGGCGGCACTATTTTGAACATTTTGTGGTTCATGTTCTTTGGCTGGTGGCTATGCCTGATGCATATCTTCAGCGGTATCGCCCAGTGCCTGACCATCATTGGTATCCCTGTCGGGATCGCCAACTTTAAAATTGCCGCCATTGCGCTTTGGCCAGTAGGACGCCGCGTGGTCTCCGTTGAAACGGCGCGCGCCGCGCGCGAAGCCAACGCCCGCCGTCGCTTTCAGTAATTGTACGGAACACTGTTATGTTAAGCCCCCTGCTCCGCCGTTATACATGGAATAGCGCCTGGTTATATAACGCCAGGATATTTATTGCGCTTTGTGGCACCACGATTGCGCCGTGGTGGATTGGCGAAGTCAAACTCACCATCCCGTTAACGCTTGGCGTGGTTGCCGCGGCGTTAACCGACCTTGACGATCGCCTTACCGGGCGGCTACGTAATCTCGCTATTACGCTGGTCTGTTTCTTTATTGCTTCAGCGTCGGTGGAATTATTGTTTCCATGGCCGTGGCTGTTTGCAATTGGCTTAACTCTGTCTACAACTGGGTTCATCCTGCTCGGTGGGCTGGGTCAACGCTATGCCACCATTGCTTTCGGCGCCTTACTGATCGCTATCTACACCATGTTAGGGGTCACTCTGTATAATAGCTGGTACCTGCAGCCGCTCTTTTTGCTGGCTGGGGCCATCTGGTACAACGTATTAACGCTCGCCGGGCATCTTATTTTTCCCATTCGCCCGCTGCAGGATAACCTTGCGCGCAGCTATGAACAGCTGGCGCAGTATCTCGAACTTAAATCCCGACTGTTCGATCCGGATATCGAAGATGAAAGTCAGGCGCCGTTGTACGATCTGGCGCTTGCTAACGGCAAGCTGGTCGCGATGCTTAACCAGACGAAAGCGTCTTTACTGACGCGCCTGCGCGGTGACCGCGGGCAACGTGGTACTCGTCGCACCCTGCAGTACTATTTCGTCGCCCAGGACATTCATGAACGTGCCAGCTCATCTCATATTCAGTATCAGACGCTGCGCGACCATTTCCGCTACAGCGATGTGATGTTCCGCTTCCAGCGGATGCTGTCGATGCAGGCGCAGGCGTGTCAGAAACTCTCCCGCGCCATCCTCTTACGCATTCCGTATCAGCATGATGCGCACTTCGAACGCGCCTTTATGCATCTCGACGCGGCACTGGATCGCGTCCGCGCCAGCGGCGCGCCGCAAGATCAGGTCAAAGCGCTGGGTTTTCTGCTCAATAACCTGCGCGCCATTGATGCGCAATTGGCAACCATCGAATCGGTGCAAACCAGCGTGCTGGCCAGCAACCACCCCGAAAACCTGCTTGCAGACGATCGCCCCAGCGGGTTTAGCGACATTTGGTTACGGCTGCGCAGTAATATGACCCCGGAATCGGCGCTTTTCCGCCACGCGGTGCGGATGTCGCTGGTGCTGTGCGCGGGCTATGCCTTTATTCAGTTTACCGGCCTCAACCACGGTTACTGGATTTTGCTCACCAGCCTGTTTGTTTGCCAGCCTAACTATAACGCTACCCGGCATCGCCTGGCGTTAAGGATCATCGGTACATTGATTGGCGTCGCGATCGGCCTACCGGTGCTGCTGCTGGTTCCTTCGGTCGAAGGCCAACTGCTGCTCATAGTACTAACCGGTGTGCTGTTTTTCGCTTTTCGCAACGTCCAGTATGCGCATGCCACTATGTTTATCACGCTGCTGGTACTGCTGTGCTTTAACCTGTTGGGCGAGGGATTCGAAGTCGCTTTACCGCGTATCCTCGATACATTAATCGGCTGCGCTATCGCCTGGGCGGCAGTGACCTTTATCTGGCCAGACTGGAACTTCCGTAATTTACCTCGCGTACTGGATCAGGCTATCAACGCTAACTGCCGTTATCTGGACGCTATTCTTGAGCAGTATCATCAGGGGCGCGACAACCGTCTTGAGTATCGCGTCGCCAGGCGTAATGCACATAACCGGGATAGCGAGCTGGCATCAGTGGTATCCAATTTATCCACAGAGCCCAAAGCCGATAACACAATGCGTGAAACGGCATTCCGCCTGCTGTGCCTGAACCATACTTTTACCAGCTATATTTCCGCATTGGGGGCGCACAGGGAAAAGCTGACGACTCCGGAAATACTGGCGTTACTCGATGACGCCGTCTGCTACGTTGATGATGCGCTGCATCATTCTCCCGCGGACGAACAGCGCGTTCAGCTGGCGCTCAGCAATCTGCAATCGCGAATTCAGCATCTGGAACCGCGAGCCGACAGTAAGGAACCATTGGTCCTGCAGCAGATTGGGCTACTGCTCGCACTGCTGCCCGAAATATGTCGCCTGCAGCGCCGGATTGCCGGTCAACCGGAGTAATCCTCCACGCCGTATCCTTGCGTATTAGCCCACTCCCGTAGCTCCTGGCGCCGCTGCGCCGGGAGCGCGGCGGAATGGGTGCCGGCAATCGCGCCCGCCAGGGACTCGAGGACATTGATTGATATTCCTTTATTATGCTCCCTCAATTTTAACCAGCTTTTTTCCGCACCGATTGTACGCAGCATTTTCACATCGGTTATTCCAGCATGAATCAACATCAATTCCATGTGGAAGCTGATATTAGGCAAATCCTTTAGCCTGCCGGAATCACGCTGATGCTGCTTTTCGCTACGCGCCGTATGCAATGACAGTTTCGAGAGATGAAACAGCATTTTACTGTCCTGCCATAATGCTTCATCTATACGGTAATATTTTAGCGCCACCGGCCGACCATTTTTGCGCATGATTAGCATTGGGCTATGATGCTCGACCCGATATTCTGCGCTTTGCTCACACACTCTAAGATAGATTTCGCCCTCGGCCACCATGGCAAACACGGTATTCTCTATCGCCAGGCTGTATCCGCCAAATAAAGGCCGGCTACTGATTTTGCCTAAGGGGGAAAGGCACTCCTGAAACTGGAGGAACCGTAATTTTGAAATTTTCTTCATGATCATTCCTTTGGTAATCATGGACATAAAAGTAATTTTATTAACGGATCCGTTATTGAAGAAAATAAGTGAGTTCGTTTTGTGCAGCAAGATGAATTTTGGCTTCATTTCAACCAGCTCGCCGTTTTGCGAGGCGCTTTCAGGAAAAAGTTATTCTGCAAATCCTGTTGCAGAGACTCGCTGAATACTTAAGCAATGTTAATTGATGAACAGCATATCGGCCCCATTGACGACATGGTCGGCAGCCGTGAAGTAGAGATTAATGGAGGAGAATGTCTCCAGCGGGTTCAGCACAGAGACCGTGAATTCATATAAATAAGTCGCTGCGGCTCTGATTCATAGGCGAGGAGAGTGAATAAAATATATGCGAAAATGGGAAAATGAGGTTGACGTTAACCCCTGGCAGATATACTGTATATGCATACAGTAACTCACAGGCGGGATAGACTATGTTTACTTCAGCTCACGCAAATCGTTCACCACTGACTTCGGCTTCAGTACGTCGCCCTTCGCACAGCGTCGTCGAACATTCAGCCACTGGGCTGATTAGTGAAATCGTCTATCGCGAAGATCAACCCATGATGACGCAGCTTTTGTTGCTACCTTTATTACAACAGTTGGGCCAGCAGTCGCGCTGGCAGCTGTGGCTCACGCCGCAGCAGAAGCTGAGTAAAGAATGGGTACAGTCGTCCGGCCTGCCGCTATCAAAAGTGATGCAAATTAACCAGATGTCGCCCTGCAACACTCTGGAATCGATGATTCGCGCTTTACGTACCGGGAATTATAGCGTGGTTATCGGCTGGCTGGCGGATGAACTCACTGAACAAGAGCATGAACGTCTGGCGCAGGCTGCAGAAGAAGGTCATGCGATGGGCTTTATCATGCGCCCGGTGAGAAATACAAGCCAGCCTGGGAGACAATTAAGTGGGCTAAAAATTCACTCAAATTTATATCATTGAGTGAAATTAGGATTAATCCTGGAATTTTTTTTGCCTCATCAAAAACCATTCTCACAAAGTGGTTAATTTCACTGAGATCCCGGTGTGGTGCGGTTTTGCGACTTTTTACCGTGTTCACAAATTAACCATATTTGTTAAATATTGTGTATACAACCCTTTTTTTTCATATGCCTGACCGAGTTCACACTTGTAAGTTTCTAACTAAGTTGTAGACTTTACATCGCCAGGGGTGATCGGCTTACGCTGCATGTATCAGCATAGTTAACAACGAGTCACGCCCCCGGTGAAGGATTTAACCGTGAGGTCTTATGTACCTTCATGGCGAATTTTGGATGATAATGAGGCGCAAAAAATGAAAAAGACAGCTATCGCGATTGCAGTGGCACTGGCTGGCTTCGCTACCGTAGCGCAGGCCGCTCCGAAAGATAACACCTGGTATGCAGGTGGTAAACTGGGTTGGTCCCAGTTCCATGACACCGGCTGGTACAACAGCAACCTGAACAACAATGGCCCGACCCACGAAAGCCAGCTGGGCGCTGGTGCGTTCGGTGGTTATCAGGTTAACCCGTACCTCGGTTTCGAAATGGGTTACGACTGGCTGGGCCGTATGCCTTACAAAGGCGACAAAGTTAACGGCGCATTCAAAGCTCAGGGCGTTCAGCTGACCGCTAAACTGGGTTACCCGATCACTGACGATCTGGACATCTACACCCGTCTGGGCGGCATGGTATGGCGCGCTGACTCCAGCAACAGCATCGCTGGCGACAACCACGACACCGGCGTTTCCCCAGTATTCGCTGGCGGCGTTGAGTGGGCTATGACCCGTGACATCGCTACCCGTCTGGAATACCAGTGGGTTAACAACATCGGCGACGCAGGCACTGTAGGCGTTCGTCCGGACAACGGCATGCTGAGCGTTGGTGTTTCCTACCGTTTCGGTCAGGAAGACAATGCACCGGTTGTAGCTCCGGCTCCAGCTCCGGCTCCGGAAGTCACCACCAAGACCTTCACCCTGAAGTCTGACGTACTGTTCAACTTCAACAAAGCAACTCTGAAACCAGAAGGTCAGCAGGCTCTGGATCAGCTGTACACCCAGCTGAGCAACATGGATCCGAAAGACGGTTCTGCAGTTGTTCTGGGTTACACCGACCGCATCGGTTCCGAGCAGTACAACCAGAAACTGTCTGAGAAACGTGCTCAGTCCGTTGTTGACTACCTCGTAGCTAAAGGTATCCCTTCTAACAAGATCTCTGCTCGCGGTATGGGCAAATCTGATCCGGTTACCGGCAACACCTGTGACAACGTGAAAGCTCGCGCTGCACTGATCGACTGCCTGGCTCCGGATCGTCGCGTAGCGATCGAAGTTAAAGGTTACAAAGACGTAGTAACTCAGCCGCAGGCTTAAGTTTTCTACGATAAAAAACCCCGCTTATGCGGGGTTTTTTTTGGCCTGATTTTGAGTTCAAAGGAAAAATAAAGAGCGACATCGTAGCGGGACTTACTCTTTTCCTAAGAGCACCTGCAGATCGTGCTTCAGGCTCGACATCTTGCTGGCATATTTTTCTTTATGCTCGGCGTCTTCAATCAGCTGTACGATGGTTTCTGATAATGTCTTTCCTCGCCGTTGGGCAAGCCCGGCCAGGCGTTGCCATACAACGAACTCCAGATCGATGGACTTTTTCCGCGTATGCTGATGCTCGGCGTTGAAATGACGCTTGCGTCGTGCGCGAATAGTCTGCTTCATCCGGTTAACCAGCTCCGGATTCATATGCTGATCGATCCAGGTATTCACCAGAACAGGTTCATTTTCGAGCGTCAGCAAGACATCGACCGCGGCTTGCGCAGCGCTGGCTTCAATGTAGCGGGTAATCAGCTCACCTTCCCGGTGCTTCTTTACCAGATATTTCCATTTCCAGCCGCTTTCAAGGTTTTCCAGTTGTTGATATTTCATTGCGATCTCAATGTGACCGTGTAACTCATTTCAGGATATCAGTTTTTTCTGGATGTGCTGAGAATAAATCATCTTTCGTGATGTGGACGATTCCATTATCAGCGTGATAAACGCAATCCTCCGTGTGCTCAGACGCGGCTTCGGGTATAATCGCTCGTTTTACATCTGACTAAAAAACAGCGACTTTGACCATTACGAAACTTACCCGAAACGACCTCGCTCCTGATACGGAAAGTTATCAGGCGCTGTTTACCCAGGTCAATCTCGCCGAGACAGAGGCATCCCTCGCCGGCGATCTACAGCCCCGTTTATTTTATGCGCTGGAACAGCTTCTGATCACGCCAGCCATTTCATCTTTTATGCTGGTAAAGGCGCCGGAAGAACCGGAATATCTGCATTGGGTGGCCGAAGCCGCCCGCAGCCTGCAGCAATCCACAACAGCGCTCTTCGGTGTACGCTATCAGGTCAACGGCGGCAACGTAACCATGTCGCCGGCACAAAGCGCGGAAGACAATTTTGCCAGCAGCGGTCCGGTTGAGTCGGCCGACTGGATTGAAGCGGAGCAGCTCTTTGGTTGCGTACGCCAGTTTAACGGCGAAATTTCGCTGCAGCCGGGTCTGGTGCACCGCGCGAACGGTGGCGTCCTGTTGCTCTCCCTGCGTGCGCTACTGGCCCAGCCGCTGCTATGGATGCGCCTGAAGAACATGGTGACCCGTCAGCGTTTTGATTGGTTGTCTATTGACGAATCCCGCCCTCTTCCCGTTAGCATTCCCTCCATGCCGCTGAACCTGAGGATCATTCTGATCGGCGAGCGCGATGCGCTGGCTGACTTTCAGGAGATGGAACCGGAACTCGCGTCGCAGGCCATTTACAGCGAGTATGAAGACAACCTGCAGATAGCCGATGCCGACACCCTGAAACTCTGGTGCCAGTGGGTCTGGCAGAATGCTCGTCAGCTTTCGCTGCCGGGGCTGGCGACTGACGTATGGCCGCTGCTGATTGCAGAAGGCGCGCGAGATACCGGCGATCAGGAGACGCTTCCGCTTTCCCCTCTCTGGATTAGTCGCCAGCTACGTGAAGCGGCAGCCTTCTGCGAAGGCGAATTGATTAGCGGCGCGGAGATGCAAACCATGCTTGAGCGCCGTGAATGGCGTGAAGGCTATCTTGCCGAGCGGATGCGCGATGAAATTCTTCTCGATCAGATAATGATTGATACCGAAGGCGAATGCATCGGTCAGATCAACGCCCTGTCGGTAATCGAGTTTCCAGGCCACCCGCGCGCCTTTGGCGAACCTTCGCGCATCAGCTGCGTAGTGCATATCGGCGATGGCGAATTTATTGATGTTGAACGCAAAGCTGAACTGGGCGGCAATATTCACGCCAAAGGCATGATGATCATGCAGGCCTTTATCATGTCCGAGCTTGAACTTGAACAGCAGCTGCCGTTTAGCGCATCACTGACCTTCGAGCAGTCCTACAGTGAAGTGGATGGCGATAGCGCCTCAATGGCTGAACTGTGCGCTCTCATCAGCGCGCTGGCCAATGTGCCAATCAACCAGAGTATTGCAATTACCGGTTCGGTCGATCAGTTCGGTCGCGTCCAGCCGGTCGGCGGACTAAACGAAAAGATTGAAGGTTTCTTCACCATCTGTCAGCAGCGCGGATTAACAGGCAAGCAAGGCGTCATTATCCCATCTGCCAACGTCCGCCATCTGAGCCTCGCCCAGGAACTTCGCCAGGCCGTGGCTGATGAGCAGTTCTTTATCTGGGCCATTGATGATGTTACCGAAGCCCTGCCGCTTCTCACCCAGCTGCAATGGGATGGTGAAGGACAAACGCTACGACAAACTATTCAGGAACGGATTGCGCAGGCGATGCAACAAGAGACTCGCCATCGTTTTCCATGGCCGCTACGCTGGTTAGGCGGATCAAATTCGAACTGATCGGACTTGTTCAGCTTACACGTGTTAGCTATCCTGCGTCCCGAACTCAAAATAAGGCTTACTGAAAACATGGTAGATAAACGCGAATCCTATACAAAAGAAGATCTTCTTGCCTCTGGTCGTGGTGAACTGTTTGGCGCGAAAGGCCCGCAACTGCCGGCGCCGAGCATGCTGATGATGGACCGCGTCGTCAAGATGACCGAAACCGGCGGCAACTACGACAAGGGTTACGTTGAAGCTGAGCTCGACATCAACCCGGACCTGTGGTTCTTCGGTTGTCACTTCATCGGCGACCCGGTAATGCCTGGCTGTCTGGGTCTGGACGCAATGTGGCAACTGGTTGGCTTCTATCTGGGCTGGCTGGGCGGTGAAGGGAAAGGCCGTGCGCTGGGCGTAGGCGAAGTGAAATTTACCGGTCAGATTCTGCCGACGGCGAAAAAAGTCACCTATCGTATCCACTTCAAACGCATTGTAAACCGTCGCCTGATCATGGGCCTGGCGGATGGCGAAGTGCTGGTTGATGGTCGTCTGATCTACTCTGCAACTGACCTGAAAGTAGGTCTGTTCCAGGATACTTCCGCGTTCTGATTTACCTTCCGTACTTATTCTGAAGTACAAAAGGTCCTGAAGCACAAAAGGCGAAGCCTTCGCAGAGCGAAGGCTTCTTTTTTAAAGAGACAGTCAGGCAGTTTGCACCCTGTCCTCCATGGCTTCTCGCCAACCTCCTAGCCAATGGGACCTCTGATTAAGGGTCTGGTAGGGACACATTTCTTTCGATCTGCCGGTAATGCCGGCCTGATATCCACGCTGATGTGCCCGTTCCAGGCGATCTCGTTTTTGTCTCTTCATGCCTCGTTTCCCTCATTATTTGATCTGGTGGAAAAGAAAACAGTGGTCACTAAATATGCAACCACGTATAACCTTTACCGCGAAACGCAGGCAGCGTCAATGCGCAAAATTCACGCCAGTGTCATATTTGTGAGCTATATGAAAGTTCATTTGTACAAAAATCGTGAGCCAGCACAACTATCAATCTGAAGCGACAAATAAAAAAAGCCGCGGCGATTTTTCAGGTCGCGGCGGCTTTAATTTTATTAATTTTACTTATGGCAGGCGGTTCAGCTCGCTCGCAATCGCGGTGGCTTCCTGGCTCCAGGCCTGCGCCAGGGTCTTAACCATCGCGTCGTAGCCATCCTGCTGTTGCTTAAGTTCAATATTGAACGGACGCTTAATCAGCTGCCCCTGATGCTTAAGCAACCATTCACCGCTAACAATGACCCGGCCATCATAGCGGCCGTGGAAGCCGCTAACGGAGACATTAAGCGTATCCTGCTCGCTGCCTAACGGCTGCGATGCCACCACCCAACCCGGCAGTTGGTTACTCAGATTCGCCACCAGCGTAGTACGTAACTGCTGATCCAGCGGGCTGGCCCACAGGTTGTTATTAGCAATCACATACTGCACATCGGTCGTCTGATAAACCACGCCATTCCCGGCCAGATAATCAGGGATACTGACCTGCTCAACCCACAGCAAATTCTTGCTCTGATGGGCGGCGCTTTGCGCGCCGCTCTTTGCTACCGGTAATTGATAGTAAGTTTTACTCTCACCACCGCTGCTGCAGGCCGTCAGTACGCATACCGCTGCCGCCACTAACCACTTTTTCATTGTTTCGCTCCCTTCGGCTGCGGATCTTTTTTATCCTTGGCCTCAAATACCAGCGCATTGCTCTTGTCGTTGAGGGTTTTCAGTACCGGCTGCAGTTCACGAAGTACCTGATCCAGTCGCTGCATATCCGCAACCATCTTATTGTAGGCTGCCGAGCCCGGCTGGAAGCCCTGCATACTGCGGTTCAACTCGCGCAACGTGCTCTGCATATCGGCAGGAAGCTGCTGCATCGACTGGCTTGAGGTGATCTTATTCAAGTTGTCGAGCGTAGTCTGGACACGCTGCATGGTTTTCTGGCTCTGCGCCAGGGTACTGGTCGCCTGCTCCAGCAGTGGGTTAATCGGCAGATTGTTGATCTTATCGAGCGCATCCATCAGACGCTGCTGGATTTGCGCCAGACCGCCGCTGACGGTTGGAATGATCGGATAGCCGCCGAACTCCTGAATCTTGCCGCGCGGAGGCGCTTTCGGATAGAAGTCTAGATCGATATACAGCGCGCCGGTGACCAGGTTGCCGGTTTTCAGCGAACCGCGCAGGCCGCGATTGATCAGATCGTCAATATGCGCGCGAATATTAGGGTCGCCGCCCAGCTGGTTGATTAGACGTTCCGGCTCAATACGCACTTCTACCGGGATACGATAATCATCGTTCAGGCTCTGTTTCAAACCAGGGATAAAGAACGGTACTTTGCCGACGGTACCAAGGCGAATACCGCGGAATTCAACCGGCGCTCCCGGCTGGAGACCACGCACAGAATCTTTAAAGAACAGGACGTAATCGATATGCTGGGTGAACACCGAATCCTGGATACTCCTCTGATCGTCAAACAGGTGGTATTCCGTTTTATTCGCCACCGGCTCGCCGAGATCCAGTCCTTCCGGGATGTCAAAGCTTACACCGCCGCCAAACAGCGTCGACAGCGATCCCATCTCAACGCGCATCCCCGCGGACGTGAGGTCAACCGCGATACCGCTATCTTTCCAGAAGCGAACGTTAGTCGTCACCAGGCGGTCGTTCGGCGCGTTGATAAACAGCTGGTAAGTGATGCGACGCTTCTGCGTATCAAAGGTGCTGGTTTCAACAGAACCGACGCGATAGCCGCGGAACAGCACCGGATCGCCAGGCGAGAGTTGCCCGGCTTTGCTACTTTCCAGCAGAACACGGATACCTTTGGCATCCGGTGAAGCCAGAGGCGGCGAGTCCAATAATGGATACTGCGGCGCCACAGAACCTGCTTTACCTGGCTGCAATTCGATATAGGCGCCGGAAAGCAAGGTGCCGAGGCCGCTGATCCCCTCGCGCCCCACCTGCGGTTTCACCACCCAGAACACCGAATCTTTATGCAGTAGCTTCTGCATCCCCGAGTTCAGACGCGCTTTAATTTCTACGTGTTTCAGGTCATCAGTCAGGATAGCGCTTTCCACTACCCCGACATCAACGCTGCGGCTCTTGATACGCGTTTTACCCCCTTCAATGCCTTCGGCGTTGGTGGTGATAAGCGTCACCTCCGGCCCCTGATGGCTATAGTGGTAAAACAGTATCCATGCGCCGATGAGCACAGTCACAATCGGAAAGATCCAGACCGGTGACCAGTTCTTCACCTTCTGCACTTTCGCTTCTCCGCTCTTATTTTCCATGCTGTTGCATTTCCTCATGGCTTGGATCTGGTTCACGGTCCCACAATAGACGTGGGTCAAACATCATGGCCGAGAACATGGTCATAACAACGACCAGCGCGAACATCACCGCGCCTATCGCCGGATAGATATTCATCAAGCCTCCCATGCGCACCAGCGCCGAGAGTACCGCGATGACAAAAACGTCGATCATTGACCAACGGCCAACAAATTCAACCACTTCATAGATTAGGTGCATACGCTCTGAATCACGCGCGCCGTTACCATTCGCGCTCCAGCACAGCCAACCGATAGCGATCATTTTTAACGTTGGCACCATGATACTGGCGATAAAGATAACCAGCGCAACCGGGTAAGAGCCCTCACTCCACAGCAGAACGACGCCCGCCATGATCGTCGACGGCATTTTATCGCCCAGCAGATCGGTAATCATAATCGGCAGAATATTGGCGGGTAGATAGAGCACAAACGATGTCATCAGCAGCGCCAGCGTCCACTGCAGGCTGTTTTTACGCCGCGGGGTACCTTTGGTGTGACAGCGCGGACACTCTTTCTCATCCGCTGGCAGCACCGCCGTACAGCACGAGCAGGAGCGTAATCCCTGTCGCAGCCCCGGCACGCCAGGGCGTAGCGGCTGCTTAATGACCGGCATTGGCGCAATGTCGTCCCATAACCAGCGGCGATCGACGCACTGAAACGCCCGCAACTGCAGCAGGCAGAACAGACACCAGGGAACAAAGCTCAGCCCTACGCCGATATCACCGTAGGCCATTAGCTTCACGAAGCTGACCAGCACCCCGGCGAGGAAAATCTCCGCCATCCCCCAGCTTTTGAGGTGAAACAAGATGCGCGCCAGAAACGCCTTCAAGCGTGAAGGCATATGAACGCGATTGACCAACAATAAGATGGTTACCAGACAAAACGCCGGGACCAGTTGGACAAACAGTAAAAAGAACGTACCGAGGCTGGCGTAATCCTCGGTGAACAACACATTAGGTATTTCCAGCAGCTCAATTTCGCTGCTGATCCCGCCGACTTTCATATAAACAAAAGGAAACAGGTTCGCCAGCAGCAGCATGAACAGCGCCACCAGCGCATAGGCCGTGGGGCGCTGCCGCGGCGCGTCCCACGATGTGGTGAGCGTGGTGCCGCAGCGTGGGCATGCGGCTTTCTGGCGATGCTCCAGCGGCGGCAAAGCCACCAGCAGATCACATTGTGGGCACAATATGTGCCGCGCAGCATGATGATGATCGCACATGAACACTCCTCAGCTTAAGCGCCGTTTTTGAGTCCTTCGAGATATTCCCAGCGTTCAAAGGCCGCTTCCAGGGCCTGTTCCGCTTCCGCTAACTGCGCCAGCACCTGCTGGGTCTGGTCATGCGGCTGGCCGAAGAACGAAGGATCGGCAACTTTTTCCTGCAGCGTCTGCAGTTGAGTTTCCAGATCTTCCAGCTTCTGCGGCAGCTGTTCCAGTTCGCGCTGCAGGTTATAGCTTAGTTTGCTGGCGGCGCGTTTGACACTTTCTGCTTTCGGTTGAGCGACTTCCGCCGTTTTTTTTACAATCGGCTGTTTATTCGCCAGCGACTGCGCTTGCTGTCCACGCGCGTCGTGATAACCACCGATATATTGGCCGATACGCCCGCCGCCCTCGAAGATCCAGCACTCGGTCACGGTGTTATCGACAAATTGACGATCGTGGCTCACCAGCATCACGGTGCCCTGGTAGCCATCGATCAGCTCTTCCAGCAGTTCCAGCGTTTCGACATCAAGGTCGTTAGTCGGTTCATCGAGAATCAATAAGTTACTGGGTTTCAGGAACAAGCGCGCGAGCAGCAGACGATTACGCTCCCCGCCGGACAACGCGCGTACCGGGGTCATCGCCCGTTTTGGATGGAACAGGAAGTCCTGCAGATAGCCCAGCACGTGACGCGGCTTACCGTTTACCATCACCTCTTGCTTACCTTCCGCAAGGTTATCCATCACCGTGCGGTCCGGATCCAGCTCCGCGCGGTGCTGGTCGAAGTAGGCGACTTCCAGCTTGGTACCGACGTGGATACGCCCGCTATCGGCCTGTAGCTGACCGAGCATCAGCTTCAGCAGCGTGGTTTTACCGCAACCGTTCGGGCCAATCAGCGCAATCTTGTCGCCACGCTGGATTTGCGCGGAGAAATCTTTGACCAGCACTTTGCCGTCAACCTGATAGTTGACGTTTTCCATCTCAAAGACGATTTTGCCGGAGCGAGAAGCCTCCTCGACCTGCATCTTCGCGCTGCCCATAACTTCACGGCGCTCGCCGCGTTCGCGACGCATGGCTTTCAGCGCGCGGACGCGTCCTTCGTTGCGGGTACGACGCGCTTTAATCCCCTGGCGGATCCACACCTCTTCCTGCGCCAGCTTGCGGTCGAATTCAGCATTCTGCAGCTCTTCAACCCGCAGCGCTTCTTCTTTATCCAGCAGATATTGATCGTAATTGCCCGGATAGGTCACCAGCTTGCCGCGATCGAGATCGACGATGCGCGTTGCCATATTGCGGATAAAAGAACGGTCGTGCGAAATGAAGATGATGGTGCCTTTGAAAGATTTGAGGAACCCTTCCAGCCAGTCGATAGTTTCGATATCGAGGTGGTTAGTCGGTTCATCCAGCAGCAGTACGCGAGGCCCGCTAACCAGCGCGCGGCCCAGCGCCGCTTTACGCAGCCAGCCGCCGGACAGCGACGCAAGCTGCGCGTCGGCGTTAAGGCCAAGCTGCTCGATCACTTCGTTGATACGACTATCCAACTGCCACAGCCCCAGGTTATCCAGCTGTTCCTGCAGGCGGGCCAGTTCATTTAAATTTTTGTCGCTCGGATCGGTCATCACCTGATGCGAAACGTCATGATAGGCCTTCAGGTACGCCGCCTGTTCGGCGATCCCTTCCGCGACAAAATCGTACACCGTACCGGCGACGTTACGCGGAGGATCCTGCTGCAGACGCGCGACGATCAGATCCTGTTCATAAATAATACGCCCATCGTCCAGACCCTGCTCGCGGTTGAGGATTTTCATCAGGGTCGATTTACCCGCGCCGTTACGCCCAACCAGACAAACGCGTTCGTTATCTTCGATATGCAGTTCAGCATTATCCAGCAGCGGCGCATCGCTGAACGAAAGCCAGGCGCCGTGCATACTAATCAGTGACATTCTTTATTCCTTTCAGGCCGCGGTAATCAGCCAGCAGTTGTGGATCTGACGGTTGCGGGCAAAATCCTGCGACAGCGTTTTTTGCGAAATTTCTTGCGCCTTCAGGCCAAGCGTCGCCAGCCCGTCATGATCCATACGGAAACCGCGTTTGTTATTCGAGAACATAATCGTGCCGCCTTTACGCAGCAGACGTTTTAGATCGGTCATCAGACGGATATGATCGCGCTGCACGTCAAAGGCGTCTTCCATTCGTTTGGAGTTGGAGAAGGTCGGCGGATCGATAAAGATCAGATCGAACTGCTCGGTACTTTCCCGCAGCCAACCCAGCACGTCCGCCTGCATCAGGCGATGCGCGCGGCCGGTTAAGCCATTGAGACGCAGGTTGCGTTCCGCCCACTCCAGATAGGTGCGCGACATATCGACGGTGGTGGTTGAACGCGCGCCGCCGAGACCGGCGTGGACGCTGGCGCTGCCGGTATAGGAGAACAGGTTGAGGAAATCCTTACCCTTGCTCATCTGGCCCAGCATACGACGGGCGATACGGTGGTCGAGGAACAGACCGGTGTCGAGATAGTCGGTAAGATTAACCCACAGACGCGCGTTATACTCCTGTACCTCGATAAAGTCGCCCTTCTCCGCCATCTTCTGGTACTGATTTTTACCCTTCTGCCGTTCACGGGTCTTCAGCACCAGTTTATTCGGCGCAATCCCCAATACCGCGATAGTCGCGGCGATAATATCGAACAGACGCTGGCGCGCTTTGTGCGCATCGACGGTTTTCGGCGGCGCGTACTCCTGCACCACCACCCATTCGCCGTAGCGGTCGATAGCCACGTTGTATTCCGGCAAATCGGCATCGTACAGGCGATAGCATTCAATACCTTCCTGACGAGCCCACTTTTCAAACTTCTTCAGATTTTTGCGCAAGCGGTTGGCGAAATCTTCCGCCAGCATCGCCGGCTTGCCGCCTTCGCTTTCCGCCAGATGATAGTTCTTCTGTACGCAGTCCAGCGGGCCGTTTTTGGCTTTAAACTGTTTATCGGCGCGCAGCTGCAGGCAGCTCAGCAATTCCGGCGAGGCGCTGAAGACCGACAGGTTCCAACCGCCAAACTGGTTTTTCATAATCCGTCCCAGCAGGCTGTGCAGGGCAATCAGCGCCGGTTCGCTTTCCAGACGCTCGCCGTATGGCGGGTTGCTGATAACGGTGCCGTACGGGCCTTTCGGCAGCGGATTATTGAGCTGCGCGACGTCTTTCACTTCGAAATTGATGAGCTCACCAATACCGGCGCGGCGGGCGTTGCGGCGCGCGCGTTCAATTACGCGCTCGTCGACATCAGAGCCGTAGAAGCGTGATTCATAAGCCGCCAGCCCCTGGCGAGCGCGCGTTTGCGCCTCAGCTTTTACCTCTTTCCAGATAGCGTCATCGTGCTGCGCCCAGCCGCCGAATCCCCAATGGCCGCGGTGTAAGCCCGGCGCGCGATCGGTCGCCAGCATCGCCGCTTCAATCAGCAATGTGCCGGAGCCGCACATCGGATCGAGCAGCGGCGTTCCCGCCACCCAGCCGGAGCGCATGACGATTGCCGCCGCGAGGTTTTCTTTGATAGGCGCCATGCCGGTACCATCACGGTATCCGCGCAGATGCAGACCTTCGCCGCTCAGATCCAGCGAGATATGCGCCGTCTCTTTGTTCAGCCAGACGTTGATACGCAGATCGGGATTTTCACGATCGACATTCGGACGCGGCAGGTTTTTACGCGTGAAGCTATCGACGATAGCGTCTTTGACTTTTAATGCGCCATACTGACTATTGCGGATCTCATCATTGAGGCCGCTAAAATGCACCGCGAAGGTGGCGTCAGTGGTAAAGATCTCCGTCCACGGAATCGATTGAACCCCCAGGTAGAGATCCAGATCGCTATACACGCTGCACTCACCCAGCGGCAGCATGATGCGCGAGGCCAGCCGGCTCCACATCAGGCTTTGATACAGCAGGCGCGTATCTCCCTGAAAATGAACCCCGCCCTGGACGACCTGGCACTCCGTGGCGCCAAGTCCTTCCAGTTCAGTTTTTAACAGCTCTTCGAGACCACGAGCCGTGCTGGCAAACAGAGATTTCATATCGTCACTTTTACTTAAAGAAAATTGGTGCGCATTATAGCCAATATGTGCCCTATGTCATAAAGTTAAAGGCTTATTTTTGAACCCAGGGGCAGCGTATGGTAACGCTATCGAAACTTTTTATTCATCCCGTCAAATCCATGCGCGGAATTGGCGTCACCCATGCCTTTGCCGATATTAGCGGCATGGCCTTCGACCGCATCTTTATGCTGACTGAAACCGACGGTACGTTTATTACCGCGCGCCAGTTTCCGCAGATGGTAAAATTCCTGCCTTCGCCGCTTCATGACGGCCTGCACTTGACCGCGCCAGATGGCAGCAGCGCGCTGGTGCGCTTTGATGATTTCGCTCCCCAGGGCGAGCCGACGGAGGTGTGGGGCAACCATTTCACCGCCTTAATCGCGCCAGCCGCCATCAACCAGTGGCTCAGCGGCTTCTTCAACCGCGACGTCCAACTGCGCTGGCTCGGGCCGCAGCTAACCCGGCGAGTAAAACGCCACGACGCGGTACCCCTCTCCTTCGCCGATGGTTATCCCTACCTGCTCGCCAACGAGGCCTCGCTTCGCGACCTGCAGCAACGGTGCCCTGCCAGCGTAAGCATAGAACAGTTTCGCCCTAATCTGGTGGTCACCGGCGCGGCGGCGTGGGATGAAGATAGCTGGAAAGTCATACGTATCGGCGAGGTGGTATTTGATGTTGCCAAACCCTGTAGCCGCTGCATTTTCACCACCGTCAGCCCGGAGCGTGGGCAAAAGCATCCGTCCGGCGAGCCGCTGGAAACGTTAAAGCGTTTTCGTACCGCGCAGGATAACGGCGATGTCGATTTTGGCCAGAACCTGATCGCCCGCAACAGCGGCGTAATCCGCGTGGGTGATGAGGTGGAAGTGCTGACGCGCGGCCCGGCTAAAGCCTATGGCGCTGGCGATAGCGACGATACGCTGGCGGCCGATGCGCAGCCAAAAGCGACGGTTGAGATTGAGTGGCAAGGGCAACAGTTTACCGGCAACAACCAGCAGGTGCTGCTGGAGCAGCTGGAACAACAGGGCATTCGTATCCCTTATTCCTGCCGCGCCGGGATCTGCGGCAGTTGTCGGATCCGCCTGGAAGAGGGTGAAGTGAGTCCGTTAAAGAAAAATGCGGTCGCCGCGGATGGCACCATTTTATGCTGCAGCTGCGTACCGAAAACCGCGCTGCGCCTGGCGCCTTAAACCGCCTGCCCCAGGCTGTAGCTGGCCGTGTTCTGCGCCGGCTGCAGTCTGTCATTCATAATTTTAATCACATCGCCCAACTGCATTACCCGGCCAGCCAGAGTTAGTCCCGGCTGCGCCAGCAGGCAAAGCGTGGCGTTTTCACCCGGTTCAACCACCAGCAAATTGACCTGCTCGCCGGTATCGCTGATCCACACGCTGGCGGCGTCGCCGCTGGCGGGTTGCCAGTTCTGCTGATGCGTGGTGAAATGCCAGCTCTTCGGCATCTGTGGTTTCAGAAAACGGATCGCGGTTAAGGCATTTAATACTAATTCGGCACGCTGCTCTTTGTTTAATTCAATTTCGCGGCATTTTTCTTCAAAAGAAAAATAGAGCGCCGCGTCATCGACGCAAAATCCCGATGGCGCGAAAGCATCAGGCGTTAACATGCGCCGGGCAAAACGTGAGCGAAATAACATACCATTGGCCAAGTCGAGCATCATGCGGTCATGCTCTTCGTCATAATACCAACGCCAGTTATCGTCAGGTTTAATCCGCATTTCTACCCCCGTCCTCTTCCACTTCCTTCTGCAAAGCAATGGCATCCTGCTACAGAATAATTTCTAAAATTAAGAAAAGACTAAAATGTCTAAATAAGCAACAATGAAGGAATATAAAACAACCAGGGCTGGAAATAAAGCCCTGGGGAAGATTCAGAGGCGGAAAAGATTAGATGTGTGTAACAATTTCTTTAATCAGCGGCGGGCCTTTAAAAATAAACCCGGAATAAATCTGTACCAGCGTGGCGCCAGCAGCCAGCTTTTCACGAGCGGCGATCACCGAGTCAATACCGCCAACTCCGATAATTGGCAAACGACCATTTAATTCCGTGGCCAGCATACGAATAATTTCGGTGCTTTTTAATTGTAATGGACGACCACTCAACCCACCGGTTTCATCACAATGCTTCATCCCCTGGACCAATGAACGATCGAGGGTGGTATTGGTAGCAATGACGCCATCAATATTATGGCGGACTAAGCTGTCGGCTACCTGGATCAATTCTTCGACAGAAAGATCCGGGGCGATCTTCACCGCCACAGGAACATATTTTTGATGTTTCTGTTGAAGTTCGAGCTGCTTATTTTTAATACCACTGAGTAAATCATCCAGCGCTTCGCCATATTGCAGAGTACGTAACCCTGGGGTATTCGGCGAGGAGATATTAATGGCGATATATCCAGCGTATGGATAGACTTTTTCCATACAAATCAGATAATCATCTTTACCCTGCTCTACCGGAGTATCTTTATTTTTACCGATATTAATCCCCAGCACGCCGTCAAAATGCGCTTTTTTCACATTCTCGACCAGGTTATCAACGCCGTGGTTATTAAAGCCCATGCGGTTGATCAAACCTTCGGCATCGACGAGACGGAAGATCCTCGGCTTGTCATTGCCCGGCTGCGGACGTGGAGTCACGGTACCAATTTCGATTGAGCCGAAGCCCATCGCACCGAGCGCATCAATACACTCGCCGTTTTTATCAAGCCCGGCCGCCAGCCCCAGTGGATTCTTGAAAGTGAGCCCCATGCAGGTAACGGGTTTCGACGGTACTTTTTGTCGAACCAGCATTTCCAGCGGCGTGCCGGTGACGCGGCGTAATTGTTGGAAGGTTACTTCATGAGCGCGCTCAGGATCGAGCTGAAAAAGAGCTTTACGAACGAAGGGATAGTACATGAACTCTCCTGGATTCCCGGTGTGCAAACCGGGGGCGTATTATGTTCGATCCGCGCCCGAAAGGGAATTGACCTGCGACAAAAAATCACGCGACCAACGCAAACGTTTACTTCTCAGCCGCCTGTTATGCGCATTTTGGCAATTTAACGCCGGAAAAATCATTTAGGGAAATAAACGCCCTCTGTCACACTGCCATAAAATGTTATCAATTATAGATAAATGCAAACATTTGGTTATAAGGAGAGTGTATGCGCGTTATTACAATCGCGGGCAGCCCCCGCTACCCTTCTCGCTCAAGCGCATTGCTGGAGTACACCAGAGAGAAACTTACCGCGGCCGACATCGAAGTCTATCACTGGCATTTACAGAATTTCGATCCCGAAGATCTGCTTTACGCCCGCTTCGATAACCCCGCTCTGCATACCTTAAATGAACAACTGGCCGGCGCTGACGGCCTGATTATCGCCACTCCCGTCTATAAAGCCTCTTTTTCCGGCGCGCTGAAGACGCTACTAGACTTGCTCCCCGAACGCGCTCTGGAAGGCAAAATTGTCCTGCCGCTGGCGACAGGCGGCACCATCGCCCATATGCTGGCGGTCGATTACGCGCTTAAACCAGTGCTTAACGCTCTCAAAGCGCAGGAGATCCTCCACGGCGTATTCGCCGATGACAGCCAGGTCACCGATTATCAACACAAGCCGCAGTTCACACCGAATCTGCAAAACCGTCTCGACCAGGCACTGGAGACCTTCTGGCAGGCGCTGAATCGCCGCAACAGCCGCATCCCCGGACTAAAGACGTTACAGGGGGTTGAGCATGCTTAATCCTCTGCGTGCCCTAACCCTCGGCGGGCTACTCATGCTTTCCTTTATTACGCATGCGGCCCCGCAGGCGCCGGAAGCCCTACGTATCGGCTACCAGAAAGGCAGCGTCAGTATGGTGCTGGCGAAGAGCCATCAACTGCTAGAGCAACGCTATCCGCAAACTAAGATTTCGTGGGTCGAGTTTCCCGCCGGGCCGCAAATGCTGGAAGCGCTGAACGTCGGCAGTATTGATATCGGCAGCACCGGCGATATTCCACCGATTTTCGCTCAGGCTGCCGGCGCCGATCTGGTCTATATCGGCGCTGAACCAGCGAAACCGAAAGCGGAAGTGATTCTGGTTGCCGATAACAGCCCAATCAAAAGCGTGGCTGAACTGAAAGGCCGTAAGGTGGCGTTCCAGAAGGGCTCAAGCTCGCACAATCTGCTGCTGCGCGCTCTACAGCAGGCAGGTCTGAAATTCAGCGATATCCAGCCGGTGTATCTCGCCCCCGCCGATGCTCGCGCCGCCTTCCAGCAGGGCAATGTCGACGCCTGGGCCATCTGGGATCCCTATTACTCTGCGGCGCTGCTGCAAGGCGGGGTACGGGTACTGAAAGATGGTAGCGACCTGAAGCAGACCGGTTCGTTCTATCTTGCCGCTCGTCCTTATGCCGAAAAGAACGGCGCCTTTATCGAAGGCGTGCTGGCGACCTTTAGCCAGGCGGATGCCCTGACCATTAGCCATCGCCAGCAAAGTATTGCCCTGCTGGCCAAAACGATGGGTCTACCCGAAGCGGTGATTGCCAGCTATCTCGACCATCGTCCGCCCACTGCGATATCACCGGTAAGCGCTGAAACGGCCGCTCGCCAACAGCAAACCGCCGATCTCTTCTATGAAAACAAGCTGGTACCGAAAAAAATCACTATTCAAAACCGTATCTGGCAGCCTGCCCCCGCACAAGGAGCGAAATCATGAGTCTGAATATGTTCTGGTTCTTACCCACCCACGGTGACGGCCGCTATCTGGGCACCGATGAAGGCGCGCGCCCGGTAGATTACAGTTATCTGCAGCAAATCGCCCAGGCCGCCGACCGGCTCGGCTTCACCGGCGTACTCATTCCTACCGGACGCTCGTGTGAAGATGCCTGGCTGGTTGCCGCTTCAATGATCCCCGTCACCCAACGGCTGAAGTTTCTTGTCGCGCTGCGCCCAAGCGTGGTATCCCCCACCGTCGCCGCGCGCCAGGCTGCCACGCTTGACCGGCTCTCTAATGGCCGGGCCTTGTTCAATCTGGTCACCGGCAGCGATCCAAATGAATTAGCCGGCGATGGCGTATTCCTCGACCACACCGAACGCTACGAAGCCTCCGCCGAGTTCACGCATATCTGGCGCAAACTGATGGAAGGTGAAACCGTGACTTTCCACGGCAAGCACCAGCACGTGCGCGGGGCGAAACTGCTCTTCCCGCCGCAGCAACAGCCGCGACCGCCGCTCTACTTTGGCGGCTCCTCGGACGTTGCACAGGATCTGGCCGCCGAACAGGTCGACCTCTACCTGACCTGGGGCGAACCGCCAGCGCAGGTGGCGGAAAAAATCGCCCAGGTGCGTGAGAAAGCCGCGCGCCTCGGCCGCAGCGTCCGCTTTGGTATTCGTTTGCACGTCATCGTTCGCGAAACCAATGAAGAGGCATGGCAAGCGGCGGAGAGCTTAATTTCCCATCTGGATGACGAAACCATCGCCCGCGCGCAGGCAGCCTTCGCGCAAACCGATTCTGTTGGCCAGCACCGCATGGCGGCGCTGCACAACGGCCGTCGCGACAAGCTGGAAATCAGCCCGAATCTGTGGGCGGGCGTCGGTCTGGCGCGCGGTGGCGCGGGCACCGCGCTGGTGGGCGATGCGGCTACCGTCGCCGAACGTATTAATGAATACGCCGAACTAGGCATCGACAGTTTTATCTTCTCCGGCTACCCGCACCTTGAGGAAGCCTGGCGAGTCGGCGAACTGCTGTTCCCGCTGCTCGATGTCAACGTCCCGACGATTCCTCAGCCGCAAAACTTGCGCCTGCAGGGCGAAGCGGTGGCGAACGAATTTATCCCGCGTAAAGCGGCGCAAAGTTAGGGAGCGAACTATGGCAGCCTCTTCGCAAAAACTTCTATTACGCCTCGCTCCTTGGTTTTTACCGGTGGGCACCGTGCTTATCTGGCAATTGGCGTCATCGGTAGGCTGGCTCTCAACCCGTATTCTCCCCTCTCCGGAGGGGGTACTGAAAGCCTTCTGGACGCTCTCCGCCAGCGGCGAGCTGTGGCAACACCTGGCGATCAGTTCCTGGCGCGCCTTACTCGGCTTCGCCATTGGCGGCTCCATCGGCCTGACGCTCGGACTCATCAGCGGCCTCTCGCGCTGGGGCGAACGCCTGCTGGATACCTCCATCCAGATGCTGCGCAATGTGCCGCATCTGGCGCTAATTCCATTGGTGATTTTGTGGTTTGGTATTGACGAAAGCGCCAAAATATTTCTTGTCGCGCTGGGGACGATGTTTCCGATTTATATCAATACCTGGCACGGTATCCGCAATATCGATCGCGGTCTGGTGGAAATGGCGCGTAGCTATGGCTTATCCGGGTTCGCCCTCTTCCGCCACGTAATCCTCCCCGGCGCCCTGCCCTCGATTATGGTCGGCATTCGCTTCGCTCTCGGATTAATGTGGCTGACGCTTATCGTTGCTGAGACCATCTCGGCTAATGCCGGGATTGGTTATCTGGCGATGAACGCCCGCGAATTTCTGCAAACCGATGTGGTGGTGGTCGCCATTATTCTTTACGCCATTCTCGGCAAGCTCGCCGATTTTAGCGCGCAACTGCTGGAACGCGTCTGGCTGCGCTGGAACCCGGCGTACCGTCTTCAGGAGGCTAACGCATGAATACTGCTCGTCTTAATCCCGGGATCCCGCTGTTACTCAATGGGGTCAGCAAACGCTACGGCGACAATGTCATTCTCAATGAGCTGGATTTACATATTCCTACCGGGCAATTTGTCGCAGTGGTCGGCCGCAGCGGCGGCGGTAAAAGCACCCTGTTGCGCCTGCTGGCCGGGCTGGAAAAACCCAATGGCGGCGAACTGCTGGCAGGCGCGACGCCGCTTGCGCAGATCCAGGAGGATACGCGCATGATGTTCCAGGACGCGCGGTTGCTGCCGTGGAAAACGGTTATCGACAACGTTGGACTTGGGCTGAAGGGCCAGTGGCGCGATGCCGCCCGCCAGGCGCTGGCCAGCGTCGGGCTGGAAGAGAGAGCCGATGAGTGGCCGGCGGCCCTCTCCGGCGGGCAAAAACAGCGCGTTGCGCTGGCCCGCGCGCTGATCCATCGCCCGCGTCTGCTGCTGCTGGATGAACCGCTGGGAGCGCTTGACGCCCTCACCCGTCTGGAAATGCAGGAATTGATTGTTTCGCTCTGGCAAGAACACGGCTTTACCGTGTTGCTGGTAACTCATGATGTGAGTGAAGCGGTGGCGATGGCCGACCGGGTGCTGTTAATAGAAGAAAAGAAAATTGGCCTCGATTTGAGCGTGGATATTCCGCGTCCGCGGCGGTTCGGCTCGGCGAAGCTGGCGGAACTGGAAGCACAGGTGCTCGATCGGGTGATGAAGCGCGGCGACAGCGAGCGTGCGCCGCGTTTGTTTAGTCATGGCTAACTAATGTCCCCGGCCCGCGCTTCGCTCGGCCGGGCTACCAAATCGCACAGCGCTGTAGCCCCGGTAAGCGAGAGCGCTACCGGGGATTTTGCGGCCGTTACGCCAGCGCTTTGGTAATCTTCTCGAACAGATCGCCGGAGAGATTCTCCAGCCCTTTCAGCTGTTCCAGCGCCGCACGCATCTTGGCCTGACGTTTCTCATCGTAGCGTTTCAGACGAATCAGCGGCTCAATCAGACGCGACGCCACCTGCGGGTTGCGGCTATTGAGCTCGGTCAGCATTTCCACCAGGAACTGGTAACCGCTGCCGTCTTCGGCATGGAACGCCGCCGGGTTGCTACTCGCGAAGGCGCCGATCAGCGAACGTACCCGGTTTGGGTTGCTCATCGTGAATGAACGGTGCTTGAGCAAGCCGCGTACCGTCTCAACCACATTGGCCGCCGGGCTGGTGGACTGCAGAATAAACCACTTATCCATCACCAGACCGTCCTGGTGCCACTTATCGTCATACTCCTGCATCAATGCATCACGGCACGGCAACTCCGCCGCCACCGCCGACGACAGCGCAGCCAACGCGTCGGTCATGTTGTCAGCATGATGATACTGGGCTTGCACCAGCTTATCTGCCAATTCAACATCGCCAAAAGCCAGATAGCGCAGGCAGGTATTGCGCAGGGAACGTTTACCGATATCGGCATGGTCTACGCGATAGCTGTCGAGCTTGTTGGCGTTGTAAACCACCAGCAGCTCATCGGCCAGTTCTTTCGCCAGCGTACGGGTCAGCGCTTCGCGCACCGCCGCGATGGCAATCGGATCGATGATGGCGAACAGTTCAGCAATTTCGTTGGCCGACGGCAGCGTTAAAATTTCCGCCGCCAGCGCCGGATCGATTTTCTCATCGAGCAGGATCGCGCGGAAGGCGTCAGCGACGTGGATCGGCAGCGACAGCGGCTGTCCCTGCTGATGACGATTAACGTTGAGCTTGATGTAGGTCGCCAGCAGACTCTGCGCGGCATCCCAACGCGAGAAGTCGTTACGCGCGTGGCGCATCAGGAACGTCAGTTGCTGGTCGCTCCACTTATATTCAAGCTTGACCGGCGCGGAGAATTCACACAGCAGCGCCGGTACCGGCTGGAAGTAAACGTTATCAAAGACGAATGTCTGTTCCGCCTGGGTGACATTCAATACGTGATGTACCGGATGACCGCCCTTCTGCAGCGGGATCGCTTTGCCTTCGTTATCGTACAGCTCGATACTGAACGGGATGTGCAGCGGCTGCTTGTCGGCCTGTTCCGCGGTCGGCGGCGTACGCTGGCTGATAGTCAGGGTGTACTGCTCGGTTTCCGGGTTATAGTCGTCATGCACGGTAACGACCGGCGTGCCGGACTGGCTGTACCAGCGACGGAAATGCGACAGATCCACGTTCGAAGCATCTTCCATCGCCTGCACGAAATCATCGCAGGTGGCGGCGCTGCCGTCGTGGCGTTCAAAGTACAACTGCATCCCTTTCTGGAAATTGGCTTCGCCCAACAGGGTGTGCAGCATACGGATCACTTCGGCGCCCTTTTCATAGACCGTCAGGGTGTAGAAGTTGTTCATTTCGATAACCATATCCGGACGGATCGGGTGCGCCATCGGGCTGGCGTCTTCGGCAAACTGTAGCCCGCGCATGGTACGCACGTTATTGATACGGTTTACCGCACGCGAGCCGAGATCGGAACTAAACTCCTGATCGCGGAATACGGTCAGCCCTTCTTTCAGGCTGAGCTGGAACCAGTCGCGACAGGTCACACGGTTGCCGGTCCAGTTGTGGAAATATTCGTGACCTATGACGCGTTCGATATCGAGGTAGTCTTTATCGGTCGCGGTATCGGTACGGGCCAGCACGTATTTAGAGTTAAAGACGTTGAGGCCTTTGTTCTCCATCGCGCCCATGTTGAAGAAGTCGACGGCGACGATCATATAGATGTCGAGGTCATATTCGAGACCGAAACGAGTTTCGTCCCACTTCATCGAATTCTTCAGCGAAGTCATCGCCCACGGCGCGCGGTCGAGGTTGCCGCGGTCAACGTACAGTTCAAGGGAGACTTCACGCCCGGAACGGGTGGTGAAGGTGTCACGCAGCACATCGAAATCGCCGGCTACCAGCGCGAACAGGTAACAGGGTTTCGGGAACGGATCCTGCCATTGGATCCAGTGACGGCCATTGTCCAGCTCACCCTGGGCTACGCGGTTACCGTTAGAAAGCAGGTAGGGGTATTTCGCCTTATCGGCGATGATTTTGGTGGTGAAGCGCGCCAGCACATCCGGACGGTCGAGGTACCAGGTAATATGGCGGAAGCCCTCTGCTTCGCACTGGGTACATAGCGCTTCGCCTGACTGATACAGGCCTTCCAGCGCGGTGTTCGCCGCCGGGCTAATTTCATTGACGATAGTCAGGGTGAAACTGTCCGGCAAACCGCCAATCACCAGCTGATTATTTTCTTCTTTATAGTCGTTCCACGGCTGGCCGTTCACCTGTAGTGAAATCAGAGTCAGGTCTTCGCCATCCAGACGCAATGGCACATCAGACGCAGCCGCGTGACGGGAAACCTTACTCTCGGCCGTGACAACGGTTTTCGCGGCATCCAGGTCAAAGGTCAAATCAATATCGCTAATCAGATAATCCGGCGCACGGTAGTCGTGGCGGTATTTGGCTTGGGGCTGTTGTGTCATAAAAAACCTTTAGCGTGTCTGTAAAGTATCGGCTCCAGTCTATTCCTGTTGCGCAGATCGCGCTATGCAGAATCTTCATCTTTTCAACGTTCAACACGAAAATCGCTACATTTTGATAACACATGAGGCACGAAATGCGCTCGACCCGACGCAAAGCTTGTGGTGTGATCCGTGTTCAATATATTAAACTAGGCCTCGCAAATGACCGTCAGCGTTACCGTCGAGCCATCGCAGCAGGACAGCACCGGGTATTAAAGGTATACTCCGCCTCCTTTTTTCTGCTTTGGTTTGAATGGAACGCCCCAGTGAGAGGATGCTACTGCGCACCATGACACAATTCACTTCTCCTGTACTGCACTCGCTGCTTGATACGGATGCCTATAAGCTGCATATGCAGCAGGCCGTCTTCCACCGCTACTACGATGTGGAGGTAGCGGCAGAGTTCCGCTGCCGCGGAGACGATCTGCTCGGCATCTATGCCGACGCGATTCGCGAGCAGGTCGAAACCATGCGCGACCTGAAGCTGCAGGACGATGAGTATCGCTGGCTGTCCACCCTGCCGTTCTTCTCGCAGGACTATCTCGACTGGCTGCGCGACTTCCGTTACGACCCAAGCCAGGTCACCGTTATCAACGATCATGGCAAGCTGAATATTCGCCTCGCCGGGCCGTGGCGCGAAGTGATCATGTGGGAAGTGCCGCTGCTGGCGGTCATCAGCGAACTGGTGCACCACTACCGTTCGCCGGAAATCGGCGTCGATCTGGCGCTGGAGACGCTCGAACATAAGCTTGCCGACTTCGCCGACATGACCGCCGACATCGATATGTCGGCATTCCGCCTGATGGATTTCGGCACCCGCCGCCGCTTCTCCCGTGAAGTACAGCAGGCTATCGTGCAGCGCTTGCAGCAGGAGCCGTGGTTTGTCGGCACCAGCAATTACGATCTGGCCCGCCGACTCAATTTAACCCCGATGGGCACCCAGGCGCACGAATGGTTCCAGGCCCACCAGCAGATCAGTCCAAACCTTGCCAGCAGCCAGCGCGCGGCGCTTGCCGCCTGGCTGGCGGAATATCCGGATCGGCTGGGTATTGCTCTGACCGACTGCATCACCATGGACGCTTTCCTGCGTGATTTCGGTCCTGAATTCGCCACCCGCTATCAGGGACTGCGCCATGACTCCGGGGATCCGCTGGAGTGGGGCGAGAAAGCTATCGCCCATTATCAGAAATTGGGTATCGACCCGATGAGTAAAGTGCTGGTGTTCTCCGATAACCTCGACCTCGGCAAAGCGGTCGATCTGTATCGCCACTTCTCCTCGCGGGTGAATCTCAGTTTCGGTATCGGCACCCGGTTAACCTGCGACATCCCACAGGTGAAACCGCTGAATATCGTCATAAAACTAGTAGAATGTAACGGCAAGCCGGTGGCGAAACTCTCCGATAGCCCGGGTAAAACCATCTGCCACGATAAGGCGTTCGTCCGCGCCCTGCGCGAGGCCTTCGACCTGCCGCCGATTAAAAAGGCGAGTTAATTTCAACAAGGAGCCTGACAGGCTCCTTTTTCTTTATTAATTATTATCAAATTATCCCTTTATGATGCGAATTCTGCTTGTCTGATGGAAGATGACAGGTAACATAGATATCCCCCCTCTGAAGGGGGAAACAGAATTTTTTATTGGACTACAAAGAGAGACTATTATGAGCGTTGTGCCTGTAGCCGACGTACTCCAGGGCCGCGTTGCCGTTGACAGCGAAGTCACCGTGCGCGGATGGGTGCGTACCCGCCGAGATTCTAAAGCTGGCTTTTCTTTCCTCGCCGTCTATGACGGTTCCTGCTTTGATCCTGTACAGGCCGTTATTAATAATTCTCTGCCCAATTACAATCAGGAAGTATTACGCCTGACCACCGGCTGCTCGGTTATCGTCACCGGCAAAGTCGTGGCCTCCCAGGGTCAGGGCCAGAGCTTTGAAATCCAGGCCTCCAGCGTGGAAGTCACCGGCTGGGTTGAAGATCCGGACACTTACCCGATGGCGGCGAAACGCCACAGCATCGAGTATCTGCGTGAAGTGGCGCACCTGCGTCCGCGCACCAACCTGATTGGCGCGGTAGCGCGCGTACGTCACACCCTGGCGCAGGCGCTGCACCGTTTCTTCGACGAACAGGGTTTCTTCTGGGTATCCACCCCGCTTATCACCGCTTCCGATACCGAAGGCGCCGGTGAAATGTTCCGCGTATCAACGCTGGATCTGGAAAACCTGCCGCGTAACGACCAGGGTAAAGTCGATTTCGATAAAGACTTCTTCGGTAAAGAGTCGTTCCTGACCGTTTCCGGTCAGTTGAACGGTGAGACCTATGCCTGCGCACTGTCCAAAATCTATACTTTCGGCCCAACCTTCCGCGCCGAAAACTCCAACACCAGCCGCCACCTGGCGGAGTTCTGGATGCTGGAGCCAGAAGTTGCCTTCGCGAGCCTCAACGATGTTGCCGGTCTGGCGGAAGCCATGCTGAAGTACGTCTTCAAGGCGGTACTGGAAGAGCGTGCGGATGACATGAAGTTCTTTGCCGAGCGCGTAGATAAGGACGCCATCGACCGTCTGCAGCGTTTTGTCTCTGCTGATTTCGCCCAGGTTGATTACACCGACGCCGTCACTATCCTGGAAAACTGCGGCAAGCAGTTTGAAAACCCGGTGTACTGGGGCGTGGATCTCTCCTCCGAGCATGAGCGTTATCTGGCCGAAGAGCACTTCAAAGCGCCGGTGGTCGTGAAAAACTATCCGAAAGACATTAAGGCGTTCTACATGCGCCTTAACGAAGACGGTAAAACCGTCGCCGCAATGGACGTTCTGGCGCCGGGCATCGGCGAAATCATCGGCGGCTCCCAGCGTGAAGAGCGTCTGGATGTTCTGGACGCGCGTATGGCCGAAATGGGTCTGAATAAAGAAGACTACTGGTGGTATCGTGATCTGCGCCGTTACGGCACCGTACCGCATTCCGGCTTCGGTCTGGGCTTCGAACGTCTTATCGCCTACGTAACCGGCGTACAGAACGTTCGCGACGTGATTCCTTTCCCACGTACGCCACGTAACGCCACATTCTAATCGCGTTTCGTAAAAACACTGACAAGGTCGGCGCAAGCCGACCTTTTTTTATGTCAATTTTCGTGAGCGAATTTCAACAAACTTAAACATCAACCTTCACATTTCGTAATTATGTTACTCACTATTTCCTTACCCTTAGTACGTAGATTTCGCACCTTATGTTAAGACACCAGTGAATACGCTGATTGAATTGGCTATTTTTTAATCATTCTGCGCACGTTATGCAAAAATAGCGCCTGAGCGAAAATGGGACGTAATTGAGTCAAAAAATAATCAAATCTGGCTTTAGCGAAAATATTCATAACTAATTCATATAGATATATATGAGAAGGTGACAATCTTCGCAAAGTGGAACGGAATTTTGATTGAGTTCACAAAGTTCCTAAAAATACATATTTAGTTACATGTTTTTTCTTTTTGTAACTAATTTACGATATTGGTAGCATTTTCCGGCTAGCGAAACGGCACCACCGATGGAAAGATGCCTTCAGACACCAAACTATCTTCAATAGTTCTGTAAATTTTCATTGACGGAATTTATTGCTGGCGGTGGCAAGTGTCATATAAAAAATATTAATGAGGGTAATAAATAATGATGAAGCGCAATATTCTGGCAGTGGTGATCCCTGCCCTGCTGGTAGCCGGTGCGGCCAACGCTGCGGAAATCTATAACAAAAATGGTAACAAACTGGATTTCTACGGAAAAATGGTTGGCGAACATGTCTGGACCACCAATGGTGACACCAGCAGCGACGACACCACCTATGCCCGTATCGGCCTGAAAGGCGAAACCCAGATCAACGACCAGTTGATCGGTTACGGCCAGTGGGAATACAACATGGATGCGTCCAACGTTGAAGGTTCCCAGACCACCAAAACCCGTCTGGCCTTCGCCGGTCTGAAAGCGGGCGAATATGGTTCATTCGATTACGGCCGTAACTACGGCGCCATCTACGACGTCGAATCCGCAACCGATATGCTGGTTGAGTGGGGCGGCGACGGCTGGAACTACACTGATAACTACATGACCGGCCGTACCAACGGCGTGGCCACCTACCGTAACTCAGACTTCTTCGGTCTGGTGGACGGCCTGAGCTTCGCGCTTCAGTATCAGGGCAAAAACGATCACGACCGCGTTATTCGTAAACAGAATGGCGACGGTTTCAGCACCGCGGCAACCTACGCGTTTGATAACGGTATCGCGCTGTCCGCAGGTTATGCTAACTCCAACCGCAGCGCCGACCAGAAGCGTGACGGTAACGGTAACAAAGCTGAAGCATGGGCAACCTCTGCTAAGTACGATGCTAACAACATCTACGCCGCTGTCATGTACTCCCAGACTTACAACATGACGCCGGAAGAAGATAACTACTTCGCGGGCAAAACTCAGAACTTCGAAGCCGTGGTTCAGTATCAGTTTGATTTCGGTCTGCGTCCGTCCCTCGGCTACGTGCAGACGAAAGGTAAAAACCTGCAGGCTCGCGGCGGCTTCGGCGGCGGCGATGCTGACCTGGTTAAATACATTGAACTGGGTACCTGGTACTACTTCAACAAAAACATGAACGTGTACGCGGCGTACAAGTTCAACCAGCTGGACGACAATTCCTATACTCGTGAAGCTGGCGTCGCCACCGACGACCAGGCTGCGGTTGGTATCGTTTACCAGTTCTAATCTGTAGTACACCCCTTCGTGATATGCCTAAAAAGCAGGACTTCGGTCCTGCTTTTCTGCGTTACTAAGACGAAGATCGTAACTTGCAAAAACCTTCTCGCTTTTTGTCGCAAACGGTTGGCAATTTGTAAATCTACCGTTACCCTGATAGCGGATTTCCCTCAGTAATCACAATGGAACCTCGTCATGTTTGAGAACATTACAGCCGCCCCTGCCGACCCTATTCTGGGCCTGGCCGATCTGTTTCGTGCCGATGACCGCCCTGGCAAAATTAACCTCGGAATTGGTGTTTACAAAGATGAGACAGGTAAAACACCTGTTCTGACCAGCGTAAAAAAAGCCGAGCAATATCTGCTGGAAAATGAAACCACCAAAAACTACCTCGGTATTGATGGTATTCCGGAGTTTGGTCGCTGCACTCAGGAGCTGCTGTTCGGTAAAGGAAGCGCAATTATCAGCGATAAGCGCGCCCGTACCGCCCAAACCCCAGGCGGCACCGGCGGCCTGCGCGTAGCGGCTGATTTCCTTGCCAAAAACACCGACGTTAAACGGGTATGGGTAAGCAACCCAAGCTGGCCGAACCATAAAAGCGTTTTCGGCGCAGCCGGGCTGGAAGTGCGTGAATACGCTTACTACGATGCCGCTAACCACCAGCTTGATTTCGACGGTCTGCTGGCCAGCCTGAACGAAGCGCAGGCGGGCGACGTTGTGCTGTTCCACGGCTGCTGCCACAACCCAACCGGTATCGATCCGACGCTGGAGCAGTGGCAGCAGCTGGCGCAAATGTCCGCCGAAAAAGGCTGGCTGCCGCTGTTTGACTTCGCCTACCAGGGCTTCGCCCGCGGTCTGGAAGAAGACGCTGAAGGCCTGCGCGCCTTTGCCGCACTGCATAAAGAACTACTGGTCGCCAGTTCTTACTCAAAAAACTTCGGCCTGTATAACGAGCGCGTTGGCGCCTGTACGCTGGTTGCCGCCGATCAAGACACCGTCGATCGCGCGTTCAGCCAGATGAAAGCGGTTATCCGCGCCAACTACTCTAACCCGCCGGCGCACGGCGCCTCGGTGGTAGCGACAATTCTCAGCAACGACGCGCTGCGTGCCATCTGGGAACAAGAACTCACCGATATGCGCCAGCGTATTCAGCGCATGCGCTTACTGTTTGTGAATACTCTGCAGGAAAAAGGCGCCAGCCGCGACTTTACCTTCATCACCAAACAGAATGGGATGTTCTCGTTTAGCGGCCTGACCAAAGAGCAGGTACTGCGTCTGCGTGAAGAGTTCGCTATTTATGCGGTCGCGTCCGGGCGTATCAACGTTGCCGGCATGACGCCTGATAATATGGCGCCGCTGTGCGAAGCCATCGTCGCGGTGCTGTAATTCTCAGCCCTGACGCATAAGAAAAAGGCCGCAAACGCGGCCTTTTTTACTTCCTTGAGGTCAGGCATTACCAGACCGGCATTTCATCCTGCAGGAACGGATTATGCAGGCGCTCATATCCCAGCGTCGACAACGGGCCATGACCGGGGATAAACGTCACGTCGTCGCCCAACGGCAGCAGTTTACGTTTAATCGCATCAATCAGTTGTCCATGGTCGCCGCGCGGGAAGTCGCTGCGCCCTACTCCGCCTTTGAAAATCACATCGCCGGAAATCAGCAGACGAGAGGCATCGTCAAAGAAAACCACGTGCCCCGGCGTATGGCCAGGACAGTGCAATACCTGCAAAGCGATATTGCCGACGGTCACCACATCGCCTTCATTCAGCCAGCGGTCCGGTTGCAACGGCTGACACTCATCCAGCCCGAACATGCGGCTTTGCGCCGGCAATCCTTCCAGCCAGAACTCATCTTCTTTTTCCGGTCCAATAATTGGCACACCGTAATGTTGCGCCAGCTCGGCTGCCGCGCCGACGTGATCCAGGTGACCATGCGTCAACAGGATCTGCATCAGGCTGACGCCTGCCGCCGCCACTTCTTCCTTGATGCGCTCGGCATCGCCGCCAGGATCGACCAGAGCGGCAAGCCGGGTTTGTTCACACCAAATTAAAGAACAGTTTTGGGCGAACGCCGTGACCGGAATAATACGATAGTTCATGATGCTCCTTTCGTTACCAGTGCCGTACCGGACCGGTATCAATATGCACAAAGTTGCTACGTGGGTAGTATCCTACACCACCTGAGCGCATAGATAACGCCGCTTTGCGAATATTGCTTAAGGCAACGCCTTCAATGTGGAAATCCATCGCCTGGCCTTTGGTGTGATAGCTGTGTTTCGCTACACCACGGCTTCGTGCGCGAAGTTCATCGTTGGTATCGACGGAGCGATAACCGGAGATGAGCTGGACAGGCTTGTTGGTGCCGAGTAGTCCCTGCAGGCGGTAAAGCTGATCGAACAATCCTGGGTCAATAGACTTAATTTTGTTCGCGCGGAAATCACGGAAAAAGTGGTTAAGTCTTGCTAATTCATCCTGAATATAGCCTCTACCATCGAAAAACTCCGCCTTGAGTGATTCACCGGTGTGCAGGTTATTCAGCGTCAAAATACGCGGTCGGGGGGTCGAGAGGGTGGCAAATGCCGGCGCAGGGAGAATGGCGGCAGCACCGAGGGCAGCGCCACCCAACGCCAGCAATCTGCGGCGATTAGCGTCAAATTTGTCCATGATAATCAGGTCTACAGGTAAATGAATCGTAATATACTTTTCCGCTAAAACATTTTTGGCTGGGTCGTATTGACCGCCGCAATACATTTTTGCGGATTATATGTATATGCACTTCTGGCGCACGAAAGGCACCTTACCGGGCATTATTGCCAACGTCAAGGCAGCCTCACCCCAGGAAATACGGGCCTTGTAGACGACCATGGCCCGATTTCGTTCAGTGCTAGGACAACATTTTTCGCAGAACTACTTCATTTACCTGATTAATTGTTCCGCTTTTGGCAGAATTTGTGCGCTGGATCGCGCGGTGAGATCGTAATTGTAAATATCTGTTCGATATTGTGTACGTCCATCAGCGCCAACAAAGGCGGTCAAATAATATAAATTAACCGGAATATTTTGCCGAATATTGACGTAGCGCGTATCCCCCTGCTTCAGCGCGTCGGAAATGCGTGAATCATTCCAGCCAGCATCCTGCAAAAGCATATTCGCCAGTTCAGAGGCTTTATTGACGCGAACGCAGCCAGAGCTCAACGCGCGAACATCTTTCTGGAACAGATTGTGGTTCGGCGTATCGTGGAGATAAATAGCATCCGAGCTTGGCATATTGAACTTATAACGTCCCAGCGAGTTGCGCGCGCCCGGCGCCTGCTGGAAACGGAACGGTAGATTCTTCTCGGTGATGGTAGACCAATCGACGCCATACGGATCGATAGCTTCTTTGCTGTTCCAGCCGCGCATCAACGTATAACCATGCTGTTCCAGATAGCCTGGATTGTTGCGCACCTTCGGCAGAATATCTTTGCGCGCCAGCGTCGGCGGCACGTTCCACGGCGGGTTGACTACCACGTTGTTCAACGCGCTGCTCATCATCGGCGTTTTACGATCCGGACGACCGACAATGACTCTCGATGCCAGCACCTGACTGCCGTCCTGGTAATAGACCAGCGAGAACGCCGGAATATTGACCATGATGCCGGTGGACAATTTACTCGGTAACAAACGCAGACGCTGGATATTCAGCGCCAGTACGCCGGCACGCTGCGCCGAAGAGACGTTCAGCCAGTCGCGGGTGGACTGGCCGATGACGCCATCAGCGCCCAGCCCTTGCCAGGCCTGAAAGCGTTTAACGCCCTCGACCAGTTGGCGATCGTACACGCCGCGCGCGGCAGGTTTTGTTTTCGATTTCGGTTTCGCCGATGGGCTTACCACATCGCCCGGGAGGGCGATTTTCGCCGAATCATCCAGCATGCCGGTACGCTGCAGGATTTCACGCAGCGCGCCAATATCGTTGCTCCACTCTCCCGGACGTAGCGAGGCGTTGCTGGTCAGTTGCGGCCACGGACGATTATCCGCCACCAGCGTCAGCAGCGCCTGATGCATTGCTTCATATTGTGAATGTTGCGGCGCCAGTCCGGCAATAAATTGCGCTAACGAACCGTTATCCAGCGCCAGCTGCCACTGATTGATGACCGAGAGCGGCGGCGTCGTCATTTTGTAAGGCGTTGAGCCGTACAGCCAACGGTTTCCCTGCATCGGAATACCGCTAATAAAATGCAGATATCCCATCATGGCGTCGGAGAGCACGACATCGCGGGCCAGGCCGCTGACTGACGGGTCAGTCAGTAGGCTCACCCAGGTGGTGAACTGCGGCTGGAAGCCAGCGATAGCGACCTCCGCCAGCTGCTGCTGGAAGGCCTGTACCGCTTCGCGGTTCTCCCACATGGGTTTCATGTCGCGGGCAGCGTACAGCGCTACCAGCGGATTGATATAAACCGGATGATAACCAGACGGCAGTAAGGCCTCGATTTCAGCACGGCTTTTCGCCACCGCATCCGCCGCCAGCGGCTTCTCGCCGGCCATTTGCGCGACCGCAGCGGACTGACCATCGTTTTGTACCAATGCCGACGAAAGATCGCCCACCGTCGCAGAGCTGTCGGTGGGTATAACTTCAGGCTCTGCGGCCTGGACATTGAACAGTGGAGCAAATGCAAAAGCCAGGCTCAAGCTGAGCACCGACAATTGTCGACCATACCGTTTCTTTAGCAACATCCCTTGCCCCCTGTTAACACATTGCTGCCCGCCTGATGGGGCTTATTCTCAGTATATAAAGGCGAAAACGCTTTTGCCTTACCAAATGTAAAGAAGTTTAAAGACTATACCTTGTTAGCGTACTGTACAGAAAAACAAAAAGGGCGACAAATTGTCACCCTTTTTCCTATTAATCGACGCCCTTTCAGGAGGCGTCAGCGGTTCCAGGCAGCGCTTCCGGTACCGGCGCGGCAAAACCGCGCAGGCCGACAACGTGTACGTGTTCGTGATTATTAAACACTTTACGCACCAGTTTATAGGTGGTGCCTTTTTCCGGGCTGATATTTTCCGGGGCCGCGATAATCAGCTGCATCTCGAGACGTTCGCACAGTTCGAACAGCGTGGCGATAGAGCGAGCATCCAGACGTGCTGCTTCATCGAGGAACAGCAGACGGCAAGGCGAGATATCCTTCCCGCGCAGACGACGGGATTCATCTTCCCAGCTCTGCACCACCATCACCAGAATCGACATCCCGGTACCGATCGCTTCACCGGTCGACAGCGCGCCGGACTCCGCACGCAGCCAGCCGTCTGAACCACGGTTAACTTCCACTTCCATTTCCAGATAGTTGCGGTAGTCGAGCAGTTCCTCGCCGATGGTTTGCGGCGTACGTTGCCCCATGTCAATCTGCGGATTCAGGCGCTGATACAGTTTGGCCAGCGCTTCCGAGAAGGTCAGGCGATTGCTGTTAAACAGATCCTGATGTTGCTCATGCTGTTCAGACAGGACATCCAGCAGCGTCGAGTGGGTCTCGCGCACGTTGACGTTCAGACGCACGCTGTTGACCTGGCCGAACGACACGCTCTGCAGCCCCTGGTTGAGCATGCGAATACGGTTCTGTTCACGCTGGATGGTCTTGCGAATGATATTCGCCACGCTGCGGGAGCTGATCGCCAGCTTCTGTTCACGGTTGGTCAGCTCTTCGGTCAGACGGCTGAGTTCGATTTCCATCTGCTCGATCGCTTCTACCGGATCATCGGTGCGAATAATATCCTGGCGGATTCGCTCGCGCAGATGCTGATAAACGGCAACGAAGAACTGAATTTTGCGCTCCGGACGTTTCGGATCTTCCGAAATACGCAGGACGTCGCGCAGGTGTTCGTTATCGGCGACCGCCAGACGCAGCGCGCCCAGCGCCTTATCCGACATCGAACGCAGTTCGTCGGCGGAGAGATAGGCCAGCTCGCGGCGGTGAAGACGACGTTCCACGCCGTTGTCTTTCACCAGACGCATCACCGCGCACCATCCCGCTTTAGCGCTCACTACCTGCTCGCGCATTTCGCAGTAATCGCGCTCCAGCTTGCGCAGTTTGCGGGTCAGGTTGTCCATCTCCGCTTCGCAGAAGGTCAACGCTTTCTCCAGCTGATTACGGCGGGAGCGGTTGTTGCTCAGCTGCATATGCAGTTCATCACGACGCGCACGCGCACGCTCTTCCGCGCCGGCATCGGCGCGCACGCCGATATCCTGCAGCTCTTTATACAGATCGTTGAGCAGCTCTTTCTTGGTGTCATACGAGCTTTTCAGCGACGCCAGCACCTGGTTGTACTGGTTCAACTGCGCAACGTGGCTACGCATTGCTTCGCGAGCGCGGCTACGCTCGGATTCTGCTTGTTGCAGGCGCTGGCGCAGCTTCTCGTTGAGATCGCTATTGCCGCTGAGCATCTCCGCCGAGTCAGAATAGCTGAAGTGGGCGCGACGCTGCACGACTTCCGCCAGCGCGAAAGCCTGCTGGCGCGCATCGCGCTGGATTTGCTGCGAATAGGCGTAATCTTCTTTCAGCTGCTCGAACTGCTCCGGGTCGCTCTGCAGTACCGAGACGATCGGTTCCAGTTTCGCCAGCTGAATGCCATGCTGCTGGATAAAGCGCGCCGCTTCCTGCGCTTCGTCCAGACGCTCCTGGATTTCATCTACGCGATCGGCCAGCGTCTCATCGGCCAGCAGATTCAGGCGCGGCAGCAGGCGGTTAAGCGCCGACACGCCCTCTTTCGCCTGCTCGTACTGGACGCGGTTCTGTTGGTTATCGCTTTCATGCGCATTCAGCGCGCGCTCGAGTTCTCCGCGGCGGCTGTTGAGTTTGCGGATCTCTTCTTCCGGGTCGTCATCAAAGGCAACCGCCAGATGGCTACCGATGAAGCGGCTGAAGGCCTGATGCAGGCGCTGCGTTTTCTGCACGTCAAACGACAGCGTAGCAAAACGCTCGGAGAGGCTTTCGCGCTCTGCGTGCAGCGTTTCGATGCGGTTTTCACGCGCGGCGCGGCCAAACAGCGGCAGCGTCGGGAAGCGCGAATAGCGCCACTGGCGGTCGGCAATTTTCACTACCACCGCTTTTTCCAGCTCATCGACGCTGAAAACGCTGTCATCGAAGGACTGCGGATCGCCTTCGATCAGATACAGGTCTTCCGGGCAATCTTCCAGCCCTTCGAGCTGCTCCGCCACCTGTGACAGATCCGGAACCACGATCGCATGGCGCGATGGGCCATAAAGCGCGGAGAAGTACGGGGCATCTTCGAGGCTAACGTCGTCGTAGATTTCCGACAACAGCACGCCGCCAAAGCGCTCTGCCAGCGCGTTCAGACGAGGGTCTTCAGAACCGCCCGGCTGGCTGAGACGCTCGATTTCTTCGTCGATGGCGCGCTTGCGGGCGCCGACTTCATCACGCTCAACAATTGCTTCGCGCTCGCGCTCCAGCAGTTGCTGCAGGTACTCGGTGACATCCTGGCTTGATTCAAACTGCTCGCCGCTCTGCTCGCACAGCTGGTTGAGGCTGTTTTGCGCCGCCAGCCAAATCGGCGCCCGGCGCATCAGCGTCTGGGTACGCGACTGCAGCTGTTCCAGCTCCTGACGCAGAGCCATGCGCTGTTCCTGAGCGTTAGAAACGCTATCGGCTAACGAAGCGATGCGCGCTTCCAGCTCCTGATGCAGCGTTTCCAAATCGTCGATATCGTAGCGTTTGCCCTGGCGCTTACAGAACTCGGCCAGCTGGCGCTCGGCGTCCTGTTGTTCACGCAGACGCTGTTCCAGCTCGTTGAGACGGCTACGCAGCCCATGAGCCTGCTCCGCCAGGTGGCGCTGGTTGACGCCGTCGCGTAATAATTCACGCGCCACATCCCAGGCTTCATTACGCGCCAGCGGACCGTTGATCGCCGCAACCAGCTGATACGCTTGTTCAAACTGGCTGTGCGCGGTTTGCGCCACGCTCATTTTCTGTTCCAGCGACAGCATTTTTTCCGTCGCTTCCAGCTCTTTCGCCTGGAAAGTTTCCAGCCATTCGTCGGCGCTGTCGGCGGTTAAATCCGGCAGGTGACACAGCGCACGCGCGCGTTCCAGCGCCTGTAGCGCCTGATTGTACTGAATGGCGCGAGTCTGCTGCACGTCGAGCGCCTGCTGGTAATCGGCGAGCTGGCTTTTCAGCTCATCCACTTCCAGTTCGGCGGCCTCGGCGCGGGCTTCGTTTTCTTCCTGCTGGTCGGCGGCTTCCGCCACCACTTCATTTTGCTCCTCCAGACGAATCTGCAGTTCGTCGAGATCCGCCTCGTAGCGCTCGATTTTTTCTTGCTGACGCAGGGCGGTTTGTACCAGGTTCAGGTGATCGCTGGCGGCCTGATAATCAGCTTCCAGATCGCCTTCTGCGCCGTTGTGTTCCTGCAGCTCGCGCGCCATATCGACATGTTTGTACTGCTCTGCCGCCAGCTGCGAACGCGAGGTAAAGAGCTCGCGACGGTACTCCAGCGCTTTATCCAGATGGATTCGCCGCTCGTTGGCGTGGCGCATGTAGTCCGCCGCCACGTAGTTGGTGGCTTCGCTGATAAGGTGCTTAAACAGATCGCGATCGGACTGAGTAACGCGAATCGCTTCCAGGGTCATACGGTTTTCACGCAGCGCCGCTTCCATATCCTGGAACGCCTTACGCACGCCGCTGTTTTCCGGCAGCAGGTAATCGCGCAGGGAGCGGGTAATGGTGCTGGAGATCCCGCCGTACAGCGAGGCCTCAATCAGGCGGTAGTATTTGCTACGATCGGATGCTGAACGCAGACGACGCGCTACCACGCCCAAATCAAACATCAGCGAGTGATATTCGGTAATCGAGTTAAACTGTTTGAATTGCACCCCTTCCATCGCGTCGAGCTTGTCTTTCAGCTCGTTGAGGCTCACGACGCGCGCCTGGCGCTCGTTAAGGGTTTCGGTCAACAGTTGGGTCGGCTGGATCGAAGTTGGCAATCCCTGGATGGCAAATGGCTTAATATCGACTTTACGATCGCGCCCGGCAACCTGCTGCAGACGTACCCCGACGACCACGCGCTGGTGGCGTGAGTTGATCACATCGAGCACCGAGTAACAGACCCCAGCGCGCAGTTTACCGTGCAGGCCTTTATCGCGCGAACCGCTGGTGGCGCCCGCTTCGGTGGTGTTACGGAAGTGCAGCAGGGTTAAATCCGGGATCAGCGCCGTGACGAAAGCCGCCATGGTCGTGGATTTACCTGCGCCGTTGCCCCCGGAAAGGGTGGTTACCAGCTCATCAAGATCGAAGGTCCGGGCAAAAAAACCGTTCCAGTTAACCAGCGTCAGCGAGCGAAACTTACCGCGTTCAATCATTATTCTTCCTCCCCGCTATCCGGCTGATTCTCTTCATTCTCATCATTGAGCTGCAGGTGATTCTCCAGCGCCATCGCTTCGCCGTCGCGGATCATGCGCAGCTGCGCTTCGCGCGGATCGTCGCCAACGCGCACGTCAGCGCCAAAGCGGAACACCGATTCGGTGATGCGGAATTTACTGCTGTCGTGGCCCATAAACCACACCATGCCGAGGCGGCGCAGGCGGTTGAGGGACGCGCGCATTTTTTCCTGCAGCTTCTGGCGGTCGAGGTCGGAACCGGTGGAACGGTTGTTCACCAGCTTCAGTAATTTACTTTCGTCCGCCAGCGTCAGCAGCTCATCGTAGAGCTCCTGCTGGGTGAAGATGCCTTCATTAGCCAGACGTTCGGGGCTGAGATAGAGGTAGCAAAGAATTTTGCCGACCATCATGTCCAGCTCTGACAATACCGAGCGCGGGATCAAGGTCGTGGAGCGCGGGCGCAGGTAGAAGAACCCCTCCGGCGCGCGGATCAGCTCAACGTTGTAGCGAGCGTAAAACTCTTCCAGGTAATCCTGAAAATCCATCAAAAATGCGTGATTATCCAGCTCATCGAGGCCAATGTGACGGCCTGCGCGCAGGGCGCTATCCAGCGCCGGAAATAACGGATTGGCCAACGCCTGCGCCAGCTTAGCTGGCATCACTTGTTCAATATTTGTCAATGACATGCGCCTGTACCTTGGCTCCGTAATCATTAATCGGCTGCCATTTTGCCGGCAGTCCGGTGAAATCTGCCTGGGCGACGCCCAGCTGTACCGCCTGGTCAACGACGATTCGCGCGACGTCAAAGTGACGCGCGCGCGGATACTGCGCCAGGAACTCTCGCGCCACCAGGCCGAGATCCAGCGGCATACCCTTCTCTTTGTAAACCACCAGCTGCGCTTCAATCAGCGCGGCCAGCTGCTCGCGAATTTCGTTGAACTCTTCGAATTCGAGGTCTGCCGGCAGCTCGCCGGTGACTTCTTCATCGCGCAGCGCCATCTCTTCATCGCGCATATCCAGCAAACGGTCGGCGCTAGCGTAGGTCAGCGCCCACGGAGCATCGAAGTAGGTCTGCACCGACTGACGCAAACGCTGGGCGAAAACGCGGTTTTTATCCATATCGATGGCGGTACGGATAAATTTATGTACGTGACGATCGTAACCGATCCACAGGTCGATAGCCTGTTGGCCCCAGCTGACGATGCGGTCGAGCTTGCTTTGCAGGTCGAACACCAGACGGTCGACAAAATGCAGATCGTCGCGCGCGATGGTGGCGTCCTGGATACGCAGCAGGTTGGCCTGCAGCTTGTCGCCCGCCGCATCCAGGGTATCCTGTAATTCGCGCAGGGTGCCGGAGGTTTCGGACAGCAGCAGTTCACAGCTGGAAATCGCCGCGCGCCAGTCTTTGTTCAGCAACTGGGCGATATCATCTTTCACCTGCTGCTGCTGCTCATCCATGATGCGTTGAGTCAGATCGATACTATCGAAGATTTCCGCCACCGAATATTTCAGCGGCGCAAAAACGTTGCGATGCCAGTGGAATTCATCGCCGCCCTCATCCGCGGAATCTGCCGCCCGCTTCAGTTCGCCGGCCACAATCGACAGCTGCATCGACAAACGCAGGGTAGAAAATTCGCGCTGGCGAATGTAGTAGTCGGTAATGCCGATACCTAACGGCGTCAGGCGGTAGATCGCATTCCCTTCCGTTATTTCGCTGGTAAAGCGGTTCAGCAGACGCTGGCGCACCATATCGTTGATGGCGTTATTGGCGCGCTGGCTGATGGTTTCGCTGGTCTGCTCAAACGCATCACTAACGTGGCGGAACGCGTCCACCAGTTCTCCCTCGGTCATTTCCCCTTCCAACCGCTCGCCGTTCAGCGTGGCGACAGCCAGCAGAAAAGAGAGTCTGTCGACCGGCAGCGAGATGGAAAAATCATTTTTCCTGGCCCAGGCAACCAGTTCGGGGACTGTCTGGGAAAATTCACTCATAGTTTATCCTTGCATCTGCGGCTGTGCGCCTGGATCTTTCTTAAGCGCGGTGACATGAATATAGCGGCCCAGGCTGATATACGGCTCCTGGCGACAGTAGCGCGTTTCCAGCTCCAGCAGCGCCGCAAAGCTGTCATGCTGTTTACGTTTCTCACGCAGATAATCATGAAACACCCGCACGCCGGTTTTACCGGTTATCTGCCAACCGAGATCTTCCAGCCAACCGTAAACCTGCTGCGGATCGCGCGGATAATCCGGCGATAGCGTGCGTTTTTTCTTTTTCGGCATGCCAATTTGCACGTAGTCGAAGTTTCCGGCGACCATATTGTGCATCAGCAGGCCGTTAGCATTGTAGAACATTAACGACAGCGCGCCGCCCGGGCGCAATACCGACCACAGCGTGCGCAACATTTCCTGCGGTTCCGCGACCCACTCAAGCACCGCATGAAACAGTATCAGATCGACGGGGCTTTCCAAATGCTGAGCAATATCCTGCGCCGCGCATTGTACAAAATGCATGTTGTCGATCACACCTTTATCGCGGGCCGCCTGCTGAGCGCGAGCCACCATTTCGGCGGAAAGATCGCATAGCGTGACGTGGTGGCCTAATTCCGCGACGCGGATCGCCGTTTGCCCTTCGCCGCCGCCGGCATCCAGCACCCGCAACGGCCCTGGCCCCATCTGCGTTAGCAGCGGTTCCAGATCCTGCCAAAGGATCGCCTGGCGCAGTTGGCCCTTGGTGGTGCCATAAATATTGCGCGAAAACTTTTCAGCGATGTCATCAAAATTGCGATCCTGCACGGACGACTCCACAAGCCAACACAAAACCGCTATTTTGTCATACCCACGGCGATAATGAAGCGATCTGTTATAAGATCCACGCAGAACTTTGCTTATATGGTTAAAAAAGGAACCATTTGGGATGCTTTTCACACTGAAAAAGGTATTGGGCGGCATGATGCTGCCGCTTCCTCTGCTGTTATTGCTGATGGCGTTCGGCATCATCCTGCTATGGCGCAGCCGTTTTCAGAAAACCGGCAAAGCGCTGGTTACTCTGAGTTGGCTGTTGCTGGCGCTATTAAGCCTGCAGCCGGTGGCTGACGGGTTGTTAAAACCGATCGAGAAAAGCTACCCGACCTGGCGCGGCGGCAAATCCGTTGAGTATATTGTGGTGCTGGGCGGCGGTTATACCTGGAATCCACAGTGGGCGCCAAGCTCGAACCTGATCAACAACAGTCTGCCGCGGCTGGCTGAGGGGATACGCCTGTGGCGGGAAAACCCAGGCGCGAAAATGATCTTTACCGGCGCGGCGGCCAAAACCAACCCGGTTAGTACCGCCGAGGCGGGGGCGCGCGTCGCCGAAAGCCTCGGCGTACCGCGTAGCGCGATTATCGTCCTTGACCGACCAAAAGATACCGAACAGGAAGCGGCTGAAGTCAAAAAAGCCATCGGCGCGGCGCCATTCCTGCTGGTGACGTCCGCCTCGCACCTGCCGCGAGCGATGATATTTTTCCGCCATGCCGGACTGAATCCGTTACCGGCGCCTGCCAACCAGCTGGCGGTGGAATCAGCGCTTAACCCCTGGGAGCGCGCCCTGCCGTCACCGTATTGGCTGATGCACAGCGAACGCGCGATTTACGAGACCCTGGGACGAAGCTGGCAGTGGCTGAAGGGAGCGTCAGGCGATCCAGGGCAGGATTGATTTCGCGGCAAGCGAGAAACGGGCGCGATCGAAGCGCCCGGTATTCACCAGACTTTCGACTTCATCCCATAGCTGATACAGCCAACGCCGCCAGACGAAAGACTCCGCGACCGGCGCCCGCTGCAGGTAGCGCCAGAGTAACTGCTCCCCTAACCCGCCGTCGGCGAGGCGGAACAGTTCGTACTCGCGCGGCGCCCACAGCATCATCCCCGGACCGACCATCGCCAGCAGCTGATCGCTGCGCGCGTCTTTGAGCATACTACGTAGCGTAAAGCAGCCATGAACCAGCACGCAGTTATCGCTAAAATCACTAAACAGCTGCGGCAGGCTCTCACGACTGCGGAATAAAATGCGCTTATCCTGCATCGTCAGCCCGGTGTCGTGATAGAGGTTGAGCGTGCTCCACAGCATTTCTACCCGCTGGCGATACCAGTGAGGCCAGAGGTTTTCCTGAGTGCTATCGACCATCCCCACACAGCCGCCGCTATCGTGGCGATGCCACGCCAGTAACCCTTCGACAATCTGATCCTGCAACTGCTCCCACCGCTCGGGCGTACGCGCCGGCGCTTCCACTGAAACGCCGCGTAACCGTTCAATCAGCAATACGTCAGGTCCAGGATGTTCTTCATGCGTCATGACGCCGTATACCACCGGCATACGAACGGTGCCGCTACGGGCAAGCAGCGAAATTTTCCACGCCAGCTGGCGCGCTACGCCGGGCGTAGTAAAGCTTTTCGCCAACAGCGGCATTGGGTTTCCCTGCGCATCATACAGCGACCATAGCGCTGACGAGGGTTTCTCGCTAACGCACTCCACGCGACTTAGCTTCTCGCCAAGCAGGTGGCTCAGTTCGGCTCGCAACTGTTCCATCATAGATACCCTCATGAAAACTACTGTTTTCATAATGAGCGTATGGGGGCGACTTGTCAGCGGATAAGATCAAAAATGGGCTAATTAGCGGCAGAAATATGTCCCCTCCAGGCGAAGGGGACGGTAAGGATTAACGCAATTCGGCGCGGACGCGCTCCAGATCTTCCGGCGTATCAACGCCGGTGCCAGGAACCACTTCCGCCACCGCGACGTGGATTTTTTCGCCATACCACAGTACGCGCAGCTGTTCGAGCATCTCAATTTGCTCAAGCGGGCTTGGCGCCCAGCTAACGTAACGACGAATAAAACCAGCGCGATAACCGTAAATACCAATATGGCGTAGCAGGGAATCGCCAATTTCTTCGCGCGATTTTGCAAAACGATCGCGATCCCACGGAATAGTCGCTCGAGAAAAATAGAGCGCGTAGCCGTCGGCATCCATGACCACTTTGACCGCATTCGGGTTAAATGCTTCTTCGGCATCGTGGATAGGTACCGCCAACGTTGCCATCCCGCTGGTGCTGGCCGCGAGGTTTTCCGCCACCTGTCGCACGATCGCCGACGGGATCATCGGTTCATCACCCTGAATATTGACGATGATGGTGTCATCGCTGAAAGCGCATTTTTCAACGACTTCCGCCAGACGTTCGGTGCCGGATTGATGGTCCGCGCGGGTCATGCAAACCTCGCCGCCCGCGGCTTCAACCGCACGCGCGACATCTTCATGATCGGTGGCGACGATAATGCGATCCGCGCCAGATTCGCGGGCGCGCTCCAGCACGTGGACTATCATCGGTTTACCGTTAATATCCTGCAGAGGTTTTCCCGGCAGGCGCGTGGAGGCAAAACGCGCAGGAATAATGACGACGAAACTCATGGCCGGCTCTCTTCTACCGCGAGTGAGCGCGCTTCGTTTTCAAGTAGTACCGGGATGCCTTCGCGAAGCGGGAAGGCCAGGCTGTCGGCTTTGCAGATAAGCTCTTGCTTATCCTGGCTGTAGTACAGCTTACCGTTGCAAACCGGGCAGGCGATAATTTCAAGTAAACGGTGATCCATGATTCCTCCTGATGGACCGAATAGATTTGGCAGCAGCATATCACAGGATGGTCGCCCGCGTATCACGCGGCATCAACGCCCCAACCATGCCGCTGGTTAGCAAATAGCGTCGCGGGTAGCTGGCGCAGCACAACCTCTTCTGCACCTTGCCAGCGCGCAAAATCATTAATTGCCCGCTGGAGCCCGCTTTCCAGCCCGGCAGTCACTTTCACGCCCTCTTCCAGCCACAGCGAAAAGATCTCCAGCATGCCTCCCTTACGGTGCAACTTGCTGTCCATCCTGCCAACCAGTTTGCCCTGATGCAGCAACGGTAGCACAAAGTAGCCATATTGCCGTTTCGGCGCCGGGGTATAGCATTCCAGCCGATAGCTGAAGTTGAATAACTGCTCGGCGCGTTTACGGTCCCACACCACCGGGTCAAACGGCGAGAGCACGGCGCTGTGGCTGGCGGTTAACTTCCCGCCGGGTGCCGATTCCAGCACAGCGTGCAGATCGCGATACAGCCACATTTCACCCAGTTCCTCAACTATGACCGGCGTCACCAGCCCCTCATCCTGCCAGCCCTTCAGCAGCGCCGGTAATGCAGGCTGGCGTAGGCGATAATAATCGGCCAGCCACTGTGGGCGAAAAATGCCGAGGCTGCGCGCGCTGTTGCGCAGCATAATGGACTCGGCCTCCAGGCGGGAGAGCGCGTCGCGCTCATCATCCCAGTGCGGCATTGCCCGAAGGGTTAAATCATAGACGCGATGAAAGTTACGCCGCTCAACGACCATCAGTTTGCCGGCGGTGAACAACCCTTCAAGATGACGCTTATGCGGTTTCCATTCCCACCAGCCGCTGGCGCCTTTACGCGGATGGGAAAAATCCGCCGAGCGAACCGGGCCATTTTGCGCGATATGCGCCAGCAACTCTTCTATGCTGGCGGCATGTTCGTGCATCCACTCTTTATGGTATTTCCAGCCCATCTTGTCGGGATTCAACATCCGATGGCGTACAAGGGCGAAATCGCTGCGCGGCAAAAAACAGGCCTCATGAGCCCAGTATTCCATCAGTTCGCCGCTACGCAGAGAATCATCCAGCCAGTGCTGCGGATAGCTGCCAAGACGGCTAAACAGCACCAGATAAGGGCTACGGGCGACCACGTTGATCGTATCGATTTGCAGCAGCGACATCTGCTGGATGGTGGAAAGGATGTCAGTCTGGCGTGCGCGACGCCGGGGCTTTTTCAGTAACCCTTGCGCCGCGAGATGAAGATGGCGAGCTTCTTTTAGCGACAGTTGCAATACCGACATGCAGGTTCTCCGTAGGGGATTCAAGCACAGCGGCGAGCAAAACCAGTACGCAGGTTAACGTTGCGCCAGCGTCACTAAGTCCGCGAGCAACCGCTGTGCGCGATCATCGGTCATTATGGCGTCAACCGGCAGATACCACCAGTTAGCGGCGGCGAATTCACGACATTTCACCGCGTCTTTCTCGGTCATCAACAGCGTCTGTCCCGAGGTTGCCAGTGCGGCGACTGCGCTTTGACTCAGCGCCTGATGATCCGCCAGCGCTACGGTTTTCACCGGCCGTACGCCGCAGCTTTCAAGCGTCGCAAAAAAGCGCGGCGGATGGCCAATACCGGCCATCGCCACTACGTTGTCGAGGGTCGCAACATCGCGACGCTCGCCGGTAAGCAGGTTCACCGCCATGCCGGGACGCAACTGCATCGGGATTTCCCCCGGGCGCGAGACGCCGCCGTTGACGATAACGGCATCGACGCTTTTCAGGCGGGATGCGCGCTCGCGCATCGGCCCGGCTGGCAACCACCAACCGTTGCCAAAACGGCGTACACCGTCTATCACGACGATTTCTTTATCCCGCGCCAGCTTGTAGTGCTGTAGACCATCATCGGTGACGATAATTTGCAAATCGTGAGCGGCTAATAAGGCTTTTACCGCCTCGCTACGCAGTGGAGCAACCGCCACCGGCGCGCCTGTGCGTTGATGAATTAACACCGGCTCATCCCCCGCCTGCGCAGTACTGGTTACATTATCCAGCAACAGCGGGTAGCTGTCGGCTTTGCCGCCATAGCCGCGAGACACCACGCCGACGCGAATGCCTCGCTGCTGCAGTTGCTCCACCAGCCATACTACCACCGGCGTTTTACCGTTGCCGCCGGCGGTCAGATTACCGACCACGACGACCGGCACCGGCGCGCGCCAGGCTTTTTTCCACCCTAGCCTATAGCTAAGACGAATGAAAGCGCTCACCAGGCCATACAGCCAGGAGAACGGCAGCAATAGCCGCCATAGCGGCGATTCGCCGGACCAGATGCGCGCTATCATTGACCGAATTGCATCTTGTGTAGCTGCGCGTAAACGCCTTTATGTTCCAGCAGATCAAGATGGCTGCCGCGTTCAACGATGCGACCATCTTCTACCACCACAATTTCGTCAGCCTGTTCGATAGTCGACAGACGGTGGGCGATAACCAGCGAGGTACGGTTTTTCTGCAGTTCATCCAGCGCCGCCTGAATCGCACGTTCCGACTCGGTATCCAGCGCCGAGGTGGCTTCATCGAGGATCAGGATAGGGCTGTTGCGCAGCAGCGCGCGCGCAATAGCGATACGCTGACGTTGACCGCCGGAGAGCATCACGCCATTCTCGCCGATAATCGTGTCCAGTCCATTATCCATCTTGTTGATAAAGTCCATCGCATAGGCCATACGCGCCGCTTCTTCAATTTGCTCGCGGGTGTACTCTTCGGTACGCGCATAGGCGATGTTATTGGCGACGGTGTCATTGAACAGGTGCACGTTCTGCGAAACCAGCGCCACCTGATCGCGCAGGGAGCTCAGTTTGTACTCGCGCAAATCGTGGCCATCCAGCAGAATCTGCCCCTCGTCGACGTCGTAGAACCGGGTAATCAGGCTGGCAATGGTGGATTTACCTGAGCCTGAACGCCCTACCAGCGCAACGGTTTTCCCTTCCGGGATGCTCAAATTGATGTTACGCAGCGCGGCAACTTCGCGGCCTGGATAGCTAAAGGTGACGTTGTGGAACTCCAGGTTACCTTTGGCGCGCTCAATCACGCGAGTACCTTCGTCTTTCTCCTGTTCTGAATCCAGAATGGAGAAAAGCGTCTGACATGCGGCCATACCACGCTGGAACTGCGCGTTGACGTTAGTCAGGGATTTCAGCGGGCGCATCAGCGCGATCATCGACGAAAAGACCACGGTGATGGTACCGGCAGTCAGGGTTTCCATGACGCTTGGGAAGCTCGCCGCGTAGAGCACAAAGGCCAGCGCCAGAGAGGCAATCAGCTGAATGACCGGGTCGGAAATGGAGGACGCGGAGACCATTTTCATCCCCTGCAGACGCATCTTATTACTGACCTTGTCAAAACGCTTGGTTTCAACGGCCTGGCCGCCGAACATCAGCACTTCTTTATGCCCTTTAAGCATCTGTTCCGCGCTGGTGGTCACCTGGCCCATGGTGTTCTGCATATTCTTACTGATATTACGAAAACGCTTCGAAACCACCCGAATCGCGACTGAGACGATAGGCGCCAGCACGATAAGAATGAGCGACAGTTGCCAGCTGTAATAGAACATCATGGCGAACAGGCCAATAATTGAGGCCCCTTCACGCACTACGGTTATCAATGCGCTGGAGGAAGATGAAGCAACCTGTTCGGAGTCGTAGGTGATACGCGACAGCAACGTCCCGGTGGACTGTTTGTCGAAGAAGGCGACGGGCATGCCCATCATATGACCGAACAGGCGGCGACGCATCGTCATTACCACTTTGCCGGAAACCCAGGAGATACAGTAGCTCGATATATAGCTACTGATGCCGCGAAGCACCATCAAACCGATCACCACCAGCGGCATCCATAACAGCACTGAGCGATCCGTTTTACCAAAACCATCATCCAATAACGGTTTAAGAAGCGATAACATGAAGGTATCACTTGCCGCGTTAAGCACCAACGCCACGGCCGCTACGATTAGCCCGGCTTTAAACGGCGCTATCATCGGCCAAAGTCGGCGGAAGGTCTGCCACGTGGAGAGATCTTTATCGTTCTGCATTCAATAAACCAGCTTATGTTGAAATAGCCGCATATTCTACCCGTTCTGCGCGTCCCCGCCAAACCACTGATGATACCAACGAGGTAAAAGTTGATCTCGTAAGCTATGGATTTGCCAACCATCTGGAGAAAAAACAATCGTTATTTGCCCCGAGTGCGGTGTATCAAACCACTGATACCCTTGCTCACGATAACGCTGCTCGACTTTACTGGAAGGCATCTTCCACGCATTGTAACGCGCTGCCGAGGCGATAGCCGCCTCTCCTCCTACCCTCTGCAGCAACGTCAGACCAGATGAGGTATTGCTGCCGTGGTGCGGGACCTGAATAAGTGTAGACACAAGATGCTGCCAGTAATGGCTTATCATCCGCTGTTCGGCCGGGATTTCGATATCGCCGGTAAGTAAAACGCTACGCTTGCCGTCATCGACCCTAACTACACAGGAACCATTGTTCCCTTTATGTTCACCCGTAGGCAATGGCCAAAGTGCCTGAAATCGGAGCCCTCGCCAGCGCCAGGTTACCCCTCTGCGACAGGGTAGATGCCCGCGCGCGTTAAGCGGACTACGAATCCCGAGATTTGGCCACGCCTGAATAATCGCATTCAGGCCACCGCGATGATCAAGATGCTCGTGGCTCAATATTACGCCTTCCGGGCGGAGGCCGCGCCAGCGTAACCAGGGTACGATAAGCTGCTGGCCGCTATCTCCTCCCGGCCAGGCAGGCCCCGTATCGTAGAGCATTGCCGCCCCCTGACGCTCGATGACCACCGCCAGCCCTTGGCCGACATCCAACATCGTCACCCGCCACTCGTCCGGTGAGGCGGCGCGCCAGAAGGGCCAACTAAGGAGCGCCACGCCGCTAATACAGAGTAACGGCATCTGACGCCAGGCCTGAAAACGCCATACCAGGAACGCCAGCCACGGCAGTAAACTGACCGCCAACCAGCGTTCGTCGAGCGATACCCATCCCGCAGGCAAATGGCGTAAGAACCAGAATAATATTGCCAGCAACCGATCGGCGAGTTGCCATAACGCCATTTCAAGCAACGCCGGACCGCTAAGATGCAGTAGCATGGCCGCTAAAATCAGCGGGACTATTAGAAATGTCACCAGCGGAACGGCAACCAGGTTAGCTATCAATGAAGTCAGGCTAATACCATGAAAAAGGGCTATCTGCAGCGGCGCAAGCAGTAACATCAGGCCGCATTGTAGGTGGCTTAGCGCCAGCAGCTGCCGCCACGGTGAACGACAGCGGTGCCGGCGAAGCGGCGCGAGCTGATACCAGAAAATCAACGCAGCAACCGCAAACACGGATAACCACAGGCTTTCTGAAATCATCGCCAGTGGATCGGCCAGCAGTATTGCCGCAATACAACAGCAAAATATTTGCCAGGGCGACCAGCGCCTGGCCTGTAGCCGCAACAGACATCCTGCGGTTAAGGCCGCACAGGTACGAAGCGCCGGGGGTTGCATGCCGGTAAGCCAGGCGTAAAACAGCGCGCAACTTAACCCGACAAGCAGCGGTATCCGCCAACCTATCCAGCGGCACGGAAGAAAGAACTGTATTCCGCGAACCAGCAACCAGCCAAGTGACGCCCCCAGCGCAATATGCAGGCCGGAGATAGCCATTAAATGGGACGTTCCCGTCTCCTGCATTAACTTTTTTATCTCATCCGCAACCGCGAGGCGCTCCCCCATTCCCAGCCCGAGCATAACCGTTCTCCATGGATACTCAGCGAGTGCGCGGTTCAACGAGGCCAGATAGCGGGCCCGGGAGCTACAACGTGAATCAAGCGATGAGGCATTTAGAAAACGTCCGCTAAGCGGACGATGCTGCGCAAGGGCGTAACGCTGGCTATCAAAGCCGCCCTCATTTAGCTGCCCATGTACCGGACGGGCGCGGATGGTCATCAGCCAGCGCTGCCCAACGCAGCCTGCTTCAGGCAGTTCGCCGCCGTAGAGGGTAATCCCAACCGCGGGATATAAACGCCGCCCCTCAAGACGGATTATCTTACCTTGCCAGCTCGTCAGGCCATCACCGCCTACCAGCTCAATAACGGCCTGCCGGCTGCGACCGGGAATATGCTCAGTGGGCCACAGCGCTTGCCGGGCATGTAATATTCCCCACGCGAACAACAGCAATGTCAATGCGGCATACGTTGTGTAAGGTTTGCGCAGCGTGGTAATAATTAGCGCAGCGCCAATAAGACACCAAACGCTTAACATATTCGGTAGCGCCGGTAGCCAAAGCAGCGGCGAGATTCCGATTATGGCGCAGCCTGCCAGATGTGGTAATCGCATAACTCCTCCCTGTTATCGGGGAGTGTCAGACAATTCACCGCCGTGGTCATGTTGAAAAGAATGGCGTTGCGTCGCGCTGTCCGGGAAATATTGTCTCTTGCTATCAGGTAACAACAGTTTTGCGAGCGGACACGGAAAACGGGCATAAAAAAAGCACCCTCAGGTGCTTTTTTATTAAGTAAGTCTTTGCCTGATGCGGTAAAACTTACTCTTCGTAAATATTGGCGCGGTCGCGTAGTTCTTTCCCAGGCTTAAAGTGCGGAACGTACTTACCTTCCAGTTCCACTTTATCGCCAGTCTTCGGGTTACGCCCGGTGCGAGGTGCTCGATAGTGCAGAGAGAAGCTGCCGAAACCGCGGATTTCAATGCGCTCACCTTGAGCAAGCGTTGAGGCCATATGTTCCAGCATTTCTTTAACAGCATCTTCCACCGCTTTCGCCGGGATATGAGATTGCTGGCTGGCAAGTCTTTCTATCAATTCTGACTTGGTCATTTTTCCTCCGGTTTCCTTCAAGGCAAAGTTAGCTTACAGCTTAAACAAGGGCGGCCGTAGCCGCCCTTTGTGCTTGATTACAGGACGAATCCTGCAATCTGTCAAGTAAACTCGTCATTATTCAGACCGTTGTGGCCTGAATAACTAAGATTACTCGCCTTTAGCTGCTTTGAAAGCTTCAGCCATTGCGTTGTTAGAGAAGTTTGCATCTTCCTGTTTGTTAACAGTTGCGATTGCATCTTTCTCGTCAGCTTCGTCTTTCGCACGAACAGACAGGCTGATTGCGCGGTTTTTACGATCAACGCCGGTGAATTTAGCTTCAACTTCGTCGCCAACGCTCAGAACCAGAGTTGCATCTTCAACGCGGTCACGGGATGCTTCAGAAGCACGCAGGTAACCTTCAACGCCGTCAGCCAGTTCTACGGTTGCGCCTTTAGCATCAACTGCAGTTACTTTACCGGTTACGATAGCGCCTTTCTTGTTCAGAGCAACGTAGTTGTTGAACGGATCTTCCGCCAGCTGTTTAACGCCCAGGGAGATACGCTCACGTTCTGCGTCAACCTGCAGTACAACTGCAGCGATTTCGTCGCCTTTTTTGTATTCACGAACTGCTTCTTCGCCTGCAACGTTCCAGGAGATGTCAGACAGGTGAACCAGGCCGTCGATGCCGCCGTCCAGGCCGATGAAGATACCGAAGTCAGTGATAGACTTGATTTTACCTTCAACACGGTCGCCCTTGTTGTGGGTTTCCGCGAACTGCTGCCATGGGTTAGATTTGCACTGCTTCAGACCCAGGGAGATACGACGACGTTCTTCGTCGATATCCAGAACCATAACTTCCACTACATCGCCAACGTTAACAACTTTGGACGGGTGGATGTTTTTGTTGGTCCAATCCATTTCGGAAACGTGAACCAGGCCTTCAACGCCTTCTTCGATTTCAACGAAGCAGCCGTAGTCGGTCAGGTTGGTCACGCGACCGGTCAGTTTGGTACCTTCCGGATAACGCTTAGCGATAGCTACCCACGGATCTTCGCCCAGCTGTTTCAGGCCCAGAGATACACGGGTACGCTCGCGGTCGAACTTCAGCACTTTAACAGTGATTTCGTCGCCAACGTTTACGATTTCGCTCGGATGCTTAACGCGTTTCCAGGCCATATCGGTGATGTGCAGCAGGCCGTCAACGCCGCCCAGATCAACGAATGCACCGTAGTCAGTGAGGTTCTTAACGATACCTTTGACTTCCATGCCTTCCTGCAGGTTTTCCAGCAGCTGATCGCGCTCTGCGCTGTTTTCGGATTCGATAACGGCACGACGAGAAACAACGACGTTGTTACGTTTCTGGTCCAGCTTGATGACTTTGAATTCAAGCTCTTTGCCTTCCAGGTGCAGCGTGTCGCGCACCGGACGAACGTCTACCAGGGAGCCCGGCAGGAACGCACGAATACCATTCAGCTCAACAGTGAAGCCACCTTTAACTTTGCCGTTGATAACACCGACTACAGTTTCAGCGTCTTCGTAAGCTTTTTCCAGCGTGATCCAAGCTTCGTGACGTTTAGCTTTCTCACGGGACAGCAGGGTTTCACCGAAGCCGTCTTCTACTGCATCCAGAGCAACGTCAACTTCGTCACCAACCTGGATTTCCAGCTCGCCCTGGGCGTTTTTGAACTGCTCAGCCGGGATGGCGGACTCAGATTTCAGACCAGCGTCAACCAGTACGATATCTTTGTCGATAGCAACAACAACACCACGAACGATGGAACCCGGGCGGGTTTCGATTTCTTTTAAGGATTCTTCAAATAGTTGAGCAAAAGATTCAGTCATGTTTAATCTTCAGGTTTCATATTTAACGTCCACCTGGCTCCGTGCCGGATGGGGTTGTTTAACATACCCGCTAACACTCCGTTGCTGCGGGGGTACTGCTATAATTCGGAGGCTCGCAACGCTTTACCGGTTAACGGCTAAGCGACAGCCAGTTTTTCGCGCGCATATTGTAGCGCTTTTTCAATTACTTGCTCAATGCTTAGTTCGGTGGAATCAAGAACTAAAGCATCAGCGGCCGGGATAAGCGGCGCCACGGCGCGATTACGGTCGCGATCGTCACGCTCTTTTATCTCGGACAAAAGACGTTCAAAGTTAACACTAAAACCCTTTTCCTGCAACTGTAGCAGGCGGCGCTGCGCACGTTCTTCCGCCGACGCATCGAGGAAAATTTTAACCGGCGCATCGGGGAAAACGACGGTGCCCATATCGCGGCCGTCGGCAATCAGGCCAGGCAGTTCGCGAAAGGCGCGTTGACGGCGCAGCAGCGCTTCGCGCACCCGCGGGAAGGCAGCGACTTTTGAGGCGGTATTGGCCACTTCCTGGGTACGGATCTCCGCACTGACATCCTCACCTTCCAGCACCACTTCCAGATTGCCGTCAGTAGAAATAAAACGTACATCGAGATGGGCTGCCAGCGGAACCAACGCCTCTTCTGACTCGACGTCAACGTGATGATGTAAGGCCGCCAGCGCCAAAACGCGATAGATGGCGCCGGAATCAAGCAGATGCCAGCCAAGCGCTTCCGCCATTGCCTTGCACAACGTGCCCTTACCCGCACCGCCAGGTCCATCAATGGTGATTACCGGAACATTTGCCGTCATCTTTTTCTCCTTTAGCAAGGCGCATGAATATAAACGCCGCGCATTATACGCATCAATGCGCCAGAAAGTGAGCCTTGCGTGCAAATTACGGAATAGTTGAAATTAAATGTAGAAGAATTGCGCAATTATAGCGGGCTGGCAGAATACCAGCCCGCAAGATGACAAAGCTTTACCTTATCGGACGAGACAGAATTTACGCCAGGGTACTAATTCGCGCCAGCTGCTCGAAATAGTCCGGGAACGTTTTCGCCGTGCATTTTGGGTCAAGGATAGTGACCGGCGTCGCCGACAATGCCACCAGCGAGAAACACATCGCCATGCGGTGATCGTTGTAGGTGCCGATTTCAGCGAATTTCAGCGTCGCAGGCGGCGTAATGCGAATATAGTCTTCGCCCTCTTCCACTTCTGCGCCGACTTTACGCAGTTCAGTTGCCATCGCGAACAGGCGGTCGGTCTCTTTCACCCGCCAGTTATAAATATTGCGCAGCACCGTGGTGCCTTTCGCAAACAACGCCGCGGTAGCAATGGTCATGGCCGCATCCGGAATATGGTTCATATCCATATCAACGGCATTCAACTCACCGCGGGTACAGGCGATAAAATCGTCGCCCCAGACAACCGTCGCGCCCATTTTTTCCAGCACGTCGGCAAAGCGAATATCGCCTTGTACGCTATTGCGACCAATACCGGTCACTTTTACCGTACCGCCCTTGATAGCGCCGGCAGCGAGGAAATAAGAGGCTGAAGAGGCATCGCCCTCCACCAGGTAATCGCCCGGCGACTGATACTGTTGCCCGCCGCGCACGACAAAGCGCTGATAGTTGTGGTTTTCAACGTCAACGCCGAAGGTTTTCATCAGGTGCAGCGTGATATCGATATAAGGTTTAGATACCAGCTCGCCTTTAATCGCAATCGTCGTGTCCTGCGGCGCCAGCGGCGCAGTCATCAGTAAAGCGGTAAGGAACTGGCTGGAGACGCTGCCATCGACTTCTACCTGGCCGCCGTTGAAACCACCGCGCAGGCGCAGGGGCGGATAGTTTTCCTGCTCCAGATACTCAATCTGCGCGCCCCCCTGGCGTAACGCATCGACCAGGTGGCCTATCGGCCGCTCTTTCATCCGCGGTTCGCCGGTCAGCACAATATCGTTGTGGCCGAGACACAACGCCGCCGCCAGCGGGCGCATCGCCGTACCGGCATTCCCGAGGAACAATTCCAGCGCGCCGCTGGCCTGTAACGGGCCGCCGTGGCCGGTGACTTCACAACGAGTGCGGTCGGCAGACAGGGTGTAGTGAACTCCCAGGGCGTTAAGCGCATTAAGCATATGGCGAACATCATCGCTGTCCAGCAAATTGGTCAGCACGGTGGTGCCGTGGGCTAATGCCGCCAGCAGCAAAGCGCGGTTAGAAACACTTTTTGACCCGGGCAGGTTTACGGTGCCATCAACGCGCGCAATGGGTTGTAACGTCAGGGATTCCATGGAACTCAACTCTCAAAAAACAGAATAAAAACCCCGCAGACCAGCCGCGGGGATGAAAATAAGCGCTCAGCAATTAGCCGCGGCGACGTTCGAAGTCCTGCATGAAGTCGGTGAGCGCCTTGACGCCGGCCAGCGGCATCGCATTGTAAATAGAAGCACGCATACCGCCTACCACGCGATGGCCCTTCAGCGCATGCAAACCGGCCGCAAAAGACTCTTCGAGGAACAGTTTATCCAGCGCGCTATCCGCCAGCTGGAACGGCACGTTCATCAGCGAGCGGTTGGCAGCGGCTACATCGTTACGATAAAAATCGCTGTTATCAATCACGCCATACAGCAGATCCGCTTTTTGACGGTTGATTTTATCCATCGCGGCCACGCCGCCCTGCTCTTTCAGCCATTTGAATACCAGCCCCGCCAGATACCAGGCGAAGGTCGGCGGTGTGTTGAACATTGAATCATTGGCGTTCAGCACGGTGTAATCAAGAATCGATGGGCAGGCGATGCTGGCTTTACCCAGCAGGTCTTCACGCACGATAACCAGCGTCAACCCTGCCGGGCCGATATTCTTCTGCGCGCCAGCGTAAATCACGCCATAGCGGCTGATGTCGATTTCATGGGACAGGATACTGGAGGAGTAATCCGCGGTGACGACGACATCTTCGTTAAAATTCGGCGTTTCATGGATAGCGATACCATCGATGGTTTCATTTGGGCAGAAGTGCAGATAGGCTGCGCCCGGCGTCAACTGCCATTCGCTCATCGGCTTAACGGCCCGCAGGCCATCAACGGTGGTTTTCGCATCGATAACGTTAGGCGTGCAGTATTTTTGCGCTTCTTTCACCGCACTTGCCGCCCAGTAACCGGCGTCCACATAATCTGCTGTCGTTTTATCACCCAGCAGATTTAACGGGATCCCGGCAAACTGACCGCGACCGCCACCATGACAGAACAACACTTTGTAGTTGGAAGGGATATTGAGCAGATCGCGGAAATCCTGTTCTGCCGTTTCAGCCACCTGGATAAACTCCTTACCACGGTGGCTGATTTCCATTACCGACGTCCCCAGACCGTGCCAGTCGCACAGCTCCTGTTGCGCCAGTTTGAGAACTTCTGCCGGCAGCATTGCCGGGCCCGAACTAAAGTTATAGACCTGAGCCATTTCCCCTCACCACGTTGCTATATTGTCTGCACGCGAACCGTCGCGGGCATAAGTTATTCCTGTGGCTATCGGTTTTATCATTCAGTGACACACACCGCAACGAGTAAAACTAAGCGGCCCATAAACGAGGCCATCGTCACACAAAAGAATCAACCAGCTTGACGTCATTAAACCGACATAATTGCTGCAAGAGAATCGCTTTTAGCCTGCGTTCCGTCACCCATTCCGGATTTGGACCCACGGCATAAATAGTTATCCACTACATTCACAGGTAACGATCTCGCCATAGCGCAATCCGTCAACTCATTTAATACTTGAATATTATCTTAATTCTTCATGAATTCTGTTTCCGCGAGAGCATGGCCATTTACCGCCGCATTCCCCGATCATTAAAATTTTTAAACCAGCCGATGAAGACTGGTATTAATCACTTTTAAAGGAATATTTATGCGTGAATTAACCTATAACGAAATGTCTGATGTGAGCGGCGGCTTTGGCCTGTTATCCATTCCGGCGGCAATTGGTTTGCTGGTCAGCATCCCGACAATTGTCATCGGCGCGATTACCGGGCCCTTTACGCTGGGTGCAGGCTTCGCAGTGATGGCGGCAGGCATCGTCGGTACCAGTCTTGCCGGCGCCGCGATGATCGTTAGCATTTGTACGCCTATCCTGTAACTTGCTATGGCATGTGGAGTTTCTCCTCATGCCATTTACCGCTCTTCTCTTTTTATCCATTGCCGCGGCTAACGACATAGCCACTTACCGGTAAAACCCGTATCATTGCCCATCCTGCCAACAATAAACGAATTGCTATGACCCAGACATTTATCCCCGGCAAAGATGCCGCCCTGGAAGATTCCATCGCTCGCTTCCAGCAGAAACTGCTCGACCTCGGATTTGATATCGAAGAGGCCTCGTGGCTGAACCCGGTACCACACGTGTGGTCCGTTCACATTCGCGATAAAGAGTGCGCGCTGTGCTTTACCAATGGTAAAGGCGCAACTAAAAAGGCGGCGCTGGCTTCCGCGCTGGGCGAATATTTCGAACGTCTGTCTACCAACTACTTCTTCGCGGATTTCTGGTTAGGCGATACCATCGCCAATGGTCCATTCGTTCATTATCCGAACGAAAAGTGGTTTCCACTGACCGAGGACGATGAAGTACCAGAAGGCCTGCTGGATGCCCGCCTGCGCGCCTTTTACGATCCGGACGATCAGTTGACCGCCAGCATGCTCGTGGATCTGCAATCCGGTAACGACGAGCGTGGCGTCTGCGGCCTGCCGTTTACCCGTCAATCAGACGGCGAAACCGTCTATATTCCGATGAACATCGTCGGCAACTTGTACGTCTCCAACGGCATGTCAGCCGGTAATACCGCAAATGAAGCGCGCGTGCAGGGCTTGTCTGAAGTCTTTGAGCGTCATATTAAAAACCGCATCATCGCAGAAAGCATCAGCCTGCCGGAGATCCCGGCTGAAGTAATGGCGCGCTATCCGGGCGTCGTTGAATCTATCGCCAAACTCGAAGCCGAAGGTTTTCCGATCTTCGCCTACGATGGCTCCCTTGGTGGTAAATACCCGGTTATCTGCGTGGTTCTGTTTAACCCGGCTAACGGTACCTGCTTCGCCTCTTTCGGCGCCCATCCGGATTTCGGCGTGGCGCTGGAGCGTACCGTTACCGAACTACTACAGGGCCGCAGCCTGAAAGACCTCGACGTCTTTACCCCGCCGACCTTTGATGACGAAGAAGTTGCCGAGCATGCCAACCTGGAAACTCACTTCATTGATTCCAGCGGCCTGATCTCCTGGGATATGTTTAAACAGGATGCCGACTATCCGTTCGTGGACTGGAATTTCTCCGGCACAACTGAAGAAGAGTTCGCCACCCTGATGGCTATCTTCAAAGCTGAAGATAAAGAAGTCTATATCGCCGACTACGAACATCTAAGCGTCTACGCCTGCCGGATCATCGTTCCGGGGATGTCAGATATTTATCCAGCGGAAGACCTGTGGCTCGCCAATAACAGCATGGGCGCGCACCTGCGTAGCATCATTCTCTCCCTGCCGGGTAGCGAGTGGGAAAAAGAAGATTATCTGGCGCTCATTGAACAGATGGACGATGAAGGCCTTGATGATTTCACACGCGTCCGCGAGCTGTTAGGCCTGGCAACCGGCAAAGACAACGGCTGGTATACCCTGCGCATCGGCGAACTGAAAGCAATGCTGGCGTTGGCCGGCGGCGATCTGCATCAGGCGCTGATTTGGACGGAGTGGACCATGGAATTCAATGCCTCCATCTTCAGCCCTGAGCGCGCCAACTATTATCGCTGCCTGCAAACGCTGCTGCTGCTTAGTCAGGAAGAAGAACGCCAGCCGCTGCAGTATCTGAATGCCTTCATCCGTATGTATGGCGCAGATGCGGTGGAAGCCGCAAGCGCCGCTCTGAGCGGCGAAGCGCCGTTCTATGGCCTTCAGGCGGTCGATAACGATCTGCGCGCTTTCCCGGCGCATCAGTCTTTACTGAAAGCCTACGAAAAGCTACAGCGTGCCAAAGCGGCCTTCTGGGCCAAATAATCCTTTAGGGGTAAAAAATAATGTACGGAGCCGCCAGCGGCTCCGTTTTCTTATGATTTGTGGCAAAACCACGCCATTTTGTAGGAGCAAAGTTAAATATACGTAAAAATCAAACTTTGGTGATATTTAGATTGTTAATTTTAATAAAAATACTCCATTTTAATTAACCGTAATCAATGGTCACCCATGGAAATTTTCAACATTATTTGCAAATATTAAAATTTAGTTTTTCTTTTAAAATCAAAAACATAAGACAATAACAAGCTAATTCCACACGCAAAATGGGCCTATGACTCCGGTAGGATATGATCTACATCAAATTCCCTTCTATAATGCTTTGTTAGTATCACACCGCCAACTTATATAAAGAGAGAGTTAGTGTGAAAGCTGACAACCCTTTTGATCTTTTACTCCCTGCCGCGATGGCGAAAGTCGCCGAAGAAGCAGGTGTCTATAAAGCGACGAAACATCCGCTGAAGACGTTTTATCTGGCGATTACCGCAGGTGTCTTCATCTCCATCGCTTTTGTGTTTTATATCACGGCGACCACCGGTACTGCCGCAATGCCTTTCGGGATTGCCAAACTTATCGGCGGGGTATGCTTCTCACTAGGTCTGATTCTTTGCGTCATCTGCGGTGCTGACCTTTTCACCTCGACCGTACTGATCGTCGTGGCGAAAGCCAGCGGACGTATTACCTGGGGTCAGCTGGCAAAAAACTGGCTTAACGTCTATGTTGGAAACCTGATCGGCGCGCTGCTGTTTGTACTGTTAATGTGGTTATCCGGCGAATATATGACTGCCAACGGCGGCTGGGGCTTAAATGTTCTGCAAACTGCAGACCACAAAATGCACCACACGTTTATTGAAGCCGTCTGCCTGGGTATCCTGGCTAACCTGATGGTATGTCTGGCCGTCTGGATGAGCTACTCCGGCCGCAGCCTGATGGACAAAGCGATGATTATGGTGTTGCCGGTTGCGATGTTTGTCGCCAGCGGCTTTGAACACAGCATCGCGAATATGTTTATGATCCCGATGGGTATCGTAATTCGCAACTTTGCGAGCCCGGAATTCTGGACCGCTATCGGTTCAACTCCGGAGAGTTTTTCTCACTTAACCGTTATGAACTTTATCACTGATAACCTGATTCCAGTCACTATCGGAAACATCATCGGCGGTGGTTTGTTGGTTGGGTTGACGTACTGGGTCATTTACCTGCGTGGCGACGATCATCACTAATGGTTGTCTCAGGCAGTAAATAAAAAATCCACTTAAGAAGGTAGGTGTTACATGTCCGAGCTTAATGAAAAGTTAGCCACAGCCTGGGAAGGTTTTGCGAAAGGTGACTGGCAGAACGAAGTCAACGTACGTGACTTTATCCAGAAAAACTACACCCCATATGAAGGTGACGAATCCTTCCTGGCTGGTGCAACTGATGCGACCACCAAGCTGTGGGACAGCGTAATGGAAGGCGTTAAACAGGAAAACCGCACTCACGCGCCTGTTGATTTCGACACTTCCCTCGCATCCACCATCACTTCTCACGACGCGGGCTACATCGAGAAAGCGCTCGAGAAAATCGTTGGTCTGCAAACTGAAGCTCCGCTGAAACGTGCGATTATCCCGTTCGGCGGTATCAAAATGGTTGAAGGTTCCTGCAAAGCGTACAATCGCGAACTGGACCCGATGCTGAAAAAAATCTTCACCGAGTACCGTAAGACTCACAACCAGGGCGTATTTGATGTTTACACCAAAGACATCCTGAACTGCCGTAAATCCGGCGTGCTGACCGGTCTGCCGGATGCTTACGGCCGTGGCCGTATCATCGGTGACTACCGTCGCGTTGCGCTGTACGGTATCGACTTCCTGATGAAAGACAAATACGCTCAGTTCCAGTCTCTGCAAGAGAAACTGGAAAGCGGCGAAGATCTGGAAGCAACCATCCGTCTGCGTGAAGAAATTGCTGAACAGCATCGCGCTCTGGGTCAGATCAAAGAAATGGCAGCGAAATACGGCTGCGATATCTCCGGTCCGGCGACTACCGCTCAGGAAGCTATCCAGTGGACCTACTTCGGTTACCTGGCCGCCGTTAAATCTCAGAACGGCGCGGCAATGTCCTTCGGTCGTACTTCCAGCTTCCTGGATATCTACATCGAACGTGACCTGCAGGCGGGTAAAATCACCGAGCAAGACGCGCAGGAAATGGTTGACCACCTGGTCATGAAACTGCGTATGGTTCGCTTCCTGCGTACCCCGGAATATGATGAGCTGTTCTCCGGCGATCCGATTTGGGCAACTGAATCTATCGGTGGTATGGGCGTTGACGGCCGTACTCTGGTAACCAAAAACAGCTTCCGCTTCCTGAACACCCTGTACACCATGGGGCCGTCTCCGGAGCCGAACATCACCATCCTGTGGTCTGAAAAACTGCCGCTGAGCTTCAAGAAATTCGCCGCTAAAGTATCCATCGATACCTCTTCTCTGCAGTACGAGAACGATGACCTGATGCGTCCGGACTTCAACAACGACGACTACGCTATCGCATGCTGCGTAAGCCCGATGGTTGTTGGTAAGCAAATGCAGTTCTTCGGCGCTCGCGCTAACCTCGCGAAAACCATGCTGTATGCCATCAACGGCGGCGTTGATGAAAAACTGAAAATGCAGGTTGGTCCGAAATCTGAGCCGATCAAAGGCGACGTGCTGAACTATGACGAAGTCATGGAGCGCATGGACCACTTCATGGACTGGCTGGCTAAACAGTACGTCACCGCGCTGAACATCATCCACTACATGCACGACAAGTACAGCTACGAAGCCTCTCTGATGGCGCTGCACGACCGTGACGTTATCCGCACCATGGCGTGTGGTATCGCAGGTCTGTCCGTTGCTGCTGACTCCCTGTCTGCTATCAAATATGCGAAAGTTAAACCGATTCGTGACGAAGACGGTCTGGCTATCGACTTCGAAATCGAAGGCGAATACCCGCAGTTTGGTAACAACGATGCTCGCGTCGATGACATGGCCGTTGACCTGGTTGAACGTTTCATGAAGAAAATTCAGAAACTGCATACCTACCGCAACGCTATCCCGACTCAGTCTGTTCTGACCATCACCTCTAACGTCGTGTATGGTAAGAAAACCGGTAACACCCCAGACGGTCGTCGCGCTGGCGCGCCGTTCGGACCTGGTGCTAACCCGATGCACGGCCGTGACCAGAAAGGTGCTGTTGCCTCTCTGACTTCCGTTGCTAAACTGCCGTTTGCTTACGCTAAAGATGGTATCTCTTACACCTTCTCTATCGTGCCGAACGCGCTGGGTAAAGATGACGAAGTCCGTAAGACCAACCTGGCGGGCCTGATGGATGGTTACTTCCACCACGAAGCGTCCATCGAAGGTGGTCAGCACCTGAACGTGAACGTCATGAACCGCGAAATGCTGCTCGACGCGATGGAAAACCCGGAAAAATATCCGCAGCTGACCATCCGCGTATCTGGCTACGCGGTACGTTTTAACTCCCTGACTAAAGAACAGCAGCAGGACGTTATTACTCGTACCTTCACTCAGACCATGTAATTCCCTGTCTGACTGAAAAAGCGTACAATAAAGGCCCCACATCAGTGGGGCCTTTTTAACAAGTGATTCCCTGCCCCAGCCTGCTTTGCCAGTTATCTATACTTTGGGTACCTGTCAAAACAGACTTAACACAGCCGGTTTGAGCTGTGCATCACAGGCCCTGGAGGGCCGAACCCGGAGATATCACCGCAATGTCAACTATTGGTCGTATTCACTCCTTTGAATCCTGTGGCACCGTCGATGGCCCAGGCATCCGCTTTATTACCTTCTTCCAGGGCTGCCTGATGCGCTGCCTTTACTGCCATAACCGCGACACCTGGGATACCCATGGCGGTAAAGAAATCACCGTTGAAGAATTGATGAAAGAAGTGGTGACCTATCGCCACTTTATGAATGCCTCCGGCGGCGGCGTCACCGCATCCGGCGGCGAAGCGATCCTGCAGGCGGAATTTGTCCGCGACTGGTTCCGCGCCTGTAAAAAAGAAGGCATTCATACTTGCCTCGATACCAACGGATTCGTGCGCCGCTACGATCCGGTGATTGACGAGCTATTGGAGGTCACCGATCTGGTGATGCTTGATCTCAAACAGATGAACGATGAAATCCACCAGAACCTGGTCGGCGTTTCTAACCATCGTACGCTGGAATTCGCGCAGTATCTGTCAAAGAAAGGGATTAACGTATGGATCCGCTACGTTGTCGTTCCCGGCTGGTCCGATGATGACGATTCCGCGCATCGCCTGGGTGAATTTACCCGCGATATGGGCAACGTCGAGAAAATCGAACTCCTGCCCTACCATGAGCTGGGTAAACACAAATGGGTAGCGATGGGCGAAGAGTACAAGCTTGACGGCGTACACCCGCCGAAGAAAGAGACCATGGAGCGGGTGAAGGGTATCCTTGAGCAGTATGGTCATAAGGTGATGTACTAACGGCTCTATACCATAATAACGGTTGCCATTAAGCAGCCGTTATTATTATTACAGTTAACTATGCATTAGAAAGGAATCTATGCGCTTACTTATCTTCGCTCTTTCCCTGCTATCAGCCCAGTGCGTCTTTGCTGCTAGCGAGTGTGATCTCAATACCATCGTCAAAAAGGCCTGGCCAGAAGGCGTGCCGCAAGGTAAATCAATAATTATTCGCGGTGAAAGCGATAGTTATTCACCGCAGAGCGCAATTTGCCGCGTCTGGCCGGCTCATCCTGAGCTCACGCTGGCGGCCATTCCGCTGATGTCTCACGAACAAACTGACTACGAACATACTGGCGATCTTGAACTTCTGGTCCTCAACTCCGCCACTCTCGAGGTGAAACAGCGGTTACGCCTCGTCGACCGTATGAATGATGATACGATTAGTATTGATAGTATTGCCCTTGATACCGCCCGCTGGAAAATCACGCCTACGCAAACCGCTTTTGGTTTACGCATTACACTGAGGAATCCCTCCAGAGTAGCCCCTTTTAGAGAAGAGGTGTTGTGGCTGTATTCATATGATAACAATCAGATTCATAAAGTACTTGATGGCCTTGTCGTTAACAGAACACATGGCGAATGGGATGGCATGTGCGCAGGTGAATTCGATCATATTGAACGTACTCTGGTCATGGTTCCCACATCCGGCAATGGCGGCTATGCCGATATCCGGGTAAGTGGAAGAAACGTACATACCACCAGAACCATTTCCAAAGAGAACGATTGCGAAGATATGGAAAAAACCGGCAAAGAGACATGGTTATTGCACTTTGATGGCAAACACTACCCTATTCCGAAAAAGCTCGCCCCTCTACTTGATTAACGTCGCCCAAATGAGCTGACGTTTTTCTTAGTTCGTCATGGAAGCATTGAAAATGGACATCCGGAAGATGACTATACGCCTGTTAGTTTCAACAACATTCTTACTGGTATCGCAGTGCATTTTTGCCGCCAGCAGCTGTGATATCAATGCCATCATTAAACAGGTATGGCCTGATGCTCAGCCGACTGAGCAGGGGGTCATCACACCGGCAGAGCAATTTATCAAAACACAAAATGGCTCGCCTTTTAGCGCTATTTGTCGCATCTGGCCTGCTCATCCCGAGCTCACGCTGGCCGCCGTTCCGCTAATGGAGCCAGAACAGCGCGACCATAACCATAATGCCGATCTCGAGCTGCTGGTACTTGATACTGCAACTCTTGAAGTTAAGCAACGTTTACATCTTCCCGAACGTATGAACGATGACGCGATCTATATTAGCGATCTTGCTATTGATACCGCGCGCTGGAAGATAGCGCCAGAGCAAACTGCGTTTGGATTGCGCATACAGAAAACCGGAAGTTCTCGCGTTAATCCCATTAGTGAAGAGGCGCTATGGCTTTATACACTCGATCGCGGCCAGCTTCGCGTAGTGCTGGACGGCATAGTGCTAAAATATAGCGTCGGGGAATTGGATGGCAACTGCGCCGAGGAATTTACGAATATCATACGCACGCTGGCAATGGGCGCCACAAAACATCATGGCTTTAGCGACATAAAAGTCAGCGAAAAGAATGTCGCCTCAACGGCCTGGCTGGACGAAAATAACGAGTGCAGGTCGAAAGATATTCCGACGCAAAAAACATGGACGCTGCAATACGATGGTAAGCAATATCGCGTTCCAGCTAAGTTACACCCAATACAGTAGCCATATTGTTATACTCACGATTGCACGCATCGATGGGGCCCTCCCATCGATGCCCTGAGGGTATCAGGCGTGTGCCACCGGCGTCGGGTGATGTCCGGCTTTGCGCAGCAGCGTCAGCAGGTAGATAAACGATACGCTGGCGATCATGATAAACAGCAGGTTATCAGAAAAGTTCTGCATCAGCATTGCCGTCAGGGTCGGTCCCAGCAGGCTGCCAATGGTATAACTCATCAGCAGCGCCTGGTTCATCGCCACCAATTGATGGTGTTCAACCTTCTCGCAGGCCCAGGCCATCGCCACCGGATACAAAGTAAAACCGGATGCGCCGAGCACAAAAAGCGCCGGCGCCATTGCCGCCTGGCTGAGCATCGCCAGACAGCCCAGAATCACCACAAAGACCTGAACGCGCAACACCAGAAGACGGCCATAGCGGTCAGCCAAACGCCCTACCGGCCACTGCCCAAGGATCCCGGCGCTGACCATCACCGCCATCCAGAAACCAATACCGGAATCGCTGACGCCCTGATGGTTCAGCCACAGCGGCATCAGGCCGTATAGTGAACCGAGTACAATACCGGATATAATGCAGCCATTCACACCGTGGCGAGCCTGACGCAGCTTCAGCATCGGCCAGATACGTACCGTTTCATGCGGCTCGTCGGCCTGGCTCATGATACGCGTAAACAGCAGCGGCAGGATCGCCGCCAGCGCCAGGCCGGTAACCCACGGCAACACGCTCATTAAATCGGTCGGTAATTTACTTACCATCAGTTGACCCAACACGGTACCGACGTAATAGACCATCATGTACGCCGCCAGCAGCCTACCACGGCTGCGGGAAGTACCGCTGCACACCAGCGCGCTTTCCACCACCACCCAGATCATCGCGCAGCCCACGCCGGCGATAAAACGCCAGCTCAGCCATGTCCAGAAACCGAGTGTAATACCCAGGCCAACGCAGCCGACGGCAAAAATCAATGACGCCAGGTAATAGCTACGATTAAACCCCAGACGTTTAATGACCCAACCGGCAAATAAGGTTCCCACCAGGTTACCGGTGAAATAAGAGGAGCCGACCATCCCAACCTGCCAGGTTGGCATATTTTCATGGGCGAGCCAGAGCGGGACAAGCGTATTTAAAACCGCGATTGCCAGCGTCAACAGAAGCAGGCCACAGAGCAACATTTGCACTGGGCGAGTGTAGATGGTCATGGGTGTTAACCGTGAGGAAGTTCAGATTTCGTGCGCATCATGCCACTGCTGTAAACATTGTCAATCCGCCAGAATTCAGGCCTGACGCGGTTTTCAGAGCAACGATAGAAGTTTTTTATCCAGCGCAGCGGCAATGGAATTATTCATTATATTATTCCATTGTTTTTATTAATTTATTGGAAAACCCGGAAGGAAATATCAGTAGAAAAATTTCATCAATCAACCGCATTTTTTCATCACGCCGGAATAGGCTTCCGGCGTGATTTCACGTTATTAACTGGCGATAGCCATACCGACGGTCATATGTAGACCATAGAATACGCCGCGGCCAACCATCTCGCCGACCAGCACCAGCACAAATGCCAGCCCCAGCAGCGGCAATGCGGGTTGATAACCTTTAAGCTGCGGTACAATCCAGCAGACCAACGCCAGCACTAACGCGACCGTCCGCCATGCCATTAAGGAACCGTAATTCGGCACCAGCGCCGAAGCCTGCTGAATCGAACTATGGATCGTCGCCAACTCGCTGCCTTGAATCAACGCGACGGTCACGCTAATCACCAACGCCACCAGCATAATCACCGGCAATAAACGCATCGCCCAACCGTCCACACCCGCGACACGCAGCAGCAGGTAGCCCAACAGCGGCCCGCCGATAAACACGGTCAGGAAGAAGTTGAGCGGCGTCCAGATGGTATACCAGGTGGGTACGGTATCGATGGTGTTATACACGCGGATCATCATCCAGACAAAGATGACGCCGAGGATCATGGTGACGACCAGCCACAGATTGCGCAGCACAGACGGCAGTTTGTTTACCACCGCCAGCAGCCAGCCAATCCCGCCGACGGCAAAGAAAAGCGCGCCGCTGGCGATTTCATTGCTTAACGATGATGCGCCAACGCGGTTCAGCGAATTAAACGCGCGCATTGGCGAACCAAGGTGCATGGTGGAGGCAATAAAACCGATCCCCATTAGCACCCACAGCCCGAACATGCTCATTACCACCCGCCGCTGCCGCTCGCGCGAAAGTTCGCCCTTCATCAACGCCAGCGCGAGAACGATAAAGCCCCCGGCGACGCACTGCCCGAAGACCGTGAAAATCATCAGCGGCCATTCATGCCATCCATTTCCCATTTTAGACCTCCTTCGGATTGGCCAGATAGCCGGTGGTATCGCCGCACGGACGGCTGTTGGCGTTTGGTTTTATCACAATGCTCGGCCTGGTGAAGTGCGCTGACGGCAGCGGCGCCACGGCGGCCAGTTGGCCGTGCTTTTCACGCAGTTCGGCAATCGGCCCGAAGTCCAGCGCCCGCAGCGGGCAGGACTCGACGCAAATCGGCTTTTTGCCTTGTGCCACACGCTCGTGACAGCCATCGCATTTGGTCATATGCCCTTTAGCGGCGTTGTACTGCGGCGCGCCGTACGGGCAGGCCATATGGCAGTAGCGACAACCAATGCACACCTCTTCATTGACCACCACAAAACCATCTTCGCGCTTGTGCATTGCCCCGCTCGGGCAGACCTTGGTGCACGCCGGGTCTTCGCAGTGGTTGCAGGCGATAGAGAGGTAGTAGGCAAAAACGTTCTGATTCCAGACGCCGTTGTCCTCCTGCCAGTCGCCGCCGGCATACTCGTAGATACGACGGAAGCTGACGTCCGGCGTCAGGTTCTTGTAGTCTTTACAGGCCAGCTCGCAGGTTTTGCAACCGGTGCAACGGGCGGAATCGATAAAAAATCCATACTGAGTTGTCATCGGTTACTCCTTACAGCTTTTCAACCTGGACGAGGTTGGTATGCGATGGGTTGCCTTTCGCCAACGGCGACGGTCGTTGGGTGGTCAGCACGTTAATGCTGCCGGCCTGATCCACGCGTGAGGCATCCGGGTTATACCAGGCGCCCTCGCCCAGCGCGACGACGCCAGGCATCATTCGCGGCGTCACTTTCGCTTCGATATGCACTTCACCGCGGTCGTTGAAAATGCGTATGCGATCGCCGTTGGCGATGCCGCGCCTCTGCGCATCGATCGGGTTAATCCACATCTCCTGACGGCAGGCTGCCTGCAGGACATCAACGTTGCCATACGTTGAGTGGACGCGAGATTTATAGTGGAACCCCGTCAGCTGTAGTGGATATTTAGCGGTCAACGGATCGTTGTAGTTTTCAAAACCAGGGGTGTAGATCGGCAGCGGATCGATCACATCGCCTTCAGGCAGTTCCCAGATCGCGGCGATTTTGGCAAGCTCCTGGGAGTAGATTTCGATTTTGCCCGATGGCGTGGTCAGCGGATTGGCCTGCGGATCGTCACGGAAGGCTTTATACGCCACATGATGGCCTTGTGGGTCACGCTGCTTGAAGATGCCCTGCTGGCGGAAAGTATCAAAATCCGGCAGTTCGGGAATCGCTTTACGCGACTGCTCATACAAATAGCGCATCCAGCCTTCCTGAGTGCGCCCTTCAGTAAACTTCTCCGCCACCCCCATACGTTTCGCCAACTCGGTGGTCATCTCATAGATAGTTTTGCATTCGAAACGCGGTTTAATAGCCTGGTCGGCAAAGATGACGTAAGACATATTGCCGCAGGAGGCATCCAGCGCGAAGTCCATCTGCTCCGAGGCGGTACAGTCCGGTAACAGAATATCGGCGTATTTCGCAGACGACGTCATGTGGCAGTCGATGACCACGATCATTTCGCACTTCTTGTCGTCCTGCAGAATTTCGTGGGTGCGGTTGATCTCAGAGTGTTGGTTGATAAGGCAGTTACCCGCGTAGTTCCAGATCATTTTGATCGGCACGTCGAGCTTATCTTTGCCGCGTACGCCATCACGCAGCGCGGTCATTTCCGGACCACGTTCAATCGCGTCGGTCCACATAAACATGGAGATGCTGGTCTCTACCGGGTTTTCCAGCGTCGGCATGCGTTCGAAAGGCAGGCTATATGAACCTTCTCGCGCGCCGCTATTACCGCCATTGATGCCAACGTTGCCGGTCAGAATGGCGAGCATAGAGATGGCGCGGGTGGCGATTTCGCCGTTGGCGTGACGCTGAGGTCCCCAGCCCTGGCTGATATACGCCGGTTTCGCCGTCGCAATCTCACGGGCCAGCTTCACAATGCGCTCACGCGGGATCCCGGTAATAGTGGATGCCCACTCCGGCGTTTTAGCGATACCGTCGGAGCCCTGACCAAGAATGTAAGCTTTATAATGCCCATTAGCCGGCGCATCGGCAGGTAAGGTTTTCTCGTCGTAGCCGACGCAGTATTTATCAAGGAAGGGTTGATCGACCAGATTTTCAGTAATCATCACCCACGCCAGCGCTGAAATGAGCGCCGCGTCGGTTCCCGGACGAATCGGGATCCATTCATCTTCACGCCCGGCGCCGGTGTCGGTATAGCGCGGATCGATAATGATCATGCGGGCGTTGGATTTCTGCCGCGCCTGCTCAAGGTAGTAAGTAACCCCGCCGCCGCTCATTCGCGTTTCGCCAGGGTTATTGCCGAACAGCACCACCAGCTGACTGTTTTCGATATCTGACGGACTGTTACCGTCTGCCCAACCGCCATAGGTGTAATTCAACCCTGCCGCAATCTGCGCCGATGAATAGTCGCCATAATGATTGAGATAGCCGCCGCAGCAGTTCATCAGACGTGCAATCAGGGTTTTACCCGGCGGCCAGGAACGAGTTAGAGTCCCGCCGAGCGTCCCAGTTCCGTAGTTCAGATAGATAGATTCGTTGCCATAATCTTTAATCAGGCGCTGCATATTGCTGGCGATAGTATCGAACGCCTCTTCCCAGCTAATTTGTTCGAATTTTCCTTCACCGCGTTTGCCAACGCGCTTCATCGGATATTTCAGCCGGTCAGGGTTATAGACGCGGCGGCGCATAGAGCGGCCGCGCAGACAGGCGCGGACCTGATGCAGGCCGTCGTAGTTATCGTCACCGGTATTATCGGTTTCTACGTACTTAATCGCGCCGTCAACCACGTGCATACGCAGCGGACAACGACTTCCGCAGTTTACGGTGCAGGCGCTCCAGACGACCTTCTCATTTTCCGGGGCCAACGTATCAGCGGCGTGCGCAATACGCGTAAAGGGCAAGGTCAATGCGTTGCTGGCCATCGCCAGGCCGCCTATCGCCGTGGTTTTCATTAAACCACGTCGGCTAACTTCGGCAGCCAGTAAAGCATCGGGGGCTTTGATTTTCATAGATACTCGCTTTGGTTGCTCACAATAAGCTGACAATCGTTATATAATTTTATATATATCGGATTTTATTGGCTTTTTATGCTGTATTAATCCAAAGGGAGTATCACCGGATTCACTGAATGGATTATTGCCCGGTATCAATAAGGATATAAAAAAAGCGCCCACAGGCGCTTTTAAGGAAAGAGTAGAAAAGATTAACCGATATATTCGAGGCCGCGCATATACGGGCGCAGGACTTCCGGGATCTCGATACGGCCATCGGCCTGCTGATAGTTTTCCATCACCGCAACCAGCGTACGGCCAACCGCCAGACCAGAACCATTCAGAGTATGAACGAGACGAGTCTTTTTGTCGGACTTGCTGCGGCAACGCGCCTGCATACGACGCGCCTGGAAATCCCAGACGTTGGAGCAGGAAGAAATTTCGCGATAGGTATCCTGCGCCGGAACCCACACTTCGAGGTCATAGGTTTTACAGGCGCTGAAGCCCATATCGCCGGTGCACAGCGCTACCTTACGGTACGGCAGACCCAGCAGTTGCAGAACCTTCTCAGCGTGGCCGGTCATCTCTTCCAGCGCCGCCATGGAGTCTTCCGGACGTACGATCTGCACCATTTCAACTTTGTCGAACTGGTGCATACGGATCAGACCGCGAGTATCACGACCATAGGAACCCGCTTCAGAACGGAAGCACGGCGTATGGGCGGTCATTTTGATCGGCAGATCGTCTTCGTCGATGATTTCGTCGCGGACCAGGTTAGTCAGCGGCACTTCGGCGGTCGGAATCAACGCGTAGTTGCTGCTATCGGCTTCTTCTTCCAGCGGACGAGTATGGAACAGGTCGCCGGCGAATTTCGGCAACTGGCCAGTACCATACAGCGTGTCCTGGTTCACCAGATACGGAACATAGTTTTCACTATAGCCGTGCTGTTCGGTGTGCAGATCCAGCATGAACTGCGCCAGTGCGCGGTGCAGGCGGGCCAGTTGGCCTTTCATCACCACGAAACGGGAACCGGTCAGCTTAACGGCGGCGGCGAAGTCCAGACCGCCATGCATTTCGCCCAGCGTAACGTGGTCGCGCACCTCGAAATCGAACTGGCGCGGCGTACCCCAGCGGCTGACTTCAACGTTGTCGTTTTCGTCGCGGCCAACCGGCACGTCATCGTGAGGAATATTCGGGATCGCCAGCGCGATATCGCGAATTTCCGCCAGCAGCGTTTCCAGCTCGGACTTTGCGGCATCCAGCTGTTCGCCAAGTTTGTTCACTTCCAGGCGTAATGGCTCGATATCTTCCCCGCGCGCTTTCGCCTGGCCAATGGATTTCGATCGGGAGTTACGCTCCGCCTGCAGGTTTTCGGTTTGAACCTGCAGAACTTTACGACGCTCTTCAAGAGCGCGCAGTTTATCTACATCCAGCTTAAAGCCCCGGCGTGCCAGTTTTTCTGCGACTGCGTCTGGCTCGGTACGCAGCAGATTGGGATCGAGCATGCTTATCCTGTGCTTATCGAATTTAAATAGGAAAAGTGGCCGCAAACTACGGCCACGGAAATATAGGTAATAACCTTACCGCAACGCCACAATTAGCGGTAGCGTTTTATCTGGCTATTTTGATCCAGTTCGGCAAGCCAGGCGAGCTTTTCAGCGATTTTGCCCTCGAGCCCCCTGTTTGTTGGCTGATAATAGCGCGTTTGCGCCATTTCCTGCGGGAAATACTGCTCGCCGGCGGCGTAGGCGTTAGGCTCATCGTGCGCGTAGCGGTATTCCTGACCATAGCCCATCTCTTTCATGAGTTTGGTCGGCGCATTGCGTAAATGAACCGGCACGTCGTAATCAGGGCGATCGCGGGCGTCGGCCAGCGCGGCCTTAAAGGCGGTGTACACCGCATTACTCTTCGGCGCGCAGGCCAGATAAACAATCGCCTGAGCGATAGCCCGTTCGCCTTCCGCCGGCCCGACGCGGGTAAAACAATCCCACGCGGAAATGGCCACCTGCATGGCGCGAGGATCGGCGTTACCGACATCCTCAGACGCGATAGCCAGACAACGGCGCGCAACATACAGCGGGTCGCCGCCCGCGGTAATGATCCGTGCGTACCAGTACAGCGCCGCATCCGGCGCGCTTCCGCGCACGGACTTATGTAGCGCGGAGATCAGATCGTAAAAACGGTCGCCTTTATTATCAAAACGCGCGCTACGCTCGCCGGCGATTTCGGTAAGCAACTCTGCCTTCAGCACTCGCTTGCCCGAATCATCGTTTTCAGCCATATCGGCCATCATTTCCAGCGTATTCAACGCCCGGCGCGCGTCGCCGTTAACCAGTTCGGCAATCGCCTTGCGGGTTTCATCCGGCAGGACAATATCCTGTCCGCCGTAACCTCGCGCTTTGTCGCTCATCGCCTGGTTGAGCACCTGCTCGATATCGTCCGTGGTCAGTGATTTGAGCAAATAGACGCGAGCGCGGGAGAGCAAAGCGGAATTAAGTTCAAATGACGGATTTTCGGTCGTCGCGCCAATAAAAGTAATAGTGCCGTCTTCGATGTGCGGCAGAAAGGCGTCCTGCTGACTTTTATTGAAACGATGCACTTCATCAACAAACAGGATAGTGCGTCGGCCGGCGTTGCGGTTTTGCCGCGCGCGCTCGATAGCTTCGCGGATCTCTTTGACGCCAGAGGTGACAGCCGAGATACGTTCAACATCGGCATTAGCATAGCGGGCGATCACTTCCGCAAGGGTAGTTTTACCGGTGCCCGGCGGCCCCCACAGGATCATCGAGTGCAGATGCCCGGCCTCAATCGCCCGCGGCAGCGGTTTGCCCGGCGCCAGCAGGTGCTGCTGGCCAATGTACTGCGCTAAATTTTCTGGCCGCATACGGGCGGCCAGAGGTTGAAATGCATTATCGGAAAAATCGAGCGAAAAGTTGCTCACATTCGCCTCTACTTACGTTGATCGTCCACCGTCACCCCTTGCGGCGGCGTAAAAGTGAACTTAGATGCATCGACGGCGCCATTCTGCTGCGACTTCAGCTGATAGCTGCTGCGCTGGTCGTCCTGCTCAACGGCGCTGAACTGATGGATAGTGCCGTCACGACCGACATTGATCGTGAACTGCTTCAGATTGCCGTTACCGCTTTTTGGCGTCAGCACAAAATCATCGCCGTTTTGCTTGATATTATATTGCTGCCAGTCCGCTGACTGGTTGCGGGCGATCAGCATGAACGGCGTGTTGCTGGTCGCGTTTTTCAGCCAGGTCGCGGTTGCCTGCTCGACAAACGGGTTGTAGAACCACAGCGTTTTCCCATCCGACACCAGAATGCTTTCATCCGGCTGGGTCATATGCCAGTTGAACAGATTCGGGCGTTTCACCCACAAATCGCCCTGCCCGTCCTGCACGGCATTACCGCTTGCGTCGGTTACTTTCTGAGTGAAGCTGGCATGGAAGCTGCTGACTTTATCCAGACGGCTTTTTAAGTCGCCGGCAGCGTCTGCCCAAACCTGGCTTACCACGAAGCCAGACAATAATGCACAGGTGATGGCAAGTTTCTTCATTGTTGATCCTTATTGTGCGTCACTCCCGACGCGGGAGCCTGTTCTGTCTCTACTGTAGAGCCGTTGATAGCAACGGAATAGCAGAACAGGCTGATTTTGCGCTTATTTACCGAACTTTGCACTTACTCGAAGGGCGGCGGCGCCAGGACTTCACGGTTACCATTATGGCCCTGCTCGCTGACGATCCCCTGAGCTTCCATCTGCTCAATGATGCGCGCCGCGCGGTTATAGCCGATGCGGAACTGACGCTGCACCCCGGAGATCGAGGCTTTGCGCTTCTCGGTCACGAAGTTGACCGCCTGGTCGAACAGCGGATCCAGCTCTTCGCCGCCATCAAAGCCGCCACTACCGCCTTCGCTTTCGCTGTCGGAGGTAATACCGTCAACATACTGCGGACGACCGCGCGCTTTCCAGTCCTGCACCACGGCGTGTACTTCCTGGTCACGGACAAACGCGCCATGCACACGAACCGGCATCGTGGAGTTTGGCCCGGAATAGAGCATATCACCCATGCCCAGCAGCGATTCCGCGCCGCCCTGGTCAAGGATGGTGCGCGAGTCAATCTTGCTTGATACGGTAAAGGCGATACGCGTCGGGATGTTGGCCTTGATAAGACCGGTAATCACGTCAACCGACGGACGCTGGGTCGCCAGCACCAGGTGAATGCCCGCCGCGCGCGCTTTCTGCGCCAGACGCGCAATCAGCTCTTCTACCTTCTTACCGACTGTCATCATCAGATCGGCGAATTCATCCACCAGCACCACGATATACGGCAGTTTTTCCAGCACCGGATGTACGGCATCCATGCTGTCGCCCGGTTTCCAGTACGGATCCGGGATCGGACGTCCCATGCGCGCGGCCTCAGCGATCTTCTCGTTGTAGCCCGCCAGATTACGCACGCCCAGCGCCGACATCAGCTTATAACGGCGCTCCATTTCATTGACGCTCCAGCGCAGCGCATTAGCGGCGTCTTTCATGTCGGTGACCACTTCCGTCAGCAGATGCGGGATACCTTCGTACACCGACAGCTCAAGCATTTTCGGGTCGATCATGATGAAACGCACGTCTTCCGGCTGCGCCTTGTAGAGCATGCTGAGGATCATGGCGTTCACGCCAACCGATTTACCAGAACCGGTGGTACCGGCAACCAGCAGATGCGGCATTTTCGCCAGATCGGCCACCACCGGATCGCCGGCGATATCTTTACCCAGCACCACGGTAAGCGGCGATGGGTTCTCGCGGAATTTCGGACAATCGAGCACTTCGCGCAGGTATACGGTCTGGCGTTTTTTGTTCGGTAATTCCAGGCCAACGTAAGGTTTACCCGGAATGACTTCTACCACGCGCACCGCCACGGTCGACAGCGAACGCGCAAGGTCGCGCGACAGGTTAGAGATACGCGCGGCCTTCACCCCCGGCGCAAGATTCAGCTCAAAACGGGTGATCACCGGGCCCGGCGAGTAGTTCACCACATCCGCTTTAATGCGGAAATCGGCGAGACGCGCTTCAACCAGGCGCGCCATCTGCTCAAGCGCAAAGGTATCGACAGGTTCAACTTCGCTCGGCGGCGGCGTCAGGAGATCCAGCGACGGCAACGGCGTTGTTGGCCTTTGTAGCGGACGGCTGTCGCCATTACGCATCAGCAATGGATGAATAAGGCTCTCCTGCGGCTGCGGCGCGGGCGGCTGATAACCCTGCGGCGCAACCGGCTGTTGCTGCTGCATTGGCTGTTGAGCCGTCTGATAAGCCTGCGGCTGCGGCGCTACCGGCTGATGGTGTACGGGCTGCTGCGCAGGTTGATAACCCTGCTGCGGCGCGGCTGCCGGTTGTTGATAATGCTGAGCCGGTTGCTGGGGCTGTACTTCCGGCGTCGGCGTAAACAGCGGCTCGCTCGGACCATCATTGACCAGCGTTTTCATCGGCGAGAACTCATAGTCCGACGGTGAGAAGGGATTAGCTCCCGGCGGCTGCTCGCTGGCATAGCGCTGTTGCTGAGTGGCGGCAAACTGGCGCGCCAGTTCCGCTTCAGCGGCAGCGTCTTCGTCCTGCTCATCGCTTTCTGACTCATAGGACTCGCCATAGCGCTGTTGTTGGGTTGCGGCAAACTGACGAGCCAGCTCGTCCTGTTCCAGCGCATCGGCTTCTTCGTCGCTCAACGGCTCATTATCGTAATGATGTTCAAGCTCGGCCCGACGCGCGCGCTCTTCAGCAATACGCTGAGACGGCAGCTTAATGCCATAGGAAGCCAGTTCCCGACGAGTCGGTACGCGGACGCGATTCGGACGCGGCAATTTCGGACCGATGCCCTCTTTTACCTGTACCCGCGGGCCGCTGGATGCCGGGCTGAAAACGGGCGCTGCGTCAGCGACGGTTGATGCCACTGAGGCGGCCGCGGCTGCGCTTCCAGAAGTCGTGGCCTGATGAACGCCAGCGGCGACGGCTGTCACGGCGGCGGCCTCAACTGATGGCATGGATGGAGCAGTCGGAGTGGTTATCGGTTTGGTCGCCACCGGACTCGCTGGTTCAGGGATTGGCTGGTACCAGGACTCCAGCAACTCGCGTTCGCGCGCGCGTTTCTCTTCAACTTCCTCGAAGTAATACATCGGCGGACGTTTAGTTTCTTCCTGCGGCGCTTCAGGCTCAGCGGCAGGCGCCGGTTCCTGATGGTAAACAGGCTGCTGCTGCGGCGCGTATTCAGGCTGATACACCGGCTGCTGCGGATGCGCGGCTTCCGGCTGGTAAACCGGCGGCTGCTGCGGCGCGTACTCAGGCTGATAAACCGGCGGCTGTGGATGCGCGGCTGCCGGCTGGTAAACCGGCGGCTGCTGCGGCGCGTACTCAGGCTGATACACCGGCTGCTGCGGATGCGCGGCTTCCGGCTGGTAAACCGGCGGCTGCTGCGGCGCATACTCAGGCTGGTACACCGGCTGTTGCGGATGCGCGGCTTCCGGCTGGTAAACCGGCGGCTGCTGCGGCGCGTATTCAGGCTGATACACCGGCTGTTGCGGATGCGCGGCTGCCGGCTGGTAAACCGGCGGCTGCTGCGGCGCGTATTCAGGCTGATACACCGGCTGCTGCGGATGCGCGACTTCCGGCTGGTAAACCGGCGGCTGCTGCGGCGCATACTCAGGCTGATGCACCGGTGGTTGCAGGTGAGCAGCCTCCGGTTGGTATGCCTGCCCTGCCCCCTGCTCCGCCCATGCCTGCGGCACAGCTGCAGCGGCGGAAGCGGCGCCGATCGGGTCGGCCACCGTATGGCCATTCAGCAGCGGATCGTAAGGGTCTAAATCGCCAGGACGTGCGGCGCTGGCGCCTGAGAACAGGACATCATCAGCGGCGACAGGCGCGCCGCTGGCGCTGTATTGTACGGCTTCCGCATCATCCATACGTTTACCGGAGAACAGCGCGGCATCGGTTTTACGCCCCATCGGGTTGGCGAACTTTTCCGCCAGACGCTTACGACGCGCTAGCGCGCTGCGTAAGATGCGGGCGCGACGCGATTCCCGCGGCTGCGCGTTATCGTCGTCTTCATCATCTTCATATTCATCATCTTCATATTCGCCTTCATCAACCCAGGTATCGTCCCGACGGGTACGATTACTGGCAAAGGTCAAAATAGAAAGGATGGCGCCGCCGAGTTTCTCGGCAATGCTGACCCATGACCAGCCGGTAAACAGCGTTAAACCTGCAGCCCAGATACAAAGCAAGGCGATAGTGCCGCCGCTGCTGTGCAGCAAGGGTTGTAAGGTGGTGCTAAGCAGGCTGCCAATGACGCCGCCGGAGGCAAAGTACCAGATATCGTCGGCATTGATTGCCGCCAGACCGCAGGAAGTGAGAATGAGCGCCAGCGCGCCGATCAGGCGCAGCGAAACGGCGAAGTAGTCGACATACTCGTCATTTTCCTGATGACGCCATGCAAACCAGCAGCCGCCGATGATAATCACGGGGATGGTGTACGCCATTACGCCAAAGATGAAAAATAGCGTGTCCGCCAGCCACGCTCCGGGCATGCCGCCCAGATTATGGATAGGCTCATGCCAGGCGGTCTGCGACCAACTGGGATCGGATGGATTAAAGCTCAGTAATGCCGCCATCAGCCAGATGGCAAAAAGAGAGCAAAGGATGAGTAACGCCTCAAGAACGCGGCGCCCGCTGCTTAGCTTCGTTAGTTTGACTTCTTTGTCTTCGGTGTATTCCTGGCTCAAGAAAGGCTCTCCAGGTATCAGGCAATTTCCTGCCTGCTGCTAAAACGGACAACAGCGCCGGGTCTCCCCGGCACTGTTGCTGTATGGATTAACAGGAGTGTAATCAAACTACGTCGATTTTGCACCTGTTCCGTGTTAGCGCGTCTTGATTACCAGACGATTACTCTGCTTGACTTCTTCCATAACCACGTAGGTACGGGTGTCGTTTACGCCCGGCAGGCGCAGCAGGGTTTCGCCCAGCAATTTACGATACGCTGACATGTCCGGTACGCGGGTTTTCAACAGATAGTCAAAATCACCGGATACCAGATGACACTCTTGAATTTCTTCAAGTTTTTGCACTGCGGCGTTAAATTGCTCAAACACATCCGGCGCACCACGATTCAGAGTAATCTCAACAAATACCAGAAGTGATGCATCCAGATAATGCGGGTTGAGCAGCGCCGTATAGCCCTGAATAAAACCCTGTCTTTCCAGTCGACGCACGCGCTCAAGGCATGGCGTCGGAGAAAGTCCCACCCGTTTGGAAAGCTCGACGTTGGAAATACGCCCGTCTTTTTGCAGTTCATTCAGAATGTTACGATCGATGCGGTCGAGATCTTTGCCAGGGCGTTTCTTGCTATCTACCATTATTATTGTCTCTCTGTATTCCTTCCCTACTCCTGTTCTGACTCTGCGCCTTCACTGCCAGAGCCCATCCCGTTATTACCCGTACGACGTTGAGTAACCCAGGGGTACGTGAGAAGTCCGTTGCCTGATGGCAGTCACCGACATCACGCATGGCGTCTGTCCACACCATGCGTAGATTTCGCTGACCCGGATAAAAATGGCATTTGCGTGCATGAACATTCGCCACACGCGAAACACTGCTTTTCTTCTTCCATGAATGTTTTCGCAAAAGCACAGGGGATTGTCAAAGCAAAACATCGATTTTTAGTACAAGATGCCAGATATTCATCATCAACCCCCTCTGAATCTCATGTTTTCATCTTATAATCAGGGCGCTAACAGTAGAATTAATTATATTTTCCGCTCGTTAAATCGCCAATCCATCGGCGGGTTCTATTGCACATATCGTTAACAAAATCGCTACGCTCTTTTTTTACGCCCGCAAATTCCCTACAATCCAGCCCAATGTATGCCAATAAAATATGGGGATCTCATGGGCACAGCCAAACACAGTAAACTGCTTATTCTAGGTTCTGGACCTGCAGGATATACCGCGGCGGTCTATGCTGCGCGCGCAAACCTGCAGCCGGTGCTGATCACCGGCATGGAAAAAGGCGGTCAGCTGACCACCACCACTGAAGTGGAAAACTGGCCAGGCGACCCAAACGATCTGACCGGTCCGCTGCTCATGGAACGTATGCACGAGCATGCCACCAAGTTCGAAACTGAAATTATTTTCGATCACATCAGCAGCGTCGATCTGCAGAACCGTCCGTTCCGCCTGGTCGGCGACAGCGGCGAGTACACCTGTGACGCGCTGATTATCGCAACCGGCGCTTCCGCCCGTTACCTGGGTCTGCCTTCTGAAGAGGCTTTCAAAGGCCGCGGCGTTTCTGCCTGCGCCACCTGCGACGGTTTCTTCTATCGTAACCAGAAAGTCGCGGTCATCGGCGGCGGCAACACGGCGGTTGAAGAAGCGCTGTATCTGTCCAACATTGCGGCCGAAGTGCATCTGATCCACCGTCGCGACTCCTTCCGTGCGGAAAAAATTCTGATCAAGCGCCTGATGGATAAAGTGGAAAGCGGCAATATCGTACTGCACACCGATCGCACCCTGGAAGAAGTTACCGGCGATCAGATGGGCGTCAGCGGCCTGCGTCTGCGCGATACCAAAAATAGCGACAATGTTGAAACCCTGGACGTCGCCGGTCTGTTTGTCGCCATTGGACACAGCCCGAACACCGCTATCTTTGAAGGTCAGTTAGCGCTGGAAAACGGTTATATCAAAGTGCAGTCCGGCATCCACGGTAACGCCACGCAAACCAGTATCCCCGGCGTGTTCGCGGCAGGCGACGTGATGGACCATATCTACCGTCAGGCGATTACCTCCGCCGGCACCGGCTGCATGGCGGCGCTGGACGCGGAACGCTACCTCGATGGTTTAGCTGACGCTTGCAAATAATCTTTACAAGTCAGTAACAAAGGTAAAGAAGGCGACGAAAAGTCGCCTTTATTTTTGCCGCGTTGTAACATTGCCGTGCCCAAAAATCTCATAACGACACCTGCTAAGCGCGCAATGAATAAAACCCGTCAACAAGAGTTAACCCGCTGGTTAAAAGAAAAAAGCATTATCTCCCGTCGCTGGTTGATGATTTCTCGCCTGCTGGGCGTCGTGAGCGGTCTGTTGATCGTCGCTCAGGCGTGGTTCCTGGCGCGTATCCTTCACCGAATGATTATGGAAAATATCCCGGCGACGGCGCTGCTGCTGCCATTTACCTTGCTGGCGCTGGTGCTGATCCTGCGCGCCTGGGTGGTATGGCTACGCGAACGCGTCGGCTTCCACGCCGGCCAGCATATCCGTTATGAAATTCGCCGCCAGGTGCTGGACCGCCTTCAGCAGGCGGGCCCGGCCTGGATTCAGGGAAAACCCGCCGGCAGTTGGGCGACGCTCATCCTCGAGCAAATCGACGATATGCATGATTACTACGCGCGCTATCTGCCGCAGATGACGCTGGCCGCCTGCGTGCCGCTGCTGATTGTTATCACTATCTTCCCCAGCAACTGGGCAGCCGCGCTAATTTTACTCGGCACCGCTCCGCTGATCCCGCTCTTTATGGCGCTGGTCGGGATGGGCGCCGCCGATGCCAACCGGCGCAATTTCCTTGCGCTCGGTCGCCTTAGCGGCCACTTCCTCGACCGCCTACGCGGCATGGAAACACTGCGCCTGTTCAACCGCGGCGAAGCGGAAATCAATAATATCCGCGACGCGTCGCAGGATTTCCGCCAGCGGACGATGGAAGTCCTGCGTCTGGCTTTTCTCTCCTCCGGCGTACTGGAATTCTTTACCTCGCTCTCTATCGCGCTGGTGGCGGTCTATTTCGGTTTTTCCTACCTCGGCGAGCTCGACTTCGGCCACTACGGCGTCGGCGTCACGCTGATGTCAGGTTTTTTAACCCTGATACTGGCGCCGGAGTTTTTCCAGCCGCTGCGTGATTTAGGCACATTTTACCATGCTAAGGCTCAGGCCATTGGCGCAGCGGATAGCCTGAAGTCCTTTATGGAAACTCCGCTGGCGCAGGCCGAACGGGGCGAGAAAACGCTAAGCGATCATGAACTGATTCGCCTCGAAGCCCGCGATCTGATAGTCAAATCACCGGATGGCAAAACGCTGGCAGGCCCGCTTAGTTTTATCCTGAACGCCGGAGAACGTGTGGTACTGGTTGGCCAGAGCGGCTCTGGTAAAAGCTCGCTGCTGAATACGCTGACAGGCTTTCTTCCCTATGAAGGTTCGCTACAGGTTAACGGCGTGGAGTTGCGCGATCTCGATGCTGAACGCTGGCGTCGGCTAATTAGCTGGGTCGGTCAGAACCCGCAGCTGCCCGCTGCCACTCTGCGTGAAAACGTGCTGCTGGCGTGGCCAGAAGCCACGGAAGCGCAACTGCAGCTAGCTCTGGATAAGGCCTGGGTCAGCGAGTTTATCTCCCAACTGCCACAAGGTATTAATACCCCGGTCGGCGATCAGGCTGCTGGCCTCTCTGTCGGCCAGGCTCAGCGCATTGCCGTAGCGCGCGCGCTGCTGGTGCCGTGCCGTCTGTTGCTGCTTGATGAACCAGCGGCCAGCCTTGACGCCCATAGCGAACAGCGCGTCATGCAGGCGCTGTCTCACGCCTCCACCCAGCAGACCACCCTGATGGTCACCCACCAACTGGCAGGACTCGCCGAGTGGGATGCTATCTGGGTAATGCAGGATGGTCAGATTGTCGAGCAAGGCGACTATGCGCAGCTTTCTGCCGCTGGAGGCGCGTTTGCCTCACTGTTAGCCCATCGCCAGGAGGAAATTTAAATGCGCGCACTGTTACCCTATCTGGCGCTATACAAACGCCACAAATGGCTGCTGACCCTCGGCGTGGTGCTGGCTATCGTTACGCTGCTGGCAAGTATCGGGCTGTTAACGCTTTCCGGTTGGTTCCTTTCCGCCTCGGCGGTCGTCGGCGTCGCCGGTATCTACAGTTTTAACTACATGCTGCCCGCCGCAGGCGTTCGCGGCGCAGCGATTATTCGTACTGCAGGCCGCTATTTTGAGCGTCTGGTAAGCCACGACGCGACTTTCCGGGTATTGCAGCACCTGCGCGTCGCCACGTTTAGCAAACTGCTGCCGCTCTCCCCCGCCGGGCTGGCGCGTTTTCGCCAGGGCGAGTTACTCAACCGCATCGTGGCTGATGTCGACACGCTGGATCACCTCTATCTACGCGTGATTTCGCCGCTGGTTGGCGCGCTGGTGGTCATTCTGGTGGTAACCATCGGCTTAAGCGTACTCGATGTCACCCTGGCGCTCACGCTTGGCGGTATTATGCTGGCGACGCTACTCCTGCTGCCACCGCTGTTTTACCGTGCCGGTAAGCCGACCGGGGAGCATATCACCCAGCTTCGCGGGCAATATCGCCAGCAACTCACCTCCTGGCTACAGGGGCAGGCCGAGTTGATGCTTTTTAATGCCAGCGATCGCTACCGCGAACAGATGGAAAAAACGGAACAGCGCTGGCAAGAAGCGCAGCGCCGTCAGGCAGAGCTTACCGCCCTGTCGCAGGCGCTGATGCTGTTGATTGGCGGCATCGCGGTGATCGCCATGCTGTGGATGGCATCTGACGGCGTTGGCGGTAATAGCCAGCCGGGCGCGCTCATCGCTCTCTTCGTTTTCTGCGCCTTGGCGGCATTTGAAGCGCTGGCGCCGGTCACCGGCGCCTTCCAGCATCTCGGCCAGGTCATCGCGTCCGCCCGCCGCATCACGCAGATTACCGAGCAGCAGCCCGAGGTGACGTTCAGCCAGCAGACACCGCAAAGCTTCTCCCAGGTAGCGCTTACCCTGAATGAGGTAACCTTCAGCTACCCGCAGCAATCGGCCCCGGCGCTGAAAGATATTTCGCTGCAGGTCGCGGCAGGCGAGCATATCGCCATTCTTGGCCGTACCGGCTGCGGTAAATCAACTCTGCTACAGCTATTGACCCGCGCCTGGGATCCGGCCAACGGTCAGATTCAACTAAATGGCCAGCCGCTTAGCGCACTGTCTGAAACGACCCTGCGCCAGGCGATGAGCGTCGTGCCGCAGCGGGTACATCTCTTCAGCGCGACGCTGCGCGATAATCTGCTGCTTGCCGCGCCGCAGGCCAGCGACGGCGAGCTTGCCAATATCCTGGAGCGCGTCGGCCTGGAGAAACTGCTGGAAGATAGCGGTCTGAATAGCTGGCTTGGTGAAGGCGGACGTCAGCTTTCCGGCGGCGAGCTACGTCGACTGGCCATCGCCCGCGCGCTATTGCACGATGCGCCGCTAATGCTGCTTGATGAGCCCACCGAAGGTCTGGATGCGACAACGGAAAGCCAGATCCTTGATTTACTTAGCGAAGTGATGCACGAAAAAACCGTACTGATGGTCACCCACCGCCTGCGTGGGCTGGCGCGGTTTAATCAGATAATAGTCATGGACAACGGACAAATTATTGAGCAAGGTAGTCACGCAGAGCTGCTGGCGAAACAGGGCCGCTATTACCAGTTTAAGCAACGTCTGTAAGCTATTATTGTCAACAATTGCTGGTGCGTATTGAGGTCAAAAATGCGTCTGGTTCAGCTCTCTCGTGACTCTATCGCCTTCCCTTCCCCGGAAGGCGCCCTGCGTGAACCAAATGGCCTGCTGGCGCTGGGCGGCGATCTGAGCCCCGCTCGCCTGCTCATGGCCTATCAGCGCGGTATTTTTCCATGGTTTTCTCCCGGCGACCCTATTTTATGGTGGTCGCCCGACCCACGCGCCGTACTGTGGCCGGAGCAATTCCACTTTAGCCGCAGCATGAAGCGCTTTCATCAACGCTCTCCCTATCGGGTGACGCTCAACCACGCCTTCGGCCAGGTTATCGAGGGCTGCGCCAGCCATCGTGATGAAGGCACCTGGATCACCCCCAGCATCGTGCAGGCCTATCACCAGTTACATGAACTTGGTCACGCTCATTCAATCGAGGTATGGGATGAAAACTCGCTGGTCGGCGGCATGTATGGCGTGGCGCAGGGAGCGCTGTTTTGCGGCGAATCGATGTTTAGCCGGGCGGAAAATGCCTCCAAAACCGCGCTGATGATCTTCTGTCAGGCTTTTGCCCAGGATGGCGGCAGATTAATTGACTGCCAGGTTCTCAACGCGCATACCGCCTCTTTAGGGGCGATTGAAATCCCGCGCCGCGATTATCTCGATTACCTTTCCGTATTACGCACCTACCGCTTACCGGAGCGATTTTGGGTACCAAGGGTGCTATTTACCGGTAATGGATAAATGTTTTCAGCACATTTCTTAGCGTGGTGGTATAATTGCGCGGTAGAGTAGCTTCTGCCTGTTGCCCCGCCGCCGTTTGGGAATAATAAGAGTCAGATAACGCCCATCGTTCTGTCACTGCCCTTTACGTTTGCGCCTGTCATGCGGTTTCACCGCGTGTATTCCGGGCAATGCGCCAAAACTACTTCGGCGATTTATACCCGTCATGTTTTAAGCTACAGGCGCTGGCTGCGCGCAATTATTTATCGCCAGCCTGCGACGCGAACTGTTTTGGGTATACGTAAAACTTTACATACTTGCTGAACTTCGGCATTATCTTGCCGGTTCAAAACTACGGTAGTGATACCCCAGAGGACTAGATGGCCAAAGAAGACAATATTGAAATGCAGGGCACCGTACTTGAAACGTTGCCTAACACTATGTTCCGCGTAGAACTGGAAAACGGTCACGTGGTAACTGCGCATATTTCCGGTAAAATGCGTAAAAACTACATCCGCATTCTGACGGGCGACAAAGTGACTGTTGAGCTGACCCCGTACGACCTGAGCAAAGGCCGCATTGTCTTCCGTAGTCGCTAATTGTTTCCGCCGCTAAGGCGTCAGATGCTGAAGGCCGGGCTCATGCCCGGTCTTTTCATTTCCGCTTCCCGCGCTGATTTACTCTGTCATCTCTTTATCTATCGGCAGGGTATTATTTAGCGCTTCTTTCGGCACATGAGCGCTCAATTTGTCGATACCAATAAGCTCTGAAGCGAAGCCGGAATAAACCATTAAACCATAATCGGTAGTAATGGTTTTCTCAGTCATATAATTTTGCGACTGACTCGTGGTGGTAATTTTCTTTCCCTTCTCCGTTTTCACCAACATCCCAGCGCCTTTGATTAGCAAGGCACATTGCGGGATTTGCTCCTCTAACCGTTTTTCCTCGGGGATATCAATGGTGTATGTGCTCACATACTTACCTGATCCGGTGGGGAAAAACGCCTTATAGGTTGGCCCCCCGGCAGCCTTAACCAGATAGAAGGGATTTTCAGCACCGCTAAACCGATAACTTCCTGTCATATCCGGACATTGCGCCTGAGCGGCAATGGAAAACAGCGCCAGCGAGGCGCAGAGCAAAAATTTGCCGGGTTTCATGGTTCATCCTTGTGATTTTATCCGTCCCGTCCCACGCTAATAAAAAAAGACCGGGCTGTCACCAGCCCGGTCTTTATCATTGAACAATTCAGAATTTATTTAATGCGCCGCTTCTGGTTTGTGCTTTTGCGCGCTGTGGAAGCCGTAGGTCAGCACGTTGTTGGCTTTATCCAACTCAACGGTGACCTGGCCGCCGTCCACCAGCGAACCAAACAGCAGCTCATTCGCCAACGGTTTCTTCAGGTTGTCCTGAATCACCCGCGCCATTGGACGCGCGCCCATTGCCCGGTCATATCCCTTCTCTGCCAGCCAGTCACGCGCTTCCTGGCTCACTTCCAGCGACACGCCTTTCTGATCCAGCTGTACCTGCAGCTCGACGATAAACTTATCGACCACCTGATGGATCACGGTCGTAGAGAGGTGATCGAACCAGATGATATTGTCGAGACGGTTACGGAACTCCGGCGTAAAGATCTTTTTGATCTCTTCCATCGCATCGGTGCTGTTATCCTGCTGGATAAGACCAATCGATTTACGCTCGGTTTCACGCACCCCGGCGTTGGTGGTCATCACCAGCACCACGTTGCGGAAGTCCGCTTTACGGCCGTTGTTATCGGTCAGCGTACCGTTATCCATTACCTGCAGCAGGATATTGAAGACATCCGGATGCGCTTTTTCGATCTCATCAAGCAGCAGCACCGCGTGCGGATGTTTGATAACCGCATCAGTCAACAGCCCGCCCTGATCGAAACCGACGTATCCCGGAGGCGCGCCAATCAAGCGGCTAACGGTATGACGTTCCATATACTCGGACATATCAAAGCGCAGCAGCTCAATGCCCAGCGCTTTCGCCAGCTGCACGGTGACTTCGGTTTTCCCGACCCCGGTCGGCCCGGCAAACAGGAAAGACCCAACCGGCTTATGCTCATGTCCAAGCCCGGCACGCGCCATCTTGATAGCTTCAGTCAGCGCTTCAATCGCTTTATCCTGACCGAAGACCAACATTTTCAGACGGTCGCCAAGGTTTTTCAGCGTATCGCGATCGCTGCGGGAGACGCTCTTCTCCGGAATACGCGCAATGCGCGCAACCACAGATTCGATATCCGCCACATTGACCGTTTTCTTGCGCTTACTGACCGGCATCAGCCGCGCCCGCGCCCCCGCTTCGTCGATCACGTCAATCGCCTTATCCGGCAGATGACGATCGTTGATGTATTTCACCGCCAGCTCGACCGCCGCACGAACCGCTTTGGCGGTATAACGCACATCGTGGTGCGCTTCGTATTTCGGTTTCAGGCCGTTGATGATCTGCACCGTCTCTTCGACAGAAGGCTCGGTCACGTCGATTTTCTGGAAACGACGCGCCAGCGCGCGATCTTTTTCAAAAATGTTGCTGAACTCCTGGTAGGTCGTGGAGCCAATCACCCTGATCTTGCCGCCGGAAAGCAGCGGTTTAATCAGGTTAGCCGCATCGACCTGACCGCCGGAGGCCGCGCCTGCGCCGATGATAGTATGGATCTCATCGATAAACAGGATGCTATTGGTATCCTGCTCAAGCTGTTTCAGCAGCGCTTTAAAGCGTTTTTCAAAATCGCCGCGATATTTGGTGCCCGCCAGCAGCGAACCGATATCCAGCGAGTAAATGGTGCAATCCGCCATCACTTCCGGTACGTCGCCCTGGACGATACGCCAGGCGAGCCCTTCCGCAATCGCGGTCTTGCCGACGCCGGACTCACCCACCAGCAGCGGGTTGTTTTTACGGCGGCGACACAATACCTGAATAGCACGCTCCAGCTCTTTATCACGGCCGATCAGCGGATCGATACCGCCCACGCGCGCAAGCTGGTTGAGATTGGTGGTGAAGTTTTCCATACGATCCTCCCCGCCTGCTTGCTCTTCGTTACCCGGCTGGCTCGCGTTATTTTCCGAAGGCTGGCTGGGCTCGTCTTTGCGCGTGCCGTGAGAGATGAAATTCACCACATCAAGGCGGCTGACTTCATGTTTACGCAGCAGATAGGCGGCCTGCGACTCCTGCTCGCTGAAAATCGCGACCAGGACGTTGGCGCCGGTGACTTCGCTGCGACCGGAGGATTGGACGTGAAAAACCGCACGCTGCAGCACGCGCTGAAAACTTAGCGTCGGCTGGGTGTCTCGCTCTTCTTCCGTAGCCGGAAGGACGGGAGTGGTCTGTTCGATGAAGGCTTCAAGTTCCTGACGCAAAGCGACCAGGTCCACGGAACAGGCTTCCAGCGCTTCGCGTGCCGAGGGGTTGCTGAGCAAAGCCAGCAACAAGTGCTCGACGGTCATAAATTCATGACGGTGCTCGCGCGCTCTGGCGAAAGCCATGTTTAAACTGAGTTCCAGTTCTTGATTGAGCATAGGCACCTCCCCCAATTTTCATGCCTGTAATCAGGCTTTCTCTAGCGTACACAGCAATGGATGCTCGTTCTCCTTGGCGTACTGGTTCACCATAGCGACTTTGGTTTCCGCAACTTCGGCGGTAAAAACGCCGCAAATCGCCTTACCTTCATAGTGAACCGTGAGCATCAGTTGCGTTGCACGTTCTACATCATAAGAAAAGAATTTTTGTAACACGTCAATAACAAACTCCATTGGAGTGTAGTCATCATTGACTAATATCACTTTATACATAGATGGTGGTTTAAGCGCATCACGAACTTCATCTTCTACCAGTTGATCGAAGTCCAGCCAATCTCTCTTACTCATCGTCAATGTTCGTCATCGGTTGCTGTTGCCAACAGGCCGCGGCCTGTCGATGATCTGAGGTTATGCACGTTACAAATTTACAATAGATCATAGATAACTATCATCTATTGCTTCCATCCGCGACGCCTGTCACATTCCCCAGCAATAGCGTTAACTGCTTCAAATTTTGACGCATTTTTCACCGTCCACCCTCGTCAATTGCTTGACGCATTTCCGTATTTCTCTAAATTGTACTGGCGAGAGTTGGCGAGCAATTGTACAACTCGTAACTCCCCTACCGGTTCATTCCATCTTACTTATAAAGATTTACGAAGGATGTCGAAGTATGGAAATGGGTACTGTTAAGTGGTTCAACAATGCCAAAGGGTTCGGTTTTATTTGCCCTGAGGGCGGCGGCGAAGACATTTTCGCCCATTACTCCACCATCCAGATGGATGGTTACAGAACGCTAAAAGCCGGGCAATCCGTTCGGTTTGATGTTCACCAGGGGCCGAAAGGCAATCACGCCAGCGTGATTGTTCCTGTGGAAGCAGAAACGGCTGCATAACTCTTTTGCTTCATTGTGTACATCCTGCTAATAAAATGCCAGTCCTTCTGACTGGCATTTTTATCTCCTTACTCACGCGCCAACGCATCAACCGGGTCTAATCGCGCGGCATTACGCGCCGGTAACCAGCCAAAAAGCACTCCGGTGAACGTCGAACACAAAAATGCGGTCAACAGCGCCAGCGGCGAAAAACCGATTTCCCAACCGGGTAAGAACAGTTGCAAAATGAACGCGATCATCAACGACAAACTCACGCCGATTGCGCCGCCCACCAGACAAACCAGCACCGCTTCAATAAGAAACTGCTGCAGAACATCCCGGGCCCGGGCGCCAACCGCCATTCTGATGCCGATTTCACGGGTGCGCTCCGTGACTGACACCAGCATGATATTCATCACCCCAATTCCGCCGACGACCAGCGCGATCACCGCCACCAGGGTCAGGAACAGCTGTAAAGTATGTGTGGTCCTTTCCGCCGTTTTCAAGACACTGTCCATATTCCAGGTGAAAACATCTTTTTTGCCATGGCGGAGCTCCAGCAACCGCACCAGTTGCTGCTCAGCGGTGGCGCTATCGTAGCCCTCCTGCACGCGGACGGTTATCGAGTTAAGCCACGATTGCCCCATCACCCGCCCGGCCATCGTGGAATAGGGCAGCCAGACGCGGAGGATTTTGCTGCTGCCGAACATCGATTGTTTCTCATCAGCCACGCCGACAATCGTCGCCGGCATATTACCGACCAAAATCACCTCGCCAACCACTTTCGCCTTGTGGGGGAATAGCTGGCGACGGGCATTGCTATCCAGCACCACCACCTGCGCCCGGCTATTCAGCTGCAGCTCATTGAACGTATTTCCCTCGCTGAACGTCATGCCGTAAACGTTGAAATATTGCGCGCCAACGCCTTCGGCGCTGGCGGCCACATCGATGTTATTAGCGCGCAGGCGCAGGCTTTTCGATACCGCCGGCGTCGCGGAGCTCACCCATGGTTGTTTTTGAATCGCCAGCAGATCGTCATATTTTAACGCCTGCTGATAACGCGGATCGTCATCGCCAAAATCTTTGCCGGGGTAAACATCGATGGTATTGGTGCCAATGGCGCGAATATCGGCTAAAACCAACTGTTTCGCGGCATCGCCGACGACCACGATAGAGACGACCGAAGCGATACCAATAATGATGCCAAGCATAGTTAACAGCGTGCGCATTTTATTCGCCGCCATCGCCCGCCAGGCCATCACCAGCGCCTCACGAAAACCACTACTGAACTGACGCCAGATGGTAGGCTCCGCGCGGTCTTCGGCGCGAAGCACGCCGCCTTTTTCCAGCGATGACGGCGGTGGGTTACGCACAATTTCACCGTCGCGCAATTCGATGATTCTTTCCGCCTGCGCCGCGACCTGCGGGTCGTGGGTGACGATAATCACCGTATGCCCTTGCGCCTTAAGCTGATGCAGGATGGCCATGACCTCTTCACCTGAGTGGCTATCCAGCGCCCCGGTCGGTTCATCGGCAAGGATCACCTCGCCGCCGTTCATCAGGGCGCGGGCGATACTCACGCGCTGCTGCTGCCCGCCGGATAGCTGCGACGGGAAGTATTCCGCCCGCTCGCCCAAACCTAATCGGGTGAGTAAATCCCGCGCCCGTTCAAGGCGAATCCGGCGCTCTTTGCCGGCATAGATAGCAGGGACCTCGACGTTTTGCGCCGCCGTCAGGTGCGATAACAGATGGTAACGCTGGAAAATAAAGCCAAAGTGCTCGCGGCGTAGCCTGGCCAGTTCATCGCCGCTCAGATGCGACACATCGACCCCGGCAACCTGATAGGTACCGCTGGTGGGTTTATCAAGGCAGCCAAGGATGTTCATCAGCGTTGATTTGCCGGAACCTGAAGCCCCAACGATCGCCACCATTTCCCCGGCGGCAATACTGAGGGTGATGCCCTTTAGGACTTCAACTTCACCGTCGCCCGAGGGGTAACTGCGGCGAATATCACGCAGTTCGAGCAGCGCCGTCATTTTGCCGCTCCGGGCGTGCTTTCGCTGATAATGACCTCATCACCCTCTTCCAGCCCTTTCGCCACCGCCACATCGGTATCGTTACGCGCACCGATAACGATTTCACGCTCTTTCACTTCCCCGTTGCGCAGCAAGCGCACGTTGTAGCGGTTATCGCCGATGGCGTCGCCCAGCGCGCTGAGCGGAATAGTAATCACGTTTTTCACTTCCGCCAGCTGGATATGCACCTGCGCCGTCATTTCAAGACGCAGGATCCCCTGCGGGTTGGGAACTTCAAACCGCGCATAATAAAATATGGCATCATTGACCTTTTCCGGCGTCGGCAGAATATCCTTCAGCGTACCTTCGTAACGGGTCAGAGGGTCGCCGAGTACCGTAAACCAGGCCTTTTGCCCCGGCTTAAGATGGATCACATCCGCTTCCGAAACCTGCGCTTTGACCAGCATGGTACTGAGGTCCGCCAGCGTCAGGATGTTTGGCGCCTGCTGAGCGGCAATCACAGTCTGTCCCTGCAGGGTAGTGATTTGCGTCACTTCGCCGGACATCGGCGCCAGGATACGCGTGTAGTCGAGGTTGGTTTTCGCGGTGTCGAGGGTCGCCTGGTTGCGTTTAATCTGCGCCTCTATGGTGCCGATTTGCGCCTCTTTCACCGCCACATCGGTGGCGGCGGTATCCAGATCCTGGCGTGAGACCAGTTGGCGTTGCGCCAACTGCTGCTGGCGCGCTAAGGTTACCTGCGCGAGCTTACGTTCGGCCTGCGCCTGTTTTAACTGAGCGCGCAGCTCCATGAGCGTCGCTTCGACTTCTTTAATCTGGTTTTCAGCCTGCTCCGGGTCGATAACTCCCAGCAGCTGGTCCTTCTGTACTTTATCGCCAATATTGACGCGCAGCGTCTTCAACTGGCCGCTGACCTGCGCGCCGACGTCGACTTTACGCAGCGCATCTAACTTGCCCGTCGCCAGTACGCTCTGCTGCAGATCGCCTTTACGCGCCACCAGCGTTTGATACTGCGGCAACGGCGCGTTCAGAACGCGCCATCCCCAAACGGCCGCAATAACCACCACCAGCGCCAACAGCCACCAGACTTTCCTGCGTTTTCCATTCAATGTCATAAAAAATTCCTGATCTATTCCCCGCAGCTCGGATGATGATTCTAACGGAAGCGGCGGCGAACAGAAGCCAGAATTTTAGCAATGCTTAATGTTTATTGATGTTGGGCTGCCGCGATGTCTTGCGGCGAGACATGGCACGGTTTTCGCTGCTGGGCTAATCAGCGCGCCCGCGCGCCAGCCACAACACCCGGGAAAACATCTTTTTCAGCAACGTCGGGACGGCGTCGATTCCCCGCCGTCCAGCCTCCATCGCGACTTCTATCGCCAGGTCGGGTTTCGATGAACGGTGAATGGCTTTGGTGATCACTCGGCGCATGTTCATCGGCATATTATCCGGGATCTGCGCCACCCGATGGTAAACATCATCGAACCCCTGACGATACATAAAGTGTTCCATGTCCATCGCCGGAAGCATGGTTAAGTGTACGCGTTCCAGTTCGTTATCATTGTTGAGTAGTCCGCGCACCGTAGCGGCGTACTTCTTTCCTGCCTCATCGCCGTCGACCAGCACATGCCATTCAATCCCCATCCGGCGGGCAAATTTAATCAGCGGCTTGAGCCCGGATTGGGCGAATTCAATCACCTTCACCCCTTCAGCGTCGAAATGATGCCCGCACTGGCGCGCCAGTTCGTTGATAACCCAGGTTTCCGTTTCGCCTTCCACCAGCAACCAGCAGCGGGCAAACAGCGATGACGCGCGGTTGAAGCGAATGTGAAACGCAATGCGACGGCTATCTTCCGCATTCATCCCGCCGGGACCGAGCCGCCACGCCGAGACGCGGGACGATTCACGCACCAGCCGACACACCTGCTCGACCGGCGTCAACGACAAAAGTTCGCCGGAATTGGTTGTAGTGACTCGCTGCAGCGGCAGGAGATTCAGTAAATGCCAGGCGACCGAAAGCATGATCGGATGCAACCGCGTTTCTGGATCTTCAATCAGCAGCAGCGGCCGCGCATCGCGATCGAGGCGGACGGTCCCCTTCGCCTGCAATAAAGTGGAGAACAACCCAAGCAGGATCACCCGGTGACTACGACCGCCGGGTTTATCAATCATTCGGTTAATAATATCGAGATAGCGCCAGCTGCGTTGTTCATCATGAGAACGTCGGCGCATCAGGCGATTGCGGCTTTGCGCGCTGCTCTGCTCGGCGAAGTAATGTTCTAGCAGTTGCACCATCGCCGACAGCCCTTCGCGGATTTGCCCATCGGTGAGATTTTGCGGATGATTGACCAGTTCGCGGGAGAGAAAATCCAGCTGCCGGGCGGTAATCTCAATTTGCGGCGAATGCGGCACGGTTCCGTTGTGAATTCGGCGCATAAAGCGGGCGTCGCGCAGGCGCAATACCGGCATTAAGCGCACCAGATGGCGCGCCAGATCGTCGATATCTTGCATCTCCAGCGCCTCTCCCTGGCAGTTAATAAAACTACGCAGGGTCATCACGCTGCCGTCGTCCGCCAGCTCCCCCTCAAGGCGATAGAAAATGCGCTGATAGCCGTCATCACAGGGCACCCAGCAATCGCTAAGCGGTCGAAAACGGCGCACGCGATGGCGCCCGGGTTCATTTTCGCGGAAAGTTAAAATGATATGCAGATGATGCTCCCGCCCCTGAATATCGCCGGGGGGAAACCAGAAGTCATCGCGTACGAAATGGTACAGGTCAAACTCAGGCGATAAAAGCAGCGTCAGAGCGTCCAGCAGGCTGGATTTACCCCATGCGTTTTCGCCGATTAGCACATTGTTTTGCTCGAGCATCAACGATAAACGGTTGATACCGCGAAATCCGACGATCTCTACACGCTCAAGATGCATATCCCCTCCGCCTGGCCCACACTCTCCTTCAGTAATCAGTAGTATAGCGAGGCGCAGACAACATGGCACCCCCTGCTTTCCGCACCGACAATTGAACTCAGAAGCAAATGAGTTTGTAAGGTATCAGCTCTTGATTTCATATAATTAATAAATTAATTCATCTTCGGTAGTAGTTTATTTTTCAGCGTTGTGTTCTACACTTGCATAAATCATGCATGGTGAAAGGAAAATCATCTCATTGCTCTAAATCAAATTACATCAATTTATTTAACTAGTCCGAGGGTGGCGTTCGTCCCTAGAATAGCGACGCTTTATTTTTATCGTCATCCTTTGCGTCGATAAATAAAGACCGGCACGTCATAACGTGTTCGTTTACATTATTATTTGAGGTGGTTATGTTCAGAAAATTAGCAGCAGAGTGCTTTGGCACATTCTGGCTTGTATTCGGCGGCTGCGGCAGCGCAGTGCTGGCAGCGGCTTTCCCGGAATTGGGAATTGGTTTTGCCGGCGTCGCCCTGGCCTTCGGTTTAACCGTATTAACCATGGCTTTTGCCGTGGGTCATATTTCCGGCGGGCACTTTAACCCAGCGGTCACTTTAGGCCTGTGGGCTGGCGGTCGTTTCCCGGCTAAAGACGTAATTGGTTATATTATCGCCCAGGTTGTCGGCGGTATTATTGCCGCCGCGGTGCTGTACGTCGTCGCCAGCGGTAAAGCCGGTTTCGACGCTGCCGCGAGCGGCTTCGCTTCAAACGGTTTCGGCGAACACTCTCCGGGTGGCTACTCCATGCTGTCCGCTATCGTTATCGAAATCGTGTTGACCTGCGGATTCCTGCTGGTTATTCACGGTGCGACCGATAAAAACGCCCCGGCGGGCTTTGCGCCGATCGCCATCGGCCTGGCGCTGACCCTCATTCACCTGATTAGCATTCCGGTCACCAACACCTCCGTAAACCCGGCGCGTAGCACCGCGGTCGCTATCTTCCAGGGCGGCTGGGCGCTGCAACAGCTGTGGCTGTTCTGGGTGATGCCAATCATCGGCGGTATCCTCGGCGGCGTGCTGTACCGCACCCTGCTCGAAAAACGCGACTAATCCTCGCAAGAAGCCCGGCGACGCCGGGCTTTTTCTTTTTGTCGACAGCTTTACTCGGCCTGGCGAATTGGGTAGTGTCAGTGGCGCTATTCTTATTTTGCAAGGACCTTGCCGTTCATGTTTTCGGGACTATTAATCATTCTGCTGCCGTTGATTGTCGGCTACCTTATTCCTCTGCGTCACCCTTCCGCACTGAAACTGATTACCCGGCTGCTTAGCTGGATTGTTTACGTTATCCTCTTTTTCATGGGGATTAGCCTTGCCTTCCTCGATAATCTCAGCAGCAATCTGTTATCAATACTGCATTACTCCGCGGTCAGCATTGTGGTTATTATTCTGTGCAATATTGCAGCACTGCTATGGCTGGATAAAAAAATGCCGTGGCGAGTCAAGCATCGTCCGGAAAAATTACCCTCGCGCCTGGCGATGGCTCTCGAGTCACTACAGCTGCTTGGCGTAGTGCTAATTGGTTTCCTGCTGGGATTAAGCGGCCTCTCTTTTTTACAGCATGCGACTGAAGCCAGCGAATATACTTTAATTTTCTTATTATTCCTCATCGGTATTCAGCTACGTAATAATGGAATGACTTTACGCCAAATTGTGCTTAATCGCCGCGGAATGATTGTCGCGGTGGTGGTCGCGGCCAGCTCATTATTTGGCGGAGTGATTAATGCCCTTATTCTTGGTCTGCCCATTAAAACCGGTCTGGCGATGGCATCCGGCTTCGGCTGGTACTCCCTTTCCGGAATCCTGATGACCGAATCCTACGGCCCGGTCATTGGCAGCGCGACATTCTTTAACGATCTGGCCCGCGAACTGCTGGCGATAATGTTAATCCCCGGCATGGTAATGCGCAGCCGCTCTACCGCGCTTGGGCTGTGCGGCGCAACCTCGATGGACTTTACTCTGCCGGTGCTACAGCGCTCCGGCGGCGTGGAAATCGTGCCTGCAGCCATCGTCCACGGTTTTATCCTCAGCCTGCTGGTGCCGGTGCTGATGGCGTTCTTCTCAGCCTGATCCCCCTATGGCGGTAGGTTCCCTACCGCCAAAATTGCGCTAAATCAATCTCCCTTTAAGTTGTGTCAGAAATACCTTTTCTCCATACGGCGACAGGCATAACCTTAAACATGTATCTAAAATATAACTTTAAAAGGTGTGATCATGTTTTGTGTGCAATGTGAACAAACTATCCGTACGCCGGCAGGAAATGGCTGTTCTTACGCGCAGGGTATGTGCGGTAAAACCGCTGAAACCTCCGATTTACAGGATCTGCTGATTGCTTCGCTGCAGGGCCTATCCGCATGGGCCGTTAAGGCACGTGAATACGGCATCATCGATCATGAGGTGGATAATTTCGCCCCGCGGGCGTTCTTCTCTACTCTAACCAACGTGAACTTCGACTCGCCGCGTATCGTCGGCTACGCCCGTCAGGCCATCGCGATGCGCGAGGCGCTGAAAGCGCAATGCCTGAATATTGATGCCAAGGCTTCGGTCGACAGCCCGGTAGCCGATCTGCAGCTGGTTAGCGATGATCTGGGCGAGCTGCAACGTCAGGCGGCGGACTATACGCCAAATAAAGACAAGGCCGCGATCGGTGAGAATATCCTCGGCCTGCGCCTGCTGTGCCTGTACGGCCTGAAAGGCGCCGCGGCCTATATGGAACACGCGCACGTGCTCGGTCAGTACGACAACGACATTTACGCCCAGTACCATAAAATCATGGCGTGGCTGGGTACCTGGCCTGCCGATATGAACGCTCTGCTGGAATGTTCGATGGAAATCGGCCAGATGAACTTCAAAGTGATGAGCATCCTCGACGCCGGTGAAACCACGAAATATGGCCACCCGACGCCGACCCAGGTCAACGTTAAAGCGACCGAAGGTAAGTGCATCCTGATCTCCGGGCACGATCTGAAAGATCTGTATAACCTGTTAGAGCAGACTGAAGGCACCGGCGTTAACGTCTATACCCACGGTGAAATGTTACCGGCTCACGGTTACCCGGAGCTGCGTAAGTTTAAACATCTGATCGGCAACTACGGCAGTGGTTGGCAAAACCAGCAGGTTGAATTCGCCCGCTTCCCGGGGCCCATCGTGATGACCTCAAACTGCATCATCGACCCAACCGTCGGCGCCTACGACGACCGCATCTGGACTCGCAGCATCGTCGGCTGGCCGGGCGTCAATCATCTGGAAGGCGAAGATTTCTCCCCGGTTATCACCCAGGCGCAGCAAATGGCCGGCTTCCCGTATAGCGAAATCCCGCATCTGATCACCGTTGGTTTCGGCCGCCAGACGCTGCTCGGCGCGGCGGATACGCTGATTGATCTGGTCAGCCGTGAAAAACTGCGCCACATCTTCCTCGTCGGCGGCTGCGACGGCGCGCGCGGCGAACGTAACTACTTCACTGATTTCGCTACCAGCGTACCGGACGACTGCCTGATTTTGACTCTCGCATGCGGTAAATACCGCTTCAACAAACTGGATTTCGGCGATATCGAAGGCCTGCCGCGTCTGGTCGACGCCGGTCAGTGTAACGATGCCTACTCGGCGATTATTCTCGCAGTAACGCTGGCGGAAAAACTGGGCTGTGGCGTAAACGATCTGCCGCTGTCGTTGGTGCTCTCCTGGTTCGAACAAAAAGCCATCGTCATCCTGCTGACGCTGCTGTCGCTCGGGGTGAAAAACATCGTCACCGGCCCGACCGCGCCTGGCTTCTTCACGCCGGACCTGCTGGCTGTCCTCAACGAGAAATTTGGTCTGCGTTCCGTCACTACCGTAGAACAAGATATGCAGCAGTTGCTGAGCGCATAAGGAGTCACCGCATGACAATGCCAACTCAACAGTGCCCGTGGCGAATGCAGGTTCATCATATTCAGCAGGAAACGCCGGACGTATGGACGATTTCGTTGCTGTGCCACGACTACTATCCCTATCGCGCCGGGCAGTACGCGCTGGTTAGCGTGCGCCATTCGGCGGATACGCTGCGCGCCTACACGCTCTCCTCAACGCCGGGGGTCAGTGAGTACATTACGCTGACCGTTCGTCGTATTGACGATGGCGCAGGCTCACAGTGGTTAACCCGCGATGTAAAACGCGGCGACTATATCTGGCTGTCGGATGCGATGGGCGAGTTTACCTGCGAAGATAAAACAAGCGATCGTTTTCTGATGCTGGCCGCAGGCTGCGGCGTGACGCCGATTATGTCGATGCGCCGCTGGTTGGCGAAGTACCGCCCGCAGGCGGATGTGCAGGTTATCTTTAACGTGCGTTCGCCGAAGGATGTCATTTTCGCCGAAGAGTGGCGTCAATACCCGGTCACGCTGGTGGCGGAACACGACGCGACGCCGGGCTTTATCGCCGGGCGCCTCACCCGCGAGCTGTTGCAAAGCGTGCCGGATCTCTCCAGCCGTACCGTGATGACCTGCGGCCCGGCGCCTTATATGGAGATGGTGGAACAAGAAGTGACGGCGCTTGGCGTGACGCGTTTCTTTAAAGAGAAGTTCTTTACCCCGGTGGCGGAAGCCGCTACCGACGGATTGAAATTTACCAAGCTGCAGCCGGCGAAAACGTTCTACGCACCGGTCGGCGCCACGTTGCTGGACGCGCTGGAGAGCAATAAAGTACCAGTGACCGTCGCCTGCCGCGCTGGCGTCTGTGGCTGCTGCAAAACCAAAGTGGTTGCCGGCGAATACAGCGTAACCAGCACTATGACGCTGACCGATGCGGAAATCGCCGACGGCTACGTGCTGGCCTGCTCCTGCCACCCGCAGAGCGATCTGGTTCTCGCCTGAGGTCAAAATCCCCGGTGGCGCTACCGCTTACCGGGGCTACAGGACCGTAGATACTGTTATCGGTTTGCAACGGTTTTGGTCGGGGAAAACATGTGCTTTGTGTTAATTCTGAGCACATTGCGCTCCGATATTTCTTCTGCGTTATGCCCCTCATGGCGCAGGGAGCGCACAGGGGGCGGCCAGTCGCCGCCAACACCGACAGTTTCAGCCAGCATGGTGAATAAATTAAAGGCAGGCCACACTGTTATCGGTTTGCAACTTTTTTAAGGGTTTTCCCGGACGCGGCGCGTTGCGCCTTCTCCGGGCTACCAAATCGCATCGTGCTGTAGCCCCGGTAAGCTGCAGCGCCACCGGGGGATTTTGAGATCACCAGCACCAGTAGTGTCAGCCAGCGTGGTGAATAAATTAAAGGCAGGCCGCACGGACCGTAGGCCGGATGGCGGCATTAATGCCGCCATCCGGCACTTTTTTACCGCCAGACCGACTGACCGGCCAACGAATAACGACCTGCCCCTAATAGCGCAATCGCCAGCGCGCCGATAAAGAAATAGACCAGGCTTTCAATCGCCCATGCGCCGACGGCATCCAGCTCGAATGTCTTACCTGTCCCAACCATCAGCCAGGCCACCACCATGGTAAACGCCAGCACCAGCGCCGCCGGGCGCGTCAATACGCCAAGAATAAGCAAACAAGGCGCGACGACTTCCCCCACCAGCACGCCGTAGGCAATAAATCCCGGCAGCCCTTTCGCGACCAGCATACCGCTGATGCCATCCACACCGTCGATTAGCTTATGCAGACCGTGAAATAACATTAAGCCGCCAACGGCAAGTCGTAACAAGAGTTTACCGGCGTCTTCATGCGATAGCGTTTTATTTACTGTATTTAACAATCCCTTAACCATTTGATGTTCTTCCTGTTTTACACCCTGTGTGCTCCCAGAGTATGCGCAATACTCCATCAATAAAACCAGCGAAAAATAAGGGGCAATCGGCAACACAACCTGCAGTTTCATCTAAGCTTGATAGCGTTATCACAAAAAGGAGATGGAAAACCATGAAACAGACCGTAGCGTCATACATTGCAAAAACGCTTGAACAAGCGGGCGTGAAACGTATTTGGGGAGTGACCGGGGATTCCCTCAACGGCTTGAGCGACAGTTTAAACCGCATGGGTACCATCGAATGGATGCCGACCCGCCATGAAGAGGTTGCCGCCTTTGCCGCCGGCGCGGAAGCACAGCTCACCGGCGAACTGGCGGTGTGCGCCGGTTCCTGCGGGCCTGGCAACCTTCATCTGATTAACGGTCTGTTTGATTGCCATCGTAACCACGTACCGGTGCTGGCCATTGCGGCCCATATTCCGTCGAGCGAAATCGGTAGCGGCTATTTCCAGGAAACGCATCCGCAGGAGCTGTTCCGCGAATGTAGCCACTACTGCGAGCTGGTCTCCACTCCTGAGCAAATTCCGCAGGTGCTGGCTATCGCCATGCGTAAGGCGGTGATTAACCGCGGCGTGTCGGTGGTGGTCCTGCCCGGCGACGTGGCGCTAAAACCGGCTCCGGAAAGCGCCAGCAGCCACTGGTATCATGCCCCGCTTCCCACGGTCACTCCGGCGGACGAAGAGCTGCACAAGCTGGCGCAGCTTATCCGCTACTCGAGTAATATTGCCCTGATGTGCGGCAGCGGCTGTGCCGGCGCGCACCAGGAGCTGGTGGAGTTTGCGGCGAAAATTAAGGCCCCTATCGTCCATGCCCTGCGCGGGAAAGAGCACGTCGAATACGACAATCCTTACGATGTTGGCATGACCGGGCTTATCGGCTTCTCTTCCGGTTTCCATACCATGATGAACGCCGACACGCTGATCCTGCTCGGCACCCAGTTCCCCTATCGCGCGTTCTATCCCACCGACGCCAAAATTATCCAGATCGACATCAACCCCGGTAGCATCGGCGCGCACAGTAAGGTGGATATGGCGCTGGTGGGCGATATCAAATCGACCCTGAAAGCGCTGCTGCCGCTGCTGGAAGAGAAAACCGATCGCCGCTTCCTCGATAAAGCGCTGGAGGATTATCGCGAAGCGCGTAAAGGGCTTGACGATCTCGCCAAACCCAGCGAAAAAGCGCTCCATCCCCAGTATCTGGCGCAGCAGATTAGCCGCTTTGCCGACGACGACGCGATCTTTACCTGCGACGTCGGTACCCCCACCGTCTGGGCGGCGCGCTATCTGAAAATGAACGGCAAACGCCGCCTGCTGGGTTCGTTTAACCACGGCTCGATGGCCAACGCCATGCCGCAGGCTATTGGCGCCAAAGCGACCGCGCCGAATCGCCAGGTCATCGCGATGTGCGGCGATGGCGGTTTCAGCATGCTAATGGGGGATTTTTTATCGCTGGCGCAGATGAAGCTGCCGGTGAAAATCGTCATTTTTAATAACAGCATTCTCGGCTTCGTGGCGATGGAGATGAAAGCCGGCGGCTATCTGACCGACGGTACCGAACTGCACGACACCAACTTCGCCCGCATTGCCGAAGCCTGCGGGATCAAAGGGATGCGCGTCGAGAAAGCCTCGGAGGTTGATGAGGCGCTGCAAACGGCCTTTAGCACCGACGGCCCGGTGTTAGTCGATGTGGTGGTAGCCAAGGAAGAGCTGGCGATCCCGCCGCAAATTAAGCTGGAGCAGGCCAAAGGATTTAGCCTGTATATGCTGCGGGCGATTATCAGCGGACGCGGCGATGAAGTGATCGAACTGGCGAAAACCAACTGGCTCAGGTAAAACAATGCTATCACCCTGAATCAGAACAAGGATATGCCGTGATAGATCTTCGCAGTGATACCGTAACTCGCCCCGGGCGCGCCATGATGGAGGCCATGATGGCCGCCCCGGTCGGGGACGATGTGTATGGCGACGACCCAACCGTCAATGAACTCCAGCGCTATGCCGCTGAGCTCGCTGGTAAAGAGGCGGCGCTGTTTCTGCCTACCGGCACCCAGGCCAACCTCGTTGGCCTGCTTAGCCACTGCCAGCGCGGCGAAGAGTACATCGTCGGCCAGGGCGCGCATAACTATCTGTATGAAGCCGGCGGCGCAGCGGTGCTGGGCAGTATTCAGCCGCAGCCGATCGATGCCGCGGCGGACGGTTCGCTGCCGCTGGATAAAGTCGCGGCCAAAATTAAGCCCGACGATATCCATTTCGCCCCCACCCGCCTGTTAAGTCTGGAGAATACGCACAACGGTAAGGTGTTGCCGCGGGGCTATCTGCAAGAGGCCTGGGCGTTCACCCGCCAGCGTAATCTGGCGCTACACGTCGATGGCGCGCGTATCTTCAACGCCGTTGTAGCGTACGGCTGCGAGCTGCGCGATATCGCGCAATACTGTGATTCGTTCACCATCTGCCTGTCAAAAGGGCTCGGCGCGCCGGTCGGGTCTCTGCTGCTGGGCAGCGAAGCGTACATCCGACGCGCCATTCGCTGGCGTAAAATGGTCGGCGGCGGGATGCGTCAGGCTGGCATTCTGGCCGCCGCCGGTCTGTACGCTCTGCGAAATAACGTTACCCGTCTGCAGGAAGATCACGACAACGCCGCGTGGATGGCGGAACAGCTACGCGCCGTCGGCGCTGACGTGATGCGCCACGACACCAACATGCTGTTCGTGCGCGTCGGTGAGGAGCAGGCGCGCGCCCTCGGCGAATTCATGCAGGCTCGCGGCGTGTTGATCAACGCCTCGCCAGTCGTGCGTCTGGTCATGCATCTCGATGTTAACCGCCAGCAGTTGACGGAAGTGGTCGGTCACTGGCAAGCCTTTTTACAACGCTAAGGAGTCAGGCGTGTCGCAATCTATTCTGGTGCTCGGCGCCAGCGGCTATATTGGCCAGCATCTGGTGCGCGAATTAAGCGCGCGAGGTTATCCGGTGTTGGCGGCGGCACGCCATATCGACAGGTTGCAGAAGCTCGATCTTCCCGGCGTCACCTGCCACGCTATCGACCTCAATCAACCGCAGGATCTCCCTGCTCTGCTTCGCGGGGTTGATACCCTTTACTACCTGGTGCATGGCATGGGCGAAGGCGGCGATTTCATCGCCCATGAACGCCGCGTCGCCGTTAACGTGCGAGATGCCTTGCGTCAGACGCCGGTGCGCCAGGTCATCTTTCTCAGCTCGCTGCAGGCGCCAGCCCAGGAGCAGTCCGACCATCTGCGCGCCCGCCAGGTGACGGCCGATGTCCTACGCGAGTCAGGGATCCCCGTTACCGAGTTACGGGCGGGTATCATCGTCGGCGCCGGATCCGCCGCTTTTGAAGTGATGCGCGACATGGTTTACAACCTGCCGGTGCTGACGCCGCCGCGCTGGGTACGATCGCGCACCACGCCCATCGCGCTGGAAAACCTGCTTTACTATCTGGTGGAGTTACTTAACCATCCGGCTCGCGAGCACCGCGTCTTCGAGGCTGCCGGTCCGGATGTCCTGAGCTATCAGCAGCAGTTCACCCATTTTATGGCGGTCAGCGGCAAGCATCGCCTGTTGATTCCTATCCCCTTTCCGACCCGCTGGATTTCGGTGTGGTTCCTGAACGTTATCACCTCGGTCCCCCCCACCATCGCTAAAGCGCTGATTCAGGGGCTAAAACACGATCTGATCGCCGACGATCGTTCGCTACGCGCGCTGATCCCGCAAACGTTGATTCCCTTCGATCAGGCGGTGCGTCGTACCCTGAAAGAGGAAGAACAGCTGGTGAACTCCAGCGACTGGGGCTACGACGCTCAGGCTTTCGCCCGCTGGCGGCCGGAGTATGGCTACTACCCAAAGCAGGCAGGCTGCACCGTCAGCACCCAGGCGAGCCGTAAGGCACTGTGGCAGGTGGTGAACCAAATCGGCGGCAAAGAGGGCTACTTCTTCGGCAATATCCTGTGGAAAATCCGCGGCGCTATGGACCTGCTGGTCGGCCACCGCCTGGCCAAGGGGCGACCGCAGCATGATTATCTGCAAACCGGCGATACGGTAGATAGCTGGAAGGTGATTATTGTGGAAGAAGAACAACAGTTAACCCTATTGTTTGGCATGAAAGCTCCCGGTCTGGGTCGTTTAAGCTTTACTATTAGCGATAAAGGCGACCATCGCGAACTGGACGTTCGCGCCTGGTGGCATCCACACGGCATGCCCGGCCTGTTCTACTGGCTACTGATGATCCCGGCGCATCTGTTTATTTTTCGCGGCATGGCGCGACGCATCGCCCGCCAGGCCGAGCAAATCACAGGCAAAAACGAAGATTAAGCGTTATTCTTTCATGATTCTCATTGCATACTCGGGAGAATCACGGAAAAATGCGCACGAAATTCTTTTCTGGGACAGTAGATTGATATGAAGGTACTGGTTACCGGTGCGACCAGCGGATTAGGCCGTAATGCGGTGGAATATCTGCGCAACAAGGGCATCAGCGTGCGAGCGACCGGGCGCAACGAAGCGATGGGTAAGCTTCTGAGCAAAATGGGCGCGGAATTTATTCCCGCTGATCTAACCGAACTGGTCTCTTCGCAGGCTAAAGTGATGCTCGCCGGTATTGATACGCTTTGGCACTGTTCCAGCTTTACCTCGCCGTGGGGTACCCAGCAAGCCTTCGATTTAGCCAACGTTCGTGCGACTCGTCGTCTTGGCGAATGGTCCGTTGCCTGGGGCGTACGCAATTTCGTCCATATTTCTTCGCCTTCGCTCTATTTCGATTATCACCACCATCGCGATATTCAGGAAGATTTCCGCCCGCACCGCTTCGCCAATGAATTCGCCCGCAGCAAGGCGGCCAGCGAAGAGGTTATCAACCTGCTGGCGCAGGCGAACCCGCATACCCGCTTTACGATTTTGCGCCCGCAAAGCCTGTTTGGGCCGCATGATAAGGTCTTTATTCCGCGCATGGTGCAGATGATGCGCCACTACGGCAGCGTGCTCTTGCCGCGCGGCGGTAACGCGCTGGTGGACATGACTTACTACGAAAACGCGGTGCATGCGATGTGGTTGGCCAGTCAGCCGCAGTGCGACCACTTACCTTCCGCGCGGGCGTGGAATATCAGCAACGGCGAGCCGCGGACGCTGCGCAGTATCGTGCAGAAGCTCATCGACGAGCTGGGCATCAAGTGCCGAATCCGCTCGGTGCCCTATCCGATGTTGGATATTATTGCCCGCAGCATGGAGCATTTCGGCAATAAATCGGCAAAAGAACCCGCTTTCACCCATTACGGCGTTTCGAAGCTCAATTTCGACTTTACCCTCGATATCAGCCGCGCTCAGCAGGAACTTGGCTATCAGCCGATCGTTACCCTGGATGAGGGGGTTACCCGTACCGCCGCGTGGTTAAAGGACCACGGCAAACTGCACGATTAAAACCATCGCTTACGGCAGCAAACCATCCTGTTTGCTGCCAAAGGTTTACCCTTGCCCATATTTTTCCAGCAACGCCTCGGCGATGGCCTGCGTTTGCGCATCGGCCACGCCGTCCCAGCGTGCCGGCCTGAAGTGCATCTGGAAGGCCATAATCACCCGTTTTTGCTGCGCCGGAGTCATCTCTGGGGTGACCTGATAGCCGTAGCGCGACAGCAGGTCTAACAATTCTCCGCTATCAACCGGTTGCCAACTCGGACGCCCTTGCAGATAAAAGGCGACACGTGAATCATCAGGCCAGGCGCCAATCCCCTGCTGCGCCAGCGCTCGCCACGGGAACAGCGGGCCAGGGTCATCCTTGCGCTGCGGCGCGATATCGGCATGAGCGACGACGTTTTGCGGCTGAATGTGATAGCGGGCAATGATATCTTTCGCCAGCGGGATAAGCGCTTCAATTTGCGCCGGATTAAATGGGGTAAAATGTTTTATATCGCCATTTTTTTGCCAGCCGCGATTTTCCAGCTCAATACCGATCGAGGTATCATTGATGCGCGTGCTGCCGCGCCAGAAGCTGATGCCGGCATGCCAGGCTAAATCTTCCTCCGGCACCAGTTGCCAGATACGCGGTTTACCGTGGTGCAGCGGCGGCTGCTCGGGAATTAAATAGTGTGAACTGACCTCTTTGTCGGTCAGGGTCGCCAGCGAGACATCAAAGTTATCGGCGGTATAGTGAATGACCAGGACTTTAATACGCGGATAGGCCGCCTGTGCCGGATGGCGGGTATCCAACTGATAACCCTGTTTGTCGACAATACCCTGCTCCTGCGCACAGCCTGCCAGTAGCAAAGCGGCAAGCGCAAGCTGAAGAATACGCTTTCCTAATAAGACCATCGATTACGCCCTTCCTGCTTAGCTTTATACAGCGCAGCATCCGCCTGCGCGATCAACTCTGAAGGTGGAGTGCTTCCCTCTGAGGCAACAATTCCCATACTGACCGTCACCAGCGGCCCGGCATCGGATTTGGCATGCGGCAGCGCCGCTTCGCGAATCTTCTGTTGGATCCGCTGCGCCACCGCCGTAGCGTTATCTAATGATTGCAGCGGCAGAACAATCACAAACTCCTCGCCGCCATAGCGCGCCACCATATCATCCTGCGCGCGCACCGACATTTTCAATACCGAGGCGATACAGGAAAGGCAATAATCTCCCGCCTGGTGCCCGTAGTGATCGTTATAACGTTTAAAGAAATCGACATCGAGAATAATAAGCGCCAGCGGCTCTTTACCTTCCCACGCCTGAGCTAAAAAATTGTCCAACGCCCGGCGGTTCGCGGTCGCCGTCAACGCATCCTGATTAGCCATGTTTTCCAGACGGTTAATCAGCTGAATATTCTCCTGATGGGTGTTCCAGGCCTCGTCATACCAGCGCTGCAAGATCTGACGGCCGTATACCATAATAGCGGTACATATTCCCCAAAGGATTAAAAAACGTAAATCGACGCCGTGATGTATTTGCACCCCTGCAAGCAACGAGGTAACCCATAAAGGAACAAGATAAGCCGCAATGCCCACTGGGAAATAATAGAGCGCGGCAAGACCGGTGGTCATTAAAATAACCAGCAGCGGCCACGCGAATGGCAATGACCAGAAAATGATGAAGCAGTAACTACTCATCGACCAACACAAACTGAGGATCAACAAGATAGCGGAAATCACTTTTGTAGCATAGGCACCACTTAATATCCGCCCGGAGATAACCATCAGGCAAAGCGCCAGCGAGAAAACAATAATGGCCCCAAGCGCCATCTCCAGATAAGGAATAATATAATGGTTAGACAACCTTTGGTGATCGAACTCGGTGAACAGAACGTTGCGGAAGATGACCATCAAGGCAAAGGAGATATTGACGAACGCCAGCCACGGCATGCTGCGCGACAGCGCGTGCTTTTGTACATTTTCGCGATTGGCCCACAGCATCGTTCGATTTTCGCGCGGATCAAGCCGTTGTTCTGTAGGCATAGCTACTCCTTTTTCAGCTTCCGGACAATGCGTTAAGCTGCCTGCGGTGACTTTTCTATATGATAAACCATCAGCCCGGGAATGTCTGTTGCCGGCCGCTTCAGCCACTCGCTGCTTAACGTCATTTTCAGCTAACGACAGATAAAAAAGGTCTTACGACCCGATACAGTCTATTGCGCAATAAAAAGCAAGCGTTATCAATGAGAACCACGTCATCTTTTCTTTAAAAAATCGTTAATTAAAGGTCATAAAAATGCAGCATTTCGCTTGAAAAAAAGACGGGCTTGATTCACTCTGAGGGCGCTCATTGGTTAGTTAAAACAAGGGCATGATGATAGCAAGATAAACAATGGAGATTAATAATATGAAATATGCAGCTTTAGTGGCAGGTGCAGCATTGTTTTTAACCGCGAACGCATTTTCTGCAGAAATTCTGAGCAAAGAAGATTTCGCTAAAGTACAGGGTCAATACCACAAAATTGGTACCATCTCCTCTACCGGACAAACTGCGCCGAGCGATGCGCGCGAAGAACTGATCAAAAAAGCCGATGAAAAAGGCGCTGACGTTGTGGTTCTCTCTTCCGGCAATACCGATAAGAAACTGCACGTATCCGCGAATATCTATAAGAAGAAATAATTAGTTATTACTGATATAGAAACATTATCATCGCATGGTGATAATGTTTCTTACTTATTACTCGACGAACATTTATTTTTATACTCTTTTTCCATTTACCCCTCGTTAATAGTCATATCAAATATGCGCCATCATCAGGATGGTCATTCGCATAGCGTTTAAAAATAGCTAAACCACTCCGTTATCGGACTCGCAATACATCCCCCGGACTATCAATATAAATCCGATGCTATAACAGATATGCCCACTATACATTTGTGGCATAAGAATATGCTCGCGTTTTACATTACCGCAGGTGGCAAATGAAAAAAATCGCATTCCTTATTTCTGGGTTGCTCTGCTCTGGCTTCAGCCATGCCAGCGCACTCTATTTTTATGAAATCGGCACCGAAGACGTCGGCCTGGCAGGCGCAGGTCAGGCCGCCCGCGCGCAGGACGCCTCCACCATCGTCACCAACCCAGCCGGCATGACCCGGCTTCCTGACCATATGTTTACCGGCGGCGCGCAGGTCATGGGCGGCGATATCCCGTATCAGATGAATAACGAACACGGCGGTAATAGCCCTGGTAACGTGATGAATCTGTTTCCTAACGCCAGCGGCTTTTACGCACAGAAAATTAACGATGATTTATATGCCGGGATTGGCTTGTACGGCAACTACGGTTTAGGCATCGATTTTGGCAACTGGGCCGGCGATCGTCTTATCAAGAAAAGTACCATGGTGGCGATGACGCTGAGCCCGTCGCTGGCGTGGAAACTTAACGATCGGCTCTCTGTCGGCGCATCCGCCAACCTGAACTACGGTTATTTATCGCTGACGCGCAACGTCGACGGTAATGATGAGAAAGATAAAGATCATGACTGGGCGATGAGCTACCGTCTGGGCCTGCTGATGCAGTTGACCGACCAGACGCGCGCCGGCATCACCTGGAACAGTAAAACCGATTATGACTTTAACGTTAAGGGCAAAGCGCGTTTCCCAAACTTACCTAACGTCTCGTATGATTTACCACTCTCCGCCCAGGTCCGCGCGCCGCAGCAAATCATGGTCAGCATGGTGCACGATATCAATAAACAGTGGTCAGTCATGGGCGATCTCGGCTGGCAGGACTGGAGCCAGTTCGGCAGCCCGCAAATCACCGTTGCCGGTCACGAAAGTCATAAAAATAACCGCCTGAAGGATTCCTGGCATAGTGCCGTCGGCGTGCAGTACCGGCCGACCGAGCAATGGCGTCTGAACGCCGGTGTCGGTTTCGACAGTACGGTTTATGATTCGCAAAGCGACACGGCGCTCTCGCTGCCAACCGGCGATGAGTGGCGCTTCGCTACCGGCGCGCAATACCAGATAACCCCCGCCAGCAATATCGGCGTCGCGGTATCTTATCTACATATGCAATCTTCCCACGTAAAATCTCCGGAAATTATCGCCGGCAGCTACGATCACCCTTATCTGTGGTTCGCCAGCGTCAACTATAGTTATCAGTTCTGATGCGCCGGCTGCCCGCGCAAGAGGCGCGGGCAGCGATGGTCGTTGTTACATCAAGGTCTTAGCTCTTTGCGTCAAGTACAATTGGCGCGCTTACGCTATGCTTTAGCAGAATCTAACAACGTAGTGAGTTCATAAGGAAATCATCATGCGCTACAACATTCTTGCACTTGTTTTGCCTTGCGCACTGGCGCTGAGCGCCTGTACCACCGTGACCCCGGCTTATAAAGACAACGGCACCCGCAGCGGGTCCTGCATCGAGGGCGGCCCGGACGAGGTAGCGCAGCAGTTCTATGATTATCAAATCCAGCACCGTAATAACGATCTCACCGCGCTGCGCCCGTATCTGAGCGACAATCTGGCAAAACTGCTGAACGACGCCCGTCAGGACCCGTCGCGCAACGCGCTGCTGCAATCAAATCCATTCTCCAGCAGTTCCACCCCGGCGGATAGCGCCGACGTCGCCAGCGCCTCAACCATCCCGAACCGCGATGCGCGCAATATTCCGCTGCGCGTTGAATTGAAACAGGGTACTCAGAGCTGGAAAGATGAAGTGCTGATGATTCAGGAAGGCCAGTGCTGGGCGGTTGACGATGTCCGCTATCTTGGCATAAACAGCCACGCTCCGGCCGGCTCGCTGCGTCAGAGTCTTGAGAAACGCTAATTTCGGCGTTAAAGCCACCCCGCTGAAACGATAACCCCGGTAAAATGTCGGTATTCCGTGCGGTAATGCCGACATTTGTTCCCCCCTACCACACGAACCCATATTTTGTGCTAACTTTAGTGATAAATGTGGTTTACATTTAACTTTTAACGCATAAATATTGCATAACTATTCTGTCAAAGGTACTATTTGCGGCCTCAATAGCTATTTGTATCAGACTGCCCAGATGAGTATTAAACTAAACGGCATTAATTGCTTCTACGGCGCGCACCAGGCGCTGTTCGACATCACGCTGGATTGCCCGCAGGGGGAAACGCTGGTGCTCCTCGGCCCAAGCGGCGCCGGTAAAAGCTCGCTGCTTCGCGTACTCAACCTGCTGGAGATGCCGCGTTCCGGTACCTTAAACATCGCCGGTAATCAATTCGACTTCACCAAAGCGCCGTCTGACAAAGCTATTCGCGAGCTGCGCCAGAATGTCGGGATGGTCTTCCAGCAGTACAACCTGTGGCCACACCTGACCGTGGTACAAAACCTGATCGAAGCCCCGTGCCGCGTGCTGGGCTTAACCAAATATCAGGCGCTGGCGCGCGCCGAAAAACTACTTGAGCGTTTACGCCTTAAACCTTACAGCGACCGCTATCCGCTGCATCTGTCAGGTGGTCAACAGCAGCGCGTAGCGATAGCCCGCGCGCTGATGATGGAGCCGCAGGTGCTGCTGTTTGATGAACCCACCGCCGCGTTGGATCCGGAAATTACCGCCCAGATCGTCAGCATCATTCGCGAACTGGCGGAAACCGGAATCACCCAGGTTATCGTTACCCACGAAGTGGAAGTGGCGCGTAAAACCGCCAGCCGCGTGGTGTATATGGAAAACGGGCATATCGTTGAGCAAGGGGATGCTAACTGCTTCGCGCATCCGCAAACCGACGCCTTTAAAAACTATCTTTCACATTGATGTTTTCGGGGAAATAACGATGAAAAAAGTACTGATTGCCGCTCTGCTCGCGGGCATGAGCCTTTCCGCTACCGCAGCCCAGACTATCCGTTTCGCCACCGAGGCCTCCTACCCTCCGTTTGAGCTGGTAGACGCCAACAACAAAATCGTCGGCTTTGACGTCGATCTGGCTAACGCGCTGTGTAAAGAGATGGACGCGACCTGCACCTTTACTAACCAGGCTTTCGATAGCCTGATCCCAGGGCTGAAATTCCGCCGCTTCGACGCCGTCATGGCCGGTATGGATATCACCCCTGAGCGTGAAAAACAGGTGCTGTTCAGCACCCCGTATTATGAAAACTCGGCGCTATTTGTCGGCCAGCAGGGCAAGTTCACCGGCATTGACCAGCTGAAAGGCAAAAAAGTTGGCGTGCAGAACGGTACTACCCATCAGAAATTTATTACTGATAAACATCCGGAAATCACCACCGTTCCTTATGACAGCTACCAGAATGCCAAACTGGACCTGCAAAACGGCCGCATTGACGCCGTCTTTGGCGACACGGCGGTAGTGACCGAATGGCTGAAGAGCAATCCGAAGCTGGCCCCGGTGGGTGATAAAGTGACGGATAAAGACTACTTCGGTACCGGCCTCGGCATTGCGGTTCGTCAGGGCAATACCGAGCTGCAGCAGAAATTTAACGCTGCGCTGGAAAAAGTGAAGAAAGATGGGACGTACCAGACCATCTATAGCAAATGGTTCCAGAAGTAACGCTGAATGAACGAATTTTTTCCATTAGCAAGCGCCGCCGGGATGACCGTCGGCCTTGCCGTTTGCGCGCTGGTCATCGGCCTGGTGCTGGCGATGCTTTTCGCCGTGCTGGAGTCGGTGAAATGGCGCCCTGTGGCATGGCTGGCGACCGGCATCGTGACGATTTTACGCGGCCTACCGGAAATCCTGGTGGTGCTGTTTATCTACTTTGGTTCCTCGCAGCTGCTGCTGACGCTGTCTGACGGTTTTACTCTCAATCTTGGGTTTGTGCAGATTCCGGTACAGATGCAAATTGAAAACTTCGACGTCAGCCCGTTCCTCTGTGGCGCCATTGCGCTTTCCCTGCTCTATGCCGCCTATGCCTCGCAGACCCTGCGCGGCGCCTTGAAAGCGGTGCCGCAGGGGCAGTGGGAGTCCGGACAAGCGCTGGGTTTGTCAAAGGCGGCGATATTCTTTCGCCTGGTGATGCCGCAGATGTGGCGCCATGCCCTGCCGGGCCTGGGCAACCAGTGGCTCGTATTGCTGAAAGATACCGCGCTGGTCAGCCTTATCAGCGTCAACGACCTGATGCTGCAAACCAAAAGTATTGCTACCCGTACTCAGGAGCCGTTTAACTGGTACATCATTGCAGCAGCGATTTATCTCGTCATCACCCTGTTGAGTCAATACATCCTCAAGCGTATTGACCAGCGTGCGACGCGCTTCGAACGGAGACCAGGTTGATGCTCGATTACTTACCCGAACTGCTGAAAGGGCTGCATACTAGCCTGACGCTGACGGCGGCATCGATCGTCGTGGCGCTGATCCTGGCGCTGATCTTTACCATCGTCCTGACGTTAAAAACGCCGGTGGTGGTATGGATCGTCCGCGGCTATATCACACTGTTTACCGGTACGCCGCTGCTGGTACAGATCTTCCTGATCTATTATGGACCAGGACAGTTCCCGTCATTACAGAATTACCCGGTGCTGTGGCATCTCATCTCTGAGCCCTGGCTGTGCGCGCTGATCGCTTTGTCGTTAAACAGCGCGGCTTATACCACCCAGCTGTTCTATGGCGCCATCCGCGCCATTCCGGACGGCCAGTGGCAGTCCTGCAGCGCGCTGGGGATGAGCAAGAAGGATACGCTGGCGATTCTGCTACCGTATGCTTTTAAACGCGCCCTCTCCTCGTACTCTAACGAAGTGGTGTTGGTCTTTAAGAGCACCTCGCTGGCTTACACCATCACGCTGATGGAAGTGATGGGTCATGGCCAGCTGCTTTACGGGCGCACCTATGACGTGATGGTCTTCGGCGCAGCCGGTATCATTTATCTGGTGGTGAACGGCCTGCTGACGCTCTTGATGCGTCTGGTGGAAAGAAAAGCGCTGGCCTTCGAGCGCCGTAACTAACATCACGAAATGCATAAACAGTAATATATGAAACGGGTAAGTGCTAATGCTTACCCTTTTTTTTTATAACCAATAAAATAAACATACAACTTTATTGCATATAAATTCATTTAGTGGCATTGTGAACTTCAGCCGTAAACCGGCACAACATCATAAGATTGACCGACGGGAGTCCCACTATGAAAAAGTTAGTTCTGGCCGCACTGCTTAGCTCTTTCGCCTTTGGCGCCGCTGCCGCGGAAAAAATCAGCTTTGGCGTTTCCGCGACCTATCCGCCATTTGAATCCATGGATGCGAATAACCAGATTGTCGGTTTCGATCTTGATCTGGCCAAAGCGCTGTGTAAGCAAATGCAGGCCGACTGTACTTTTACCAACCACGCTTTCGACAGCCTGATCCCGGCGCTAAAATTTAAAAAGTATGATGCGGTGATCTCCGGCATGGACATCACGCCTGAGCGTAGCAAACAGGTCGCGTTTACCGACCCGTACTATGCCAACTCGGCGCTGGTGATCGCCAAAAAAGACGCGTACCACTCTTTTGATGACCTGAAGGGTAAGCGTATCGGCATGGAAAACGGCACCACGCACCAGAAATACCTGCAGGATAAGCACCCGGAAGTCAAAACCGTCGCTTACGATAGCTACCAGAATGCCATTATCGACCTGAAAAACGGCCGTATCGACGGCGTCTTCGGCGATACCGCGGTGGTCAACGAATGGCTGAAGACCAACCCGCAGTTAGGCGCGGCGACGCCGAAAGTAACCGACCCGCAGTACTTCGGTACCGGCCTCGGCATTGCGGTGCGCCCGGATAATAAAGCGCTGCTGGAAAAACTCAATGCCGCGCTGAAAGCGATTAAAGCTGACGGAACCTACCAGAAAATTAGCAACCAGTGGTTCCCTGAGTAAGACCTGCGCTTCCCGGCTTATGGCGCAACCGCCTGAGCCGGGCCTATCGGCAACGCTCTCCCTCACAACGGCAGGGTAAACTGGAAACAGGCCCCTGCCGGTACTTCCAGCAGGCGAATATCGCCCCCGTGCAGTTGCAGCATCCGGCGAACAATCATCAACCCCAGCCCGCCCCGTGATGCGCTCTGCTGCCCCGGTTCCAGTACCGATGGCCGCTCAAACAGATTGGCCCGTAATTCACCGGCGACGCCCGGGCCGCTATCGGCCACCTCGACCACCACCTGCGTCCCCTGCAGGCGCGACGACAGACGAATTTCGCCCCCATGCGGAGTGTGGCGGATGGCGTTATCCAGCAGATTGGTTAATACCCGCTCCATCATCGAAAGGTCAGCCTCAACCAAAGGCAAGCCTGACGCCAATTCCAGGCGCAGACGGATTTCGCGGGTGGCAATCGCCAGATCGAATTTTTGCGCCACGTCCTGAATCAGCTCAGCAAGGATAAACTTTTCCGGCTGCGGCTTAATACCGCCATGTTCAAGGCGAGCCAGCTCAAATAGCTGTTGTGAGAGATGACGGACTTTATTTCCCTGGCGTAGCGCGATATTCAGATACTGCTTGCGCTCCTGCGCCGTCAGGCGATCATCCTTAAGCGATAACGTCTCCAGATATCCCAGCAGCGAAGTCAGCGGCGTGCGCAGGTCATGCGAAATATTGGCAATAAATTCCCGGCGCTGACGATCGCTATCAGCCAGCCGATCCCATTGCCCGGCGATCTGCTGCGCCAGTTCGATAAACCGGTTATGCAGCAGCGCCACTTCATTTCCGGGATGCGGGTCCGGCGCCTGCGCCGCCAGCGCCTTAATCGCGCGAATGCTGTCGCTATCACCCGCCGCCACCAGCGCCGTCAGCTGGCGTACAGGGCGTGTCACCCAGTACCACGCCAGGCCGCCGGCCAACAGGCCAAACAACGCCACCAGCAGCAGGGTCCATAGCAGCAGGCTCCACAGCGTCTTCTGCCAGGCGCTCTGTGCCAGTTCATTAAACGTTTCGCCCTGCAGAATAATATAAAGATAGCCACGTAGCTGGCCGTCAAGGCGTAGCGGCGCGGCGCTAAATACTTTTTGCTGGTCCACGCTGCGCGGATCGTCGCCATAAATCGGCCACGCGCCGCCGGAGAGAAACGTCTGCACCGGCGCCATGGCAATGCGCTGGCGTTTAATGTGCCCCGGCGGCGCGGCATCCGCCAGCAGCTCGCCATCCGGCGAAACGAGGTACAGCTCGACGCTTGGGTTAAACACCATCAGACGGTCGAAGAGTGGTTTCAACGCCGCGCGATCCACCTCGCCGTGGGCGTTGAGCAGCGGCTCGCGGGTGGCAATCTGCTGCGCCAGACCGGCGGAAAGCCGTTGCACCATGACGTTACCGTACTGCGCGCTGCTATAGAGCTGGAGCAGACAAACGGACAGCGCGCACAGCAGCAGCAAGGCGATAAACACCAACGACAGCCGCTGGCTGAGGCTGAGTCGGCGGATCATGACTGCGCCCCGGCGCTATAGGGCGCAAATTTATAGCCCTTCCCCCAGACGGTAAGAATAATGTCCGGCTCTGCCGGGTCGCGCTCTATTTTCGTACGCAGGCGATTGATATGCGTGTTGACAGTATGTTCGTAGCCTTCATGCTGATAGCCCCAGACGCTATCCAGCAGCGCCAGGCGCGAAAAAACTTCGCCGGGATGGCGGGCAAAGTAATACAGCAGATCGAATTCGCGCGGCGTGAGGTCTACCAGTTCACCGCGTAGCCTGACCTCCCGGGACAGCGGGTCGATATTCAGGCCGTGGCAGGCGATACGTCCGGCATCCATCAAGAGATTTTGTCCCATCGCTTCCTGACGGCGGAACACCGCCTTCACCCGGGCAATCAGCTCCAGCAGAGAAAAAGGTTTCGCCAGATAATCATCGGCACCCATCTCCAACCCCTGCACGCGTTGGGTTTCGCTGGAACGGGCGCTAATAATAATCACCGGTAGATAGCGCGTTTGCTGACGGATGCGACGGCAAATCTCCAGCCCGTCGACGTTAGGCAACATCAGGTCAAGAATCACCGCATCCCAGACGCCGTTATCCAGCTGGCGCAGCGCCTGCGCGCCGTCCGCCTCGTGCACGATTTGATACCCTTCATCCTGCAGATTCAGGCGCAACAAAGCCGCAATATCATCATCATCTTCCACCAGCAGGATTTTTTTACTCATCAGATTCGCTCCACGAATTTCACGCTCGTTTCATAAAGCTTACCCGATTTCAGCCGCTTAAAAAGTTCACATTTTGTTTAAACTTCACGAACCAGCAGCGTCAGCACTTCATAATGCGCGGTATGTGGGAACATATCGAACAACTGTACTCGCTCAAGGCGATAGCCCTGCAGAAGATCAATATCTGCGGCCATTGTCCGGGCGTTACAGCTCGAGTAAATGATATACGGCGGCGCCATGCGGCTTAGATAATCGCACAGTTCGGCGCCGATGCCGCGCCGCGGCGGGTTGACCAGCACCAGCTGTGGAATATCGTCTTCATACGTCGCGAATTGCGTGGAATCCAGCGCCTGAAAATGAAGATTGGTTAATCCCAACTGGGCCGCGGATTGCTTCGCGCAGGCGATGGCTTCCGGGGCGATTTCGATCCCGGTAAGACGCATCTGCGGGGTGGCGCAGTGCAGACCGAAACCGCCGACGCCGCAAAATAGATCCCACATGTGGTTGACCGGCAGCGCGCGTACCCAGTCGCGGGCGGTCGCATAGAGCTGGCTCGCCACCGTCGGGTTGGTCTGGAAAAAGCTTTGCGGGCGGATCCACAGCGGTACGCCGTTAAAGTTCTCCGCCAGCGCCTGTTGATCGCTGAGGAAAATCTCCTCCTCCCCTTCCATGATAGCCATGTGCACGGGCTGAATATTGGCGGTAATCACCTTAAGCTGCGGCAACTGCTGCTGTAACCACGGCAGCGCGGCGCGCAGCTGTTCAAGCTTAGCCGCAGAGCGCAGGACGAAACGCAACATCATGCCGCCCTGCTGGCTTTCGGTCAGCAGCAAATACTTCAGTTCGCCGCGCTTGCGGGCAACGTTATAGGGGGTGAGTCCGGCGCGGGCGATAAACGGCTTCAGCGCGGCGAAAACCGGCGCGAAACTTGGCGGGTACAGCGGGCAATCGGTGAGATCTTCCGGGGTGCCATCGCGATGCAGCATGCCGAGCAGCGGGCGCTCTACGCTACCGCTTACGACCATTTTCGCTTTGTTGCGAAACGCCGTCTCCGGACCTGAGACCGGAGCAAGCCATGTCGCCACCGGATGACTCGCCAGCAGTTCGCGCAGGTTCGCCATTTTATCGGCGAGCTGTTGCGTCAATGGCAATTCCAGCCACTGACAGGAACGGCAGCGGCCCGCGTCGTAAAGTGCGCAATGCATAAGAAGACCTTCAAGAAAACCGGGGCGGGGATTGTATCACCCTTATTGCAAGCGGAAAAACCGTCGGCACGACGCCGGGATAAACAATAGCGCCAGCACCAGCAGATCCGGCAGCTTTTGCAGAAACAGCGCATGGAGAATTTCCCGCTTCGACTCGCCGGCCACGCTGAACAGTTCCGGATAGCCGTAGCCAATCGAGGCCGCCCACAGATAAGAGATGACGATGATTTGCGTCAGCAGGTAGAGCCAGCGCGCCCAGTTGCGGCCTTTCACCAGCGAAAAAGCGCACCAGATCTCGATAAACACCAGCGCCAGGCTCGCCAGAAACACCAGCGTCAGGGCCCAGGTTTGCACACTACGATGAATAAAATCGGCAATCCCCTGCACGCCGAGCTGATTGAGGATCATTAACAGATCGAGACCGCGAATTAAGATAATAGCGAAGGCCGCCACCTGTACCAGCACAGGGACGTTGAGACGAGCATGAGACGATCGAGTTTTTGTAAACAATCCCAACGTAAAGTCATCCATGAAAACGGCGCCACGAGTGCGGCGCCGATAATAGGCTCTGTTAGCGATTTTAGTGGGTTCAGCCCCTTCTTGCACGCTGGATATCGCGCACTCGCTGCTTTTCTGCGCGAGCCATTAAATACCAGGCGATAAAACCGACAATTCCCACCACGCCGAGGATTAAGGTCGCCAGGGCGTTAATTTCCGGGTTAACGCCCATCCGCACGCTGGAGAAAACCAGCATCGGTAGCGTCGTCGCCCCTGGCCCGGAAACGAAACTGGCAATGACCAGGTCATCAAGAGACAAGGTAAAGGCCAGCAGCCAGCCGGAAATGACCGCGGGCATAATCATCGGCAAGGTTATCACGAAAAACACCTTCAGCGGCGCGGCGCCAAGATCCATCGCCGCCTCTTCGATTGACCTGTCCAATTCGCGCAGACGTGAAGAGATCACCACCGCCACATAGGCGGTACAGAAGGTGACATGCGCCAGCCATATCGTCAACATGCCGCGATCCGATGGCCAGCCGATGGAATGCCCCAGCGCGACAAACAGCAGCAGCAGCGACAGCCCGGTAATCACATCGGGCATCACCAGCGGCGCGGTGATCATAAAAGCAAAACCGTTGGAACTGCGAAAACGGCCAAAACGCACCAGCACCACCGCGGCAATCGTGCCAAGGATCGCCGCCGCCGTCGCCGCACAGGCGGCAATGGTCAGGCTTAACCCCACCGCGCTCATCATCGCGTCATCATGAAACAGCTCGCTATACCAGCGAGTCGACCACCCCGCCCATACCGTCACCAGCTTCGAACTGTTAAATGAATAGATAACCAGCATCAGCATCGGCGCATACAGGAAGGTAAAACCGAGCACGAGGATCAGAATCCGCCACGGCGAACGTACTACCGGTAAGTCATTCATCCATGATCCCCCATCTGTTTTTGCTGATGTTTGTGGAACCACATGATCGGCACGATCAGTAGCAATAGCATCACAATAGCCACCGCCGATGCTACCGGCCAGTCGCGGTTATTAAAGAACTCCTGCCACAGCACGCGGCCAATCATAATGCTGTCGGGGCCGCCGAGCAGTTCCGGGATCACGAACTCGCCCACCGCCGGAATAAACACCAGCATCGAACCGGCGATAATGCCGCCTTTCGTTAACGGAACAATCACCTGGAAGAAGGTCTTTAACGGCCTGGCGCCGAGATCCAGCGACGCTTCCACCAGCGAATAGTCGATACGCGTCAGCGCGGTATAAATCGGCAGCACCATGAACGGCAGGTAGGCGTAAACGATACCGATGTATACCGCCAGGTTGGTATGCAAAATCTCCAGCGGCTGATCGATAACTCCAAGCCACAACAGGAAGTTATTGAGCACCCCGTTGCTTTTCAGCAGCCCCATCCAGGCGTAAACGCGAATGAGGAACGAGGTCCACGAAGGTAATATCACCAACAGCAGCAGGATATTTCGCGTCGACGGCTTGCTATGCGCCACCGCCCACGCCAGCGGATAGCCCAATAGCAGACAGCAAAAGGTGGAAATGGCCGCCACCTGCAACGACTGCAGATAAGCCTCAAAGTACAGCGGATCGTCGGTCAGCTGCAGGAAGTTGCCGAGGTTGAGCGTCAACGTCAGTTGACCGTCGGCCCATGACAGTAACTCGGTATAGGGCGGGATCGCCCGCGCCATTTCGGCCAGACTGATTTTAAAAACGATCAGGAATGGCAGTAAAAACAGCAGGATTAACCACAGATACGGCAGCGCAATCACCAGCTTACGCCCGTGGGCCATCTGCTGGCGCGCCAGCCACAGGGCAAAACCGCCGGGCTTTTTGCCGCCGGCTGGAGGTTCTAATGTGCTCATCGCCCTCTCCTTACACCGTCAGAACAACGCAGCTATCGGCGTCCCAGCACAAGCGAACTTCATCACCCCAGGTCGGCATGCCTTTGCGATGGCGATGTTCGTTTTGCAGCTGGGCGCTTATCATCTGCCCGCTTTTGAGACGGACATGATAGATAGACAGATCGCCGAGGTAGGCAATATGGATAACCTCGCCTACCGCAAAGTTAAAGCCGTCCGCCGGCGGTTCGTCGCAGAGCATGATTTTCTCAGGACGCAGCGCCACCCAGACCGGCACGTTATCCACCACCGAAGCATCCGGATCGACCTTCAGCGGATGTACCAGCCCCGGCGCATTCAGTACCAGACCATCTTCCAGCCGCTCTTTGACCAGCCCTTCGAAGACGTTTACCGAACCGATAAACTCGGCGCTATAGCGAGTCGTCGGATGTTCATAGATCTCCTCCGGCTCGCCTATCTGCACGAACTTGCCGCGGTTCATGATGGCGATACGACCCGCCATGGTCATCGCCTCTTCCTGGTCATGGGTGACCATCACGCAGGTGACGCCGACGCGCTCAAGAATATCCACCACCTCAAGCTGCATCCGGTCGCGCAGTTTTTTATCCAACGCGCCCATCGGTTCATCGAGCAGCAGCAGTTTCGGCCGCTTCGCCAGACTACGCGCCAGCGCCACGCGCTGACGCTGGCCGCCGGAAAGCTGGTGCGGCTTGCGTTTGGCGAACTCCTGCATATGCACCAACGCCAGCATCTCCTGGACGCGGGCGTTAATCTCCGCCTTCGGCAGCTTGTCCTGCTTGAGACCAAAGGCGATATTTTGCTCCACCGTCATGTGCGGAAACAGCGCGTAAGACTGGAACATCATATTGATCGGCCGTTGATACGGCGGCACGCGCGCCAGGTCGACGCCCTCCAGCACAATCTGCCCGGCGGTGGGCAACTCAAAACCTGCCAGCATGCGTAGCAACGTCGATTTCCCGCAGCCGGACGCGCCCAGTAAGGCAAATATTTCGCCTTTATAAATGGTGAGATTGACATCATCGACGGCGTGTTGCCCATCGAAGGATTTGGTTAAATTACGGATTTCCAGCAGCGGGGTCAGCGCTTTGGGGGCTTTCGCCTGTGGGCGGGGCATTGCGTCATTCACTCGGGTGCTCTCCGGCAAATACAATCACCGTATGGCCCGGTTGCCATACATTCTTCAGTTCTATGTCCGCCAGCGAACAGCAGGTCAGACCTTTACAGGCCCGGCGTGCCGGGCCTGATGGCGTTATTTCCCGCTTTTCACTTTGGTCCATGCGCGGGTGCGCACGCGATCAATCTTCGGATCCTGCACCTTGAGGGTGAACAGCTTGGCGAAGACATCCTCCGGCGGGTAAATCGCTGGGTTGTTACGGATATCGGCGCTGACCAGCGGCGTCGCCTCTTTGTTGCCGTTAGCGTAGTAGACGTGATCGCTGATGTGGGCGATGACCTCCGGGCGCAGCAGATAGTTCAGGAACTGATAGGCTTCGTCTTTATTTTTGGCATCCGCCGGCATGGCGAAGACATCAAAGAAGGCCAGCGCCCCCTCTTTCGGAATGAAGTAGGAGATATTGACGCCGTTCTTTGCCTCTTTCGCGCGATTCGCCGCCTGCCAGACATCGCCCGCCCAGCCAATCGCAACGCAGATATCGCCGTTTGCCAGGTCATTAATATATTGCGAAGAGTGGAAGTAACGGATATTGGGCCGCAGCTTCAGCAGCAGATCGGTTGCCGGTCCGGTGTAATCATCGGCTTTGGTGCTGTTTGGATCTTTACCGAGATAGTTCAGCACCGTCGAGAAAATCTCTTCCGGGGCATCAAGGAAGGAGACGCCGCAGCTTTTCAGCTTCTCAAGGTTTTCCGGTTTCAGCACCAGATCCCAGCTGTTTAACGGCACGTCTTTACCCAGCGCCGCTTTCACTTTATCGACGTTATAGCCGATGCCGGTGGTCGCCCACATGTACGGCATCGCATATTTGTTATCGGGATCGTGACGCGCCACCAGTTGTAAAACTTTCGGGTCGAGGTTTTTCCAGTTCGGCAGTTTACTTTTATCAAGCGGCTGGAACACTCCGGCCGCCAGCTGGCGTTCAAGGAAGCTTGCCGACGGCACCACCAGATCGAACCCGGTGCTGCCGGCCATTAATTTACCTTCCAGCACCTCGTTGGAATCAAATACGTCATACACCACTTTAATTCCGGTCTCTTTTTCAAAATTGGCGACCGTGTCCGGCGCAATATAATCAGACCAGTTATAGACGTGCAGCGTTTTTTGTTCCGCTGCGAGCGAGCCGGCAGAAACGGCCATCAGCGCACCCGTAATCACACCTGTTAACCATTTTTTACCCAAGGCGGTCATATCTCTGTTTCCTTCTCAAGGCCCGTTAATTCACGGACGCAATAGACGAACCTGAACGCATGCAAGAATCATGCATATTTTTCATTGCCTGAGATAAGGAGAGGAAACCTCTCCCTGATTGGCTGCCCGCAAATGGACGCCTCGCCAGAATAACTGTAGCCAGAATAAGAGGATATAGCCCAGGCAAAAAAACGCCCTGGATCATATTTCCAGCCAATAAAGGTCTACGAGATAAAAGCGAAGCGGTAAAACAGCAGTGAATAATTCTTTAAATGAGGGTTTGTGACAGAATAAATAAGCAACCGCCATCGCAGCGGCTGCTTTTATTAATTAGTGCAGAAAATGGTATTGCACTTCTTCGGCTGCGGCCTCTTCTTCCTGCTCTTCCGCTTTATACAGCAGTTGATTGGCGCCGGCTTCCAGAATGACCATCGAGACCTGCTCTTCGCTCTGGCGGAAGAACCAGGCAAACTGTTCAAGCGTGACGCCCGCGCCAACGGGCAGCGCCTGGCAAACCACCAGCTTCGGCAGGTTATCATCCTGAATATCAAGGAACGCTTTTACGGTCAGCGAACTGGCGTTAATCGCCGACAGGTCCGCCGATAGCGGCAGTAGCGCCGAAGGCTTCACTTCCGCCAGCGCCGAAAACAGCACCACGTTGTCCAGCAGGTCGATTTTGGCATCGAAAATACCGTCGAAATTCTGCATATGCGGCAGGTGCAACGCCTGGCAGGAGTCGCACTCAAAAAAACTGATGCCTAACTCGTCGAGCCAATGACGTAACGTATCAAGACCCGGAACGACCAGTGAATCCATAGTGCCTGTGACCTCTTGCTGGATAAAAAACGACGCATAGCTTACGCAAAAAATGCGTCGCATTCCATGAAAGGATAACGAAGTGACGCTACCCTCCCATTTTTAGACAATATCCAGGCGTTGCCTGACGCTCGATCCACGCGATCATTCGCCCGGCAATATCGACGTGAGTGGTGGTTTCAATCCCTTCCAGCCCCGGCGAGGCGTTAACTTCCATCACCAGCGGACCGCGATGGGCGCGCAGGATATCCACGCCTGCCACGTCCAGACCCAGCGTTTGCGCTGCTTTAATCGCCATCTCCCGCTCCTGATCGCTAAGCGTGGCCGTAGTGGCGACGCCGCCGCGGTGCAGGTTAGAGCGAAAATCGCCCTCCTTCGCACGCCGCTCAATCGCCGCCACTACTTCATCGCCAACCACCAGGCAGCGGATATCGCACCCTTTTGCCTCAGCGATATATTCTTGCACCAGAATGTGCGCATTAAGGCCACGGAAGGCGTCAATCACGCTTTCCGCCGCCTGCCGCGTTTCCGCCAGCACCACGCCGATCCCCTGCGTCCCCTCCACCAGTTTAACCACCAGCGGCGCGCCGCCCACCATCGCGATCAGATCGCTGGTGTCGTCCGGGGAATGGGCAATGCCGGTGACCGGTAGATCGATTCCCTGACGCGCCAGCAACTGCAGCGAGCGCAGCTTATCGCGGGCGCGGGTAATCGCCACCGACTCGTTTAGCGGATAGCTGCCCAGCAGTTCGAACTGCCGCAGCGCGGCGGTGCCGTAATAGGTGATAGCCGTGCCGATGCGCGGAATGACTGCATCAAAATGGGGCAACTGTCGCCCTTTGTAGTGAATAGAGGAGGCCACCGGGCTGACGCTCATATAGCAGGAGAGCGGATCGAGGATCTCGACCTGATGCCCGCGTTTTTGCGCGGCTTCACGCAAGCGGCGGCAAGAATAAAGCGTTCCATCCCGGGATAATATAGCGATTTTCACCCAACACCTCTTAGAAAATAACTGGCAGCCAGCACTCTGCGTTTGCAGGGTGAAGTGTATAGGGAATCAGCGCGTTGCCCAGCCCTGTTTATGCAAATAATCGAGAATAAACGGCCGGCTCTCTTTGATGATGGTGCGGCGGATATGATCGCTCCAGGTATCGCGGCGGGTATTGCTGCCGCGCGACAGATAATAGTCCGCCAGCTGTTCGTCATACTGCGCCAGCACCTGTTGATCAAGCGGCTGGTAGTGATTCTCATGCACCAGCATCGCAGGCGGAATACGCGGCTTAACCTGCGGGTCGTCAGCAGGCCAGCCAAGGCACAGGCCAAACAGCGGCAACACGTGTTTCGGCAGTTGCAGCAGTTCGGTTACCGCGTCAATGTTATTGCGCAGGCCGCCAATATAGACGCCGCCTAATCCCAGGGATTCCGCGGCGATTAAGGCATTCTGCGCCATTAGCGCGGTGTCGACGACGCCCAGCAGCAGCTGTTCAGCCAGCCCCAACTGCGCTTGTGGGCAAATTTGCAGGTGGCGGTTGAAATCGGCGCAGAATACCCAAAACTCCGCCGCCTGCGCCACGTGCTGCTGGCCGCCGGTCAACGGAACCAGCTGCTCACGCATCTGCGGGTCGGTAATGCGAATAATCGAGGTACATTGTAAAAAGCTGGAGCTGGATGCCCCTTGCGCCCCGGCGATGATAGCCTCACGCTGTTGGTCGCTAATCGGCGCGTCGGTAAAATGGCGGATGGAACGGTGGTTGCGCAGCAGATCAATGGTCGGCGTCATGGCGTTTTTCTCTTTCGGACGGGGTAGAAGATGAGGTCTTATTATCGGTCAACTGCGGCGCGACAATTTTCGCTATTCGCCACATTAAGGCTATCGCCGCCGGGATCATCAGCAGGATCCCGGCAAAGATCATGATGAGCGCCGCCGTCGGGCTGGCAAACGGCGCCGGCAGCTGAACATACTGGTTCAATGACAGCCAGGCCAGCGTCAGCAGCGCCATGCCGACGAGCTCAACAATCAGAATACTTTTGGGTAATGCGGCAGGCGATCGCATAACGCTCCTCAATATACTCATGCCGCGCACATCGCTGGCGGGTCTGTATAGGGTCTTGCAGCAGATGATATTTATCAAGCATAACCCGCAACCATCGCTATAAAAGGTAAAACCTTCTTCCCCTTGCTAACGGAACGCGGCATCATAGCCACATTCGCCATCCGGCTGAGATTTAAGGAGAGAAGCATGTTTACCGTTATTTTTGGTCGCCCAGGTTGCCCGTATTGCGTTCGCGCCAAAGAGCTGGCTGAAAAACTGAGCACCGAGCGCGATGACTTCAGCTATCGCTACATTGATATCCACGCGGAAGGCATCAGCAAAGCCGATCTGGAAAAAACCGTCGGTAAGCCGGTAGAAACCGTACCGCAGATTTTCGTCGATCAGAAACACATCGGCGGCTGCACGGATTTCGAAGCCTGGGCGAAAGAAAATCTCGGCCTGTTTGCTTGAGAGACTTCACTCTTCCATTGAGTGCCTGCGTCTGGCGTCCAGCCAGACGCTAATAAATAAAAAGCATAGCGCCCCGAGCGCGCACCAGAACACCGCGCTAAAAAGCCACGCCAGTTCCTGCCAAAACGATCGATGAGTAATAAAGAACATCCGCATCACCACCAGACAAACCGGTGCCGCCAGCATGGCGCCAATCAGCGGACGTATGACGCGCCGGCCTGGGGATAAACAGCTCGCCACCGCGCCAGGCAGCACAAAGAACAGCAGCCCAAGCTCGGGGTTGCCCGTTTGCCGAAAAGCCCCTTTCATATGCAGCAACAGCGATAAACAGACCACAATAAACAGAAAGAACCCACAAATTATACCGGCCCACGCGCGCTCAGATTTCACGACATCCTCCTGATTTCGCCTCTAACTATCTTTCACTTCATCCAGTCAGAAATAGCATTCTGGCAGTCCATGCTTATAACGCTCCCGTCAGAGTAAAACGATTGTGACTAGCCGCAGCAACCAGGAAAGATTAAACTAGCGGCACTGTTTTATCGGTATTAACGGGATGCCAGAATAACGTTCGGCATAGTGCGAACGCTTGAGCAACCTTAGACCAAAAAACCATTTCCTTCAACAACTTACTAGTAAACGAGAAGTTGGCTTTCGTGAATATAAACGTCGCAGATTTGTTAAACGGGAATTACATCCTGTTATTGTTTGTTGTACTCGCACTGGGTCTTTGCCTGGGGAAACTTCGCCTCGGGTCAGTACAACTTGGTAATTCCATTGGCGTTTTAGTCGTTTCTTTATTATTAGGTCAGCAGCACTTCGCCATTAACACTGATGCGCTAAATCTTGGCTTTATGCTGTTTATTTTCTGCGTCGGCGTCGAAGCTGGCCCCAACTTTTTTTCGATTTTTTTCCGCGACGGCAAAAACTATCTGATGCTGGCGCTGGTGATGGTGGCCAGCGCGATGTTAATCGCTATGGGGTTGGGCAAATTGTTTGGCTGGGACATCGGCCTGACCGCCGGGATGCTGGCGGGCGCCATGACTTCCACCCCGGTGCTGGTGGGCGCCGGCGATACCCTGCGCCACTTCGGCATGCCCAGCGATCGGCTGGCGCAGTCGCTTGACCACCTGAGCCTCGGTTACGCCCTGACCTACCTGGTTGGCCTGGTGAGCCTGATCGTCGGCGCGCGCTATATGCCGAAGCTGCAGCATCAGGATCTGCAGACCAGCGCCCAGCAGATCGCCCGCGAGCGCGGTCTGGATACCGACTCCAAGCGTAAAGTCTATCTGCCGGTTATCCGCGCCTACCGCGTCGGCCCGGAATTGGTCGCGTGGGCGGACGGCAAAAATCTTCGTGAGCTGGGGATTTACCGCCAGACCGGCTGCTATATCGAACGTATTCGCCGTAACGGTATCCTGGCGAACCCGGATGGCGACGCGGTACTGCAGATGGGCGACGATATCGCGCTGGTTGGCTACCCGGACGCCCATGCCCGCCTCGACCCAAGCTTCCGTAACGGTAAAGAGGTGTTTGACCGCGACCTGCTCGATATGCGTATCGTCACCGAAGAGATTGTGGTGAAGAATCATAACGCCGTCGGCCGCCGCCTGGCGCAGCTGAAGCTGACCGATCACGGCTGCTTCTTAAACCGGGTGATCCGCAGCCAGATTGAAATGCCAATCGATGATAACGTGGTGCTTAATAAAGGCGACGTGCTGCAGGTGAGCGGCGACGCCCGCCGCGTAAAAACCGTCGCTGACCGCATCGGCTTTATTTCGATTCACAGCCAGGTGACCGACCTGCTGGCTTTCTGCGCCTTCTTTATCGTCGGCCTGATGATCGGCATGATCACCTTCCAGTTCAGCTCGTTCAGCTTCGGTATCGGTAACGCTGCCGGCCTGCTATTCGCCGGTATTATGCTCGGTTTCCTGCGCGCCAACCATCCGACCTTCGGCTATATCCCGCAGGGGGCGTTGAATATGGTGAAGGAGTTCGGCCTGATGGTGTTTATGGCCGGGGTCGGCCTGAGCGCCGGCGCGGGTATTAATAACGGTCTGGGCGCCATTGGCGGGCAAATGCTGGCCGCCGGTCTTATCGTCAGCCTGGTGCCGGTGGTGATCTGCTTCCTGTTCGGCGCCTATGTGCTGCGCATGAACCGCGCGATGCTGTTCGGCGCGATGATGGGCGCGCGTACCTGCGCCCCGGCGATGGAAATTATCAGCGATACCGCACGCAGCAATATTCCCGCGCTCGGCTACGCTGGCACCTACGCTATCGCCAACGTGCTGCTCACCCTTGCCGGTACGCTGATCGTCATCATCTGGCCGGGCCTTGGCTAGTCCCTGCCGAAAATTTTTAACTTTTTCGCAAAAAAATCGGTGATGAACAGAACTTTTTCCCAGGATGTCAGTCATAACTAGTGCCACTGCTTTTCTTTGATGTCCCCATTTTGTGGAGCCCATCAACCCCGCCGTTTAGGTTCAAGGTTGATGGGTTTTTTGTTGCCTGAAATTCAGATTCATTAGAATCAGTCTCTTAGCTGACAACTCGTTTCTGCATGCGATGACCTTCCCGTCAAAACCGCCCCACTCTTAACAAAAGTATCTGGTCTTGCTTTCGCCTCGCAGAGAAGCACTTCCTTAACATTTGATAGTTACTGCTATTGAATTGACGTACTTATCTTGCTATGTAAAAACGTAGTGTTGATACTTTACTTCTACTGATAAGGAATTCAGATGTTAACTCAAAGTCTTATAAATATATTCAGCAAAGAAATGATAGGGACGGTTATCGCCACCCTGCCCATCATAAAAGCCATTTTAAATTACTTAAACAAACCTTTAGATTACATCGATGATATATATAAAAAAGCCAAATTAAGCACATGGAGAATTCGTTTTTTCATGATCAAAATATCAACAAAAGAGATACCCAGACTGACTCGCGCAAATGTGATATTGTTTTCTATCGTATTATTATTTCTTTTCGGCAGTTTAGCAACCAGTTCATATTATGGCGTGAAGCTATTACAAATACGTCCGGGCTGGACATCTTTAATTCTTAAAGAAACGGATGAATGGTTTTTAATCTCGGAAACAGAAGCATCAGAACACGCATTCCATCCCTCCTGGCATCTCACAGAAAAAAGCTGTATCTCTGGCGAGGCCTCGCACCTGGTAAATAATAAAATAATAACACCACAACTGGGGAGATTTATTTGTGATTCCTTCACCAATGCGGATGACAAAGAGAACATAATGAAATCTATTAAAGATACCACTCATAACAAACCTGTCATCACCTTTCTCATCTCGATCATTACCGTTGGCTGTCTATGGTTCATAACCAGCTTAACATTGACGTTAATATATACTCTCAGACTTAAAAAATTTATTATCCGGGAGCATGAAAAAGCCTATGACTATCTAACATAGCACTCCAGCCTTTAGCTTAGGGGGTGAGAACTCTGTTACATTTGTCATTTGCACGACGTATATTACCAGTTCCGGTAATATTGTTACTGGAACTGCAGAGCCTATCATCCTGCAATAATTGTTGATATTATTGTCCGCAACGATTAAGAGGTGTTTCGGTTGAAGGTAAAAATATGATTGATGTACAGCAGGAACAAAAACTTCAGGAGCACGGTTTTACCAGCAAAGAGATTAATATGCTGCGAAAAGGACTTGAGAGTCCACAACGTAAAGATCAAAGCCTGCAGGCCTTGTTGAAAGAACTGAGACGTCGTTTTTACATGTCCTGTATTATTATCATTGCCCTGCTTATCTTTTGTAGCTACGCGATGCTGACTAATGATACCGGTAATGGGCTGGCTTACTTTGCTGTGACTGCAGTTTGCTGCACCTTTGCACTAATAGCTACCCCTTATCCGCTTTCATGGAAAGCGATAACATTCTTAAGAAAGAAACTCTACCCAAATTAATTTAACACGCAATTTTTTCATCAGTACGATACGTTCTCCCTATGTTGTATAACTGATATATCCTCAACATGCCACTTAAATATCCCCTCTTAAATAATCGGCGATAAAGCTTATCAAGCACACCAGCGTAAAACAGATGGCGAAACCACCCAGCTTGAATAACCAGCCATCCAGAGCAATAAAACAAACCACAGCGGCGATAGAGAAGCTGCCTGTTCCGACAGCTTCAAATATATTGATTGCATGAATACAGATCTTTTTACATACATAGCTTGAAGAGAATCTTTTTGGTTTCATTGGCTCTCTCTTATCCCTGCATCAGGTAACCCAAGGCTAATCAAAAGCGCGTCTATTAGCCAGTAATAATTAAAATATTTACTTATTAAATCAACAAGTTAAACAAAAACCTAATAAGAAAATCAATCACTAAACGTAAGTACCCCCTCCTTGCACAGTCTATTTTTTCACCCATACTTTGTTGATCCACTCCCACATAAGGCGCTCTTCATGTTGCTTAAAGATAAGACCGTGGTGATTTTCGGCGGCAGCGGCGCGATTGGCCGCGCGGCGGCGCTCGCCATGGCGAAAGAAGGCGCGCGGATCTTTCTGGCCGCCCGGCAGACGGATAAGCTGGAAAAGGCAGCGGCTGAGGTTCGCGCCGCTGGAGGTATCGTCGAGACCCTGCAACTGGATGTGCTGGATGGCGGGCAAACCACCGCGCAGGTGGCCAACCTGGCCGGGCGAACCGGCGGGATTGATATTGTGGTTAATGCCACCGGCTTTCTCCACGATCAGGGGAAAACGCTGGAACAATTATCCCTTGCCGAGTATCGCCAGGGTTTTGTCCCCTTTCTTGATGCCCAATTTACTATTGCTAAGGCTGTAGCGCCGTGGATGGGTGGCGAACGCGAGGGCGTCATTATTACCACTATCCCTCCTTCTGCGACGATGGCCATCCCTGGACACCTCGGCCATATCGTCGGCTGCGCCGCAATGGAAGCCTTTATCAAAGCATTGGCCAGCGAACTCGGCGCCAAAAAAATCCGCGTGCTCGGCGTACGGTCACACGCGATAGCGGATGCGGCGCTGGCGGGTTCTTATACTGCCGAGGTGTTTGCGCCTAAAGCACAGGCGCTGGGCTTGAGCGTCGAACAGTGGCTGGGTGGTGCGGCGCACGGCACCATGCTGCAGCGGTTGCCGACACTTGAGCAGATAGCCGGAGTCATCACCTTTCTTGCCTCACCGTCGGCGGCGGCGATGACCGCCACGGTGGTTAACGTCACCGCCGGAGCGACGCTTAGCTAGCGCTATTCTCCCCCGCCAGCCGCCCGACCATTAAGCGAATCGCCGCTTTCGACAGCGGCGCGCTATCGGTCACGAAGTGCAGCGTCATCCCCTCGATAAACGCATCCAGCCCGCGCGCCGTCGCCGGTTCAAACCACTGCTCCAGCGTCTGCTGGCTGCGCAGCATCCAGTTCTGCATGACCGTTTTCAGCGCTGGTCGGCTGCTGCAAAACGCGTACAGCTGGTACATTAACTCCATATTACGCGCAGTGGTCACCTGAGCGCTGAAGATAAGCTCGGCGATAGCGTCGCAGGCCTGCTGGCGGCTGCCGACGCCGTCGAAAAATTGCTGATACTGCGCCGACATTTCGACGGTGAAGTTACGAAACGCTTCCTCAATCAGCGCCTCAATACCGCTAAAATAATAGGTCAGCGAGCCCAGCGGTACCCCGGCGCAGCTGGCGATTTTACGGTGCGTTACCGCATGAATTCCGTGCGCGGCGATGGTATCCAGCGTCGCCTGCAGGATGCGCTCGCGCCGCTGCGGATCGTTCGGTCTGCGGGTCATCGGTGTGTTTTTCCCCTCTGTGCGCTATGCAAATCAAGCGATAGCGGAATGTGTACAAATGTACACAACCTTGTTACTGTTGTCTGCAACTCTTCTTTCTCGGGCGTTTATGGATGACGGCGCAAACTTCTCGCAAAGCCCTCCAGCTTCGGCTGTGGGCGCTATTTATGTTCTTTTTTATCCCCGGCTTATTGATGGCCTCCTGGGCCACCCGTACGCCCGCGATTCGCGATTTACTAACCCTTTCCACTGCTGAAATGGGAATGGTGCTATTTGGCCTGTCGATTGGTTCGATGAGCGGTATTCTCTGTTCAGCATGGCTGGTGAAGCGCTTCGGTACCCGTAAAGTCATCCGCACAACTATGTTGTGCGCCGTGGCGGGCATGCTGGTGTTAAGCCTGGCGCTGTGGCTCGCCTCTGCGCCGCTGTTCGCCTTTGGGCTGGCTATCTTTGGCGCCAGCTTCGGCTCGGCGGAAGTGGCGATTAACGTCGAAGGCGCCGCCGTTGAACGGGAAATGAATAAAACCGTGCTGCCGATGATGCACGGTTTTTACAGCTTCGGCACCCTCGTGGGCGCCGGCATCGGTATGGCGGTGACCGGTTTTGGCCTGCCCGCCGCGCCGCATATTCTGATCGCCGCGCTGGTGGCGATTGCCCCCATCGTTATCGCCATTCGCGCCATCCCCGACGGCACGGGCAAAAACGCCGCCGAATCCGCCCATAGCGAGGCCAAAGGCCTACCGGTCTGGCGCGACGTGCAGCTGTTGCTGATCGGCGTGATCGTACTGGCAATGGCCTTTGCCGAAGGTTCCGCTAACGACTGGCTGCCCCTGCTGATGGTCGACGGCCATGGCTTTAGCCCTACTTCCGGTTCGCTGATTTACGCCGGTTTCACCCTCGGCATGACCCTCGGCCGCTTCACCGGCGGCTGGTTTATCGACCGCTACAGCCGCGTCACCGTCGTACGCGCCAGCGCGGTAATGGGCGCGCTGGGTATCGGGCTGATTATTTTTGTCGACAGCACCTGGGTTGCCGGGGTATCAGTACTGCTGTGGGGACTCGGCGCTTCGCTTGGTTTCCCGTTGACGATTTCCGCCGCCAGCGATACCGGCCCGGATGCGCCTAAACGTGTAAGCGTCGTGGCGATTACCGGCTACCTGGCTTTCCTCGTCGGGCCACCGCTGCTGGGCTTCCTTGGCGAACACTTTGGCCTGCGTAGCGCCATGATGGTGGTACTTGGCCTGGTGATGGTGGCGGCGCTGGTAGCCCGCGCGGTAGCCAAACCGCAGCCTGAACCTGTGATGGAGAATAGCTAATGAGCATCAAACTAATTGCGGTAGACATGGACGGCACCTTTTTAAGCGATGCCAAGACCTATAATCGCCCACGTTTTCTGGCGCAGTATCAGCGCATGCGTGAACAGGGTATTCGCTTTGTGGTCGCCAGCGGCAACCAGTATTACCAGCTGATATCGTTTTTCCCGGAGCTGGTCGATGAAATCGCCTTCGTCGCCGAAAACGGCGGTTGGGTGGTGAGCGGCAAAGAAGATATCTTTAACTGTCAGCTGCCGACGACGCATTTCAACGCCGTCGTCGACCACCTGCAAACTCTGCCCCATATCGAAATTATCGCCTGCGGCAAACGCAGCGCCTATACGCTCAATAGCTATAACGACGAGTTAAAAGCGGTGGCGGCGAAGTACTATCACCGTCTCGAACTGGTGGATGATTTTAACCATCTCGATGACGCGATCCTCAAATTCGGCCTGAACGTGCCGGATCATCTGATTGCGCAAATTCAACCGAAGCTACACGCGGCGCTGGGCGATATGGTTACCGCCGTCGCCACCGGCTACGGCAGTATCGATTTAATCATCCCTGGCGTGCATAAAGCCAACGGCCTGCGCATTTTGCAAGAGCGCTGGGGCATTGAGAACCATGAAGTGGTGGCCTTCGGCGATAGCGGTAATGATATTGAAATGCTGCAGCATGCCGGTTTTGGTTTCGCCATGGCGAATGCCAAAGCGGAGGTCAAAGCCGTCGCCAGTCATCATGCGCCGCATAATAACGAAGAAGGCGTATTGCAGATTATCGATAAGGTATTGAATCGCGAAGCGCCGTTCGCCTGATGAAACCCCGGATGCCTTTGGGCATCCGGGTTGCTAAGTATCACGCCTGCTGCGAACTGCCGATGCTTTTATCTTTCAGGAAGTAAATAATCAGCCCCAGCCATAGCACCCCGCCCAACAGGTTAAACAGGCTGAACAGGCCGTTGCCGCCAAGCTCATAAGCATGCTTGCTAAGCTCAATGCCTACGGTAAAGATCAGCATCTGCAGCATACCCATCGCCGCCGAAACCGTCCCTTTACTCATCTCGCTGGCGAACAGCGTTAAGCGCACCAGCCCGGCGTTAGCCAGGCCAATTCCGAAAGCGTAGAAGCTCAAACCAGCGGTCATCCACAGATAAGCATGGGACGAAACGACCGTGGCCGCCGCCGACAGGAGCAGGCCAAACATAATCGGCCAGCCGCCCATAATAATCAACGAGCGTACCGAGCGGCGCGAGGTCAGACGCGCCAGTACCAGGTTGCCGGCGATCAGCGCGCCGAAAATCGGTACCTGCAGCATGCCGTACTCATAGCTGGTGGCCTGCTCGCCGCTGATAATAATGACCGGCGATTGCGCAATCCACGCCAGCAGCGGCAGGCTGACAAAACCGGTCGCCAGCGCCCCGGCGACAAAGCGCAGATTTTTCAGCACCAGACGATAGTCGCGCCCCAGCTCTTTTACCGACAGCTTTTCCCCCATCCGCGTCGCCGTTTCCGGCATCGCCCGCTGCAGCCCGACAAAGGAGATGGCCGCCAGCACGGCGAACAGCACAAACATCATCTCCCACGGCAGCATATGCACCCAGGCAGCGCCGACCAGCGGCCCGAGCAGCGGGGCAATTAGCGCGACGTTAGCCATCAGGGCGGTAATTTTGATGCATACCGCCTCCTCAAATGACTCCTGTATAGCCGCATAGCCCACCGCGCCGATAAAGCACAGGCTGATGCCCTGCAGGAAACGCAGCAGGGTAAATTGTTCAATGGTTTGCGCCAGCAGCGTCGCCAGACAGGTGACGATAAACCACACCACCCCGGTCAGCATCACCGGACGGCGGCCAATACGATCCGACAGCGGCCCCAGCAGCCACTGCAAAAACATCCCCCCCGCCAGATAGGCGGTCATAGAGGTGGGAACCCACTCATTGCCGACCTGAAACTCCTGCACCACCGCGAGCATACCCGGTTGGATCATATCGTTGCCGATATAGGTGGAGAATTCATATAACACAAGGCACAGCGGGAACAGCAACGCCTGACGACCGAGGCGTTTACCTGATAGCGAATAATTCTGCATGCAATCTCTTAATTAAAAAAAAATCGCGCAAAGTTTAATGAAAGTCGACCCGTGGAGATAGTGAATTGTGAGTGACAATGAAAAATATCGCCAGCCCACATTCCGGCATGAAACGAATATTTATATTTCGTTTATGTTTCAATGAGATTACAGCCGATATACTTTCTCGGTCGACATGCTGGCAAGGGCATCTGACAGGTATATTTCGTAACAAACTGATAATTAAGACAATGCTGCTTTACCTTATCGTTTCCTTTCAATAAGGTGAGCGGCTTATTGCCATCGTAACCAGAGACTGGAAGCATGCTGGAAAATATCAACTACGCGCTGTTTGCCCTGATTAACGCCACCCCGGCCTCCTCGTGGTGGGCGATTGAGGTCGCCACGTTTATTGCCAAAGACTTAATTATCATTGTGCCGCTGCTGGTGGTGGCGCTGTGGCTATGGGGGCCAAACCAGCGTCAGTTGGTATTCAAGGTCATGCTGGCCCTGGCCCTGAGCCTGTCTATTTCGTGGGTTATCGGTCATCTGTTTCCGCATGACCGGCCGTTTGTTGACGGCGTCGGCTATAACTTCCTGCATCATGCGGCGGATGACTCGTTCCCAAGCGATCACGGCACCGTCATCTTTACCTTCGCGCTGGCGTTTTTATTCTGGCACCGGGTGTGGTCCGGTGCGCTGCTGCTGGTCATCGCCTCGGCGATTGCATGGTCGCGCGTCTATCTCGGAGTACACTGGCCATTGGACATGCTGGGCGGGCTGCTGGCCGGCATGTGCGGCTGCCTTGGGGCGCAACTGCTGTGGCAGAGCGGCGGTCATGGCCTCTACCAATGGCTGCAACGTTTGTATCGTCTCTGCTTCTCGCTGCCGATTCGTAAAGGCTGGGTACGTGGCTAACGTCTGACAGGTGACGAACCCCTCGCTGCCGGGTAAAATCAAGCTGACGCCCTGCCCTTGCAGGGCGATTTTAGCTCAGAGGGTATATGGAAACTCGTCGTGACGAACGCATTAACCAGCTCATTCAGGCACTCAAGCGCAGCGATAAACTTCACCTGAAAGAAGCAGCCTCGCTGCTTGGCGTGTCGGAAATGACCATTCGTCGCGATTTGAACGGCCACAGCGGCCCGGTGGTGCTGTTGGGCGGGTATATTGTGCTGGAGCCGCGTAGCGCCACGCACTACCTGCTGAGCGATCAGAAAACCCGTCTGGTGGATGAAAAACGCCGCGCCGCGCGCCACGCCGCCGGGCTGCTTGAAGCGCATCAGATGGCCTTTTTTGACTGCGGCACCACGACGCCATGGATAATCGACGCTATCGATAACGAGCTGCCGTTTACCGGCGTGTGCTACTCGTTAAATACCTTTCTCGCCTTGCAGGAAAAACCGCTGTGCCGCGCTATTCTTTGCGGCGGCGAATTCCACGCCAGCAACGCCATCTTTCTGCCGCTTAGCCTGCAGGATACCCTGAGCCACCTCAGCCCGGATATCGCCTACTACTCCGCAGCCGGGATCGACTGCGAACAAGGCGCGACCTGCTATAACCTGGAAGAGCTGCCGGTGAAACACTGGGCCATGAATAATGCTCGCTACCATGTGCTGGTGGTCGATCACAGTAAGTTTGGCAAAGTGCGGCCGGCGCGGATGGGGGAGTTATCGCGTTTTGACGTCATCGCCAGCGACGTACGCCCGGATGACGATCTGCTGGCGCTGGCGAAAGATAAGCAAATATCACTGCTGTACTAACCGCGCCCTATAGGGCGCGGCCTGTCGCTTAAGAGAACCAACTGCCGAACCAGCCGTGCAGTTTCATCAGCACGAAGTCGACCATGCGGCTGAAGAAGCCGCCCTCTTTCACTTCTTCCATGACGATCAGCGGGCGCTGTTCAATGGTTTTGTCATTGAGTTTAAAGTCGATGGTGCCCACCACCTGCCCTTTCGCCAGCGGCGCGGTGAGCTGCGGCTCAGTCAGGCTGTAGCTCGCTTTCAGGTTTTTCAACTGCCCGCGTGGAATAGTCACCGATCCGGCTTCGCCGGCGCCCAGTTTGACTTCATTACTGTCACCGAACCACACGCGCTGAGAAATAAAGGTGGCATCCGGTTTGATTGGGGTAACGGTTTCATAGAAACGGAAGCCCCAGGTCAGCAGTTTTTCGGACTCATTAAAGCGGATACGGTCGGTTTTAGTGCCCAGTACTACCGCGATAAGGCGCATATCGCCCTGGGTGGCGGAAGAGACCAGGTTGTAGCCCGCGCCGGCGGTGGTGCCGGTTTTCACACCATCGGCATTGAGGTTGGTGCTCCACAGCAGACGGTTGCGGTTTGGCTGGCGGATTTTATTGAAGGTGAACTCTTTTTCTTTGTGTACCGCGTACTCTTCCGGCACATCATGGATCATCGCTTTGGTCAGCAGCGCCATATCGCGAGCGGTGCTGAACTGCCCCGGCGCGTCCAGCCCATGGACGGTTTTAAAGGTGGTGTTAGTCAGGCCGATCTTCTGCGCATAGCCGTTCATCAGGTTGACAAACGAATCCTGGCTACCGGCGACATAATCCGCAATGGCGATGCTGGCATCGTTACCGGACTGAATTATCACGCCCTTATTGAGGTCTTCAACCGATACCTGCATGCCTGGCTTCAGGAACATCACCGAGGAGCCGCGCAGCGCCGGGTTACCGGTGGCCCACGCATCGCGGCCGACGGTGACCGTATCGGTCAGTTTGATTTTGCCTGCTTTCAGCGCCTGGCCTACCACGTAGCTGGTCATGATTTTGGTCAGGCTGGCCGGGTCGAGTTTCTCGTCGGCATTGCCTTCACTCAATACTTTGCCGCTGGCATAGTCCATCAGGATCCAGGCTCGCGCATCAATCGATGGCGCATCCGGAAGTTGATCCGCCGCCTGCACAGCAGGGGCCACGAGAAGTAAAAGCGCGCAGCCTGCCGCGAGGCCGCGAAGGGAAAAAGCATCATGCGTCATAAGAGCCACCCAAGTATCCTTTCCAAACAAAATATGCCGCAACACTCTTGCCGCACAGCACAAGGCGGTGAGTAAAGCGTACAAATGACCTTAAAGAAACAGCGAGTTGGTAAAGTTTTTAAAGTTTACGCAATAACGACGCTGCCTGCTGAAAACAAGGCAATTTTTTTGATCGTGATTGCCTTAATATTAACTTTATTCCAACATGATTGCTCACCATGTTGCAACGGCGATTAAATAACATGCAGGAGCGGATATGATTACGTTATGGGGCAGAAATAACTCGACCAACGTGAAGAAAGTACGCTGGGTGCTGGCGGAACTGGATCTTCCTTATCAGCAGATTCTGGCGGGGCTGGAGTATGGCCTCAATCACGACCCGGAGTATCTGGCGATGAACCCGAACGGCCTGGTGCCGCTACTCAAAGACGATACCAATGGGCTGGTGCTGTGGGAATCCAACGCCATTATTCGCTATCTTGCCGCTCAGTACGGGCAAAACCGGCTGTGGGTAGAGTCGCCTGCGCAGCGCGCGCAGGGTGAAAAATGGATGGACTGGGCCAACGCCACGCTATCGCCGGCGCACCGTCCGGTATTAATGGGGCTGGTCAGAACGCCGCCGGACCAGCGCGATCCGGCGGCCATTGAGGCAGGTATTCACGCCTGTGAAGGGCTGTTCGCCATGCTCGACGATGAACTGGCGAAGCATGCCTGGCTTTCCGGCGATGAGTTCGGCCTTGGCGATGTGGCGGTGGCGCCGTTCGTTTATAACCTGCTGTCCATCCTCGACAGCTGGCTGCCGCGGCCCCATCTGCAGCGCTGGTACCAGCAAATCCAGCAGCGTCAGGCCTTCCGCGACGTGGTCATGATCCCGGTCACCTGAGGTGATTACTCCGGGCTGACCTTGAGCAGTTCACCGTCAGGCTCGTCGGTTAACAGATACAGATAACCGTCGGGCCCGACACGCACATCACGAATGCGTTTGCCGCGATCTTTTAACAGCCGCGTCTCCTCGCTGAGGGTATTGCCGTCCACCGAGAGCACAATCAAAGACTCATCCTTCAGCGCGCCGATAAACAACTTGTGCCGCCACTGCGGGAAAGTTGACGCGTTGTAAAACGCCATCCCACTCAGCGCCGGGGAGACCGGCCAGACGTGCAGCGGCGGTTCGGTACCCGGCGCGCTCTTTCCTTTAGCTTCCGGGATAGGTTGACCGCTATAGTTGATGCCGTGCGTCGCCAGCGGCCAGCCGTAGTTTTTTCCGGCCAGAGGAATATTGATCTCATCGCCGCCGCGCGGGCCATGTTCGTTCAGCCACAGCGTATCGCTCCACGGATTCATCGCCATCCCCTGCGGGTTGCGAATACCATAAGCCCAAATCTCCGGTCTGATGCCAGTACGGCCGACGAAAGGATTATCTTTGGGGATTTCCCCCTGGTCAGTCAGGCGTACCACTTTCCCCTGCAGTTTATCGAGATCCTGCGCCGTCGGGCGCTGATTGTTTTCACCTAAACCGATAAACAGATGCCCTTTGCCATCAAAGACCATCCGCCCGCCAAAATGATTGCCAGTGGAGAGCTTCGGCTGCTGGCGGAAAACGGTTTTAAAATCTTCCAGGTTTTGCAGGTCGGCGCTGAGGCGGCCGTACCCCACCGCGGTACCCGCTTTGCCGTCATCGCCCGCTTCGGCATAGCTCAGCCATACCCGGCGCGACTGAGCAAAATCCGGAGCCAGAGCCACATCCAGCAGGCCGCCCTGGCCGTTGGCCCACACCTTCGGCACGCCGCGAATAGGCGCCGATAACCCTTTATCGAGCTGCCAGCGTTTAAGTTCGCCGCCGCGCAGGGTAATCAGCACGCCTTCATTGTCCGGCAGGAACGCCAGTGACCAGGGGTGGTCGAGGTTATCCTGCAGCACCTCAACGCGCGGCGCGGCCATCGCCGCCATGGGCAGCAGCACAGTCATGAGAGTTATTTTTAGATATCGGCGCATGGCGCACTCCTTTCGTCAGCATTGCTGATAAGGGTAGCCAGCGTGGCCAGTCAGGCGGGGATTTTTACATAAACTTTAACAGGGGGAGTCGCCTCCCCCTGGATTCAGGCGTGGGCAATTGGCGCGGATTTATTCAGAATGTGAATATTCATCGTCAATCCCGACAGACAGCGTTCTAGCTTCTCTACGTTAACGGCAATATAAGCCGGGCAATCATGATGCCCGCTCATCAGGCAAACCGCCGCCGAAGCGACGGACTCGCCGGCAAGACGGAAGGCTTCCATCTCTTCCGGCGCGATGGCGTGCTGCAAACGCGGCGCGTGTACGCGCAGTTCATGGCATAGCTCAAACAAGTTATCACGCAGATGGTCATTTTCGCTGACTGACATATAGCCTTTCGCTTTACGAAGCTGGAGATAAGCCGCCAGATCGATATTGGCATTAATCAGCTTATTCAAAAGGTTAGTGTAACGTCTGTCAACGCTCATCACGGTCCTCCTCTGTCGTCCATTACCATAATCATGGTATGGTCATTTTTTGCGCGGAATCATGAGCAAGGTCAATAATCCCACAGCAATTAACATTATTTACAATGTTACAACTTCAGAGGTCACGCCGCGTTGTTCAACTTACCAGCGGCTGGTTCATCAACTTTTCCAGCACCTTCAGCGGTGAATAATGCGGATTATGCATCGCGCTCACCGGCAGTTGGAAAGTCTGTTCCAGCATAAACTGGCCGCCCATCGCCGCGTGCGGCGTTTGATCGGAAAAGCAGATCCAGGTACTCCCCGCGGCAAACTCTACCGCCTGCTGTACGCCGTGCTGTTGATATTCCGGCGTACTTTTCATTTTGTCGTGCAACGCCAGCATCAGATGATCGTAATGGCTGCGTTTGCTTTTGGTGATCCCTACCGCCGACTGCAGCCAGCTGGCGAACGGCGACCACGGTTTCAGCGTCGGCAGAAAACGCGCAGCGAGCGTTTCAAAATGTTCGCCGGTGCGCCACAAACGCGGTTCACCGTGCGGATTGATGTTGCAAAATACGCGCAGAATGCGATCGCCATAAACCGGGCGCGACGGGAAAGCGTCGACGTGCAGGCGGGTATCATCTTTACGCCACGAGGTCGTGTCGCGCCAGGCGGTTATCGGATGCAGCCGCAGACTGGTTTGCGGGCGATAAAGCGCTTCGCGGTATCCGGGCAGCAGTGCATCAATCAGGCGCAACGTGGATTGATAGTAACGTTCGGTCAGCTGCAGTACCGCCGAGGCTTTCGCCGCGTCCGCTACGCCTTTAATTTCACGCTTTTGTGGCTGATAGCTAATGTTCTTACGCTTCGGCGATACTAAATCGGTATTGAGTAATTCGCGCTCTTCGGCAGTCAGCGAAAAATCCAGATTCGGTAAATAGAGGACGTTGCCCTCTTCCAGCGAGTGCTGAATTGACGATGGCTGCGGCGGAATATCCAGATGGGTAAAGGGTAATGTAGTAAGGGCCAGCGGACTGCTCGTGGTCATTGTTATGCTCCTTGCCGCATGGGTTTATCAGTTTTGGCTCCGGCCATAGGCAAGGTTAACAGAATGTTATTAAACGTAAGGTCAATGTAAAGGAGATAATGGTTTTAAATACCATAGCTGAGTTTTTTTGCCGTAAAGCTTTTTCATCATTCATCGTCCCCTGGCTATACTCTTTTTCGCAAAGATCTGTAGAATTCCTGCCCTGACCATTCCAATAAATGAACATTTTTTAAGCTATGAGCAATGTCACGCACCAGCCGAAAATCGGCTTCGTCTCCCTGGGCTGCCCGAAAAACCTGGTAGACTCAGAACGTATCCTCACCGAACTGCGTACCGAAGGGTATGACGTGGTTCCCAGCTACGACAACGCCGATATGGTTATCGTCAACACCTGCGGCTTTATCGACAGCGCCGTGCAGGAATCGCTTGAAGCGATCGGCGAAGCCTTAAAAGAAAACGGCAAAGTGATCGTTACCGGCTGCCTCGGCGCGAAAGAAGATCAAATCCGCGAGGTGCATCCGAAGGTGCTGGAAATTACCGGTCCGCATAGCTACGAGCAGGTGCTGGAGCACGTTCACCACTATACGCCGAAGCCGAAGCATAACCCGTTCCTCAGCCTGGTGCCGGAACAGGGCGTCAAGCTGACGCCGCGTCACTACGCGTACTTAAAAATCTCGGAAGGCTGCAACCATCGCTGCACCTTCTGCATTATCCCGTCAATGCGCGGCGATCTGGTGAGCCGCCCAATTGGCGAAGTGCTGGCGGAAGCCAAACGCCTGGCCGATGCCGGGGTGAAAGAACTGCTGGTGATTTCGCAGGACACCTCCGCCTATGGCGTTGACGTCAAGCACCGCACCGGTTTCCACAACGGCATGCCGGTGAAAACCAGTATGGTCAGCCTGTGTGAAGAGCTGGCGAAACTCGGTATTTGGGTACGTCTGCACTACGTCTACCCGTATCCTCACGTTGACGATGTGATCCCGCTGATGGCGGAAGGCAAGATCCTGCCGTATCTCGACATTCCGCTGCAGCACGCCAGCCCGCGCATCCTGAAACTGATGAAGCGCCCAGGTTCAGCAGACCGTCAGTTGGCGCGTATTAAACAGTGGCGCGAGATCTGCCCGGATCTGACTCTGCGTTCCACCTTTATTGTCGGTTTCCCGGGCGAAACGGAAGAAGACTTCCAGATGCTGCTCGACTTCCTGAAAGAAGCGCGTCTGGACCGCGTTGGCTGCTTCAAGTACAGCCCGGTTGAAGGCGCCACCGCCAACGAACTGGCGGATCAGGTACCGGAAGAGGTGAAAGAAGAGCGCTGGAACCGCTTTATGCAGCTGCAACAGCAGATTTCCGCCGAGCGTCTGCAGGAAAAAGTGGGCCGCGAAATTATGGTGCTGGTCGATGAAGTCGATGAAGAAGGCGCGATTGGCCGCAGTATGGCCGATGCCCCGGAAATCGACGGCGCGGTCTATCTAAACGGTGAAACCAACGTTAAACCGGGCGACGTGCTGCGGGTGAAAGTCGAGCACGCCGACGAATACGACCTGTGGGGTACCCGGGTCTAATCCCGCTTCCCGGATAGCGGCTTGCGCCTTATCCGGGCTACCACCGCTCAACCCCGTAGCCCAGCCAGGCGTAGCGCAGGCTGGGCTAACCTACCAACTTTGCTACCGCCGTACTTGTCTCCTATCCCTTTATCTTCGGATCCAGCGCATCGCGCAGGCCGTCGCCCAATAGATTAAACGCCAGCACCGTCAGGAAAATGGCGATCGCCGGGAATAACGCCACATGCGGCGCCATCACCATATCCGCGCGCGCTTCGTTCAACATCGCCCCCCATTCCGGCGTCGGCGGCTGCGCGCCAAGGCCGAGGAACGACAGGCTGGCGGCGGAGATAATCGACACGCCGATGCGCATGGTAAAATAGACCACTATCGACGACACCGTACCGGGCAAAATATGGTTGAACAGAATAGTCGAATCGCTGGCGCCAATACTGCGCGCCGACTCAATAAACGTCTGCTGCTTCAGAACCAGCGTATTGCCACGCACCAGGCGGGCGAACGCCGGAATTGAAAAAATCGCCACCGCGATAATCACGTTGGCCATCCCGCTGCCCATCACCGCCACCACCGCAATCGCCAACAGAATGCCGGGGAAGGCAAACAGCACGTCGCAGATGCGCATGGTGATACGGTCCCACCAGCCTTCGTAGTACCCGGCCAGCAGGCCGAGCACGGTGCCAATCAGCGCGCCAATCAGTACCGCCAGTACCCCAGCGGCCAGCGAAATCTGCGCACCTACCAGCACCCTACTGAAGATATCGCGCCCCAGCGAATCAACGCCGAACCAGTGCACCATTGACGGCCCTTCGTTCAGGCGATCGTAATCGAAATAGTTTTCCGCGTCATACGGCGCTATCCACGGCGCGATAATCGCGACAACAATCAGCAACAGCACAAATATGCCCGCCGCCATCGCCACCGGCTGGCGACGAAAACGCCGCCAGAACTCATGCCACGGCGTGCGGATCTGTCCGGGCTTAACGCCCGGCATGGCGTTGATAACCGCTTCCCTTCTCCAGTTGAGCAATCTCACCTTACTTGTACCTGATAGCCGGGTTAATGGCGGCATACAGCACGTCCACCACTAAGTTGATAAGAATGAACTCCAGCGAAAATAGCAGCACTTCCGCCTGAATCACCGGGTAATCGCGCATCTCCACGGAGTCCACCAGCAGTCGCCCAAGCCCCGGCCAGTTGAAGACCTTCTCCACCACAATGGAGCCGCCGAGCAAAAAACCGAACTGTAGCCCCATCATGGTCACTACCGGGATCATCGCGTTGCGCAGGCCGTGCTTCAACACCACCAGCGTTTCGCTCACCCCTTTGGCCCGCGCGGTACGCATGTAATCCTCATGGAGCACGTCAACGAACGACGCGCGGGTGAAGCGCGCCATCACCGATGCCACCGCGGCGCCAAGGGTCAACGACGGCAGAATATAGTGCCGCCAGCTGTCGGCGCCGACCGTCGGCAGCCAGCCGAGCTCCACGGAAAAGACCTGCATCAGCAGCATACCGAGAGCGAACGCCGGGAAGGAGATACCGGTTACCGCCAGCGCCATCCCCAGCCGATCCGGCCAGCGATTGCGCCACACCGCCGCGGCAATCCCCGCAGCCATGCCGAACAGCACCGCCCAGCTCATGCTGGCAAGCGTTAACCATAGCGTCGGCATGAAGCGGCTGGCGATTTCGCTGGTCACCGGGCGGCGCGAAGCCATCGAGATACCGAAATCACCCTGCAATACATTGGTGATGTAGTGCCAGAACTGGACATGCAGCGGCTGGTCGAGCCCCAGCTGCTGGCGTACCATTGCCACCACCTGCGCATCGGCTTCCGGCCCGGCAATCAGCCGCGCCGGATCGCCCGGCAGCATATGCACAAACAGGAACACCAGCACGGCGACGATAAACAGCGTCGGAATGAGCCCCAGCAGGCGCTTCAGAACGTAATTCAGCATCGCCCCCTCCCATTTCGGCAGAGGGAACGCGTGAGCATAAGCATTATCACTGCGTTAAGTCCGCCTGCTCGAAGCTAAAACCGGTATCCGGCTGAATATAAAACCCGGTCAGGTTTTTGCTATGCGCCGATACCAGCTTTTCCACCACCAGCGGCACCCACGGCGACTCTTTCCAGATAATGTCCTGCGCATCTTTATAGAATTTGGTCTTCTGTTGCGCATCGGTCGTTTTCAGCGCCTCGCTCAGGTCTTTATCGACCTGCGGGTTGCTGTAAAAGGCGGTGTTAAACAGGGTCGGCGGCCAGTTTTGTGAGGCGAATAGCGGCGACAGCGCCCAGTCGGCTTCGCCAGTCGACGCTGACCAGCCGGTGTAGAACATCCGTACCCCGCTCTCTTTCTGCCCCTTGCCTTCAACCTGCGCCGCACGCTGTCCGGCATCCATCGCCGTCACCTGCGCTTTAATACCCACCTGCGCCAGCTGCTGCTGGGTAAACTGCAGCACCTTCTGCGCGGTGCTGTGATTATGCGATGACCACAGCGTGGTGCTGAAGCCGTTAGGGAAACCGGCTTCTTTCAGCAACTGACGGGCCTTCGCCGGGTCGTAAGGCCATGCGCTGTAGGTCTGGGCGTAGGCAATAGAAGGCGGCACGACGCCGGTCGCCGGGGTGGCGTATCCGGCAAACGCGACCTTAACCAGCGCCTGACGGTTAATCGCGTAGTTGATGGCTTCCCGCACCTTCGGATTATCGAACGGCTTCTGCGTTACGTTCATGCTGATATAGCGCTGCATAATCGACGGGCTGGCCACCAGCTCCAGCTTGCTGTTTTTCGCCAGCAGCGGCGCCTGCTCGTAAGGGATCGGGAAAGCGAACTGCGCCTCGCCGGTTTGCAGCATCGCCGCACGGGTGTTGTTATCGACCACCGGGCGCCAGGTAATGGAATCCAGCTTCGGCAGCCCCGGCTGCCAGTAACCATCAAACTTGCTGACTTTGACGAAATCGGTCTGATTCCAGGTGTCGAGCTTATACGGCCCGGTACCTACCGGGTGGAAGCCGATCTCCTTGCCATATTTTTTCAGCGCCGCCGGCGAAATCATCGCCGTCGCCGGATGGGCAAGAATATTGATAAACGCCGAGAACGGTTGTTTGAGCGTGATTTTGACCGTCGTCGGATCCACCGCCTCGGTGCTGGCGATATCCTTATACAGGTTATAGCGTTTGAGATGGTTATCCGGATTGCTGGCGCGGTCGAGATTCGCTTTCACCGCTTCGGCGTTAAAATCGGTGCCATCCTGGAATTTCACCCCGCTGTGTAGCTTGATGGTATACACCAGCCCATCCGCCGAGACGGTATAGCTCTCCGCCAGTACGTTTTGCAGCTTCATCTCTTTATCAAGGCCGAACAGGCCTTGATAAAACGACTTCGCCACCGCCTGCGATAAGGTATCGTTCGCGTCATAGGGATCGAGGGTCGTGAAGTTGGAACCGACCGCGACCACCACATCTTTCGCGGCGAAGGCCGGCGTCTCCGCCAGCGCCGAGGCGATGCCAAGCGCCAGTAGCCATTTGCGTGTAACAGGTTGAGTCATGTTGTTATGCTCCTGCAAGAGTGCGTTAGGTTGTTATCGGCTCAGTACATCGGCGGGCTCGCGGGCGACATAATGTCCCGGCGCTACCAGCTGTAACGGCGCGCTGTCGATTTCTTCTCCCGGTTTATAGATATTCCCCGGCAGCTCGTCAGAGAGTAATACGCGCTGCGGTTGACGATGCGCCGGGTCGGCGACCGGCACCGCCGCCATCAGTTTACGGGTGTAAGGATGCTGCGGGTTTTCAAACACGGCGCGACGCGGGCCAATCTCCACGATCCGCCCGCGATACATTACCGCCACGCGGTGGCTGATGCGCTCCACCACCGCCATGTCATGGGAAATAAACAGAAATGCGATGCCCATTTCACGCTGTAAATCGAGCAGCAGATTAATAATCTGCGCGCGAATCGACACGTCCAGCGCCGACACCGACTCATCGGCGATTACCACTTTCGGATTGAGCGCCAGTGCGCGGGCGATACAGATACGCTGCCGCTGGCCGCCGGAAAACTCATGCGGATAACGCCACGCGTGTTCCGCCTCCAGCCCCACGCGCTGCAACAGCCAGGCGACGCGTTCGCGAGCCGCATCCCCTTCCAGCAAACCATGCACGCGCAGCGGCTCCATAATGGAATAACCGACCGTCTGCCGCGGATCGAGCGAGGCGTAAGGATCCTGAAAAATAAACTGAATGTCGCGGCGCAGCGTCTGCAGCTTGCCGCCGGACAGCGCATCAATACGCTGGCCGTTAAAGGTGATACTGCCGCCCTGCGCTTCCACCAGCCGCAGCAGCGCCCGCCCGGTGGTCGATTTACCGCAGCCTGATTCACCGACCAGCGACAGCGTTTCGCCCGGCCACAGATCGAAACTCACTTTTTCCACCGCGTGCACTTCGCGGGTGACGCGGTTGAGAATACCGCCGCGGATCGGGAAACGCGCGACCAAATCGCGCACCTGTAAAATCGGTTTGCCGGCGACCACGGTATTCTGTTCCGGCTGCTGGGTCACACCGTCGTTGAGCAGCGGGAAGCGCCGCGGTAAATCGCTGCCGCGCATTGAGCCGAGCTTCGGTACCGCCGCCAGTAGCGCCTGGGTATAAGGGTGCTGCGGGGCGCGAAAAATATCGTCGACGCGCCCGCTTTCAACCGCTTCGCCGCGATACATCACCAGCACACGATCGGCGATCTCCGCCACCACGCCCATATCGTGAGTGATAAACATCACCCCCATCGCCATCTCTTTTTGCAATGCGGCGATAAGCTGCAGGATCTGCGCCTGAATCGTGACGTCCAGCGCGGTGGTAGGTTCATCGGCAATCAGTACCGCCGGTCGACACGATAACGCCATGGCGATCATCACCCGCTGGCGCATGCCGCCGGAAAGCTGATGCGGGTAACGTGAAAGCATCGCTTCCGCTTCCGGAATACGCACCCGTTCGAGCATCTTTTTAGCTTCCCGCAGCGCCTGGTCATGCCGCAGTCCCTGATGTAGCCGAATAGACTCGGCAATTTGTTCGCCGATGGTGAATACCGGGTTCAGCGAGGTCATCGGCTCCTGAAAAATCATCGCCACGTCCGCGCCGCGAACCTGACGCATTTGACCTGCCGTTTGCGCGTTGATATCAATCACCTGACGGTTGCGTCGACGTAGCAGCAACGCTTCACTACTGACCTCGCTAACCGCCTCGTCGAGCAGGCGCATCAGCGCCAGGGCGGTCACCGATTTTCCGGAACCGGACTCGCCGACAATCGCCAGCGTCTCGCCGCGGCGGAGGCTAAATGACAGGTTACGCACCGCAGAAACGCGCTGCCGCTGCTGGCTAAAGGCGACGTTAAGATCGCGTACCACCAGCACATCGTCTTCATCAATTTCATGACTTTGCGGCAAACTCGCTTCTCCTTTTATTCGCGATAAATTCCAATCGTCGGCGTATCGCCCGCATAACACCACGCCCGGTACATCCCCTCACTGTTGAACGGCAGTACCACATTCCCCTCGCGGTCGATGGCGATAAGGCCCCCGCTGCCGCCCAGCGCCGGCAGTTTTTCCTGCACCACTCGCTCGCAGGCCTCAAACAGGCTGAGATTGCCGTACTCCATCAACGCCGAAATGTCGTAAGCAGCGAGCGTGCGCATGAACACTTCGCCAGTGCCGGTGCAGGAGACCGCGACGCTGGCATTATTGGCATAGCAGCCGGCGCCCGGCAGCGGGCTATCGCCGACGCGACCGGGCAGTTTATTAGTCATTCCGCCGGTGGAGGTCGCTGCCGCCAGATTACCGGCCAGATCCAGCGCCACCGCGCCAACGGTGCCCATTTTGTGGCGTTCGTCGAGCGGCGCGGCATGGTGGTCGAGAATAATCTCGCCGCCCTCTTTCGCCTGCTGTAACTGCAGAAGCCGCTCGGTGGTAGAAAATAACTCGTTTTCAACAAGCGTCATCCCACGCGAGGCGGCAAACTTTTCCGCCCCTTCGCCGATGAGCAGCACGTGCGGGCTCTCTTCCAGCACCAGACGCGCCGCCAGCACCGGGTTACGCAGATGCTTTACGCCAGCCACCGCGCCGGCCTGCAGGCTATAGCCATCCATCACGCAGGCATCCAGTTCGTGCGTTTGATCGTGGGTAAATACCGAGCCTATCCCGGCGTTAAACAGCGGGCACTCTTCCAGCAGACGTACCGCTTCGGTCACCGCATCCAGCGCGCTGGCGCCTGCTGCCAACATTTTTTGCCCACTGTCGACGATGGCCGACAGCGCGGCTACATACTCGCGTTCGCGCTCCGGCGACATCTGCGCTCGGCTAATCGCGCCGGCGCCGCCGTGGATTGCTATTACCGCCTTACCCATTCGATCTTTCCTTTGCCATAAACTGTATAGATATCATTATACTGACTAACCTTTTATACATTTTTTGAATATAGAAAGAGCATCCGGTGATGTAAAGCCTCGTACCGCAGTGGCATACAGTCGCCGGCGCTTTTCTGCCATAATAGGCGTTTTCGACGTTTTGCCAGCAGGAGTAACCCATGGATTTTACCGCCGGACTGATGCCGCTCGACACAGCCCTGACTCAGATGCTCGACCGTATTTCGCCGCTGCAGGCTACGGAAACCCTGCCGCTGCTGCAGGCCTTTTCGCGCGTGACCGCCCATGATGTCGTTTCGCCGCTGGACGTCCCCGGTTTTGATAACTCAGCGATGGACGGCTATGCCGTGCGCCTGGCCGACCTCACCGACGGCGCGTCGCTGCCAGTTGCCGGTAAGGCCTTTGCCGGCCAACCGTTCCACGACGCCTGGCCGGCGGGCACCTGTATCCGCATCATGACCGGCGCGCCGGTGCCTGAAGGCTGCGACGCGGTGGTGATGCAGGAAGAAACGGAACAAAGCGATGCGGGCGTGCGCTTCATCGCGCCGGTGAAAGCCGGGCAAAATATACGCCGTCGCGGCGAAGATATCGCCAACGGCGCGGTAGTATTCCCGGCAGGGACTCGTCTTACCGTTGCGGAACTGCCGGTGCTGGCATCGCTGGGTATTGCCGACGTCGAGGTAGTCCGTAAAGTGCGCGTCGCGGTCTTCTCGACCGGGGATGAACTCCAGTTGCCGGGCCAACCGCTCGGCGACGGCCAGATTTATGATACTAACCGCCTGGCGGTACATCTGATGCTCGAACAGCTGGGCTGCGAGGTGATCAACCTCGGCATTATTCCTGACGATCCGGCGAAGCTGCGCGACGCCTTTATCGCCGCCGACCAGCAGGCCGATGTGGTAATAAGCTCAGGCGGCGTCTCCGTGGGCGAAGCCGATTACACCAAAACTATCCTCGAAGAATTGGGCGAGATCGGCTTCTGGAAGCTGGCGATTAAGCCGGGTAAACCGTTCGCCTTCGGCAAGCTCAGCAACAGCTGGTTCTGCGGCCTGCCGGGCAATCCGGTTTCCGCCACCTTAACCTTCTATCAACTGGTACAGCCGCTGCTGGCCAAGCTCTCCGGCAACCGCGGTCAAACCCAGCCGATGCGTCTGCGCGTGCGCGCCGCCAGCCGGCTGAAAAAATCGCCGGGCCGCCTCGACTTCCAGCGCGGCGTGCTGCAGCGCAATCCGGAAGGCGAACTGGTGGTGAGCACCACCGGCCATCAGGGCTCGCACATTTTCAGCTCATTCAGCCTCGGTAACTGCTTTATCGTACTGGAGCGCGAACGCGGCAACGTCGAAGCGGGCGAATGGGTCGAAGTCGAGCCCTTTAATCATCTGTTTGGGGGGCTGTAATGGCCGTTGAGCTGAGCGACGAGGAGATGCTGCGCTATAACCGGCAGATCGTACTGCGAGGGTTTGATTTCGACGGTCAGGAGCGGTTAAAAGCCGCTCGCGTGCTGGTCGTCGGCCTCGGCGGGCTCGGCTGCGCCGCCGCTCAATATCTGGCGGCAGCCGGGGTGGGTCAGCTCACCCTGCTGGATTTCGATACCGTTTCGTTATCCAATCTACAACGTCAGACGCTGCACAGCGACGCGACCATCGGCCAGCCGAAGGTGGATTCTGCCCGCGACGCATTGGCGCGTATTAACCCGCACGTCCGGCTGGTCACCATCGATGCAATGCTCGATGACGCGGCGCTGGCAACGCAGATTGCCGACCACCATCTGGTGCTGGACTGTACCGACAACGTTGCTGTTCGCAATCAGCTTAACGCCGGCTGCTTCCAGCACAAAACCCCGCTGGTCTCCGGCGCGGCGATTCGTATGGAAGGGCAAATCAGCGTCTTTACCTATCAGGACGGCGAGCCCTGCTATCGCTGCCTGAGCCGCCTGTTCGGCGAAAACGCCCTCACCTGCGTCGAAGCCGGGGTGATGGCGCCGCTGGTCGGCACTATCGGTTCACTGCAGGCCATGGAGGCGATTAAACTGCTGACCGGTTACGGCGCCCCCGCCAGGGGCAAAATCGTGATGTATGACGCGATGACCTGCCAGTTTCGCGAAATGAAGCTGATGCGCCACCCGCAGTGCGAGGTGTGCGGTTCACGCTAATTCCAGCCGCCGGCGAGGCAGGTCGCCGGTTATTTTGTGAACCACGCCGTTCTTTTTCTCCCCATCTCTACTACCCACTCTGATTGTTGATTTGCATCAATATAACTTTCATTCGAAAGTTATTTAATCTTCATATGCAAATAAGAGGGTAAATCATGATCTTCAACATCCAGCGCTACTCCACCCATGACGGCCCGGGGATCCGTACCGTCGTATTCCTTAAAGGCTGTTCGCTGGGCTGCCGTTGGTGTCAGAACCCGGAAAGCCGCGCCCGCAGCGAAGACCTGCTGTATGACGCGCGGCTGTGTCTTGACGGCTGCGAGCTTTGCCAGCAGGCGGCACCGGAGGTGATTACCCGTACTCTGGATGGCCTGATCATCCATCGGCAAAAAGTCAACGACAGCCACATTGCCGCGCTACGCCACTGCTGCCCCACAACCGCGCTGACGGTCTGCGGCGAGGAAAAAAGCGTGACGGAAATTATGGCGACGGTGCTGCGCGATAAACCGTTTTACGATCGCAGCGGCGGAGGCATTACTCTTTCCGGCGGCGAGCCCTTTATGAACCCGACGCTGGCGCAGGCGCTGTTCGAAGCCAGCCATCAGGCGGGCATTCACACCGCCGTGGAAACCTGCCTGCACGTACCGTGGAAGTACATTGAACCCTCTTTACCGTTTGTCGATCTGTTTCTGGCCGACCTGAAGCACGTTGACGAGGCCGTTTTCCAGCAGTGGACCGACGGCAGCGCCCGCCGGGTGCTGGATAACCTGCAGCGCCTGGCGCAGGCCGGGAAAAAAATCATTATCCGCGTCCCATTAATTCAGGGATTTAACGCCAGCGAAGCCGATATTACCGCGATTACCGATTTTGCCGCTGACCGTCTTCAGGTCAGCGAAATCCATTTCCTGCCGTACCACACGCTGGGAATGAATAAATACCAACTACTCAGTCAGCCCTATACCGCACCGGACAAACCGCTGGCCGCTCCCGAGCTGCTGGCCTTTGCGCAGCAGTACGCGCAAAGCAAAGGTTTAACGGCGACCCTACGAGGATAACTTATGACCACCTTAAAACTGGATACTCTGAGCGCCCGCATTCAGGCGCATAAAATGGCGCTGGTGCATATCGTTAAGCCGCCGGTTTGTACCGAGCGCGCCCAACACTATACCGCCGCCTATCAGCAACATCTCGATAAACCGATCCCGGTACGTCGCGCGCTGGCGCTGGCCCATCACCTGGCGGAACGCACCATCTGGATCAAGCACGATGAGCTGATCGTCGGCAACCAGGCCAGCGAAGTTCGCGCCGCGCCGATTTTCCCGGAATATACCGTCAGCTGGATTGAGAAAGAGATCGACGATCTCGCCGACCGTCCGGGCGCCGGCTTCTCGGTCAGCGAAGAGAATAAGCGTGTCTTACATGAAGTGTGCCCATGGTGGCGCGGGCAGACCGTTCAGGACCGCTGCTACGGCATGTTTACCGATGAACAAAAAGCGCTGCTCGCTACCGGCATTATCAAAGCCGAAGGCAACATGACTTCCGGCGACGCCCACCTGGCGGTCAACTATCCGCTGCTGCTGGAAAAAGGGCTCGACGGCATGCGCGCGAAAGTCGCTGAGCGCCGCTCACGCATTAATCTGACGGTGCTGGAAGATCTGCACGGCGAACAGTTTTTGAAGGCGATCGATATCGTGCTCGCGGCAGTGAGCGAACACTGCAAACGCTTCGCTACGCTGGCGCGCGACATGGCGGCGCAGGAGCCGCGCGAACTGCGCCGCGACGAGCTGCTGGCGATTGCCGAAAACTGTGAAATTATCGCCCACGAGCCGCCGAAAACCTTCTGGCAGGCGCTGCAGCTCTGCTACTTCATTCAGTTGATCCTGCAGATTGAATCCAACGGCCACTCGGTCTCTTTTGGCCGCATGGACCAGTACCTCTATCCATACTACCGCCGCGACGTTGAACTGCAGCAATCGTTGGATCGCGAACAGGCCATTGAGCTGCTGCATTGCTGCTGGCTGAAGCTGCTGGAGGTCAACAAAATTCGCTCCGGCTCGCATTCCAAAGCTTCCGCCGGTAGCCCGCTGTACCAGAACGTCACCATCGGCGGGCAAAATCTGGTCGACGGCCAACCGCAGGACGCCGTCAACCCGCTGTCGTACGCCATCCTCGAATCCTGCGGCCGCCTGCGCTCTACCCAGCCGAACCTCAGCGTGCGTTACCATGCCGGGATGAGCAACGACTTCCTCGACGCCTGCGTTCAGGTGATCCGCTGCGGTTTCGGCATGCCGGCGTTTAATAACGATGAAATCGTCATTCCGGAATTTATCAAGCTCGGCATTGAGCCGCAGGACGCCTACGATTACGCCGCTATCGGCTGTATCGAAACCGCAGTCGGCGGTAAATGGGGCTATCGCTGCACCGGCATGAGCTTTATTAACTTCGCGCGGGTGATGCTGGCGACGCTGGAAGGCGGCCGCGATGCCACCAGCGGCCAGGTGTTCCTTGCCCAGCAACATGCGCTATCGAAAGGTAACTTCGCTAACTTCGACCAGGTACTGGAAGACTGGGACACCCAGATCCGCTATTACACCCGTAAATCCATCGAGATTGAGTACGTTGTCGATACCATGCTGGAAGAGAACGTCCACGATATTCTTTGCTCAGCATTAGTCGATGACTGCATCGAACGGGCGAAAAGCATCAAGCAAGGCGGCGCGAAATATGACTGGGTTTCCGGCCTGCAGGTCGGGATTGCCAACCTAGGCAACAGCCTGGCGGCGGTGAAAAAACTGGTCTTCGATCAGGGCGTTATCGGCCAGCAGGAGCTGGCGAAAGCGCTGGCGGAAGATTTTGCCGGCCTGACCCACGAGCAGTTACGTCAGCGCTTGATCAACGGCGCGCCGAAGTACGGTAACGACGACGACAGCGTCGACATTCTGCTAGCGCGGGCCTATCAGACCTATATCGACGAGCTGAAGCAGTACCATAACCCGCGTTACGGCCGCGGCCCGATTGGCGGTAACTATTATGCTGGTACATCGTCTATCTCCGCTAACGTCCCGTTCGGCGCGCAAACCATGGCGACGCCGGATGGCCGCAAAGCGCACGCGCCGCTGGCGGAAGGGGCTAGCCCGGCCTCCGGTACCGATCACCTGGGGCCCACGGCGGTTATCAGTTCGGTAGGCAAACTGCCGACCGGCGCGATCCTCGGCGGCGTGCTGCTCAACCAGAAGCTAAATCCTTCCACGCTGGAGAACGAGTCCGATAAGCAGAAGCTAATGGTGCTGCTGCGTACTTTCTTTGAAGTGCACAAAGGCTGGCATATCCAGTACAACATCGTGTCACGCGAAACGCTGCTGGAAGCCAAGAAACACCCTGACCAGTACCGAGATTTAGTGGTCCGCGTCGCCGGATACTCGGCGTTCTTCACCGCCCTGTCGCCGGATACCCAGGACGACATCATCGCCCGTACCGAGCATACGTTGTAAGGAAAATACCCGGCCGGCGCTGCGCTGAGCCGGGTTACTGCTTCCATGCCCGGTAGCTACGCTGACGGGCATGCTGATGAATAGGTAACTTTCATTCGAAATAAATTTGTGCTCCCCATCACATTGTAATTAGAATGTTACTGGTCGAAGTTAAGCCAGGAGCACCTCTTATGACCGTTAAAGTTATCGTCACCGATATGGACGGAACTTTTCTCAATGACGCCAAGCAGTATGACCGCCCGCGTTTCCTCGCGCAGTTTGCGCAGCTTAAACAGCAAGGTATTGAATTTGTTGTCGCCAGCGGCAACCAGTACTATCAGCTGATCTCATTTTTCCCGGAAATCCGCGAGCAGATTTCATTCGTCGCAGAAAACGGCGCTCTGGTTTACGAGCATGGCAAACAGTTGTTCCACGGTGAATTGACCCGTCACGAGTCGCAGGTAGTCATTGGCGAACTGCTGAAAGATCCGCAGCTCAACTTCGTCGCCTGCGGCCTGCAAAGCGCATACGTTAGCGATAAAGCGCCCGATGCCTTTGTTGAGCTGATGTCGAAGCACTACCATCGTCTGCAGCGGGTAAGCGATTACCATCGCATCGACGATACGCTATTCAAATTCTCCCTCAACCTGCCGGATAGCGATATCCCACAGCTTATCGATAAACTGCACGTCTCGCTCGACGGGATCATGAAGCCGGTCACCAGCGGCTTTGGCTTTGTCGATTTGATTATCCCCGGCCTGCATAAAGCCAACGGCATCAGCCGCCTGCTCAAACGCTGGAACCTTTCGCCGCAGCAATGCGTAGCAATTGGCGACAGCGGCAATGACGCCGAAATGTTAAAACTGGTGAAATATGCTTTTGCTATGGCCAACGCTGCCGACAGCATCAAAGCCATCGCCGGTTTCACCACCGATGACAATAACCACGACGGCGCGCTGAAGGTGATTCAGGCCGTTCTCGATAAGACCTCTCCTTTCAACGACTGATCCTGTACCGGGGCATCAAGCCCCGGCTTTTCCATTTTGTGCGCCGCTGCATGATTTTAAACTTGCATTAACTCTAATTTAACTTAAATTAACGTTTGTAAGATTTATTACTTTCGAATGAAAGATACAGCGAGGTGATTATGGCTGCTCTCCCTACCCATGAAACATTACCTGCCGACCACAAAGCGGCGATTCGCCAGATGAAACAGGCGCTACGGGCGCAAATCGGCGATGTCCAGGCGGTATTCGATAGACTCTCGGCGCGCCTCAGCGAGCGCCTGGACGAGATTAATGCCCTGAAAGCCGCAGGTCAGGAAGTCTGGCCGGTAATCCCGTTTAGCGATATCGCCCAGGGTAAAGTGAGCGAGGCGCAGCGTGAGGCGATTAAGCGCCGCGGTTGCGCGGTTATCAAAGGCCACTACCCGCGCGAACAGGCGCTGGCCTGGGATAACGCGATGCTGGAATACCTGGACCTGAACCATTTCGACGACGTTTACAAAGGGCCCGGCGACAGCTTCTTCGGCTCGCTGGAGGCTTCGCGCCCGGAGATCTATCCGATCTACTGGTCGCCCTCGCAAATGCAGGCGCGCCAAAGCGATGAAATGACGGCGGTACAATCCTTCCTTAACCGCCTGTGGCGCTTCGAGCAGGACGGCAAACGCTGGTTCGATCCGGATGTCAGCGTGATTTACCCTGACCGCATCCGCCGCCGCCCGCCGGGAACCACGTCAAAGGGGCTGGGGGCGCATACCGATTCCGGGGCGCTGGAGCGCTGGTTGCTTCCCGCCTATCAGCAGGTTTTCGCCAACGTCTTTAATGGCAATATCGACGCCTACGATCCGTGGGACGCGGCACACCGTACCGAAGTGGAAGAGTACACCGTCGATAACACCACTAAATGTTCGGTGTTCCGCACCTTTCAGGGCTGGACGGCGCTGTCGGACATGATCCCCGGTCAAGGGCTACTGCACGTGGTGCCGATCCCGGAGGCGATGGCTTACGTTCTGCTGCGCCCGCTGCTGGATGATGTGCCGGAAGATGAACTGTGCGGCGTCGCGCCGGGCAAGGTGCTGCCGATCTCTGAGCAATGGCATCCATTGCTCATCAAAGCGTTAAGCTCGATTCCAGCGCTGAACGCCGGTGATTCCGTCTGGTGGCACTGCGATGTCATTCACTCGGTCGCGCCGGTGAAAAATCAACAGGGCTGGGGCAACGTCATGTACATCCCGGCCGCGCCGATGTGCGAGAAGAATCTCGCTTACGCGCAGAAGGTAAAAATCGCGCTGGAAAAAGGCGCTTCTCCCGGGGATTTCCCGCGCGAGGATTATGAATGCGACTGGCAGGCGCGCTTCACCGTTGCCGATCTTAACGATCACGGCAAACGCGCATTGGGCATGAAGATCTAATCATCATACAGACCTTGCTGTTCTACGGCGGCATGGCTCTTGCCTGGCCGGATCCGCCGCACCGAATCGCGTACCACCAGGGCGCCGTGCAGTAGTAGCGAACCGTGCGGCGCTTCCGGGCGCAGCAGACGCTGCTGGAGAAGATGTACCGCCTCGCTGCCGAGCTCATCCCGCGGCACATGAATCGCCGTCAGCGGCACGTCCTGAATCGCCGCCAGATTAAAACCGTCGATACTCATCACCGAGACATCCTGCGGCACCCGCAGGCCTCGTTTTTGCAGCGCGCTGACGGTACCGGCGGCCATAAAATCGCCGCCCACCAGGAATGCCGTCGGTATCGGGCGCCCCTGTAAAGCGTCGAGCCAGGCCCCGACCTGCTCTTCCGTTTCTCGGGCGCTAAAATTGGCGACGCTAATCAGGTCGCGGCTACCGGTAAACCGCAGGTTGCGCGCGCGCCATGCCTCTTTAATACCCACCAGCCGTAGCTCCATGGTATAGCGGCGCAGGCACATCACGTTCATTACCGCCTGATGGCCCATATCAAACAGATAACGAGCGGCGCACTGGCCAATCAGCCGATGGTCAGGCGCAATGGAGGGGAGACGCATCCCTTCATCCCGGCAGTTAATTAATACACAAGGTTTGCCAAGATCCGCCGCCAGCGCGTGGATATGCCGATCGTCGATCCCCAGCAATACCGCCGCCTGGGTATCGGTCTCGTTCATGCGGGCCAGAAACAGATTGGCGTCGCTGTCGTTTTCTTCCAGCGCGCAATAGCGCAGACGCACTTCATGCGGCGCCAGCGCGTTATTGATACTCTGGATGACGCGGTAGTAGAAGATATCTGAGCGTTCGTCGAAGGCCCGCTGCGGCGCAAAAATCAGCAGGTTGTTGAGCAGTAGCCGCCCGGCGGCCAATCCCTGCATCACCCCAAGTTCACGGGCGCAGGCCAATACCGCCTGACGGGCCTTTTCGCTGGTATTCGCTTTTCCGGCTAAGACGCGCGAAACCGTACTGGCTGACAGCCCGGTGCGGGCGGCAATTTCGGCGACTCGCAGCTTTTTATCCATTCTGTGATCCAGCTCCAATTCAAAAATGAAAGAATTTTCATAGTCGCCAAACCCTGACCAACAAGCAAATACTCCGGCAAATTATGAGAACTACGTCATCTCATGAAAAATTTTGCATAAATAGCGCTACTGCCCGCCGTCTTTCTCCCTTATTTTGAATTGGTCCAATATCTTCCATACTAGTTATACCAATAGATATTGAAATAAAAACAAATAATTCAAATGGTTAGAACTATTACGTGACGACTCAGCGGCTGAAGCGTCACTTCCCCCTACAACGTCTTGTGGAGAGTTCTATGAGTCAAGGCCTCAACAATGATATGGCAGTCAGCAAAACGCGCCGGGTAGTGAAAAACCTGCGCTGGTGGGTGCTGGTACTGTTTTTACTTGGCGTCACCGTCAACTACATCACACGTAACTCGCTGGGGATTATCGCCCCGGAACTGAAAGCCACACTCGGTATTACCACCGAGCAATATTCGTGGATCGTCGGCGCATTTCAGCTGGCTTATACCATCTTCCAACCGCTGTGCGGCTGGCTTATCGACGTCATCGGGCTCAAGCTGGGCTTTATGGTTTGCGCCACGCTGTGGGCGGTAGCCTGTATCGCGCACGCCGGCGCCGGCAGCTGGCTGCATCTGGCTATTTTGCGCTTCTTTATGGGTGGCGCGGAGGCGGCCGCCACCCCGGCTAACGCTAAAACCATCGGCGAGTGGTTTCCGAAATCCGAACGGCCGATTGCCGCCGGCTGGGCTGGCGTCGGCTTTTCTATCGGCGCGATGCTGGCGCCGCCTATCATCTACTTCGCCCACGCCTCCTTCGGCTGGCAGGGCGCGTTTATGTTTACCGGCGTGCTGGCGCTGCTATGGGTCGTGCTGTGGTGGGTGTTCTACCAGAGCCCGGAAAAACACCCGAATCTCAGCCAAGGCGAGCTGGAGTACATCAAACAGGATAACGAAGCGCCGCCGGTGAAGCTGCCCTTTTTTACCGCGCTAAAAACCGTCTCGAAGAATAAACGTTTCTACGGTATCGCCATCCCCGCTTTTATGGCCGAGCCCGCCTGGGCGGTGCTGAGCTTCTGGGTGCCGCTGTACCTGGCGAAAGAGCACGGTATGGATCTTAAACAGATAGCGATGTTCGCCTGGCTGCCGTTCCTCGCCGCCGACCTTGGCAGCGTGGTCAGCGGCTACCTCACCCGCCTGTACGTCCGTTGGTTCGGCTGTACGCGAGTCAACTCGGTCATCGCCAGTTCCGTTACCGGCGCGTTTCTGATGATCTCGCTGGCGCTGGTCGCCATTACCCGCGATCCCTATATCACCATCATCCTGATCTCCATTGGCGGTTTCGGCCACCAGATCATCTCCTGCATGCTCAGCGCGCTGGTGGTGGAGTCTTTCGACAAGGGACAAATGGCGACGGTCAACGGTATGCGCGGTTCCGCGGCGTGGATCGCCAGCTTCCTGTTCTCATTATTAATCGGGGTGACCGCCGACAAAATCGGCTTCAACCCGCTGTTTATCGCCATGGGGTTCTTTGACCTGATTGGCGCCGTTTTCCTGGTGGCATTTATTGCTGAACGTCGCGCCAAGCGCGCCTGAGAGTGGATGTAAAATATGAAGACGTTGAAACACTGGAGTTTGCACCAACAGCTGGAGCATCACGTTGAACTGACCGTTGATGGTCAGCACACTTTGTATCTGTATGTGCTGGAAGAGAATTTATTCCGCGTCCTGCTGAAGCGCCAGGGCCAACTGGCGCTGGATCGCACATGGAGTATCGCCCCGCAGCAGGATGTGCCGTGGGAAGGCCGCGCGCGGGATGACCTCAGCGGTTTTAGCCTCCCGGCCTGGCAGATGACCAAAGAAGATGACGCACTGACCATCGCCACCCGCCAGCTGCGCGTCACCGTCCACCAGCCGCTTTGGCTGGAGTGGAGCTATCGCGACGACGCCGGTGAGTGGCAGACGCTCGCCAATGACCGCCCAACCAGCGCCTATCTGGCAAATGCCCACGGGGATGGCGTCGCCCATTATCTCAGCCGCCGTAAAGATGAGCGTTTCTACGGGCTGGGGGAAAAAGCCGGCGACCTGCAGCGTAACGGTAAACGCTACGAAATGCGTAACCTCGATGCCATGGGCTACAACGCCGTCAGCACGGATCCGCTGTATAAACATATTCCGTTTACCATCACGCAGCGCAGCGATATCAGCTACGGCCTGTTCTATGACAACCTGAGCAGCTGCTGGCTGGATCTGGGTAATGAAATCGACAACTACCACACCGCCTATCGCCGCTGGCAGGCGGAAGCCGGCGACATCGATTATTACCTGTTTACCGGTAAGCAGGTGCTGGATGTGACCAAGGCGTTCGTCCGTCTGACCGGTAAAACCCTCTTTGGGCCAAAATGGAGCCTCGGCTACAGCGGTTCGACGATGCACTATACCGACGCGCCGGATGCGCAAAATCAGCTGATGAATTTTATCCGCCTGTGCGAGCAGCATGCGATCCCCTGCGATTCGTTCCAGCTCTCTTCCGGCTATACCTCAATCAACGGCAAGCGCTACGTCTTTAACTGGAACTACGACAAGGTGCCGCAGCCAAAAGTGATGAGCCGGTCGTTCCACGATGCCGGGCTGAAACTGGCTGCCAATATCAAACCGTGCCTGCTGCAGGATCACCCGCGCTATGGCGAAGTGGCGGAACGCGGCCTGTTTATTCGCGATTCGCAAACCGATACGCCGGAGCGCTCCAGCTTCTGGGACGATGAAGGTTCGCATCTCGACTTCACCAACCCGCACACCGTGGCCTGGTGGCAAGAAGGCGTAACCACCCAGCTACTGGAGATGGGTATCGATTCGACCTGGAATGATAATAACGAGTATGAGGTATGGGACGGCGAAGCGCGTTGCTACGGCTTTGGCCGCGAAATCGCCATTAAGCATATTCGCCCGGTGATGCCACTATTAATGATGCGCGCCTCGCTGGAAGCGCAGCAGCGTTTTGCGCCGCAAAAGCGCCCGTATCTGATCTCCCGCTCCGGCTGTGCCGGGATGCAACGCTACGTACAGACCTGGAGCGGCGACAACCGCACTAACTGGGATACGCTGCGCTATAACACCCGTATGGGATTAGGGATGAGTCTTTCCGGGCTGTTTAACGTCGGCCATGACGTCGGCGGATTCTCCGGCGATAAACCCGAGCCAGAACTGTTCGTTCGCTGGGTGCAAAACGGCGTGATGCATCCGCGCTTTACCATTCACTCGTGGAATGACGACCAGACGGTCAATGAACCCTGGATGTACCCGGAAATCACCCCGGCGATCCGCTCTGCCATCGAGCTGCGCTACCGTCTGCTGCCCTATTTGTACACCCTGTTATGGCAGGCGCATGCCGATGACGAACCCATGTTGCGCCCGACCTTCCTCGATCACCAGCACGATACCCAGACCTTCGCCGAGTGTGATGACTTCATGCTGGGGCGAGATCTGCTGGTGGCAAGCGTAGTCGAGCCCGGCGTCCGTCAGCGCCAGCTGTGGCTGCCCGATAATCAGGACGGCTGGTACGATTTTTACAGCCACCAGTGGTTCGCCGGTGGTCAGTGGGTGACGCTGGACGCGCCGCTGGAAAAACTGCCGCTGCTGGTCCGCGCCGGCGCCGGTCTGCCGCTCAGTGAACGTATCAACCACGTCGATGCGCAAAAAGACGATCGTCGCGAACTGCAGTTGTTCCCGCTGAAAGGTGCCGGCTCAACCCGCGGCCTGCTGTTTGAAGACGACGGCGAAAGCTGGGGCTATAAAGAAGGGGATGCGCTATGGCTGGAGTGGGAAATGACCTGCAGCGCCACTAGTGTAAACCTGAATATTAACGCTCGCGGCAACTATCGCCCGGCGTGGAAAGCGCTGAAGCTGTTATTACCAGCGGGAGAAAAACGCCAACTGCTGGTGAATGGCGTCGAAGGAACGGAGTGGATGCTCTGACCAAGGCCCGCTGAAACCGCCGGTATTGGTGGTCTCAAAATCCCCGGTGGCGCTACCGCTTACCGGGGCTACAGCACTATGCTGTTTGGTAGCCCGGGTAAGGCGTAGCCGCCACCCGGGTAACGGAGAGGGATTACTCGATACCTTTACTGCGCAGGTAATCTTCGTAGTTGCCGCTGAAATCGATGACGCGTTCTGGGGTGATCTCCAGTACGCGAGTCGCCAGCGAGCTAACGAACTCACGGTCGTGAGAAACGAAAATCAGGGTGCCCTGATACATCTCCAGCGCCATGTTCAGCGATTCGATCGATTCCATATCCAGGTGGTTAGTCGGTTCATCCATCACCAGGATGTTCGGTTTCTGCATCATCAGCTTACCGAACAGCATGCGTCCTTTCTCGCCGCCGGAGAGGACTTTCGCCGGCTTTTTAATATCGTCCTGGCTAAACAACAGACGACCAAGGATACTGCGTACCGCCTGCTCGTCATCGCCTTCCTGTTTCCACTGGCTCATCCAGTCAAAGACCGTCAGGTCGTTCTCGAAATCTTCGGCATGATCCTGAGCGTAGTAGCCGATACGGGCGTTTTCGGACCACTTGACGGTCCCGTTATCCGCTTCCAGTTCGCCGACCAGCGTTTTCAGCATCGTTGATTTACCGACGCCGTTGGTCCCCAGTACCGCCAGCTTTTCGCCAACTTCCAGCAGCAGATTAACCCCTTTGAACAGCGGGCCGTTATCAAAGCCTTTCGCCAACGCTTCCACTTCCAGCGCGTTACGGAACAGTTTCTTATCCTGTTCGAAGCGAATGAACGGGTTCTGACGGCTGGAGGCTTTCACTTCATCCAGCTTAATTTTATCAATCTGACGGGCACGGGAAGTCGCCTGACGCGATTTTGAAGCGTTGGCGCTAAAACGGCTAACAAAGGCCTGCAGGTCGGCAATTTGCGCTTTCTTCTTGGCGTTATCGGCCAGCAGACGCTCACGCGCCTGGGTCGCCGCGGTCATATACTCGTCATAGTTACCCGGATATACGCGCAGTTCGCCGTAATCGAGATCCGCCATATGAGTGCAGACCATGTTCAGGAAGTGACGGTCGTGCGAAATGATAATCATGGTGCTGTCACGTTCGTTCAGCACCTGCTCCAGCCAGCGAATGGTATCGATGTCGAGGTTGTTCGTCGGTTCATCGAGCAGCAGGATATCCGGATTGGAGAACAGCGCCTGCGCCAGCAGGACACGCAGTTTCCACCCCGGCGCGACTTCGCTCATTGGGCCGTAATGTTGCTCCACCGGAATACCGACGCCGAGCAGCAGTTCACCGGCGCGCGCTTCGGCGGAATAGCCGTCCATCTCGCCGTATTTTACTTCCAGGTCGGCCACTTTATAGCCGTCTTCCTCGCTCATTTCCGGCAGCGCGTAGATGCGATCGCGCTCTTGCTTCACTTCCCACAGCTCGCCGTGGCCCATGATAACCGTATCCAGCACGGTGAACTCTTCGAAGGCGAACTGATCCTGGCGCAGCTTACCGATACGCTCGTTCGGGTCAAGCGAAACGTTGCCCAGCGTCGGCTCAAGATCGCCGCCGAGGATCTTCATAAACGTAGATTTGCCGCTGCCGTTGGCGCCAATCAGGCCGTAGCGGTTGCCGCCGCCAAATTTGACGGAGATGTTTTCAAACAGCGGCTTACTGCCAAACTGCATGGTGACGTTGCTGGATACTAGCACGAGGATATCCTGAAAATAGAGAATTAGGGATGTGATGAACCAGACATTATGCCAGCAAATGGTTCACTTTTCACGGCTTGCGGTAAAAAGCCCGCCAATAACTATGCTATGGTCAGGGTTTTACCGCAAAATGACCGATTGCTAAGACATAATAATTATCCGCAATTCAGAGGGAATTTATGACCACCCGCACCAGCCATCCTGCATTTATCTCGCTTCAAGGCGGCATCAACTTTCGCGACCTCGGCGGTCAACGCGCGGCCGATGGCCGGCGCGTACGTTCTGGCAAACTGCTGCGCTCAGGCTCGCTGCACAACATGACGCCGGAGGATCTCAATCATCTCAGCGCCATTCCGCTGAGCCGGGTGCTGGATTATCGCGATCCGACGGAGGTCAATCGCAGCCCTGACCGGCTAAATAGCGAAGCCTTCTACCTCAACGCTCCGGCTAATCCGCTTTCCAGCAGCGTCAATGCGAAAGTCACCGAGTTTAACGCCGCGACCCTCAACACCATGGACGGCGAGCAGTTTATGCTACAGCTCTACCGCCAGTTGCCGTTTGATAACGCCGCCTATCGCCAGTTGACTCAGTGGTTGATGGAACCTTTCGACGGCGCTCTGCTGCAGCACTGCGCGGTTGGTAAAGACCGTACCGGCGTCGGCTGCGCCCTGACGCTGTTCGCGCTTGGCTGCGATAGCAATACGGTCATGGAAGAGTATCTGCTGACCCAGGGGATGCTGGCGCAGGTCGAAGGATTCCTGCTCGATACCTTCGGCGAAGGCCTTAACGATAATGGGCGTAAAAATCTCGCCGCCATCATGACCGTCCAGGAGTCGTATCTGGCGACCGCGTTGTCCAGCATTGAACAGCGTTACGGTCATGTCGACCGCTGGCTGGAACAGGAATATCGCCTGACGCCGCAGGCGCGCGAAGCGTTACAGTCGCGGCTGCTGGAAGATTAATCCACGTTTCGATAACCAGACGATTCGCCGTGAAAGCGGCGCGTTGCGCACTACACTAGTAGCAACAGGAAAAAATTGTGATTTCGTACACATCTGATTTACCTGTTTATCGGAAAGCACATATAATGCGCTCCCATCTACTATCTGAATATCTAACAAGGCCCGTGTGGCGTTGACACCGCGCACGACATGAAGAATATGAAATTATCGACACTCTTAGCGGCAGCCTTCGCCATCGTGGGCTTTTGCAACACAGCTTCAGCTGTTACCTATCCTCTGCCGACCGACGGCAGCCGTCTGATTGGCCAGAACCAGGTCATTACTATTCCAGACGATAATAAACAGCCGTTGGAATATTTCGCTGCCAAATACCAGATGGGTCTGTCCAACATGCTGGAAGCGAACCCGGGCGTGGATACCTACCTGCCGAAAGGCGGTACCGTGCTGAATATTCCGCAACAGCTGATTCTGCCGGACACCGTGCATGAAGGCATCGTTATCAACAGCGCCGAGATGCGTCTGTACTACTACCCGAAAGGCACTAATACCGTGATCGTACTGCCGATCGGTATCGGCCAGTTGGGTAAAGATACGCCGATCAACTGGACGACCAAAGTTGAGCGTAAGAAAGCGGGCCCGACCTGGACCCCGACGGCGAAAATGCACGCCGAATACGCCGCGGAAGGTAACCCGCTGCCGGCAGTCGTGCCAGCAGGCCCGGATAACCCGATGGGCCTGTACGCCCTGTATATCGGTCGTCTGTATGCCATCCACGGTACCAACGCCAACTTTGGTATCGGCCTGCGCGTGAGCCATGGCTGCGTGCGTCTGCGTAACGAAGACATCAAATTCCTGTTTGAGAACGTGCCGGTCGGCACCCGCGTGCAGTTTATCGATGAGCCGGTAAAAGCCACCACCGAACCGGATGGCAGCCGCTACGTCGAAGTACATAACCCGCTGTCGACCACCGAAGCGCAGTTCAAAGGCGGCGAAATCGTGCCTATCAGCCTGACTCAGGCCGTGCAGTCGGTGACCAGCCAGCCTGACGTTGATCAGAGCGTAATGGATCAGGCGATCCAGAACCGTTCAGGGATGCCGGTGCGCCTGAACTAAGTTCAGCCAGCACATGAAAACGGCGGGCCTGGTGCCCGCCGTTTTTTATCTGCATCTGCTAAGCGCAGCGCCAGCAGGGTAAATCTTCCGGCTAGCCGTTATTGACCAGAATGACCCCGCCATGATCGTAGCGGTAGCGGCAGTGCGCGTACTCCAGCGGCGTACCGTCTTCCAGATAAATCACCTGCTCAACCTCCAGCACTGGGTCGGTCGGCTCGCAGTTAAGATGTAATTTATCCAGCTCATCCGGCTTCATCGCCCGCACCACCCGATATGACCCCATCAGCTTCAGCCCCAGCGTCTCCTGCACATAACGAAACACCGAACTCTGCAGATGGCTTTTATTGAGTCCCGGCACCAGCGCTACCGGCATCACCGTTAAATCCAGCGAAACCGGCTCGCCGTTAAGCAACCGCAGGCGGACGAAGTCATACACCGGCGCATCGGCGTCGATCAGCAGCGAACTCTGCTCCTTCTCGCTGGGAAAACGCAGCTCAAAGCGCACGACTACGCTTTGCACTTCGCCAAGATGCTCCCAGGTTTTGGTGGCGCCGAAATAGTCGCTGCCGGGCAGTTCCCACTGCGATAGCTGGAGGAAATTTTTCCGCACAAAGGTGCCCTGCCCTTTGCGGGTGTAGATAAGCCCCTCGACAATCAGCTGACGCATCGCCTGCTGGATCGTCATCCGACTGGTATTGAACTCTGCCGCCAGGGCAAACTGGTCGGGTAACGGCGCGCTGGCAGGATACTGCTGGCTAATGATCCGCTTTTTTATTTCCCGCGCGATATTAAGATACTTCGCCGTCATTCTCCGATCCTTTAACATTTTGTGAATGGCTGGCGGGCGGCATACACCGCCCGCTCGCCGTTACATCTCTTCGCCATTACTGTGAATCACCCGCTTCAGCCACGCGTAGCTTTTCTTCGGCACCCGCTTCAGATCCTTAAGATCGTGGTTTTCACGATTGACGTACACCACGCCGTAGCGTTTACGCATGTCGCCCTGCGAGCTAAGGATATCGATTAATCCCCAGCCGAGATAGCCTATCACCTGCGCCCCGTCTTCAAACATTGCCGCTTTCATGGCGTCAATGTGATCGCGGTGATAGGCAATACGATAATCATCAGCGACCGGATTTTCGCCATCCCAGGATTCAATTACCCCGATACCGTTTTCAATCGGGAAGACCGGCAGCCGCCAGTCGTTGTAATAGCGGGTAATGATCATGCGGAATCCCAGCGGATCGATCTGCCAGTTCCATTCCGTCGCCTTCAGGTATGGATTGTCCTGATTACCGAAGAGCATGTAGTTATTCACCGCCGTGCCCGGCGGAATCGCATCGCTATTGAGCGCGCGGCTGGCGTAGTAGCTGAATGCCAGATAGTCGACCTTCACCCTCGCCATCAGCGCGATATCTTCAGGGCGATAGATATCATCAAAACCTTCACGGGCGACAAAATGCATCACCTCCGGACTATAGCCCTCGCCCGCGTACGCGCGCAGCAGGTTCTGGTTTAAAAACTCGTCCAGTTGCTGGGCGCACAGAATATCGCGCGGCTTACAGGTTGCCGGATAGACCAGCGCATGGGCCAGCATTCCGCCCATTAGACACTGTGGTTTGGCCTGATGTAGATAGTCGGTGAGATGAACGTGCGCCATCATCACGTGGTGCTGAATTTGGTAAAGCTCGCGCAGCGTTTTATCGCCACGCAGATAACCGGTGATCAGAAAAGCCTCCGGCGAATGGTAAAGATTCTGTTCGTTGAAGGTCAGCCAGTACTTCACCTTATCGCCGTAGCAGTCGATCATCTTCTGGCCATAGCGGATAAAGGCGTCCATTACCCGGCGGTCGGTAAAACCGTTGTAGCGCTCCGCCAGCGACAAGGGCATATCGAAGTGATAGAGGCAGATCATTGGTTCAATACCGCGGGCAATGAGCTCATCAATAAACTGATGGTAGAACGCAATCCCCTCTTCATTGAACTCGCCATCTCCCTGCGGGCAGACGCGGCTCCAGGCTATCTGGAAGCGATAGCAGTTCATGCCCAGATCCTGCATTAAATCAAAATCTTCGCGGAAGCGATGGTAGGAGTCGGTCGCTACCTTCCAGTCCGAGGCGAACTCCGACGGTTCACGGATATCGTATACCGACATCCCCTTCCCCCCCTCATTCCACGCCCCTTCGGTCTGCATGCTGGAGACCGAATTACCCCATAAAAAATTGGCCGGTAGTTTGTCTTTCATGGTTCGCCTCTGTATATGACTAGTCATTTAAATGTTATGACTAGTCATATACAAAAAAACCGCCGCCGAAGCAAAAGCAGGATCGTTTTCTGTGAGCCATACAAACAAAAAAGATCGCCGCAAGCGGCGATCTTTATAAGCACGGAAAAAACGGCGTTACTGCGCGTCAAGCTGCTTACGGCGATATTCCCCCTGGCGCTCCAGCATCCAACCCGGATACTCGCGCGGCAGCGCGCTGACCGCGTCAAGCTGGCGTAACTCATCTTCACTCAGGCGAATAGCGGTGGCGGCAATGTTATCCTGCAACTGCTCGGCCCGTTTGGCGCCAATAATAACGCTGGTGACCGCCGGCTGATGCAGTAACCACGCCAGCGCAATCTGCGCCACCGAGACCCCTTTCGCTTCGGCTATCGCCTGCATGACGTCAATGCAGTCAAAGGCGCGATCTTTATTCACCGGCGGGAAGTCAAACTCCAGGCGACGACCGCCCGCTTCCGCCTGCCCATCGCGGCGATATTTACCGCTCAGCAGACCGCCCGCCAGCGGGCTCCAGACCATCAGGCCGAGACCTTCGCTTTGCATCATCGGTACCAGTTCGCGCTCCAGGTCACGCCCGGCAATCGTGTAGTAAGCCTGCAAAGAAGCAAAGCGCGAGAGCCCAAGGCGTTCCGCGATGCCCAGCGCTTTGGCGATTTGCCAGGCCGCCCAGTTAGAAACGCCGATGTAGCGCACGTGCCCCTGCTGCACCAGGGTGTCCAGCGCCGACAGCGTCTCTTCGATAGGCGTCGCCGGATCGAAACCGTGTAATTGGTAGAGATCGATATGATCGAGCTGCAGGCGGCGCAGGCTCTCTTTCACGCTGCCCATAATGTGGTAGCGGGAGCTGCCGCGCGAGTTCACCCCAGCGGTGCCGGTTTCGCCGAACACTTTGGTCGCCACCACCACGTTTTCACGCGGTATCTTCAGGTTCTTTAACGCCTGGCCGGTTATCTCCTCCGAGCGTCCTTCTGAATAAACGTTGGCGGTATCGATGAAGTTGATGCCCGCATCCAGCGCGCTGCCCACCAGCTGTTCGGCTTCCGCCTGGCGCAGCTGGCCGATTTTTCCCCACATCCCCTCTTCGCCGCCGAAGGTCATGGTGCCAAGGCACAGCTCAGAGACAAACAGGCCGGTATTTCCCAGTTTTTGATAACGCATAGCAGTGTCCTCATTCGGATGATTAACGTCAGCCAGATAGTTATAGCCCGAGCGTCGTCATCGCGAATGGGGTGTTCCTGCCCGTTTCTTGCCCAATCCTCTGAAAATCAGCGCCACAGCGCGAGCAAGGCATAACCGGTGAGTGCCGCCCAGATCAGCAGCGGAATGGAATAAAGATGAAAGCGCCACCAGATCCGGCGGTCGCCGGCCATCCGCAACGCAATCAGATTCGCCAGCGACCCGGGCAGTAGCCCAAAGCCGCCGACGTTCACCGCCCACGCTAACAGCATCGTTGGCGGTACGTAATTAAGCAGCAAAATAGTCGATGGCACGTTGCTGATAAACTGCGACAGTCCGATTGCCGTCAGCCACAGCCCGCCGGAAGAGAGCTGGCCGACGCCGTTCAGCCACTGCTGCAGTACCGGCAGCTGCGTCAGCAGGTGAACGTCGATAAACATCGCCATAAACACCAGCAGCAGCGACCAGTCGACGTTGATAATCACCGCTCGCGCCAGCAACAGGAACCCGACGGCAATGAGCGCCAGTCCCCAGAGTTCCTGCTTCATCTCCAGCGCCGCCAGAAAGATAAGGTAGAAAGCGAGGCAGCTCCACACCAGCTTAGGCCGCCACTCCGGCGCTTTGTCGCTACTTTGATAATTGAGCCGAGCGGCGGGGAAACAGAACCAACACAGCACCAACAGCGTGATCATCATCGCCGCCGCCAGCGGCAGCATCTGGCCGATAAAGGCAAGAAACGATAGCCCGGAGCGCCCCCACAGTAAGATATTCTGCGGATTGCCGATGGGCGTTAATAAAGAGCCGGCATTAACCGCCAGCGCTTCAAAAATAATCAGCCGGTTCACCGGGATGGCGCACCATTTTTTCAGCGTCAACGTGAGGGGGACGACGATGAACAGTGCGACGTCGTTGGTCAAAAAAGTGGAAAGCAGCGCGGCAGCCAACACCATAAAGATGGCCAGCTGGCGTTCGGTGACGAAACGGCGCGCCATTTTGCGCCCCAGTACATCAAAATAACCGCTCAGTTCAATCCCTTTTGTCAGCAGCATCAGCCCGCTGAGCGTGATGATAGTGTGCCAGTCGATAGCCTGCCCCCAGCGCCGAGGCGCGAAAGGAACGAACAGACTAAGAATAATGGCGATAAGCAATAAAAGATGCAGGAAACGGTCACGGGCGAGCGACTGCACAAAGGGGAGATTCATTCCGCGTGTAATCTCTGGGTAAACAGCTTAAATTGCGCCAGCGTCTCTTCGCTGACGTGGTGCTCCATTCCTTCCGCATCGCGGCGGGCAATCTCCGCACTCACGCCAATCGCCAGCAGAAAGTTTTCCACAATCTGATGACGCTCGCGGCTTTCATGGGCCAGCTTTTCCCCTTCCGGGGTTAAGAAGATCCCGCGCCAGGGGATTTGTTCGATCAAGCCGACGCTCGCCAGACGTTTAAGCATTTTCGCCACCGTCGGTTGCGAAACGCCAAGACGCGCAGCCATATCCACCTGGCGCGCTTCGCCCACTTCGTTGATCAGATCGGAGATCAGCTCCACATAGTCATCAATCAGCTCGCGACGATGCGCTTCGCGCACCTGACGGAACCCCTCTACGTGTTCTTCGACATTAACCAGCTGCGTCACTTTTTTAGTTATGGGCTTACCTGCGCGACGGTTCATTGTGCTTCCTCGTTGGTGTGACGCGTCAAGCATCATATAAAAGGATCCACATTGTAATGGATTGCGCCCGTAGCACAAAAAATTAACGTTTTAGCCATAGCTATAAAATATAGCCTGTGCTATATCTGTATGTAATGCAAACAGCCATCACGGATTTGACGGCGCGAAAACGCAGGAGGAATAACCATGAACGAATTCAAGAGGTGCTTAAACGTGTTTAGCCATTCACCCTTTAAAGTACGCTTAATGCTGATCGGCATGCTGTGCGACATGATCAACGGCAAACCGCAGCAGGACAAACCTAACCACTAACGCGGCGTCGCGGTACGCCGCTTCATTTTTTTGTCATTTTCCCCCGTTAACCTACCCGGTTTCCTCGCCTTTCAGCGCTTTTTTCAAGTTTTGTAAGCTTTCTCGCAAAACAATCTGTTATGAACAGTTGACCTTACCATTCGCAGGCCCTATCGTTTGTCAGCCCTGCCACTACTGCGGCTCGCAGAGACCCTCTTCACGCACTGTCCAGCAGGTTTTACCCCCTTGATGCCAGGGGACGAACATGGCGTCTTGTTGATTACGAATTATGAATGTCACTCTGAAAGAAACGCTGGCCGCCCGCAGGCTGGCCCTGAACCCGTGGACAGGATTCTACTTTTTACAGTCGCTGTTGATTAATCTGGCGCTTGGGTATGAATTTAGCTTGCTCTATACCGTTGCGTTTACCTGCGTACTCCATCTGCTGTGGCGCACCTTCCCGCGGGTACAAAAAGGCGTTGTTGGCCTCTATTCCCTGCTGGCCGCAATGTACTATCCCTTCGGCCAGGCTTACGGCGCGCCGAACTTCAATACGCTACTGGCGCTGCACGCGACCAACGTTGAAGAATCGACGGAAATACTCACTATTTTTCCGTGGTACAACTATTTGCTGGCGGTATTTATCTTCGCCCTCGGCGTCATTGCCATACGGCGGAAACCGCAGCCGCCCACGCGCCTTGGCAAAGTGGAATATCTGGGGCTGCTGTTTAGCATCGGTATCTTCTTTCTACAGCCAGTGCAGAATCTGGCCTGGGGCGGCGTCTTTAAAGTCATTGATAGCGGTTATCCCGCCGTGCGCTTCGTAAAAGACGTGATCGTTAATAACAATGAAGTGCTGGATGAACAGGCGCGGATGGCGCAGTTAGCGAACATGAAAGATAGCTGGCACGTGCTGGCGGTGAAGCCTAAGTACCATCTCTATGTTGTGGTGATTGGCGAAAGCGCGCGCCGCGATGCGCTTGGCGCTTTCGGCGGCCACTGGGACAACACGCCGTTCGCCAGTTCGGTCAACGGCTATCTGTTTAAAAACTACGTCGCCGCCAGCGGCTCCACGCAGAAATCGCTGGGCCTGACCCTCAATCGGGTGGTAGACGGTAAACCCCAGTATCAGGATAACTTCGTCACCCTCGCCAACCGCGCAGGCTTCCAGACCTGGTGGTTCTCCAATCAGGGACAAATTGGTGAATACGATACCGCCATCGCCAGCATCGCCAAACGCGCCGATGAGGTGCAGTTCCTGAAAAACGGAGATTTTGAAGCCAATAAAAATACTCAGGATGAACAACTGCTGAAACTGACCGAGCAGGTCTTATCAGTCGAGCGCAGCCAGCCGCAGCTGATCGTATTACATATTATGGGCTCGCACCCGCAGGCCTGCGATCGTACCAAAGGCAAGTACATCACCTTTGTGCAGTCAAAGGAGACCTCGTGCTATCTCTACAGCGTGACGCAAACCGACGCGCTGTTGGCAAAGCTCTACGGCCAGCTACAGAATTCCGGCAGCTCTTTCTCGCTCACCTATTTTTCCGACCACGGTCTGGCGTTTAAAGAACGCGGTAAAGCAGTGCAGTATCTCGCCCATGATGACAAATATCAGCAGAACTTCCAGGTACCGTTTATGGTGCTCTCCAGCGACGATAAAGCGCATAAGATGATTAAAGCCCGCCGCTCGGCGAATGATTTCCTCAGCTTCTTCTCGCAGTGGACCGGCATCAGCGCACAGGAAATTACCCCACGCTATCGCTTTATCTCGGAACAGAAAGCCGGACCGGTGTATATCACCAATTTCCAGTTACAGAAAGTGGACTACAACCATCTGGGCAGCGACGAGTTTACCGTCAACTAAGCGGGGCCCGAATCGCAGGCAAAAAAAATCCGCCCCTTGAGGCGGATTTTTTATATCACCGAAGTGATTAGAAGCGGTAACCTACACCAGCAATCCAGGTGCCGACGTCAACGTTACGAATGCGAGACTGCTCGTAGGAGAAGTCCAGGGCAACGTTTTCGATCGGGTTGAACTGCATACCAGCGCCGTAAGAGAAACCGTAGTCGCTCATGTCGGATTTCTGGTTCGGGAAGTTGTTGTTCTGGAATTTACCGTAGCCAACACCGATTACGCCGTAGATGCTCGCCCAGTCGTTCAGACGGTAAGCCGGACCAGCGGTGATGCCGTAGTACTGGCCTTTGTTGTAAGTACCGTTGCTGGTGTTGTCTTTTTCGGTGTAGGTGAAGGAACCGATAACGCCCAGCGGGTTGTTATCTTGCTCGTAACGGTACTTAAGGTTGAAACCGCCTGCTTTGTTGGCTTTACCCTGCATGTCGCTCTGAGCGTAACCACCGGTAACGGTAGAAGTTGCAGCGAAAGCAGTAGTACCTACGGATGCAGCCAGAACAACGGCCAGTGCTGAAAGACGTGCAATTTTATTCATAACCACCTCAAATGTGTTTCTAATAAGTCCTAAGTCTTAAATATATCAAAAACTTTTGGGAAACTCTTTTGACTTTACATTGTCTAACATACTTTTTCATGTAAGCAAAAGTTTCCACGATTTCGTAACAATCTGGAAATCAAACACTTTTCGCGCAAAAAGTGCTTAACGTTTACCAGCCGTAAGCGCTGCGCATCCAGATTATTCTTAGTCGCGAAGGCATTCCCCTACGCATTTTACGCCATTGTACTGTTTTTCCACCCTCTTTTTTCAACAATCGCTAAACCGTTAAGCGGTTATTCCAGTACACTGGAACCTTTACCTCTTTTGACAAACCCTGACAGGAGAAAGGATGCCCGGCTCGTCCCGTAAAGTTCCAGCGTGGTTGCCGATACTGGTTATTTTGATCGCCATGGTCTCCATTCAGAGCGGCGCATCGCTGGCGAAATCGCTCTTCCCGTTGATTGGCGCACCGGGCGTCACCGCTCTGCGCCTGACGCTCGGCACTTTAATTTTAGTCGTTATTTTTAAGCCGTGGCGACTGCGCTTTGCCCCGCAGCAGCGGCTGCCGCTGTTCTTTTACGGCGTAGCGTTAGGGGCGATGAACTATCTCTTCTATTTATCGCTGCAGCGAATACCGCTCGGCGTCGCGGTCGCGCTGGAGTTTACCGGGCCGCTGGCGGTGGCGCTCTTCGGTTCACGCCGTCCGCTTGATTTCGTCTGGGTGGCGCTGGCGGTGCTCGGGCTGTGGTTCCTGCTGCCGCTTGGGCAAAACGTAGGGCAAGTAGATTTAGTCGGCGCGCTATTCGCGCTCGGCGCCGGCGCATTCTGGGCGGTCTATATTCTTACCGGCCAGCGCGCGGGTGAAGAACATGGCCCGGCGACGGTGGCCATGGGCTCGCTCATCGCGGCGGTGATTTTTGTGCCCATCGGCATCGTCCAGGCCAGCGATACGCTACTGCAATGGTCGCTGCTGCCGCTGGGGCTTGGCATCGCCATTCTCTCTACCGCGCTGCCCTACTCGCTGGAAATGATTGCCCTGACGCGGATGCCCACCCGCACCTTCGGCACGCTGATGAGCATGGAGCCGGCGCTGGCAGCGCTCTCAGGAATGGTGTTCCTCGGCGAGACGCTGACGCTGACGCAAACTCTGGCGCTAGGGGCGATTATCATCGCCTCAATGGGGTCGACGCTGACCATGCAGCGGCAAAGCAAAATTGAGAAAGTCGATATAAATTAAGATTTTGTTACCACACTGGCTCGCGGTCTTAGCGAGCCAGCCACTTACTTCTAATTATATGATTTAACAAAACTTTTTAAATAGCCAACAACTTAGCGCTATCGGACTGATATGGACAGCCGATGCCTCATATCCGATATCCCTTGCTATAATTATTCCCGAAGTCATTTGGGACAAACGCTCTACATAATTCAAATTTGAAGTATGACGAGTATCAATATCAAGAGGATATGAAACTATGAGTACCGCAAAACTGGTTAAAACTAAAGCGTCTAACCTGCTCTATACCCGTAACGATGTCGCAGACAACGAGAAGAAAGCTACCGTTGAGCTGCTGAATCGCCAGGTGATCCAGTTCATTGACCTGTCGCTGATTACCAAGCAGGCCCACTGGAATATGCGCGGTGCCAACTTTATTGCCGTTCATGAAATGCTGGATGGTTTCCGCACTGCACTCACCGATCACCTTGATACGATGGCTGAACGTGCCGTTCAACTGGGCGGCGTCGCTCTGGGCACCACTCAGGTCATCAACAGCAAAAGCCCGCTGAAAAGCTACCCGCTGGATATTCACACCGTTCAGGAACATCTGAAAGAGCTGGCCGACCGTTATGCCATCGTGGCCAATGATGTGCGTAAAGCTATCAGCGAAGCGAAAGATGAAGACACCGCCGATATCTTTACCGCGGCTTCCCGCGACCTGGATAAATTCCTGTGGTTCATCGAAGCGAATATCGAATAAACGTCCGTCGCCGTCAGCGCCCGCTGGCGGCTATTTCCATCCCCCCTACAACCGCTTAACTCGCCCTCTTTTGGTGCACCACCTTGTACACAATACGTACTAAAGTAAAACAATTGTAATAATCACCTCACACAATCGTTACAGCAAGATTGTTTTCCCATCAGGGTTTGCGTTAAAAATGCTCTGGTTATTCGCTACGTTTATATTGCACCAAAATGACGCCCCATCACGGTGCATTTACCCTATTGGATAACCGAAATTGTGCAAGCGATATGAGAGCTCCTGTTGAAAAACAATGGCTTGTAAAACTGGCACGATTTTTTCATTAGGCTACACGTTCTCGCAGGGGCTCGTCCCGTGGATAAAAAAGGAAATACTATGAAGTCTGTATTAAAAGTGTCACTGGCTGCACTGACCCTGGCTTTTGCGGTTTCGTCTCACGCCGCAGATAAAAAACTGGTAGTCGCCACCGATACGGCGTTTGTTCCGTTTGAATTTAAGCAAGGTGATAAATACGTCGGCTTCGATATTGACCTGTGGGCCGCGGTCGCCAAAGAGCTGAAACTGGACTACACCCTGAAACCTATGGACTTCAGCGGCATCATTCCCGCGCTGCAGACCAAAAACATCGATCTGGCGCTGGCGGGGATCACCATCACCGACGAGCGTAAAAAAGCGATCGACTTCTCCGATGGCTACTACAAAAGCGGCCTGCTGGTGATGGTGAACGCGAAAAACAATGACATCAAAGACGTGAAAGATCTGAACGGCAAAGTGGTCGCCGTGAAGAGCGGCACCGGCTCCGTTGATTATGCGAAAGCCAACATCAAAACCAAAGATCTGCGCCAGTTCCCGAACATTGACAACGCTTATATGGAACTGGGCACCGGCCGCGCTGACGCGGTACTGCACGACACGCCAAACATCCTGTACTTCATTAAAACTGCCGGTCAGGGCAAGTTCAAAGCGGTAGGCGAATCGCTGGAAGCGCAAAGCTATGGTATCGCTTTCCCGAAAGGCAGCGACGAACTGCGCGAAAAAGTGAACGGCGCGCTGAAAACGCTGCGTGAAAACGGCACCTACAACGAAATTTATAAAAAATGGTTCGGTACTGAACCAAAATAATAATCAGGACGACTTCCCGCGGCCAATCCGCCGCGGGCTCCACGGCGCCAGGGTCTCTTTCCCCGGCGCCGTATTCGCAGAGGCTTTCTCTGCTTTCGACACGGTAACAGTAACAGGAACACATTATGCAGTTTGACTGGAGTGCCATCTGGCCCGCCATTCCTATTTTGCTGGAAGGCGCCAAAATGACGCTGTGGATTTCGGTCCTCGGCCTGGTTGGCGGCCTTATCATCGGTCTGGTGGCCGGTTTCGCCCGCTGTTTCGGCGGCTGGATAGCCAACCACGTCGCGCTGGTATTTATTGAAATCATCCGCGGCACGCCAATTGTGGTGCAGGTGATGTTCATCTACTTCGCGCTGCCGATGGCGTTTAGCGACTTACGCATCGACCCATTCACCGCCGCGGTGGTGACCATCATGATCAACTCCGGCGCCTATATCGCGGAAATCACCCGCGGCGCGGTGCTGTCCATCCACAAAGGCTTCCGCGAAGCGGGTCTGGCGCTGGGGCTCTCCCGCCGCGAGACCATCCGCCACGTGATCCTGCCGCTGGCGCTGCGCCGTATGCTGCCGCCGCTCGGTAACCAATGGATTATCAGTATCAAAGATACGTCGCTGTTTATCGTCATCGGCGTCGCCGAGCTGACCCGCCAGGGCCAGGAAATTATTGCCGGTAACTTCCGCGCGCTGGAAATCTGGAGCGCCGTTGCGGTCATTTATCTGATCATCACCCTGGTGTTGAGCTTCATTCTGCGTCGTCTTGAAAGAAGGATGAAAATCCTGTGATTGAATTTAAAAACGTTTCCAAACACTTTGGCCCGACTAAAGTGCTGCACGATATCGATCTGAAGATCAACAAAGGCGAAGTGGTCGTGATCATCGGGCCATCCGGCTCCGGTAAATCTACGCTGCTACGCTGCATCAACAAACTGGAAGAGATCACCAGCGGCGATCTTATCGTCGATGGCCTGAAGGTGAACGACCCGAAAGTTGACGAGCGCTTAATTCGCCAGGAAGCCGGAATGGTATTCCAGCAGTTCTATCTGTTCCCGCACCTGACGGCGCTGGAGAACGTGATGTTCGGCCCGCAGCGCGTGCGCGGCGCGTCGAAGGCGGCGGCAGAAACGCTGGCGAAAGAGCTGCTGGCGAAAGTGGGTCTCGCGGAACGCGCACACCACTATCCATCCGAACTCTCCGGCGGCCAGCAGCAGCGCGTCGCCATTGCCCGCGCGCTGGCGGTGAAACCGAAAATGATGCTGTTTGATGAGCCGACTTCGGCACTTGACCCGGAACTGCGCCATGAAGTGCTGAAAGTCATGCAGGACCTGGCCGAGGAAGGTATGACGATGGTCATCGTAACCCACGAAATCGGCTTTGCTGAAAAAGTGGCGTCACGGCTGATCTTCATCGATAAAGGCCGCATCGCCGAAGATGGCGACCCGCAGGTTCTGGTGAAGAACCCGCCAAGCCCGCGTCTGCGCGAGTTTTTACAGCACGTAGCCTGATGCGCCCGGCTCTCCCCGGCAAAGGGAGAGCCGCTTTCCAGATTCATCCCACCGCTCCTCCTCGTGTGACCCCTTCTATACTTAGCAGTTTGAGATGCAATGGAGGCGCCCATGCCGTGGATCCTACTGTTGCTCGCTGCGCTGTGGATTTCTCCACTGTCGGCGGCGTCATTGCCCGGCATACCGGCGGCGACAACCGACAAAAGCACAGCCAGCGAGCCTGACCTTGAACAGAAAAAAGCCGCCTGGGCGGCATTGGCTGACGTTCTGGATAATCCGGACTCGCGGCAGGAGTTAATCGATGAGCTGCGCAAAGCCGCCGCCACCCAGCCGCCTGCCACCGCCCCCACGCTGACCCCGCCAGAAGTCAAAGATGAGCAAACCGTTCTGGAAAGCGTGACGGAAGTTAGCCGTCAGTATAGCGAGCGCCTGTCGTCGCGGTTTTCGCAGCTATGGCGCAATATCACCGGCTCGCCGCATAAGCCTTTCCATGCCGATGCTTTTCGCAATGCCGCTGGCGACTTCCTGCTGCTGGCCGGGCTGGTATTTGCCTTCTGGTGGTTAGTACGCCTGGCGGCGCTGCCGCTGTACCGCAAAATGGGCCATTGGGGAAGGCACAAAAACCGTGAGCGCAATAACTGGCTTCAGTTACCGGCAACCATTGCTGGCGCTTTTATCATTGACCTGCTGCTGCTGGCGCTAACGCTGTTTATCGGCCAGCTGTTAAGCGATCGTTTAAACGGCGGCAACCGCACCGTTGCTTTCCAACAAAGCCTGTTTCTTAACGCCTTCGCGCTGATCGAGTTTTTTAAAGCCATTCTGCGAGTGATTTTTTGCCCGCGGATTGCCGATTTACGCCCCTTCAATATCAGCGACGAACACGCAATCTACTGGAACTTACGCCTCAGCGCCCTGAGTAGCCTGATTGGTTACGGGCTGATCGTGGCGGTGCCGATTATCTCCAACCAGGTTAACGTGCAAATTGGCGCCCTGGCCAACGTCATCATAATGTTGTGCATTACGGTGTGGGCGTTGTATCTGATTTTCCACAACAAACGCGCCATCACCCAGGGGCTTATCCATCTTGCCGACCACTCGCTGCCTTTCTTCAGCCTGTTTATTCGCGCTTTCGCGCTGATCTGGCACTGGCTGGCCTGTGCCTACTTTATCGTGCTGTTCTTCTTTTCGCTCTTTGACCCCGGCAACAGCCTCAAATTTATGATGGGCGCGACGCTGCGTAGCCTGGCTATCGTCGGCGCCGCGGCGCTGGTATCCGGTATTTTGTCACGCTGGATAGCCAAAACCATCACCCTGTCGCCAGAAACGCAACGCCACTATCCGGAGCTGCAAAAACGGCTCAACGGCTGGATCTCCGCCTCGCTGAAAGCCGCGCGGATCCTGACGGTATGCGTGGCGGTGATGCTGTTGCTGAGCGCCTGGGGACTGTTTGATTTTCAGCAATGGCTACACAATGATGCCGGGCAAAAAACGGTGGATGTCCTGATTCGTATCGCGCTAATCCTGTTCTTCTCCGCCGTCGGCTGGACCCTACTGGCAAGCCTGATTGAGAACCGCCTGTCATCGGACATTCATGGACGCCCGCTGCCCAGCGCTCGCGCCAGAACGCTGCTGACGCTGTTTCGCAACGCGCTGGCGGTGGTCATTACCACCATTACGATAATGATCTTATTGTCGGAAGTGGGGGTGAACATCGCGCCGCTGCTGGCGGGCGCCGGGGCATTAGGGTTGGCTATCTCTTTCGGCGCCCAAACGCTGGTTAAAGATATTATTACCGGCATCTTTATCCAGTTTGAAAACGGGATGAACACCGGCGATCTGGTGACCATCGGGCCATTAACCGGCACGGTGGAACGGATGTCGATCCGCTCGGTGGGCGTGCGCCAGGATACCGGGGCGTACCATATTATTCCCTGGTCTTCGATAACCACCTTCGCCAACTTTGTGCGCGGGATCGGTTCGGTGGTCGCCAACTATGATGTCGACAGGCAGGAGGACCTGGATAAAGCCAATCAGGCGCTGAAGGCGGCGGTAGACGATCTGATGGCACAGGAGGAGATCCGCGGGCTGATTATTGGCGAACCCTCGTTCGCCGGGCTGGTGGGGCTGAGCAATACCGCGTTTACCTTACGCGTCAGCTTTACGACGCTACCGCTGAAGCAGTGGACGGTACGCTTTGCCCTCGATACCCAGGTGAAGCAGCATTTCGACCGCGCCGGCGTGCGCGCGCCGGTACAAACCTGGCAAGTATTGCCGCCGCCGGGCAACGCAAACCCGGCGGCGGAGACTTAAAATGGACGACGGCGCTTTGCGTCGTCCATAAAGCTCCAGGCGATAAAGCGGCTCTGTTTCTGCCCCTGCGCCATCTCTTTTTTCACCACCTTCACCGCGCCGACTTCGGTCAGCAGGCGATACAGCGGCGGCAAATTATCGCCGCGGGAAACCAGCGAGGTAAACCATTTAACCTGACGGCCGAACTGCTGGCTTTCGCGGATCATTTGCGAAATAAAGGCCACTTCGCCGCCTTCACACCACAGTTCCTGCTGCTGGCCGCCGAAGTTCAGTACGCTGTCTTCACCGAGCCCCAGATTACGGCGTTTACGCTCGCCGCCGGCACGCGCGCTGGCGGCGGAATCGTGGAACGGCGGGTTGCAGAGAGTCGCATCATAGGTTTCATTCTTATGAATGATCCCGGTAAAGATTGCCTGGCCCTCTTTCTGGCGACGCAGACGAATTTGCCGCGTCAGCCCTGGGTTGCCGTTGATAATCGCCTGGGCGCTGGCAAAGGCTTGCGGGTTGACTTCGCTACCGGTGAAGCGCCAGCCGTATTCATGCGCGCCAATCAGCGGATAGATGCAGTTCGCGCCGGTACCGATATCGAGAATGCTGGCATTTTTCGGGATCTCGCCGCTATCCTGCGCCAGCAGGTCGGCCAGATGGTGGATGTAGTCCGCGCGTCCCGGCACCGGCGGGCACAAGAAGCCGTCAGGAATATCCCAGTGTTTTACCGCGTAAAAGTGCGCCAGCAGCGCCTTATTCAGCGCCTTCACCGCCAGTGGGTTAGCAAAATCAATGGTTTGCTCACCGACCGGATTCAGGGTGATGTAGCTTTGCAGCTCGGAATGAGTCTGGCACAGCGCTGGCAAATCATAGCGTTGGTGATGACGGTTACGCGGGTGCAACCCCGGTTTTTCGGCTTTCATGGCAATCTCCTTTCAACAGCCGCGTAAGATACCCGTTGACGGCGGCGCGGTAAATAAGGGAGTCTGGATATCTTCTTATTTCGTTTTCTGGTGCTCTATGTACTTCTATCAACCTGCCGAAGGCCACGGCCTGCCGCACGACCCGCTGAATGCTATCGTCGGGCCGCGCCCCATCGGCTGGATCGCATCGATCGATAACGCAGGGCAACGCAATCTCGCCCCCTACAGCTTCTTCAACTGCTTTAACTATCGGCCACCGATCATCGGTTTCGCCAGCGGCGGCTGGAAAGACAGCGTGCAGAACATTGTTGAAACAAAAGAGTTTGTCTGGAATCTGGCTACCCGGCCACTCGCCGAAGCGATGAATGAAACCTCCGCCTCTATTCCGCGTCATGAAGATGAATTCCTGCGCGCCGGATTGACCGCCGCGCCGAGCCGGATCGTCCGCGCTCCGCGCGTGGCGGAAAGCCCGGTCCACTTCGAATGCCGCCTGACGCAGTGTATTCAGTTGACGCGCGCCAGCGGCGAAGCCATTGATAGCTGGCTGGTGCTCGGCGAAGTGGTCGCCGTACATATTGATGAGTCGCTGCTGGAAGACGGGATCTATCAAACCGCGAAAGCGCAGCCGATTTTACGCGCCGGCGGGCCGACGGCCTACTACAGCATTGATGAAAGCCAGCGCTTCGATATGATCCGCCCGGACGCTCGTTAACTTTCACGTAATAAGGCTAACGCATGTCGCAGCGGGCGAATGCCCGGGCGGCATTAAGCGCGTAAAGTGGTTGTTTGCCCACGCTTATTTATCCGGTGGTTCTGCGCATCACGACCTAAACTTATGGTATGTCCCATGCTGTTAATGAGGATATAGCCATGAGAACCTTTCTGTTCGTACCCGCTTTTCTCGCGCTCGCCCTTCTCTCCTCATTCACTTTGGCCAACACCGCTGAAACCGCTCCGGTGGCCGTTGGTCCGCTGCGCCCGTCCGGCTCTGTTTCCGCCTCCGGCGCCAGCACCCTCGACGACTTACAAGCGCAACTGGCGCAAAAAGCCCACCAGCAGGGGGCGATTGCCTGGCGAATTAACGCCGCCGGCGGCGGCAATAAATTAGCCGGCACGGCGATTATTTATAAATAATTCTTCCGCTCTCGCCGGGAATACGCAGGCGGAAATCCCGGCTGCCGGGACTTGGCTGCTCATTTTTCGCCCCCATATTTTCTATACTGTTTATAGGTTGCAAACACGAGGAGCGCATCATGGCATCAGGTTGGGCAAACGATGGGGCCGTCCAGGATCAAATTGACAGCACGGTAAACGATGCTGTCGCCCGCGCCCGTAGCGAGCTTCCTGGCGGCGAGAGCAACAAATTTTGTGAAGAATGCGGCGAGCCTATTCCGGAGGCGCGGCGCAAAGCGCTGCCCGGGGTTAAATACTGCGTGAATTGCCAGCAGGATAAAGATTTACATAACAATACATATTCAGGATATAATCGCCGCGGCTCCAAAGATAGCCAGCTGCGCTGACCTTCCTTTACCGTTCATTACCGCTGATTGCGCTATCTTTTCACGCACGTTTTTTGGCGAAAAAAGTAGCAAAATGTGCCTTTAGTTGCCATGGCAACTAGTTTGTCCCTCGACCGTAGCAATAGCGGAAAATAATTTATTAATAATCAATAAATTATTAATCATTCAAAAAATTCGATTAAGACTGTGAATTTCCTTCGATTTTATCTCGCGGCAAAAAACGTGATACTCATCACATCGACAGAACATCGTCCCCCTACAGAACACACTGCGAGAGATTAATTATGAAAAACATCAAATACGCTGCCGCTGCTATCGCCCTTTCCGCTCTGTCTTTCGGCGCATTCGCCGCTCAGCCGGTGACCTCCGCACAGGCAGAAAGCATGAATAAAATCGGCGTCGTTTCCGCTGAAGGCGCAACGACTCTGGATGGCCTGGAAGCCAAACTGGCTGCTAAAGCAGATGCCGCTGGCGCAACCGGCTACAGCATCACCTCCGCTAACACCAACAACAAAGTTAGCGGTACCGCGGTTATCTACAAATAATCGCAGCAACACTCTGAAATGCCACTGAATTAACCCTGAAAAGACCTTTTAAATACCCTTGTTTGCCCGTCCGAGCCACCGGACGGGCTTTTTTTTGTCCGTTTACCAGCGTTCGGCAACCTGCGCCAGGCCATTGGCGAGCGAACTCGCCTGACCGGTGGCGACCAGGCAGCAGGCAAGCTGAATTTTCAGCGACTGCGGAACCGGCTCGCTACCGCTCACGCAGCGCTCAATCCAGCGCGCGGTAACTTCGGGATCTTTAGATTCCGGCAGCGCCACCTTGTCCTGCTGGCTTTCATCGGCTCGCTCATGCAGCGCTCGCGTCCCCGCCGCATCAATGAGATTGATTTGTGGACAACGCTGCGGATTGGCGTAAACCTCACCTTCGGTACCGTGCATCAATAGCGCGCGACCGCCGATTTCAGTAAAGAACTTCGCGACCTTATCGACGTATTCCGGATGCGAGACGCTCGACAGACGCAGCGCGGCATCTTCAGCGAACGGCGTCGCCAGCTTGGCCAGGGTATGGGCGCTGTTGCGCACCCCCATCCGCCAACGCAATGCCAGCTGCTTTTCCAGCGGCGGGCACAGCGCGCCGACCGGGATATAGACCGGCTCATGGCTGTCGAGACGCGCCTGGGCCTGACCCGCGTGGGTGGTGGCCGGGATCCCCATCAGCGCAAATATGGTCTCGGTCAGGACACGGGTTGGATCGTGGCTGACGCCGTGAACCACCACCGGGAAACCAAGTTTATGCAGCAGTACCGCCAGCAGCGGCGTCAGGTTGGCCTGTTTGCGCGCGCCGTTATAGCTGGGGATAACAATTGGCATCGGTTTCGCTACCGGCGGCGTCAGGCGGATGGTCTGTAGCTGCATCGCCTCATAGAAGCCCTGCATTTCGGCTTCGCCTTCGCCCTTGATGCGCAGCGCAATGAGAATAGCGCCCAGTTCCAGATCGTCCACTTCGCCGTTTAACATCCGCGTATACAACGCACGGGCCGTGACTAAATCCAGGTCGCGAGCGTGATTTTTGCCGCGCCCGACTTCTTTGATGATTTTGGTGTAATCCATCGAGTTGCTCCCTCCAGCGGTAGGCTCCGCCGACCGCACCGCTTATGCGCTTAGCGGCGTCGGCGACGCGTCTGTTTTGCTTTGCTTTTTACTATAACCTCGGGAACGCCCGGCTGCTCTATGGGAAATACCGGTAACGCATTTAACAATCGCGCGCCGTAATTTTTAGTCAACAGACGCTTATCGTAAATAATGACTTCGCCCCAGCACTGATGGCTACGTATCAGGCGCCCGACCTGTTGAATCAGGTTGAATGAAGCGCTCGGCAGGCTTTGCACCTCGAAGGGATAGCGGTTGAGGCTTTTCAACCACTCGCCTTCGGTGATCACCACCGGGCTGTCGATCGGCGGGAAGGCGATTTTATGGATATGCACCTGGCTTAACAGCTCGCCTTTTAAATCCAGCCCTTCGGCAAAAGATTGCAGGCCAACCAGCACGCTGCGCTCGCCGCCTTCAACGCGTTTACGATGCAGCTCGACCAGCCGATAGCGCGGCTGGTCACCCTGCACCAGCAGCATCAGGCGCAGATCGGTAACATGTTCCAGAAAGCGATTCATGGCACGCCCGCTGGCGAACAGCACCAGCATACCAAGATGCTTTTTGCTCTCGACCTGTTCACGGAAAAAAGCCGCCATTTCGGCGATGTGCTGCTCTTCGTTATCAATAAGCGGCTCATAGCGCATCTGCGGAATAATAATTTTTCCCTGCTCGACGTGATTGAACGGCGAGTCCAGCGCCACGAAACGATCGCCCGCTTTTTCCTTCAGACCGCTCATCTCCTGCAGTCGCGAAAAGCTATTCAACGAACGCAGGGTCGCCGAGGTGACGACAATATGCGGCACGCTGCGCCATAGCAGGCGTTCAAGCTGATCGCTGACGCGGATCCCGACGCAGTGGAACCAGACATGGATCTGGCCATCGCGAATCTCACGGGTGGCCCACTTGGTCACCGGCGCGCCGGAAGACTGCGCCATTGAGGCCAGCCGCCACAGCTTGCTCTGGCTTTCGAACATGCCAAGGGCCCGGTTCATCTGCAGCAGGATACGATGCAGACGCACCACGTCGTGGCTGCCGGTCTTTTCGCTGAGATCGTTGAGAAACAGCTCCGCCAACCCGCGCAGCATTTCGGTGAGCTTGGCCAGCCGCTGGCAAATCTCCATCACTTCCTGCGGCAGTTCGCCCATTGGGAAGCGATGCTCCGCCTCCTGAGCGGCAGGCATATAGAGATTGAGAATATTATTGAGCGAGGCGATAAGCTCATACAGCTCTTCGCAGTGTTCGTTCAACCGTTCCGGATTGGCCAACGGCGGTGTGGTCTTCGGACGGAACTGCTCCATGCAGGTCGCCACCAGCTTGCTGAACAGATCCAACTGCAGCCGGTACCAGGGCGCGGTTATTTCCGCGCTCATCTCTAAGGCGTCGCGGGCGACGTCCGGCAGATGGTGGCCTTCGTCGAGCACCAGCAGCAGATTTTTCGGCTCCGGCAGCACCGCTTCGCTCTCCATGGCCGCCATCACCAACGCATGGTTGGCCACCACCACTTCCGCTTCCTGAATTTCGCGGCGGGCCACGAAAAATGGGCATTCACGGTAGTAGTGGCAGTTGCGGTTAAGACAACTGGCTTTATCGGTGCTCAGCCGTCCCCACAGGGCGTCATCAATGGGCTTGTCGGTATGGTCGCGCAGGCCGTCCCATTTATAGCCGTCGAGATCGGTTTTCAGCGTCGCGCACAGTTTTTGTTCGGCCTGGTTTTTTGGCGTCAGATCGTCATCGAGGAACGCCAGCAGGTCCTGCTGCGTCGCCTCGGTGCTGGCCAGCGCCGCCAGATTACGCGGACAAACGTAGCGGCCGCGACCAAAGGCGGCGGTAAAGCGCAGGTCGGGAATAATCTTGCGCAGCAACGGCAGGTCTTTACTGTAGATTTGATCCTGCAGCGCGACGTTGGCGGTACTGACCACCAGCGTTTTTTGTTCCTCACGGGCGATGGCGATGCCGGGGATCAGATATGACAGCGTTTTGCCGACGCCGGTCGGCGCTTCGATAGCCAGATGCCGTCCCTCTTCCCCGGCGAGCGTTTTCGCCACATCGGCGATCATCTGCCGCTGCGGGGCTCGGGGGATAAAGTCCGGGATCTGTTCCTGAAGCGCCTTATACCAGGCGGCGATTTGCGCTTTAAGCGCAGCGGTCAAAGCCATGAGAAAACCTGAATACTGTATAAACAGCCACTATTGTGCCATTTTTGCCGGCCAGGAGGTATTGCTTTCTGTAGAGGGTGGAATCGCGCTCGATAAAAAACGCAATGAACGGCAAAGAAACGGCCCGCCGCCGCGCATGCGGACAAACGAGCCGTGATGATGCCTGAGCGCTTTATCGTCCCAGGCAACAGCGTCTTATTCGCCGGCAGGTTTACGTGGGCGACGACGACGCGGTGGTTTACCGTCCTGGGTACGCGCTCTCGGCGCTTCGCCATCCTGACGACGCGGCGCCTGCTGGCTACGGCCCTGGCTCTGACCGCCGCGTCCTTGCCCCTGACCGCGACCACCGCCGCCGCCACGCTGCTGACGACCGTTTTGAATCGGCTCCGCTTTAATCGACGGATCCGGCTCGTAACCGGCAATAGCAATACGCGGGATCTCTTTTTTCAGCAGGCGTTCGATATCACGCAGCAGCTTATGCTCGTCCACGCAGACCAGCGACAGCGCTTCGCCGGTCGCCGCCGCGCGGCCGGTACGGCCAATACGATGCACGTAATCTTCCGGCACGTTCGGCAACTCATAGTTAACCACGTGCGGCAGCTCTTCGATGTCGAGCCCGCGCGCGGCGATGTCGGTGGCGACCAGCACACGAATGCCGCCGGATTTAAAGTCAGCCAGCGCACGGGTACGCGCTCCCTGGCTCTTATTGCCGTGGATGGCGGCGCTACGGATACCGTCTTTATTCAGCTGCTCCGCCAGATGGTTGGCGCCGTGCTTGGTGCGGGTAAAGACCAGCACCTGCTGCCAGTTGCCTTCGCCAATCAGCTGCGAGAGCAGTTCACGCTTACGTTTCTTATCCACAAAGTGAACGTGCTGGGTGATCTGCTCAGAGGCGGTGTTGCGGCGCGCCACTTCGACTTCCAGCGGGTTATGCAGCAGTTTTTCCGCCAGCGCTTTGATTTCGTCGGAGAAGGTAGCGGAGAACAGCAGGTTTTGACGACGCGGCGGCAGTTTAGCCAGCACGCGGCGAATGTCGTGGATAAAGCCCATATCCAGCATGCGGTCGGCTTCATCCAGTACCAGCACTTCAACTTTATCCAGGCTGACCGCGTTCTGATGTTCAAGGTCCAGCAGACGGCCCGGGGTGGCGACGAGGATATCGACACCGCCGCGCAGTTTCATCATCTGCGGGTTGATGCTCACGCCGCCGAAGACCACCAGCGAGCGGATATTCAGATATTTGCTGTAGTCGCGGACGTTCTCGCCCACCTGCGCCGCCAGTTCGCGGGTCGGCGTCAGGATCAGGGCGCGCACCGGACGGCGCCCCTTCGCGTGCGGTTGCTCCTGGGTCAGGCGCTGCAGCAGCGGCAGCGTAAAACCGGCGGTTTTGCCGGTCCCGGTCTGGGCGCTGGCCATCAGATCGCGGCCCTGCAGTACTGCCGGGATCGCCTGCTGCTGGATAGGGGTCGGCTCAACGTAACCCTGCTCGGCGACGGCGCGCAGGATATCGGGATTCAGGCCAAGGGAATCAAAAGACATAACAACTCCGAACCGCCCCGGCCCGTTTAAGGGCGTAGTTTTCAGGGAGATTATTGCGATAGAGATGGCAAAAACCACAATGCCATGAAGGGGCGCAGTCTAGCAGATTTTGTGACGAACCGCATAAAATATCCCCGCAGGAATTACCAGCAAAATAATGCTCGCTTGCGCCGGGTCACTTTTAGTATTCACCATTGTGGACAGTTCAGCGAATCGCCCCTATTCTTAATCAATCGATTGATTAATTTTTTTAGGCGCGATGAATAATACTTCCGTGACCAGTAAAGGCGAACAAGCCAAAAACCAGCTTATCGCCGCCGCTATCGCGCAATTCGGCGAGTATGGCCTCCATGCGACGACCCGCGATATCGCCGCGCAGGCCGGGCAAAATATCGCCGCCATCACCTATTATTTCGGTTCGAAAGACGACCTGTATCTCGCCTGCGCGCAGTGGATCGCCGACTGTATCGGCGAGAATTTCCGCCCGCATGCCGAAGCGGCCGAAGCCCTGCTCGCCCAGACGAAGCCAGACAAACCGGCGCTGCGGGAATTGATTCTGCGCAGCTGTCGCGATATGAGTCTGCTGCTAACCCAGGACGATACGGTCAACCTCAGCAAATTTATCTCTCGCGAGCAGCTCTCGCCAACCGCGGCTTACCAGCTTATTCACCAGCAGGTTATCGCCCCGCTACATAGCTATTTGACCCGGCTTATCGCCGCCTGGACCGGGCGCGATGCCAACGATACGCAGATGATTCTGCACACCCACGCCCTGCTTGGCGAGGTACTGGCCTTCCGGCTCGGGCGGGAAACCATTTTACTGCGTACCGGCTGGGCGCAGTTCGATCAACAAAAGGCTGAACAAATTTTTCAGGTGATTACCTGTCATATCGATTTCATTCTGCAAGGGTTAGCGCAAAGGAGCCTGGGATCATGAAAAAACCCGTCGTCGTTCTACTGGTCGTCATCGTGCTCGCCGCGATCGGCGGCGGCTGGTGGTGGTATCAAAGCAGCCAAGCGAAAGATCTCACTCTCTATGGCAATGTCGATATTCGTACTGTGAATATGAGCTTCCGCGTCGGCGGACGGCTGGCAGCCCTGAACGTCGATGAAGGCGATGAAATTCGCCGCGGGCAAACTCTCGGCGAACTGGACCGCGCGCCGTATGAAAACGCGCTGCAGCAAGCGCAGGCCAACGTCTCTACCGCCCAGGCACAGTACGATTTGATGATGGCGGGTTATCGTGCCGAAGAGATTGCGCAGGCGGCGGCCGCGGTTAATCAAGCGCAGGCCGCCTGGGTCTACGCGCAGAATTTTTATCAACGGCAGCTCGGTCTGCGCGCCAGCAGCGCGATTTCCGCCAACGACCTCGAAAACGCCCGTTCTTCACGCGATCAGGCGCAGGCGACCTTAAAGTCAGCGCAGGATAAGCTGCGTCAATATCGCGCCGGTAACCGCCCGCAGGAAATTGCCCAGGCCAAAGCCAGCCTTGAACAGGCGCAGGCGGCCCTGGCGCAGGCCAAACTGGACCTGCATGATACCGTGCTGACCGCGCCTTCCGACGGCACCTTGATGACCCGCGCCGTCGAACCCGGCACCATGTTAAACGCCGGCGGCACGGTGCTGACGCTATCGTTAACCCATCCGGTTTGGGTACGCGCCTACGTTGACGAGAAAAATCTTGGCCAGGCGCAGCCGGGGCGCGAAGTACTGCTGTATACCGATAGCCAGCCGAACAAGCCCTATCATGGTAAAATCGGCTTTGTCTCCCCCAGCGCCGAATTCACGCCGAAGACCGTGGAAACACCGGATTTGCGCACCGATCTCGTCTACCGTCTACGCATCGTGGTGAACGACGCCGATGGCGCCCTGCGCCAGGGCATGCCAGTGACTGTCTCATTCAGCAACGGAAACGGGCATGAGTAAGGACGTCATTACCGTTAACGGCCTGACCCGCCGTTTTCCCGGCATGGATAGGCCGGCGGTCGCGCCGCTGAACTGTACGATTCACTCAGGCTACGTCACAGGGCTCGTCGGCCCCGATGGCGCTGGGAAAACCACCCTAATGCGAATGCTGGCCGGTTTACTTAAGCCCGATGAGGGCAGCGCCAGCGTAATCGGCTTCGATCCGCTCAAGGACGACAGCGCGCTGCACGCGGCGCTCGGCTATATGCCGCAGAAATTTGGCCTGTATGAAGATCTGACGGTGATGGAAAACCTGAATCTGTACGCCGATCTGCGCAGCGTCACCGGCGAGGCGCGGAAGAAAATATTCGAGCGCCTGCTGGAATTCACTTCTCTTGGCCCTTTCACCGGGCGATTAGCCGGCAAACTCTCCGGCGGCATGAAACAAAAGCTGGGGCTCGCCTGTACGCTGGTAGGCGATCCGAAAGTGCTGCTGTTAGATGAGCCCGGCGTCGGAGTCGATCCTATCTCGCGCCGCGAGCTGTGGCAGATGGTCCACGAACTGGCCGGCGACGGCATGCTTATTTTGTGGAGCACCTCTTATCTCGATGAAGCCGAGCAGTGCCGCGATGTGCTGCTGATGAACGAAGGTAAATTGCTTTACCAGGGCGAACCGAAGGCGCTGACGCAAACCATGGCCGGGCGCAGCTTTCTGGTCTCCAGCCCACAGGAAAACAACCGCCGCCTGCTGCAGCGAGCGCTGAAACTCCCGCAAATTAGCGATGGCGTGATTCAGGGCAAATCGGTGCGTTTGATTCTGAAAAAGGAAGCCCGCATTGATGAGGTTCAGCAACATAACGACATGCCGCCGCTACAGGTGGCCGAAACCGCGCCGCGTTTTGAAGACGCCTTTATCGACCTGTTAGGCGGCGCCGGAACCGCCGAGTCGCCGTTAGGAGAGATTATTCATCACGTTGACGGCAGCAAAGACGAAACGGTCATTGAAGCACGGTCGTTAACGAAAAAGTTTGGTGATTTCACCGCCACCGATCACGTGGATTTCCAGGTTAAGCGCGGTGAGATTTTCGGCCTGCTCGGCCCCAACGGCGCCGGCAAATCCACGACCTTCAAAATGATGTGCGGCCTGCTGGTGCCGACCGACGGAAAAGCGCTGGTGCTGGGCATGGATCTCAAGGTTAGCTCCGGTAAAGCGCGCCAGCATCTGGGCTATATGGCGCAAAAATTCTCGCTGTACGGCAACCTCAGCGTCGAGCAGAACCTGCGTTTTTTCTCCGGCGTTTACGGCCTACGCGGCCGGGCGCAAAATGAAAAAATCGCGCGGATGAGCGATGCCTTTGGCCTGAAAAGTATCGCCGGCCACGCCGCCGACGAGCTACCGCTCGGCTACAAGCAGCGGCTGGCGTTGGCCTGCTCGCTGATGCATGAACCCGACATTCTGTTTCTCGATGAACCCACCTCCGGCGTCGACCCGCTTACTCGCCGCGAATTCTGGCTGCATATCAACAGCATGGTCGATAAAGGGGTCACGGTGATGGTGACTACCCACTTTATGGATGAGGCGGAATACTGCGACCGCATCGGGCTGGTCTACCACGGTAAGCTTATCGCCAGCGGCACGCCGGACGCGCTGAAGGCGCAGGCAGCGAATGACAGTCAGGCGGATCCCACCATGGAACAGGCGTTTATTACCCTGATTAACCAATGGGACAAGGAAAACGGTCATGAGCAATAGCATTCTCTCCTGGCGACGGGTTCGCGCGCTGTGCGTCAAAGAGACCCGGCAGATTATCCGCGATCCCAGCAGTTGGCTGATTGCGGTGGTGATCCCCCTGCTCCTGCTGTTTATCTTCGGCTACGGCATTAACCTCGACTCCAGTAAACTGCGGGTCGGCCTATTGCTGGAACAGCAGAGCGAAGAGGCGCTGGACTTTGTCCATACCATGACCGGCTCGCCCTACATCGACGCCACCGTCAGCGATAATCGCCAGCAGTTGATTGAGCTGATGCAGGCCGGGCGCATTCGCGCGATGGTCGTCATTCCCGTCGATTTTGACCGTCAGATGGCCCGCGCCGGCGCCAATGCGCCGATTCAGTTGATTACCGACGGCAGCGAGCCTAACACCGCTAACTTCGCGCAGGGCTACGTCGAAGGTATCTGGCAGATCTGGCAACAGCAGCGGGCGGAAGACCGCGGTGAAACCTTTGAACCGCTTATTGATGTGCAGATGCGCTACTGGTTTAACCCGGCGGCCATCAGTCAGCACTTTATTATCCCCGGCGCAATTACCATCATCATGACCGTGGTCGGCGCGATATTGACCTCGCTGGTGGTAGCGCGCGAATGGGAACGCGGCACCATGGAAGCGCTGCTATCCACCGAAATCACCCGCGCCGAACTGCTGCTGTGCAAGATAATTCCCTACTATTTCCTCGGCATGCTGGCGATGTTGCTGTGTATGCTGGTATCGGTATTTATTCTCGGTGTGCCCTATCGCGGCTCGCTGCTAATTTTGTTTGTCATCACCAGTCTGTTTTTGCTCAGTACGCTGGGAATGGGGCTACTGATCTCGACCATTACCCGCAACCAATTTAACGCCGCGCAGGTCGCGTTGAACGCCGCTTTTTTACCGTCGATTATGTTGTCGGGGTTTATTTTCCAGATAGACAGTATGCCGGCGGTGATCCGCGCGGTGACCTACGTGATCCCGGCGCGTTATTTCGTTAACACCCTGCAAAGCCTGTTTCTGGCGGGCAATATTCCCGTGGTGCTGCTGGTGAACGTGCTGTTTTTGATTGCTTCGGCGGTGATGTTTATCGGCCTGACGTGGCTTAAAACCAAACGGCGTCTGGATTAACCCTGCGCTCGAATTTTGCCCGGTGGCGCTACGCTTAACGGGCCTACGATAGGTTTCGGTCGCCCGGGTCCGACATGAGGAAGGTTCTATGTTTCATCGTTTATGGACATTAATCCGCAAAGAGCTGCAGTCGCTACTGCGCGAACCGCAAACGCGGATGATTTTAATCATGCCGGTGCTGATTCAGGTACTGCTGTTTCCCTTTGCTGCCACGCTTGAGGTGACCAACGCTACCATCGCTATCTATAACGAAGATAGCGGCCGCCATGCGGTGGAGCTCACCCAGCGCTTTGCCCGCGCCAAAGCCTTTACCCACGTTCTGCTGCTGAAAAGCCCGCAGGCGATCCAGCCGACCATCGATGAACAAAAAGCCCTGCTCGTGGTGCGCTTCCCGGCAGATTTCTCGCGTAATCTCGACAACTACCAAACCGCCCCGCTACAGCTACTGCTCGACGGGCGTAACTCCAACAGCGCGCAAATCGCCGCTAACTATCTACAGCAGATTGTTAAAAACTATCAGCAGGATCTGCTGCAGGACAAAGCGAAACCGAACAACAGCGAACTGGTGGTGCGCAACTGGTACAACCCGAATCTCGACTATAAATGGTTCGTGGTGCCGTCGCTTATCGCCATGATCACCACCATCGGGGTGATGATCGTCACCTCGCTGTCGGTGGCACGCGAGCGCGAACAGGGTACCCTCGATCAGCTGCTGGTTTCACCGCTCGCCACCTGGCAAATCTTCGTTGGCAAAGCGGTACCGGCGCTGATTGTCGCCACGATGCAGGCGACTATCGTGCTGGCGATCGGCATCTGGGCCTATCAGATCCCATTTGCCGGCTCGCTGCTGCTGTTCTATTTCACCATGCTGATTTACGGTCTATCGCTGGTGGGCTTTGGCTTATTGATTTCTTCGCTGTGTTCAACCCAGCAGCAGGCATTTATCGGCGTGTTCGTCTTTATGATGCCGGCGATTCTGCTTTCCGGCTACGTTTCACCGGTAGAAAACATGCCGCAGTGGCTGCAGGACATCACCTGGATCAACCCTATCCGGCACTTTACCGATATCACCAAACAAATTTATCTGAAGGATGCGAGTCTGAAGATTGTGTGGGGAAGTTTGTGGCCGCTATTAGTCATAGCGGCCACTACCGGCTCAGCGGCGTATGCGATGTTCCGAAGAAAGATTGCGTAGTTTTTTATCTTTCGCCAGCAGCGATACCACCGCCGGGCCTGCCAGTATGACCAGCCCGGCGAGGGCCAGCAGCAGGTTGTTGTGCAACACGCGCGACAACAACCAGAGCACTATCATGGCGGCGCCGAAGTACCAGGTTGTGGTGAGCTCCTCAAGGAAGTCCCCCACGTCGCGCCAGCGCGCCTCATGGTGACGCTGCAAATACAGCATCGCCAGCAGCGTGACGCCGTACAGTACGCACAGCCCTAATCCGACGCGCACCAGCGCGCCGCTCATCCAACCCATCACCAGTACTGCCACGACCAGTAGATGCAACATAATCTGCCAGCAACTAAGACCCGTTGCGACGCGTACACGTTGTTGCCACTTCATGGCTTCTCTCCTGAAGGATTTTTCTCTGCTACTCAGAGTACCGCACTTTACGGAAAATTCCGTATCACCGCATCTTTTTGTGACGTCTACTACACTATTTTATTCAGGAAAGTGACATTAACTGGAGAATTATGGCTGAGCCAACGTCGCGAATTTCGGTGAACGTGCTGACAATTAACACTCATAAAGGCTTTACGGCGTTTAATCGGCGTTTTATTTTGCCCGAACTGCGCGAGGCCGTTCGCAGCGTCAGCGCCGACATAGTTTGCCTACAGGAAGTGATGGGCGCGCACGAAGTGCACCCTTTGCATATCGAAAACTGGCCTGATACCACCCATTACGAGTTTCTTGCCGACACCATGTGGAGCGATTACGCATACGGGCGCAACGCGGTCTACCCCGAGGGTCATCACGGCAATGCCGTGCTGTCGCGCTTTCCCATTGAATACTATGAAAATCGCGATATTTCGGTCGGCAATGGCGAAAAACGAGGCCTGCTTTACTGTCGCATCGTACCTCCGCACAGCGGCGTGACGATCCACGTCATCTGCGTGCATCTCGGTCTTCGCACGCACCAGCGGCAGGCGCAGCTAACGATGCTGGCGGAATGGGTCAATACGCTACCGGCAGACGATCCGGTGGTGGTAGCTGGCGACTTCAACGACTGGCGCCAGCAGGCTAATCAGCCATTAAAAGCGCAGGCAGGGCTTGAGGAGATTTTTACCCGCGCCCGCGGGCGGCCGCTACGCACCTTTCCGGTCGCTTTCCCGCTGCTGCGACTCGATCGTATTTACGTTAAGAATGCTCATGCCAGCCATCCGAAAGCGCTGGCGCTTAAACACTGGCGGCATCTGTCCGATCATGCGCCCCTGAGCGTGGAGATACATCTGTGAAATGTCGCTGGCAGGAAGGCAATCGTATTACCCTACTGGAGAATGGCGACCAGTATTATCCGGCGTTATTCGCCGCCATTGGCCGCGCGCAGCGCAAGGTGATCCTTGAATCCTTTATCTGGTTTGAAGATGAGGTGGGCTGGCGCCTGCATGCGGTGCTGCTGAAAGCCGCCCGCCGGGGGATTCAGGTGGAAGTACTGCTCGACGGCTACGGCTCGCCTGATCTCAGCGATGAGTTCGTCGGCGAACTCACCGCCGCTGGCGTGGTCTTCCGCTACTACGATCCGCGCCCGCGGCTAATGGGTATGCGTACCAATTTATTCCGCCGCATGCATCGAAAAATCGTGGTGATTGACGACACAACGGCGTTTGTCGGCGGCATCAACTACTCTGCCGAGCACATGAGCGATTACGGTCCGGAGGCGAAACAGGATTATGCCGTGCAGGTTGAGGGGCCGGTGGTGCTCGATATTCTCCAATTCGAGCTGGAGAACCTGCCCACCAGCGAGGCAGCACGCCGCTGGTGGCGTCGCCGTCGCCATCAGCCGGAAATTAACCAAACCCCTGGCGAAGCGCAGGCGCTGTTTATCTGGCGCGATAATCACGAACATCGTGACGATATTGAACGGCACTATCTGAAGATGCTGACCAGCGCCCGCCGCGAGGTCATCATCGCCAACGCCTATTTCTTTCCCGGCTACCGTCTGCTGCACGCCATGCGCAATGCCGCCCGGCGCGGCGTACGGGTCAAGCTGATTGTCCAGGGCGAGCCGGATATTCCGATTGTTAAGTTTGGCGCCCATCTGCTGTACCACTACCTGATTAAAGGCGGCGTTCAGGTGTATGAATACCGCCGACGTCCGCTGCATGGCAAGGTAGCGCTGGCGGACGACCACTGGGCCACCGTCGGTTCCAGTAACCTCGACCCGCTGAGTCTGTCGCTGAATCTGGAGGCCAATCTGATTATCCACGACCGCGAGTTCAACCAGACCCTGCGCGATAACCTCAACGGCCTTATCGCCAGGGACTGCCAGCAAATAGATAACTCCATGCTGCCAAAACGCAACTGGTGGCGGCTCGGCGTCAGCGTGCTGGCCTTCCACTTTTTGCGCCATTTCCCCGCCTGGGTCGGTTGGCTGCCGGCGCACACCCCGCAATTGGCCAGGGTCAGCCCGCCGGTGCAGCCGGAAATTGAAACCCAGGATCGGGTAGAAACGCAAACCAGAGACAATCCGCTATGAGCAAATCGCATCCCCGCTGGCGGATGGCGAAAAGAGTGCTGACCGTGCTCTTTTTTATCGCCGTCATCGTATTGCTGGTGATTTACGCGCAAAAGGTCGACTGGCAGGATGTATGGAGGGTTATCCGCGGCTACGATCGTCTGGCGCTATTTAGCGCCGTTGGGTTGGTTATCGTCAGCTACCTGATTTATGGCTGCTACGATCTGCTCGGGCGCGCCTGGTGCGGCCATAAGCTGGCAAAAAAACAGGTGATGCTGGTATCGTTTATCTGCTACGCCTTTAACCTGACGCTGAGCACCTGGGTTGGCGGGATCGGAATGCGCTATCGGCTATACTCGCGGCTAGGGCTGAACGGCAGCACCATTACCCGTATTTTCTCGCTTAGCATTACCACCAACTGGCTGGGCTATATTCTGCTGGGCGGCGTCATATTCACCGCGAATCTGGTGACGCTGCCGCCGCACTGGTACATCAGTCAAACTACGTTACGAATTATTGGCGGCGTTCTGCTGCTTTTTACCCTGCTCTATCTTTTCGCTTGCGCCTTCGCTAAACGCCGCCACATGACGATTAAGGGGCAGCGGCTGGTGCTGCCCTCTTTTCGTTTCGCTCTACTACAGATAGGGATTTCCGCGGCGAACTGGATGGTGATGGGGGCGATTATCTGGCTGCTCCTGGGCAGCGAGATTAACTATTTTCTGGTGCTGGGCGTGTTGCTGGTGAGCAGTATCGCCGGCGTGATCGTTCATATTCCCGCCGGAATTGGCGTGCTGGAGGCGGTGTTTATCGCCATGCTCTCCGGCGAGTCGATTTCGAAGGGGGCGATAATTGCCGCTCTGCTGGCGTGGCGCGCGCTGTACTATTTTCTGCCGCTGCTGCTGGCGACCATCGCCTATCTGGTGCTGGAGAGTCGGGCGAAAAAGCTGCGGCAGAAAAACGAGCGCAAGCTGGCCCGCGGATGAAACGGCCCGGTTGCGCTTACCGGGCGACATTTTGCGGATTGCCTGGATTGGTAGCCCGGATAAGGCGCATCGCGCCGCTATCCGGGATAAGATTAACGGCGGTTGCCGAAGATACGCAGCAGCATCAGGAACAGGTTGATAAAGTCCAGATACAGCGTTAAAGCGCCGAGAATCGAGTATTTACGCAGCGTGGCGCTATCGCGGGTATCAATCTGCTCGCCGATGTTTTTCAGCTTCTGGGTGTCGTAGGCGGTCAGGCCGACGAACACCAGCACCCCAATGTAGGTTACCGCCCACATCAGCGCTTCGCTCTTCAGCCACAGGTTAACCAACGACGCCAGCACGATACCAATCAGCCCCATAAACAGCATGCTGCCGAAGCCGCTCAGATCGCGCTTGGTGGTGTAACCATACAGGCTCATCGCCCCGAACATCCCGCCGGTGACCACAAAAGTGCTGGCGATAGACGAATAGGTATAAACGATAAAAATGCTCGCTAACGTTAGCCCGGTCAGCGCCGAATAAAGCATAAATAGCGTCGTTGCCATACCCGCGCTTAAGCGCTGCACCATCCCCGAGAGCACAAACACCAGCGCCAGTTGGGCGATGATCAGCCCGAAGAAAGTGATTTTGCTTGAAAAGACGAACATCATGACCGCCGGGGTATTCGCCGCAAACCACGCGATAAACGCGGTTAACAACAACCCGACCGTCATCCAGCCGTAAACCTGCGCCATATAGGTCTGCAGGCCGCTGCGGCTCTGAACAATGGAATCGGAACGAGGGAATCTGTCCATGACTATCTCCTGATTAACAAGTTTCTCTCAATAAGCGTATCACACTACCAGCGCTCTGCCGCCTGGTGATCGCTATCGCGGGCATCGACCCAGCGTTCGCCTTCCGGCGTCGCCTCGCGTTTCCAGAACGGCGCGCGGGTTTTCAGGTAATCCATAATGAACTCGCCGGCGGCGAAGGCGCTGCCGCGGTGGGCGCTGGTCACGCCAACAAAAACAATCTCTTCGCCCGGCCACATTTCGCCAATGCGATGGATAACCGTCACCCGGCCAAGCGGCCAACGCTCCCGCGCCTGTTCGACGATTTCCGCCAGCGATTTCTCGGTCATGCCAGGATAGTGCTCCAGGGTCAGCGCTTTCACGCTGTCGCCGAGATTGTGATTACGCACTTTGCCGGTGAAGGTGACCACCGCGCCGTCTTCATCGCGCTCGGCCAGCCACGGATACTCATCGCCGACGCAAAAGCGCGCCGGGCTAACCACGATACGAGTTTGCGTCATCTTAGCCCCCGGTGACCGGCGGGAAAAACGCCACTTCGTCGCCGCTCGCGACCGGATGGTCAAACGAGGTCAGCGTCTGATTGACTGCCGCCAGCAATTTTCCTTCTTCCAGCGCCAGCGCCCAGCGGTCTCCGCGCGCGGCAAGCTGCTGACGCACGGCTTCAACGGTCGGCAGTTCGCTGGCGTCGAGTGTCAGGGTATCGGTGCCAACCAGTTCGCGCACCTGGGCAAAAAACAGGACGTTAATCATGGGCTTCCTCCACCTTAAAATCGCCGGACTTGCCGCCGCTTTTCGCCAGCAGACGTACCGGACCAATCACCATATCTTTTTGTACCGCTTTACACATATCGTAGATAGTCAGCGCGGCAACCGAGGCCGCGGTCAGCGCTTCCATTTCTACGCCAGTTTTACCGGTCAGGCGGCAGAGTGACTCAATGCGCACGCGGTTATGCTCAGGCTGCGCCTGCAGGTTCACTTCTACTTTGCTGAGCATCAGCGGATGACACAGCGGGATCAGCTCCCAGGTACGTTTCGCGGCCTGAATCCCGGCGATACGCGCGGTGGCGAATACATCGCCTTTATGGTGGCTGCCGTCGATAATCATCGCAAGCGTTGCGGCCTGCATTTCGACGTAAGCCTCAGCGCGCGCCTCACGCACCGTTTCCGCTTTGCCGGAGACGTCAACCATGTGGGCTTCGCCCGCGGCGTTAATGTGGGTCAGTTGTGACATAAACTATTTCTTTAAATGAGGAATGAAGTTGCACGGGCGAGTGCGCGCATCCAGCTGTGGCGCGATAATATTTTCCCACGCGGTGGCGCAGGCCTTGGTCGAGCCCGGCATCGCGAAAATCAGCGTGCGGTTGGCAACGCCGGCAACGGCGCGGGACTGCAGCGTCGAGGTGCCTATCTCTTCAAAGGAGAGCATACGGAACACTTCGCCAAAACCTTCGACCTCGCGGTCAAACAGCGGCAGCAGCGCTTCCGGCGCCTGATCGCCATCGGTAAAACCGGTACCACCGGTGATCAACACCACCTGCACCTCATCGCTGGCAATCCACGCCGAAACCTGGGCGCGAATCGCGTAGCGGTTCTCTTTCACAATCGCCTTATCGACGAGGGTATGTCCCGCTTCGTGCAGCGCATCGCGCAGCCAGTGGCCGGAGGTATCGTCCTCTTCGCCGCGGCGGTTGGAAACGGTAAGAATAGCAATACGGGTCGGGATAAACTCAGCGCTAGCCTGGCTCATCTGAATGCTCCTTTCGAAAACGATTATCCGCCAATATACGACAGGTTCTGCGTAATACCGGTGTTGCCCTGATGCAGGAAATGGGTCTGCTTTTTATGGGTTAAGGCTTCGGCTATCCGCGCTTCCAGCGCGGCCTGCTGCTCGTCCTCGGCCATCAGGTCGCGCAGATCTACGCCGCCTTCGCCGAACAGACACAGGTGCAGTTTGCCAACGGATGAGACGCGAAGACGGTTACAGGTGGCGCAGAAGTCTTTTTCATACGGCATGATCAAGCCGATTTCGCCGGCGTAATCCGGATGGCAAAAGACCTGTGCCGGGCCATCGCTTCGCTGACGGATCTGATGGATCCAGCCGCGACGCAGCAGTTCATCGCGCAGCACCATGCCGGAGATATGGTGGCGGCGGAACAGATCGCTGCCTTCGCCGGTTTCCATTAACTCAATAAAACGCAGTTGAATATGACGTGGTTTGATCCACGCGAGGAAGGTATCGAGCTGGTGATGGTTGACATCACGCATCAGCACGGTGTTGACCTTTACCTTTTCAAAGCCGGCGGCAAACGCAGCGTCAATGCCGTCCATCACCTGTTGGAATTTATCCTGACCGGTAATGGCATGGAACTGGCGAGCGTCGAGGCTATCAACGCTGACGTTAATCGCCGTCAGCCCGGCATCGCGCCAGCGTTCGACATCGCGCGCCAGACGATAACCGTTGGTGGTCACCGCAATCTGACGAATCGCGCTGTTTTCACGCACGGCGGCAATAATCTCGGTAAAGTCGCGACGTAAAGAGGGTTCGCCGCCGGTGAGGCGGACTTTTTCCGTGCCCAGGGCGGAAAATGCGCGCGTGACGCGTCGCACTTCGTCTACGCTAAGAAAGCCCTTGTTGGTCACGGTGCCGGGCTTGTAGCCGTCCGGCAGGCAGTAGGTGCAACGAAAGTTACACACGTCGGTAATCGACAGGCGCAAGTAATAAAACTTACGCGCAAATGCATCAGTAAGCTGTGAGGCCATATACACCTTTCCAAGTACGGGAGGCGTGGTCATTTCTTTCCACGCCCTGGCGACAGCGCGGCTGCCGCGGCCAGAGCACCATATCTTGCGACACAGGTACTAAGGCTAGAGTGTTAGTGGTTATGCCGATAGTAGCGCTTTCACGATGGTTTCGCCATTTTCATTTTCGCTATATAATCATCTATATATCGCTAATATCTTGCATTTTCAGTACAGAATAGCCAAAAATCACACTTTAACATTGATATCGGTCAGTTTGAGGGAAACCGGCCATTATCTTTTAGGGGTAGATCGGATACGCTAAACCCGAACATTGAATAGAAGGAATTCGTATGCGCAATCGCACTTTCGCCGATCTGGACCGCGTTGTCGCTCTTGGCGGGGGCCACGGTCTGGGGCGGGTGATGTCGTCGCTCTCGTCGCTCGGCTCACGCCTGACCGGCATCGTGACCACCACCGATAACGGCGGATCAACGGGGCGAATTCGCCGCTCGGAAGGTGGGATCGCCTGGGGTGATATGCGCAACTGCATTAATCAATTAATCGCCGAACCCAGCGTCGCTTCCGCGATGTTTGAATATCGTTTTGGCGGTAATGGCGAGCTTTCCGGACATAACCTCGGAAATTTGATGTTAAAGGCGCTGGATCACCTGAGTGTACGGCCTTTAGAGGCCATCAATTTGATCAGAAATCTGCTTAAAGTAGATGCTTTCCTGATTCCGATGTCGGAACAACCGGTCGATCTGGTGGCGCTCGATCATGAAGGCCATGAAGTGTATGGCGAAGTGAATATCGATCAGTTGGATCACGTCCCGCAGGAACTGATGCTCAGCCCACCGGTGCCGGCGACTCGCGAAGCGGTTGAGGCCATCGCCGAGGCCGATCTGATCCTGATTGGGCCAGGGAGCTTCTACACCAGCCTGCTGCCGATTTTACTGCTCGACGAAATGGCCCAGGCGCTGCGGCGGACCCCGGCGCCCATGGTGTTTATCGATAACCTGGGTAAGGAACATAGCCCAGCCGCCAATCTGACGCTGGCGGACAGAATGACTATTCTGGAACATTACGTCGGCAAAAAAGTGATTGATGCCGCCATCGTCGGGCCGAAAGCCGATGTTAAGGGTATGGAAGAACGACTGGTGATTCAGACCGCGCTGGACGCCAGCGATGTCACCTATCGTCATGACCGCGTGCTGCTGCGCCAGGCGCTGGAACACGCTATTCAGGCATTAGGTTAATCCTCAACCGGCCCCCTTTTAAACAAGATGACGCCTCAGATTAAAATCTTAAGGTTGTCTTAAAATAACGCTGTCAACATAACGAGCATCTCCTACTACGGGTATTCGTTATGTCGTTTATTTCTTTACGTCGGCCGGTACTCGGCCGCACGGCTTATTTGATTCTCTTTGCTTGCTATATCGGTATCTTTCTTAACCTGGCCTTTTATCGCCAGGTTTTCCCGCTACTGCCGGTAAACAATCTCCATAACTGGCTGGTTTTCCTCAGCATGCCGATCGTGGCAATTTGCGTGATGAACATCATCACCACCCTCGCCTCGTTCTTAAAACTCGACCGGGTGGTCATCAGCCTGTTTATTCTGCTGAGCGCCTCGGCGCAGTACTTTATCTGGACCTTCGGCGTGGTGATTGACCGTTCGATGATCGCTAATATCTTCGATACGACGCCTGCGGAAAGTTTTGCCCTGCTGTCGACGAAAATGGTCATCGTGCTGGGTCTCTCCGGGATATTGATGGTTCTGGTCGCCTGGTGGATTAAAATTCGCAAACCGGCCTCTTTCTGGCGCGGCGCGGCGATGCGCCTGCTCAATATCGCCGTTTCAGCGCTGCTCATTGTGCTGGTGGCGGCGCTGTTCTACAAAGATTACGCGTCGGTATTCCGTAACAATAAAGAGCTGGTGAAATCGTTAAGTCCCTCCAACAGTATTGTGGCGCTGAACTCATGGTATGCGCATAACCGGATGGACAACCTGCCGCTGGTGAAGATCGGCGAAGATGCCAAACAGAAAGCGGTGATGCATAACGGCGCGCGTAAAAATCTGACCATCGTGGTGCTTGGAGAAACCTCACGCGCCGAGAATTTCTCGCTGGGCGGCTACGATCGCGAGACTAACCCGCGCCTGAAGCAGGACGATGTGGTGTACTTCCCGAAAACCACCTCCTGCGGCACCGCAACCGCGATTTCCGTCCCCTGCATGTTCTCCAATATGCCGCGCGCGCATTACGATGAAGAACTGGCGCACCATCAGGAAGGCGTTCTGGATATTCTGCAACGCGCCGGTGTGCAGGTGCTGTGGAACGACAACGATGGCGGCTGTAAAGGCGCCTGCGACCGCGTGCCGCACCAAAACGTCACCAACCTGAACCTCAGCGGCCAGTGCATTGATGGCGAGTGCTACGATGACGTGCTGTTCCATAATCTGGATAGCTATATCGATAATTTACAGCAGGATGGCATTATCGTTCTGCACACCATTGGTAGCCATGGCCCAACCTACTACAACCGCTATCCGGCTGAATTCAAAAAATTCACTCCGACATGCGATACCAATGAAATCCAAAGTTGTACGCAACAACAGTTGACCAATACCTACGACAACACCATTTTGTATGTCGACTATGTAGTTGATAAAGCGATAAAATTGCTGCAATCAAAACAGGATAAATTTACCACCAGTCTGGTGTATTTGTCTGACCACGGCGAATCGCTGGGTGAAGACGGCGTGTATTTACATGGTCTGCCGTACTCCATAGCGCCGGACACGCAAAAACACGTGCCGATGCTGCTGTGGCTGTCACCGGATTATCAGCAACGCTATGGCGTATCCAGCCAGTGTTTGCAACAACAGGCTAAGACGAACGATTATTCTCAAGATAATCTGTTCTCTACCCTGCTTGGCCTGCTCGGGGTAGACACCCGCGAGTATCAGGCAAAAGACGACCTTTTAACGCCATGTAGAGAGACCGGCAGATGAAAATCTTAGTCATTGAAGACGATGCGCTCCTGTTACAAGGGTTAATCCTGGCCATGCAAAGCGAAGGCTACGTCTGCGATGGCGTCGCCACCGCGCACGAAGCCGCGCTGTCGTTAGCCAGCAACCATTACAGTCTGGTGGTGCTCGACCTGGGCCTGCCGGATGAAGACGGTCTGCATTTCCTGGCGCGTATGCGCCGGGAGAAATTCACCCAGCCGGTGCTCATCCTCACCGCTCGCGATACCGTGGGCGACCGCATCAGCGGGCTGGATACCGGCGCTGACGATTACCTGGTGAAACCTTTCGCGCTTGAAGAGCTCAACGCCCGTATTCGCGCGCTGCTGCGTCGCCATAATAATCAGGGCGATAATGAGCTGACCGTCGGCAACCTGCGCCTTAATGTTACCCGCCGTCAGGTGTGGCTGGCCGGCGAATCGCTGGAGCTGACGCCAAAAGAGTATGCCCTGCTCTCGCGCCTGATGATGAAGGCCGGCAGCCCGGTGCATCGCGAAATTCTCTACAATGATATCTACAGCTGGGATAACGAACCGGCCACCAATACCCTCGAAGTGCATATCCATAATCTGCGCGACAAGATTGGTAAAGCGCGGATCCGCACCGTCCGCGGCTTTGGTTACATGCTGGTGAATAATACGGAGTCAGAATAACGCTATGGCACTGTTTGCGACCGAAACCTGGACCATGCGCCACCGCCTGCTGCTGACCATCGGCGCGATTCTGGTGGTCTGCCAGCTGATCAGCGTATTTTGGCTATGGCATGAAAGCAAAGAGCAAATCCAGCTGCTGGTTGCCAGCGCCATTGAGGGTCATAACAACCAAAGGCACGTCGAGCATGAGGTACGCGAGGCGGTCGCCAGCCTGCTGGTGCCAAGCCTGCTGATCATCGGTCTGGCGCTGTATATCAGCCTGGTGGCGGTGAAGAAAATCACCCGTCCGCTATCAAATCTGCAGAGCGAGCTGGAAAGCCGGACGCCGGATAATCTGCAACCCATTATTCTGCAGGAGTCGGTGCCGGAAGTAACCGCAGTAACCATGGCGATTAACCAACTGGTGTCGCGGCTGACCCTGACGCTCGATCGCGAGCGTCTGTTTACCGCCGACGTCGCCCACGAACTTCGTACCCCTCTTGCCGGGCTGCGCCTGCATCTGGAACTGCTGGCGAAGGTTCACGGCGTCAGCGTTGATCCGTTAATTCAACGCCTCGATCAGATGACCAACAGCATTTCGCAGCTGCTACAACTGGCGCGCGTCGGGCAGTCGTTTTCCGCCGGGAGTTACCAGCAGGTGCATTTGCGCGAAGATGTGGTGGAGCCTCTGCAGGATGAGCTGAAAACAATGCTCGAAGCGCGCCAGCAGACGCTGGAGATAGAAAGCGGCGCCGGCGAGGATCTCATTTCCGGGGATGCGACGCTGGCGCGGGTGATTTTACGCAATCTGGTGGAGAATGCGCACCGCTATAGCCCCGTGGGGTCGAAGATTAAGATTTCGGTAAAACCGGGAAATACGCCGATTCTGGCAGTTGAAGATGAAGGGCCGGGCATTGATGAGGCCAAGAGCGGCGAACTGAGTAAAGCGTTTGTCCGTATGGATAGCCGCTATGGTGGAATAGGCCTCGGTTTAAGCATTGTCACCCGCATCGCTCAACTGCACGATGCGCAATTCTTTTTACATAACCGTCAACCCGGACCGGGCGTCCGCGCCTGGGTGCTGTTCCCACGCAGTTCGCGTCAGAAGGTTAATACCCATTGATGTAAGAAGGCGACCACAATCACAAAGGCGGTCGCAATGGCCAGATATTCACGGTTGGTCAGTTTTTGCATGGCGCTATCCTCATTAAACTGAGGATAGTTTGGCTGAAGAAAATTAAGCCAACATTAAGATCCTAAGAAAATAGCGTGACGGCAATTGCAAATTACGCATTGCCGTCATTTTTTAACCGTTCCCCGTATCGCCCTCACGATGCCGCAATAAACAGTTCGCGTAGCTGATGCAATTGATCGCGAATCTGTGCCGCTTCCTCAAACTCAAGGTTCTGCGCGTGCTGCATCATTTGCCCTTCCAGCTCGTGTATTTTCTGCTGCAGCGCTTTCGGCGTCAGTTCGACGCTATCGGCTTCCACCGGAGAGCGGGCTTTGCCGCGGCCTTTGGTTTTGGTCTTCGCGATGTTCTGACCCAGCGCCAGAATATCGACCACTTTCTTATTCAGCCCCTGCGGCACAATACCGTGCTCTTCGTTATAACGCTGCTGCTTCTCGCGGCGGCGTTCGGTTTCACCGATCGCCTTCGCCATCGATGGCGTAATTTTATCACCGTAAAGGATCGCCTTGCCGTTCACGTTACGCGCCGCGCGGCCGATGGTCTGGATAAGCGATCGCTCGGAACGCAGGAAACCCTCTTTATCGGCATCAAGTATCGCCACCAGCGATACTTCCGGCATATCCAGCCCTTCACGCAGCAGGTTGATACCCACCAGCACGTCGAACTCGCCAAGACGCAAATCGCGAATAATTTCCATGCGCTCGACGGTATCGATATCTGAGTGCAGATAGCGCACCCGCTCGCCATGCTCTTCCAGATATTCGGTTAAATCTTCCGCCATGCGTTTGGTCAGCGTCGTCACCAGTACGCGCTCATTAATCGCCGCACGGGTACGGATTTCAGATAACAGATCGTCGACCTGCGTCGCCACCGGCCGCACCTCGATAACCGGATCCAACAGCCCGGTTGGGCGGACGACCTGATCTACCACCTCATCGCCGGATTTTTCCAGCTCATAGGCGCCCGGCGTCGCCGAAACGTAGATAGTCTGCGGCGCCAGCGCTTCAAACTCTTCGAACTTCATCGGCCGGTTATCCAGCGCAGACGGCAGGCGAAAGCCATATTCCACCAGCGTCTCTTTACGCGCCCGGTCGCCGCGGTACATACCGCCGATTTGCGGGATAGTCACGTGCGATTCATCGATAACCAGCAGACCATCCGCCGGCAGGTAGTCGAACAGCGTCGGCGGCGGCTCGCCCGGCCCGCGCCCTGAGAGAAAGCGCGAGTAGTTCTCAATTCCCGAGCAGTATCCCAGCTCGTTCATCATTTCGAGGTCGAACTGAGTGCGCTGGCTCAGCCGCTGCTCTTCAAGCAGTTTGTTGTTCGCCAGCAGTACCTTGCGGCGGTCAGCCAGCTCGTCTTTGATCTCTTCCATCGCCTGAACGATACGCTCACGCGGCGTAACGTAGTGGGTCTTCGGATAGATGGTATAGCGTGGAATGGACGATTCGACGTGGCCGGTCAGCGGATCAAACAGCGATAGCCGTTCGACCTCTTCGTCAAACAGTTCAATACGCAGCGCGATATCATCGGATTCCGCCGGGAAGACATCGATAACCTCGCCGCGCACGCGGAAAGTGCCGCGCTGGAAGGCCTGATCGTTGCGGGTGTATTGCAGTTCCGCCAGCCGACGCAGGATCGCCCGCTGGTCGATCAGCATGCCGGTGGTCAGATGCAGCATCATCTTCAGATACAGATCCGGATCGCCAAGACCGTAGATGGCGGAAACCGAAGCCACCACCACCACGTCGCGCCGTTCAAGCAGCGCTTTGGTGGCCGACAGACGCATCTGCTCAATGTGTTCGTTCACCGAGGCGTCTTTTTCGATAAAGGTATCCGAGCTCGGAACGTAGGCTTCAGGCTGGTAATAATCGTAGTAGGAGACAAAATACTCCACCGCATTCTCGGGAAAGAACTCTTTCATCTCGCCATACAGCTGCGCCGCCAGGGTTTTGTTCGGCGCCAGCACCATCGTCGGGCGCTGTAAATCAGCGATAACGTTGGCGATGGTGAAGGTTTTCCCCGAACCGGTTACCCCAAGCAGGGTCTGATGCGCAAGGCCATCTTCCAGCCCCTCTTCCAGGCGGCGGATGGCTTCGGGCTGATCGCCGGAAGGACGGAATGCGGAGTGCAGCTTGAACGGTTTGCTCATATTTCAGGACCTGAAGATGGGATTGGCCAGCAGGTGTTTAATTCTACCCTTCAGTTTGACTTTTGCCAATAAATAACACTGGATATAAAAACAGTACCGCATTATTGTATGGCGGTAAACGGACGCGTTGCACTCTGAGGGCGGGCGTAAAATGCGCGCTTTGCGGAATAATCCACCAGCCTGTGTGGTTATCCCCAGAAACATTTATCATTTAACATTTGTCAAGCAAGGTAATGAATCTTTTATGGCAGCCGGTGACACTTTTCTGACAGCCATTGATTTTATTTAACTTACTGAAATAAAACATAATTTACCAAAAGACGGGTTTCGCGCCAATTTGCTCGCAGGCCGCGTACTCTCTAGCTTACCGCAAGTTTTCTAACTCTAATACACAAGGTTATCCACAGGAATAGTGGATAACTGTCTGCAGGCCGCGAGGTCTGCCACCCGGCAGAAAAGTCTCATCGGACCAAAGCCCGCGGCTAAAAAAAATTATCGAATTTTTTTTGATATTTATCAGCTAAAGACGGCTGGATTTTTTGCGTTTCCTGGACCACATTTCATCGTCCTGTCAACAAAAAATAGAGCCGTCTCGCAGGCTTATGGGGGTTATTGCAGTGGGCTCAGATCCAGGTAATGCGCGAGTTCCTTACGCTGCGATGCGTCGGCAAGCCAGGGAATTTCCCCCAGCAGCGGCGCTGGCAATACCCGCGTTAAGGTTTGCAGATATTCGCGATGGCGTTTACCCGGCGGCTGGATATCGTTGGCGATCCAGCCCACGAGCGGCAGCCCGGCTTCGCGTACCGCCTGGGCGGTGAGCATCGCGTGATTGATACAGCCGAGTTTGACGCCAACCACTAAAATCACCGGCAATTGCTCCTGCTGCGCCCAGTCGGCGAAGGTCAGGGTTTCCGAGAGCGGCGTAAACCAGCCGCCCGCCCCTTCCACCAGCACCCAGTCTGCCAGGCGCTCAAGTTCGCGCAAGCCGTTGGAAAGCGTCGTCGCGGCGATTGGTCGCCCTTCATCGGCGCTAATAATATGCGGCGAGGTCGGCTCGGCAAAGGTATAAGGGTTAACCTGTTCATAGCGCAGCGCCACCCGGCTATTGCACTGCAGGGCCAGCGCATCTTCATTGCGTAACCCATTTGCGGTCATGTCGCTACCGGAAGCCACCGGTTTATAGCCTGCGGTGTTAAATCCCAGCTGATTCGCCGCCTGCAGCAGCGCGCTGCTGGCGACGGTTTTACCGACTTCAGTATCGGTTCCGGTGACGAAGAAACGTTTAGTCACGTTCAATGACTCCTGTAAAAAGATGATACGTCAGCGGGCACTGGCCCTGCTGTTGCGGCCAGGCAAGCTGCAATTCGCGCAGCTTACCGCGGCTAAGCGGCGCAGACGTCCGGCCCTGATGTAAGTGGGTTGCGCCAATCCCCTTTAGCGAGCGCATGGCGCTTAACGCGTCGGCGAACGGTAAGCTAATCTGATGCACGACGCCTTCGGCGCGCAGGCCGCTCAGCGCCGCCCTTACCGCCTGTTCGCTGAGAAAACGGTTGGCATGGGGATGGTCGTCGACTGCCCGCCACGCTTGATTGAGTTCCGGTAGCGATCCGGCGAGCAGCGTGGTGAACGCCACCCGTCCGCCGGGCCGCACCACCCGGCACAGTTCGCCGATTGCCGCGCTCAAATCGTCACACCACTGCACCGCCAGGTTGCTCCATGCCAGATCGAAGCAGGCATCCGGCAGCGGCAGCGCTTCGATATCGCCCTGCAGATAATGCTGCGCGGCGCCGTTGCGTTGCGCCTGCGCCAACATCCCGGCGGAAAGATCCAGCGCGGTAACTTCGCTTCCTGCTTCGCGCCAGTAACGGCTCATGCTGCCAGGGCCGCAACCGGCGTCCAGCACCTGGGGGAAATCACCTTTCGCCAACTGGCGCAGTAGCAATTCGGCGCTGTGGCGCTGCAGCTCATCATGTTGCGTATAGCCGCTGGCCGCCCGACCAAACGCCGCGGCCACCGCCTGCTTATTCACCGTAGCCATGCAGCACCTCCAGTAAACGCGCAATGTCTTCAGCCTGATGAGCGGCGGTCAAAGTGAGGCGCAGACGCGCGCCGCCGACAGGAACCGTCGGCGGACGAATGGCGGTAGCCCAACAGCCGGCCTCGCGTAGGCTGGATGCCAGAGCCAGCGCTCGCGCGTTATCGCCGACGATCAACGGCTGAATCGCGCTCCGGGAATCGGTCAGGCCCAGCGAAATATCGCCCATTCCTGCGCGGAACTGACGGATGCGGGCGCTCAAGATTTCCCGCCGCTGCTGGCCCTCATCGCTACGAATGATCCGCAACGCCGCGCTTAACGCTACCGCCTGCGCCGGCGGCATCGCGGTGCTGTAGATGAGATGACGGGCAAACTGCAGCAGATAATCGGCCATCGATTCACTGCACAGTACCGCCGCGCCGCTCACCCCAAACGCCTTGCCGAAGGTGACCACCAGCAGCTCCGGACGAACCGCCTGCGTATGACAGCTTCCTCGCCCTTCATCGCCAATCGCCCCGATTCCATGCGCATCATCAACCAGAAATAATGCTCCGGCGCTGCGGGCTGCCGCCTGAATATCAGCGAGCGGCGCGCTGTCGCCGTCCATGCTGAAAATCCCTTCGGTAACGACTAACTGCTGGCCGTCCAGCGGTTTCGCCAGCAATTGAGCAAGCTGTTGCGGGTCATTGTGAATAAAGCGGCGCAGCTGCGCCGGGCTGAGGCTTGCCGCTTCCAGCAGGGAGGCATGGCTCAGGCGATCGGCCACAATCCGATCGTCTTTTTCCGCAAGCGCAGCAATCAACGCCTGATTCGCGGCAAAGCCGGAGATAAACAGCAACGCGCGCGGGTAGCCCAGCCAGTCGGCAAGTTCTTCTTCCAGCTCGCGATGTGCCTGACTATAGCCGCTAACGTGACCCGATCCGCCAGAACCGACGCCATAACGTTCCGCCCCCTGCTGCCAGGCGGCGATAATCGCATCATGCTGGCTCAGGCCCAGGTAGTCATTACTGGAGAAGTTGAGCCAGCGCTCCCCTTCTCGCTCCAGCCAGCGTCCGGCGCCGTGGCTTACCGGCAGGCGGCGGCGGAAAGCATCCGCCGCCCGCCGTTCGTCCAGCGCCCGATCGATTCGTTGCTGCCAGCTCATAGCGCCGCCGCGTTGTAGTATTCCTCAGTGTCTGGGGTGAGTAAGGCCTGCTCCAGGCGCTGCTGCTGCTCATTATCACCTTCCAGTACCGCCGTCTGCTGCGGATTGATCCCCAGCTTGCGGAACAGCTGCAGGTCTTTATCTTCTTCCGGGTTAGGCGTCGTCAGCAGCTTGCAGCCATAGAAAATCGAGTTAGCCCCGGCCATAAAGCACATCGCCTGGGTCTGCTCGTTCATCTGCTCGCGCCCGGCGGACAGACGCACGTAGGAGGTTGGCATCATGATGCGCGCAATGGCGATCGTGCGGATGAAATCGAAGGCGTCGACATCGTCGTTATCCGCCAGCGGCGTACCCTTAACCTTCACCAGCATATTGATTGGCACGCTTTCCGGCGGCGTTGGCAGATTAGCCAACTGCAGCAGCAGCCCGGCGCGATCTTTCACGGTTTCCCCCAACCCGACAATGCCGCCGGAGCACACTTTAATCCCGGCATCGCGTACCTTATCCAGCGTATCCAGACGTTCCTGATAGGTACGGGTGGTGATGATGTTGCCGTAAAATTCCGGTGAGGTGTCGAGGTTATGGTTGTAGTAATCAAGCCCCGCGCCGGCCAGGCGCTGTGCCTGACTATCGGTAAGGGTACCGAGCGTCATGCACGACTCTAGCCCAAGCGCCTTCACGCCTTTGACCATCTGCTCCAGATACGGCATATCGCGGTCATTGGGATTCTTCCACGCCGCGCCCATGCAGAAGCGGGTCGAGCCGGCGTTTTTCGCCTGACGCGCTGATTCCAGCACCTGCTCGACTTCCATCAGGCGCTCGGATTCAAGACCGGTTTTGTAGCGTGCGCTTTGCGGGCAATATTTACAGTCTTCCGGACAAGCGCCGGTTTTAATCGACAGCAACGTACTGACCTGCACCTGACGCGGGTCAAAATGCTGACGGTGGATTTGCTGCGCTTCAAAGAGCAGATCGATGAGTGGTTTATTAAATAACTCAGTAACTTGCGACATTGTCCAGCGTGCGTGGTGAGCCATTGGCCTCTCCAAAAAGGTTTTGTTAATTTGCGGTTCGGTTTATACTCGTAAACCTAAATGTTTTCAAAATGGTTTACAAGTCGCTTATGACACTGGACGATCTCGCTTTCGATCGGCGCCACATCTGGCACCCCTACACCTCTATGACTTCCCCCCTGCCGGTCTACCCGGTGGTTTCCGCCCACGGTTGCGAGCTGTCCCTCGCCGGCGGCGAACAGCTGATTGATGGCATGTCATCCTGGTGGGCGGCGATCCACGGCTACAATCACCCGCGCCTGAATGCGGCGATGAAAGCGCAGATCGACCAGATGTCGCACGTGATGTTCGGCGGGATCACCCATCCGTCGGCGGTGGCGCTATGTCGCCAACTGGTGGCGATGACGCCGGAATCGCTGGAGTGCGTTTTCCTCGCCGATTCCGGTTCGGTGGCGGTAGAAGTGGCGATGAAAATGGCGCTGCAGTACTGGCAGGCTAAAGGCCAACCGCGCCGTCGTTTCCTGACCTTCCGCAACGGCTATCACGGTGACACCTTCGGCGCGATGTCGGTCTGCGATCCGCAGAACTCGATGCACAGCCTGTGGCAGGGCTACCTGCCGGATAACCTGTTTGCCCCCGCGCCGCAAAGCCGCTTCGATGGCGAGTGGGATGAGATGGATATGGTGCCGTTTGCCCGCCTGATGGCCGCGCATCGCCACGAAATCGCCGCGGTGATCCTCGAACCGGTAGTCCAGGGCGCCGGCGGGATGCGCATGTACCACCCGGAGTGGTTGAAGCGAGTGCGTAAAATGTGCGACCGGGAAGGGATTTTGCTGATCGCCGATGAGATTGCCACCGGCTTTGGCCGTACCGGCAAACTGTTCGCCTGTGAACACGCTGGCATTTCCGCCGATATTTTGTGCCTGGGTAAAGCGCTGACCGGCGGTACCATGACCCTTTCCGCCGCTATAACCACCCGAACGGTAGCTGAAACCATCAGCGATGGTGAAGCCGGCTGCTTTATGCACGGCCCCACCTTTATGGGCAATCCGCTGGCCTGTGCGGTGGCAAGCGAAAGCCTGCGCCTGCTGGAGAGCGGCGAATGGCAACAGCAGGTGGCGGCGATTGAAGCCCAGCTGAAGGCCGAGCTGGCTCCGGCAGGAGAGTCAGAATGGGTCGCCGACGTGCGCGTACTGGGCGCGATTGGCGTGGTTGAAACCCGTCATCCGGTCAACATGGCCGCTCTGCAGCGCTTTTTCGTTGAACAAGGGGTGTGGATCCGCCCATTTGGCCGGCTGATTTACCTGATGCCGCCGTATGTCATCAGCCCACAACAGCTGACTCGCCTGACCCGTGCGGTCAACGCGGCGGTACGGGAAGAAACATTTTTTAGCGAATAAACAGCGGAATTGCGCCGTCGGGAAGGCTACACTTCTTTGTTAATCAGCGCATTATCAACGAGGATGAAGCATGAAACTGACCAGTCACGATCTGCAAGACGGCGGCAAGCTGCCTAATCGTCACGTATTCAACGGTATGGGGTACGATGGCGATAATCTTTCGCCGCATCTGATGTGGGACGACGTCCCTGCGGGAACTAAAAGCTTTGTCGTTACCTGCTACGACCCGGATGCGCCGACCGGCTCCGGCTGGTGGCACTGGGTGGTAGCCAACCTGCCTGCCGATACTCGGGTTTTGCCGCAGGGGGCCGGTTCCGGTCAGGCGGAGCTACCGGAAGAGGCCATTCAGACCCGCACCGATTTTGGTAAAGCAGGCTACGGCGGCGCCGCGCCGCCGAAGGGTGAAACCCACCGCTACATTTTTACCGTGCACGCGCTGGATATCGATAAGATTGATGTCGATGCCGAGGCGAGCGGCGCGATGGTCGGCTTTAATGTCCATTTCCATTCGCTCGCCAGCGCTTCCATCACCGCCCTGTTCAGTTAATTATCCCCCCGGATAGCGGCTTGCGCCTTATCCGGGCTACTCGCTACGGTCAGTGCCATTTGTAGCCCCGGTAAGCGCAGCGCCACCGGGGAGATTGACCTTACTGTTCAGTGGCTACCTGCAGCGCGGTTTTACGCACGCGTGCGTACCACACCACCGTCAGCAGCCCCAGCCAGACCAGCCCGGCTAACAGCGCCACGCGCGTCTCTTCCACCATTCCCAGCACGGCGATCACCAGCCCCATAAACAGTAGCGTCAACAGCGGGCCAACCGGCCAGAAGGGGATCGGGAATTCGATCTTACTACGCTCTTCGGCCGACAAACCGCGGCGCATTGAGAAATGAGAGAGCAGGATCATCAGCCACACCCAGACGGTGGCGAACGCCGCCAGCGAGGCAATCAATACAAATACCTGTTCCGGCATCAGATAGTTAAGCACCACCGCCACCAGCAGCGCCACGCCCATCACCACGACCGTCATCCAGGGGACGCCGTTGCTGGCGATTCGCTGGAAGCACTTCGGCGCCAGCCCCTCTTTCGACATACCGTACATCATGCGCCCGGCGCCAAAAATATCGCTGTTAATCGCCGAGATACTGGCGCTAATCACGATGATATTCAGCACGGTCGCCGCCGCCGGGATCCCGAGACCATCGAAGATCAGCACAAACGGACTGCCCTGCTCGCCAAAACTATTCCACGGGAAGATCGCCATCAGCACCGCCAGGGTGCAGACGTAAAACAGAATAATACGCAGCGGAATGGTGTTGATGGCCTGCGGGATGACCTTCTTCGGGTTCTGCGCTTCCGCCGCCGTGACGCCGATAATTTCCACGCCGCCGAAAGCGAACATCACGATGCCAAGCGAAGCGATGATCCCCTGCCAGCCATTTGGCGCAAAGCCGCCGTGGCTCCACAGATTTTCCAGCCCGGTGGCCGGGAAACTATGGCCAAAGCCAAAGAAGATGATCCCTGCGCCCGCCGCCATCATGGCGATAATCGCCACCACTTTAATCAGCGACAGCCAGAACTCCATCTCGCCGAACACCCGTACGTTGCACAGGTTCATCGCGCCAATAAAGAAGATGATACTAAGGATCCAGATCCAGCGCGGCACATCGGGATACCACAACCCCATATAGATACCGAATGCGGTGACGTCGGCCAGCGCCACGATAACCATTTCAAAGGTATAGGTCCAGCCGGTAATAAATCCGGCCAGCGGCCCAAGATACTGGCGGGCGTAGCTGCCGAAAGAGCCGGAAACCGGATTGCGCACCGCCATTTCACCCAGCGCGCGCATGACCATAAAGACCGCCGCGCCGCCTATCAGATAGGCCAGCAGTACCGCCGGCCCCGCCGCCTTAATGGCGGAGGCCGAACCGTAGAACAGCCCGGTGCCGATAGCGGAACCGAGCGCAATAAAACGAATGTGTCGGGCATTCAGCCCGCGCAGCAGATGCGGTTTGTGTTGTTGTTGCATATACAGGTGTCCTGGTTTTTTTATATGACGACAAATATGCGATGTAGGACGGTCGGGGAGATGACATCCCCCCGACGCGGGTACAGAGAACAACGGTGATTAATTCAGGCCAGGCAATACGGCAGGCAGCAGACGCGTCAGGTGACGTGCGGCCAAAAGCTCGGTGGCATTTTCAATATCAGGAGCGAAGAAACGGTCTTGGGTATAATGCGGCACGCGTTCGCGCAGCAGATGACGCGCCTCTTCCAGCAGCGGACTGGTGGTCAGCCCTTCGCGCATATCTAGCCCCTGCGCCGCCGCCAGCCACTCGACGGCCAGCACCCCACGGGTGTTTTCCGCCATCGCCCACAGGCGACGACCGGCAGCTGGCGCCATCGAGACGTGGTCTTCCTGGTTCGCGGAAGTTGGCAGGCTGTCAACGCTATGCGGGTGCGACAGCGCTTTGTTTTCACTGGCTAAAGCCGCCGCCGTGACCTGAGCAATCATAAAGCCGGAGTTGACGCCGCCATTTTTGACGAGGAACGGCGGCAGCTGCGACATATGGCTGTCCATCATCAGCGCGATACGGCGCTCGGAGAGCGAGCCGATTTCCGCGATCGCCAGCGCGATATTATCCGCCGCCATCGCTACCGGTTCGGCATGGAAGTTACCGCCGGAGATGACGTCATTTTCAGCGGCAAAGACCAGCGGGTTATCGGAGACCGCATTCGCTTCGGCTAACAGTACTTCCGCCGCCTGGCGGATCTGCGTCAGGCAGGCGCCCATCACCTGCGGCTGACAGCGCAGAGAGTACGGATCTTGTACCTTGGCGCAGTTATGGTGCGACTGCGAAATCGCGCTGTCATCGGTCAACAGGTGGCGATACAGCGCCGCCGCATCAATCTGGCCACGCTGGCCGCGTACCTCATGAATACGCGCATCGAACGGACGACGCGAGCCCAGCGCCGCTTCGGTGGTTAACGCTCCGCAAACGACCGCTGAGGCGAACAGATCTTCGGCTTCGAACAGGCCGCGCAGCGCAAAGGCCGTCGACGCTTGGGTGCCGTTCAGCAGCGCCAGACCTTCTTTCGCCGCCAGGGTAATCGGTTCCAGCCCCGCCTGACGTAACGCTTCCGTCGCCGGCAGCCATTCGCCGCCGCGTACCCGCGCTTTGCCTTCACCAAGTAGCGTCAGCGACATATGCGCCAGCGGCGCGAGGTCGCCGGAGGCGCCGACGGAACCTTTCGCCGGGATCCACGGCGTCACGCTGGCATTGACCAGGCCAATCAGCGCCTGGATCACGCTCAGGCGGATCCCGGAGAAGCCGCGAGACAGGCTGTTAATCTTCAGCACCATAATCAGGCGCGCCAGATCATCGTCCAGCGGCTCGCCAACGCCCGCCGCATGGGATAACACCAGTGAACGCTGCAGGTTCTCCAGATCTTCCGTCGAGATACGGGTCTGGGCCAGCAGGCCAAAACCGGTGTTAATACCGTAGGCGGTCCGCCCTTCGGCAAGGATGGCGTTGACGCAGGCCACGCTCTCATCGATTGCCGCAAACGCGCTGCTATCGAGGGTGATGTTCAGCGGGTGGCTGTAAACGTCGCGGAGCTGCGACAGGCTCAGTTGCCCCGGAATTAGCGTTAAAGATTTCATTTAGCGTTCCCCTGCGTTGCCGCAACCATCGGAAGATTCAGACCCTGTTCCGCCGCACATTCAATGGCGATATCGTAACCCGCATCGGCATGACGCATTACGCCGGTCGCCGGGTCATTATGCAGGACGCGAGCGATACGCGCCGCCGCTTCATCGGTACCATCACAGACGATAACCATCCCGGAGTGCTGCGAGAAGCCCATGCCTACGCCACCGCCGTGGTGCAACGAGACCCAGGTCGCGCCGCTGGCGGTGTTAAGCAGTGCGTTGAGCAGCGGCCAGTCGGATACCGCATCCGAACCGTCGCGCATGGCTTCGGTTTCGCGGTTCGGGCTGGCGACGGAGCCGGAATCAAGGTGATCGCGGCCAATCACGATCGGCGCGGAGACTTCGCCGCTACGCACCATTTCGTTAAAGGCCAGCCCCAGCTTCTGCCGCCACTCCAGACCTACCCAGCAGATACGCGCCGGCAGTCCCTGGAAGCTAATGCGCTCGCGCGCCATATCCAGCCAGTGGTGCAGATGCTTATCATCTTTAATGATCTCTTTCACTTTCGCATCGGTTTTGTAGATATCCTGCGGATCGCCGGACAGCGCCACCCAACGGAACGGGCCGATACCGCGGCAGAACAGCGGACGGATATACGCCGGCACGAAGCCCGGGAAATCGAAGGCGTTGCTGACGCCCATTTCCTGCGCCATCTGGCGGATGTTGTTGCCGTAGTCGAAGGTCGGTACGCCCATTTCATTAAAGGCCAGCATCGCCTGAACGTGGTCGGCCATCGAGCGTTTCGCCGCCAGGATAGTGCCTTGCGGATCGGATTCGGCTTTCTGCTGATACTCTTCCCAGCTCCAGCCTTTCGGCAGATAGCCATGCAGCGGGTCGTGGGCGCTGGTCTGGTCGGTGACCATATCCGGGCGCACGCCGCGTTTCACCAGTTCCGGAACGATATCCGCGGCGTTGCCGCACAGCGCGATAGAGATAGCGCGGCCTTCGGCGGTATATTTTTTGATGCGCGCCAGGGCGTCATCCAGAGAAGTGGCCTGTTCATCCACGTAGCGGGTACGCAGACGGAAATCGATGCGGCTCTGCTGACATTCAATGTTCAGCGAGCAGGCGCCTGCCAGCGTCGCGGCCAGCGGCTGCGCGCCGCCCATGCCGCCCAGACCGGCGGTTAACACCCAGCGGCCTTTCAGGCTGCCCTGATAGTGCTGGCGACCGGCTTCGACGAAGGTTTCATAGGTGCCCTGTACGATGCCCTGGCTACCGATGTAGATCCAGCTGCCGGCGGTCATCTGGCCGTACATCGCCAGCCCTTTGGCATCCAGTTCGTTGAAGTGTTCCCAGGTAGCCCAGTGCGGAACCAGGTTGGAGTTAGCGATCAGCACGCGCGGCGAGTTTTCATGCGTTTTAAATACGCCGACCGGTTTACCGGACTGCACCAGCAGGGTCTCATCGCTTTCCAGGTTTTTCAGCGCCTTCACGATAGCGTCATAGCATTCCCAGTTGCGCGCAGCGCGACCAATACCGCCATAGACCACCAGCTCATGCGGGTTTTCGGCGACATCGGGATCGAGGTTATTCATTAACATACGCAGCGGCGCTTCGGTCAACCAGCTCTTGGCGGTCAGCGTCGTGCCTCTCGGGGCACGTACGTCCAGCTGGCGATATTTGCTTTGCGACATCGGGGTTTCTCCTGACAATTAACGTTGTGTACGTAGATACATATACTTGTCTATACAACTCTACGCAAGCCAGGATTTAACAGAAATGATACAATTTTGTTATATTGCGTCAGCAATCACGTTTTGCTGACGCCAGGGGAAATTACGAGCTGAAATGGCCCTGCAGACGGTAGCGCGCGCCGGGGAACAGCAGGCGAGCGTGTGAGACAATATGCGTCGTCGACCAGGTTCGGCGGCGAATAAGCAGACAGGGATCGTGCGGCATGATGCGCAGCAGCGCGCACTCTTCTGACGTTGCCTGCACCGCCTCGACAATATGTTCGCCTTCGGTTAACGGCGCGATGAGCGATAGATAATCATGCGGCGTGGTGGCGGTGTAATCCTGTAATAGATAGTCCGGCACCACCGCGGCATTGACGCAGCGATCTTCGATTTGTACCGGGACCTCGTTTTCAAAATGCACCATCAGCGAATGGAAGATACGCGTGCCTTCGGCGACGTTGAGCGCCTCCGCCTGGATAACATCCGCTTCGGTCTCCTCTAAAAGCAGCACGTCGCAGCGGTGCTGGTGACGGCGGGAGGCAATCTCATCGGCTATGCTGCGCACTTCAAACAGCGCCGACTGCCCTTTCGGCTCGGCGACGAAGGTACCGACGCCCTGTAGCCTCACCAGCATGCCTTCATCCGTCAGCTCGCGCAGCGCGCGGTTGATGGTCATGCGGCTGAAGCCGAACTGGGCGACCAGTTCAGCCTCCGAGGGAATTCGGTCGTGCGGACGCCACTCGCCGCGGTGGATCTTTTCGCTGATCGCCTGCTTCACCTTTTCATAGAAAGGCGCGGGCGCGGAACGAGGTTGTTGTGCAAACATGGCCTGGCTTTCCTTATGCGTAATAAGCGGAGCGGCGAAACGAAAATAATAGCGCGGATCGCTAGCGCCACCAATGGGCGATTTGCCATGCCAGACGGGCCGCCGCGCGAGCGCCCTGTCCGTCGACGTCAAATTGCGGATTAAACTCGACCAAATCCACCGCCTGTAGCTTACCGCTGCGGCACAACGGCTCGACGATCCGCAACAGGGTCGCCAGCGGCACGCCCAGCGCCGCCGGCGCGGAAACCGCCGGCATTTCGCGCGCTGGCAGCACGTCGAGATCGATAGTCAGATACAGACGGTCGAATTGCGCGATATTGCGCTCAAGCTCCGGCAACACGCGAGTTTCGAAGGCCTCCAGAACCTCCAGATCCTCAACGATATTCACCTGACGGCGCGCCGCTTCATCCCATAACGCCTGGGTGTTCGCCGCCCGACTGACGCCAATGCAGGTATAATGAAAACCTCGCTGCTGCGCTTCACACTCCAGCGCCAACTGGCGGAACGGCGTCCCGGAGCTGGCGCATTCGGCAAAGCGTAAATCAAGATGCGCATCGAGATTAATAATACCCACCTTTTCGCCCGGGAAGGCATCCAGTACCCCAGCGCCGTGGCCGAAGGCCGTCTCGTGGCCGCCGCCCAGCACCAGCGTGCGTTTGCCGGCGCGTTGACAGGCGACCACCGCCTCGCGCAGCGCCTGATGTGCGGCTTCTAACTGTTCGCCATCAACGCTAATCGTGCCCATGTCTACGCAGCGGTCATGGCCCTGATGGCTGGCCATATTGGCCAACGCCCTGCGTAGCGTTTCCGGGCCATGTCCGGCGCCGGTACGACCTTTATTACGCCGTACGCCTTCGTCGCAGGCGAAGCCGAGCAGCGCGATATCGCCGGGCATCTCCTGCGGCGCAAAGCGTTCCGCGCGGGCGATGGTCTGGAACAGGCGCAGCGCATTGGGCGCCTCCGCGCTATCATCGCGCCCCTGCCAAAGGTTGGCGGGCGTAGCTTGCCACAGCATCATTGCAGTTCTCCTCGTACCACGCGCCCCCAGAGCGGCGCGCGCCCCGGCTCATACACCATCTCGACCGGATGCTCGGCATCCCAGATGGCGAAGTTTGCGACAAAGCCCGCCGCCAGCTGACCGTGACTCTCCTGTCGCCCCAGCGCCCGCGCGGCATGGCGAGTCACCCCGGCCCAGGCCTCTTCCGGAGTTAAACCAAACTTGACGCAGGCCATATTCATCGCCAGGTGCAGGCTGGCGAAGGGGCTGGTGCCCGGGTTGAAATCGGTCGCCACCGCCATCGGCACCTGGTACTTGCGCAGCAGTTCCACCGGCGGTTTGCGGGTTTCGTTAAGGAAGTAGAACGCACCGGGGAGCAGGGCCGCCACGGTGCCGCTTTCGCGCATCGCCGCCACACCCTCTTCCGTCAGATACTCGATATGGTCGGCGGAAAGCCCATGATAGCGGCTCACCAGTTGAGCGCCGCCCAGCGACGAGAGCTGCTCAACATGGCCTTTTACCGGAATGCCCAGCGCCTGCGCGGCCTGAAATACGCGCTCGGTTTGCTGTGGACTAAAGCCGACGTTTTCACAGAAGACGTCAACGCTTTCAAACAGCCCCTCTTGCCACAGCGTCGGCAGTATGGTCTCGCAGACCAGCGAGATATAGCTATCGGCGTCGCCATGATATTCCGGCGGCGTGGCGTGGGCGGAGAGCAGCGTCGCCGACAGTTCCACGCCATTGTCGTCAGCCAGTTGTCGGGCGACCCGCAACATTTTGCGTTCGTTTTGCAGATCGAGACCGTAGCCTGATTTAATCTCCAGCGTTGTCACCCCTTCACGAAGCAGGCGAGCGAGACGCGGCTGCGCCAGCGCCAGTAGTTCAGCTTCGCTGCTTTCGCGCGTGGCGCGCACGGTGGAGTTGATGCCGCCGCCGTTGGCGCTGATGGTTTGATACGACACGCCGTTCAGCCGCTGCTCCCACTCCTGCGCCCGGCTGCCGCCAAAAATCAGGTGCGTGTGGCAGTCAATAAGACCCGGCGTCAGCAGCCGGCCTTCGAGGTCGATATGACGCCCTGCCGGGGCATCAGCATCGTCGACGATCGCCTCGATGCGGCCATTACGCACCAGCAGCGCATGGCGCTCCAGCAGGCCATACGGTTGGGAATAATCAGGGTTCAGGGTGGCGAGACGCGCGTTTCGCCAGATAACGAGTTCAGAGGTGGCTTCAGTCATAGCATTCAACTTGTCATGGGTTGTATAGACATTTATTTTCATAACGCCGGTAATGTCAATAAAAGCGCGGGTAAATGTTATTTTTTTGTGACTAAAGACGTTCCGTCAGCGCTTCGCGTTGCGTAAAGAAGTGAAGTTTTTGAACTGGCATCTTCCCGTTTCGTTCAAGTTAGTATAAAACAGCAGGTTTTAAAGGACTTATACCCTGTCGCGCACAAAGGGTATGTAACTTTGCATATTATCGCCCGGAGCAACATGAACACATATTCCGTTTCCCGTCTGGCGCTGGCGCTGGCCTTCGGCGTGACGCTGTCCGCCTGTAGCTCGACGCCTGCCGATCAAAAGCCCTCAACGCAGACTGCACCGGGCAATACCGCACGGCCGATTCTTAGCGCCGATGAAGCGAAAAACTTTACTCAAGCGGCCTATTTCCAGTCGCTGACGCCGAATGCCGCCGCGTGGACGCCATCCGCTATCAGCCTGCCGGCGCAGCCTGATTTCATCGTCGGCCCAGCGGGCGCCCAGGGCGTGACCCACACGACTATTCAGGCCGCGGTCGATGCGGCGATTGCCCGTCACTCTGCCCGTCGCCTGTTCATCGCCGTTATGCCGGGCGAATATGCGGGTACCGTCTACGTACCTGCCGCGCCGGGCGCGCTGACGATTTATGGTACCGGTGAAAACCCTGCCGACGTCAAAATCAGCGAAGCAATTGATTCCGAAATGGACCGTAATAGCTGGCGTCATCTGGTTAATCCGGGCGGCAAATATATGCCAGGCAAACCCGCGTGGTATATGTTCGACAGTTGCCAGAGCAAATCCGCCGCCACCGTGGGCGTGATGTGTTCCGCGGTCTTCTGGTCGCAGAACAATGGCCTGCAGCTGCAGAACCTGACTATCGCCAACAATCTCGGCGATAGCGTCGATGCCGGTACCCACCAGGCGGTGGCGTTGCGCAGCGATGGCGACCAGGTGCAGATCAACAAGGTCAACATTCTTGGCCGCCAGAACACCTTCTTTGTGACCAATAGCGGCGTGCAGAACCGTCTGCAGGACAACCGTCAAACCCGCACGCTGGTGACCAATAGCTATATTGAAGGCGATGTGGATATCGTTTCCGGTCGCGGCGCGGTGGTATTTGATAATACCGATTTCCGCGTCGTGAACTCGCGTACGCAGAAAGAAGCCTACGTTTTCGCGCCGGCAACGCTGAAAAGCGTGACCTACGGCTTCCTGGCTACCAACAGCCGCTTCACCGCGTCCGGCGATAACGTCGCGCAGCTGGGCCGCGCGCTGGACGTCGACGGCAACAGCAACGGCCAGGTGGTAATCCGCGATAGCGTCATCAATGAAGGCTTTAACATTGCTCAACCGTGGGCGGCGGCGGTAGGCTCTAACCGCGCCTTCAGCGGTAACGTTGGCGCGCAGGATGACAAAGGCCACCCGCAGCGTAACCTTAACGACAACGGCTTCAACCGCATGTGGGAATATAACAACCGCGGCGTGGGCAGCTTTGTGGTTGCCGCTCCGAAACAGTAATATTATCGGCCCGCGCTCCCCCCGAGCGCGGGCTTTTCTTATCGACGCATTCTCTCGCCACAACGCCAATTAATAATTTTCGCCAACGGCGAATAAATCCCCCCGCTTGCGCGTTTACTCCTTAGAACCGGCAACGCGATGCCTTATCGCGTCTCTCGCCCACCTGGAGGTCACCATGAACGCACAAATTTCTCCCATCAGGCGCTTAGTCGTTCCGGCGCTGCTATTTTTGTTATATACCCCGGCGGCGTTGGCCATGGGCGATAACAGCCCGAGCAAACAAACCCCGGATTGCCCGAGCGGACAGGCCTACGACAGCGTGAGCCAAAAATGCGTCCCGCAGAAAACCAGTAGCCTTAGCGATGAAGATAAAACCAATTATGCCTGGCATCTGGCGAAAAAAGGGGAATATCAGGCCGCGCTTAACCTGCTGGATACGCTGCACAACGCCAATACGCCTGAGGCGTGGAACTATCGCGGCTACGCCACGCGTAAGCTCGGGAGAACCGATGAAGGAATTGGCTATTATCAGCGGGCGCTGGCGCTGAAACCAGACTACGCGAAAGCCCGCGAATACCTTGGCGAGGCATGGATGGTTAAAGGACGCCCCGATCTGGCCAAACAGCAGCTGGCGGCGATTGCCGGCATTTGCGGCCAAAGCTGCGAAGAGTACCGCGATCTTCAGTCGGCAATAAACGGACGTCCTGAATCCTGATAGTCGTGATTCGCCAGAATCAATAAGGATAAGAACATCGCTAACCGTATCGTTGATAGCCAACTTGCCGCCCATCTTCCTCGCCTGTGGCGCTACGGCCTCGTACTCTCGCACAACCGCGACGTCGCCGAGGAGCTGGTGCAGGCCACCTGCCTTCGCGCGCTCGAAAAGAGCGCGCAGTTTACCCCCGGCACCCGCATCGACAGGTGGCTATTCTCCATTTTGCACTCCATCTGGATTTCAGAGCTGCGCGCCCGCCAGGTCCGCCTCGGCCAGGGGTTTGTCGAGTGTGAGGAGCTGGCTGCCCCTGAGCCGGGCGAGCAGGACGAGACGCAGTGGCGCTATCGGCAACTGATGCTGCGGGTTAATCAACTGCCCGAGGCGCAGCGTAATGCCGTCTTTTTGGTGTATGTCGAGGGGTTTAGTTATCAGGAAGCCGCCGAGACGCTATCGGTACCTATTGGCACCATTATGAGTCGGCTAGCCGCCGCGCGAGAAACGCTGGCCAAAACGCCGGCGGTTTCGCCCCCGGCGCAGGAGAAACGCTCATGAACCCTATTCGCTTTTCCCCACCCTGGCAGGACGAGGCCATTGTCGCCTGGCTTGATGGCGAAATGTGCGCGGAGGACGCCCGCCGTTTTAGCGAAACCTTTGCCCGCGACCCGCAGCTCGCCAGCCGCACCGCCACGTTGATGAATAATCATCAGCCTTATCAACATGCTTTCGCCGCCCTGCTTGATGAAGCGCCCGTGGCGCGGATGCAGGCGAAACTGGCGCCCTACCTCACCGGGTCGGAAAGTAAAGCGCAAAATCAGGCGCGCTTCAGCCGTCGCGCGCTGATCGGCGCCTCACTGGGCCTGTTGGTTATCGGTAGCGCAACAAGTTACTTCTGGCGGCCTGCGCCGCAGGAAGACGATGACGAGAATATTCGCCGTCTTGAAGCCCAGTACATGTCGCTATATAGCGCGGAAACCGTGGCCGATGTGGATAATTCACCCGAGATGCTCGACCGTGGCCTGCGTCGTTCGGCGCAGGATACAGGACTGTTTCTAGAACGACGCCAGCTCGCCTTGCCTGAGGCGGAGCTGAAAATGGTCCGTATGCTGCGTTACGAAAGTACCTCGATCACGCAAATCCTCTGGCTGCATACCGGTTACGGCCCGGTCGCGCTTTGTATTTCACCCGCCGCCCGGCAAACCGCCTCGCCGCCGCAAAATGAGCAGCGACAGGGCATGAACCTGCGCTGGTGGCGCCACGGCGGCTACCAGTTTGCGCTGATCGGCCGTATGCCGGCGCCCGCGCTCAACGATGCGGCGCACACCCTGCGGCAGGCGATAGTTTAAGCCTTCGCCTGCGGCACCCAGACCAGTTTGTTAACCGCAAAACCGAGCTCAGCGGCCAGGGCAAGGTATTGTTGTCGGATGTGGGTCGGAATATCCGGGGTGCGCGAAAGCAGCCATAAATAGTCGCGGTTTGGCCCGCTCACCAGCGCGTATTGATAATCGTCGTCGAGCGCGATCACGTTATATCCGCCATAGAAGGGACCGAAGAACGAGACTTTCAGCGCTGCCGTGGTGGAAGCGCCGGTGAAATAGGCTTTGCCTTCGCTTTCGCGCCAGCGGTTGTTGCGCGGGTCAAATCCACGATTAAGTACGCGAATGCCGCCGTCATCACGCATGCTGTAAGTTGCCGTCACCTGCTGCAGACCTCGTTCAAAACGGTTTTCCAGGCGCGCGACTTCATACCAGCGCCCCAGATAACGGCTGGCATCAAAGTGGTTTATCGGTTTGACACCTCGAGGCGGCGTGGGGGTCTTACAGGCGACTAGCGCCAGCGATACCGCTACCCCGGTCAGAATTGGCCATAGTTTCATCGCATTCCCTTTTTCTTCACCTTCTTGGCCGACAAGTATAACCCCGAGCAGTGAACGCCGGTCATTTTTCAGAGATATTCACCGCTCTAATTGTACAATGACGCAATAAAACAAATTCAATAATATCAATAAAATACACTTAACTCGGCAAATAAAAATTTAACGTGTACAAATTTTTTCGCAGAAATTTGTACAAGTTTGTTCTGAGCGTCTATAGTTGACGGGTAGCTCGATTTTGCGCGGGCGTTCGGGTCAGCACTCTGCGCCGATACCGCGGTTATTTTGAGGTGGTTCCTGCTTTACCGTTGCCTGTCCGCAATGTTTTGGCGTAAACGATGAGCAAATCGTTTACGCCAGCGGCTTTTATTTTTCGCGTGGGAGATTCAGGGTTATGCACATCAAAAATACAATTCCCGTGCAGTTTATTGCTAACTGCGCATTGCTGAAAAACATTGAAAATAGCTTATTGCAAGAAAATAAAACAGTTGATGACCTTCAATTAATTAGCGAGATTAACCAGCGACTGCAAACAGAAAGTAATGAAATACTTTCTGATCTCTATTTGCAGGCGTTGGATATTCTACGCCGCGGTATTCACCATTAATTCGTCCACCCGCTTCGTGGAGACCAAAATGTTCAGTAAACACACGCACATTTGTTCCGAACGCTACGACCTGTGGATTGACAACCACTATCTTCTGAGCGGCATTAGTCTCATTCTGCGTACGCTGCCAGAAAGGTGTTTCAGTAAAAAGTATGTCTTTTTTACCAGCGACAGTTATTTTTCGGTATTACAACATAAATATAATCGCCGGGAGACGGTTTTTGTTTTATTAACCGAAGGCAACGATCTTAATTTTCTTAGCGAATTGCCAATGTTACGCATTCCCGCCAGATCGACGCCAGCAGAATTAAAAACATTTCTCAATCAACCCACCCGGTATTATAAAACGCATACCTCCCCTGGTGAACGGGTGCAGTTTACCGAGCGAGAAAAGAAAGTCATTCAGCTCATCAGTAATGGCGAAGCCATTGCCAGTATTGGCCGCTCGCTCAACTTGCATATTAAGACAATTTATCAAATCCGTTTGAATCTGATAAAAAAACTGGGCTGCAGCGGCAGGACAGATTTCTTTAATATCAGCCGTAGCGAAACATTTAAGTCCTGGAGTCAAATCCATCTGTAAGCACGCGCGACGTAAGTAAACAGAAACCTGCCTCACTTACAAGGCAGGTTTTTTTATTCGTTACCGTGGAAGTGAATACTGAAGCCCTGCTCCTGCCAGTGGCCCAGCAGCTCCAGCTGCAGCGGCGAGGCGGCGCGCCCGGTCCAGACGAAAATATGTTGCCCAGGAAACAGTTCCGGGCGGGGAGATTCTAACGGTTCCGCCAGCACGTTGACGTGCCAACCACGCTGCGAAAGGCGCCAGGCTTCCAGCCATAGGCCGGTGCGGTCTTCATTCCCCCACCCCACCAGCAGCGTCTCCTTGCCATTTTTCTTCCGCGACTCGGCTAAAAACAGCGCCACGCAATCAATCAAAATGCCATCCAGCATGCTGCTAATAACCAGCGAGGTGTTTTGATCGAGCTTCAGCCGCTGGCGCACCGGCGCAAACAGGCTATCAAGCAGGGTGTCGACAGGATACTGATGGCTTAATGCGGTGATTTTGGCGCGGATTTTTGCCGGCTGCATATAGCGCAGGATACTCATCATCTCTTCCTGCAGTTGGGCAGATTCATCGCGTGCGGCAGGTAGCTGGCCTTCCAGCAGCGCTTTCACCTTGCCCACTGAAACGCCACGTTCTATCCAGCGCTTAATCTCTTCGATTCGCTGAATATCTTCTTCATCAAACTGACGGTGCCCGCCTTCGCTACGCTGCGGTTTCAGCAAACCGTAACGCCGCTGCCAGGCTCGAAGGGTGACCGGATTGATTCCGCAACGCTCGGCTACTTCACCGATACTGTAAAAAGCCATAAGCCGCCTTATCTCAACCTGATACTTTAGCGCCTAAACTAACGAATTTAGGCATACTGTACAACTCTCTTTTCTTGTACAGATAAAGATATCAGGTTGCAGCTCACAGCGTGCGGGAAAAAGGATGAAAGTGCGTTTACGCTATCTCAGGATGGATCATATTTTCCCCGGCCAGAGGATTGCCGGCAGACCAGCCAGTCGCGGGCTGGCAAACAGATTTCCCTGGAAATGAGAAATACCCGCCGCCTCAAGCCACATCCACTCCTCCGCCTGCTCAACGCCAACCACCGATACGGCAATTTCCAGTGAATGGCAGCATTTGATGATCGCCTGCACGATAGCCTGGCGCGGCCCGTCACGATGGATGTTGCGGATCAGCTGCTGGTCGATTTTAATTCGATCCGGTTGATATTGCGCCAACAGCGATAGCCCGGCAAAACCGGCGCCAAAGTGATCGATAGCGACGCGAATTCCCGCCCCCTTAAGTTTGCGTACGGCATCGGTAAACTCATCCATCCGCGAAATCACTTCACGCTCGGTGAATTCAACAATTATCTGTTCCGGAATCAGGTCATTGCGCTGAATTTCCGTTAACAGGAATGGCACCGCATCCGCCACTTTCACCAGCGTCATCGGCAGCAGATTGATGGTCAGGGTACGTTCACGCAGGCCTAATTTGCCAGCAATGGCCAGCGCAACCCGTTTACTTTGCAAATCCGCGACATAAATCTCATCGCCTGACAAACCGGCAAAATAGGCCGCAGGCGGTTCTCCGTCAACGGTACGCAGCAGCGCTTCCCAGGAGACTATTTCACAGGCAAAAGGGTCAACCACCGGCTGAAAAGCAAAACAGCATGTTTCAGCACGGTCGATACAGGGCACGGCCGGGTAAAACGAGCTCTCATCGGCAATAAAATCCCAGCTATCAGCTGACGGAATTTCATAGTAGTTCTCTTTTTCCGTCGCTTCGACAAAGGTACGGAAAAAATGCAGCGCCCGGTCGTCGTAAGTCAGCTGATATTTTGTCGTCCCCTTATCCAGCACGGCCTGTAGTACCGCATCGCGATCGTGTTCCCTTAAATCAAACAGCTCCATGCCGACCTTACCAAAACGGCGAGACGGCGCGTAATCGCACAGAAGCTCCACCAGATTGTAATGACGCGGGTCCGCGCAAATATGCCGATAAATTTGCTGTACGTTTTCTTCCGGCCCCTCAATGAGTTGGAAAAAATGCGTGCCGTTAAAAAGTAAAATACCGGTGACATCCGCCTGACCATTTCTCTCGTTAGCCGCAGCAACCATCGACTCGAGCGATTTGAATGAGACATCGTCGCAGATATGGCTGCGATAAATGATGGTGGTGAGCATAGCGGTTCCAGATGAGAGGTATAAGCATTCACAGTAGCAGTTACTGCTCGATACGTCTTGCGAAACAAGTATTTATATTAACAAAAATTGAACACACGACGCCGCCTGGCCGCATAATCTTGTACAGATTGTCACGCTTAGAACCCTCATGACAATTTTACACAAAATAAAAAAACAATAAATTTATCAATAAATTTCAATAGACTATACTCTAAACGCGATTTATTGCGCAACACGCTATGTACAAGTTACAAATTATTGTATAAGTTTACTCACAGTTAACAGATGAGTGAAATTAAAGGAGCGCATATGCAGCAGAATGGTTACATTCCAGATACAGCGAACGCGATAGCCCAGTATTTCAACAAAGCATCGTTACCTTCTCAGCAGGAGACGCTGGGCGAAATCGTGATGGACATTCTCACCGAAGGGCGGCATTTAAACCGCAAAGCGCTTTGCACCAAGTTACTGAGCCGTCTTGACGTCGCACGAGCCCCCGAAGAAGAAGATCATTATCAAACGTTGATTGGCCTGCTGTTTGAGCGTCAGGAGTAAACGCTGACTGTCGGCCTGCACCTGACCTGGCTTACAGGAACACGAGGCATGCAGAGGGACGATGATGAAAAGCAGTCAATCAGATCGGGTTAGCGATGAGATTATCGGCGAGGCGGTTTTATCTCTTCTTAAAACAAACCGGCCAATTAATATTCCGACGCTACTAGTCAAACTTCGGTTAATGCAGGCAGCGGAAACGAACCACCAGCGAAGGAATGCAATTATTGCCGTTATTGATGAAATTAGCGTCAGACTCACGACGCGCGGCAATCACGCTCCAGTCATTAAAAAGATTAACGGCCAGTGGGAAAACAGAGCCGTTGTTGTGGATAGTAACGTCGAACCGACGGGCAAAAAAATACACTGATCCCCGATCAAGTTTAATAAACAAGTGAGAATATGATGAGACAGACTATGCATCAGCAATCAGATATTTACGCAGGACTGCAGGATACAGCGCTCTCAGAATATTTCCGCAGCGCCGGAGATAAATTAGTCGATGAATCTGCGGTCATGTCGCTGGCAATCGACAGTATCCTCAGCTCAGATGGGCATCTGAGCAATAAGGCGCTTATTTTATGGTTGATCAATGCCCTGGAAACCACCGATAACGTGGTTACCGCGGATGTGATTCGTAAGACGCTGGAAATTGTCGTCGGCTATACGATGGATGATATTTAGGCCTGTCAGTCCGAATAAAAAAACCTCGCCGGCGCGAGGTTTTTTTCTATCAATAGCAAATTAATGCGCGTTAACCACTACCCACATCGGGCCCTGACCAACGGCATAACGCCCTTTCTCTTTTAATAGCCCCTGCTCGCCGGCAATTTCATATACCGCGATATGATGCGATTTCTGCCCGGCGGCAATCAGATACTTACCGCTGTGATCGAGATTAAAGCCGCGCGGCTGCGCTTCGGTCGGCTGGTAGCCTTCAATAGACAGTACGCTACCGTCTTCAGAAACGCTGAAGATGGTGATAATGCTGGCGGTACGATCGCAGGCATACAGATGGCGGCCATCCGGCGTAATATGAATATCCGCAGCCCAGCGCACGCCGGTGAAATCTGGCGGCATCATATCCAGCGTCTGCACGCACTCAATTTTCCCGTGCGGATCTTTAAGCTCCCACACGTCAACGGAGCTATTCAGTTCGTTCACGCAGTAGCCGTACTGCTGGTTCGGATGGAACACCATGTGCCGCGGACCGGCGCCTTCCACGGTAGTAACTTCCGCCGGCTCCTGCGCGGCCAGATAGCCGTCATCGCTCAGATTAAACAGGCAAATACGATCCTGCTTCAGCGCCGGGACCCATAGCGTGCGGTTGTCCGGCGAAATATTGGCCGAGTGACAGCCTTCCAGCCCCTCGACGACGGTGACCGTTTCGCCCGGTAGGCCGTCAATCAATGGCGTCACGCTCACGCAGCCCTGATTGTAGGAAGCGCTGAAAACAAAACGGCCCTGATGGTCGGTGGAGATATGCGTCGGGCTCCCCGGCAGCGCGGCTTCACCGGCGAAAGTCAGCGCGCCATTATCTGGCGCAATGCGGTAAGCCAGGACGCGAAACTCCGGACGAACGCCGACATAGAGATACTCTTTGTTCGGGCTTACCACCATCGGCTGCACCTGGCCCGGGGCATCAACAACCTGAACCAATGTCAGATTTCCCTCAGCATTGAGGCTCCAGACGTGAATCTGATGGCTCTCCGGGCTGGCGGTATATACGGTTTGTTTCATGACTACTCCTTTCCTCACTGCTCGTGAAACTGCTCGTGGACATCGTTATACATTTCATCCGGCGCGCGGCGCAACGATGAATGGTATAGACGTTTTTAACGGTAGATGCTGAAAAATTTGCCCCTGAGACGAAGCCGTGTACCATCATGGCAGACCCTTTTTCACCATTTACCGGAACCAACACATGACCTCACGCGTGATCGCCCTCGATTTAGACGGCACCCTACTGACCTCAAAAAAAACGATTCTTCCGGCGTCGCTCGATGCGCTGGCTCGCGCCCGGGAGGCTGGATATCAGGTGATCGTCGTAACCGGCCGACATCACGTCGCTATCCATCCTTTTTATCAGGCACTGGCTCTCGATACACCTGCAATTTGTTGTAATGGTACCTATTTGTATGATTATCATGCAAAAAAGGTTCTCGAGGCCGATCCGATGCCGGTAGATAAAGCCCTCAGCCTCACCAACATGCTCGCCGAACACGATATTCACGGTCTGATGTACGTTGATGACGCCATGCTTTATGAACGTCCGACCGGCCACGTGATCCGCACCACTAACTGGGCGCAGTCGCTGCCGGTTGAACAGCGCCCGGTTTTCACCCAGGTGGATTCTCTGGCCCAGGCGGCGCGTGAAGTGCAGGCGGTGTGGAAATTCGCCCTCACCGATGAAAATATCCCGAAACTACAGGACTTCGCGCAGACCGTCGGCCAGAACCTGGGCCTGGAATGCGAATGGTCGTGGCACGATCAGGTGGATATCGCCCGCGCCGGCAATAGCAAAGGCAAACGCCTGGCGCAGTGGGTCGCCGCGCAAGGATTATCCATGCAGGATGTTATCGCCTTTGGCGATAACTACAACGATCTCAGCATGCTGGAAGCCGTCGGGACCGGCGTGGCGATGGGTAACGCGGTTGAGGAAGTAAAAGCGCGGGCAAAAGTGGTGATTGGTGAAAACGAAACCACCAGCATCGCCGACTTTATCAATCGTAACTTGCTGTAATCAGGCCGCGATCGATACGCTTTTAATTTGCGCATACAGCCATTGACCTGCGGTGATGCCCAGGTCATCCCGCGCCCATGGGCTAATTCGCGCCCATAGCGTTCTGCCGCTGACCGTAAGCTGTACCTCAATCTGGCCGTTGGTTTCCACGCAACCAACAACCTGCGCGCGCAGGATATTACGGATACTGGTCTGTCGCGGGTGCTCCAGCACCAGCGACACATCCGACGCCTGAATACGAACACGCGCCGCTTCGCCCGGCTCTCGCGCCAGCTGATTAACCCATAGTTGCTGATCGCCCAGCGCCAGCGCGGTCATTGCATACTGCGGATGCTGCGCGATCACCGAGACGTTAAGAATCGTGCTCTGCTGCTCCTGCGGCAGCCACGGATGCATCACGCTGCTGCTCCACACCGTTTCGAGATCGCCAAACGCCTTCACTTTTCCCGCTTCCAGCACCAGCACGTTATCGGCCAGGTGCTGAATTTCATCCAGCGAGTGGCTGACATACAGCATCGGGATATGGATCTCGCGCGCCAGCCGCTGTAAATAGGGGAGTAATTCGCGCTTTCGCGGAATATCCAGCGAGGCCAGCGGCTCATCCAGCAGCAGCAATTCCGGCGCGGTCAACAGGGCGCGGCCAATCGCCACCCGCTGTTTTTCCCCGCCGGACAAACTACCGGGCAGCCGTTCGAGCAGGTGCTCAATGCCCAATAACGCCACCAACTTATCAAATTGCTCGGCCATGCTTTTAGCCATCCCATATTTCAGGTTGCCGCGCACTTTATAGTGCGGAAACAGCCGCGCGTCCTGAAACACATAACCGATACGCCGCTTCTCCGGCGCCAGGCAGATGCGCTGTCGCGCGTCATTGAGCACCCGGCCATTGAGCACAATGCGCCCCTGCTGCGGCTGCGTCAGCCCGCTGATAGCATTAATCAGTGAGGTTTTGCCCGCACCTGAGACGCCGAAAATAGCGGTGATGCCGCTGGCGGGAAGGGTTTCATGCACTTCCAGGCAGTGATTGCCTAACGTCTGGCTAAAATCGAGCTCCAGCATAGTTATTTTCCCATCCGCTTACGGCTAAGGCGCGCCAGCCATTCGGACACCAGCAGCGATACCAACGCCAGAACAATAGAGATGATGCATAACCGCGCGGCGGCGCCTTCGCTGCCGGGCGTTTGAATCAGGGTATACATCGCGGAAGGAATGGTGCGCGTTTCGCCAGGAATGTTTGAGACAAAGGTGATCGTCGCGCCAAACTCCCCCAGCGAACGGGCGAAGGCCAACACCGTGCCGACAATAATGCCCGGCAGGGTCAGCGGCAGCGTGATGGTGAAAAATACCCGCCAGCGATTAGCCCCGAGGGTGCGCGCCGCCTGTTCAAGCTTCACGTCCACCCCTTCAAGGGCGAGGCGTATCGCCCGCACCATCAGCGGAAATGACATCACCGCCGCCGCCAGCACCGCCCCCCGCCAGCTGAAGGCGAAAGTCAGACCAAACCAATCATATAACCAACTACCGATAAAGCCGCGTCGCCCCATGGAAATCAGCAACAGATAGCCGACCACCACCGGCGGCAGCACCAGCGGTAAATGTATAATGCTATCGAGTAACGCTTTGCCGGGAAAATGGCGGCGCACCAGCAGCCAGGCGAAAAAGATCCCAAAAGGTAAGCTGCAAACCACCGCCAGGGATGAAACTTTCAGGCTCAGCAGTACCGCCTGCCATTCGGGATCGCTTAAAATCATTGCTGTGTGGTGAATCCGTAACGTTTAAAGATAGCCGAGGCTTCCGGGCCTTTGAGGTAGTCGTAAAACGCGGTTACGGTAGCATTTTTATGCCCATCAACGATAGCCAGCGGATACTCGACTTTTTTGTGCGAGTCCTCCGGGAAGGTGCCCACCACTTTGACCCCCTTGCTGGCGACGGCATCAGAGCCGTAGACGATGCCCAACGGCGCTTCGTTGCGCTCCACCAGCGCTAGCGCGCCACGCACGTCTTCTGCCGGCGCGAGCTTCGGCGACAGCGTCTCCCAGGCCCCGAGTTTCTGCAGCGCTTCTTTCGCGTAGATCCCTGCCGGCACGTGGTCCGGATCGCCGACCGCCAGACGCCCGCCTTGCAGCAGGCTGGTCCAGTCGGTTTTATCATTAATGGCGATATCGCCGCGATCGCTGGCTTTCGGCGCGACCACCACCAGACTATTGCCCAGCAGCGTAGTGCGGGAAGCCGTATCGATTGATTTTTTGTCTACGGCATAGTCCATCCATTTCTGGTCCGCTGAAATAAACAGATCGGCGGGCGCGCCGGCTTCAATCTGCCGCGCCAGCGTGGAGGAAGAAGCAAAGGAAGAGACCACGTCGACACGATGCTCTTTTTTATACGCTTGCGCGATATCCTGCATAGCGTTGGTTAACGACGCCGCGGCAAAAACGGTAATTTTGCCGTCCTGCGCCAGCGCATGACCAGAAACGCAGAGCGTTAATGCCGCTCCGGTGAGAAAACGCGACCATTGACCTGCCATTGGAAACTCCTGTTTATTCGTTATGTAGTAGATAATATAACGACTATGGTGAGAATTTCACAGCGTCAATTAGGGGGAATCAGGATCGGTACAAAAGAAAACGCCCGGCGGACCGGGCGTTGGGGAATCAGTGATTTTGCTGGCTGCTGTCTTTATGACCGACGCCGGAGAAAAGGTTAAACACTTCACCGAGGCCGTAAATCAGACCGAGGATGACCGCCATCACCACAGGTACCATGACGACAGCAAATACCAGACTTTTCAACAGCTCTAACATGGTTGGCTCCAGATAGTACGAATACTTCATTGTAACCATTTCAGCCGGAAAAACACGCCCCATTTGTGCGGTGCCTCGCCGCCGCCGCGGCAGATGCCTGTTGCAAGATGGGCGCTATCGTTCACAATACGCTTTTTACGTCAGGAATTGATTATGCAGGCCGAAATCCTTCTTACGCTTAAGCTTCAGCAGCGCCTGTTCGCCGATCCCCGCCGAATAGCCTTACTCAAGCAGATCGATCGGACTGGCTCAATTAGCCAGGGCGCGAAGAACGCCGGTATCAGCTATAAAAGCGCATGGGATGCGATCAACGAAATGAACCAGCTCAGCGAACAGTCGCTGGTCGACCGCGCCACCGGCGGCAAAGGCGGCGGCGGCGCGGTGCTGACCCGCTATGGCCAGCGGTTGATTCAGTTATACGATCTGTTGGCGCAGATTCAACAAAAAGCCTTCGATGTGTTAAGCGACGATGACGCCCTGCCCCTCGACAGTTTGCTGGCGGCGATTTCCCGCTTCTCGTTACAAACCAGCGCCCGCAACCAGTGGTTCGGCACCATCACCGGTCGCGACCACCAGCAGGTACAGCAACATGTCGACGTGCTGCTGGCGGACGGTCAGACCCGTTTTAAAGTCGCCATTACCGCTCAAAGCGCCGACCGCCTCGGGCTTGATGAAGGCCAGGAAGTGCTGGTGTTGCTGAAAGCGCCGTGGGTCGGCATCACGCTTGACCACGCCGTAGCGCAGCAGGCGGACAACCAGCTTACCGGGCGCATCAGCCACATTGAACGCGGGCCGGATCGGTGCGAAGTTATCATGGCGTTGCCGGATGGGCAAAACCTGTGCGCCACGCTGCCAACGGCGCAAACCGACGGTTTGCAGGAAGGCGCGCAGGCGATCGCTTACTTCAATGCCGATCGTATCATTCTGGCGACCTTATGCTAATGGCATTGACTTTATTGCCGTGAAGTCGTATCCCTGAAGCACAACGCTGCAAAAAGTGGGATACACAATGTCATCATTGCAAATTTCGCAAGGTACGTTTCGCCTTAGCGATATAAAAACCTTACATATCGATCGCCTCACGCTGCGCGCTGGCGAAAGCTGGGCTTTCGTCGGCAGCAACGGTAGCGGTAAATCGGCGCTGGCCAGAGCGCTGGCCGGCGAACTGACTCTACTCAACGGGCAGCGCGAAAGCGCATTTCAGCGTATCACTCGCCTCTCTTTTGAACAGCTGCAGAAACTGGTCAGCGACGAGTGGCAACGCAACAACACCGATATGCTGAGCCCCGGCGAAGAAGATACCGGTCGTACCACCGCAGAAATCATCGAAGGTGAAAGACGCGACCCGGAACGCTGTGCCCGGCTGGCGGAGCAGTTTGGCATTAGCCACCTGCTGACGCGGCGCTTTAAATATCTGTCGACGGGCGAAACCCGCAAAACGCTCCTCTGCCAGGCGCTGATGAGCGACCCCGACCTGCTGATCCTCGACGAGCCGTTTGATGGCCTGGATGTCGCTTCGCGCCAACAGTTGGCCGACCTGCTGGCCTGCCTGCATCAGGCTGGTATCACCCTGGTACTGGTACTCAACCGCTTTGACGAAATCCCGGAATTCATTGAATATGCCGGCGTGCTGGCGGATTGCACGCTGAGCGAAACCGGCGAGAAACAGGCGTTATTACAGCAGGCGCTGGTTGCCCAACTGGCGCATAGCGAAAAACTGGCCGGTATGACGCTACCTGAACCGGATGCCCCCGCCGCACGGCATGACTTAGCAGAGAACGCTCCACTTATCGTTCTTAACGACGGCACGGTGTCGTATAACGATAAAGCGATCATCAACCAGCTAAGCTGGACGGTGAACCCCGGCGAACACTGGCAAATTGTCGGCCCTAACGGCGCGGGAAAATCCACATTGCTAAGCCTGATCACCGGTGACCATCCGCAGGGTTACAGCAACGACCTGACGCTCTTTGGCCGCCGTCGCGGCAGCGGCGAGACCATCTGGGATATCAAAAAACATATTGGCTATGTCAGCAGCAGCCTGCATCTGGAATACCGCGTCAGCACAAACGTGCGTAACGTGATCCTTTCCGGCTACTTTGATTCGATAGGCATTTATCAGGCGGTCTCTGATAAGCAGCACAAGCTGGTCCAGCGCTGGCTGGATATTCTCGGCATTGATAAACGCACCGCCGACGCCCCGTTTCATAGTTTGTCGTGGGGACAGCAGCGGCTGGCGCTGATCGTTCGCGCGCTGGTTAAACATCCGACTCTACTGATACTCGACGAACCGTTACAGGGGCTGGATCCGCTGAATCGTCAACTGGTACGTCGTTTTGTTGATGTTTTGATTAGCGAAGGGGCCACGCAGCTGCTGTTTGTATCGCATCACGCCGAAGATGCCCCTGACTGCATCACTCACCGTCTGGAGTTCATTCGCAGTGGAGACGGTTACACTTACCGTCTCGGCGCGCTGGCGGAATAGCGCTATACAGGGGTCTGCGGATCCCTGTATTTTTTCAGAGAAATAACCAAAAACCACAACAACACACTGTTTTATAAATAATTACATAAAATCAGTCTTAATACACCATCAAGTGTAAACGATTCCACTATTTTAGCCTGTGTCACACTTTTGCCTTCTTTGGTATGCTATCTTCTTCTCACACGATAAGCCTATTGGAGCGAATCATGAAAGTACTGGTCACAGGTGGTAGCGGTTACATTGGAAGTCATACTTGCGTACAGCTGCTGCTGCAGGGACATGATGTGATTATTCTCGACAATCTCTGCAACAGTAAACGCAGCGTATTGCCGGTCATTGAACGTCTCGGCGGCAAGAAAGCCACCTTTGTCGAAGGCGATATTCGTAATGAAGCGCTGATGACGGAAATTCTGCACGATCACGCTATTGAAGCGGTGATCCATTTTGCCGGCCTGAAAGCCGTCGGCGAGTCCGTCGCCAAACCGCTGGAATATTACGACAATAACGTCACCGGTACACTTAAATTAGTTTCCGCTATGCGCGCAGCCGGCGTTAAAAACTTTATTTTTAGCTCCTCCGCAACCGTCTACGGCGACCAGCCAAAGATCCCTTATGTTGAAAGCTTCCCGACCGGTACCCCGCAAAGCCCCTACGGTAAAAGCAAACTGATGGTTGAGCAGATCCTCGCCGACCTGCAGAAAGCCCAGCCGGACTGGAGCATCGCGCTGCTGCGCTACTTCAATCCGGTCGGCGCGCATCCATCAGGCGATATGGGCGAAGATCCGCAGGGCATCCCGAACAACCTGATGCCGTATATCGCCCAGGTTGCCGTTGGCCGCCGCGAATCACTGGCAATATTCGGTAACGACTACCCGACCGAAGACGGCACCGGCGTGCGCGACTACATCCACGTGATGGACCTCGCCGACGGCCACGTCGCGGCCATGGAAAAACTGGCGAATAAAGCCGGCGTTCATATCTACAACCTTGGCGCAGGCGTCGGCAGCAGCGTGCTGGACGTGGTCAACGCCTTCAGCAAAGCCTGCGGTAAACCGATTAATTATCACTTCGCGCCGCGCCGCGATGGCGATCTCCCGGCCTATTGGGCTGACGCCGCCAAAGCTGACCGCGAGCTGAACTGGCGCGTGACGCGCAACCTTGACGAAATGGCGCAGGACACCTGGCACTGGCAGTCCCGTCATCCGCAGGGTTATCCGGACTAATAGCCTAAAGGTAAGGCTCTAAGGAAATACCATGACGCAATTTAACCCCGTCGACCATCCGCACCGTCGTTATAACCCGTTAACCGGGCAGTGGATTCTGGTTTCACCGCATCGCGCCAAGCGCCCCTGGCAAGGGGCGCAGGAGACGCCGGCAAAACAAACGTTGCCCGCGCACGATGCGGATTGTTTCTTGTGCCCGGGTAATACCCGCGTCACCGGCGACACTAACCCGAATTACACCGGCACTTACGTGTTTACCAACGACTTCGCGGCATTGATGACCGATACTCCGGACGCCCCGGAGAGCGACGATCCGCTGATGCGCTGTCAAAGCGCGCGCGGCACCAGTCGGGTTATCTGCTTTTCGCCAGACCACAGCAAAACGCTGCCGGAACTGAGCATTGAAGCACTGGAAGGCGTGGTTAAAACGTGGCAAGAGCAGACCGCGGACCTTGGGAAAAGTTATCCCTGGGTCCAGGTCTTCGAAAATAAAGGGGCGGCGATGGGCTGCTCCAACCCACACCCTCACGGCCAGGTTTGGGCCAACAGCTTCCTGCCTAATGAGGCGGAACGTGAAGACCGTCTGCAAAAAAAATATTTCGCTGAGCAGGGTTCGCCGATGCTGGTGGATTATGTGCAACGCGAACTGGCCGACGGCAGCCGTACCGTTGTAGAAACCGAACACTGGCTGGCCGTGGTCCCCTATTGGGCGGCCTGGCCCTTTGAGACGCTGCTGCTGCCAAAAGCGCATATCCAGCGCCTGACCGATTTAACCGCAGCCCAGCGCCACGACCTGGCGCTGGCGCTGAAAAAGCTGACCAGCCGTTACGACAACCTGTTCCAGACCTCCTTCCCCTACTCCATGGGCTGGCACGGCGCGCCGTTTAATAACGAAGATAATCAACACTGGCAGCTGCACGCTCACTTTTACCCGCCGCTGTTGCGCTCCGCCACGGTGCGCAAATTTATGGTCGGTTACGAAATGCTAGCCGAAACCCAGCGCGATCTCACGGCGGAACAAGCCGCCGAAAAGTTACGTGCCGTTAGCGATATCCATTTTCGTGAATCAGGAGTTGAACAATGAGTCTGAAAGAGAACACCCAGGCGCTGTTTGCTGAACAGTTTGGCTACCCTGCTAGTCACGTCATTCAGGCGCCGGGCCGCGTCAACCTGATTGGCGAACATACCGATTACAACGATGGTTTCGTGCTGCCGTGCGCCATTGACTATCAAACCGTTGTCAGCTGCGCGCCGCGTTCTGACCGTATCGTGCGGGTCATTGCCGCCGATTACGATAACCAGCGCGACGAGTTTTCCCTCGATGCGCCCATCGTTAGCCACGACACCCAGCAGTGGTCAAACTACGTCCGCGGCGTGGTCAAACATCTGCAGAAGCGCAATAACCACTTCGGCGGCGCCGATCTGGTCATCAGCGGCAACGTACCGCAGGGCGCGGGGTTAAGCTCCTCGGCGTCGCTGGAAGTCGCCGTCGGCACCGTGTTCCAGCAGCTGTATCATCTGCCGCTCGACGGCGCGCAAATCGCCCTTAACGGCCAGGAAGCGGAAAACCAGTTTGTCGGCTGTAATTGCGGCATTATGGACCAGCTTATTTCGGCGCTGGGTAAAAAAGATCATGCGCTGCTGATTGACTGCCGCACCCTTGGCACCAAACCGGTGTCGATGCCGAAAGGCGTCGCGGTGGTGATTATCAACAGCAACTTTAAACGCACGCTGGTCGGCAGCGAATACAACACCCGCCGCGAACAGTGTGAAACCGGCGCGCGTTTCTTCCAGCAGCCTGCTCTGCGTGACGTTGAACTTGCGCAGTTTAATGCCGTGGCCCACGAGCTGGACCCGATTGTGGCGAAACGCGTGCGCCATGTATTAACCGAAAACGCCCGTACCGTCGAAGCGGCGAGCGCGCTGGCAAACGGCGACCTGCAGCGTATGGGCCAACTGATGGCGGAGTCTCACGCTTCCATGCGCGATGATTTTGAGATCACCGTACCGCAAATTGATACGCTGGTTGAGATTGTCAAAGCGGTTATCGGCGACCAGGGGGGCGTGCGGATGACCGGCGGCGGCTTTGGCGGCTGTATCGTTGCCCTGATGCCGGAAGCACTGGTTGAAAAAGTACAGCAGGCGGTTGCCGCTCAGTATGAAGCGAAAACCGGCATTAAAGAGACTTTTTACGTCTGCAAACCATCCCAGGGAGCCGGCCAATGCTAACGCCAACCCGCGAACTCGCGCCCGACGGACAGCCGTGGAACGTGCTAACGCTGCGTAATAACGCCGGGATGACGGTGACGGTGATGGACTGGGGCGCAACGCTAATCTCCGCGCAAGTGCCCCTTGCCGATGGTAGCCTGCGCGAAGCGTTACTGGGCTGCGCCACGCCGCAGCAATATCGCCAGCAGGCGGCATTTCTGGGCGCGTCCGTCGGCCGCTACGCTAACCGTATCGCCAACAGCCGCTTCACGCTCGATGGCGAGATCGTGAATTTAACCCCGTCGAACGAGGCCGGCCACCAGCTCCACGGTGGGCCGGACGGCTTCGACAAGCGTCGCTGGCAAATTGTCAGCCACGACGACACCCAGGTGCTGTTTGCGCTCGACTCCGCCGATGGCGATCAGGGTTTCCCGGGCCATCTGCAGGCAACCGCGCGCTTTCGCCTGACTGACGATAATCGTATCGCCATTGAGTATCGCGCCACCGTTGATAAGCCCTGCCCGGTCAATATGACTAACCATGTCTATTTTAACCTCGACGGCGCGCAGGGCGACGTGCGCCACCACCGCCTGCAGATCTTCGCCGACCAGTATCTGCCGGTGGAGAGCGATGGTATTCCGTATGGCGATTTGCGCGACGTGGAGTACACCAGCTTTGATTTCCGCGCGCCGAAGGTGCTTGCCGGAGAGTTTCTTGCCGATGCTGACCAGCAAAAAGTGAAAGGTTACGATCACGCCTTTCTGCTGCAGGCCAAAGGCGACGCCCGCCAGCCGGCGGCGCATGTCTGGTCGCAGGATGAAAAGCTACAGCTGACGGTGTATACCTCGGCCCCGGCGCTGCAGTTTTATTCCGGTAACTATCTCGGCGGCACGCCATCGCGCGGCAGTCAACCTTACGGCGACTGGCAAGGGCTGGCGCTGGAGAGCGAGTTCCTGCCGGACTCCCCCAATCATCCGCATTGGCCGCAGCCAGATTGCGTATTACGACCCGGCGCCGAGTACGTTAGCCTGACGGAATATCAGTTGATCGCCAGATAACGCCATAACCCTCCCTGCGGAGGGTTTTTTTTCGCCTTTTTGCTGTAATTTGCACCGCTAAAAGACAAAAAGCTAACCTGTGTTTTACAAGCATCTTACACTGCGTCACTATTTTCGCTATGGTTAGGGATAAGCATTGCCGTGAGGTAAATCACGGCAATATAATGAGAATAGTTATCAATCAATAAACACATACACCACAGTAGTCGGGTTGCGTGTAGGAGGAGTAAGAGAATGGCTGTAACTAAGCTGGTACTAGTCCGTCACGGCGAGAGCCAATGGAACAACGAAAACCGTTTCACCGGTTGGTACGACGTTGACCTGTCTGAAAAAGGCGTTAGCGAAGCGAAAGCGGCGGGTAAACTGCTGAAGGAAGAAGGCTTCAGCTTTGATTTTGCTTATACCTCCGTGCTGAAACGTGCCATCCACACCCTGTGGAACGTGCTGGACGAACTGGATCAGGCCTGGCTGCCGGTTGAGAAATCATGGAAACTGAACGAACGTCATTACGGCGCGCTGCAGGGCCTGAACAAAGCCGAAACCGCTGAGAAGTATGGCGACGAGCAGGTTAAACAGTGGCGTCGCGGCTTTGCCGTCACCCCGCCGGAACTGACCAAAGATGACGAACGTTATCCGGGCCACGATCCGCGTTACGCGAAGCTGACCGATGCGGAACTGCCGACCACCGAGAGCCTGGCGCTGACCATCGACCGCGTCGTACCTTACTGGAACGAAACCATTCTGCCGCGCCTGAAAAGCGGCGAGCGCGTCATTATCGCCGCTCACGGTAACTCCCTGCGTGCGCTGGTGAAATACCTCGACAACATGGGCGAAGACGAAATCCTCGAACTGAACATCCCGACCGGCGTACCGCTGGTGTATGAGTTCGATGAAAACTTCAAGCCGATCAAACACTACTACCTGGGCAATGCTGACGAAATCGCTGCGAAGGCCGCGGCCGTCGCCAACCAGGGTAAAGCGAAGTAATACGCAACTGAATTATTTCGCCAACAAAAAAGCGTGGAATTTTCCACGCTTTTTTATTTTTAGCTATTGCTGACATAACGCGAAGGCAGCCAGCGATGGCAAAACGCTGGTTAGCCGCGGCGCGCTTTAACCGCATCCGCCAGTTGGCGCAGGATAGTCTCGGTATCTTCCCAGCCGATACAGGCGTCAGTCACGCTCTTGCCGTAGGTCAGCGGTTCGCCGCTTTCCAGGCTCTGATTGCCTTCCACCAGGTGGCTTTCAATCATCACCCCCATAATCGCGTTTTCACCACCGGCAATCTGCTGGCACACGTCGGCGCCGACTTCCATCTGCTTTTTAAACTGCTTGCTGGAGTTAGCGTGGCTGAAGTCGATCATGATTTGCGCCGGCAGACCGGCTTTTGCCAGACCCACTTTCACTTCGGCAACGTGCTGAGCGCTATAGTTCGGCTCTTTACCGCCGCGCAGAATGATATGGCAATCGCTGTTGCCGCTGGTGTTCACAATAGCGGAATGGCCCCACTTCGTTACCGATAAGAAACAGTGCGGCGCGCCAGCTGCGTTGATCGCATCGATAGCGACCTTGATGGTGCCATCGGTGCCATTTTTGAAGCCAACCGGGCACGAGAGGCCGGAAGAGAGTTCACGGTGCACCTGGGATTCAGTGGTACGCGCGCCGATTGCGCCCCAGCTCATCAGGTCCGCCACATATTGCGGGGTGATCATGTCAAGGAACTCGCCCGCCGCTGGCAAACCGCTGTCGTTGATTTCCAGCAGCAGCTTACGCGCGATACGCAGCCCGTCGTTAATGCGGAAGCTGTTATCCATGTGCGGATCGTTAATTAGCCCCTTCCAACCGACGGTGGTGCGCGGTTTTTCAAAATAGACGCGCATAACGATTTCCAGCTCGCCTTTGAGCGCTTCACGCAACGTCAGCAGACGGCTGGCATACTCTTTCGCCGCGGCAGGGTCGTGAATAGAGCACGGACCAATTACCACCAGCAGACGATCGTCGTTGCCTTTGAGGATGTTGTGAATCGCTTTGCGAGCATGTGCAACGGTATTAGCAGCATTTTCGGTAGCGGGGAATTTTTCCAGGAGCGCAACGGGAGGTAATAATTCGTTGATCTCTTTAATGCGTAAATCGTCGTTCTGATAATTCATCTTCTTTCCAGGCGTTGCCATACTTATACAATGAAATGCAATCCTTCCAATCTATCTCTTCGGTCAAAAAGTGTAAACGTGATTTTACACTGACGATGGAATAATCCTGGAATTAGGGAAAAATACGCCATAAAGTAGCGAAATCCTGCCAGCCAACTACAATTTTTAACTGCAACATCCAATTAAATGTTTATTTTCAGTATTATATTTTAAATCCTCACGCTAAGACGGAGTGTTAAACCATAGCACCGCAGATCCCTGGCACATCTCTGTTGGCGCGTTTAGCTAACAAATCGACTAAGCAGGAGTATCCGATGAATATGAATAAACTCACAACCCTACTTCTCACCGCCACCTTAAGCTTAGCCAGCGGCGCCGCGCTGGCCGCCGATAGCGGCGCGCAATCGAACAACGGTCAGGCCAATTCCGCCGCTGATGCCGGACAGGTTGCGCCCGATGCCCGTGAAAACGTGGCGCCAAATAATGTCGATAACGACAAAATTAACTCCGGCGGCACCATGCTTCATCCTGATGGTTCGACAATGAATCATGACGGGATGTCGAGCGACGAGGTCCATAAAAACAGCATGTGCAAAGATGGACGCTGTCCGGATACGGATAAAAAAATGGAAAGCGGCAATGGCATGAACAACGATGCCGGCAAAACGGATGGCACCTCGCAGTAATTGAAACGGATGAGATAAGGGATCAAGGTGGCAGTGCTCACCTTGATCCCTTTGTTCGCTGAATTTCGGTAAGATGTCATAGTGTAATAATGATAACTATTAAGGGATGACATCATGGCGCATGCGCATGCACATTCACCGACCCCTGCTGGCGAAAACAGTAACGCCAACCGGCTGCTTTGGGCTTTTATCGTAACCGCCGGTTTTATGATTATTGAGGCCATCGGCGGCGTCATTTCCGGTTCCCTGGCCCTGCTCGCCGATGCCGGACATATGCTCACCGACTCCGCCGCCCTCCTGTTCGCTCTGCTGGCGGTGCGCTTCGCCAGCCGGCCGCCAAATAGCCGCCACACCTTTGGCTGGCTGCGTTTAACCACTCTCGCCGCCTTCGTCAACGCCATCGCCCTGGTGGTCATTACGATTTTCATCTTCTGGGAAGCGGTACAGCGTTTTAACCATCCGCAGCCGGTGGCGGGAAAAACAATGATGGTCATCGCCGTCGCCGGACTGCTGGCCAATATCCTCGCCTTCTGGATCCTGCACCGCGGCAGCGCCGAAAGTAATCTTAACGTCCGCGCGGCGGCACTGCATGTGCTGGGAGATCTATTGGGTTCCGTCGGCGCCATCGTGGCCGCTATCGTCATTCTGATGACCGGCTGGACGCCGATTGACCCGATCCTCTCGGTGCTGGTGTCGTGTTTAGTACTGCGCAGCGCCTGGCGACTGCTGCAGGAGAGTATGAATGAGTTGTTGGAGGGCGCGCCGCGCTCGCTGGATGTCGAAGCATTAGGCCGCGATCTACGCCGCTCAATTCCTGAAGTCCGCGACGTTCACCACGTTCACGTCTGGCTGGTGGGGGAAAAACCGGTGATGACGCTGCACGTACAGGTCGTGCCGCCGCACGATCACGATGCGCTACTTGATAGCATCCAGCATTTTATTGAGCATAAATATGAAATTGAGCATGTGACGGTACAGATGGAGTACCGCCCCTGCAGCGGCCCGGAATGCCACCTGAATCTGGCGCATTCCGGACATGAGCATCATCATCACCATTAACGTGAAAGCGCGTGAGAACCCCGCTCACGCGCGCTGTTAATCCACATCCGGCTGCCATTCAGGGCAATGAACGTCAGCAGCAAATATTCCAGCGACATCGCATACACGCCCTGAAGAGCGAATATCACCACGCTAATGACGTTGATGATCACCCACAGCAGCCAGTTCTCCACGTATTTACGCGTCATCAATACCATCGCGGCAATCGACAGCACCATCATGCAGGAATCCCAGAATGGGAAAGCATCCGGTTCCAGCGTCGGCATCGCCACCTGCAGCCCGAGCATTTGCATCAGGTTGACGGCGATACGGGTCAGGAAGGCAAACACCGGGTTAATAAACACCGTCATCAGGCCGATAGCCACCACGCAGCCCGCCAGCCAGGCCAGCGCTTTTGGCAGCGGCAGCCAGCGAATTTTCAGTTCCGCTTCGTTATCGCTGGTCTGCCTGGACCACGCGTACCAACCGTAAACGTTCGCCGCGAAGAAAAACAGCTGTAGCAGCAGGCTGGCGTACAGTTGGATCTGGAAGAAGATGATCGCAAAAAGCGTTACGTTCACCAGGCCGAAGGCATAGTTGCTAATCTTTTCCAGGCTCGCCAGCCAGATGCACAACAGGCCGGCGATGGTGCCCACCGCCTCAATCCACGACAGATCGTAGCCGCCGGCGCCGATCGGTATATGTACTAAGATATTCTGCGTACTGAAAAAATCCATTTTATCCCCTAAGCGTAACGCGACGCGGTAATGAGTTATTCCCGTAGTGTAGCCGCAAAATCCAGCATACGGTTAAGCGGAATTAATGCCCCGGCACGCAGTTTGGCGTCAACGTGAATTTCGTGTTCAACGCCGCCCTGCTCTAACCCTTCCGCTATCGCTTTCAGGCCGTTCATCGCCATCCATGGACAATGGGCGCAGCTGCGACAGGTTGCGCCCTCACCTGCCGTAGGCGCTTCCAGCAGCTCTTTTTCCGGTACCGCCTGCTGCATTTTATAGAAGATCCCGCGATCGGTTGCCACGATAAGCTGGCGCTGCGGCAGGCTTTTCGCCGCGGCAATTAATTGGCTGGTTGATCCTACCGCATCCGCCATGTCGACAATCGCCTGCGGTGATTCCGGATGCACCAGGATCGCCGCGTCGGGGTAGAGCCCCTTCATGCGCGCCAGCGCCTGGGTTTTGAATTCATCATGGACGATGCAGGCGCCCTGCCAGCACAGCACGTCGGCCCCGGTCTGGCGCTGTACATAGCGGCCAAGGTGGCGGTCCGGCGCCCAAAGTATCTTTTGTCCGAGGCTATCGAGATGCTCAATCAACTCCACCGCGATGCTGGAAGTCACTACCCAGTCGGCGCGCGCTTTTACCGCCGCTGACGTATTGGCATAGACCACCACGGTGCGATCCGGGTGAGCATCGCAAAACGCGTTAAAGTCATCAATGGGACAGCCGAGATCCAGCGAACATTCCGCATTCAGCGTCGGCATCAAAATGGTCTTTTCCGGACTGAGAATTTTGGCCGTTTCGCCCATAAAACGCACTCCGGCAACCAGCAGCGTGGAGGCCGGGTGACGCGCGCCAAAACGCGCCATTTCCAGCGAGTCGGCAATACAGCCACCGGTCTCTTCGGCCAGTTGCTGAATTTCAGGATCGGTGTAGTAATGCGCCACCATCACGGCGTCGCGTTCACGCAGCAGGCGTTTAATTTTCTCGCGATAAAACGCTTTTTCGTCACGGTTCAACGGTTGTGGTTTTGGCGGGAAAGGATAAATCGCCGTTTCAGGATCAAACATTACGCTCATCATGCAATCTCGTTTTACTGGCTTAACTTTGAAACCGTAAATATCGCTCTGTATCGCCTTAATACGGTCACTATGTTTTATATGCTAAACAAGATAGCCGATCGCAAGCGAAATGTCGTGATGAATTTTGTATTCCCCGGGGACGATGCTACGCATCTTCCCGGGCTACCGGTTCGTGCGCTATGGAGTCACGGTAAGCGTAGTGCGAACATGGAGTTGATTGTGGAGAATGACGCATAGCAAAAAGGCGCCTTTAGGGCGCCTTTTTACATTGGTGGGTCGTGCAGGATTCGAACCTGCGACCAATTGATTAAAAGTCAACTGCTCTACCAACTGAGCTAACGACCCCTTGCGGGATTTTACTGCTGTAATCATTCAGGATGGTGGGTCGTGCAGGATGACTCGGCTTTGCCTCGCCCTACGGGCCGTTGCTATCGCAACGTTATCCTTCACGTTCTACCAGAAACCACCGTTAAAGATTGGTGGGTCGTGCAGGATTCGAACCTGCGACCAATTGATTAAAAGTCAACTGCTCTACCAACTGAGCTAACGACCCTAAGGGTGTTACCTGAAAGATTTTGTACTCGGCACCATCATTTTAGATGGTGGGTCGTGCAGGATTCGAACCTGCGACCAATTGATTAAAAGTCAACTGCTCTACCAACTGAGCTAACGACCCGAGTGGTGGGTGATGACGGGATCGAACCGCCGACCCCCTCCTTGTAAGGGAGGTGCTCTCCCAGCTGAGCTAATCACCCGAAACTGCGCTGGATACTACCGATACTGCTTCCACCGACCCCATCATTAAGATGGTGGGTCGTGCAGGATGACTCGCTTCGCTCGCCCTACGGGCCGTTGCTGAAGCAACGTTATCCTTCACGTTTAACATCGAAGTTCGATGCCAAAAATGGTGGGTCGTGCAGGATTCGAACCTGCGACCAATTGATTAAAAGTCAACTGCTCTACCAACTGAGCTAACGACCCGGTGGTGGGTGATGACGGGATCGAACCGCCGACCCCCTCCTTGTAAGGGAGGTGCTCTCCCAGCTGAGCTAATCACCCGATACTACGCTGGATACTACAATTAAAACTAATTAGTGGTGGGTCGTGCAGGATTCGAACCTGCGACCAATTGATTAAAAGTCAACTGCTCTACCAACTGAGCTAACGACCCACTCTGGCGTCGCTTTGGGCTTGTTCGATATCCCTTGGCAACGGCGGCATATATTACTGATTTCAGATTTCAGCGCAACTAAAATTTCGATAAAGATCACTTAACTGCTTGGGTTTCGCGCGACAAGACCAGAAATAACGCGATTTCTGGTCATGCCATAATCAACCCAGGGCGTTAAGACGTTTTTGCGCTTGTTTCGCACCATCGGTGCCAGGGAATTTGCTGACTACCTGCTGGTAAACCGCTTTCGCTTTCGCGGTGTCACCTTTGTCCTGCATGATGACGCCGACTTTAAACATCGCATCCGGCGCTTTCGGGGATTTCGGATAGTTTTTCACCACCGAGGCAAAATAATATGCCGCATCGTCTTTTTTCCCCTTATTGTAGTTCAACTGTCCGAGCCAGTAGTTGGCGTTCGGCTGATAGGTTGAATCCGGGTACTTCTTGACGAAGTTCTGAAACGCCACCATCGCGTCATCCTGGCGGGACGAATCTTTAACCAGCGCAATAGCCGCGTTGTAATCGGTGTTGGCATCCCCGGTCATCGCAGGCGCCCCAGAAGAGGCCGCCGGCGCTGTACTGGCGGTAGCCGAACTCTGATCACCAGAAGACGATGGAGCCTGCGCCTGCGCGCCTGCCGCTGCTGCTCCGCCACCGCTCGTCAGCCCGTCGATCTGTTGCAGAATCTGCTTCTGGCGTTCGACAATCTGATTGAGCTGATACTGATTTTCCTGAATCTGACCGCGCAGGGAATCAATATCGCTTTGGTTATCGGAGAGTTGTTGCTGGAGTTGGGTTAAAAGCTGGCTGTGAGCATTGGAAATACGCTCAAGTTGAGTGACGCGGTCTTCGACCGAGCCTGAGCCGACACTACTGATTGGCGCCTGAGCAAAAGCGGCCCAGGGGGCCGCTATGCCAACCAGTAACGACAGACTCAATAAATGATGTCTGAAGTTACTGCTCATGCAATTCTCTTAGTAAACCAGTACGGCGCGACGGTTTTTGGCATATGCCGCTTCGTCATGACCCAGTACTGCAGGTTTTTCTTTACCGTAAGAAACGATGGAAATCTGGTCAGCAGAAACACCTTTGCCCTGCAGATACATCTTAACGGCGTTAGCACGACGCTCACCCAGAGCGATGTTGTATTCCGGAGTACCGCGCTCATCCGCATGACCTTCTACGGTCACTTTGTAGGACGGGTTGCTACGCAGGAAGTTAGCGTGCGCATCCAGCATTGCAGCGAAGTCAGAACGGATATCGTACTTGTCCAGATCGAAGTAAACGATGTTGTTCTGCTGCAGCTGCTGCATCTGCAGACGAGCTTGCTCTTCGGAAGACATGTTGCCGCCGTTAGCGTTAGCGTCCATACCAGTGCCGGCACCCAGCATGCCTTCACCGCTCTGGTCGTTGCTGGCGTTCTTGTTGGAAGAACACGCCGCGATTGCCATAACCGGCAGAGCGATCATCAGCCCTTTCAGCACTTTGTTCAGTTGCATTTCTTTGATTCCTTTAATAATCAATTATTTATTATCACAGATACGGCGACCAGGCAGGGAATTTTACCTGTCCATCAGTTGCCGGAAGACGCGCTTTGAAACGCCCATCTGTAGAAACCAGATTCAGCACGGATCCCATCCCCTGAGAAGAGCTGTAGATTACCATAGTGCCGTTAGGTGCCAGACTTGGCGTTTCATCTAAAAACGTTGATGACAGAACCTGTACACCACCCGCTTCCAGATCTTGCTTAGCAATGTGTTGCTGACCGTTGGCCGAGCTCACCATTACCATAATTTTACCATCAGCGCTGACGTCAGCATCCTGGTTCTGCGAACCTTCCCAGGTAATACGCTGCGGCGTACCGCCGTTGATGTTGACTTTATACACCTGAGGACGGCCAGCCTGGTCGGAAGTAAACGCCAGATTCTGGCTATCCGGGAACCAGCTCGGTTCGGTGTTATTGCTGCGACCGTTAGTCACCTGACGAATCTGGCCGGAGCCGAGGTCCATCACGTACAGGTTCAGGCTACCGGTTTTCGACAGTGCGAATGCCAGTTTGCTGCCGTCCGGCGAGAAGGCCGGTGCGCCGTTATGCTGCGGGAAGGAAGCAATCTGACGGACTGCGCCATTCGCCAGCGTCTGGACTACCAGCGCGGAGCGGCCGCTTTCGAAGGTCACATAGGCCAGTTTAGAACCGTCCGGAGACCATGCCGGCGACATCAGCGGCTGCGATGAACGGTGAACCAGGAACTGGTTGTAGCCATCGTAGTCAGAGACGCGCAGCTCATACGGGAACTGGCCGCCGTTGGTGCGAACCACATAAGCGATACGGGTACGGAAAGCGCCTTTAATCCCGGTCAGCTTTTCGAATACCGCGTCACTGGCAGTATGTCCGGCATAACGCAGGTACTGCTTGGTCACTTTGAAAGAGCCTTGCGACAGGATGGTACCCGGCGCACCGCCGGTATCCACCAGCTGATAGGCAACCTGGTAAGAACCGTCAGGGTTCGGCGTCACCTGGCCTACGACCACGGCGTCAACGCCCAGCGCAGACCATGCCGCAGGCTGCACTTCCTGAGCGCTACCCGGCTGCTGAGGCAGGCGCGAGCGATCCAGCGGATTAAACTTGCCGCTGTTACGCAGGTCAGCCGCTACCACGCCGCCAATATCTTCAGGCGCAGCGCCCGGGCCAGCCCACTGGAATGGCACCACACCGATGGGGCGCGCCGAGTCCACCCCCTGGGTGATCTCGATGCGTACTTCTGCGTGCAGCACCGCCGCCCACAGCATCAAAAAACCAAATGCTACTCGTAATGCCTGCTTCATCATATCTCCCTTATCCGGGCGGAAAGCCCACGATAATTTAGCAGAATGTTAACAAACCCAAATACACAAAACTACCAAAACCCTGTGACTACCATAGATTGTTTTTCCCCGCTTGCACGGGGAATTTTCTACTTATGGTTTAAAGTCCAGTGGCGCATTTTTGAATGTTTCATAAATAGCCTGTGACGGCGGTTTAGGGAACTTCGTCATCCGGTTTGTCGCCGCCAGCATTTGCTGACAGAACGCCGGATCGCCGCCTTCAGATTTCACACTCAACAATGTTCCATCCTGAGCCAGGTTCACACGCAAAGTACAGGTTTTGCCCTTATAGGTATCCCAGTCATAGAGATGGCCTCTAATGGCATTCTGAACCAGTTGACTATAGTTGTTAATCTCAGCCTGAGATGCTCCACCCTGCCCCTGCTTACTTCCTTTAGCAGGAGAAGAGCCCCCAGCGCTACCGCTGGTGTTACCTTTCGGCGCATTCTTACCTGAACTCAGATCGCCGAGCAGATCGTCAACCCCGCTTGCTTCTTTAGCAGCAGCAGCTTTCTTGGCCGCGGCGGCCTTCGCGGCTGCGGCTTTGGCCGCTTTATCAGCCGCCGCTTTTTCTGCGGCGGCTGCTTTGGCGGCAGCGGCTTTTTCGGCAGCTGCGGCTTTTTCAGCAGCGGCCTTCTCGGCGGCAGCTTTTTCCGCGGCAGCTTTCTGGGCAGCGGCTTTCTCAGCGGCGGCCTTTTCTGCCGCAGCCTGTTTCGCCGCTTCCTGCTGGGCTTTCTTCTCGGCCTGCTGCTGCGCTTTCTTCTCTGCATCCTGCTGAGCTTTTTTCGCAGCTTCCGCTTCGGCTTTCTTCTGCGCATCCGCGGCGGCTTTGGCCGCTTCGGCTTCCGCCTGCTTCTTGGCGTCGGCAGCCGCTTTAGCCGCCGCCTTAGCGGCAGCCGCTTCCGCGACTTTCGCCTGAGCATCGGCCTTAGCTTTGGCATCAGCAGCGGCTTTGGCGGCAGCTTCCTGCGCCTCTTTCGCCTGGGCATCCGCTTTCGCTTTTGCCGCGGCGGCAGCCTTAGCTGCGGCCTCTTCAGCCTGTTTCTGCTGTTCTTTCGCTTCTTTCGCCGCTTCCTGCGCCTGCAGACGTTCTTGTTCCATTTGCTTCAGGCGTTCCTGCTCGGCCGCCTGTTTTTCCCGCAGCTCTTCAGCCTGCTGCTGAGCCTGCTTTTCTCGCTGCTCGGCCGCGCGACGCGCGCTGGACTGCTGCTGTTGCTGGCGGTTGTAGTTGTTGACTACCGCGCCTGGATCGACCATGACTGCATCAATGGATGAACCTCCGCCGCCGCCGGCAGAAGCATCCAGATGCTCATCGAACGAACTCCAGATCAGTAGCGCAATCAGAATGATGTGCAGCACCACTGAAACTATGATCGCTCGTTTAAGCTTATCGTTTTGTTCGGTTGCCTTTGACACTATCGGTTCCCAAAAACTGTTCGCCTGTTGCCGCTTAAAAGCAACGGCGGAATGCTATCGATATCCACCGCCGCTCGCTTTGCGGGCCGATTAAATAGGCTTGGTCATTAAGCCAACCGATTTAACCCCTGCACTATGCAACAGGTTAAGCGCTTTAATAATTTCATCGTAAGGCACATCTTTCGCGCCGCCGATAAGGAACACCGTCTTCTCATTCGCTTCGAGTCGGCGCTTCGCTTCAGCAATGACCTGCTCCGGCGGCAACTGAGACAACGTTTCCTGACCGACTTTCACGCTGTACTGCCCTACTCCGGAGACTTCAACGATAACCGGTGGTTCATCGTTGCTTTTCACCGCTTGCGATTCCGTGGCGTCCGGCAGATCGACTTCCACGCTCTGCGTAATGATCGGCGCTGTCGCCATGAAGATCAGCAACAGCACCAACAGGACATCCAGCAGCGGAACGATGTTAATCTCGGACTTCAGTTCGCGACGTCCGCGTCCACGTGCTCTGGCCATGGCTTACCCCTTATTGCTTTCGCTGCTGGTAAACGCCTGACGGTGCAAAATGGCGGTGAACTCTTCCATAAAGTTGTCGTAGTTCAGTTCAAGTTTGTTCACGCGCTGGTTCAGACGGTTGTAGGCCATAACCGCCGGGATGGCGGCGAACAGACCGATTGCCGTGGCGATCAGCGCTTCCGCGATCCCCGGCGCAACCATCTGCAGCGTCGCCTGCTTCACCGCGCCGAGGGCGATAAAGGCGTGCATGATCCCCCAGACGGTACCGAACAGGCCGATATACGGGCTGATAGAACCCACGGTGCCAAGGAACGGAATATGCGTTTCCAGCGTTTCCAGTTCGCGATTCATCGAGATACGCATCGCGCGCGACGCCCCTTCGACAATCGCTTCCGGCGCATGGCTGTTGGCGCGATGCAGACGCGCGAACTCTTTAAAGCCGCTGTAAAAAATCTGCTCGGAACCGGCGAGGCTATCGCGACGGCCCTGGCTCTCCTGGTACAGGCGAGACAGTTCAATGCCGGACCAGAACTTATCTTCAAACGCTTCGGCTTCGCGGCTGGCGGAATTGAGGATACGCGTTCTCTGAATAATAATAGCCCAGGAAGCGATAGAAAAACCAATCAAAATCAACATGATAAGTTTAACCAGAAGGCTCGCCTTCAGGAACAAATCAAGGATATTCATGTCAGTCACTGCTTAAACTCCGCGACAATAGACTTGGGAAGCGCACGAGGCTTCATTAAGAGTGGATCAACGCACACAATGAGAACTTCAGCTTCGTTCAAAACTGTATTCTCGGCGTTGACGATTCGCTGCGTGAAAACCAAAGAGGTGCCTCGCATCGAGGTAATTTCCGTCTGGATTTCGAGCATGTCGTCGAGTCTGGCGGGCGCAAAATACTCCAGCGTCATTTTGCGAACGACAAAGGCAACTCGTTCAGCCAACAGAACCTGCTGACTGAAGTGATGGTGGCGCAGCATCTCTGTGCGTGCTCTTTCATAAAAAGCGACGTAACTGGCGTGGTAAACCACACCACCGGCATCGGTATCTTCGTAGTAGACCCGGACCGGCCATCGAAACAGCGTTGTATTCACTTTACATCCCGGTAATGCAAAAAAAGAGTAGTGCTTTCAAACTTCGCTACTATACGCGCGGGAATCGTGGTTTGGAATGGGAGAAAGTAAACGGCGAGTAAATTTTTATGGGCTTATGCAAGCCCATGCGGTTAACAGACTTCTCTTATACTCTTATCTTTCAAAAGAAGAAAAAGATCAGGCCTGCGAAGAGAACGATATCAGCGATAAGCGGACAAAAAATCCCCTGCCAGTGCACGGCTTTCGGACGGAAGCCCACACCGTGAATGACGCCAGCGCACACCGCCCACATCAGCAAGAATCCATGCCAGATTTCAAGCTCGCTGGTCTTCGCCGCAAAGCGCGACGGATCCCAGAAGATGCAGCCTGCCAGCAGCAGCGCCAATAATAAGGAAAGCGCCCTTAACGGGCGCTTGTCCATTATCGCGTAAAGGGTCGCGATAATTTTCATCAATGCTCTTCTTTACCTGCTTTGGTGGCTTCTACGTGCTCAAGCGCCAGCGCGGTAATCACCCCAAAGGCACAGGCAAGCAGCGTTCCCAAAATCCATGCGAAGTACCACATATATAGCTCCTTACCTTAGTACAGCGAGTGGGTGTTCTTTTCGATGTCTTCGCGGGTAATGCGGCCAAACATCTTCCAGTAACACCAGGTGGTGTAGCCGAGGATAATCGGCACAAACACGATAGCCACGTAGGTCATCACATTCAGCGTCAGCTGGCTGGAGGTGGCATCCCACATCGTCAGGCTCGCATTCAGCATCGTGCTGGACGGCATGATGAACGGGAACATCGCGATACCCGCGGTCAGGATGATGCAGGCCAGCGTCAGCGAGGAGAACAGGAACGCCATCGCGCCTTTATCTGCTTTTGTTGACGCGACGGTCAGCAGCGGCAGCACCACGCCCAGGGCAGGAATAGCCCACAGCGCTGGCATATTGTTAAAGTTCACCATCCACGCGCCGGCTTCACGCGCCACTTCTTTGGTCAGCGGGTTAGACGGGCCGGTATGATCCAGCACCGATTTCACCACATAGCCGTCGATGCCGTAGTAGACCCAAACGCCCGCCAGCGCGAAGCAGACCAGCGTCACCAGCGCCGCCACCGTGGAGACGGTGCGGGTGCGCAGATGCAGTTCGCCTACGGTACGCATCTGCAGGTAGGTCGCGCCCTGCGTCAGGATCATCGCCACGCTGACGATACCCGCCAGCAGACCAAACGGATTCAGCAGCTGGAAGAAGTTGCCGGTGTAGTACAGACGCAGATACTCATCGATATGGAACGGTACGCCCTGCAGCAGGTTGCCGAAAGCCACGCCGATAACCAGCGGCGGCACAAAGCTCCCCACGAAGATGCCCCAGTCCCACATGTTGCGCCAGCGGGTATCTTCAATCTTGGAACGGTAGTCAAAGCCCACCGGACGGAAGAATAAAGACGCCAGCACCAGAATCATCGCCACGTAGAAACCGGAGAACGCGGCGGCGTATACCATCGGCCAGGCAGCAAACAGCGCGCCGCCGGCGGTGATGAGCCACACCTGGTTTCCGTCCCAGTGCGGGGCGATGGAGTTGATCATGATTCGACGCTCGGTGTCATTACGACCGAGGAAACGGGTGAGCATGCCCACCCCCATGTCGAAACCGTCGGCGACGGCAAAGCCAATCAGCAGAATGCCGATCAGTAGCCACCAGATTAAACGCAATACTTCATAATCGATCATTTGACGACTCCTGTCTTAGCGTGCCGACTGAATAGCCGCGGAGGACTGTTCAAAGTGATAGCGACCCGTTTTCAGGCTGCTCGGTCCTTTGCGGGCAAACTTGAACATCAGGAACAGTTCAGCCACCAGGAACAGCGTATACAGACCGCAGATCAGCAACATCGAGAAGATCAGATCGCCCGCGGTCAGCGATGAGTTCGCCACCGCTGTAGGCAGCACTTCACCAATCGCCCACGGCTGACGGCCATACTCGGCAACAAACCAGCCCGCTTCAACGGCAATCCACGGCAGCGGCAGACCGAAGAACGCGGCGCGCAGCAGCCATTTTTTCTCGCCAATGCGGTTGCGAATCACGGTCCAGAAAGAGGCGCCGATAATCAACAGCATCAGTACGCCGCACGCCACCATGATACGGAAGGCGAAGTACAGCGGCGCTACGCTCGGAATAGAGTCTTTGGTCGCTTTAGCGATCTGCTCTTCCGTGGCGTCAGCGACGTTCGGGGTATAGCGCTTGAGCAGCAGGCCATAACCGAGGTCTTTCTTAACATCATTGAACCGATCGCGTACCGCCTGATCGGTGGAGCCGGCGCGCAGCTGTTCCAGCAGCGCATAGGCTTTCATCCCGTTACGGATACGCTCTTCATGCTGCGCCATCAGATCTTTCAGACCGATAACCGGCTTATCCACCGAGCGGGTAGCGATGATACCCAGCGCGTAAGGGATCTGGATGGAGAAGTGGTTGGTTTGCGCTTCCTGATCGGGAATACCAAACAGGGTAAAGGCAGCCGGCGCCGGCTGAGTTTCCCATTCCGCTTCAATCGCCGCCAGTTTGGTTTTCTGCACGTCACCCATTTCGTAACCGGACTCATCGCCGAGGACGATAACGGAGAGGATAGCGGCCATACCAAAGCTTGCAGCAATCGCGAAGGAACGCTTAGCAAAGGCGAAATCACGGCCTTTAAGCATGTACCAGGAGCTGATGGCAAGGATGAACATCGCGCCAGTCACATAGCCGGAGGCCACGGTGTGGACGAATTTAACCTGAGCAACCGGGTTCAGGACCAGCTCGGAGAAGCTGACCATCTCCATACGCATGGTTTCAAAGTTGAAATCCGATGCGATCGGGTTCTGCATCCAGCCGTTGGCCACAAGGATCCACAGCGCGGAGAGGTTAGACCCCAGCGCGACCAGCCAGGTCACCGCCATGTGCTGAACTTTGCCCAGACGATCCCAACCGAAGAAGAACAGACCTACAAAGGTAGATTCGAGGAAGAAGGCCATCAGACCTTCAATGGCCAGCGGCGCACCGAAGATATCGCCCACATAGTGAGAATAGTAAGACCAGTTAGTCCCGAACTGGAACTCCATGGTCAAACCGGTTGCGACACCCAGAGCGAAGTTGATACCAAACAACTTGCCCCAGAACTTGGTCATATCTTTATAAATCTGTTTGCCGGAAAGGACGTAGACCGTTTCCATGATGGCCAGCAGGAACGCCATACCGAGCGTTAGCGGCACAAAAAGGAAGTGGTACATCGCGGTCAAGGCAAACTGTAAGCGCGACAGTTCGACTATATCTAACATCATGACTCCTTGCTCATCGCATGAAGACTCCGAGAACGAACCCAAAATTCAGGTTCATACGCATGCCCCAATACAAAATTATTTGCTCCCTGGTACGTTACTGCTCATCTGGCGATGAAACAGCGCCCTCGCAAAGGTTACAAATACGTTAACGAAAAAACCAAATGATTCTCTAATATATTACGCCGCAATAACCTTACAATAAATAGGATTTTATTGTTCCAGCTTTACATTTTTCGACGGTGATCAATATATAGCGAAAATGCCCTGAATAGGCCAATTTGATTTGCGACAATTTAACGTTTTTTGGGGATTTTTTCCAAGTATTAAGCATTGATATAAATCAATTTTTCCCACCCATGTTAATTATGTGGCGCAATAAAGAATAACAGTGAAATTGATGTTAAAAATGTGTTTAAAATCTGCCGCTAGCGGTTACTAAAAAGAGAGAGATGAGAATTATAGGTAATATAATTTTAACTTTGACCAATTTAAGGTAAGAAATGATGCGATCCTAATAATGTTAGACCGGTCACACTATTTTTCCCAATCGAAATGCAAAAAATAACGTCTGCGTTTTTCTGTTTATTTTCACATAAAATTAACCATCTCCCCTCCCCCGGAAAGCGGCGAGTGATTATTCCCAATAATATTCATCAAATCAATACAATAGCGTTTTTTAACGCAAGGGAGAGCCTGCGGCATGACGACAAGGCAAAAAAAAGGCCACCTGACGGTGGCCAACCATGTCGAAATCGGACATTAGTCTGCTCCTGAGGAGCAGTGAGGGTTTACTTGATGATTGCTTTCAGCGCTTCGCCGATATCCGCCAGGCTGCGAACGGTTTTCACACCGGCCGCTTCCAGCGCAGCAAATTTCTCATCAGCAGTACCTTTACCGCCCGCGATGATGGCGCCGGCGTGGCCCATACGCTTGCCTTTCGGCGCGGTAACGCCCGCGATGTAGCCGACAACCGGCTTAGTCACGTGCTCTTTAATGTAAGCTGCCGCTTCTTCTTCCGCGCTGCCGCCGATTTCACCGATCATGACGATCGCTTCGGTCTGCGGGTCTTCCTGGAACATTTTCAGGATATCGATGAAGTTGGAGCCCGGGATCGGGTCGCCGCCGATACCGACGCAGGTAGACTGGCCGAAGCCGTAGTCGGTGGTCTGCTTAACCGCTTCATAGGTCAGGGTACCGGAACGGGAAACGATGCCCACTTTACCCGGCTTGTGAATGTGACCCGGCATGATGCCGATTTTGCATTCGCCCGGAGTGATAACGCCCGGGCAGTTAGGGCCGATCATGCGAACGCCAGCTTCGTCCAGCTTCACTTTCACGGTCAGCATATCCAGGGTCGGGATACCTTCGGTGATGGTGATAATCAGCTTAATGCCCGCGTCGATAGCTTCCAGAATGGAGTCTTTGCAGAACGGCGCCGGAACGTAGATGACGGTCGCAGTCGCGCCGGTGGCTTCAACGGCTTCGCGCACGGTGTTAAATACCGGCAGGCCCAGATGAGTGGTGCCGCCTTTACCTGGCGTTACGCCGCCAACCATCTGAGTGCCGTAAGCGATCGCTTGTTCAGAGTGGAATGTACCCTGGCTACCGGTAAAGCCCTGGCAGATAACCTTGGTGTCTTTATTAATTAAAACTGACATTATTTCCCCTCCACTGCGGCAACAACCTGCTGTGCTGCGTCCGTCAGACTTTTCGCTGCAATAATATTCAGGCCGCTGTCAGCCAGTTTTTTCGCGCCCAGTTCGGCGTTGTTACCTTCGAGACGAACCACAACCGGTACGTTAACACCCACTTCTTCAACCGCGCCGATGATGCCGTCAGCGATCAGGTCGCAACGTACGATACCGCCGAAGATGTTAACCAGAACCGCTTTAACGTTGTCGTCAGAGAGGATGATTTTGAACGCTTCGGTCACGCGCTCTTTGGTTGCGCCGCCGCCAACGTCGAGGAAGTTAGCCGGTTCGCCGCCGTGCAGCTTAACGATGTCCATGGTGCCCATCGCCAGGCCTGCGCCGTTAACCATGCAACCGATGTTGCCGTCGAGGGCAACGTAGTTCAGTTCCCACTGCGCCGCCTGAGCTTCGCGCGGATCTTCCTGAGACTGGTCGCGCATTTCGCGCAGATCCGGCTGGCGGAACAGCGCGTTGCCGTCAGCGCCCAGTTTACCGTCAAGGCAGATCAGGTCGCCCTGCTTGGTGATAACCAGCGGGTTGATTTCGATAAGCGCCAGGTCGCGCTCCAGGAAGATGGTCGCCAGACCCATGAAGATCTTGGTGAACTGCTGAACCTGTTTACCTTCCAGACCCAGTTTAAACGCCAGTTCACGCCCCTGGTAAGGCATCGGGCCCGCCAGCGGATCGATAGCGATCTTGTGGATCAGGTGTGGGGTTTCTTCCGCCACTTTTTCGATTTCCACGCCGCCTTCGGTAGACGCCATGAACACCACGCGACGGGAGCTACGGTCAACAACCGCGCCCAGATACAGTTCTTTATCAATATCGGTCGCCGCTTCAACCAGAATCTGGTTTACCGGCTGGCCGTTAGCATCTGTTTGGTAAGTCACCAGGCGTTTGCCCAGCCAATGCTCAGCAAAAGCGCGAATCTCTTCTTTGCTCTTAACTACTTTCACACCGCCCGCTTTACCGCGGCCACCAGCGTGAACCTGACATTTCACTACCCACGGACCCGCGCCGATTTTTGAAGCGGCTTCTTCTGCTTCACGCGGAGTAGTACAGGCATAACCCACCGGCGCCGGTAAGCCATAGCGGGCAAAAAGTTGTTTTGCCTGATATTCATGTAAGTTCATGTGTTCAGTCCATCCTTCAGGTAATAATTATCTTTAAACCTGTAGGCCTGATAAGACGCGTAAGCGTCGCCATCAGGCATCTCATCAACGCCGGATGGCGGCGCGAACGCCTTATCCGGCCTACGGTAGGTAATACTCTTACTGACTACACGTCCAGCAGCAGACGAGTCGGATCTTCCAGCAGCTCTTTAATCGCTACCAGGAAGCCTACCGATTCACGTCCATCGATCAGACGGTGGTCGTAGGAGAGCGCCAGGTACATCATCGGCAGAATTTCTACCTTGCCATTCACCGCCATCGGACGGTCTTTAATGGCATGCATACCCAGGATGGCGCTCTGCGGTGGGTTGATGATCGGCGTGGACATCAGAGAACCGAATACGCCGCCGTTGGTAATGGTGAAGTTACCGCCGGTCAGGTCATCTACGGTCAGCTTGCCGTCACGGCCTTTCACTGCCAGCTCTTTAATATTCTTTTCGATATCCGCCATGCCCAGCAGGTCAACGTCACGCAGAACCGGAGTCACCAGGCCGCGCGGCGTAGAAACCGCCATACTTACGTCGAAGTAGTTGTGATAAACCACGTCGTCGCCATCGATGGAAGCATTCACTTCCGGGTAGCGTTTCAGCGCTTCAACCACCGCTTTCACGTAGAAGGACATGAAGCCCAGACGGATACCGTGACGTTTTTCGAACGCTTCGCCGTACTGCTTACGCAGATCCATAATCGGCTTCATGTTGACTTCGTTGAAGGTGGTCAGCATGGCGGTAGAGTTTTTCGCTTCCAGCAGACGCTCGGCAACGCGTTTACGCAGACGGGTCATCGGTACGCGTTTTTCAGAACGGTGGCCCAGTTGCGCAACCGGCGCCGCAGCAGCGGCTGGCGCTTTCGCTTCAGCTTTCGCCGGCGCGCTCGCCAGATGCTTCTCAACGTCTTCGCGGGTCAGGCGGCCGCCAACGCCGGTGCCTTTAATCGCCGCCGCGTCGAGGCTGTGTTCAGCCAACAGACGACGGATAGCCGGGCTAAGCGCGTCGTTGCTTTGCTCTTCCAGAGACGCTTGCTGACGCTGAGCCGGGGTGGACTCTTTAGTATCAGCTTTCGCATCAGCGGCTTTACCGGCGCTGTTGCCTTCACGCAGGCGGCCCAGAATCTGACGAGACAGCACGGTGGCGCCTTCGTCTTCCAGTACTGCATCCAGAATGCCGTCCGCTGATGCCGGTACTTCCAGTACCACTTTGTCAGTTTCGATTTCGACCAGAACTTCGTCGCGGACTACCGCGTCGCCCGGTTTTTTGTGCCAGGTGGCGACGGTTGCGTCAGCTACGGACTCAGGAAGGTCGGGAACCAGAATATCTACGCTACTCATTGTGTATCCTTTAATTAATCGACGTTCAGCGCGTCATTGACCAGATCTTGTTGCTGTTTCTGGTGAACGGACATATACCCTACCGCCGGAGAGGCGGAGGCCGGGCGGCCTGCATAACGCAGAGAGGCCCCAAATGGAACTACTTCACGAAGGTGGTGCTGGCTGCAGTACCATGCGCCCTGGTTGAGCGGCTCTTCCTGGCACCAGACAAAATCGTGGACGTGCGAATAAGCTTTCAGCGCTTCCTGCACCGCCTGATGCGGGAACGGATAGAGCTGTTCGATACGCACGATGGCGACATCTTTTTGCTCGTTTTTGCGGCGCTGTTCCAGCAGGTCGTAGTAAACCTTACCAGAGCACAGTACGACGCGTTTCACGGCTTGCGGATCGAGCTCGTCGATTTCGCCAATCGCCGGCATAAAGGTGCCGTTCGCCAGTTCGTCCATGCTGGAAACCGCCAGCGGGTGGCGCAGCAGAGATTTCGGCGACATGACCACCAGCGGACGGCGCATACCGCGCAGCGCCTGACGACGCAGCATGTGGTAAACCTGTGCCGGAGTGGACGGTACGCAAACCTGCATGTTCTGCTCAGCGCACAGCTGCAGATAACGTTCCAGACGCGCGGAGGAGTGCTCCGGGCCCTGCCCTTCGTAGCCGTGCGGCAGCAGCATCACCAGGCCGCACATCCGGCCCCATTTCTGCTCGCCGGAGCTGATGAACTGATCAATCACCACCTGCGCGCCGTTGGCGAAGTCGCCGAACTGCGCTTCCCAGATGGTCAGGGTGCGTGGTTCCGCGGTGGCGTAACCGTATTCGAATGCCAGTACCGCTTCTTCAGACAGCACGGAGTCCCAGACGCGGAACTGGCCCTGGCCGTTGTGTACGTTCTGCAGCGGCGTATAGGTAGAGCCGTTGCTCTGGTTATGGATAACCGCATGACGGTGGAAGAAGGTGCCGCGACCGGAGTCTTCGCCGGACAGACGTACCGGAATACCTTCGTCAACCAGGGTGGCGTACGCCAGGTTTTCCGCCGCGCCCCAGTCGAACAGCTTCTCGCCCGCCGCCATCAACTGACGGTCGCCGTAGATTTTCGCTACGCGAGACTGCATCTCAACGCTTTCCGGTACCGTGCTGATGCGTTTGGCCAGCTCTTGCAGACGTTTTGGCTCAACTTTATCCGGGTAGCTCTCGTCCCACTCATGGTTGAGGTACGGAGACCAGGTAAAGGAGTGCATGTTCATCGGACGCCATTCCGCTACCACGCAATCGCCGGCATCCAGCGCATCGCGGTAGAGGTTAACCTGTTCGGTAGCGTCTTCCAGCGTCGCGACTTTGTCCTGCTCCAGCTTGTCAGCATAGATTTTGCGCGGAGTCGGATGCTTTTTGATTTTCTGGTACATCAGCGGCTGGGTTGCGCTCGGCTCGTCGGCTTCGTTGTGGCCGTGACGGCGGTAGCACACCAGGTCAATGAAGACATCGCGTTTGAAGGTATTACGGAAATCCAGCGCCAGACGGGTAACGAAAGCGACCGCTTCCGGGTCATCCGCGTTAACGTGGAAAATCGGCGCCTGAACCATCTTACCGATATCGGTGCAGTAAGGCGTAGAACGCGCATCCAGCGGGTTGGACGTGGTGAAGCCAACCTGGTTGTTGATAACGATGCGAACGGTACCGCCCACTTCGTAACCGCGCGCTTTGGACATGTTCAGGGTTTCCTGAACCACGCCCTGGCCGGCTACCGCGGCGTCGCCGTGGATGGTGATTGGCAGAACTTTGTTGCTGCTCGGCTCGTCCAGACGATCCAGACGGGCGCGTACGGAGCCGATAACCACCGGGCTTACGATTTCCAGGTGCGACGGGTTAAACGCCAGCGCCAGGTGAACCAGGCCGCCTTCGGTTTCCATATCGGAAGAGAAGCCCATGTGGTACTTCACGTCGCCGGTGCCGAGGTGTTCTTTATGTTTGCCCGCGAATTCGTCGAACAGATCCTGCGGTTTTTTACCCAGCACGTTAACCAGTACGTTCAGACGACCACGGTGCGCCATGCCCAGCACCACTTCACGGGTGCCGCTCTTACCGGCGTGACGGATGATCTCTTTGAGCATCGGGATTAACGCATCGCCGCCTTCCAGCGAGAAGCGTTTCGCGCCCGGGAATTTGGCGCCGAGGTAGCGCTCCAGGCCTTCCGCGGCGGTCAGTTCGCTCAGGAAGCGCTTTTTCTCTTCCGCGGTGAAGCTCGCTTTACCAGCTACTGACTCAATACGCTGCTGGATCCAGCGTTTTTCTTCAGTAGAGGTGATATGCATGTATTCCGCGCCGATGGAGCCGCAGTAGGTTTGCTTAAGCGCCGCAATCAGGTCGCCCAGCTTCATCGTGTCTTTTCCGATGGCGAAAGAACCTACGTTATAGCTTTCCTGGAAATCGGCCTCGGTGAGATCGTGGTAAGCCGGATCGAGATCCGCCACTCTCTCTTGCTGCCACAGTCCCAGCGGATCGAGATTCGCCTGCTGGTGACCGCGGAAACGGTATGCGTTGATGAGCTGCAGGACTTTAACCTGCTTCACATTGGTATCAGGGTCGGATATCGAAGAAGTGTAACGTGAGACATCCTTCGCCAGTCGACGGAAATAATCACGTGTTTTCGAATGAAATTGATCCGGTTTAACTCCGGTGCCAGGTAACTGCTGGAACATCGAACGCCAGTTGGCGTCAACAGAGTCAGGATCGGTTAAGAAGTCTTCATAGAGCTGTTCTATCCAGCTCTGGTTCGAACCAGAGAGGTAAGAAGAGTCCAGCCAGGCTTTCATTGCGCCGTTCTGCATCGTGATCCCTTAAGCATTTTTATGCTTATTTCGCCGTAGAAACTACCACGCACACCGAGTGCACGTGCCGGGGTTCACTTGTTGCGGACGAGTTGTGGTTTCTATCCGCTAAGGAACCTTTAAAAACTGTCTAACTATCAGGGGCAGTTTTTAGAGGTTTCCTGCTATATCCCCGGCGGCGCTAAGGCTTGCCGGGGCTACTGCTTTGGTAGCCCGGATAAGCGCACGCGCCATCCGGGACAGACCGTGTTGCTTACGCGCTGCGCTGCAGCAGCATCGACTTAATATGGCCGATGGCGCGCGTTGGGTTCAATCCCTTAGGACAAACACTGACGCAGTTCATGATGCTGTGACAGCGGAATACGCTGAAAGCATCGCTCAGACCTTCCAGACGCTCGCTGGTTTCGGTATCGCGGCTGTCGATCAGGAAGCGATACGCGGCCAGAAGGCCTGCCGGGCCGATGAACTTGTCCGGGTTCCACCAGAACGACGGACAAGAAGTCGAACAACATGCGCACAGAATACACTCGTACAGACCATCGAGTTTCTCGCGCTGCTCAGGCATCTGCAGATGCTCGCGAGCCGGAGGATTTTGCCCATTATTCAATAAGTAAGGCTTGATCTTCTCATATTGTGCGTAGAATTGCCCCATGTCTACCACCAAATCGCGGATAACCGGCAATCCAGGCAGCGGACGGATAACAATTTTCTTACCCGGCTGATTCAGCGCGGAGATCGGCGTGATGCACGCCAGACCATTTTTACCGTTCATGTTCAGACCATCGGAACCGCACACCCCTTCACGGCAGGAGCGGCGGAACGACAGCGACGGATCTTTTTCTTTCAGCTGGATAAGCGCATCCAGCAGCATCATGTCGCGACCTTCTTCCGCGTCGAGGGTGTAATCCTGCATATGCGGAGCGTCATCAACATCCGGGTTATAGCGATAAATTGAAAACTCGAGTTTCATATTCCTGTCTCCGCATTAATAAGTACGAATCTTCGGCGGGAATGCCGGACGCAGTTTCGGTTCCATGTTGACCGCTCGACGCGTCATGGATTCCGACTCTGGCAGATACAGGGAATGGCACAGCCAGTTTTCATCATCACGTTCCGGGAAGTCGAAGCGGCTATGCGCGCCGCGGCTTTCGGTACGGAAGTTAGCGGATACCGCCGTGGAATACGCCGTTTCCATCAGGTTATCCAGCTCCAGGCACTCAACGCGCTGGGTGTTGAACTCGCTGGAAGTGTCGTCCAGGCGCGCATTTTTCAGACGCTCGCGGATCTCTTTCAGCTGTTCCAGACCTTTATGCATCGCGTCGCCTTCACGGAAGACCGAGAAGTTATGCTGCATACATTCCTGCAGCGCTTTGCGGATAGCAACCGGGTCTTCGCCGGAACGGGTGTTGTTCCAACGGTTGAGGCGATCCAGGGAAGCTTCGACATCGGACTCGCTGGCAGCACGCAGCGCGCCCTGCTCGGCGATGGACTCCTGCAGATGCAGACCCGCCGCGCGGCCGAAGACCACCAGGTCCAGCAGCGAGTTGCCGCCCAGACGGTTGGCGCCGTGTACCGATACGCAGGCGATTTCGCCAACGGCGAACAGGCCCGGAATCACCGCATCTTCGCCCTTCTCGTTCACGGTCAGCGCCTGGCCGGTCACTTTGGTCGGAATACCGCCCATCATGTAGTGGCAGGTTGGGATAACCGGAATCGGTTCTTTAACCGGGTCAACGTGGGCAAAGGTACGAGACAGTTCAAGAATGCCCGGCAGACGGGATTCCAGCACTTCTTTACCCAGGTGATCCAGTTTCAGCTTGGCGTGCGGGCCCCACGGACCATCGCAGCCGCGGCCTTCGCGGATTTCGATCATGATGGAACGCGCCACCACGTCACGACCCGCCAGGTCTTTCGCGTTCGGCGCATAACGCTCCATGAAGCGCTCGCCGTGTTTGTTCAGCAGGTAACCGCCTTCGCCGCGGCAACCTTCGGTGACCAGCACCCCTGCCCCGGCGATACCGGTCGGGTGGAACTGCCACATTTCCATATCCTGCACCGGAACGCCCGCGCGCAGAGCCATACCGACGCCGTCGCCGGTGTTGATGTGGGCGTTGGTGGTGGATTGATAAATACGGCCTGCGCCGCCGGTCGCCAGCACGGTAGCGCGGGCTTTGAAGTACACCACTTCACCGGTTTCGATGCACAGAGCGGTACAACCGACCACCGCGCCGTCCTGGTTTTTCACCAGATCGAGGGCATACCATTCGGAGAAGATAGTGGTGTGGTTTTTCAGGTTCTGTTGATACAGGGTGTGCAGCAGCGCGTGACCGGTACGGTCGGCCGCCGCCGCGGTACGTGCCGCCTGCTCGCCGCCGAAGTTTTTCGACTGGCCGCCAAACGGACGCTGATAAATACGGCCGTCATCAAGACGGGAGAACGGCAGGCCCATATGTTCCAGCTCAAGAATCGCTTCCGGGCCGGTCTTACACATATATTCGATGGCGTCCTGGTCGCCGATATAGTCCGACCCTTTCACGGTGTCGTACATGTGCCATTCCCAGTTATCTTCATGGGTATTACCGAGCGCAACGGTGATGCCACCCTGCGCGGAAACGGTATGGGAACGGGTAGGGAAAACTTTAGAGAGCAGCGCACAGGTCTGTCCGCTCTGGGAAATCTGCAGCGCCGCGCGCATACCTGCGCCGCCGGCACCAATTACAACTGCATCAAATTCTCTGACTGGCAATTTCATTACACACCCCACACCACAACAAATCCATAAAGAACGTAAGCCACCAGCGCCACAACGATAATCAGTTGCAGAACTAAGCGCACGGCCAGTGGTTTAACGTAGTCCGTCAACACCTGCCACATACCGATCCAGGCGTGAATCAGGATGGAAACGAGAGCCAGCAGGGTAAAGACTTTGGTGAACGCGGAGGAGAAGAATCCGGTCCAGATTTCCCAGGAGATCTCACCGGAGGTGGCGAAGAAGCCAACCATGTAGATGATGTAGAGGGTCAGAACGATGGCGGTAGCACGGACCAGAATAAAGTCATGTACGCCGTTGCGTCCCAGTGCTGAGGCGTTGCTTACCATACGAGGACTCCTGCGAGAAGTGAAAGCACGACAGTAATAACAAAAGAAATTTTGGCGGAGCGTGTCCCTGCTTCGAGGGTTTCTTCCAGATAGCCAAAGTCCATCAGCAGATGGCGGATACCGACAACGGCGTGATAAGCCAGCGCGGTGAGGATGCCCCACATGATGAACTTCACGAAGAAGCTATTCATGATGGAAGCGGCCGTCAGGAAGCCCTCCGGAGAGGAAAGGCTGGTGCCCAGCAACCAAAGCAGAATACCGACCGCCACAAAAGTGATCACACCGGATACGCGATGGAGAATGGACGCTATCGCCGTGATTGGGAATCGAATCGTTTGTAGATCCAGATTGACAGGTCTTTGTTTTTTCACATTTCTTACCATGAATAACGCCCACATGCTGTTCTTATTGTTTCCTTCCTCCGGTCTGCTTGCGGGTCAGACAGCGTCCTTTCTATAACCAGAAGTCATGTTAAAACCCCTTTCCAGGAGTAAAAGCGTGACCAAACAACGCTGGGTGGCTCGGGATTGCAGGGTGTTCCGGAGACCTGGCGGCAGTATAGGCCGTTCACAAAATCATTACAATTAACCTACATATAGTTTGTCGGGTTTTGTCCGGAACAGTGATCAAGGTCACGATTACAACATTATTTTAAATTTTAATCACCTGATTTGACAAATATTAAACATTATTGTTACAACCATTACTAGATTAATGCAATAATGCCCAAAAGTTATGGGGTCACTCTTTCACCTGAGAATAAGTTATGTAACAGTGTGATGGTATTGACCGATGTAATCAGGACAGTTATTAGTGGTATACAGGTTTTAATATTCGGGCTGCTAAAACGCTGATTTGCTGCCGTTTCACTCCCGGGCTGAAGACGTACCATCAAGCGCCTGCGCTCTGTACCCTGCAATTTTCGCGACACAGAGCTGTGAGCAACATAACAATCTGGTAACGTAGTCAGGTTCGGGCCGAATGCAAATCCACCACCCGGCAGTCTTAAGCAATAAAAGGCGCTAAGGAGACCATAAATGTCTGATGCTAAAGCAAAAATCACCCTGGGTGGTGACACTGCTATTGAACTTGATGTGCTAAAAGGCACGCTCGGTCAGGATGTTATTGATATTCGTAGTCTTGGTTCAAAAGGTGTCTTCACCTTCGACCCCGGTTTCACTTCAACAGCCTCGTGTGAATCTAAAATTACTTTTATCGACGGCGATGAAGGGATCCTGCTCCACCGCGGTTTCCCGATCGATCAGCTGGCTACCGAGTCAAATTATCTTGAAGTGTGCTACATCCTGTTGAACGGCGAAAAACCGACTCAACAGCAGTACGACGAATTCAAAACTACCGTTACCCGCCACACCATGATCCACGAGCAGATTACCCGTCTGTTCCACGCGTTCCGCCGCGACTCTCACCCGATGGCGGTGATGTGCGGTATTACCGGCGCGCTGGCGGCGTTCTATCACGACTCCCTGGACGTAAATAACCCACGTCACCGTGAAATCGCTGCCTATCGTCTGCTGTCTAAAATGCCGACCATGGCAGCAATGTGTTACAAATATTCTATCGGCCAGCCTTTCGTGTATCCGCGCAACGATCTCTCCTACGCGGGTAACTTCCTGAATATGATGTTCTCCACGCCGTGCGAAACCTATGAGGTTAACCCGGTACTGGAACGCGCAATGGACCGTATCCTGATCCTGCACGCTGACCACGAACAGAACGCATCAACCTCTACCGTGCGTACCGCTGGCTCTTCCGGCGCTAACCCGTTCGCCTGTATCGCTGCGGGTATCGCCTCCCTGTGGGGACCGGCGCACGGCGGCGCCAACGAAGCCGCGCTGAAAATGCTGGAAGAGATCAGCTCCGTTGAACACATTCCGGAATTCGTGCGCCGCGCGAAAGACAAGAATGACTCTTTCCGCCTGATGGGCTTCGGCCATCGCGTGTACAAGAACTACGATCCGCGCGCCACCGTAATGCGTGAAACCTGCCACGAAGTACTGAAAGAGCTGGGCACCAAGGACGATCTGCTGGAAGTGGCGATGGAACTTGAGCACATCGCGCTCAACGACCCGTACTTCATCGAGAAGAAACTGTATCCGAACGTCGATTTCTACTCCGGCATCATCCTGAAAGCGATGGGTATTCCATCCTCGATGTTTACCGTCATCTTCGCGATGGCGCGTACCGTCGGCTGGATTGCCCACTGGAACGAAATGCACAGCGACGGTATGAAAATTGCCCGTCCGCGTCAGCTGTATACCGGCTACCAGAAGCGCGATTTCAAGTCCGATCTCAAGAAGTAATTTCACCCCTTTTGGGGTTAGCAAAAAAAATCGGGGACCTTCCCCGATTTTTTTTATTTAAGCGTACAAAAAAATTTGAATCACTCAACAACTGGCGTTAGTGCTGGCAGCCAGGGCACCAGTAAAAGGGTCGCGATGACAGCATGGTTTTCTCAATGATACTGCCGCAACGTTCGCAGGCCTCACCCTCGCGATGGAAAACCTTAAAGCGGAATAGCGCGCCATGATGTTTGTTTTCATCCACCTGGCCGCGGGTGCGGTAAGAAAGGCGCGGGATATCCAGCAGCGCGTGCGCCAGCGCATCGAGCTGCGTGTCATTGAGCTCGGCGGCCTTATGCTGCCCGGTCAGCCCTACCTGCCACAGGATCTCCACCCGCAGATAGTTACCGAGCCCGGCGAGAAACGCCTGGTCCAGCAACAGGCCGGAAAACTGGCGATTGCGGAATTTCGCCGACAGCAGGCGCTCTCTGACCTGCCCGGCGGTTAACGTCATATCCAGCACATCCGGCCCGACCCGTTGTAAAAACGGATGATCGGCCAGCTGTTGCGCCGTCAGCATCTCAATCTCCGAGGCGCTATAGAGCAAAATCGCCTTGCGTGCGGTCTGCAGTCTGACGCGCAGTACGCGGTTCGATTGCGGCTCAATGCCAGCATCCACCACGCGCCAGACCCCATACAGCTGGTTATGGCTATACAGCGTCAATCCGCCGGAGAAGTGGGTTAACAGGGCCTTGCCGCGGGTGGCGATATGGGTCACCCGTTGGCCAATCAGCTGGCTTTGATAGGGTTGCAACTGTGGAAAGGCGAACCAGGCTTCGGTTAACGGTTCGCCTTTGATAGCCGCCTCCAGGTTATCCGCCGCGCGGCGGATCTCCGGGCCTTCAGGCATAGTATCGTCCTTCTGTTAGTGCGTGGCGCCGCCGCCAATTTTGACGTCGTCATCCTGTTCAAGAGCGACGGCAATCGCCGTTTCCAGCGCCGCGCGTACCGTCTCGACCGACATACTCGCCTGCCCCGGATGAGCCGCCGCCTGTTCAGGCAGATACGGAATATGGATAAAACCGCCCTTCTGCCCGGCTTTGCCCTGCAACTGATGCAGCAAGCCATACATCACGTGATTGCAGACAAAAGTGCCCGCGGTTTGCGACACCGAGGCCGGGATCCCCTGCTGGCGCAACGCGCTAACGATCGCTTTGATCGGTAGCGTACTGAAGCATGCCGCGGGGCCGTCAGCGACGATCGGCTCATCGATCGGCTGCTGGCCTTTATTGTCGGGGATCCGCGCATCATCGACGTTGATAGCCACACGTTCGACGGTAATATCGACACGGCCTCCGGCCTGCCCGACGGCAATCGTTAGCTGCGGTTGATAGGTTTCCAGCGCGGCCTTCAGCGCCGTCAGCGCCTCGCCGAACACGCAGGGTAACTGTTTAGCCACCACCTGCTGCCCGCGAATCATCACGCCATCAAGCTGCTTAACCACTTCCCATGAAGGGTTAATCGTTTCGCCGCCGAACGGCTCAAAACCGGTAATTAATACGCCAGCCATCATCCCTCCTTACAGGAACATCAGGAAATAGAGTAAGAATACGTTGACGATCAGCAGCGGGATACCGGTCGGTACCTGGGCTTTAATCACCGCGTTTTTATCCGGCAGTTCGAGCAGCGCCGCCGGCACGATATTAAAGTTCGCCGCCATCGGCGTCATCAGCGTACCGCAGTAGCCGGAAAACATACCAATCGCCGCCATCACCGCCGGATTGCCGCCGTGCTGCAGGACTAAAATCGGAATGCCAACCCCGGCGGTCACGATCGGGAAAGCGGCAAAGGCGTTGCCCATCACCATCGTCAGCACCGCCATGCCGATGGCGTACACGGCCACGGCGATAAAGCGGTTATCTACCGCCAGATAGTGCTCGGTCAGCCATGAAATGCTGGTTCCGACGCCCGCCGCGGTAAATAGCAGCCCCAGCACCGCGAGGATTTGCGGCAGGATAAAGGCCCAGCCGACGGAATCCAGCAAACGGCGCGCTTCCTGCATCGGTTGCGCCACCGTTTCATGCGTCATACGAATCGCCATCGCCAGGCCAATCAGCGTACCGACGGTCATCGAGAACAGGGTAATCAGCGTCGCGTGGTTGCCCGGCCCGAAGAGCGCCACCTGCCATGAAGGCAGATTGTTAAACAGCAGAACGCCAATAACGGTGACGACCGGAATCGCCAGCGCCGGGTAGAAAAGTTTGTTGCCGAGGCGTTTCGCGCTGGCGGTTTTCTCTTCCTGGGTACGCTGATGGTAGCTGCCGAGGCGCACGCCGCCAAAACCAGCGATTAACGCCAGTACAACCACCAAGCCGCCGACGGCGATGTTCACCGTACGCTTATCGCCCACCAGTTGATACGTCCAGTCGCCGAGCAAGAACACCAGCCCGTACAGGCCCCAGAACAGGCCGGTTGTCAGGCGCCGCGGATTGCTTTTGTCGCGCCAGGACATGATAGCCACGACCAGCAGTACCGCGCCGGCCAGCCAGTATAAATACGTTTGTTGGAAGTTCATGCCGCACCGCCTTTCGCCTGCCCGGCGTTAACGCGGTCCAACTCGCGCTGGAGATGGCGATCGAGGCGCCACAGGCGCGCGGCGTGGATCAGAAAGGCGCAGATAGCCGTCGGGATCCCCCACAGGGCAATATGCAACGGTTCCGTCTGGATCCCGCCCGACTCCAGCATAAAGTTGTGCATGAAGATGATCGCGCCAAAGGCGACAAAAATATCTTCACCGAAGAACAGGCCAACGTTGTCGGTCGCCGCCGACATCGCACGCAGGCGGTAGCGCACATGACCCGGCAGCGGGCCAAAGCGCTTTTCCGCCGCCCCCTCCGCCATCGGCGCCAGCAGCGGGCGCACCATTTGCGGATGTCCGCCGAGGCTGGTCAAGCCCAGGGCGGCGGTGGCTTCGCGCACAAACAGATAGACGATCAGCAGACGTCCGGCGGTCGCGCTATGGATCTTCGCGATCCACGCCTGCGCCCGCTCTTTCAGACCATGGCGCTCCAGCAGCCCGATCACCGCCAGCGGCAACAGCAGAATAAACGGCAGATTACGGGTATTAAGGAAGCCCTCGCCCAGTTTCTCCAGAATAGTGGCTATTGGCATATGCGCCGCCACGCCGGTGACGATCCCGGAGATAATCACCACCAGCACCGGGTTAAAGCGTAATACAAAACCGACCACAATCACGGCAATGCCGATCAGCGGCCAGAGGGATATCGCCTCTTGCATAATAACGTCCTGTTCAGTTGTGAGTGTTGTTAGTTATTTGATTTAATTATTATTAAAATACTAAGGCGGACGATTAATCGATGTCCGCGCTGACGTCGATATTGCGCCCTGCGAAAGCAGCGCGCAAGCGTCGGGCGAAATCGAGCGCATGAGCGCCATCGCCATGCAGGCAGACCGTTTCCGCCTTCACATGCGCCCATTCGCCGCTCAGGCTGCGCACCCGGTTGTGCTGCACCATTTCCAGCGTTTGCGCCAGCGCCTGCTCTTCGCTCTCAATCAGCGCGCCCGGCTGGCTGCGCGGCACCAGGCTACCGTCAGCGAGATAACCGCGATCGGCGAAGACTTCCTGACGCGTCGTCAGCTGATAATGCTGTCCGGCGCGAATAAGCTCGCTCCCCGCCAGCCCGACCAGCACCAACCCGGCGTCGGCATCGCGCACCGCACGGGCGATGGCATCGGCCAGCGGTGGCTCTTTCGCCGCCTGGTTGTACAACATGCCATGCGGTTTGACGTGCCGCAGCTCGCCGCCCTGGGCATGCACAATCGCCGCCAGCGCGCCAATTTGGTACAGCACCTGGGCGTAGACCGTTTCTGGCGGTAACTGCATTGCGGTTCGACCGAAATTTTCCCGGTCCGGGAAGCTCGGGTGTGCGCCAATAGCGACGCCGTTTTTCAGCGCCTCGCGCACGCACTGCTGCATAAGCAGCGCATCGCCGGCGTGAAAGCCGCAGGCGATATTGGCGGAAGAGACCAGCTGCAGCAGCGCGCTATCGCTGGCGCAGCCTTCACCGAGGTCGGCATTTAAATCAATTTTCATCGCTCAATCTCCAGGCCAGTTGTTCAAGGTAACGCTGCTGGTCGGCGCGCGCTTTCAGCGCTTCTTCCAGCGAACAGGGGACGAAATGGATCGGCTGACCCAGCGGAATTTGCGCCAGTTGGTACATATCGGCTTCAATAATGCAGGCTATACGCGGATAGCCGCCGGTGGTCTGCGCATCGTTCATCAATACGATCGGCTGGCCGTTATGCGGCACCTGTACCACCCCAGGCAGTAGGCCATGGGAGAGCATTTCACGGTCGGTTGTGCGCTTGAGCGGCTGACCCTGCAGGCGGTAGCCCATACGGTTGCTCTGCGGGCTAAGCCGCCACGGCGAACGCCAGAACGACTCCTGCGACACGCTGTCGAATTCGTGATACTCCGGCCCCGGCAGCGCACGAATGATATTACCGGTCGGTAGCTGTTTAACGCCGCACGAGACGCTAAAGCGGCGGGAGGATTTCCCAATCTTCAATTGATCGCCATCCTGCAATCGGCGCCCTTCGATTCCGCCGATGCCAACTTTCAGATCGGTAGAGCGGGAACCTAAAACTTCAGGTACGTCGATGCCGCCCGCCACCGCCAGGTAGCTGCGGATCCCATGCTGAGGATTTTTCAGCACCAGCCGCTGTCCGGCCTTTGCTTCCATTCGCCAGCCCAGCCAGACCGGCGCGCCGTCGAGCGTCGCTTCACAGGCGGCGCCGGTCAACGCGAACCAGCAGTGGCGGGTAAACTGCACATCGATCTGACCCAGCGTAATTTCCAGCGCCGCCGCCTCCGGCGCATTGCCTACCAGCAGATTGGCAATGGTCATCGCCGGTTTATCCAGCGCGCCGCAGCGGCTAATCCCCCACTGCCGCTGGCCTTCCCGGCCGCCATCCTGTACCGAGGTGTACATGCCGGCGCGGATAAATTTCAACATACCCCCTCCTTCTGCGGCACAAAGCGTACGCGATCGCCAGAACGTAGTAGCACCGGTTCTTCACGCTTTGGATCGAATAATGCCAGCGGCGTGCGCCCCAGCAGCTGCCAGCCGCCCGGCGTCGCCAGCGGATAAATACCGGTTTGCGATCCGCCGATACCGACGGATCCCGCCGGTACCAGTACGCGCGGCTCGGCGCGACGCGGCATGGCCAACTGCTCCGGCAGGCCGCCAAAGTACGGAAATCCCGGCTGGAACCCCAGAAACCACACCACATACTCCACCGAAGAGTGCAGTTCGACCACCTGTTTTTCGCTCAACCCGCTATGGCGCGCGACGTCGCCAAGATCTGGCCCCGCTTCACCGCCATAGATAACCGGGATACTTATCTCACGGGATTCCGGCTCCAACGTATCGCTCTCTTCCCACCAGCACTGCAGCTTGTCAATCGCCTCCCACGCCATCTCCTGCGGACGACGCAGCACAACGGTGATGTTGTTCATCCCCGGGATCACTTCAATCACCTCTTCGCGATCGGTTAACCGCTGCGTCAGGCCCCAGATACGTTTTTGGCTCTCCAGGGTCACCGGAGGCTCAAGCTCCAGGACCACCGCCGTTTCACCTAATAGATAACAACGCGCTCGCTGCACTTTTTTCTCTCTCATCAGGCCGGGTTAGGGATATCAATGAAGGTGACGTCCAGGTCGGTATTTTCCGTCAACCACTCGCTCAGGGCGCGAATACCGCCACGCTCGGTGGCATGATGGCCGGCGGCATAAAAATGCAACCCCTGCTCACGAGCGGAATGGATGGTCTGCTCAGACACTTCACCGGTAATAAAGGCATCGACGCCAAAGCGGGCCGCGCTATCGATAAAGCTCTGGCCGCCGCCGGTACACCAGGCGACGCGGGTAACTTTGTCCGGCCCGGTATCGCCGCACCACAGCGGTTTACGCCCTAATCGCGCTTCAATCCACGATGCCAGTTCCAGCCCGGATACCGGCATAGACAGCTCGCCCCAGGGCACCAATGGTTCGATTTCCCCCATCACATTGATCCCCAGCAGCTGCGCCAGTTGGGCGTTATTGCCCAGCTCCGGATGCGCATCCAGCGGTAAATGCCAGCCATAAAGATTGATATCGTTGGCCAACAGCGTTTTCAGGCGATTGCGCTTCATGCCGCGGATCACCGGCGATTCGCCTTTCCAGAAGTAACCGTGATGCACAATCACCGCATCCGCCTGCAGACGCACGGCTTCATCGAGCAGCGCCTGGCTGGCGGTGACGCCGGTGACGATTTTCCGCACCGTCTCCCGCCCTTCCACCTGCAGGCCATTCGGGGCGTAATCACTGATGGCCGCGCTATTCAGTTTTTCGTTAATTAATTGTTCCAGTTCGCTATTTTTCATTGCCGCTCCATCAGAAAATCTGTTTGTACAAACCTATAACATAACCACATCCGCCCGAGTCGTCGATAGCGACGCCAAAGGGTCCATTTCAGCCATTCGCATAATCGCCCAAATTGCCTCTTCCCCTCACCGCGCATTAGTGTATATTTATGCACTTATAAAGCATATTAAATAACCAGAAAGCCATTTAGGCCATGAATAACACCAGACAAACGCTATTCATGCAGAAAGATCGACTTTCGTTTTACGGCCAGGAAATGAACGTTACATGAACAGACAAACTTCACAGCCACGGGCGATTTACTACGTCGTTGCGCTGCAAATTTGGGAATACTTCAGTTTTTACGGCATGCGGGCGCTGTTAATCCTGTACCTCACCAACCAGCTCAAGTACGACGATAATCACGCCTATACCCTGTTTAGCGCCTACTGCTCCCTGGTCTATGTCACCCCTATTCTCGGCGGCTTCCTCGCCGACAAACTGCTCGGCAACCGCATGGCGGTGATGCTCGGCGCGCTACTCATGGCTATCGGCCATCTGGTGCTCGGCGCCAGCGAAGTCGCCCCCACCTTCCTCTATTTATCGCTGGCGATTATCGTTTGCGGTTACGGGCTGTTTAAATCCAACGTCAGCTGCCTGCTTGGCGAACTGTATGAGCCGACCGATCCGCGCCGCGATGGCGGCTTCTCGCTGATGTACGCCGCGGGAAATATTGGTTCGATCATCGCGCCTATCGCCTGCGGCTACGTGCAGGAAGAGTACAGCTGGGCGATGGGCTTTGCGCTGGCGGCAGTCGGTATGATTGCCGGTCTGGTGATCTTCCTCTGCGGCGGTCGCCACTTCCGCCATACCACCGGCGTTAACCGCGAGGCGCTGCGCGCGCGGACCTTCCTCCTGCCGAACTGGGGCTGGCTGCTGGTATTGCTGGTGGCGACGCCGCTGTTGATTACCGTGCTGTTCTGGCAGGAGTGGTCGGTGTATGCGCTGATCGTCGCGACGGTGATTGGCCTGGCGGTACTGGCGCGTATTTACCTGCGCGCGGAGAACGACAAACAGCGTAAAGAGCTGCGTCTGATTATCGTCCTCACCGGTTTTAGCCTGCTGTTCTGGGCCTTTGCCCAGCAGGGCGGCAGCTCCATCAGCCTCTATATCGACCGTTTCGTGAACCGCCACGTCATGAGCTATGAAGTACCAACCGCGATGTTCCAGTCGGTTAACGCCTTCGCGGTAATGCTCTGCGGTATGGTGCTGGCATGGCTGGTCAAAGAAAACATCAAGGGCAACCGTACCGTGCGTATCTGGGGGAAATTCGCCCTCGGTCTCGGGCTAATGAGCGCCGGGTTCTGCATTCTGACCTTAAGCGCCCGCTGGTCGGCCGCGTATGGCCACTCCTCCATGCCGCTAATGGTTCTAGGGCTGGCGGTGATGGGTTTCGCCGAACTGTTTATCGACCCGGTAGCGATGTCGCAAATCACCCGGATCGAAATCCCCGGCGTCACCGGAGTGCTGACCGGTATCTATATGCTGCTTTCCGGGGCGATCGCCAACTATCTGGCCGGCGTCATCGCCGACCAGACATCGCAGGCGTCGTTTGATGCCGCGGGCGCGGTTAACTATTCGATTGAAGCCTACATCGACGTCTTCAGCCAGATCACCTGGGGCGCGCTGGCCTGCGTCGGCCTGGTGCTGGTCATCTGGCTGTATCACTCCGTGAAGGTCAAAACCCGCCAACTGGCGGTAGAATAAAAACTATCTGGCGGCTTCCCAGGCCGCCAGCGTCTCCAGCCGCGCCTGCTTATGGTCAACCAGCGGGCGCGGATACCTCAGCGCTACCCCCTGTTTATCCGCCCACAGCCACGGCTGATGCAGCGCTTTCTCTGGTACTTCAGCCAGTTCCGGCAGCCAGCGGCGAATAAACTCGCCCTGCTTATCAAACTTCTCCCCCTGGGTCGTCGGATTGAAAATACGAAAATAAGGGGCTGCATCGGTACCGGTCGAGGCCGCCCACTGCCAGCCGCCGTTGTTGGCCGCCAAATCGCCGTCGATCAGCTGACTCATGAAATAGCGCTCTCCGTGCCGCCAGTCGAGACGAAGGTCTTTCGCCAGGAAGCTGGCGACAATCATCCGCAGGCGATTGTGCATCCAGCCGGTGGCGTTAAGCTGCCGCATGGCGGCATCGACGATGGGGAAACCGGTTTGCCCCTGTTGCCAGGCCCGCAGTTCATCCTCATTGCTGCGCCAGGCGACCTTGTCGGTCCAGGCGACAAACGGCCGGCCTTTACACAGTTTCGGGTAGTAAACCATCAGATGACGATAGAACTCGCGCCAGATAAGCTCGTTCAGCCAGCTTGCGCCCGCTTCGCCATCCAGCGCGCCGGGCTGCTCCCGTAACAAGCGATGCAGGCACTGGCGCGGCGACAGTACGCCTATCGCGAGACACGGCGATAGCCTGCTGGTTCCTTCTATTGCCGGGAAATCGCGCTGCTGATCGTAATCCGCCGCCGGCTGCTGGCAAAACGCGCGCAATCGAGCCAGCGCCGTTTTTTCATCCGCCGCGAACAGATCGGTGTCAAATGCCGTTTGCGGATAGTTGATCTCAGGCAGCGGCGGCGCCTGCCCGGCGGCTGACTGGCGTGCTTTCGGCGCCGCCACGCACTCCGGCAGCCCTTCACGCAGGCGGCGGATAAACGCATTTTTAAACGGCGTAAAGACTTTATACATCTCACGGTTGCCGGTCATCACGCTGCCCGGCGGCAACAGTACGCTGTCGTCAAACCCCTGGCAGGTAACTTCTGTCAGGGTTTTCTCGACGTCGGCGTCGCGCCGGCGCTCATTAAACTCATACTGATAGTTATAAAATAGATGGCTCACCTGGTGCTGTTTACAGAAGCGCGTCAGCAACTCGATGCTGGCGGCGAAATCGTCCGCCTCTTCTACCAGCAGCGGAATACCGCGTTCCGCTAATGCCGCGTGCAGACTGCGTAAATGGCTGGCGATAAAGGCCGCCTGGCGCGACGCCATATGATGCTGGCGCCACTGCTCTGGCGTGGCGATATAGAGCGCCAGCACCCGCGCCTGCGGGTCGCGGCAGGCGGCGGCCAGCGCCAGATTATCGTGTAGGCGTAAATCCATGCGAAACCAGACCAGATGGGTGGCCATAAAACTCCTCACTCTCCGTAAGCAAAACTCATCACTCAGGCCGGCAAAATAGCGCGCTGCGACAAAATAAGCACCTGCCAATTCTGCCACGGCGCGTGAAAGCTAAGTGTAGACAGCGGACGAAAAAAAACCGCCGGTCGTCAACCGGCGGTTTTTATATTCGTCGCAGCAACGCGGATTAGTAGAAGTCGTGCGCGGCTTTTTCCGCCTGCGCCATCCATACCGGCTGTTCACTGGTTTTCGCCCATACGCGATGCAGCCAGCTGTAGTAACGGGCGCGATCTTTCCAGAACAGCATCACCGGCAGCGCAGCAACCCCGGCCACGACGGCGAAAGCGCGACGCATCAGGATAATGTGAGCAGGATAAGCTTTGTACAACGCCATAATTTCTCTCCCCTTTGTCAGGCCGGCAAGCAGCGCCGGTAAATGTCACAATGTTTGTCTGCACAAATAGTACCGCGCTGGTTGTAATTTTACTACTCATCCGACCACTAAAAAGCACTTATTTATACTTAATTTACATTCACGGCGTAACTGAGTTACAAAAAAGTTAAATTAATACTAACCATTAGTTAAATTGTGCCTTTAGCCATTTTTATACTTTTTTTACACCGCCCGCGGCGATTTTTGCGAAATCTTTGCGCCGAAATTCCTACCCTCTCGGTATATCAATAAGAGACACACCCGGAGGTGGAAAGTGACTACAGGCATCATTGCTGGCGTAACGCTGGTATTCCTGCTGCTGGCGTATCTGGTCTATGCCCTGATACATGCGGAGGCGTTCTGATGGCCGCGCAAGGGTTCTTACTTATCGCCAGCTTCCTGCTGGTACTGCTGGTACTGGCGCGGCCGCTCGGTTCGCTGCTGGCGCGAATGATCAACGACCTCCCGCTCCCGGGGCTTGCCGGCGTTGAGCGCGGTATCTGGCGGCTGGCGGGGATTCGCAGCCAGGAGATGGACTGGCGGCAGTACTTGATCGCCATTGTGCTGTTTAACGCGATTGGTCTCGCGGCGCTGATGGCGCTGCTGATGTGTCAGGGTTGGCTGCCGTTCAATCCGCAGCACTTCCCCAATCTGTCCTGGGATTTAGCGTTGAATACCGCGGTAAGCTTCGTCAGCAACACCAACTGGCAGGCCTACGCCGGGGAAACCACCATGAGCTATCTCAGCCAGATGGTAGGTCTGGCGGTGCAAAACTTCCTGTCGGCCGCGACCGGTATTGCGGTTATCTTCGTGCTGACCCGCGCCTGGGCGCGACAGAAAGTCAGCACCCTCGGCAACGCCTGGGTCGACCTGACCCGCATTACGCTGTGGCTGCTACTGCCTCTTTCTCTGCTGATCGCGCTGTTCTTTGTGCAACAGGGCGTGCCGCAGAACCTGCAGGCTTATCAGCCGTTCACCAGCCTGGAAGGCGTTCGCCAGTGGCTGCCGATGGGACCGGTCGCCTCGCAGGAAGCGATCAAAATGCTCGGTACCAACGGCGGCGGCTTCTTTAACGCCAACTCATCGCATCCGTTTGAGAACCCGACGGCGTTAACCAACCTGGTGCAGATGCTGGCGATCTTCCTGATCCCGGCGGCGCTGTGTTTTGCCTTTGGCGAAGCGGTCGGCGATCGCCGTCAGGGACGCGCAATCCTGTGGGCAATGGCGCTGATTTTCGTGGTCTGCGTGGCGGTGGTGATGTGGGCGGAAACTCGCGGAAATCCGCACCTGCTCAGCCTTGGCGCCGACAGCAGCCTGAATATGGAAGGGAAAGAGAGCCGCTTTGGCATTCTCGCCAGCAGCCTGTTTGCGGTAGTCACTACCGCCGCCTCCTGCGGCGCGGTCAACGCGATGCATGATTCCTTCACCGCGCTGGGCGGCATGGTGCCGATGTGGCTGATGCAAATTGGCGAGGTGGTCTTCGGCGGCGTGGGCTCCGGGCTGTACGGCATGCTGCTGTTCGTCATGCTGGCGGTATTTATCGCCGGGCTGATGATTGGCCGCACGCCGGAATATCTCGGCAAGAAAATCGACGTGCGCGAAATGAAAATGATCGCGCTGGCGATTCTGGTGACCCCGACGCTGGTACTGCTCGGCACCGCGTTGGCGATGATGACCGAAGCCGGTCGCAGCGCCATGTTGAATCCGGGCCCGCACGGCTTTAGCGAAGTGTTGTACGCGGTCACCTCGGCGGCCAACAACAACGGCAGCGCCTTCGGCGGCTTAAGCGCCGGCACGACCTTCTGGAACCTGCTGCTGGCGTTCTGCATGCTGGTGGGCCGCTTCGGGGTGATCGTCCCGGTGATGGCGATTGCCGGGTCGCTGGTGAACAAGAAAATTCAGCCCGCCAGTTCCGGCACGCTCGCCACCCACGATGCGCTGTTTATCGGCCTGCTGATCGGTACCGTCCTGCTGGTCGGCGCCCTCACCTTTATCCCCGCACTGGCGCTCGGCCCGGTGGCGGAACACTTCTCTTTACTTTAAGCGATGCGGAGCAGCCTGTTATGAGTCGCAAACAATTAGCCCTGCTGGAGCCGACGCTGGTGCGTCAGGCGCTGCTGGATGCCGTGAAAAAACTCAGCCCTTCGGTGCAGTGGCGTAACCCGGTGATGTTTATCGTCTGGATTGGCAGCGTGCTGACCACCCTGCTGGCGATGGCCATGGCCGGGGGATATCTTACGGGTCACGCCGGCTTTACCGCAGCCGTGAGTCTGTGGTTGTGGTTTACCGTGCTGTTCGCCAACTTCGCCGAAGCGATGGCCGAAGGACGAAGCAAAGCGCAGGCCAACAGCCTGAAAGGGGTGAAAAAAACCGCTTTCGCCCGTAAGCTGCGCGCGCCGCAGCACGATGCCCCGATGGATCACGTCCCAGCGGAAGAGTTACGCAAAGGCGATATCGTACTGGTGGAAGCCGGCGACATTATCCCCTGCGACGGCGAAGTGATCGAAGGCGGCGCTTCGGTAGATGAAAGCGCCATCACTGGGGAATCCGCGCCGGTTATCCGCGAGTCCGGCGGCGATTTCGCCTCGGTCACCGGCGGCACCCGGATCCTCTCTGACTGGCTGGTGATCCGCTGCAGCGTCAATCCGGGTGAAACCTTCCTCGACCGGATGATCGCCATGGTTGAAGGCGCGCAGCGCCGTAAAACGCCGAACGAAATCGCATTGACGATCCTGTTGATCGCCCTGACGCTGGTGTTCCTGCTGGCCACTGCCACCATCTGGCCCTTCTCGGCGTGGAGCGGTAATGCGGTTAGCGTGACCGTACTGGTGGCGCTGCTGGTATGCCTTATCCCAACCACCATCGGCGGCCTGCTCTCCGCTATCGGCGTCGCCGGGATGAGCCGAATGCTCGGCGCCAACGTTATCGCCACCAGCGGGCGCGCGGTGGAAGCCGCCGGCGATGTCGACGTACTGCTGCTGGATAAAACCGGCACCATCACCCTCGGCAACCGTCAGGCCTCAGCTTTTCTGCCGGCTCGCGGCGTCGAAGAGCGCGTGCTGGCCGATGCCGCCCAGCTATCGTCGCTGGCGGATGAAACGCCAGAAGGCCGCAGCATCGTGGTGCTGGCGAAACAGCGCTTTAATCTGCGCGAACGCGACCTGCAGTCGCTGCACGCCACATTTGTCCCCTTCACCGCCCAGACCCGTATGAGCGGTATTAACATCGACCAACGCATGATCCGTAAAGGGTCGGTGGACGCGATTCGCCGCCATATCGAAGCTAACGGCGGCCACTTCCCGGCCGATGTCGATAAGCAGGTAGAAGAGGTCGCCCGCCAGGGGGCCACGCCGCTGGTCGTCGCCGAGGGCGAACGCGTGCTGGGGATTATTTCGCTCAAAGATATCGTCAAAGGCGGCATTAAAGAGCGTTTCGCCCAGCTGCGCAAAATGGGCATTAAGACGGTGATGATCACCGGTGATAACCGTCTGACCGCCGCCGCCATCGCCGCCGAAGCGGGGGTTGATGATTTTCTTGCCGAAGCGACGCCGGAAGCCAAGCTGGCGCTGATTCGCCAGTATCAGTCGGAAGGACGGCTGGTGGCGATGACCGGTGACGGTACCAACGACGCCCCGGCGCTGGCGCAGGCTGATGTGGCGGTCGCGATGAACTCCGGCACCCAGGCAGCGAAAGAGGCGGGCAACATGGTGGATCTCGACTCGAACCCGACCAAACTGATTGAAGTGGTGCATATCGGTAAACAGATGCTGATGACCCGAGGGTCGTTAACCACATTCAGTATCGCCAATGACGTCGCCAAGTATTTCGCGATTATTCCGGCCGCCTTCGCCGCCGCCTATCCGCAGTTGGCGATGCTGAACGTGATGCATCTGCACTCGCCCTCTTCGGCGATCATGAGCGCGGTTATTTTTAACGCCCTGATTATCGTCTGCCTGATCCCTTTAGCGCTGAAGGGCGTGAGCTATCGTCCGCTGTCGGCATCGGCGATGCTGCGCCGCAACCTGTGGGTTTACGGCCTCGGCGGGCTGATCGTGCCTTTTGTCGGTATTAAAGCTATCGACCTGTTGCTGACCCTGACCGGTCTGGTGTGAGGAAATTACCATGTCATTGATTCGTCCGGCACTTGTGCTATTTATTCTGTTAACCCTGCTCACCGGCGGCCTGTATCCGTTACTGACTACCGCCTTAGGGCAGTGGTGGTTCCCGCAGCAGGCTAACGGCTCGCTGATCCATCTCGACGGCGAGGTGCGCGGCTCCGCTCTGATCGGGCAGAACTTTACCGCCGCCGGTTATTTCCACGGCCGCCCTTCCGCGACGGCAGAGGTGGCGGATAATCCGCTGGCCTCCGGCGGCAGTAATCTGGCGGTCAGCAATCCGGCGCTGGATAAAGCGATAAGCGAACGGGTACAGGCATTACGCGCCGCTAACCCGCAAGCGAGCCCGACGGTGCCGGTCGAGTTGGTTACCGCGTCGGCCAGCGGACTGGATAATAACCTGACCCCAACCGCGGCGCTGTGGCAGGTACCGCGCGTCGCCAAAGCGCGCAATCTCAGCGATGCGCAGGTGAAACAGCTAGTGGATCAGGCGACGCAAAAACCGTTGCTCAGTTTTCTCGGTCAACCTGTGGTAAATATACTGCAACTGAATATGGCGCTGGATGCCCTAAAGGATTAATCAATGAGTGACGAGCCGCTGCGCCCGGACCCCGACCGTCTGCTGCAACAAACCGCTGCGCCGCATCGCGGCAAGCTGAAGGTGTTTTTCGGCGCCTGCGCCGGGGTGGGCAAAACCTGGGCAATGCTGGCGGAAGCGCAGCGGCTGCGCGCTCAGGGGCTGGATATTCTGATCGGCGTGGCGGAAACCCACGGCCGCAAAGATACCGCCGCCATGTTGGAGGGGCTTAGCGCCCTCCCGCAAAAGCGCATTTCCCACCGCGGACGCTACGTTCATGAGTTTGATCTTGATGCCGCGCTGGCCCGCCGCCCTGCGCTGATCCTGGTGGACGAACTGGCGCATAGCAACGCGCCGGGTTCGCGCCACCCAAAGCGCTGGCAGGACGTCGAAGAACTGCTCGAAGCCGGTATCGACGTCTTCACCACCGTCAACGTCCAGCATCTTGAAAGCCTCAATGATGTAGTCAGCGGTATTACCGGCGTGCAGGTACGCGAAACCGTCCCCGACCCCTTCTTTGACGCCGCCGATGATGTGGTTCTGGTGGATTTGCCGCCGGACGATCTGCGCCAGCGCCTGAATGAGGGCAAGGTGTACATCGGCGGCCAGGCCGAACGCGCCATCGAAAACTTCTTCCGCAAAGGTAATCTGATCGCCCTGCGCGAACTGGCGCTGCGTCGTACCGCCGATCGGGTAGATGAACAAATGCGCGCCTGGCGCGACCGCCAGGGGCAGGAAAAAGTCTGGCACACCCGCGACGCCATTCTGCTGTGCATCGGGCACAATACTGGCAGCGAAAAACTGGTTCGCGCCGCCGCCCGGCTGGCGGCCAGGCTCGGTAGCGTCTGGCACGCGGTCTATGTAGAAACGCCCGCGCTGCACCGTCTACCGGAGGCCAGGCGGCGGGCAATCCTCGCCGCGCTGAAGCTAGCGCAAGAGTTAGGCGCCGAAACCGCGACGCTCTCCGACCCATCGGAAGAAAAAGCGGTGCTGCATTACGCTCGCGAGCACAACCTCGGCAAAATTGTGATTGGTCGCCAGGGAGAGCGCCGCTGGTGGGAACGAGCCGGGTTTGCCGACCGTCTGGCGCGTCGCGCCCCGGACCTCGATCTGGTGGTGATCGCGCTGGATGAAAAACCGGCCTCCCTGCCCGCCCGCGCAAATGACAATCGTACGGCTATTGATAAATGGCGCCAACAGTTGAAGGGTTGTCTGTTGGCCGTGGCGCTGTGCGCCATTATCACCGTGGTCGCCATGCAGTGGCTGATGGCTTTTGAAGCCGCCAACCTGGTGATGCTCTATCTACTTGGCGTGGTGATAATCGCCCTGCTGTATGGCCGCTGGCCATCGGTGCTGGCGACCTTTATCAACGTGATTAGCTTCGATCTCTTTTTTGTCGCCCCACGCGGTACGCTGGCGGTTTCCGACGTTCAGTACCTGCTGACGTTCGGCGTGATGCTGACCGTTGGTCTGGTGATCGGCAACCTGACCGCCGGGATGCGATACCAGGCGCGGGTGGCGCGTTATCGCGAGCGGCGTACCCGCCATCTGTATGAAATGTCAAAAGCGCTGGCGGTCGGCCGCAGCCGTGAAGATATCGCCGCCACCAGCGAACGCTTTATTACTTCCACCTTTCAGGCCCGCAGCCAACTACTGCTGCCTGATGAGAACGGGCAGTTGCAGCCGATGACCCAGCAATCCGGCGTTTTCTCGTGGGATGATGCGATTGCCCGCTGGAGTTTCGATAAAGGTCAGCCAGCCGGGGCCGGTACCGACACTCTCCCCGGCGTGCCGTATCAAATTCTGCCGCTACAAAGCGCCGCCCGCACCTGGGGGCTGCTGCTGGTCGAACCGGAAAATCTGCGCCAGCTGATGATCCCCGAACAACAGCGACTGCTGGAAACCTTTACCCTGCTGGTGGCCAGCGCGCTTGAGCGCCTGACCCTGACCGCCAGCGAAGAGCAGGCGCGCTTGACCAGCGAACGCGAAAGCCTGCGCAACTCACTGCTGGCCGCCCTCTCTCACGATCTGCGGACGCCGCTGACGGTCCTGTTCGGCCAGGCGGAGATCCTGACCCTCGATCTGGCCAGCGAAGGGTCGAAGCACGCGCCGCAGGCCAACGAAATTCGCCAGCACGTGCTCAACACCACCCGGCTGGTGAATAATCTACTGGATATGGCGCGTATTCAGTCCGGCGGTTTTAATTTGCATAAAGAGTGGTTAACTCTCGAAGAGATCGTCGGTAGCGCCCTGCGTATGCTGGAGCCTGGGCTTGGCGGCCAGCGCATCCAGCTGTCGCTGCCGGACCCGCTGCTGCTGGTCCACGTTGACGGCCCGCTGTTTGAACGGGTGCTGATCAACCTGCTGGAGAACGCGCATAAATACGCCGGCGCACAGGCGCAGATTGGCATTCATGCCGAAGCGGATACACAACAGTTGATCATCGAAGTCTGGGATAATGGTCCAGGGATCGCGGCAGGCCAGGAACAGGCTATCTTTGATAAATTCGCCCGCGGTAATAAAGAGTCGGCCATCCCCGGCGTCGGCCTGGGGCTGGCGATTTGCCAGGCCATTGTCGAGGTGCACGACGGCAGCATTACCGCCAGCAACCGTCCGGAGGGCGGCGCCTGTTTCCGTGTTACACTGCCGCGAGAAGCCCCCCCAGAACTGGAAGAGTTAGCCGAGGAAATGTGATTAACGTTTTAATCATCGAAGACGAACACGCTATTCGCCGCTTTCTGCGCACCGCGCTGGAAGCCGACGGCATGCGCGTATTTGAAGCCGAAACCCTGCAGCGCGGACTCATCGAAGCCGCCACCCGCAAACCGGATTTAGCGATCCTCGATCTTGGCCTGCCGGACGGCGACGGTAATGATTTTATCCGCGAAGTCCGCCAGTGGAGCCAGATGCCGATTATCGTGCTGTCGGCGCGCAGCGAAGAACATGACAAGATCGCCGCCCTTGACGCCGGCGCCGATGACTACCTAAGTAAACCGTTTGGTATAGGCGAACTGCAGGCGCGGCTACGCGTCGCGCTGCGCCGTCACGGCAGCGCGCAGGCCGATGAGCCGGTGGTGCGTTTTGCCGATATTAGCGTCGACATCCCCGCCCGCCGTATCGTGCGCGGCAGTGAAGAAATTCACCTGACGCCCATCGAGTTTCGCCTGCTGGCAGCGCTGCTGAACAATCCGGGCAAAGTGCTCACCCAGCGCCAGCTTCTGAATCAGGTATGGGGACCTAACGCCGTCGAACACAGTCACTATTTGCGGATTTATATGGGACACTTACGGCAAAAGCTGGAGGTTGACCCGGCGCGGCCGCAGCATCTGCTGACCGAAACCGGGATTGGCTATCGTTTTATGCCCTGATGCTATTTCCTGAACCGCCACACGGTATACATTTTTAGCGCTTCAGAAAGCAGTAGAAATGATAAATTTAATATGACATTACCAATTTGCATTTTGTTTAGGAGCCATACCCCCACGAAGAGCGAAGGCATCACAAAAAACAAACGGAACGGCGCTTGTATCCACATCGCCGCGGTGGCATAGCGGCTTTGTTTAAAAAACAGGATCATCGACAGCGGAATACTAAGAACAAGCAAGATGCTTACCGGGAATTGCCAGGCTAGCGCGGGGTCGATAGAGTCCAGCAATTGCACAAATGCCAGGGTATCGTCATAGATGGGGATTCGGCGTAAGGAAAAGTTACACCACATTATGTCGAGAATGAAACATAGATCCATCCATCCCCAAAACAGTAATACGTTTTTCCGTTGCAATTTCATCGCATTCCTTGCGAAAAAATCAGGCCCGCAGGGGGCCTGATGCTGATAGGACAATCAGGCGTTTTTCAGCACTTCGCTGACAATCTCTACCGCTTCTTTTTCAATTAGCTTGCGATGCTCTTCGCCAAGGAAGCTCTCGCAGTAGATTTTGTAGGCGTCTTCGGTGCCTGACGGACGGGCCGCGAACCAGCCGTTGTCGGTCATCACTTTCAGCCCGCCGATAGAAGCGCCGTTGCCCGGCGCCGCGGTCAGACGCGCGGTGATCGGATCGCCCGCCAGCGTATCGGCGCTCACCATTTCCGGCGAAAGCTTAGACAGCGCCGCTTTCTGCGCGGAAGTGGCCGATGCCTGCAGACGGTTGTAGCTCGGGGCGCCAAAGCGTTCCGCCAGCTCGTTGTAGTGTTCCTGCGGGTTCTTACCGGTCACCGCGGTGATTTCCGCCGCCAGCAGGCACATGATGATACCGTCTTTATCGGTGGACCACGGCGTGCCGTCGAAACGCAGGAACGATGCCCCCGCGCTCTCTTCGCCGCCGAAGCCGAAGCTGCCGTCGAACAGACCGTCAACAAACCATTTAAAGCCTACCGGCACTTCCACCAGCTTACGGCCCAGATCGTTAACCACGCGGTCAATCATCGCCGAAGAAACCAGCGTTTTACCAACCGCAACATCTTTGCCCCACTGCGGACGATGCTGGAACAGGTAGTTGATAGCCACCGCCAGATAGTGGTTCGGATTCATCAGGCCAGCCGGGGTCACGATACCGTGACGGTCGTAATCCGGATCGTTGGCGAAAGCCAGATCGAACTTATCGCGCAGCGCCAGCAGACCCGCCATCGCACACTCGGAGGAGCAGTCCATGCGGATCGCGCCATCTTTATCAAGGTGCATAAAGCGGAACGTCTGATCGACCTGATCGTTGACGATGGTCAGATCCAGCTTGTAGTGCTGGCCGATGCGTTTCCAGTATTCGATACCCGAACCGCCCAGCGGGTCGACGCCCAGTTTCAGGCCCGCTTTCTGGATAGCCGCCATATCGACGATATCCGCCAGCCCTTCAATAAACGGCTGTACCAGGTCCTGCTCTTTCACGTGGCCGGAAGCCAGCGCGGCGTCGAGAGAAATACGTTTCACGCCCTGCAGACCAGCAGCCAGCAGTTCATTAGCGCGGTTCTCTACCACTTTAGTCACGTTAGTATCAGCCGGGCCGCCGTTTGGCGGGTTGTACTTAATACCGCCATCTTCCGGCGGGTTGTGCGACGGGGTAATGACAATACCATCCGCCAGCGGCCCGCCTTTTTTGTTATGCACCAGAATCGCGTTGGAAACCGCCGGCGTCGGGGTGAAGCCGTTGTTTTCCTGAACGATCACATCAACACCGTTTGCCGCCAGCACTTCCAGCACGGAAATGAAGGCCGGTTCGGATAAAGCGTGGGTATCCTTACCCACGTAGCACGGGCCGGTGATGCCGTTTTTCGCGCGGTTTTCCGCAATCGCCTGCGCAATCGCCAGAATATGCTGCTCATTGAAATTGTGGCGCCCTGCGCTACCGCGATGGCCGGAGGTGCCGAATTTAACCGCATGCTCCGCATTGCCCGCTTCCGGCTTCAGCACATAGTACTGAGCGGTCAGCTGGGCGACGTTAATCAAATCACTCTGTTGTGCCGGCTGACCCGCACGTTTATCGATTGCCATTGCCTGATCCTTCTGGTGCAAAGTTTAATTAACTAGATCGTGCCGCAAACCTTTTCAATCAGCTCCGCAGGGAACTGCATTGATTGCATGATGTGTTCGATCATGCTGCATTTACGGCCGGTATTAGTATTGGTGATAACCCACCACGGCGTACCAGGAACCTGTTTCGGTTTGGTCTGATTACCGCTTTTCAGCAGCGTCCGTGAATCTTCGGCGAAGTATACGCGGGTGCGCCCGTGCAGAGATTCAGTGGCTTCTGAAAAAGCCTTACTGTCTAACGAGTAAAGCGTAGTCAATACCAGCATGAAGCGGTTAACCGCGCGCTTTTGTTCCGCGTATTCGTCAGATAACAGCAGCTCGCGCATCGCGCGGACTTTATCTTTAACCGGGTTGGCCGGCTTCGCTTCGACGACTGGCGCCGCCGCAGGAGCAGCCGCCGGCGCGGCTTTCGCCGCAGGCGCGCCAGATGCAGGTTGAGAAACGGCGGTAAATTTCAGCATGCGCCGTAAAATGTCGGATGCGCTCTCGCCGATATGCAGAGTGTGGCTGGCAATATAGCGGTAGAGCTCATCATCAACTTCGATTGTTTTCATCTTAATCCAGTGCGATTTCTTTGTTTCTGAATACAAGTCGTCGGGATTAACTATCCTTTGTCTTTCACGCCGCAGCGCAACAGGCAGCAGATAGAGGACAAATCCCAACCGCGAATAGCGTCAAACCAGGATGGCGTTAAAACTCAGAATGCTTCCGGGTCTTGCAGCCTAATGGCAGAATGTCCAACATAATACCCTAACCCGACGGAGCGAAAAAAAGAACTTTGCCATGAAATTAAATAGCCGAGCGCAATCTGCACAAAACCCGCACAATAAATCCCCAATCGTCCTGGTACATGGCCTGTTCGGCAGCCTGGACAATCTTGGGATCCTCGCCCGCGATCTGGTCGCCGACTACGATATATTGCAGGTCGATATGCGAAACCACGGTTTATCCCCGCGTTCGCCGGAGATGACCTACCGCGCGATGGCGCAGGATCTGCTGGATACTCTTGACGATCATCAGATAGAGAAAGCGACTTTTATCGGCCATTCGATGGGCGGCAAAGCGGTGATGGCGCTGACCGCGCTGGCGCCGGATCGCATCGCCGGGCTGGTGGCGATTGATATTGCGCCGGTGGCTTATCACGTCCGCCGTCATGATGAGATCTTCGCGGCGATTAACGCGGTCAGCGAATCCGCCGCCAGCACCCGCCAGCAGGCGGCGCAGGTGATGCGCGAGCATATAAAGGAAGAAGGCGTCATTCAGTTTCTGCTGAAATCCTTTGTCGACGGCGCGTGGCGCTTCAACGTGCCGGCGCTGTGGGATCAATACCCGCATATTGTCGGCTGGGAAACCGTGCCAGCCTGGCCGCACCCGGCGCAATTTATTCCCGGCGGCAACTCCCCTTATGTCACCGATGAATACCGCGACGCGCTGCTGGCGCAGTTCCCGCAGGCCCGCGCCCACGTCATTGCCGGCGCCGGACACTGGGTGCATGCGGAAAAACCCGAGGCGGTTTTACGCGCAATTCGCCGTTATCTGAGCACAATTGAAGCCTGAGTGGCTAAAAAACGCCCGACCGCGCGGCAGAATGCCCGCGGTCGTTGGCGCAGCGGTTCGCCTGATGTATTATGGCGCGCTATCTGCGCCGGCTATAGCCCGGCAGCTTGTTTCCCCGAAGTCACTCTGAATCATGGCAAAAGAACAAACGGACCGAACGACATTAGATTTGTTCGCAAATGAGCGTCGCCCGGGTAGACCGAAAACCAATCCGCTTTCGCGCGATGAACAACTGCGCATCAACAAACGCAATCAGCTCAAACGCGATAAGGTTCGCGGCTTGAAGCGCGTTGAGTTGAAGCTCAACGCCGATGCGGTCGACGCGCTTAATGAGCTGGCGGAAGCCCGCAATATGAGCCGCAGCGATCTTATCGAAGAGATGCTGATGCACCAACTGGCCTGCCTGCGTAACCAGGGCGAAGTCTGAAAAACGCAAAAAAATCGCTTTCATGTAGCAGAGTGTGCACCAGGACGTTATTGCTGTTTCCGCGCCCTTCCCTGTTCTGCTATGATTGCCGTTAACTGTAGGCATAATGCCACTACCACATCATTAAGTTTCAAGAGGTTATTTTACTCATGGCAATCATCGGCATCTTTTTTGGCAGCGACACCGGCAACACCGAAAATATTGCAAAAATGATCCAAAAGCAGCTCGGTAAAGACGTTGCTGAAGTTCACGACATTGCCAAGAGCAGCAAAGAAGATCTGGAAAGCCACGATATTCTGCTGCTCGGCATCCCAACCTGGTACTACGGCGAAGCGCAGTGCGACTGGGACGACTTCTTCCCGACGCTGGAAGAGATCGACTTCAACGGTAAGCTGGTAGCCGTCTTTGGCTGCGGCGACCAGGAAGATTACGCAGAATACTTCTGCGATGCGCTGGGCACCATTCGTGACATCATTGAACCGCGCGGCGCAACCATCGTTGGCCACTGGCCGACCGCGGGCTACCACTTTGAAGCGTCGAAAGGCCTGGCGGACGACGATCACTTCGTAGGTCTGGCGATTGATGAAGACCGTCAACCGGAACTGACCAACGAGCGCGTTGAGAAGTGGGTGAAGCAGATTTCCGAAGAGCTGCATCTGGAAGAAATCAAAAACGCCTAAGAATCAAACGGCGCAGCTATTAAGCTGCGCTGAATTAATAGATAAAAGCAATCAAACTAATAGCTACAAGTTTTTAACTTTTCATCACATATCTGTACAATGTCCTCTGATTCCACGAGGTCACGTGACACAGTTTGTAGCTGGTAATTCGTTTTTGACAGCTTACAAGGCGCGATGCTTGCAGTTTTCATTTCAGAGTAGCAGCTCTATAATGAGACGCATTACATCGGGTGATTCTCTGTATTGCTTCCCTTTGAAGGAAGCCGATCTTTAGCAACAGGACAGATTCCGCATGACTGACAACAATATCGCATTAAAGAAGGCTGGCCTGAAAGTCACACTTCCCCGACTGAAAATTCTGGAAGTGTTGCAGGAACCGGATAACCATCACGTCAGTGCGGAAGATTTATATAAACGCCTGATCGATATGGGTGAAGAGATTGGTCTGGCTACCGTTTACCGCGTGCTGAACCAGTTCGACGATGCAGGCATCGTGACTCGTCACAACTTCGAAGGCGGTAAATCCGTATTCGAGCTGACTCAGCAGCACCACCACGATCACCTGATTTGCCTCGACTGCGGCAAAGTGATCGAGTTCAGCGATGATTCTATCGAATCCCGCCAACGTGAAATTGCTGCGCAACACGGCATCCGCTTAACTAACCACAGCCTGTACCTGTACGGCCACTGTGCGGAAGGCGACTGCCGCGAAGATGAACATGCCCACGATGCGGTGAATAAATAATTTCCCGTCTCGTTTGTCGTAAAAAGCCAACCTGAAGGTTGGCTTTTTTTATGGGCGAAATCCGCCTGAATGCGTATTCTGTCAGAGCCTATCGCCTTGTACGGAGAGTCACTATGGAGCTGCGCCAGCTACGCTATTTTGTCCGCATCGTGGAAACCGGCAGTATGGGCCGCGCCGCGCTCGATCTGAATATTGGCGTCTCTGCGCTCAGCCAGCAAATGGCGCGTCTGGAAAATGAACTCGCTATCCGCCTGCTGCAACGGACTTCGCGTGGCGTAATGCCCACCAGCGCCGGGCTGGCCTTTTACCCACAGGCGCAACTGGCGCTGCGCCATGCTGACGATGCCATTCTCGCCGCGCGTGAAGCACGCCTTTCCGGTCACGTCAGCGTCGGTATGGCGCCCAGCACCGCTTCTGTACTTGGCGTACCTTTTATCAACGCCATGCGCGAAAGCTACGCCGACGTCCGCCTGCACCTGGTGGAGAGCCTCTCCGGCAATCTGGAACGGATGATCAATACCCGCCAGCTCGATTTAGCCATCGTTTTCCAGAAAGAGAAGATCCTGCGCTGGAGCGCCAGACCCATTCTCGAAGAGCGCCTGTTTCTCATTGGCGCCCATGACGTGCTGGCGCCGCTGCCCGGCGATAGCATCTCCCCGAACCAACTGGCCGCCATCCCGCTGATTATGCCAAGCCAGGGGCATGGCCTGCGCGGCAGGCTGGACGCTATTTGTCAGGAGCACGCCATCAACGTTGACGTGGTGGCTGAAATCGATGGCCTGGCCCTGCTGATGCGCGCCGTCCGTGACGGGCTCGGCGCCACGCTGCAGCCGGGCGCGGCGATTTCTCATCTCGACAGCGAGGCGCTAAGAGTGATCGGCGTCGACAATCCGGTACTAAGCCGACCTAATTTTCTGGTCAGTCTCTCAGATGATGAACTCACCCCGGCAGGCCTTGCCGCGCGCGTGATATTGACCAAAGTCATGCGTCAGCTTGTGGAAACTGGCTGCTGGCCGGGCGCCAGTCTTTACACTTACTAAACCCCTCTTTAGCTTTACGCCATAGCGCCTGCCGCCCCTACATCTTACATTTCCATTACAAATTTAACAATTAGTCAAAGCGTAATGGAGCCGATAATGGTGGATGTACTGGTGATTGGCGGCGGCAACGCCGCGTTATGCGCCGCCTTAACCGCCCGGGAAGCAGGCGCATCCGTCCTGCTGCTGGAGGCCGCGCCGCGGGAATGGCGTGGCGGTAACTCTCAGCACACGCGTAACCTGCGTTGTATGCACGATGTGCCGCAGGATGTCTTAGTCGACAGCTATCCGGAAGAAGAATACTGGCAGGATCTGCTGCGCGTGACCGGGGGCAACACCAACGAAACGCTGGCCCGGTTGGTGATCCGCACCTCGTCGCAATGTCGGGACTGGATGCGCCGTCATGGCGTTAACTTTCAACCGCCCTTATCCGGCGCCCTGCACGTCGCACGCACCAACGCCTTTTTTATGGGCGGCGGTAAAGCCCTGGTCAATGCCTATTACCGCAGCGCCGAGCAGATGGGCGTGCAGATCCGCTATAACACTCCGGTGCAGGCGCTTGAATTACGTGATGGCGAATTCGTCGCCGCGCTGGCGGGCACCGAGCGGATCGCCGCGAAAACCTGCGTGCTCGCCGCCGGCGGTTTTGAATCTAACCGCGAGTGGCTGCGCGAAGCCTGGGGGCAAAATGAGCGCGGCGAATGGCCTGCCGACAACTTTCTCATCCGCGGCACCCGTTTTAATCAGGGGGTGCTGCTCAAATTTATGATCGACGCCGGGGCCGATATCATCGGCGATCCTTCGCAGTCGCACTGCGTCGCCATTGACGCCCGGGCGCCGCTCTATGACGGCGGCATCTGTACCCGCGTCGACTGCGTGTCGCTGGGGGTGGTGGTGAACCGCGATGCTGAGCGCTTTTATGATGAAGGGGAAGATTTCTGGCCCAAACGTTACGCCATCTGGGGCCGTCTGGTCGCCCACCAGCCGGGGCAAATCGGCTATTCGATCATCGACAGCAAAGCCGTTGGACAGTTTATGCCGCCCGTATTTCCGGGCGCCCAGGCCAATACCATCGCGGAACTGGCGCGCCAGTTGGGGCTGGACGGCGAACGTTTGTCACAGACCATCGCCAGCTACAATGCCGCCTGTACGCCAGGCCAGTTCGACCATACCCGTCTTGATAACTGCGCCACCGCCGGCCTGACGCCGCCGAAGACCCACTGGGCGCGGCCTATCGATACGCCGCCTTATTACGGTTATGCCCTACGTCCAGGGATCACCTTCACCTACCTCGGGCTGTACGTCAATCAACACGCCGCCGTCCACTTTGCCGGCAAGCCGAGCCGCAATCTGTTTGTCGCCGGCGAAATGATGGCCGGCAACGTGCTGGGCAAAGGCTATACCGCCGGCGTAGGCATGTCGATCGGGACCACATTCGGCCGCATTGCCGGTCAGCAAGCCGCCCTGGCGGCGCAGCAGGAGAAACATCATGAAGTCGCTTGAAAAGCTGATCATCGAGGCGCAAATCATCACCGAGCCGGAAGCGGAAGTCGAACGGGTGATGCAGGTCTGTAACGCCTGCCGCTATTGCGAAGGCTTTTGCGCCGTATTTCCGGCCATGACCCAGCGTCTGTCCTTTGGCAAGGCGGATATTAACTATCTGGCGAACCTGTGCCACAACTGCGGCGCCTGCCTGCACGCCTGCCAGTATGCCCCGCCGCACGAGTTTGCGATTAATGTTCCCAGAGCGATGGCGGAAGTGCGGCTGGAAACCTATCAACATTACGCCCGGCCCGCCGCTTTCGGCAGTTTATATCGCCGTGCGGGGATCGCCACGGTGCTGGCGCTGGTCGCGGGTCTTGTCCTGTTTCTGCTGCTGGCGATGGGGCTCAAAGGCTCGCTGCTGCACCCGCCGCTGGCCGGCGATTTCTACCAGATTTTCCCACATAACCTGCTGGCGTGGATGTTTGGTTCAGTCTTTATTTTGGCCATCGGTTTACTGATGAGCGGGGTGATTCGTTTCTGGCGCGAGATCTCGCCGGGCCAACCGCAGGCGGCTGATATCGCCAGGGCCTCACATGATGCGCTGACCTTGAAATATCTCGACGGCGGACACGGTAAAGGCTGTAACGAGGCCGATGACGCCTTCACCCTGATGCGCCGCCGTTTTCACCACTTCACCTTTTACGGTTTTATGCTCTGTTTCGCCGCCACGGTTGTGGCCACCGGCTATCACTACTTCGCCGGCTGGGAAGCGCCCTACCCGTTCTTCAGCGTACCGGTGCTGCTGGGCACGCTTGGCGGGATCGGGCTGCTGGTAGGCCCTGCGGGTTTGCTATGGCTGAACCTGCGCCGCTCGCCGCTGCACGGCGACGCGCGGCAAAAACCGATGGATCGTGGTTTTATCTTGCTATTGCTGCTGACCAGTTTTACCGGGCTCGCGCTCCTGGCGGGCCGGGACACCTCGTGGATGGGCATTCTGCTCGCTATCCATCTCGGGGTGGTGATGGCGCTGTTTTTAACGCTGCCTTACGGAAAATTTGCCCACGGATTTTATCGCTGTGCGGCGTTACTCAAGTGGGCGATTGAGAAGCGGCGCGGAAAACAGGCGGCAGTCGCAGGCGACTAACCCGCTCACTCTTACCTCTATAACAACAAGATAAAGACAATGGAGAGCAAACTCTATGACTCAACCAACATCGCGCGCCGGTACCTTCGGCGCAATTCTCCGCGTAACTAGCGGTAATTTTCTCGAGCAATTCGACTTCTTTCTGTTTGGTTTCTATGCCACCTATATCGCCAGAACCTTCTTTCCGGCAGAGAGCGAGTTTGCGGCGTTGATGCTCACCTTTGCCGTATTTGGTTCCGGCTTTCTGATGCGCCCCATTGGCGCGGTGGTGCTGGGCGCCTATATCGACAGGATCGGGCGCCGTAAAGGACTGATGGTCACCCTGGCGATTATGGGCTGCGGCACGTTACTGATTGCGCTGGTGCCGGGTTACCAAACCATCGGCGTGCTGGCGCCGGTGTTGGTATTAATTGGCCGTTTGCTGCAAGGATTCTCGGCCGGGGTCGAGCTCGGCGGCGTGTCGGTCTATCTGGCGGAAATCGCCAAACCGGGGAAAAAGGGGTTCTATACCAGTTGGCAGTCCGCCAGCCAACAGGTGGCCATCGTCATGGCGGCGCTGATTGGCTACGCGCTGAACGAGACGCTGGGTCACGACGAGATTGCAGAATGGGGCTGGCGCATTCCCTTCTTTATCGGCTGCCTGATTATCCCGCTGATTTTCGTGCTCCGGCGTTCGCTGCAGGAGACCGAAGCCTTTCTTCAGCGTAAGCATCGTCCCGATACGAAAGAGATACTGACCACAATTGTTAAAAACTGGCGCATCATCAGCACAGGCACCTTACTGGTAGCGATGACGACCACCACCTTTTATTTTATTACCGTCTATACCCCAACTTACGGCAGAGCGGTACTGCATCTGAGCGCACGCGACAGCTTGCTGGTCACGATGCTGGTCGGTATCTCTAACTTTATCTGGTTGCCGATTGGCGGGGCGCTGTCAGACAAAATAGGTCGTCGTCCGGTGCTGATGGGAATCACCGTCCTGGCGTTGCTGACCACCTGGCCGGTGATGCAATGGCTCACCGCCGCGCCGGACTTCACCCGCATGACGCTGGTGCTGCTGTGGCTCTCGTTCTTCTTTGGTATGTATAACGGCGCAATGGTGGCGGCGCTAACGGAAGTGATGCCGGTCTACGTTCGCACCGTGGGCTTTTCGCTGGCGTTTAGCCTCGCCACCGCTATCTTCGGCGGCCTGACGCCGGCTATCTCTACCGCGCTGGTGGAAATCACCGGCGATAAGAGCGCGCCGGGCTGGTGGCTGATGTGCGCGGCGCTATGCGGATTCGCCGCCACCGCCATGTTGTTCATGCGTCTGAGCCGCGGCTATCAACCAGCGGAAATACCGCGTTAAAATAGCGACGGGCGGAGTGTGCGCTCCGCCCGTATACGCTTAACTGTCTGCTTTACTTAGTGGTGTTATTACTGCGGATCTCCTGCCAGATTTTATCGCAGCGCGCTTTGACCGCCTGGTCATTACCGGTGCGCGTCGCCTGAATACAGGCCTGATAATCCAGCACTCTGACACTCTCCTGCGTCGCAAACTGCTGATGCGGTTTCTCTTCCTTCAGGACATTGAGCACGCTCTGACAGGCTTCAATTTTGTCCGGATTACCTTCCGCCGTGTTGATACAGGCGCTATAGGCATCTTTCAATTTGGAATCTTCTTTCGGCGCTGGCGATTGCGCGCAGGCAACCAAACCCGATGCCATGATGGCGATGAGCAGCAGCTTTTTCATAATTATTCTCCCGGAGGGGCGGCAGGCTCACGCCCGCCGCGCAGGCATCAGAAAATGGTGAACGGTGCGATAACCATAAACTTCACGTCACGCTCATCCTGGAAGATGTTGCCGTAACCGCCGCTCCAGCTCGGGATGTCGGAGTGGTTGTCGTATTGCGTGAAGTGCAGTTTGAACATCGTTCCTTTCGCGCGGCCTTCCTGCAGGGTGTAGATAGCATCCAGGCTGTAGGCGGATTCTTTCAGACGATAGTTAGGATCGTAGTAAGCATCCGGGGATGCCATTCTGCCAGGCTTAGCATCCCAGGCGTAAACATAGGATGCGCCAAACGCCCAGCCCGGCATGTCCCAGTTCTTCATGTCGTACATCGCACCGAAGAACACCGCTTTCTCGCCGTTGGCGTTAAAGTCAGAGCGGTTATCCCACCAGATATCGAGACGACCGTTAGAGGAGGCATAGGTTGGCGTCATACGCTGCAGGAAGTAGCCCTGCTGACCATCGGCTTTCACCCAGGTCCCTTCCAGACGCAGATCCAGCACATCGGCCGCTTTATAGCCGAAAGTGATCGCCTGCAGCCACGCGGTGCCGTCGTAGATATCGTTGACGCCGCCGTTGCTGACTTTATCGCGGGTACCGTAGAACTGATAGCTGGTGCTCAACGGCGAACCCGCGATATCAAATTTGTAGCTGGCTTTAGCAAAGTACTGATCGATATAGCCCTGGGCCTGTCCAAATGCGGCTTCCAGCACCAGATCGTTTTTAAAATCGTACTTCGCGCCAAGAGAGTGAAGATAGTCAACTTTGGTTTTCTTATCGTTCTGGTAGAAATCATCCATCTCGATATGCCACGGCGCCTTATATTCGTTAGTCCACATATAGGAGAAACTCAGCGCGCCGTTATCGCCATAGTCGAAGTTGGCTCCGGCTTCCGCACCCTGATAGGTACCCGGCATAAAGCTCCAGTGCGGCGCCAGCAGCGTTTGTCCGGTCGGCTGGATATAACCCGCGCGCGCCCACGCCGGGCCAAATTTAAATTTTGCTGCCGCTTTATACAGGCTTATCCCGCTCTTATCGCCGGTATAATCTTCGCTGTACGCACGGTTGCTGGAGGAGAAAGCAATTTCGTTCGGATGGCCGCTGTCGCCGTTTTCCGCCATTTCAATCGCGGTGAAGGCAGCAATATCCAGACCAAACATATCGGCGGCATAGCCGGACTGGAAATCCAGGTTGGCGTTCCAGGTAGAATGGGAAAGGTTAGTTTCGTATTTGTCGGTTTCTACGTTTTTACGGTCGCGCTCGCGCTGCCAGTAATAGATACCGCCGGTTAAGGTAGAATCATCGATAAAGCCTGCTGCGCTGGCCTGTGGAGCCACAACCCAACCCGACATCGCGGTGACGGCGGCAATAGCCAGCGCCAGCGTACTACGTTTGCCACTAAACGTACGCATGTGCATATCCTCTTTGACGTTTTAAAATTGCGATTGCCAAAGGCAGCTCGCTAAAAAAATAAAAAAGTACTAAAAGCGGTGCGGTTAAAAGTCCGCGAAACCACTATGGATAGACTATTTTTCGTGACGCGAATTATCAATCTCTTTCGCAGAGCAAAGCTTAAGATTATGACAAAGCGCACATAATTTATGTCGTTTTGTTACAGACTTACTTCTCAGCTTTTTTAACGATAAGTCATGGTTATATCGAAAAAAAATTGAAAATCCGTCAAAGCTGAAACGGTTAAATGTAAATACGCAGGCAGGAAGAGATGGGGAATTATTACTGCGTTTTAATAAGATTAATTCGCATCGAAAAAATATCGATTCTTAATTCACTGATTCTGAAATAAAAAAAACGCCGCAGTGCGCGGCGTTTCATGAAGACGGTGAGCATTACTCGCCGATTTTAGCCCAGGTGTCACGCAGGCCAACGGTGCGGTTGAAGACCAGATGGCTCTCGGTGGCGTAGCGGCTGTCGAGGCAGAAGTAACCTTCGCGCTCGAACTGGTATGCTTTACCCGCCTGCGCTTTCGACAGGCTCGGCTCCGCGAAACCTTGCTTGATGACCAGCGATTCCGGGTTCATTACCGCCAGGAAGTCATCCGCCGCGCCCGGGTTCGGCACGCTAAACAGACGGTCATAGAGGCGAATTTCAACCGGCAGCGCGTGCGCCGCGCTCACCCAGTGGATAACGCCTTTAACCTTGCGGCCATCGGCCGGGTCTTTGCTCAGGGTGTCGGCATCGTAAGTACAGAAGATGGTAGTGATATTACCTTCTGCATCTTTCTCAACGCGTTCCGCTTTAATCACGTAGGCGTTGCGCAGACGCACCTCTTTACCCAGCACCAGACGCTTGTACTGTTTGTTGGCTTCTTCGCGGAAGTCCGCGCGATCGATCCAGATCTCAGCGCTGAATGGTACCTCGCGGCTACCCATTTCCGGCTTGTTCGGATGGTTCGGCATCGCCACCATTTCGCTTGCGCCCTGCGGATAGTTTTCGATAACCAGTTTAACCGGATCGATTACCGCCATCGCGCGCGGCGCGTTTTCGTTAAGATCTTCACGAATGCACGACTCCAGCGACGCCATCTCAATGGTGTTGTCCTGCTTGGTCACGCCGATGCGTTTGCAGAACTCGCGGATGGATTCAGCGGTATAACCACGACGGCGCAGACCGGAAATAGTCGGCATACGCGGGTCATCCCAACCTTCCACGTGCTTTTCCGTCACCAGCTGATTCAGCTTACGCTTGGACATCACGGTGTATTCGAGATTCAGGCGCGAGAATTCATACTGACGCGGATGCACCGGAATACTGATGTTGTCGAGCACCCAGTCGTACAGACGACGGTTGTCCTGGAACTCCAGGGTACACAGCGAGTGGGTGATACCTTCCAGCGCATCGCTGATGCAGTGGGTGAAGTCGTACATCGGGTAGATGCACCACTTGTTGCCGGTCTGATGGTGTTCCGCAAATTTAATGCGATACAGCACCGGGTCACGCATCACGATGAACGGCGACGCCATGTCGATCTTCGCGCGCAGGCAAGCTTTACCCTCTTCAAAGCCGCCGGTGCGCATTTTTTCGAACAGCGCCAGGTTCTCTTCCACGCTGCGATCGCGGTATGGGCTGTTTTTACCCGGTTCTTTCAGGGTACCGCGGTATTCGCGGATCTCGTCGGCGGACAGTTCGTCAACGTAGGCCAAACCTTTGTTGATCAGTTCAACCGCATACTGATGCAGCTGATCGAAGTAATCAGAGGAGTAGCAGACATCGCCGGACCAGTGGAAACCTAACCACTGCACGTCGTTTTTAATCGACTCCACGTATTCGATATCTTCTTTCACCGGGTTGGTGTCATCGAAACGCAGATTACATTGACCTTGGTAATCCTGAGCGATGCCGAAGTTCAGGCAAATGGATTTTGCATGGCCAATGTGCAGGTAGCCGTTCGGTTCCGGCGGGAAGCGGGTATGAACGGTGGTGTGCTTACCGGTAGCCAGATCTTCATCGATGATCTGACGGATAAAGTTAGTCGGGCGGGCTTCTGCCTCACTCATCACGGGTTCCTCAAAGCGTAAACAACGTATAACGGCACATGATCTTACAAGCAGGGCGCAGAGACAACTATTAGTTACGCAAAATACGTATCTGTTGTTGGATATGGGGGTATTTGCGGCAAAAAAAAGCGGCGCAGGTTTCGCTGCGCCGCTGAGGCAAAACTCTACTCAGGAGCCTTACTTGCCTTTAATCTCGAACAACGGCGTTTGGCCGGCGACAACGTTACCCGTTGCCTGAATCACCAGCGCGCTGTAATCATCGCTGTTGCTGCAGACGACCGGACTAATCATCGAGCGGGCGTTGGCGTTGAGGAACGCCAGATCCATTTCCAGAATCGGCTCGCCGGCTTTCACCTGTGCGCCCTCTTCAACCAGACGTTTAAAGCCTTTGCCTTCCAGCGCGACGGTATCGATGCCCATATGGACGACGATTTCCGCGCCATTATCGGTTTCCAGGCAGAATGCGTGGTTGGTGTTGAAGATTTTCACCACCGTACCGGCCGCCGGCGCGACAACGATGTTATCGGTCGGTTTCACCGCGACACCGTCACCGACGGCTTTGCTGGCGAAGGCTTCATCCGGCACCTGCTCAAGCGCCACCACTTCGCCGGTAATCGGGGAAACCAGCGCTTCGACGGTTTTAGCGTTTGCAACCGCCTGCGGTTTGGCCGCAGGCGCGGCGGCTGGCGCGCTGTCAGTCGAGACGGCGGTAGCGGCAACCGGACCACGGGCAACCACTTTCTTCATGGCGTCGCCAACGGATTCCGCTTTCGCGCCAACGATGACCTGGATAGTCTGTTTGTTCAGTTTCACCACGCCGGAGGCGCCGAGACGTTTACAGGCGGCATCGTTGACTTTCGCCGAGTCGCCGACGGTCAGACGCAGACGGGTGATACAGGCATCAATGGCTTTCAGGTTATCGGTACCGCCTACGGCTGCGATGTAGTTGGTCGCCAGCTGAGTCAGACCTTCTTCGGTGTTGCTGTTAGCTTCTTCAGTCACGACGTCGTCGGTTTTATCTTCACGACCCGGCGTTTTCAGGTTGAACATGCGGATAACCGCGCTGAACAACAGGAAGTAAACGAAGAAGAACACCACGCCCATCACCAGCAGCATCCAGACGTTTTTGCTGGCTGCCGGCAGGCTGTACATCAACACGTAGTCGATAGCGCCCGCGGAGAAGGAGAAGCCCGCATGGATACCCAGCGCCGTTGCGATGAACAGGCTGATACCGGTCAGGATAGCGTGCAGGAGGTACAGCAATGGCGCCAGGAACATGAACAGGAATTCCAGCGGCTCGGTCACACCGGTCAGGAAGGCGGTGATGGCCACGGACAGCAGCATACCGCCGACCATCGGACGACGCTCTTTCGGCGCAGCCATGTACATCGCCAGCGCAGCGCCCGGCAGACCAAACATCATGATCGGGAAGAAGCCGGACATGAACATCCCCGCGGTACCGTCACCGGCATAGAAGCGGTTGATGTCGCCGTGGAAGACCGCGCCCGCGGCGTTGGTGAACTCGCCAATCTGGAACCAGGCGATGGTGTTCAGCACCTGATGCAGACCGGTTGGGATCAGCAGACGGTTGATGAAACCGAAGATACCGGAACCCAGCGCGCCCGCAGACACGATCCATTCGCCGCCCGCATGAATAGCGTGCTGCACCGGCGGCCAGACATAGCCGAAGATGGCAGCCAGCACCAGACAGAAGAAGCCGGTAGCGATAGGTACGAAGCGTTTACCGCCGAAGAAGCTCAGGAAGTCTGGCAGTTTAATGCCGGCCCAACGGTTATAAACAGCACCCGCGACCAGACCGGTAATGATACCCGCCAGCACGCCCATGTTAATTTCCGGGTTAATGGTGACCATCGCTTTGGTCATCACGAAATAACCTACCGCGCCGGCCAGCGCCGCAGAACCCGCGTTATCTTTGGACCAACTTGATGCCACGCCGATGGCGAAGATCAACGCTAAGTTGTCAAAGATTGCCCCACCCGCTTGCGCGATGAAGGGTACGTTCAGCAGATCTGGTTGCCCGAATCGCAGCAGCAAGGCCGCGACCGGCAGCACTGCGATAGGGAGCTGTAACGCCCTACCCAGCCGCTGAAAGAAACCTAAAATATTCATCTTATTCCCCCTATGAGACCCCGATGAGGCTCATTTCAAAGCCACTTTTTTATTGTGTAACAAGGTCGGATTTATCACTTACCGGCAAAGTGTGTGAAAAATTAATTCGTATCGCAAATTAAACGGGTATTTTTTGTGACTATAATCACCAAATATCGTATTCCCCCCTCCCTTTGACTGGCTAACATCGAAAACTTATTTTATCATTCAAAAAATCAACACGGATTGACCCCGGTCGGCGCAGTTGCTGCAATACTCTTCATAGTATGCTGGCGCCAATCCGCCAGGTTCTAATTTAACTATAGAGGTGAAGAATGAGACTGATCCCCCTGGTAACAGCTGAACAAGTAGGTAAATGGGCTGCCCGTCATATCGTTAACCGCATTAACGCGTTCAAACCGACCGCGGACCGTCCGTTCGTACTGGGTCTGCCTACCGGTGGTACGCCTCTTACCGCTTACAAAGCGCTGGTTGAAATGCATAAAGCAGGCCAGGTTAGCTTCAAGCACGTTGTTACCTTCAACATGGATGAGTATGTCGGCCTGCCGAAAGAGCATCCAGAAAGCTATCATAGCTTCATGCACCGCAATTTCTTTGACCATGTTGATATTCCAGCTGAAAATATCAACCTGCTGAATGGTAATGCGCCGGATATCGATGCAGAATGCCGTCGTTATGAAGAAAAAATCCGCTCCTACGGTAAAATCCACCTGTTTATGGGCGGCGTAGGTAACGATGGTCATATCGCGTTTAACGAACCGGCCTCTTCTCTGGCGTCCCGTACCCGTATTAAAACCCTGACCCATGACACCCGCGTGGCCAACTCCCGCTTCTTCGACGGCGATGTGGATCTGGTGCCGAAATATGCGCTGACCGTGGGCGTGGGTACTCTGCTGGATGCGGAAGAAGTGATGATTCTGGTGCTGGGCCATCAGAAAGCGCTGGCGCTGCAGGCGGCGGTCGAAGGTAACGTCAACCACATGTGGACCATCACCTGTCTGCAGCTGCATCCGAAAGCGGTTGTGGTCTGCGACGAGCCGTCCACGATGGAACTGAAAGTGAAGACTCTGAAATATTTCAACGAATTAGAAGCTGAAAATATTAAAGGTCTGTAATGTAGTCCGTCTCGCGCCCTGGCGTGGGACCATCTTTTTCTTTGTATGCCACACCAGAACAATGCGAGTTGAGCTGGTGGGGCGTATATACCGGGGGTCGTAATGTATGCATTAACCCAGGGCCGGGTTTACACCGGTCATGAAATTCTCGATGACCATGCGGTTGTTATCGCCAATGGCCGTATCGAACGTCTCTGTCCGCTGGCTGATTTGCCGTCTGAAATTGAGCAACGCTCGGTCAACGGCGCGATTATTGCCCCCGGTTTCATCGACGTCCAGCTGAACGGCTGCGGCGGCGTGCAGTTCAACGATAGTCCGGATGCGGTCACCGTCGAAACGCTGGAAATTATGCAGAAAGCGAATGAACGTTCCGGCTGCACCAACTTCCTGCCGACGCTGATTACCTCCAGCGATGACCTGATGAAGCAAGGCATTCGCGTGATGCGCGAATACCTGCAAAAACACCCGAACCAGGCGCTGGGTCTGCATCTGGAAGGGCCGTGGTTGAATATCGTTAAAAAAGGCACTCACAACCCGGACTACGTGCGTAAACCGGACGCCGCGCTGGTCGACTTCCTGTGCGACAACGCCGACGTTATCACCAAAGTGACGCTGGCCCCTGAACGCGTCGAACCGGAAGTGATCCGTAAACTGGTTGCCGCCGGCATCGTCGTTTCGGCAGGCCACTCTAATGCTACGCTGAAAGAGGCGAAAATCGGTTTCCGCGCCGGTATCACTTTTGCGACGCACCTTTATAATGCCATGCCATATATTACCGGTCGCGAACCAGGCCTGGCCGGCGCCATTTTCGACGAGCCGGATGTCTACTGCGGTATCATCGTCGACGGTATGCACGTCGATTACGCCAACGTGCGTAACGCTAAACGCCTGAAAGGCGATAAACTGTGCCTGGTGACTGACGCCACCGCGCCGGCAGGAGCTAATATTGACCAGTTCATTTTTGCTGGTAAAACAATATACTACCGCAATGGTCTGTGCGTGGATGAAAACGGCACCCTCAGCGGCTCTTCGCTGACCATGATTGAAGGGGTACGTAACCTCGTTGAACATTGCGGCGTGGCGCTGGACGAAGTGTTGCGTATGGCGACGCTCTACCCGGCGCGCGCGATTGGCGTGGACAAGCAGCTCGGCAGCATTGCGCCGGGTATGGTCGCTAACCTGACCGCTTTCAGCCGCGATTATAAAATCATCAAGACCATCGTTAATGGTAACGAGGTCGTCACTGAGTAAGTAAAAGTATGACAGCAGGCGGACAAGCTCAAATTGGTAACGTCGATCTGGTAAAACAGCTGAACAGCGCGGCCGTCTATCGGCTGATTGACCAACATGGTCCCATCTCGCGCATTCAGATAGCGGAACAAAGTCAGCTTGCCCCTGCCAGCGTAACCAAAATTACGCGTCAGCTTATTGAGCGCGGCCTGATCAAAGAAGTCGATCAGCAGGCCTCCACCGGGGGGCGCCGCGCCATCTCTATCATTGCTGAGACCCGCAATTTCAACGCCATCGGCGTGCGGCTTGGCCGCTATGACGCCACCCTGACCCTCTATGATTTAAGCAGTAAGACGCTGGAAGAAGAGCATTTCCCGCTGCCGGAGCGTACCCAGGAAACCCTCGAGCACGCGCTGCTGAATATCATCGCCACCTTTATTGAAAATTGTCAGCGCAAAATCCGCGAGCTTATCGCCATTTCGGTCATTTTGCCGGGGCTGGTCGATCCGGAAAGCGGCGTTATCCGCTATATGCCGCATATTCAGGTCGAGAACTGGGGGCTGGTCGGCGCGTTGGAAAAACGCTTTAGCGTCACCTGTTTTGTCGGCCACGATATCCGCAGTCTGGCATTGGCCGAGCACTATTTTGGCGCAAGCCAGGATTGCGAAGACTCCATCCTGGTGCGCGTACACCGCGGTACCGGCGCGGGCATTATTTCCAACGGGCGTATTTTTATCGGCCGTAACGGTAACGTCGGTGAAATTGGCCATATCCAGGTTGACCCATTAGGCGAACGCTGTCACTGCGGCAACTTCGGCTGTCTGGAAACCGTCGCCGCGAACGCCGCCATTGAGCACCGCGTCCGTCATCTGCTTGAGCAGGGCTATCAAAGCCGTATCACGCTTGATGACTGTAATATCAAAACCATCTGCAAAGCGGCAAATAAAGGCGATGCGCTGGCCTGTGAAGTGATCGAATACGTTGGTCGTCATCTGGGTAAAACCATCGCCATCGCCATCAATCTGTTTAACCCACAAAAAGTGGTGATTGCCGGCGAAATCGTCGAGGCGGAAAAGGTGCTGCTGCCGGCCATTGAAGGTTGTATCAACGGCCAGGCGCTGAAAGCGTTTCGTAAAAACCTGCCCGTGGTACGTTCGACGCTCGATCACCGCTCGGCCATCGGCGCCTTCGCGCTGGTCAAGCGCGCGATGCTCAACGGCATCCTGCTACAGCATTTGCTGGAAAGCTAATCCAGCTTTATAGTTTCGCCTTTCGTTAATGATGTTGGACTGTCCATGACCATTCAAAACGTAATTTGTGATATCGACGGCGTGCTGATGCACGATAACGTGGCTGTTCCCGGCGCCGCTGAATTTATCAAACGCATCCTGGATAAAGGCATGCCGCTGGTGATGCTGACCAACTATCCTTCGCAAACCGGCCAGGACCTGGCCAACCGTTTCGCCACCGCCGGTATCGAAGTGCCGGATACCGCGTTCTACACCTCCGCCATGGCCACCGCTGATTTCCTGCGTCGCCAGGAAGGTAAAAAAGCCTATGTGGTTGGCGAAGGCGCGCTCATCCACGAACTGTATAAGGCCGGCTTCACCATCACCGACGTTAACCCTGATTTCGTCATCGTTGGCGAGACTCGCTCCTTTAACTGGGAAATGATGCATAAAGCGGCTTTCTTTGTCGCCAACGGCGCGCGTTTCATCGCTACCAACCCGGATACCCACGGCCGTGGCTACTACCCTGCCTGCGGCGCGCTCTGCGCGGGAATCGAAAAAATCTCCGGCCGTAAACCGTTTTATGTCGGTAAGCCGAGCCCGTGGATTATCCGTTCCGCGCTTAACAAAATGCAGGCCCACTCCGAGCAAACGGTGATCGTCGGCGATAACCTGCGTACCGATATCCTCGCCGGCTTCCAGGCGGGCCTTGAGACCATTCTGGTGCTCTCCGGAGTCTCCACACTGGATGATATCGATAGCATGCCGTTCCGCCCGTCGTGGATTTATCCATCGGTCGCCGAAATCGACGTTTTTTGAACCCAAACCACGTCCCAGGACGTGGTTTTTTATTTTTGGTGCTGCCAAAAATAGATTCATCTAATGAAAATGGCTTACCACTAAACAATCATCAATAAAGCCGCGCTAAACATACTCATTTTTCAACATCCGGCAATCAGTATTGCACTTTTTACTTTTCAGCCGGTAAATCTCTTGCGCCCCACTCTCCTTTACGGCATTTTCTTTAACACGCACTAAGACCTTGCAAGAGACGAGGTCTGCACAACATCACTACAAGACAGGGTAACGGAGAAGGCTATGTGTTCTATTTTTGGCGTACTGGATATCAAAACTGACGCAGGCGAACTGCGTAAAAAGGCACTGGAACTTTCCCGCCTGATGCGCCACCGCGGACCGGACTGGTCCGGCGTTTATGCCAGCGATAAAGCGATTCTCGCCCACGAACGTCTGTCGATAGTCGACGTCAACGCCGGGGCCCAGCCGCTCTATAACCAACAAAAAACCCATGCGCTGGCGGTCAACGGTGAAATCTACAACCACCAGGCGCTGCGCGCCGAATATGGCGATCGCTACCAGTTCCAGACCGGTTCCGACTGTGAAGTAATCCTCGCGCTGTACCAGGAAAAAGGGCCTGAGTTCCTCGATGAACTGCAGGGGATGTTTGCCTTCGCGCTGTATGACAGCGAGAAAGACGCTTACCTGATTGGCCGCGACCATATCGGTATTATCCCGCTGTATATGGGCCACGACGAGCACGGCAACTTCTACGTCGCCTCTGAAATGAAAGCGCTGGTGCCGGTCTGCCGCACCATTAAAGAGTTCCCTGCGGGTAGCTACCTGTGGAGCCAGGATGGCGAAATTCGCCAGTACTATCAGCGCGACTGGTTCGACTACGACGCGGTAAAAGACAACGTCACGGATAAAAACGAGTTGCGTCAGGCGCTGGAAGAGTCAGTAAAAAGCCACCTGATGTCCGACGTACCTTACGGCGTGCTGCTCTCCGGCGGCCTGGACTCGTCGGTGATTTCGGCCATTACCAAAAAATACGCCGCCCGCCGCGTTGAAGATCAGGAGCGCAGCGAAGCCTGGTGGCCGCAGCTGCACTCATTCGCGGTCGGCCTCGAAGGCTCCCCTGACCTGAAAGCGGCGCAAGAAGTCGCGAACCACCTCGGCACCGTGCATCACGAAATTCACTTTACGGTGCAGGAAGGGCTGGATGCGATCCGCGACGTTATCTATCACATCGAAACGTATGACGTGACCACCATTCGCGCCTCGACGCCGATGTACCTGATGTCGCGTAAAATTAAAGCCATGGGCATTAAAATGGTGCTCTCTGGCGAAGGTTCCGATGAAGTCTTCGGCGGCTATCTCTACTTCCACAAAGCGCCGAACGCCAAAGAACTGCATGAAGAAACGGTGCGTAAACTGCAGGCGCTGCACATGTTTGACTGCGCCCGCGCCAACAAAGCGATGTCTGCCTGGGGGGTAGAGGCCCGCGTGCCGTTCCTCGATAAGAAATTCCTCGATGTGGCGATGCGCATCAACCCGCAGGATAAAATGTGCGGCAACGGCAAAATGGAAAAACATATTTTGCGCGAATGCTTTGAGTCCTATCTGCCAGCCAGCGTCGCCTGGCGCCAGAAAGAGCAGTTCTCCGACGGCGTGGGCTATAGCTGGATTGATACGCTGAAAGAAGTGGCGGCAAAACAGATTAGCGACCAGCAGCTGGAGACGGCAAGCTTCCGCTTCCCGTACAACACGCCGACCTCTAAAGAAGGCTATCTGTACCGCGAGATCTTCGAAGAGCTGTTCCCGCTGCCAAGCGCGGCGGAATGCGTACCCGGCGGCCCGTCCGTCGCCTGCTCTTCAGCGAAAGCCATCGAGTGGGATGAAGCGTTCAAAACCATGAACGATCCATCAGGACGCGCGGTCGGCGTGCACCAGTCAGCTTATAAATAAGCCATTCTGGCGAACAACGGACCCTACGGGGTCCGTTTTTTTTATGCCGAATTTGGCAAATAAAAACGATAAATAATCAATTCTTGCCGATTATTGCACCATGCTGTTCGCAACCTAACCAAACAGTCACATTACGACGATTTTCCTTGAAAAAGTGGTTGACGCTCGCAGGCCCAATACGCATAATGCGCCCCGCAACGCCGATAAGGTAACGCGAAAAAAAGATGGCTACGTAGCTCAGCTGGTTAGAGCACATCACTCATAATGATGGGGTCACAGGTTCGAATCCCGTCGTAGCCACCATCTTTTTTGCGGGAGTGGCGAAATTGGTAGACGCACCAGATTTAGGTTCTGGCGCCGCAAGGTGTGCGAGTTCAAGTCTCGCCTCCCGCACCATTCACCAAAAAGCGTTGCACGGATGGGGTATCGCCAAGCGGTAAGGCACCGGTTTTTGATACCGGCATTCCCTGGTTCGAATCCAGGTACCCCAGCCATATTTCTTCGATATTTGCGGTTAGCCGCGACGGTATTGGGGTATCGCCAAGCGGTAAGGCACCGGTTTTTGATACCGGCATTCCCTGGTTCGAATCCAGGTACCCCAGCCATCGAAGAAACAGCATGACAATTTGGCTACGTAGCTCAGCTGGTTAGAGCACATCACTCATAATGATGGGGTCACAGGTTCGAATCCCGTCGTAGCCACCATATTCAGGACTATCGGTTAACATCGGTAAATCCGTAAAAATTTGTTGGGGTATCGCCAAGCGGTAAGGCACCGGATTCTGATTCCGGCATTCCGAGGTTCGAATCCTCGTACCCCAGCCAAATTCAAAAGACGTTCCTCTGTGAACGCAGCCTGTTGGGGTATCGCCAAGCGGTAAGGCACCGGATTCTGATTCCGGCATTCCGAGGTTCGAATCCTCGTACCCCAGCCACTTATTCACAAAAAAGCTCACTTCGGTGAGCTTTTTTGCTTTCTGCGGATAGTCACATTGCCGATGTAGGTACTGCAAAACCTCAGTCTGCAGCCCCCATCGGCAAAAGCTCCTTTACAACCCTAGTGCATACTTCAATGCCTGGCGCTTTAATACTCCAGCACGTTCGGCTGCCATCAAGCCAATATTACGTAACACGCGTACCGGCGCTAAATCGTTGCTGAAGCCCGCATAGAACAGATCCATGCCGGATTGCATAATAAAGTTATCCGCCCGACGCCGCGCCTGATAGCGCTTCAGCACCGGCAAGCTGGACCAGGCTTCCCCGCGCCCGCGGGCTTCCGCCAAAATATCCAGCAGCGCGTCAACGTCGCGATAGCCAAGGTTAACCCCCTGCCCCGCCAGCGGATGAATGGTATGCGCAGCGTCCCCCACCAGCGCCAGTCCCGGTTGCACGTACTGCAATGCATGACGGCGGGTTAACGGGAAGGCGCCGGCGCTCATCGGCGTCACGCCGCCCAGACGTTTCGGAAAATGCGCGCTGATTTCCTGCTGCAGTTGGGACATCGACATCCCCTGCAGCTGGCGGATGCGCGCCGGGGTGTCGTACCACACCAGCGACGCCCAGTTATCGAATAGCGGCAGGAAGGCGCGCGGCCCGCTGGGGGTAAACTGTTGCCAGGTGCTATCACCGGGATCGTCGGCGCACTGCACGCTAATTAGCATACAGGATTGTTGATATTGCCACGCCTGAACGCCGATGCCGGCCAGTTCGCGCACCTGAGAATTCGCGCCGTCTGCGCCGATCGCCAGTTGCGCCGTGCAAACGCTCTCATCGCTCAGGCGCAGCGAAACGCCCTGCGGCTCACGATTAAGCTCGCTTAACGTCACGCCAACCCGCAAGGTCACCTGCGGATGGGCTTCGAGCGCCTGCCACAGCGCCAGCTGTAGCACGTTATTTTCCACCATATAGCCAAGCTCAGGCAGCTTCAGTTCGGCGGCATTAAAGTCAACGTGCGCGCTTTCCCACTCCCAGGTTTCAAGACGACGATAAGCATGCGCGCGCATAGCGCGCACCGCCTCCCAGACGCCGAGGCTTTTGAGCAAGCCGACCGACGATGCGCTGATCGCCGAAATACGCATATCCGGCGCCGCAGCGGCATCAAAGGCCGGAGGCGCGTGTTTTTCTATCACCGTCACCGAAAACCCGTGTTGCGCCAGCCCCAGCGCCAGCGCGCCGCCGACCATTCCGCCGCCGACAATGGCGATATCTGTTGCATGAATTGTCATGGCAATTATCCTTAAAGCTGATTTCCTTAAGTTTACCGGATTTTTTGCGCCTTGCGGGGGATCGTGGTCGCACTGGTCAGGTGGCAACCAAAGCATTACAATGCGTACCCTGCAAACGAATTCTAATTCTTAACTTATACCCGTCTTTATAATTGAGCATGAGCAAGTCGATGACAAAAAAACTCCATATTAAAACCTGGGGCTGTCAGATGAACGAATACGATTCATCCAAGATGGCCGATCTGCTGGATGCCACCCATGGGTATCAACTCACAGAAGTGGCCGAAGAAGCGGACGTGCTGCTGCTCAACACCTGCTCAATTCGCGAGAAGGCGCAGGAAAAAGTGTTCCATCAGCTTGGCCGCTGGAAACTGCTGAAAGAGAAAAAACCCGGCGTGATTATCGGCGTCGGCGGCTGTGTCGCCTCCCAGGAAGGCAAGCTGATTCGCCAGCGCGCCCATTACGTTGACATTATTTTTGGCCCGCAGACGCTGCACCGCCTGCCGGAGATGATCGACGCGGTGCGCAACAACCATAAACCGGTTATCGACGTGAGCTTCCCGGAAATCGAAAAATTCGATCGCCTGCCGGAACCGCGCGCCGAGGGGCCGACCGCCTTCGTTTCCATCATGGAAGGCTGCAACAAATACTGCACTTACTGCGTGGTGCCCTATACCCGCGGTGAAGAAGTAAGCCGCCCGTGCGACGATATTCTGTTTGAAATCGCCCAACTGGCGGCGCAAGGGGTGCGTGAAGTCAATCTGCTCGGGCAGAACGTGAACGCCTGGCGCGGCGAAAACTACGACGGCACGACCGGCAACTTTGCCGATCTGCTGCGTCTGGTCGCCGCCATCGACGGTATCGACCGTATTCGCTTCACCACCAGCCACCCGATTGAGTTTACTGACGATATCATCGAGGTCTATCGCGATACCCCTGAGCTGGTGAGCTTCCTGCATTTACCGGTGCAGGCCGGTTCCGATCGCGTACTGAACCTGATGGGCCGTACCCACACCGTGCTGGAATATAAAGCGATTATCCGCAAGCTGCGCGAAGCGCGCCCGGATATTCAGATTAGCTCCGACTTTATCGTCGGCTTCCCGGGCGAAACGACGGAAGACTTCGAAAAAACCATGAAGCTGATTGCCGAGGTTAACTTTGACGTCAGCTACAGCTTTATCTTCTCTGCCCGCCCGGGCACCCCGGCGGCGGATATGGTCGACGATGTCTCTGAAGCCGATAAAAAACAGCGCCTGTACATTCTGCAGGAGCGTATTAATCAACAGGCGATGGCGTGGAGCCGCCGCATGCTCGGCACCACCCAGCGTATTCTGGTAGAAGGCACGTCGCGTAAGAGCCTGATGGAGCTCTCCGGGCGCACCGAGAACAACCGCGTGGTGAACTTCGAAGGTACGCCGGATATGGTCGGTAAATTCGTCGACGTGGAAATCGTCGATGTCTACACTAACTCACTGCGCGGCAAAATTGTCCGCACCGAAGACGAGATGGGGCTGCGCGTCGTGGAATCGCCGGAATCGGTCATTGCGCGTACGCGTAAAGAAAACGATCTGGGCGTCGGCATCTATCAGCCGTAATCCCCGCAGGCCTGTCGGTTCCGACAGGCCTTGTATTTCCCCTCCTCGCCCCTATATCTACAGCAATGCTTGCGCCATATTCCCGTGACGTGAATAATTTCCTTATTGGCCGGATGACGAACGCCCTCCGGCAACACGCGTAATAAGAGGAACAGTTTGAACATAGAAACCCGTGAAATTACCCTGGAGCCAGCGGACAACGCCCGCCTGTTAGGGCTGTGCGGCCCGTTTGACGACAACATCAAACAGCTGGAGCGCCGGTTGGGTATTGAGATCAACCGCCGCGACAATCATTTTAAACTGACCGGCCGCGCCATCTGCGTACACGCCGCGGCAGATATTCTGACAAGCCTGTATGTTGATACCGCGCCAATGCGCGGCCAGATTCAGGATATTGAACCGGAACAAATCCACCTGGCTATTAAAGAAGCCCGGGTGCTCGAGCAAAGCGCCGAGAGCGTGCCGGAATACGGCAAGGCCATCAATATCAAAACCAAACGCGGGGTCATCAAACCGCGTACGCCAAACCAGGCGCAGTACATCGCCAATATCCTCGACCACGACATTACCTTTGGCGTCGGGCCTGCGGGTACCGGTAAAACCTACCTCGCGGTTGCCGCGGCGGTAGATGCCCTGGAGCGCCAGGAAATTCGCCGTATTCTGCTGACCCGTCCGGCGGTCGAAGCAGGCGAGAAGCTCGGCTTCCTGCCGGGCGACTTAAGCCAGAAGGTTGACCCGTATTTGCGCCCGCTGTATGACGCGCTGTTCGAGATGCTCGGCTTTGAGAAAGTTGAGAAGCTGATTGAGCGTAACGTCATTGAAGTCGCGCCGCTGGCCTACATGCGCGGGCGTACGCTGAATGACGCCTTTATCATTCTCGATGAAAGCCAGAACACCACCATCGAGCAGATGAAGATGTTCCTGACCCGTATCGGCTTTAACTCGAAAGCGGTTATCACCGGCGACGTTACCCAAATCGACCTGCCGCGCAATACCAAATCAGGCCTGCGTCACGCCGTTGAAGTGCTGGCGGAAGTCGATGAAATCAGCTTCAACTTCTTCCACAGCGAAGACGTGGTGCGCCATCCGGTAGTCGCCCGCATCGTCAATGCCTATGAGGCATGGGAAGAAGCCGAACAAAAACGTAAAGCAGAACTGGCCGCCGAGCGCAAACGCGAAGCCCAGGAACAGGAGCAAAAATGAGTCAGGTGATTCTCGATTTACAGCTGGCCTGCGAAGACACCGGCGGACTACCGGACGAAGCCCTCTTTCAACGCTGGGTGGATGCCGTCATCCCGCAGTTCCAGGAAGAGTCAGAGTTAACGATTCGCCTGGTCGATGTCGCCGAAAGCCACGAGCTGAACCTGACCTATCGCGGCAAGGATAAGCCGACTAACGTCCTCTCCTTCCCCTTCGAAGCCCCGCCGGGCATTGAGATGCCGCTGCTCGGCGATCTGATCATCTGCCGCCAGGTGGTTGAACAGGAAGCCAAAGAGCAGGAAAAACCGCTGGAGGCCCACTGGGCGCACATGGTCGTGCACGGTAGCCTGCACCTGCTGGGCTACGATCATATCGAAGACGACGAAGCGGAAGAAATGGAAGGCCTCGAAACAGAGATAATGCTTGCTCTGGGCTATGAGGATCCGTACATTGCCGAGAAGATTGCTGAATAGTAACTTGCCGGATGACGGCGCGAGCGCCTTATCCGGCCTACATTCATGCGTATCCCAAGCCTGATAAGCGTAGCGCCATCAGGCGAAACATGCCGTACGACGCTGAGTTTACGCGCGACGAGCGACAATTAAATCAACACGAGAACCCATACGACGCCATGAGCGACGACAATTCACACAGTAGTGACACAGTAAACAGCAAAAAGGGATTTTTCTCCCTCTTACTCAGCCAACTTTTCCACGGTGAACCGAAAAACCGTGATGAATTATTGGCGCTGATCCGTGACTCCGGGCAGAACGAGCTTATCGATGAAGATACGCGCGACATGCTCGAAGGGGTAATGGATATCGCCGACCAGCGCGTCCGCGATATTATGATCCCGCGTTCGCAAATGATTACCCTGAAACGCAACCAGACGCTGGACGAATGCCTCGATGTCATCATCGAATCCGCCCACTCGCGTTTCCCGGTCATTAGCGAAGATAAAGATCACATTGAAGGGATTCTGATGGCTAAGGATCTGCTGCCGTTTATGCGCAGCGACGCCGAAGCTTTCAGCATGGAAAAAGTGTTACGCCCGGCGGTTGTCGTGCCTGAAAGCAAGCGGGTTGACCGCATGCTGAAAGAGTTCCGCTCGCAACGTTATCATATGGCGATCGTCATTGACGAGTTCGGCGGCGTCTCCGGCCTGGTAACTATCGAAGATATTCTTGAGCTTATCGTCGGCGAAATCGAAGACGAATACGATGAAGAGGAAGATATCGATTTTCGCCAGCTAAGCCGTCATACCTGGACGGTACGCGCGCTGGCTTCGATTGAAGACTTCAATAAAGCCTACGGTACCCACTTCAGCGATGAAGAGGTCGATACCATCGGCGGACTGGTGATGCAGGCCTTTGGTCATCTCCCGGCCCGCGGCGAGTCGATTGACATTGATGGTTACCAATTCAAGGTCGCAATGGCTGACAGCAGACGTATCATTCAGGTCCATGTAAAGCTTCCTGATGATGCGCCGCAGCCGAAGCTGGAAGACTAATTTAACGGGACGATTAACCTAAATGGTATTTGCCTCTTTACTTGAACGCCAGCGCGTACGTCTGCTGCTGGCGCTGTTATTCGGAGCCAGCGGAACGCTGGCTTTTTCACCTTACGACTTCTGGCCGGCGGCAATTGTCTCGCTGTTTGGCCTGCAGGCGCTCACTCTCAACCGTCGCCCGCTACAAAGCGCGTGGATTGGCTACTTCTGGGGGCTGGGGCTATTCGGTACCGGCATCAATTGGGTTTACGTTAGCATCGCGCAGTTCGGCGGCATGCCGGGCCCGGTTAACGTTTTCCTCGTTGCCTTGCTGGCGGCCTATTTATCGCTGTATACCGGTCTGTTCGCCGGGATCCTCGCGCGGCTGTGGCCGAAAACCAACTGGATCCGTCTGGCCATCGCCGCGCCTGTCATCTGGCAAATTACCGAATTTCTCCGCGGCTGGGTGCTGACCGGTTTCCCGTGGCTGCAGTTCGGCTATAGCCAGATTGACGGCCCGCTGAAGGGGCTGGCGCCGGTGATGGGCGTTGAGGCGATAAACTTTCTGTTGATGATGGTCAGCGGCCTGCTGGCGCTGGCAGTCGTACAGCGTCACTGGAAACCGCTGCTGGTGGCGATGGTGCTGTTTGCCCTGCCCTTCCCGCTGCGTTATATCCAGTGGTATCAACTGCTGCCTGAACGGGCGACGGAAGTCTCTTTGGTGCAGGGCGATATTCCGCAGGCGATGAAATGGGATGAAAACCAGCTGGTAAACACCCTGAAAACCTATCTCGATCTCACCCAGCCGCATATGGGTAAATCGCAGCTGATTATCTGGCCGGAGTCGGCGATTCCGGATCTGGAAATCAATCAGCAGCATTTCCTTAGCATGGTTGATGACCTGATGCGGGCAAAAAATAGCTCGTTGATTACCGGTATTGTCGATGCGCGGCTCAATAAACAAAACCGCTACGATACCTACAACACCATCATCACGCTGGGTAAAGATAACCCGTACAGCTACGACTCGAGCAATCGCTATAACAAAAACCATCTGGTGCCGTTCGGCGAATTCGTACCGCTGGAGTCGATTTTACGCCCGCTGGCGCCGTTCTTCGATTTGCCGATGTCCTCGTTCAGCCGCGGACCTTACGTGCAGCCGCAGCTGGTGGCGCATAACCTGAAGCTTACGGCGGCAATTTGCTACGAAATTATTCTCGGCGAACAGGTCCGCGATAATTTCCGCCCGGATACCGATTATCTGCTGACCATCTCCAACGATGCGTGGTTTGGTAAGTCAATTGGCCCATGGCAGCACTTCCAGATGGCGCGGATGCGCGCGCTTGAGCTGGCGCGCCCGCTGCTGCGCAGCACCAACAACGGTATTACCGCCGTTATCGGCCCGCGTGGTGAAATTCAGGACATGATCCCGCAGTTTACCCGCGCGGTGTTGACCACTAAGGTCACGCCAACCACCGGCCTGACGCCGTATGCCCGTACCGGCAACTGGCCGCTGTGGGCGTTAACCGCCCTCTTCGGCTTTGCCGCGCTGGTGATGAGCCTGCGCCAGCGTCGTCGCTAACCTTCTCCGCCGGGCTGCCGCCCGGCCAACTCCCGGCGGCGTTTGTCGCCGGTGACTCTTCCCAGCTTTACGCTCCCTTGCGCCAATCTGGCACGCCCATTGCTTAATTTCCCCCTGTAGACGATTTTGACCGCGGTTGTACCGGGGTTGCACCGAAAGCGTTCGCACTTCGCGCCAGGTTGGTGCAACAACCCATTTTTGCCCACAAATGGTGCGGAGCACTTCGCAAAAATAAACAATAAAGCATCAAAATCTTTACATTAAGCCAAACTAAATGCTAACAAGCTCATACAAATACTGCACTTTAAGATTGCAGACGATTCCCGAAAGCGCCGCCTTACCGCAGTGCCGGCAGGAATAACAACACATACACACAATCACAATGGGTATCACTAGCGTCCCTGGCGTTAAAGATAAGGAGTTGGATATGCAATTACGTAAACTGGCCGCCGCAATGCTGGTCATGGGAGTGACCGCCGGTCTGGCGCACGCTGAAGATGCCGCCCCGGCCGCAGGTCAGAGCACGCTGGATAAAATCGCCAAAAACGGGGTGATCGTCGTCGGCCACCGCGAATCGTCAGTACCATTCTCCTATTACGATAACCAACAAAAAGTGGTGGGTTACTCTCAGGATTACTCCAACGCTATCGTTGAAGCCATCAAGAAAAAGCTGAACAAACCCGACCTGCAGGTGAAACTGATTCCAGTCACCTCGCAGAACCGCATCCCGCTGCTGCAGAACGGCACTTATGATTTCGAGTGTGGTTCCACCACCAACAACCTTGAGCGTCAGAAGCAGGCCGCCTTCTCCGATACCATTTTCGTCGTCGGCACTCGTCTGCTGGTGAAAAAAGGCGGCCCGATTAAAGACTTCCCGGATCTGAAAGACAAAGCGGTAGTCGTTACTTCCGGTACCACCTCGGAAGTGCTGCTGCATAAGCTGAACGACGAGAAGAAAATGAACATGCGCATCATCAGCGCGAAAGATCACGGCGACTCCTTCCGCACTCTGGAAAGCGGCCGCGCGGTAGCCTTTATGATGGACGATGCCCTGCTGGCCGGCGAGCGCGCAAAAGCGAAGAAACCGGATAACTGGGAAATCGTCGGTACGCCGCAGTCAAAAGAGGCTTATGGCTGCATGCTGCGTAAAGATGACGCATCGTTCAAAACGCTGGTCGATGACACCGTCGCCCAGGCGCAGACCTCCGGCGAAGCGGCAAAATGGTTCGACACGTGGTTCAAGAACCCGATTCCGCCGAAAAATCTGAACCTGAACTTCGAACTGTCAGAAGACATGAAGGCGCTGTTCAAATCACCGAATGACAAAGCTCTTAACTAATTAAAAAAACAGGGGCTCGACTAAGTAGCCCTCCCGATTGTTGCCTTCGCACGGACAGACTATACGGTGGCTGGTCGTTCCCCAGCCGCCGCGAATACCGAAACAAGCAGGGCAACAATCTTCGAGGGTAGCGCTGCTACCCTTTTTTTTCTGGAGTTTATTTATGTCAATAGACTGGAACTGGGGAATATTCCTACAACCCGCCCCGTTCGGCAACACGACTTACTTAGGCTGGTTATGGAGCGGCTTTCAGGTTACCGTCGCGCTGTCGATTAGCGCCTGGATTATCGCTTTCCTTGTCGGCTCGCTGTTCGGCATTCTGCGTACCGTCCCTAACCGCTGGTTAGCCGGGATCGGCACCTGCTACGTCGAGCTGTTTCGCAACGTTCCACTGATCGTACAGTTTTTCACCTGGTACCTTGTTATTCCGGAATTTCTGCCGGAAAACATCGGCATGTGGTTTAAGTCAGAGCTGGATCCCAATATCCAGTTCTTTGTCTCCTCAATGCTGTGCCTCGGGCTGTTTACCGCTGCCCGCGTCTGCGAACAGGTTCGCGCCGCGATACAGTCTCTGCCGCGCGGGCAAAAAAATGCCGGCCTGGCGATGGGGCTGACCCTGCCGCAAACCTATCGCTACGTGCTGCTGCCGAACGCCTATCGCGTTATCGTGCCGCCGATGACCTCGGAAATGATGAACCTGGTAAAAAACTCGGCCATCGCTTCTACCATCGGCCTGGCGGATATGGCGGCGCAGGCCGGCAAGCTGCTGGATTACTCTGCCCACGCCTGGGAATCCTTTACCGCGATCACCCTCGCCTATGTCTTCATCAACGCCGTCATTATGCTGGTGATGTACGTGGTTGAACGTAAAGTTCGTCTGCCGGGCAATATGGGAGGCAAATAATGTACGATTTTGACTGGAGTTCAATTGTCCCTTCCATGCCCTACCTGCTGGCAGGATTGGTCATTACGCTGAAAATCACCGTCACGGCGATTATATTCGGTATCGTCTGGGGTACGATTCTGGCGGTGATGCGCCTGTCGAGCTTCCTGCCGCTGGCGTGGTTCGCCAAGACCTACGTTAACGTTTTCCGCTCGATTCCGCTGGTGATGGTGCTGCTGTGGTTCTATCTGATTGTTCCCGGCTTCCTGCAAAACGTGCTGGGACTGTCGCCGAAAACCGATATTCGCCTGATTTCGGCGATGGTGGCATTTTCAATGTTTGAAGCGGCCTACTATTCGGAAATTATTCGCGCCGGGATCCAGAGTATTTCCCGCGGTCAGTCGAGCGCCGCGCTGGCGCTGGGGATGACCCACTGGCAATCGATGAAGCTGGTGATTCTGCCGCAGGCCTTCCGCGCAATGGTCCCGCTGCTGTTAACCCAAGGTATCGTCCTGTTTCAGGATACCTCGCTGGTGTATGTCCTGAGCCTGGCCGATTTCTTCCGTACCGCTTCCACTATCGGCGAACGCGACGGAACCCAAGTGGAAATGATCCTGTTCGCAGGCGCCGTTTATTTTGTATTTAGTCTCAGCGCATCGCTGTTGGTCAGCTGGTTGAAGAAAAGGACTGTGTAATGATTACCCTGAAAAATATTTCGAAATGGTATGGTCACTTTCAGGTGCTGACCGATTGCTCCACCGAAGTGAAAAAAGGCGAAGTGGTGGTAGTTTGCGGGCCGTCTGGCTCCGGTAAATCGACGCTGATTAAAACCGTTAACGGCCTTGAGCCGGTGCAGCAAGGCGAAATTATCGTTGATGGCACTCAGGTTAACGATAAGAAAACCAATCTTGCTAAACTGCGTTCCCGCGTCGGTATGGTATTCCAGCACTTTGAACTGTTCCCGCACCTGTCGATCATCGACAACCTGACGCTGGCGCAAATTAAGGTTCTCAATCGCGATAAAGAATCTTCGCGTAAAAAGGGACTTAAGCTGCTGGAACGCGTGGGTCTGGCGGCGCATGCGGAAAAATATCCGGCGCAGCTCTCCGGCGGCCAGCAGCAGCGTGTCGCGATCGCCCGCGCGCTGTGCATGGATCCGATTGCGATGCTGTTCGATGAGCCGACTTCAGCGCTTGACCCGGAGATGATCAACGAAGTGCTGGATGTCATGGTTGAGTTGGCTAACGAAGGTATGACTATGATGGTGGTGACGCACGAAATGGGCTTTGCCCGTAAAGTAGCCAACCGGGTCATCTTTATGGATGAAGGTAAAATTGTCGAAGATGTCGATAAAGAAGCCTTCTTTGCCAACCCACAATCAGAACGCGCTAAAGATTTCCTTGCCAAAATCCTGCACTAAAATCCCAGCGCGCACGTCATGTGCGCGCTTTCTTCCCCTGCGGTATTTGCATACATATATTAGTGGTTTATTTTAAGCTTCCTTCTATCAGGCAAATAAATAATTCAACCTCCTCGCCTAATAATTCACATTCTAAATTAGTTTAATTCATATAAAATTCAGTTTCCTTCGCATGGCTAAGCGTTACCGCCACCGCTAACATACCCCCCTTTAAAAACGACCTCAGGAAATACGTCTCTACATAACATTATCAACAATAAAAATAATATTTTTATAGATGACCCTATGGGCTTAATTACGCCACGCCTTGAGCGCGCTTAAACAACGGCATACACACTCAATGAAACAAATGGATCTTGCTTCATGTTTAATAAACACAATCTGCTTCACGCTCTACTAATTTTATTATTATGCCAGCATCAGGCTATTGCCAACACCATTGCCTCGGCCACAACGAATCAAAACGAGCAGGATAAAGCGCGTCAGGCGGCGCTGACGCCACAGCATCAGGCCGCCCAGGCTTCACAAATTAATACCGACCGGCAAACGCTCACCTTTCCGGAGGAAGAAAACTGCAGGCTCATCAATAATATTTATATCGATTCTGCCGAGCCGAAGCTCACTCATCAGCTTCTGGACAACCTTACAGCTCAGGCTCTGCATCGTTGTCTGGGGATTAACGGCATTCAGCATCTCGCCATGGCATTACAAAATGAGTTAATCGCCCGGGGTTATATCACTTCATTGGTGACCATCCCGGAACAATCATTGGCGGAAGGGACATTAAGGCTCGAGCTGGCTTATGGCAAAATCGGTGAAATACTCTGGTCAACCGCAAGTGAGCAAACCACCAGCATCTGGAACAATATCCCCGCCAGCAAGGGAGATATTCTGCGCCTCTCCGATCTCGAACAGGGGATGGAAAACCTGCGTCGCCTGCCGGGAAGCTCAGCGAATATGCAAATATTGCCGGGACAGCGAGAGGCGGAAAGCAATCTGCAGCTTACGCGGCGTCTGGATAAAAAGTGGCAGGTCGGCGCCTGGATGGATGATGCCGGCAGCCGCGCCAGCGGCCGCTATCAGGCCGGCGGCGCGCTCTATCTTTATGATATCACCACGCTCAACGATATATTCTATGTCTCCGGCGGCGGCGATATTGAATTTAATCAGCATAATGACGGCAACCAGAATGGGAGTCTGTATTATTCGATCCCTTTCGGCTACTGGGCATTAAGTCTTTACGGTTCGCAGAGTCAATATAGGCAATTGTTCAAAGGCGCCTGGTCGCAAACGGACTATAAAAGTAAAAACCGCTACTACAGCGCGACGCTGTCGCGGCTCCTGTCACATACTCGTCAACAGCAAACGTCGCTGGATTTACGCATCGCCAAAAGCTCATCACATTACTACTTTGGCGGAGAGGAGCTCGGGGTGATGCGCAAACAGAACCCGACATGGGAGCTGACGCTCCGCCAACAACGCTACTTCGATAAAAAAGTCGTCGCCGCCAGCCTGGGGCTGCAACGCCGCCTTCCGTGGCTAAGCTCCGTCGCCACGCCCGAAGAAAAAGCGGGCCTGTTCAGTAAGCGTTCACGTGTCGTACATGCCGATTTACAGGCTTTGATGAAATTCGATGTAACCGGCGATAAATTTAGTTACGCACCGCATGTTAATGCGCAATATAGCCCGGACATCCTCTCTTCGGACAACCAATTTAATATTGGCAACCGCTGGACGGTCCGTGGATTTGATGGCGAATATACTCTCTCCGGCAATCAGGGCTGGTACTGGAGTAATGATTTCATCTGGGATATCGCCGGCCCGGAACAGCAATTTTATTTAGGATTAGATATTGGTCGTATTATTGGCAGTGAACAATATCGGCAAGGAAAAGTTATTTCAGGTGCGGTTAGCGGATTACGTGGCAAGCTATTGTTCACACAATATGATCTTTTTATCGGCACGCCGCTAAGTAAACCGGATAACTTTCAGAGCGACTCACTTAATCTGGGCTTCGCATTGAAATGGAAGTATTAAAACCCACGTATTATCAATCATATTTAAAGGAATAAATTCATGTTTAAGTTTAAATTAACCTATGTTGCGTTAGCAGCGGCGTTAAGTTCTACGATAGCGTACGCCGACCCAACGACTTACACCCATCTGTCAGGAGCAACGGTTGTAGATATTGAAGCCCCTAACGCCTCCGGCGTCTCGCACAATCTGTATCGCGAATTTAACGTAGGTAGCAATGGATTAATACTCAACAACAGCGACAGCGATATCAATCACGCGACTTTTGGCAATATTGCTAAAAACAATAATCTGACCAACGGCGGCGCATCGGTGATCCTCAATGAAGTCACTTCAAATAAAGCCAGTTCCCTGAATGGTTTTATTGAGGTCGCCGGACTAAAAGCCGATGTCGTGATTGCCAACCCCAATGGCATTACCTGCTCTGGTTGTAGTTTCGTTAATACCAACAAGGCGGTATTAACCACAGGCCAGGTCAATATGACCGATGAAGGCGCTATCGGCAGCTATACCATCACCGATGGCAAAATTACTATTGGCGAAAAGGGCATGGATGCCACCACCAGCTATGCCGCATTGCTGGCTGATGCCGTCGCCATCAATGGCATGGTCAACGCAGGTAACGCCACGGTCGGCGGCGGTAACTTCACCTTCGACAACAGCACGGGCGCCATGACTAGCGCAGGTAAAAGCGCTACCGTCCTGCAAATGATAAGCCCGGTATACAGCATTGATATCAGTAGCCTGGGCGGCATTAAAGCCAACAGTATCAGTATGGTCGGCAACAATTTGGGCTTTGGCGTGCGTAACAAAGGGTCAATCACCGCCAACTCGACGCTTTCTATCACCAACAATGGATTACTGACCAACGATGGCTCCATCGCCAGCAATGGCCTTCTCACCAGCATCGCCGCCTCCGGTAACTTCACGAATAACGGTACGCTGACGACTAAAAACTTGACGAAAATCACCACATACGGCGCACTCACTAACGGCAGTAAGGGCAGTATCAGTTCCACTAAACAATTAATTCTGAGTGCCGCAGGCAATTTACAGAACAGCGGAACGATTAGCGCGACGTCCAGCCTGGTGGCCGCCAGCAACGGGGCAATAACCAACAACGCCGGCGCGAAAATCACCTCGGATGCGCAGATTACCGCTACCTCGCTAGGTAATTTCACCAATGCCGGTACGATTAACGGTAAAAACGTCGCGCTGAATTTTATTGGTACTAATTTTAAAAATACCGGAACCATCGCCGCGACCAGTAATGTCGCCGTGAAATCGTTAAATCAGGACAGCACCCTCAACACCGGTGAGATTTACAACTTAGGCAGTATTAGCGGCGCAAATATCGATATGCAAACCGACGGCACGTTGGCGCAGAGCACTGACGGCAAAATGACAGCAACAGACGCTTTTACCGCCCATAGCTATTGGTTGAATAATAATGGCGCGATAAAGGCGGCGACTATCACTACCGATCATGGTCCGGTCAACAATACGGGATCCATAAAAGGTGACACCATTTCAATCACATCCAGATTTGATATCGTAAATGAAGGCACCATCTTCAGCACCGGCGATCTGCTGCTGGATACGCAGAATAAAGCGAATATTTACAATTACTATTTACTGCAGGCGAACGGCACCTTAACCATGACGGCTAAAAAGGTAGTTAACGGCGGTCGCGGCTGCGGCTGGTTAAAATTGAGTACCTGCGACGTCGGCACTATCTATGCCGACAAGATGATCCTCAACTCCTCATACAAATACGCCAGCGAGATGGGCGGATATCAATACTTTAAGATTGCGGAAATCAATACCGTTCTGTAATGACTCAGCGATGCGCAGCGCAATGCGCATCGCTGCTTTAGCGTTTACGGCTCAAATGGCTGCCGCTGGAACTGGTCATGCCCGCATTTCGGGCAGCGCGGCAGCACATCCGGGGTGTATACCGCCAGATGGTAGTGGCACTTTTCACACACCAGGTTGCCAAGGCCCACCACTTCTCCGCTGTGATAGACGCCATGGTGGTTCAAATCCTGGAATACCTCGCGCCATTCAAGCTGCGTTTTATCCGTAATATCAGCAAGCTCCTGCCACAGGCTCTCTTTGATCACCCGCATAAAGACGCTGTCGCTATCATCTTCATGGCTCTCTTCGTAGCTGCGGGCGAACTCTTCTAAATCGCGCTTTACCGCCGCGATCAGTGATTCAACCTCGCTCTGCGTCAGATCGCCGGCCTGGACTATCTTCTCCCTCGCCTGCTTCACCAGCGCGTCAATGTCACGCTCTCCATTGCGCAGCCGTTCACTGAGCGAGGAGACCAGTTCCCGGTAATATTGAGCAACCTTGTTCATCATTTCGCCTCCGGTGTGATTAACTGCTTCTAATAATAGACGTTATCAGCGGTTTGCATTGCCAGCCGCGCCACAGAGTCGCGAAAAATTCTACGTCGCTTTTGCCGATGTTAATGTGCGAAAGGCTGTTTTGACGTGGACGTTTGGGCTATGCTATGCCGATCTGAAACAACACATCCATTGGCTACATTTTGTAGCTGTATTGAAAACAGGACCACTGGCTGCCATGCAAGAGCAATACCGCCCGGAAGAGATAGAATCGAAAGTCCAGCTTCACTGGGACGAAAATCGTACATTTGAAGTAACTGAAGACGAGAGCAAAGAGAAGTATTACTGCCTGTCGATGCTTCCTTATCCTTCTGGTCGACTACACATGGGTCACGTGCGTAACTACACCATCGGCGACGTCATCGCGCGCTATCAGCGCATGCTGGGCAAAAACGTCCTGCAGCCGATCGGATGGGATGCGTTTGGTCTGCCTGCGGAAGGCGCAGCGGTGAAAAACAACACCGCGCCGGCTCCGTGGACTTACGACAACATCGCTTACATGAAAAACCAGCTGAAAAAGCTGGGCTTCGGCTATGACTGGAGCCGTGAAATTGCGACCTGCACCCCGGAATACTACCGCTGGGAGCAAAAATTCTTCACCGAGCTGTATAAAAAAGGCCTGGTATACAAGAAAACCTCCGCGGTCAACTGGTGCCCGAACGATCAGACCGTGCTGGCTAACGAACAGGTTATCGACGGCTGCTGCTGGCGCTGCGACACCAAAGTTGAGCGCAAAGAGATCCCGCAGTGGTTTATTAAAATCACCGCCTACGCCGACGAACTGCTCAACGATCTGGATAATCTGGATCACTGGCCTGACACCGTTAAGACCATGCAGCGCAACTGGATCGGCCGCTCTGAAGGGGTAGAAATCTCCTTTGACGTCAACGACTACGCCGATAAGCTGACTGTCTACACCACCCGCCCGGATACCTTCATGGGCTGCACCTACCTGGCGGTCGCTGCGGGTCACCCGCTGGCGCAGCAGGCTGCGGCTAATAATCCGGCGCTGGCCGCCTTTATCGACGAATGCCGTAACACCAAAGTTGCCGAAGCTGACATGGCGACAATGGAGAAAAAAGGCGTCGACACCGGCTTTAAAGCTATTCACCCGCTGACCGGCGAAGCCATCCCGGTATGGGCGGCGAACTTCGTGCTGATGGAGTACGGCACCGGCGCGGTGATGGCCGTTCCGGGTCACGACCAGCGTGACTACGAGTTTGCCAGCAAATACGGCCTGAACATCAAGCCGGTAATCCTCGCCGCCGACGGTTCTGAACCGGATCTCTCAGAGCAGGCCCTGACCGAGAAAGGCGTGCTGTTCAACTCCGGCGAATTTAGCGGCCTGGATTACGAAGCGGGCTTCAACGCCATCGCCGACAAACTGGCCGCGATGGGCGTTGGCGAGCGCAAAGTGAATTACCGCCTGCGCGACTGGGGGGTTTCCCGCCAGCGTTACTGGGGCGCGCCAATTCCGATGGTGACCCTGGAAGACGGTACCGTGATGCCGACGCCGGAAGATCAGCTGCCGGTTATCCTGCCGGAAGACGTGGTTATGGACGGCATCACCAGCCCGATCAAAGCCGATCCTGAGTGGGCGAAAACCACCGTTAACGGCATGCCGGCGCTGCGTGAAACCGACACCTTTGACACCTTTATGGAGTCTTCCTGGTACTACGCTCGCTATACCTGCCCGCAGTACGATAAAGGCATGCTGGATCCGAATGCCGCGAACTACTGGCTGCCGGTGGATATCTATATCGGCGGTATCGAACACGCCATTATGCACCTGCTCTATTTCCGCTTCTTCCACAAGCTGATGCGCGATGCCGGTATGGTGAACTCCGATGAGCCAGCCAAACAGCTGCTGTGCCAGGGCATGGTACTGGCCGATGCGTTCTACTACGTCGGCGAAAACGGCGAGCGTAACTGGGTATCACCGATTGACGCCACCGTTGAGCGTGATGAAAAAGGCCGCATCGTCAAAGCCTTCGATCCGCAGGGTCGTGAGCTGGTGTACACCGGCATGAGCAAAATGTCCAAGTCGAAGAACAACGGTATCGACCCGCAGGTTATGGTTGAACGTTATGGCGCGGATACCGTACGTCTGTTCATGATGTTCGCGTCTCCGGCTGAAATGACCCTGGAGTGGCAGGAATCCGGCGTAGAGGGTGCAAACCGCTTCCTGAAACGCGTCTGGAAACTGGTTTACGAGCATACCTCTCAGGGTCCGGCTGTCGCCCTGGACATGGCAAGCCTCAGCGAAGATCAGCAAGCGCTGCGTCGCGACGTGCACAAAACGATTGCCAAAGTGACCGATGACATCGGCCGCCGTCAGACCTTCAATACCGCCATTGCCGCGGTGATGGAGCTGATGAACAAACTGGCGAAAGCGCCGCAGGAAGGCGAACAGGATCGCGCGCTGATGCGTGAGGCTCTGCTGGCCGTGGTACGTATGCTCAACCCGTTCACCCCGCATGCCTGCTTCACCTTGTGGCAAGAACTGGGCGGCGAAGGCGATATCGATAATGCGCCGTGGCCGGTAGCGGACGAAAGTGCAATGGTTGAAAACACGACTCTGGTCGTCGTCCAGGTAAACGGTAAAGTTCGTGGTAAAATTACCGTTGCGGTAGATGCAACCGAAGAGCAGGTTCGTGAACGTGCAGGCCAGGAACATCTGGTCGCAAAATACCTTGAAGGCGTGACCGTACGTAAAGTGATTTACGTTCCGGGCAAACTGCTCAATCTGGTCGTTGGCTAAGCGCGGGAGGAAGCGTGCGATATCTGGCAACAATGCTGTTATCTCTGGCGGTGTTAATCACCGCCGGTTGCGGCTGGCATCTGCGTAGCAATACGCAGGTTCCAACCACAATGAAAACTATGATTTTCCAGTCAAGCGATCCGAATGGTCCGTTAAGCCGTGCGGTACGCAATCAGCTGCGTCTGAATGGCGTCGAGCTGATCGATGCCGATACGCTGCGTAAGGACGTTCCGTCCCTGCGTCTGGGTAACTCATCCATTCAGAAAGATACGGCATCCATTTTCCAGGATGGTCGTACTGCTGAATACCAGATGGTGCTGACCGTTAACGCCACCGTATTGATACCGGGTCATGACATTTACCCAATCAATACCAAGGTTTATCGTTCGTTCTTCGATAACCCGCAGGCGGCGCTGGCGAAAGATGCCGAGCAGGACATGATTGTTCGAGAGATGTACGACAAGGCCGCGGAACAACTGATCCGCAAATTGCCGAGCGTGCATGTTGCGGATGTCGAAGCCACCAAAGAGGCTGAGCAGCCGGTGTCTGGAACCCCGGCCACCTCGACCTCTGGCAACCGCGTCTCCACTACGCTGGGTAACTGATGATTCGGTTGTACCCGGAACAACTCCGCGCGCAGCTCACTGAAGGGCTGCGCGCGGCGTATTTATTGCTTGGTAGCGATCCATTGCTGTTACAGGAAAGCCAGGATGCGATCCGCGAAGCCGCGGCCGCTCAGGGCTTTACCGAACATCACACCGCGACCATCGATGCCAGCACCGACTGGCCCGCCCTTTTCTCTTTAAGTCAGGCGCTGAGCCTCTTTTCCAGTCGCCAGACGCTTCTGCTTATTCTGCCGGAAAACGGCCCGAATGCGGCGATTAACGAACAGCTTGCCACGCTGGTCGGTATGCTGCATGAAGATTTGCTGCTGATTGTCCGCGGCAACAAGCTTACCAAAGCCCAGGAAAATGCAGCATGGGTGACCGCGCTTGCCAGTCGCGCCGTACAGGTCAGCTGCCAGACGCCGGAATATGCGCAGCTACCGCGCTGGCTGGCCGCCCGCGCTAAACAGAACAAGCTGCAATTAGATGACGCCGCCAGCCAGCTGCTGTGCTACTGCTATGAAGGTAACCTGCTGGCGTTAGCGCAGGCGCTGGAGCGGCTCTCGCTGCTGTGGCCTGACGGCAAGCTGACGTTGCCTCGCGTTGAACAGGCGGTGAATGATGCCGCCCACTTCACGCCGTATCACTGGGTCGATGCCCTGCTGGCCGGCAAAAGCAAGCGCGTACTGCACGTCCTGCAGCAGTTGAGGCTTGAGGGCTGCGAACCCGCCATTTTGTTGCGTACGTTGCAGCGCGAACTGCTGCTGCTGGTGAACCTGAAGCGCCAGTCGGCACATACGCCGCTACGCACGTTGTTTGATAAACACCGGGTCTGGCAGAACCGCCGTCAACTGGTTGGCGACGCGCTCACGCGCCTCAGCGCCGAGCAACTACGCCAGGCCGTCACGTTATTAACCCGCGCCGAGCTCACCTTCAAACAAGATTATGGCCAGTCAATATGGCCCGAGCTGGAAAGTCTTTCGTTACTGCTCTGCCATAAAGCGCTGGCAGACGTTTTCATTGATAGTTGATATGACTCAGTTGCAGGCGATGTACGGCGGCACCTTCGATCCGGTGCATTATGGCCACCTGAAGCCGGTAGAAATTCTGGCTAACCAGATCGGTCTTAACCGGGTGATTATCGTCCCCAATAATGTCCCGCCGCATCGTCCGCAGCCGGAGGCCACCAGCGCCCAGCGCGTACATATGCTCGAGCTGGCGATTGCGGATAAACCGCTGTTTGTCCTCGACGAGCGCGAGCTGCGACGCGATACCCTCTCATGGACGGCGCAAACGTTGCAGGAGTGGCGGCAGGAACAGGGTCCCGAGCGGCCGCTGGCGTTTATCATCGGCCAGGATTCGCTGCTGACCTTCCCCACCTGGCATAACTACGCCACGATCCTCGATAACGCCCATCTGATCGTCTGCCGCCGCCCGGGATATCCACTGGCGATGAAGCGTGAAGAAGATCAGCAATGGCTCGATAAACATCTCACCCACGACGTCGAGCAGTTACATAACCGCCCCGCCGGAGCTATCTATCTGGCGGAAACCCCGTGGTTCGATATTTCCGCTACGCTGATTCGCCAGCGTCTGCAGCAGGGCGTCTCCTGCGCCGATATGCTGCCTGCAGCCGTGCTGGACTACATTCACCAGCAGAAGCTCTATTGCTGAGAACCCGCTACGGGGATATCGTTACGCTACGCGAGTTCCACGGAGTGCATCATGAAATTATGGCTGGTTCGCCACGGCGAAACGCAGGCTAATGTCGACGGACTGTATAGCGGTCATGCCCCAACCCCTCTTACCGAACGCGGGATCCAGCAGGCTCGCTCGCTGGGTGACTATCTGCGGGCGGTGCCTTTCGAGCTGGTATTGTGCAGCGAGCTGGAGAGAACCCAGCATACCGCCGACTTATTGCTCGCTGGACGGCCAATCCCACGGCAAGTGATTCCTTCGTTGAATGAGATGTTTTTTGGTGATTGGGAAATGCGCCACCATCGCGATCTGCAACAAGATGACCCGCAGAACTACGCCGCCTGGTGCAAAGACTGGCAACATGCTGCGCCGACCAACGGCGAAAGTTTCCAGGCCTTCGCGCAGCGTATCGCGGCTTTTACCGCCACCCTCGGGCAATATCAGCAGCGGGATAATCTATTGATCGTCGGCCACCAGGGCGCTTTAAGCCTGTTAATCGCACTTTTATTGCAGATGCCTGCGGCAGCAATGTGGCATTTTCCCCTCGCCCACGGTAGCTGGAGCCTTATCGAACGGCGCCACGATTTTACTACCCTGCGGGTATTAAATAGCCAGGCGCGGTGGCGCGCGGAATAAGAATTAATCGTCGCCCATTGACAGCCAAATGCAGGCTGTTATTCTCCGCAGCCAGGCTACACCCGCTATACGCATCTTGCAGAAATTGTTTTACAAAAATGGCGATGCATTCGTCGGCAAGGGATGGGATGATAGCCCGCTTTCAAGGGCTGAAAGCTGACTTTTCTCCCGACATTGCCATGACTTCGGGTATACTGTCAGGCTCGTTATTGTTATCACTCTTCACGCACCCAGGGGGAACACTTGCAGGGTAAAGCACTCCAGGATTTTGTTATCGACAAAATTGATGACCTGAAAGGTCAGGACATCGTCGCCATTGATGTACATGGCAAATCCAGCATCACCGATTGCATGATTATTTGCACCGGCACGTCTACGCGCCACGTGATGTCCATCGCCGACCATGTGGTGCAGGAATCCCGCGCCGCCGGGATGCTGCCGCTGGGCGTTGAAGGTGAAGCCGCCGCCGACTGGATCGTGGTCGATCTGGGAGACGTGATGGTTCACGTCATGCAGGAAGAGAGCCGTCGTCTGTACGAGCTGGAAAAACTCTGGAGTTAATGCGTGAAGCTACAATTGGTGGCCGTTGGCACCAAAATGCCGGACTGGGTTCAGACCGGCTTTAGCGAATATCTGCGCCGTTTTCCAAAAGATATGCCGTTCGAACTGGTAGAGATCCCTGCCGGTAAGCGCGGAAAAAATGCCGATATCAAACGCATCCTCGAAAAAGAGGGCGAAATGATGCTGGCGGCCGCAGGCAAGAACCGTATCGTGACCCTGGATATTCCCGGTAAGCCGTGGGATACGCCGCAGCTGGCGCGAGAACTGGAACGCTGGAAGCAGGATGGCCGGGACGTCAGTTTACTCATTGGCGGCCCGGAAGGTCTCTCTCCGGCCTGCAAAGCGGCAGCGGAACAGAGTTGGTCGCTTTCCACGCTCACGTTGCCTCACCCGTTAGTTCGCGTGCTGGTCGCTGAGAGCCTGTATCGTGCGTGGAGCATTACGACTAACCACCCTTACCACCGTGAGTAATGATGACCTGGGTAGACTAAGCAGCGAATGAAATTACAGAATTCTTTCCGCGACTATACGGCTGAATCCTCGCTGTTTGTACGCCGGGCGCTGGTCGCTTTTACGGGCATTTTGTTGCTTACCGGCGTGCTGATTGCCAACCTCTACAACGTACAGATTGTCCGTTTCAACGACTATCAAACGCGTTCCAATGAAAACCGCATTAAGCTGGTCCCTATTCCGCCCAGCCGCGGCATTATCTACGATCGCAACGGCACGCCGCTGGCGCTGAACCGCACCATCTATCAGCTAGAGATGATGCCGGAAAAAGTCGATAACGTGCAGCAGACGCTGGATGCGCTGCGCGACGTCGTCGACCTGACCGACGACGATATCGCCGGCTTTAAAAAAGAGCGCGCGCGCTCTCACCGCTTCACCTCGATTCCGGTGAAGGTCAATCTTAATGAAGTCCAGGTGGCGCGCTTCGCCGTAAACCAGTACCGCTTTCCCGGCGTCGAAGTCAAAGGCTACAAGCGCCGCTACTATCCCTATAACTCCGCCCTGACCCACGTTATCGGCTACGTTTCTAAAATCAACGATAAAGACGTCGATCGCCTGGATAAAGAGGGCAAGCTGGCCAACTACGCATCGACCCATGACATCGGTAAGCTTGGAATCGAGCGCTATTATGAAGACGTGCTGCACGGGCAAACCGGTTATGAAGAGGTTGAAGTCAACAACCGCGGCCGCGTTATTCGCCAGCTTAAAGAAGTGCCGCCGCAGGCCGGACGCGATATCTACCTAACCCTTGATTTGAAGCTGCAGCAGTATATCGAAACGCTGCTGGCGGGCAGCCGCGCGGCGGTAGTGGTCACCGACCCGCGCAGCGGCGCGATTCTGGCGCTGGTTTCAACCCCGAGCTACGATCCCAATCTGTTTGTTGATGGTATCTCCAGCAAAGATTATTCCGGACTACTCAACGATCCGAATACCCCGCTGGTTAACCGCGCGACGCAGGGGGTTTATCCACCTGCATCGACGGTGAAACCCTACGTCGCCGTCTCAGCCTTGAGCGCCGGCGTGATTACGCGCAACACCAGTCTCTTCGACCCCGGCTGGTGGCAGTTGCCTGGTTCGGAAAAACGCTATCGCGACTGGAAAAAATGGGGCCACGGACACCTGAACGTCACCAAAGCGCTGGAAGAGTCCGCGGATACCTATTTCTATCAAGTCGCCTATGATATGGGCATCGATCGCCTTTCCGAATGGATGAGTAAGTTTGGCTACGGCGACTACACTGGCGTTGACCTGGCGGAAGAACGCTCCGGCAACATGCCCACTCGCGAATGGAAGCTCAAGCGCTTTAAGAAACCCTGGTATCAGGGTGATACCATCCCGGTCGGTATCGGCCAGGGCTACTGGACCGCTACGCCGATTCAGATGAACAAAGCGCTGATGATCCTGATAAACGACGGCGTGGTCAAAGTGCCCCATCTTCTGCAAAGCACTCTCGAAGACGGTAAACAGGTACCGTGGGTACAGCCGCATGAACCGCCGGTCGGCGATATTCATTCCGGCTATTGGGAAATCGCTAAAGACGGCATGTACGGCGTTGCTAACCGCGGCAACGGTACCGCGCACAAATACTTTGCCAGCGCGCCGTATAAGATTGCGGCGAAGTCCGGTACCGCGCAGGTATTCGGCCTGAAAGCCAACGAAACCTATAACGCGCACCGAATTTCCGAACGTCTGCGTGACCACAAACTCATGACGGCGTTTGCGCCTTACAACAACCCCCAGGTCGCGGTGGCGATGATCCTGGAGAATGGCGGCGCCGGCCCGGCGGTCGGTACTATTATGCGCCAGATCCTCGATCACATCATGCTGGGTGATAACAACACCAATCTGCCGAGTGAAAGCCCGGCGGTGACGGCGGGGGAGGATCAATAATGACCGATAATCCGAACAAAAAATCACTATGGGATAAAATCCATCTGGACCCCACGATGCTGCTCATCCTGCTGGCGCTGCTCACCTACAGCGCGCTGGTTATCTGGAGCGCCAGCGGCCAGGATGTGGGAATGATGGAGCGCAAAATCGGCCAAATCGCCATGGGCGTGGTGATTATGATCGTGATGGCGCAGATCCCGCCGCGGGTATACGAGGGCTGGGCGCCCTACCTCTATATTTTCTGTATTATTTTACTGGTTGCCGTAGATGCCTTCGGCGCCATCTCCAAAGGCGCGCAGCGCTGGTTGGATCTCGGTATTGTGCGCTTTCAGCCCTCGGAGATTGCCAAAATAGCCGTGCCGCTGATGGTGGCGCGGTTTATTAACCGCGATGTCTGTCCGCCGTCATTGAAGAATACCGCTATCGCGCTGGTCCTGATCTTCCTGCCGACCCTGCTGGTTGCGGCGCAGCCAGACCTCGGCACCTCGATTTTGATCGCCCTCTCCGGCCTGTTTGTTCTGTTCCTCTCCGGCCTCAGCTGGCGCTTGATCGGTATTGCGGTCGTGCTGGTCGCCGCCTTTATTCCGATTTTATGGTTCTTCCTGATGCACGACTACCAGCGTCAGCGCGTGATGATGCTGCTCGACCCGGAGACCGATCCGCTGGGCGCGGGCTATCATATTATTCAGTCGAAAATCGCTATTGGTTCCGGCGGATTACGCGGTAAAGGATGGTTGCATGGTACTCAGTCGCAGCTCGAATTCCTGCCGGAGCGCCATACTGACTTTATCTTCGCCGTGTTGGCGGAAGAGCTGGGTCTTATCGGGGTGTTGATCCTGCTGGCATTGTACATTTTGCTTATCATGCGCGGACTGTGGATCGCCGCCCAGGCGCAAACCACCTTTGGCCGCGTCATGGCGGGCGGTTTAATGTTGATTTTATTCGTTTATGTCTTCGTAAATATTGGTATGGTAAGTGGTATTTTGCCGGTGGTGGGGGTACCTTTGCCGCTGGTCAGCTACGGGGGCTCAGCCCTGATCGTATTGATGGCCGGGTTTGGTATCGTGATGTCGATCCATACCCACAGAAAAATGTTGTCGAAAAGCGTTTAAGGGGTTCGCAATGCGTAAGCAATGGCTGGGGATCTGCATAGCAGCAGGGCTGCTGGCGGCATGTTCGGGTGAAGACGTTCAGCAGAAGACGGTTAGCGTCCCGCAGCCGGCCGTCTGTAATGGTCCGACGGTAGAAATTAGCGGCGCCGATCCGCGTTTCGAAACGCTGAACGCCACGGCCAATCAGGATTATGAGCGCGACGGCAAAAGCTATAAAATCGTTCAGGATCCGGCTAACTTCACCCAGACCGGTCTGGCGGCAATTTATGATGCCGAACCGAACAGCAATCTGACCGCCTCTGGCGAAGCGTTCGATCCAACTCAGCTCACCGCCGCGCATCCAACCTTGCCCATCCCGAGCTACGCGCGTATCACGAACCTGGCCAACGGCCGGATGATCGTGGTGCGCATTAACGATCGCGGCCCGTACGGCAATGATCGGGTCATTTCCCTGTCCCGCGCGTCCGCCGACCGCCTGAATACCTCGAACAATACTAAAGTTCGTATCGATCCTATTATCGTCTCTCAGGACGGCGCTTTGTCGGGCCCGGGTATGGCGTGTACCACCGTCGCCAAACAAACCTATGCCCTGCCTTCACGGCCAAACCTTGATGGCGATGGTTCCGCGGCCATCGCCCCGGCCGACCAATCAAACGTTCACGCCATCAGCAACTCAACGCTTAAGCCTGAGGATAACGTGGGCGCGCCGGTCAGCAATAGTGGATTCCTTGGCGCGCCGACGCCGCTGAATAATGGCGTGCTGGAAAGCAGCGAACCTGCTGCTGCGCCTGCCGCCGTCGCCGCGACGCCGACAGCACCCAGCGCTCCAGTCACCGCGCCGGGCTCGATTCAGGGGAGCGTTGCGCCTGCCGCGGCCGCAGCAGCAACCGCGACTGTTGCCGCGCCAAGCGCCAGCGCCAGCACCAGCGGCGAGTTCGTCGTGCAGGTCGGCGCCGTTAGCGACCAGGCTCGCGCCCAGCAATATCAGCAGCGCTTGAGCCAGCAGTTCGCCGTTCCGGGCCGAGTGATGCAAAATGGCGCCGTGTGGCGAATCCAATTGGGTCCATTTACCAGTAAGTCGCAAGCGTCGACGGTACAGCAGCGCCTGCAAAACGAAGCGCAGCTGCAATCATTTATTACTCGCGCCAACTAAACGTAACGCCGCGGTATCTCCCGCCGCCGCATATGTAAAAGTCGTTAACAAAGTCATATGCAATGTCGGATGCCGCTGCGAAACGCATTTGTTATAGTAAGGCACTTTTTTTAATTTCATCACGGATGCCGTTGTTCTAACCATGAAGACCTCTTTCACCGCTCGTTTACTCGTTACGGCCCTCTCCGTTGCGGCACTGTCTACCGCTGCCCGCGCCGATGACCTGAATATGAAAACCATGATCCCAGGCGCTCCGCAGATCGATGCTGAATCCTGGGTTCTTATCGATTACAACTCAGGTAAAGTGCTGGCGGAAAACAACGCCGACGCCCGTCGCGATCCGGCGAGCCTGACCAAAATGATGACCAGCTATGTCATTGGCCAGGCCATGAAGGCGGGCAAATTCAAAGAATCCGATCTGGTCACCGTAGGTAACGACGCGTGGGCAACCGGTAACCCGGTGTTTAAAGGTTCTTCCCTGATGTTCCTGAAACCGGGCATGCAGGTGCCGGTTTCTCAGCTGATCCGCGGCATCAACCTGCAATCCGGTAACGATGCCTGCGTGGCGATGGCCGACTACGTTGCCGGCAGCCAGGACGCGTTTGTCAGCCTGATGAACAATTACGTTAACGCGTTGGGCCTGAAAAACACCCACTTCCAGACCGTTCACGGCCTGGATGCCGACGGTCAGTACAGCTCCGCGCGTGACATGGCGCTGATCGGCCAGGCGCTGATCCGCGACGTACCGAATGAGTATTCCATCTACCGTGAGAAAGAGTTCACCTTTAACGGTATTCGCCAGCTGAACCGTAACGGTCTGCTGTGGGATAACAGCCTCAACGTCGATGGCATTAAAACCGGCCATACCGATAAAGCCGGCTACAACCTGGTTGCCTCTGCTACCGAAGGCCAGATGCGCCTGATCTCCGCGGTCATGGGCGGGCGTACCTACAAAGGGCGTGAGTCCGAGAGCAAGAAACTGCTGACCTGGGGCTTCCGCTTCTTTGAAACCGTCAACCCTATTAAAGCAGGTAAAGAGTTCGCCTCTGAACCGGCCTGGTTCGGCGATAGCGATCGCGCCTCTCTGGGCGTAGATAAAGACGTCTATCTGACTATCCCGCGCGGCCGTATGAAAGATCTGAAAGCCAGCTATGTGTTGAATAACACCGAGCTGCACGCGCCGCTGCAGAAAAACCAGGTGGTCGGTACCATCAACTTCCAGTTAGATGGCAAAACTATCGATCAGCGTCCGTTAGTGGTGCTGCAGGAAATTCCGGAAGGTAATTTCTTCGGCAAAATCATTGATTACATTAAGTTAATGTTCCATCACTGGTTTGGTTAAAAATTGAACACTTGAAAGTGTGATTTCTATCCCCATATACTATTCATCAAAGAAACCTGATAACTCCCACATTACGTGGGAGTTATTATTTTAGTCGTCACACCGGAGCTGACATGAAAACCAAACTTAACGAACTGCTTGAATTCCCTACTCCATTTACTTACAAAGTAATGGGGCAGGCGTTGCCTGAGCTGGTTGATCAGGTGGTGGAAGTGGTACAGCGCCATGCGCCTGGTGATTACTCTCCGTCAGTAAAACCGAGCAGCAAAGGTAACTACCACTCGGTCTCCATCACCATTAACGCTACCCACATTGAGCAGGTCGAAGCCCTGTACGAAGAGTTGGGCAATATCGAAATCGTGCGGATGGTGCTGTAATCCATCTCCTTACCCGGCCTCAAGGGCCGGGTAATCCTCCCTCTTTCGCTGTGATATACTCTCCCCCACTTAAGTCATCCCTCTCGGCGGAGACGTTGTTTTGCAGCACAATACCATTCTTATCCGACAACTCGGCCTGCAACCTTACGAACCCATCTCGCAGGCAATGCACGAATTTACCGACAGCCGTGACGACACGACGCTGGATGAAATCTGGCTGGTAGAACATCACCCGGTCTTTACTCAGGGTCAGGCCGGTAAAGCCGAACACGTGCTGGTGCCAGGCGATATCCCGGTTATTCAGAGCGATCGCGGCGGTCAGGTGACCTATCACGGGCCAGGCCAACAGGTGATGTATGTATTGCTGAATCTTAAACGGCGTAAACTCGGCGTGCGTGAATTAGTGACGCTACTGGAGCAGACCGTGGTCAATACTCTCGCGGAGTATCAGATTGAATCCCACCCACGCGCCGATGCGCCGGGGGTTTACGTTGGTGAACAGAAAATTTGTTCACTGGGGCTGCGTATTCGTAAAGGCTGTTCTTTCCACGGCCTGGCGCTGAATGTGGCAATGGATTTGACGCCATTCCTGCGCATTAACCCGTGCGGCTATGCCGGTATGGAGATGACGCAAATGCGCCAGTGGCAGCCGCAGGCCACCACGGAAAACGTCGCGCCGCGACTGGTCGCCAACCTGCTGGCGCTGCTGAATAACCCACCGCATGAGTATGTAGCCGCTTAAGAAGCTTCGCGCTCTGAAATCTCAGAGCGCCTGTAAATTGCGCAAGTCATTATTAATACTTTATATTTGCAATCAATTATCACGTTCCGCAATGCCACGGCCCGCTATAATAGCGCTATACACCCGACAACCGGATACGCTGAGTGGCAGAAAACCATCCCCCATCGGAACTCAATGAACAACCTGAAGATCGGCAGATTTTTCGTATTCTGCGTAATATCGATCTTAATCTGCTGACCATCTTCGAAGCGGTGTACGTGCATAAAGGTATCGTCAACGCGGCGAGGGTGCTAAATATCACCCCTTCGGCCATCAGCCAGTCCATCAATAAATTACGGGCTCTGTTCCCTGACCCGCTCTTTATTCGTAAAGGACAGGGGGTGACGCCGACGGCTTTTGCCACTCACTTGCATCAATATATTAGTCAGGGGATGGAAGCCTTTCTCAATGCGCTGGATTTGGGCAGCAGCTCGCAGCAACAGCGCGTGCTCACCATCGCTACCACTCCAACCATCGGCGCCCTGGTGATGCCGACGATCGCCAATGCGTTGAAACCGAGGTTTCCTCAGGTATTACTGCACAATATTGCGATTACCGATGCCGCCAGCCAGCTCAACCAGCGGCAGGTTGATTTGCTGATCGACAGCTATAACTATAGCGGGCTGGCCATTGCACACCAGGTACTGTTTTCCGAACCGGTCGTTATGTTCTGCCGGAAAGATCATCCCATTTTGCCTCTTCCGCTGACGCGGGAAAATCTACAGCAGTTTGAGTTTGCGCTGCTGCTGCCGGAAGGACAGCGCTACCCTACCCTGCATCGGCAACTTGATGAATTTATCGGCGAACGCCGCTGCGGTTTTAGCAGCTATAACCTGTTGACCCAGGCGGCGATGATGAATAATAGCGATTTGCTGGGGCTGACGCCTGAGAGCATGTTCGCGCTGGTGGCGAAGATCTGGGATTTACAAGCGATTCCTTTTCTACCGCTGCAGGACCAGCGTATTGATATTTCGCTCCATTACAACCGACAAAGCGCCCAGGAGCCGTTACTGAAAGAGATTATCGACACTATTGTGCAAACTTATTCCTGCTAACCGCACGCGAGGGAAAAGGATAAAACAACAACTATTTTACAATTTGCCGGGTAACCAGGCTGCTTTCAACCCCGTATCAATGATATACTGCCTGTCCTTAGTTCAAAAATAGTTGATAAATACAACATTTGATTGAATTAATTCGCTTTCCTTCGTGACTCGCAACTGGAACACGCACGCTATGAGTAAACCCATTGTGATGGAACGCGGTGTTAAGTACCGCGACGCCGATAAAATGGCCCTTATCCCGGTGAAAAACGTGGCAACTGAGCGTGAAGCTCTGCTCAGAAAACCGGAATGGATGAAAATCAAACTTCCGGCTGACTCGTCCCGTATTCAGGGGATCAAGGCAGCGATGCGTAAGAATGGCCTGCACTCCGTGTGCGAAGAAGCCTCTTGCCCGAACCTTGCCGAGTGCTTCAACCACGGCACCGCGACCTTTATGATCCTCGGCGCTATCTGTACTCGCCGTTGTCCGTTCTGCGATGTTGCCCACGGTCGTCCGGTGACGCCTGATGCCAATGAGCCGCAAAAACTGGCGCAAACCATCGCCGACATGGGTCTGCGCTACGTGGTGGTGACTTCCGTTGACCGCGACGATCTTCGTGACGGCGGCGCGCAGCATTTCGCCGACTGTATCAGCGCTATCCGCGAAAAGAGCCCGAACATCAAGATTGAAACGCTGGTGCCGGATTTCCGCGGTCGTATGGATCGCGCGCTGGATATCCTGAAAGTGACGCCGCCGGATGTGTTTAACCACAACCTGGAAAACGTACCGCGCCTGTATCGCCAGGTACGTCCGGGCGCAGATTACAACTGGTCGCTGAAGCTGCTGGAGCGCTTTAAAGAAGCGCATCCGGAAATCCCGACCAAATCGGGTCTGATGGTGGGTCTTGGCGAGACCAATGAAGAGATCATCGAAGTAATGCGCGATCTGCGCCGTCATGGCGTCACTATGCTGACGCTGGGTCAGTACCTGCAGCCGAGCCGTCACCACCTGCCGGTGCAGCGCTACGTCAGCCCGGAAGAGTTTGAAGAGATGAAAGCTGAAGCCATGGCGATGGGCTTTACCCATGCCGCCTGCGGCCCGTTCGTCCGCTCTTCCTATCATGCCGATCTGCAGGCAAAAGGTATGGAAGTAAAATAACCTCTGCCTTTCTTTGGCCGCCGTTCGCGGCGGCCAGATTTACCTGCTAACGCCCCTTTCTATCGTCACACTTGGTTGCAACTTTTTCGCATCCCAAACAACGACCATAAAAAAGGCGACAACGAATACGCTGCCGCCTCTTTGCCGCCAGAGCTTCACACCCGGCCGCGACGCGCCCCCGCTTATCGGGAGCCCGTGATTAATTACTCTTTATGAGAGAGTTTCTGTGCCGGCGCTTCTTCCTCAGCGCTGGTCTTTTTGGCACTGTCATCGTCATCATTCATGGCTTTCTTGAAGCCTTTGATAGCCGAACCCAGGTCTCCACCCAGCGTGCGTAATTTTTTGGTACCAAACACTAAAATAATCAGCGCTGCGACTACCAGCAGTTTGGTAATACTAATCTCACCCATAGCTAACCTTCTTCTCTATACAAGCTCAAGCTGCGAATACGCCATCATACACATATACGCATACAATTAACGGCTATTTGACGCGCCGACACAATAGCAATCTGTAACAAGGTGAATCAAGCCTTGTTTAAAAAAACGTCACAATAATTGCGGTGGCGCAAATCTGCGATTACGCAGCACCGGCAAACTCTCACGCACCTGATGAATATAATCTGCGGATATCTCAGCAAAAATCAGCTGCGGCTGGGCTGCGGCGCCAGCAATGGTGGTACCGAGCGGGTCGATAATCCGGCTCTGGCCGATATTACGCGTTCCACACTCGCCTGCCGCAATAATGTAGCAGGTAGTATCCAGCGCCCTTGCCGCCAGCAGCGTCGCCCAGTGATGTTCTTTCAATGGCCCACGCACCCAGGCTGTCGGAAGCACCAACACTTCAGCCCCCTTTAACGCTAACGATAGCGCTAATTCGGGAAAGCGTAAATCGTAGCAGGTCATTAAGCCGATTCGCATCCCATTTACCTCTATTAACGGCGGGATTTGCTCGCCGGCATCCACCAGCCGTGACTCCTGCATATTAAACGCATCGTACAAATGGAGTTTCTGGTATTGTGCGCAAATCGCCCCTCGGCATATCGCCACCAGCGTATTGCTCGCGCGCCCTTCAGCAGAGGGCACGTGTAGCGTTAATATCGTGGTTAAGTCATTCCGCCGGCTTTCCGCCAGCAACTGCTGCATAAAGCCGCCATCCAGCGCCTGCGCGGATTTTACCGACATATCCGGGTCGTTATCGGCTCGCGCCAGTAACGCCTCGGGCAAGACCAGTAACGAAGCGCCGCATTCTGCCGCCTGATGCATCAGCTCAACGCAGGTCTGCGCATTTTTTTGCCACTGCGCCGTGACGGCGAATTGTCCCGCAGCTACCCGCATCTCTTTCTCCCACTTGCGAATCCATAGCCAAAAACGCGTTTATCGCGCTACACTCAACCCTCTATCTAACGTATTAGCAGGAAATGACCGTGTTACAACTCCTTTTAGCCGTTTTTGTTGGCGGCGGAACCGGCAGCGTGTTGCGCTGGTGGCTGGGCATGAAATTTAACCCCATGCATCATGCGATTCCCATTGGCACGCTAGTCGCTAACCTGCTGGGCGCCTTTATTATCGGTGCCGGGCTGGCGTGGTTTAATCGTCTGACGCATGTCGATCCTATGTGGAAGTTGCTCATCACTACCGGTTTCTGCGGCGGCCTGACGACCTTCTCCACCTTTTCCGCAGAAGTCGTCTTCCTGCTCCAGCAGGGGCGTTTCAGCTGGGCGTTGCTAAACGTTCTCGTCAACCTGCTTGGTTCTTTCACCATGACCGCGACGGCATTCTGGCTATTTTCACAGTCAGCCGCCCGTTAACGACAGGCAAAAAAAAACCCGCTATAAGCGGGTTTTTATATTCTACTGACGTGTTGGTTAGATAGCCATTACGTTTGCAGCAGAAGGGCCTTTGGCACCGTTAGTGATTTCGAACTCTACGCGCTGACCTTCAGCCAGAGTTTTGAAACCGTTGGACTGGATTGCAGAGAAGTGTACGAATACATCTTTGCTGCCATCTTCCGGAGTAATGAAACCGAATCCTTTGGACTCATTAAACCACTTAACGTTACCTTTAATCTTAGACATCAAAATTACCTTTAAATTAAAAAACGACACTAATGCTGTGTCGGATACCAGTACATCAATTGTGATGCCTTTTGTCCAGCGTAACTTTCTTAAAAAGTGATAAAAGTCTCTATCTTTATAGCCGGCAGTTACGTTAGTCGTTGTTTTTCAACAAGACAAAGAACTTATCACTTTTGTCACTACGTTATAACGATTAAAACTGAATGCGCGCCCAGGCAAAATAAACGTTGCCGTTGTTATAAGTTCCGGGGATGTAGGTCATCTGGAACGTCGCCGGGCCGTAGCCAATCGATGCCAGCGGCAGCACCACTGGGATCGGGATATAGTTCCAGTTGTCGCGCGCCGTTACGCCAAGGGTGTAACCAAGGCCAAGGTGGAAGTTGTCATCGGCCAGCGGACGCCAGGTTTTTTCCCAGCCATAGCCGCCAATCGGCTCCCACTTATTAAAGGAATCTTTAAACGCCATCAGATACAGGCCGTGCCAGTTTCCTTTATCGTCCCAACGCGACACGCCGAATCCCGCCCCCCACGGGCGTTCGTTGTACTTATCGGTTTTCTCTTTGTCATAGGCAAAACGCGCGTGCCAGGTGATCGCCGGAACGTACAGATCGTAGTGCTCAGGCTCGTTCCAGGTTTGCGAGACATTGTCCGTCAGCGTATTGTAGCCATCGCGGAGCGTTGACGAGAACGAGGCGTTAGCATAACCGGACGACAGCAGCAGGCCGGACAGCGCAAGAATAAACAATGTAAATTGACGTAGTTTCAACACTTCTCTATTACCGATTTCAATTTTAAAAACGAAGTAAAGTAACAAATGTAATCTTAATAGACTGTTAACGGAATAAGGCAAAATCCTGAATTGCGCCATGGCAAAAACCGCATCCAGGGAGACGACTTTTGTGATGTTAGCCGCGCCGCAGGTTCCGATTAGTCAATTCTCAGTAGTTTATTGATTTGGGTCAGCAAGTTCTGTCCGTTTTTTGGGCACATTCCCTCACTTAATTTTTGTAGTGCTTTAGATATCAGCAGATTCTTTGGGTTAATGGCTTAGGGGTAAAGTATGCTTACGCTTGTTGAGATCCTAATCGGGGTCGTGGTTATTGTGGGCGTCGCCCGCTACATTATAAAAGGCTATTCCGCGACAGGGGTGCTGTTTGTCGGCGGTTTAGTCTTACTTATCGCCAGCGCCATCATGGGGCATAAGGTTCTCCCGGCCAGCGCCGCCAGTACGGGTTACACCGCGACCGACATCTTCGAGTATATTAAAATACTGCTCATGAGCCGCGGCGGCGACCTCGGCATGATGATTATGATGCTCTGCGGCTTCGCCACCTATATGACGCATATCGGCGCCAACGATATGGTGGTTAAACTGGCCTCTAAACCGCTGCGATATATTAACTCACCTTATCTGTTGATGATTGCCGCCTACTTCCTCGCCTGTCTGATGTCGCTGGCGGTCTCCTCAGCGACCGGCCTGGGTGTGCTGCTGATGGCGACGCTGTTCCCGGTAATGGTCAACGTCGGCATCAGCCGCGGCGCCGCGGCGGCGATTTGCGCCTCCCCTGCCGCGTTGATCCTGTCTCCGACCTCCGGTGACGTAGTACTGGCGGCCAAAGCTGCCGAAATGCCGCTAATCGATTTCGCGTTCAAAACCACCTTGCCTATCTCGATTGCCGCTATCGTCTGTATGGCCATCGCTCACTTCTTCTGGCAGCGCTACCTCGATAAAAAAGAGAACGCCTCGCACGAAATGCTCGACGTCAACGAGATAACCACCACCGCGCCGGCGCTGTACGCCATTCTGCCTTTCACGCCGATTATCGGGGTGCTGATTTTCGACGGCAAATGGGGTCCTGAATTACACATCATCACTATTCTGGTGCTCTGTATGGTGCTGGCTTCGGTACTGGAATTCCTGCGCAGTTTTGACACTAAAAAGGTCTTCGCCGGGCTGGAAGTCGCCTATCGCGGTATGGCTGACGCCTTCGCCAGCGTCGTCATGCTATTGGTCGCGGCCGGCGTATTTGCCCAGGGTCTGAGCACTATCGGTTTTATCGACGGACTTATCTCCATAGCCACCTCGTTCGGTTCCGCCAGTATCATTCTGATGCTGGTGCTGGTGATTCTGACCATGCTGGCGGCGATGACCACCGGCTCCGGCAACGCGCCATTTTATGCCTTCGTAGAGATGATCCCGAAGCTTGCCCACTCTTCCGGCATCAATCCGGCTTACCTGTCGATCCCTATGTTGCAGGCGTCGAATTTGGGACGCACTATTTCACCGGTTTCCGGCGTGGTGGTGGCGGTGGCGGGAATGGCGAAGATTTCGCCATTTGAAGTCGTTAAGCGCACCTCGGTCCCCGTTATCGTTGGCCTGTTGGTGGTGATCGTCGCCACCGAGATTCTGGTCCCCGGCGCCGCGGTTCAATAAACTACAAACCACAGTGAAAAGGCGCCAGCAGGCGTCTTTTTTATGCTTTAATAAATCCCAGCAATTAATCATCTCCCACTATCAGGAATAAAAATGTTCAGGAAGGATGTCGTCGCCATTGCCCTTTTACTCGGCGCAACGCAGGTTGGCGCAGAGCCGCTTACCGCGACGAAATACGGTGATTTCGATCGTTACGTGCTGGCACTGTCCTGGCAAACCGGTTTTTGTCAGAGCATGCTGGATAGTAACCGTAATGAGCCCGAGGAGTGCCGGCTACAGCAGGACGAACGCAACAAAGCCGATTTTCTGACGGTACACGGCCTATGGCCGGGCCTGCCGAAGTCGATCGCCTCACGCGGCGTCGACGAGCGCCGCTGGATGCGCTACGGCTGCGCGACGCGCCCGATCCCCAATATGCCGGAAGTCAAAGCCGGACGTAAATGCCAGGCCGCGGAAACCGGGCTGTCGCTGGAAATGGCTAATAAGCTGAATAGCGTGATGCCGGGTTCTGGCGGGAACTCTTGTCTGGAACGTTATGAGTATGCCAAGCATGGCGTCTGTTTCGGCTTCGATCCGGATAGCTACTTCGGTACGATGGTGCGCCTGAATGGCGAAGTGAAGCAAAGCGCAATCGGTGATTTTCTGGCAAAACACTACGGACAAACCGTTAGCCGTAGCGATTTTGATGCCGCCGTCGCCAAAGCGTATGGCGCGCAAAACGTCAAAGCCTTTAAATTAACCTGCGACGGCAACCCGGCTTATTTAACGGAAATGCAAATTTCCATCAAAGCTGGCGCTATCAATTCCCCGTTGGGCGCAGATTCGTTCCTGCCGCAGCCGCATCCGGGCAACTGCGCTAAGCAATTTGTTCTGGACAAAGTCGGTTCTTGATAACAGGGCGATGCGCCCACTTCATCTGCTTTTGCTCATGATGCGCTGAATGTGCGCTTAATCACTTCAAACATCAGGCAAGTCTCAGTATGATGAAGGGACATTAACCCTTGCCCCTTTCGGCGAGGGTTTTCTTTTACGGAAAAGGTTCCTGGATAACATGGAGTATGCAATGACCAGACCCGCAATCATTATTAACGAATTCGATGCTGAACGTATCGACAGACTGCTTGAGCAACCGGCTTACGCCAATTCGCCGGTCGCCGATGCCCTGAACGACGAACTGGATCGTGCGCAAATGCTCGCGCCGGAAGCAATGCCACACGACGTCGTGAGCATGAACAGCAAAGTCCGCTTTCGCGATTTAACCAGCGGCGAAGAACGCGTGCGGACTCTGGTCTTCCCGGCTCAGGCAACCGATAGCGCCACTCAGCTTTCGGTTCTGGCGCCGGTTGGCGCAGCGCTGCTTGGGCTGAAAGTCGGCACCTCCATTCACTGGGAGTTGCCTGGCGGCGCATCGGCGCATCTGGAAGTGCTGGAGCTGCTGTACCAGCCGGAAGCCGCAGGCGAATTCCACCGCTAAGTTCCCCGCTGCCTGAGGCGTTTCACGCTTTATTCAGAGGATGCCTCGTCATCCTCTTTCTGTTTCCCTTCCTCTCTGACAAATTTTTACCTCATCCCGTGACGGCGTATACAGTTTTGCGACCTGAATGCCACAATATCCTTGTATAATATGTTGATATAGAAACAGACAAACAAGGAGAAATGCATATGTATAAAACTATCATTATGCCGGTTGATGTCTTTGAAATGGAGCTGAGCGACAAGGCTGTCCGCCATGCAGAGTTTCTTGCCCAACAGGACGGCATTATTCATTTACTTCACGTCTTACCCGGCTCATCCAGCTTCACCATGAGCCGTTTTACCGCCGATCTACGCCGCTTTGAAGAGCATTTGCAGCATGAAGCGGAAACCCGCTTGCAGACCATGGTCGGCCACTTCAGCATCGACCCTTCACGCATCAAGAGCCATGTACGTTTCGGCAATGTACGCGATATGGTTAATGAACTGGCCAATGAAATAAAAGCTGACGTAGTAGTAATTGGTTCCCGCAATCCGTCGATCAGCACCCATTTGCTGGGTTCAAACGCCTCAAGCGTCATCCGTCATGCGCATATTCCGGTGATGGTCGTGAGATAACGAAACGGTGAAATAAGCAAAAAAAAGAGGCGACCCTATGGTCGCCTCTTTGCTGTATGCAGGTATTGTCTTACGACTTTTTATGTTTATGCGCTTTTGGTGCGAATCAGATAATCGAATGAGCTCAGAGAAGCTTTCGCGCCTTCGCCAGTGGCGATAATAATTTGCTTGTACGGTACGGTGGTGCAGTCACCGGCCGCAAACACGCCCTTCACGTTGGTTTCACATTTGGCATCGATGATGATTTCACCCATGCGGTTACGCTCAACCGTACCTTCCAGCCAGTTGGTGTTCGGCAGCAGGCCGATCTGGACAAAAATACCGGCTAACGCGACATGATGCTCATCGCCGCTGACGCGGTCACGGTACTGCAGCCCCGTCACCTTGCTACCGTCGCCAACCACTTCGGTAGTCTGGGCGTTGAGAATAATATCGACATTTTTCAGGCTGCGTACTTTGTCCTGCAGCACCTGGTCGGCTTTCATTTCTGGTGCGAATTCCAGTAGCGTCACGTGCTCAACGACGCCCGCCAGATCAATCGCCGCTTCAACGCCGGAGTTACCGCCGCCAATCACCGCCACGCGTTTACCTTTAAACAGCGGGCCGTCGCAGTGCGGGCAGTAGGTTACGCCTTTAGTCCGGTATTGGTCTTCACCCGGTACGTTCATGTTACGCCATTTGGCGCCGGTCGCGATGATCACGCTGCGCGCTTTCAGCACCGCGCCGGAGGCGGTTTCAATCTGATGCAGGCCGCCTTCGACGGCTGCCGGGATCAGTTTTGCCGCGCTTTGTGAATCAATCACATCAACATCATACTCACTGACGTGCGCTTTCAGCGCCCCCGCCAACTTCTGACCTTCGGTTTTCGGTACGGAAATATAGTTTTCGATATCTACGGTATCCAGTACCTGACCGCCGAAGCGTTCGCCCATCAGACCGGTACGAATGCCTTTACGCGCGGAGTATACCGCCGCCGCGGCGCCAGACGGGCCGGAACCCACAATCAGAACGTCATAAGCATCGCGTTTGTTAAGCTCTTCCGCCGCACGTTTTTCCGCGCCGGTATCCACTTTGGCAACGATTTCAGTCAGCGTCATACGACCTTGACCAAATTCCTGACCATTCACAAACACCGCCGGTACGCCCATCACGTTGCGATCGGTGATTTCATTCTGGAAGGTCCCGCCATCAATCGCCGTGTGTTTGATACGCGGGTTAAGCACCGCCATCAGGTTCAGCGCCTGCACCACGTCCGGGCAGTTGTGGCAAGAGAGCGAGTAGTAGGTCTCAAACTCAAAATCACCGTCAAGATTGCGGATCTGTTCCAGCAGCGACTGGGCTTCTTTCGACGGATGGCCGCCGGTCCACAGCAGCGCCAGCACTAATGAGGTGAATTCATGTCCCAGTGGAGAACCAGCAAAACGCGGGCCCTGGTTGGAACCTGGGTTAGTAATCAGGAACGATGGCTTACGTACCGCCAACGTATTGTCTTCTTTAAAGGTAACTTTGTCTGACAGTTCAGCGATTTCAGCCAACAGTTCCTTGATCTCTGCCGATTTAGCGCTGTCATCCAGCGTGGCAATCAGCTCAACAGGTTTGGTCAGCTTCTCAAGATAGGCCTTGAGCTGGGTTTTCATGTTGGTGTCGAGCATTTTTATCTCCTGGGCTTAAAACATCATCATGCAAGCGGCCTTTATCAGGCAGCCTGAATGCGCTTGCATCATGGTGTTGGAATAAAACGGGCGCGGGTACGCCCGTTGATTAGCGGGAATAAAACGAATTAGATCTTACCAACCAGATCTAAAGAAGGAGCCAGCGTCGCTTCACCTTCTTTCCACTTAGCCGGGCACACTTCGCCTGGGTGGGAAGCAACGTACTGAGCGGCTTTGATTTTACGCAGCAGGTCAGACGCATCACGGCCGATACCTTCAGCGGTAACTTCGATTGCCTGGATGATGCCCTGCGGGTCAACAACGAAGGTCGCGCGGTCAGCCAGACCTTCATCTTCACGCATGTTGTCGAAGTTACGGGTCAGGGCGCCAGTCGGGTCGCCGATCATCGCGTATTTGATTTTAGCGATGGTGTCAGAGCTGCTGTGCCACGCTTTGTGGGTGAAGTGGGTGTCGGTAGATACAGAGTACACGTCTACGCCCAGTTTCTGCAGTTCTTCGTAATGGTCAGCCACGTCGCCCAGTTCTGTCGGGCAAACGAAAGTGAAGTCAGCCGGGTAGAAGAAGAAGACGCTCCAGCGGCCTTCAGTATCTTTTTCGGTAACTTCGATGAATTCACCGTTTTTGAATGCCTGGTTTTTGAAAGGTTTGATTTTGGTATTAATTAAAGACATCGATACTTCCTCCGTGTTTTTGTTGAGGTCTAAGTTAACGAATTTTTCCTGACTCGACCAATGCGTTTGCATTATCAAATCAATAAGCGTTATCTAACAACCGCCACAAGACAACTTTGTGAACCTGCCGTCGCGATCGCGGTTTTTACCCGTGTTTCGCCTCATTTCGCTAAAAGTAAAAAGGCCGCCCTCTCAGGCGGCCCCGTTACCTGAAATACCCGCAGGTAGCTTCAGCGCCAGAATGGCTGGCAATATGTTGCGCTCTACACCTTAATGTAACAGCATGAAGGATTACATCATTCGCCGAACTAAAGGGCAACCAAACGCCCGGCAGGTCTTATCTATGACTGCGATAGGTTTCACCACCACTTCGCATTAGCTTCTGATTTAAAAGGAATACTCATGTTAAAACGACTGCTTTTCCTGAGCCTGTTGCCGTTGTGCAGCTATGCCGAAGACCTCCCCGCCCCCGTAAGAGCGATAGAAAAACAGGGTATTACTATCATTAAGCCCTTTGAAGCTCCCGGTGGCGTCAAAGGCTGGCTCGGAAAATATCAGGATATGGGTGTTGCTATCTATCTCACCCCCGACGGTAAACACGCCATTTCCGGCTATATGTATGACGAAAAAGGCAACAATCTGAGCGAACAGCTTTTCCAGAAAGAGCTCTATACCCCGGCGGGACAGGCGATGTGGAAAAAACTCGAATCCGCTAATTGGCTACTGGAAGGCAAAAAAGAGGCGCCCATCGTCCTTTATGTGTTTGCCGACCCTTTCTGCCCTTACTGTAAACAGTTCTGGCAACAGGCGCGACCGTGGGTTGAATCCGGTAAGGTGCAGCTGCGCACCTTATTGGTCGGCGTGATTAAACCAGAGAGCCCGGCCACCGCGGCAGCCATTCTGGCCAGCAAAGACCCGGCGCAAACCTGGCATGATTACGAACAGTCCAACGGCAAAATGAAGCTAAACGTACCGGCAGATATCCCTGCAGCTTTGATGAGGACACTGAATGTCAACCAGCAGCTGATGGATGACCTCGGCGCTAATGCCACCCCGGCTATTTACTATATGAATAAAGACAACATGCTGCAGCAGGTAGTGGGGTTACCTGATAAAGAGAAACTGCAGGTGATGATGGGTGAAAAACAGCAGTAAAAAATAACGTATTTCCGCCAGAGTCTTAAGGACAAAAAAGGATCTGGCGGAAAGCGATTGGTTGGTATACATTTAGTAGGGATTAATTGTAGATTTAGCTATAATAATGATAATTCATGGCATCGCTCCAAATTTATAACGGGAAGAAATAGTAATCCGTTCGCCTCGATGCAACATAAACAGGACGTTAAGCATGGCCAACCTTTATGACTTAAAAAAATTCGATCTAAACCTGTTGGTTATCTTCGAGTGTATTTATCAACATCTTAGTATCAGTAAAGCCGCAGAAACGCTGTTTATTACCCCTTCTGCGGTTAGTCAGTCGCTGCAGCGGTTACGCAATCAATTAAACGATCCGCTATTTGTCCGTTCGGGCAAGGGGATAACGCCAACGATCGTTGGGGTGAATTTACATCATCACCTGGAACAGAACCTCAATCAATTAGAAAAAACAATTAATATTGCCAATCATTCTGAATTAAGTAAAAGATTTGTTATTTATAGCCCACAATTGTTTGTTGCCCCTGGTACAATGGATTTGATCAATGATTTATATCAGGATCCAAACCTCCAAATTGAACACCGCGATCTTCTTTTATCTTCGGAGAGCGCTGATGATTTGATGGCCTATCGAAAAGCGGATCTGGTTTATAGTCTAACGCCAATCTCAAATCATAGTGTCGTATGCCAACCATTTCAGGAAATTGAGGTGGTTCTGATTTGCCGTAAAGATCACCCAAGAAAGGCGTTACTTAATACACAGGAAGCGATTGAGAAGGAAGGATTCACTTATTATATTTCTAATGATCCAGGTGTGAAATTATTTCAAAATCAAAATGAAAATATATTTACCAATCGTAGAATTGCGTTCCAAAGCAACTCGTTGATAGCTATTTTAACCATGATTCACCAAAGTGATTTTATCGGTTATATGGCCAGACACGTACTGGATTACTTTAAAGGTTCACTTGATTTTCATGAAATCATTCAGCCACACCCCGTACCGCCCATCAAGACATATATGATTTACAATCGTTCATCACTTAACAATCCTAAATTTGCTGCTTTTATCAGCAGACATAAAAACACCGATTAATTAAACCCACAATATATTCACATAACAAATATATTGTGGACCTCCATTTATGAACCAGGTGAAACATTACTAATATATATTAACCTTACCATTAATGTGTTCTACACTATCCGTGAAATCGTACCTATCACATTAAAGGATTAATGGTAATGTCATTAATAAAAATTCCATTACCCGAGTCCGTTCTTCAAGCAAGCCAGCAGCGGATACAGTGGGTATTAGAAAATTTTTCACGCATCTGCATCTCTTTCTCCGGTGGAAAAGACTCCACCACTATGCTGCACCTGGCGGCGCTTTGCGCCCGGCAAATGGGCAAGAAATTCAGCGTGATGTTTATTGATTGGGAAGCGCAATTTTCCTGCACCATTCAGCATTGCGAAAATATTCGCACCGAATACCAGGATGTTATTGAAAAATTTTATTGGGTGGCCCTACCGCTCACCACGCAAAACTCACTGACGCAGTTTTCGCCGGAGTGGCAATGCTGGGAACCTGGCGTCAACTGGGTACGCCAGCCGCCCGCTGACGCTATTACCGATCCCGGCTATTTTCCGTTTTATAGATGCGGAATGAGCTTTGAAGAGTTCGTTCGTGATTTCGCCGACTGGTTTTCGCAAAATCGCCCGGCGGCGATGATGGTGGGTATCCGGGCAGATGAATCGCTTAATCGTTTTATGACCATCTCATCGCAGCGTAAGCTGCGCTTTGCCGATGACAAGCCATGGACAACATCGGCGCCGGGCGGTCATACCTGGTACATCTACCCGATCTATGACTGGAAAACCGCCGATATCTGGACGTGGTTTAGCAAAAGCGGCCATACCTATAACCCCCTTTACGATCTGATGTATCAGGCCGGGGTGCCGCTACGCTATATGCGCATCTGTGAACCTTTTGGCCCGGAGCAGCGCCAGGGACTCTGGCTGTATCACGTGCTGGAACCCGAGCGCTGGGCAGCCATCTGCCAGCGCGTAAACGGCGTGCACAGCGGCGGTATTTATGCCGGATATGACAACAAATTCTATGGTCACCGTAAGCTCGATAAACCCGGACACCACAGCTGGAAGAGTTATGCCCTGTTTCTGCTGGATAGCATGCCGCGGCAAACCGCCGAGCACTATCGCAACAAAATCGCGGTCTATCTGCATTGGTATCAAAAACAGGGAATGGACGATATCCCCGATAGCCAGGAGAGCGACATCGGCACCCGGGATATCCCTTCATGGCGACGCGTCTGCAAAGTGTTATTAAACAATGATTACTGGTGTCGCCAGCTTTCATTTAGCCCAACTAAGGCCACCCGCTATAAAAACTACTGCGAGCGCATAAGTAAAAAACGCCAACAATGGGGACTGTTATGCAACAACGACTAATAACCCAGATAGAAGAGTATCTGGCCGCGCTGCCGGAAGAGGAAAAAATCGACGCGCTGAACCGCTTTCGCCAGGCTCTGCACCGCCATAGCCCTTTTCGCAACCAGCCGGTTGACTGCGTGCTATGGGTTAAAGAGGAAGAAGTGGTTCCCAATGACTACAACCCTAACAATCTTGCACCGCCGGAAAAGCGGCTGTTGTTAACTTCGCTGGAGGCCAACGGCTTTACGCAACCTATCGTGGTGCAGCATCAGCAGCCAAAGCGTTATACCATCATTGACGGTTTTCACCGCCACGAACTGGTTAGCAGCAAAGTGTCATTAAAAAAGCGGCTCAAGGGATATTTACCGGTAACCTGTTTGACGGAGAATAGCCACCCGCGCGATGCCCTGATGGCCGCCACTATTCGCCACAATCGGGCCCGCGGACGTCATCAGATTCACGCGATGTCGGAAATTGTCCGCGAGCTGGCCAATCTCGGTTGGAGCAACGCAAAAATCAGTAAAGAGTTGGGGATGGATGCCGATGAAGTGTTGCGCCTGAAGCAAATTAACGGTCTGGCCGAGATGTTCGGCGACCGTCAATTTTCCCAGGCGTGGACGGTGAAATAGCTACAGCCGACGCAGACGGTCTGCCGCCGCCAGCAGGGTTTCCGGCTGCTTAGCGAAGCACAGGCGAATCAACTTATGCGGGAACGGATCGGCACAGAATACCGACAGCGGGATCGCCGCCACGCCGACGTCCGTGGTCAGCCAGCGACAGAAGCTGACGTCATCAAGGTCAGAAATGGCGCTATAGTCCGCCAGCAGAAAGTAGGTGCCTTCACACGGCAGGATCTCCAGCCGGCTGTCGCGTAGCGCATCGATAAACAGATCCCGGCGCTCCTGATAAAACGCAGGCAGCTCGCGGTAGTGCTCCGGCTGCGCGCGCAGCATATCCGCCAGCGCCAGCTGAGCCGGCGTATTAACGGCAAAGGTTAAATACTGGTGCACTTTACGCAGCTCGGCGCTGATGGCGGCAGGCGCCACGCAATAACCCACTTTCCAGCCGGTCATATGAAAGGTTTTACCGAAAGAAGAGACCGCTACCGCCCGTTCACGCAACTGCGGATGAGCCAGCACGCTGGCGTGCCCCTGCTCTGCAAAACAGATATGCTCATACACTTCGTCGCTGATAACGTAAATTTCCCGCCCGGCGATCGCCTGCCACAGCGCGGCAAAATCTTCCCGCTGCCAGACGGTGGCTGATGGATTATGCGGCGTATTAAGAATGACCAAACGGGTGCGGTCGCTTAACGTGGCGGCAAACTGCTGCCAGTCAACGCGGAAATGCGGCGGCTGCAGAGCAATAGGTTTCAGCACGCCGCCGGAAAGTTCTACCGCCGGCGCGTAGCTGTCATAGCTCGGGTCAAAGCAGATCGCCTCATCGCCGGCTCTGACCAGCGCAGTAATCGCCGCATACAGCGCTTCAGTCGCGCCGGCGGTCACGGTCACTTCGCTATTAGCATCCGGGCGATAGCCATAAAGTTCAGCGGTTTTATCGGCAATGGCTTCGCGCAGCGCCGGTACGCCGGTCATCGGAGCATACTGGTTGGCTCCCTGGGCGACATGCCACGCCAGGCGTTCCTGTAAATAGCGCGGGCCGTCAAAATCCGGGAAACCTTGTGATAGATTTATGGCCTGATGCTGCTGCGCCAGCGCGCTCATCTGGGTAAAAATGGTGGTGCCTAATGCAGGGAGTTTACTCTCAGGAATCAGTGGCTTATTGCTCATTATCTTCGTTCCGATTGTAATGCTGTTGTTGAAGCCACTATAACACGATGTTAATATTTGGCAATCAAGACGCTTAGACGTCTAAATGCTAACGTTATTTCGCTTGCCGCAGGCAGGCGGCAAACCGACGCCACCGGCAGCACGGCGCACTATCCACTCTGGAGATACCATGATCCGCGCTATCGTGACCGATATTGAAGGCACCACCAGCGACATTCGCTTCGTCCATAACGTCTTATTCCCCTACGCCCGCGAGCGGCTGGCCGCATTTGTCACCGCGCAGCAGTATGTCGAGCCGGTCAGTACCATTCTCGACAATCTGCGTACGGAAATCGCCGCCCCCGAAGCCAGCACCGCAGCGCTTATCGAGACGCTATTCCGCTTCATGGATGAGGATCGTAAATCGACGGCGCTGAAAGCGCTGCAGGGCATTATCTGGCGCGAAGGCTATCTGAACGGTGATTTTACCGGCCATCTTTACCCCGATGTTCTGCCGTCGCTGGAGAAATGGAAGGCAATGGGCATTGATTTATATGTATATTCCTCAGGCTCGGTCGCCGCGCAGAAATTGTTATTTGGCTACAGCGACGAAGGTGATATTACTCATCTCTTTAGCGGCTATTTCGATACCCTGGTCGGCGCCAAACGCGAAGTTCAATCCTATCGCACCATCGCTGAGCAACTGGGGCATAGCCCGGCGCGCATTCTGTTCCTCTCTGATATTCATCAGGAACTGGACGCCGCTGAAGAAGCGGGTTTCCGCACTCTGCAGCTGGTACGCGGCGACCGCGATCCGGCCAGCCATCATCCACAGGTTCAGCGTTTTGACGACATCGACCCGGAGCAACTTCCCTCATGAGCGCATTAACTATTTTTTCCGTTAACGATGCCAGCCATCCACGCTGGCACAGCAGCAACGCCGATGAGATCCAACAGCAATTGCGCGCGAAAGGGGTGCGCTTCGAGCGCTGGCAGGCCGATCGCAACCTTGGCCCGGCGCCAAGCGCTGAAACCGTTATTGCGGCCTATCAGCACGCGATTGATAAACTGGTGGCTGAAAAGGGCTATCAGAGCTGGGACGTCATTAGCCTGCGAGCGGATAATCCGCAGAAAGAGGCGCTGCGGGCAAAATTCCTCAATGAGCATACCCATGGCGAAGATGAAGTGCGCTTCTTTGTCGAAGGCGCCGGGCTGTTTTGCCTGCATATCGGCGATGAAGTCTTTCAGGTGCTGTGCGAAAAGAACGATCTGATCTCCGTCCCGGCAAATACCCCACACTGGTTCGATATGGGTTCGGAGCCGAATTTCACCGCCATTCGTATTTTTGACAATCCGGAAGGCTGGATAGCGCAGTTCACCGGCGATGCTATCGCCGATGCCTACCCGCGCTTACCCTAACCTTTATGCATAGCGGCGGCGCAGCAGCTCGCATTCGAAGAGAAATTCGAGCCCTTCCAGTTGACGCCGCGCCTCGCTAACATCCCTGCCCCAACAGGTTAAACCGTGGCCGCGGATCAAAAATCCATAACGTAAAGGATGTCTACGGGCATACGCTTCAATCCGCGCCGCCAGCGCCTCAATATCCTGATCGTTATCAAAAATCGCCACCGGTACGCTATCGAGATGGCTATGCTGCCCGCTCAGCGTTTTTTGCATTTCATAGCCCTGCAACTGCAGGGTATCGCTGGTTTCAAGACGTGAGAGCACCGTGGCGTGCACGGTATGCACGTGCAGCACGACGTTCGCTTGCGGAAACAGACGATAAACCAGCGTATGCAACCCGGTCTCCGCCGACGGTTTACGGCCCGACGGCGCGCGATTGCTGGCGATGTCCACCTGCAAAAAATCGTCGCGGGTCAGGCTGCCCTTATCGCGCCCCGATTCACTTAACCAACACCAGCGCGCATCCTCGCGTACTGACATATTGCCGCCGGTTGCCGGCGCCCACCCTTTCGCGCCAATCCAGTGACAGGTGGTCACCAGTTGTGCGAGTCGCTCTTGCCACATAATCGTTCCTTATCGATGTTAACCGTTACGCCAGCGGCGCAAATATGCCGTCCGCCACCTGCTGTGGCGTGACCACGCCGCTATCCAGCACCCAACCGCTGATTAACGACGCTGGCGTCACGTCAAAGGCAGGGTTGTAAACCGGCGCGTTTTCTGGCGCCCACTGTACGGCGCCAAAGCTGCCTTTTACGCCGGTCACCTCTTGCGCCGCACGCTGTTCAATCGGGATCGCCGCGCCGTTCGGGCAGTGGCGATCGAGAGTGGTTTGCGGCGCCGCCACGTAGAAAGGAATGCGATGATAGTGAGCCAGCACCGCCAGCGAATAGGTCCCAATTTTATTCGCCACGTCGCCGTTGGCGGCGATACGATCCGCACCGACCCATACCGCATCAACCTGCCCCTGCGCCATCAGGCTGGCGGCCATTGAGTCGGTAATAAGCTGATACGGCACGCCCAGCTCCCCCAGTTCCCAGGCGGTCAGGCGGCCGCCCTGCAGCAGCGGCCGCGTCTCATCGACCCAGACGTTAGCCACCTTGCCCTGTTCATGGGCCAAAGCGATAACCCCCAGCGCGGTGCCAACCCCCGCCGTCGCCAGACCGCCGGTATTACAGTGGGTTAACAAGCGGCTACCCGGCGTCACCAATGTATTACCGGCTTCGGCAATACTGGCGCACAGCTGTTTATCTTCGGCAATCAGGCGCAGCGCTTCGCTCTCCAACGCCTGCGGATAGTTTTCCTGCGCCAGCGCCTGCTTCATCCGATCGAGATTGTTCATCAGATTGACCGCGGTCGGCCGCGCCGCACGCAATGTTTCCAGCGCCTGAGCAAGCTCGTCGCGGGAAAGACCGCGCTGGGCTAACAGCGCCAACAGCAGGCTGGCGGAGAGACCAATCAACGGCGCGCCGCGCACCCGCAAAGCATGAATATGGTCCACCAGCAGCGCAACGTTATCCGCCGCCAGCCAGCGTTTTTCCTGCGGCAATGCCTGTTGATCGAGAATAAAAAGCTGATTTTCGCTTACCCGCAGGCTGGTGGTCTGTAGTGTCTGCATATCGTTAAATCCCTGTTGCGTTGTTGTATCACATTGTGTCAGGATGAAATCCAGATGTATAGACGTCTGAACGGCTTAATTCAGCACTTTTGAGGATCGAGGCAATGTCGCAATACCATACCTTCACGGCCAGCGATGCGGTGGCTTACGCACAACAATTTGGCGGGCTCGACGATCCGTCTGAGCTGGTGTCGGCGCAGGAGGTAGGCGACGGCAACCTCAATCTGGTGTTCAAAATTTTCGATGCTCAGGGCGTGAGCCGAATTATTGTTAAGCAGGCGCTGCCCTACGTGCGCTGCGTCGGCGAATCCTGGCCGCTGACACTGGACCGCGCGCGCCTCGAAGCGCAGACCCTGGTCGCCCACTATCAGCACAGCCCGCAGCATACGGTACAGATTCTTCATTTCGATCCCGCTCTGGCGGTGATGGTAATGGAAGACCTTTCCGATCACCGTATCTGGCGCGGCGAGCTTATCGGCAACGTCTACTATCCGCAGGCAGCAAGCCAGTTGGGCGAATATCTGGCGCAGACGCTGTTCCACACCAGCGATTTCTATCTCCATCCGCATGAGAAAAAAGCGCAGGTGGCGCAATTTATTAATCCGGAAATGTGCGAGATCACCGAGGATCTGTTTTTTAACGATCCGTATCAGATCCACGAGCGCAATAACTACCCGGCGGAGCTGGAAGAAGATGTTGCCGCCCTGCGTGAGGACGCTCAGCTTAAACTGGCGGTCGCGGCGCTGAAGCACCGCTTTTTCTCACAGGCCGAAGCCCTGCTGCACGGCGATATTCATAGCGGCTCCATCTTCGTCGCTGAAAATAGCCTTAAAGCCATCGATGCCGAATTTGGCTATTTCGGCCCAATCGGTTTTGACGTCGGCACCGCCATTGGCAACTTGCTGCTTAACTACTGCGGTTTGCCCGGTCATCTCGGCATTCGCGATGCCGCCGCCGCGCGCGAACAACGGCTCAACGATATTCAGACCTTGTGGCACACCTTCAGCGAGCGTTTCCAGGCGTTAGCGACGGAGAAAACCCGCGATACCGCGCTGGCCTGCCCCGGTTACGCCTCAGTATTCCTCAAAAAGGTTTGGTGTGATGCTATTGGATTCTGCGGAACCGAACTGATACGCCGCAGCGTCGGGCTTTCACACGTCGCCGATATCGATTCTATTCAGGACACGGCCATGCGCCACGAATGCCTGCGCCACGCAATTACGCTCGGCAAAGCGCTGATCGTCATCGCCGAGCGTATCGATAGCGTGGACGAACTTATCGCCCGCGTGCGTCAGTACAGCTAAACGCGTGATTATTTATGTTGAGCTTCCAGCGTGGCAAACCACGGGGCAATAAAATCTTCGGTCTGCCCCCAGCCCGGGATTATTTTCCCCAGCGACGCCACGTTGACCGCCCCAGGCTGTGCCGCCAGCAGCGCCTGCGGGATCGCCGCCGCTTTGAAATCGTAGGTAGCCGGGGTGCTTTCTCCGGCAATCTTATTGGCAATCAAGCGCACGTTGGTGGCGCCGATGAGTTTCGGGTCGACCGCCACGCTAACCTTCCACGAACTACCGGCTTCCCGCATCAGCTGTAAATCCTGATTGGAAATATCGATGCTGTAGAGTTTGATTTCGCTGCGTCCGTTTTCTTTCAGCGCCTTATAGGCCCCCTGGCTAAAGGCATCCCAGGTGCCCCAGATGGCGTCGATTTTCCCTTTCGGATACTTGGCCAGAATCGCGCCGACTTTGTTAGCGGTGTCACCCTGCACGTCGGATGAAACGGCGCCGATAGACTCCAGCTCTTTAATCCCCGGATTTTGTTTAAGCAGCGTCTGGTAGGCCGCCTGCCGGCGTTCCATTGGCGGGAAGCCGGCCACCCACAGCTTGATAATGTTGGCCTTGCCGTTGAAATCTTTCACCAGTTGGCCAAAAGAGAGCTCGGTCAACGAGGCGTCATCCTGCTGGCTAACCGTCACGCCGGGGATGGATCCCTGCACAGCGGTATCGAACACCGCGACTTTGATCCCGGCATCGACCGCCTTTTTCACCAGCGCGGTCGAGTACGGGTCGCGCCCCTGGGAAAGAATAATACCGTCATATTTCTGGCTAATGGCCTGATTGACGAAGTCCTGGAATTTGGCGTCATCACCGTTGCTCAGGAAGGCGCTGACTTTAAAACCGAGCTTTTTACCTTCCTGAATCGCCCCGGCGACAAACTGGGTAGTGTTATCGTCAGAACCGAGATTGCGAATCACCGCGATGCGGATCGGGCCGTTATGCTCAGCGATCGCCGCCGGAACCGGCGTCGGGGTCTGCGCCAGCGCTGCCATCGACTGCAGCAGGCCCAGCGCTATAAGAGAAAGTGCTATCTTTTTCATTTTGTTTACCCTGTAAAGTGTTAGGTCCGGCGCTGAAAATAGGTCAGTGCCAGCGCGCCAGCCAGCACCAGCCCTTTAATAATGTCCATCGCGTAATAGGGCACCGACAGCATCACCAGGCCATTGGAAAGCACGCCGAGGATCACCGCACCCACCAATGTACCCAGCGCATTCGGCTTGCCGGAGCCCGCCAGCGAAAAGCCGATCCACGCCGCCGCGACCGCATCCATCAGGTAACCGCCCCCGGCGTTCACCTGGGAAGAACCAATCCTAGATGCCAGCAGAATGCCGCCCAGCCCGGCCAACAGCGAGGCAATCACGTAGGCCGCCACTTTATAGCGCGTGATCCGCAGGCCGGAGAGTCGCGCCGCCTCGGGGTTGCCGCCGATGGCGTACATCCTCCGCCCGTGAGTGGTGAACGACAGCGCCAGCTGCGCGATTAGCGTTACCACCAGCATGATAATGACGATGGTCGGTACCTGCCCCAGCGCGCCAAACGCCGCCGGGATCGTACCTTCGGCCATCTCGCCACTCGGCAGCACCATATTTTCGGTGATCGAGCCGCCGTAGCTGTAGGTCATCGCCACGCCCTGAATCACAAACAGGCTGGCAAGCGTGGCGAGCATGTCAGGAATGCGCAGCACCACGATCAGAAACGCGTTGAATAGCCCAACCAGCGTACAGAGCGCGAGGGTGATCAGAATGGCTTCAGTGGTGTTCAGGCCGTGCCAGACAAACAACGAAATCACTAACGCATTCGCCAGCGACGCCGTCGACCCCACCGACAGATCAAAGCCGCCGATGGTAAGAGAAATCGATACCCCAATGGCAATCACCGTCACGATAGCGATGGAGCGCAGAATGTTGATGATGTTAAACGGGTCAAGAAAGTTATCCGAGGCCAAACCAAAGACGCCAACCAGCAGCACCACGGTCAGCAACATGCCCCATTTATAGAGAAAATCGAAAAACCGCTGACGGCCCGATACCGTCGCGTTAACTGCCAGAGCCTTGCTCACGCTGCCGCTCCTCCGGTGGAGTAATAAAGAATCGTCTCCTCCCGCGCCTCGGCGCCGGGAATTTCCGCCACAATGCGCCCATCCCACAGCACGCAGATGCGATCGCACAGGCCTACCAGCTCGGAAAATTCGCCGGAGGCGTAAATCACGCCCCGGCCTTCCCGCGCCAGGCCATCAATCAACTGAAACAGATCGGTTTTCGCTTTCACGTCCACCCCTTTCGTCGGCTCGTCGAAAATCAGCACGTTTGCACCGCCGCGCAGCCATTTGCCGATGGCCACTTTTTGCTGATTACCGCCGGAGAGGCGGCGCAGCGTCTGCCCCGGCCCGGTGGCGCGCACGCCGATACGGGCAATAACCTCCTGCGCCCACCGCCACGCCTGCCGATGACCGAACAGGCCCCAGCGCGAAAAGCTGTTATCGGCGCTGACCGCCAGATTCATGGCGATCGCCTCATCGATGAATATCCCCTCTTTGCGCCGCTCTTCCGGCACCAGCGCCAGCCCCTGGAGGACGGAATCGCCCGGATCGCGCGGCCGCCACGGCTGGCCGTTAAGTTCGCCGTAGCGCACCCGGCTTTTACTGGCGCCGAATAAGGCTTTGCAAAGTTCAGTTTTCCCCGCGCCCGCTAAGCCGGCGATACCGAGAATTTCGCCCTTATGCAGACGTAGCGAGATATCCTGCAACAGCGCTTCGTCATGCAAACCGTCAACCTGCAGCAGCACCTCTTCGCCATGCGGCGGACGCGCAGGCGGAAAAATATCGCTCAACTCGTGGCCGAGCATTTTTTCGACGATCTGCTCGCCGCTGAGCTGCGCCATCGGGCCGCTTTCGATTAAACGGCCATCGCGCAGTACCGTCAGGGTATCGCAAATCGCTTTTAGTTCATGAATACGATGCGAAATAAAGACCACGCCGATCCCCTGCTGCTGCAGACGACGAACCACCGCAAATAAGCGTTCGCTTTCGTGCTGATCCAACGGCGCGGTGGGTTCATCAAGAATCAAAAAGCGGCAATGGTGCGACAGTGCGCGAGCCAGCAGAATTTGCTGTTTTTCGGCAAGGGTACAGCTATCGATTGAACGTCGAACATCCAGCGCAATATCAAGCTGCGCCAGCGCTTCGCGCGCCTGCTGACGCACATGCGACCAGCGAAAAACCGCACCCGGTTCAGCCAGCCTGTCCAGCATGATGTTTTCGGCAATGCTCAGCCCCGGAACCAGCGCAACATCCACCTCCTGCTGTACCAGATGGATGCCCAGTTGCTTTGCATCGCGCGGCGAACGAATGCTAACCGGCTGGTTATTGATCGCGACTTCGCCTTCGTAATCGGCGTGCGTCCCGCACAACACCGCCATCAGCGTCGATTTGCCAGCGCCGTTGGCGCCGGTCAGCGCATGCACCGTTCCGCCCTTAAGGGTAAAATTCACCTTGCTCAGCGCCTGAAAGCCGGAAAAGGCCAGGCTAATGTTATGCATCTCAAGGCGATTCACGCTCATCACCCTCCCCAGGGCAATTAATATTCTGATTTAACGAATTTTTCACAGCTGCCGATGCCTGACAACTGCGTAAAAAGCATAAGATAAAACCAAATAATATTAGCCATCTGGATGTCCAGATATGAGCGGGCTTACAGTGGAGGTACGGAGGAAGATTGTCTGGTCAAAAACGGCAGATAAGCAATTTTCTAAAATCGATAGTGGCGGTTAAACGCCGAACCACCGCCACCTACCTTCATGAGGAACATACCGAATATGACTATTCAGTACATCAAGGAAGTCCGCGGTGTCACAGCTGGAAGCGCTGAACTCCCATCCGCAGAAGCGAACCCGCGAAAAACTGGCGGCGATTTACGGCTGTACCCAGGAGCAAATCAGCCTTTATTTACCGAAAGAAGGCTAGCAGCACTTTGCCCCGCCCTTACCGCCGTAGCGTGCGTCCTGGCGTTCGCGGAAGAATTCTTCATAGGTCATCGGCGTCTGGTCCGGATGCGTGATCCGCATGTGTTCGACGTAGTTGTCGTAATCCGGCACGCCGATCATCATCTTCGCCGCCTGGCCTAAATATTTTCCTGCTTTTGAAAGGGTGTCGAACATAATGAGTTTCTCGCTTATTCCCCTCACCCCAGCCCTCTCCCACAGGGAGAGGGAGGAGAAGAAAGGTAGGCCAAACAGGTTAATGCGCGCGCTTCGCCTGCGCCGTTAAGGTCTGCGCATCCGCGGGCATCGCTTCATACGGCGTCTCTTTCGCCGTCGGTTTATCCTCTTTCAACGCCGCCAGTGCGGTTTTAATCGAGAACAGCGCCAGAACCACCACCACAATCATAAAGAAGATAGTCAGCCCGGCGTCGAGACGGTTATTAAACACCAGCTGCGCCAGCTGCGATTCCGTATACTGCGGCGGAATGGCGCCGCTGTCGATCATCGCCTGGAATTTATTGGCGATGGCCAGGAAACCGACTTTGGTATCCGGGCTAAACGATTTCTGCCAGCCGGCAGTCAGCGTACAAATCAGCAGCCAGCTTGTCGGCAGCAGCGCCACCCACGCATAGCGCTGGCGTTTCATCTTGAACAGTACCACCGCGCACAGCATCAGCGCCATTCCCGCCAGCATCTGGTTGGCGATACCGAACAGCGGCCACAGGGTATTGATGCCGCCCAGCGGGTCAACCACCCCCTGATGCAGGAAGTAGCCCCACGCCAGGACGCACAGCGCGGTCGCCAGCAGGTTAGCCGGAAGCGAGCTGGTTTTTTTCAACCCGGGGCTAATCACGCCCAGCAGATCCTGCAGCATGAATCGCGCCGCGCGGGTGCCGGCATCGACCGCCGTCAGGATAAACAACGCCTCAAACAGAATGGCGAAGTGGTACCAGAAAGAGACATCCATCAGCCCGCCCAGCGAGCCGTGCAGAATGTAAGCCATCCCCACCGCCAGCGTCGGCGCGCCGCCGGCGCGTGAAATAATCGACTGTTCGCCGACCTCATGGGCTATTTGATTCAGCGTATCCGGGGTAATGCTAAAGCCCCAGCCGCTCACTACCTGCGCCGCCGAGGCCACGACGTCAGTCGTCCCCGCCGGCGCCAGCACCGCCATCGGGCTGTTCATCGCGAAGTAGACGCCCGGGTCGATAATACAGGCCGCCACCAGCGCCATAATCGCCACGAAGGATTCCATCAACATGCCGCCGTAGCCGATAAAGCAGGCCTGGCCTTCGTTGGCTAACATCTTCGGCGTGGTGCCGGAGGAGATCAGCGCGTGGAAACCAGAAACCGCGCCGCAGGCGATGGTGATAAACAGGAACGGGAACAGGTTGCCGGTCCAGACCGGGCCGGTACCGTCGACGAACTTCGTCAGCGCCGGCATAGTCAGCGTCGGGCGCATAATCAGGATGCCAATCGCCAGCCCAACGATGGTGCCGATTTTCAGGAACGTGGAGAGATAGTCGCGCGGCGCCAGCAGTAGCCAGACCGGCAGTACCGCGGCAACAAAGCCGTAACCCACCAGAATCCACGTCAGCTGTACGCCGGTATAATCAAACCACGGCGCCCAGGTCGGGCTTTCCGCCACCCAGCCGCCGGAAATAATCGCGAACACCAGCATCACCAGGCCTATCACCGACACCTCGCCGATGCGCCCCGGGCGCAGGTAGCGAATATAGATGCCCATAAAGATCGCCAGCGGGATGGTAAAGGCGACGGTGTATGTCCCCCATGGACTGTGGGTCAATGCTTTCACCACGATCATCGCCAGTACCGCGAGGATGATCACCATGATCATAAAACAGGCCACCAGCGCCAGTACGCCAGCGGTCGGCCCCATCTCCTCTTTAACCAGTTCGCCAAGCGAACGGCCATCGCGGCGGGTCGAAACAAACAGCACCATAAAGTCCTGCACGGCGCCGGCCAGCACCACGCCGGCGAGGATCCAGATCATCCCCGGCAGGTAGCCCATCTGCGCGGCAAGCACCGGGCCAACCAGCGGCCCTGCGCCGGCAATCGCGGCAAAATGGTGACCGAACAGCACTTTTTTGTCGGTCGGAACATAATCGAGACCGTCGTTATGTCGTACTGCCGGCGTCATCCGCGTTGGGTCAACGCCGAGGACGGTTTTGGCGATATACAGGCCGTAGAAACGATACGCGATCAGATAAACGCAGACCGCCGCGACGACAATCCACAGCGCGTTTATCTGCTCACCCCGGTTTAAGGCGATATAGCCGAGGGCAAAGGCTCCGATTACGGAGAGCATTGTCCAGATAAGGTATTTCCCTGAATTATTCATTGTTGTGGTCCACCGGTAGGGTAATCAGGATGTTACAGTTTGTTTCTAGAACACAACGCAGAATTTAACAACTTCGAAACAGCGCAGATGCCATGCCGCGGCGGAGATTTGTCTCACATTGCTAGCGGGATCACTTAAGACAGGGAAATTAATGAAAGGATTACCGTGAACGGTGCCGTTTTTTTGTCGGGTGGCGGCCTCAAAACCCCCGGTGGCGCTACCGCTTACCGGGGCTACAGCGCTGTGCGATTTGGTAGCCCGGCTCAGCGCAGCGCAAGCCGGGGAAATAGCGGCGTCTTAGCCAAGCACCGCGGTACCCAGACGACAGGTGCAGCAGCGCCGCCCTTTTTCGTCATACACTACAATTTCCCAGCTCTGACTCTGGCGGCCAAGATGCAGCGGTCGGCATTCACCGCGCACTTTACCGCTGGAGACCGGACGATGGTGGGTAGCGTTAAGCTCGGTGCCCACCACGCACTGCCCATCCTCCGTCATCAGCCAACCGGCCATCGAGCCCAGCGTCTCCGCCAGCGCCGCGGAAGCGCCGCCGTGCAGCAGGCCAAACGGCTGATGCGTGCGCGCATCCACCGGCATCTCCGCCTCCAGTAGCCCCTCTTCCAGCCGGGTGTAGACGATGCCAAGATGCGCCACCATGGTGTTTTCGCTGCTGGCGTTCAGCGCCGCAAGCGTGAGCTCTCGTTTCCAGGCCATCTACGCCCCCAGCGTCGAGCCGCCATCGACCACAATATCCTGCAGCGTGATATGGCTGGCGTGAGAAGAGGCGAGGAACAAAATGGTATTGGCGATCTCCTGCGGTCGGGCGATTTTGCCCAGCGGGATGCCAAGCTTAAACTGCTCGCCAAATCCGCGGATCCGCTGCTGTTCAGCATCTTCATTGACCCACAGGGTACGTTGCATATCGGTGTCGGTGGAGCCCGGCGATACCAGGTTGCAGCGCACGCCGCTGCCTGCCAGCTCAAGCCCGACAGTCAACGCCAGGCTTTTCAGCGCCGCTTTCGAGGCGCCATAGGCGCTCATGCCGATACGCGGAGTATGCGCGGCATCGGAGGCGACGGTGACGATCGCCCCGCCCTGCTGACGGCGGAACTGCGCCATCGTCTGCTGAAACAGATTAAACGCGCCGCCGACGTTCACCGCGAAGGTCTGCTGCCAGTCCTCCGCGCTCAATTGATCGGTCGCCCCCATGCGCAGGATCCCGGCCGCATTCACCAGCACGTCCAGTCGTTCGATATCGTTGAGTAGACGCGCGCAAACGTCGCGTACCTGGTCGGCATCGGCGACGTCGAGCATTTCGGTGGCAAACGGGTAGCTTTCGCCGTCAAAGGCAAGGTCGAAACCGGTGACGTTGGCCCCGGCCTCGACGAAAGCCAGCGCGGTGGCATAGCCAATGCCTTTACCTGCGCCGGTCACCCACACGGTCTGGCCGTGAAAATCCAGCGCAGCCATTATTTCACCTCGCGGGAAAGCAGCGCCCACCAGGCGTCGATGGTCGGGTTTTTCGCCAGCATCACGAAGTCGATATCGCCGTGCACTTTGCGCCAGCGGGCGGCCAGCGCCATCATACGCACCGAATCCAGACCGTAGTCGATCAGGTTTTCATCATCCAGCGGTTCGTCGGATTCGTCGAGCAGCGGCAGAATTAGTGCTCGCAGGGCCGCTTTGGAGGCCGGCAGCGGCAGTAGTTCTTCGGTCATCACCACCCGTCCGGAACGGCCAGCGACGTATTTCAGCGCCATCAAATGCTCTTCGCGGCTGAAGTCCGCCAGCGCATCGGCGACAAAGAACGGTTTGATATCGCGCATAAAAGCGTCGGTGGCGGTAGTCATGCAGCCGATATGGGCGTAAACGCCGGTGATGATCAGCTGGTCGCGGCCGGTCTCTTTCAGCATTTCTTCAAGCGGCGAACGATGAAACGCGCTGTAGCGCCATTTCACCAGCACCGTATCCTGCTCATCCGGCGCCAGCGCGGCAATCACCTGTTGCTGTTCCGGCGAGCGAGTCAACCCCGGCCCCCACATATCATTCAGCAGGGCGCGGTCTTCATCGCTCTGCTCTTTCGGCTGGGCGGTGTAGAACACCGGAATACCGTTTTGTTTGCAGAAGTCGCGCAGAGCGGCGATATTGGCCACCACTTTTTCCATCATCGCGCTGTTTTCGCCCCAGAAATTGAGGAAATACTCCTGCATGTCGTGGATCAGCAGCGCGGCGCGCGACGGCTCAAAGGCCCAGTTAACTTTGTTCGCCGGAATATCGCTGGCTTCCGGCAGCGCGTAAGCCTGTAATTTAGGGATTGCCATTTTCTGTTCTCCTTCAGCCCAGCTTGCCTTCGGCCAGCCACTGACGTAATTGTTTTTTATCGACTTTGCCCACCGGCGTCAGCGGCAGCGCGGCAACGCACTCCACGCGATCCGGCAATTTAAATTCCGCCACGCCCTGCTCGCGCAGGAAGCGGCGCACCGCGACGGCGCGCAGCGGCGATGTCACCACCAGATAAGCGCAGCTCTTCTCGCCCAGCAGATTGTCCTCAATGCTAACCAGCGCGGCGTGGATCACCGCCTCATGGCGCAGCAGCAGGTTTTCTATCTCTTCAGCGGCGATCTTCTCGCCACCGCGGTTGATCTGATCTTTTTCCCGCCCCTGGACGGTGATATAGCCATCTTCATCGATCGAAATCAGATCGCCTGAGCAGTAAAATCCATCGGCATCAAAGGCTTCCGCGTTATGTTGCGGGCTGTTGTAGTAGCCGCGGAAGGTATAAGGCCCGCGGGTCATCAGACGGCCCACTTCGCCGCGCGGCAGCGGGTTGCCGTCGGCATCCGCCACCCACACTTCGTCGTCAGGGCACATCGGGCAACCCTGGGTATTGATAATCCGCTGCGGGCTATCGTTTAGGCGGGTGTAGTTAACCAGCCCCTCCGCCATGCCGAACACCTGCTGCAGCTGGCAGCCGATTTCCGCCGGAATGCGCGCGGCGAGCGTTGCGGACAGGCGCGCTCCGCCAACCTGCAGTAACTGCAGCGATTGCAGTTGCGCGTTGCTGCCCCATTCATGAATAGCCTGCAGCCACAGGCTGACCGCCGGCGGCACCAGCGACGCGACGTTAATCTGATGTTTTTCAATCAACGGGAAACAGAGCGTGGCGCTCGGGTCGGCGGCGAGGATCACCCGGCCGCCGGCGAGGAAGACGCCCAGTGAGCCCGGCGAGCTCATCGCATAGTTGTGCGCCGCCGGCAACGCGTTGAGATAGCGCGTATCGGCGTTAATACCGCAGATCTCGTTGCTGCGGCGGATACTGTAATCGTAATCGTTATGGGTACGCGGGATAAGCTTCGGCGTCCCGGTGCTGCCGCCAGAGAGCTGGAAAAAAGCCACTTCGTCAGCCGGGGTCGGATTGGCGACAAAGTTATCCGCCGTACGGTTAATTTCCGTCGCCAGGTCGCGCTCGCCGCCATCGTTACGCAGCAGCGCGACGCGCAGTGAAGGATGCTCAGCGATAAAACCATTGAGGAAGCTATCGTCCGCAAACAGCGCGTGTTCGCGGTCGGCAATCAGCAGCGAGGGTTTGATCTGCGTGGCGTAGGCGTTGAGTTCGCTACGCTGGTGGCTAAACAAGGCGTTAACCGGAGCGACGCCGATGCGCAGCAGCGCAAAGAAGGTAATGTAGAACTCGGCGACGTTGCCAAGCTGCACCAGCGCGGTTTCTCCGCGCTTAAGCCCCTGATGCTGCAGGGAAGACGCGAGGTTATCCACCAGCAGGTTAAACTGGCGGAAGCTAATCTGCCGCTCGCCGTCGATAATCGCCACGGCGTCATTTTCCGCATGACGAGTAATCAGATTGGTTAACGGCAGATCCTGCCAGTAGCCTTTTTGACGATAGCGGGCCGCAAACTCTTCCGGCCAACGGGTAAATGCAATCATCCTTGCCTCTTAATTCAAGCCAAATACGTTAAGCATGGTGGTGAGTTTGACGCCGGTTTCGCGCCATTCGCCCAGCGGCGAGGAGGCCGGGACGATCCCCGCGCCGGCAAACAGGCGCAGCGAGCGTTGATGTAGGCGCGCGCAGCGGATGGTCACTACCCATTCGCCGTTGCCTTCGTCATCGCACCAGCCGACAATGCCGCCAAACAGCTGGCGATCGAACGGTTCGAGCTCGGCAATCAGGCGCTTCGCCACCTGGTGCGGGAAACCGCTCAGCGCCGGGGTCGGGTGCAGCAGGCAGGCCAGCGACATGGCGTTTTCTTCCGCCAGCGCCGTACCTTCGATCGGCGTCGCCAGGTGCCATAAGGTTGGCGTGGTAATCAACTGCGGTGATTCCGGCAGCGACAGCTGGCTACTGCGCGGGCCAAGCACGCTCTTCATCGCCTGGGTCACCAGCTCGTGCTCATGACGATCTTTACCGGAGGCCAGCAATTTATTGCCTGCTTCGCGGTCCAGCACGTCGTCAGGCTGGCGGCGGGCAGAGCCGGCCAGCGGCAGCGAACTGAAATGCAGCCCTTCTTTACGCAGCAGGAGTTCCGGGCTGGCGCCCAGCAGTACCCCGCCGTCTGACAGCGGGACATGGAAATTAAAGCTCGCCGGGTTCTGGGCAATCAGCCGCTCCAGCAGCGCGCCGCTATCGACTCGGTCGCGGGTAGTGATATCAATCAGCCTTGAGAGCACCACTTTGTCGACTTCCGGAGTCGCCGTCAGCGCGGCGGCACGTTCCACCATCGCCAAAAACTCGTCCTGTTCCGGGATCTCCTGACGATCGACAACATCCATCGCCTTGAGCGGCGCCGCGTAACGCGCGGACTGCTGTTTGTCGGTACGGGAGAAGGTTTCCCAGCGTTCGGGGATATAGAGCTCGGAAGGCTGATTGGTGTCGAACGGAATCGCCCCGACCATTACCGGCTTGCGGATCCCCGCCGCGCGGGCTTCGGCAAAAGCGGCCGCCATTTTCTGCTGGAACTCGCCGTTCAGCGAATCACCGCCGACGGCAGGTTGGGAAAAACGGCTAAAACAGCCGGTGGTGCTGAAGCTGCGGTACGGCGACATAAAGAAGAAGCTTTGCGGCGACAGGGTCTGCGTTTTTTCCTGTACATCCTCAGCCAGTGACGTTTCCATATCATCCTCCAAAAACGATAAAGATATTAAGAATAATTATCATTTATATTTTTGTTGGCTAACCTAAAAGGTATTGCTCTCCTTGTCAACCGCACAAACAGCAGGTTATGCGACTTAAACTTGCATCCATGCAACACAATGTTGAAAATGAGACGTATTTACTACAACTGACTCAGGATGCGAATTCGTGAATTTTGCCACTTTTTGCCGTCGTACTTTACTCGCCAGCGGGCTGTGCCTTTTAGGAATTACCTCAGCGCTGGCGGCGGACTGGCCGCGTCAGATCGCCGATAGCCGCGGCACCCATACGCTGGAAAGCCAGCCGCTGCGCATAGTCTCAACCAGCGTTACCCTCACCGGCTCGCTGCTGGCTATTGATGCGCCGGTGGTGGCCAGCGGCGCAACCACGCCGAATAACCGCGTGGCAGACGCGCAGGGCTTTCTGCGCCAGTGGGGCGATGTCGCGAAAAAGCGCAAACTGGCGCGACTATATATTGGCGAACCCAGCGCCGAAGCGGTGGCGGCGCAGATGCCGGATCTGATCCTGATTAGCGCCACCGGCGGCGATTCCGCTCTCGCCCTGTACGACCAGCTTTCGACTATCGCGCCTACGCTTGTCATCAACTACGACGATAAAAGCTGGCAGACGCTGCTTACCCAATTGGGACATATTACCGGTCATGAAAAGCAGGCGGACGCGCGCATTGCCGAGTTCAATAAACAGCTCGTTTCGTTAAAAGAGAAACTGAAGTTGCCGCCGCAGCCGGTCACCGCGCTGGTTTATACCGCCGCGGCGCATAGCGCCAATATCTGGACGCCGGAATCAGCGCAGGGTCAGATGCTGGAACAGCTAGGCTTTAAGCTGGCGGCGCTGCCGGGCGGCCTTCACGCCAGCCAGAGCCAGGGTAAGCGTCACGACATCGTGCAGTTGGGCGGCGAGAATCTGGCGGCGGGTATCAACGGCGAAAGCCTGTTCCTGTTCGCCGGCGACCAGAAAGACGCTGAGGCCATTTACGCTAACCCGCTGCTGGCGCACCTGCCGTCGGTTGCTGCGAAGCGCGTTTATCCGCTGGGTACCGAAACCTTCCGTCTTGACTACTACAGCGCCATGCTGGTCCTGCAGCGTTTATCCGCGCTCTTTGCCTGAGTCTCCCTTCCCGGCGCCAGGCGCCGGGATCTCATTTCATCTCATCAAACACATCATCTATCTGTTACAAAAGACTTTTTATTCCTTTTCCCCTTTGATATCTCATCCATTCCTCATGCGAAACATCATCATTTGAGGTGTTGTTTTGTGATTAGCCATCGTCGCCGCCTTCCCCGAATATCTGCCCCACACCACTTGAGGTGGACATTCAACTCAGAAGGAACTTACCGTGACCACTAGCAAATTGATCAAGGGCGATACCCTGACCGAAACCAGCAACGCAGCAGATGGTTTTAACCCGGCAACTGAAGTCAGCAACTACAGCTACACGTCAGACCGCGTCGCCAAACCGGTCTATAACAAATACAAAAGCGCAACCACCAAACCAAAGGTATTCGGTTACTACACCGACTGGTCTCAGTATGATGGTCGCCTGCAGGGCAGCGATGCGAAAGATAACCGCGGCCGCGGCTACGACCTGACCAACGTCTCACCGACCGCTTACGATAAAATCATCGTTGGCTTCGTCGGCGTGACCGGCTTCCATAAAGTGGATGGTCTGTATCGCGATGTGGTGGCCGAAGGCGCCGAGCAGTGCGGCAAAGTCAAATATGAACCGACCTTCCTCGACCCGTGGGGCGACTTCCAGTCTTACGTTAACGTTGGCCACAGCGTTAGCGGCTGGGACGTCGATCCGAAAACCGTAACCCAGACGAACACTAAAGGCCTGCTCGGCGGCCTGCGCGACCTGCAGGCGAAAGCCAAACAGCAGGGCCACAACCTGGTGCTGTCCATGAGCATCGGCGGCTGGACCATGAGTAACGGCTTCCATGAAACCGCGGCATCTGATTCCGCACGTAAAACCTTCTCTAAAGGCGTGGTGAAGCTGTTCAAACAGTTCCCGATGTTCAGCGAAGTGGATATCGACTGGGAATACCCGAACGCTGAAGGCGCCGGTAACCCTTATGGCCCGGAAGATGGCGATAACTACGCCCTGCTCATTGCCGAACTGCGTAAGCAGCTGGATTCCGCCGGCCTGAGCGATGTCAAAATCTCTATCGCCAGTTCGGCGGTGGTGAAGACTTTCGATTATTCCAACGTCAAAGCGCTGCTCAGCGCCGGTCTGTACGGCATCAACCTGATGACCTATGACTTCTTCGGCACCCCGTGGGCCGAAAGCATTGCTCACCACAGCAACCTGAACGCCATTGAACAAGGCGGCTGGGCGGTTAACACCATCGTTGAACATCTGCTGGCGGAAGGTTTCCCCGCTGAACGTATCAACATCGGTTACGCCGGTTATACCCGTAACGGCCGCAACGCCGAGCTGGAGTCGCTGTCTCCGCTGAAAGGTACCTATAACCCGGGTAACGGCACCACCGTCGGTACCTTTGAATCGGGTACCACCGAATGGTATGACGTCATTTATAACTACCTGGACCTGGAAAACCAGAAAGGGCGTAACGGCTTTAACGTTTATACCGACCAGGTGGCTGACGCTGACTACCTCTACAACCCGGAATCCAAACTGTTTATGTCGCTGGATACGCCGCGCACCGTGAAAGCCAAAGGCGAATACGCGGCGAAGCTGGGCCTCGGCGGCATGTTCACCTGGACTATCGACCAGGACAACGGCGTGCTGGTTAACGCCGCCCGTGAAGGTCTGGGATATGAAATCGCTTCTGAAGTTATCGATATGGACCCGTTCTATTTCGAAGGCATCAACGTTGCGCCAGCTGATGAACAAGAGGAAGAAGATACAGACCAGACTGAACCGACGGTAAACCATGCGCCAGAGGCGGCGATTGAGATGATGGTCGTAGGCGGCTCCCGCGTTCGTCTGTCCGGGGAAAAGTCGTCTGATGAAGATAGCGACGAGCTGAGCTACAGCTGGGGCGTGCCGGCAGCGATTGATGTTGCGGATAAAACCGCTGCGGTTATTGAGTTCGATGTACCGGAAGTCACCGCGGATACCGAGTTTACCTTTACCCTGTTCGTTCGCGATACCTGGGGCGAACCGTCAACCCAGCAGCGCTTTATTCTGTCGGTGGTCGTCGCTTCCCAGGGGGAACCAAGCGCTGATGAGCCGGCCGATGAGCCTGCGGATCAACCCGCTGATGAAGGAAAAGATACCGATGACGCGCCGGCAAAGGATGATGAAGTCGTGCCGTCTGACGACGCCACGCCTTACCCGCTGTGGGATGCCAAAACCGTTTATGGCGGCAACTGGGGTACCTTTGAAACCGTGAGCTGGAAAGGTCACAACTATCAGGTGAAATGGTGGTCTCAGGGCAACCAGCCTGACCTGTACTGCGGCCAGTTCGACGTCTGGAAAGACCTCGGCGCATACTAAGTGTTATAAGTGAAGCCAGGCCCCGGAGCAATCCGGGGCCTTTCGCTATTGTTGCGCTTAACTTTCGCTGACCATTTCCGGACGCTGAAAACGACGTAGCTCGCGTAATAAGCCAACCAGTAATACGCCAACAATTACCAGCGCCCAGCCGCTGGCGCTGGCTGAAGCCACCGGGGTCATCACCGCCCCTAATCCGCCAAGCAACGCCGCGCCAATGGCATCACCGGTGACGTTCTGCGCGGTCCACAGGCCATTAATGCGCCCCAGCATATTCTCCGGCGTTTGCGTCTGGATAAGCGTGTACTGTAGCAGCGAGCTTATCGCGCTCAGCCAACCAAACAGCGCCAGACAGAGCGCGCCCAGCGCCCAGAACGGCATCACGCTGAATAAAGCGATCGCCACAAATGCCCCTACCGTTGTCATCAGCATTAACGCTCCCGGCCTGGCGGTATGCGCCAGTTGCCCGCTGGTTAACGCTCCCAGCGCCGCGCCAAGCGGGATGGCGGCGTACAACAGGCCAATTTGCGAATTTGACATCTGCCAGCCTTCCGCCAGCGCCGGATAAAGCACCCGCACCGCGCTGGCCATCGTCAACAGGCCGCCGAGCAGCGCAATACCGCCAATAAGCGGGCTATTAAAGAGAAATTTTAGCCCCGCCAGTAACGATTTCAGCGGATGCTCGCGCGGCTGCGGCGGTGGCGGCAGCAGCGGCAGGCGTAGCAGCGTCAGGGTGGTAATGAACGTCCCTGCCGCCGCCAGGCCATAGTTCCAGGCAACACCGCCGGTCGCCAGCAATAGCCCGCCAATCATCGGCGAGATCACCGAACCGAGACGCACGGTCAACATGGTGATCGCCCCTGCCTGCATCAGATTTTCGCGGCCGACTAACGCCGGCGTTGCCGCCAATAGCGCGGTTACGCCTAAAGAGGCGAAGAAGCCATCCCAGATCCCCAGCAGGTAAATTGCCGCCAGCGAGGGTTCCGGCAGCATGGCGTTCAGGCACAGGCCGACGAAGCCAACGCCGCAGGTGCCACGCGCCAGCAGGATCAGGCGTTTGCGTTCATAACGGTCGGCCAACACGCCGCCGACCATCAGCCCAATGAACATTGAACAGCCGGTCAACATCACCGAGAGCCCCACCTGCCAGGTCGAATGGGTCATCATCTGGATTTGTACCGGGATCGCCACGCCTAGCAGGCCAAGCGACAGGATCGAGATAAAGCGAGCGATAAAGACGGCGCGGAACGCCGGATGGGTGCGCAGGAGGCTGACATCAAGCAGCCGGGAAGGTCGGTTCATGCAAGGGCCTTGTCGTTATTTTTCATACCATTTTTATGGTTTCTCATGATAACATACCTGAATAAAATCGATAACGATAACTACTATCATTATCATATCAGGGATTTGAACTATGTCGTTTTCTACGACCACGGTGCGCGCCGTCGCCGTGCCTGGTCTCTTGTTACTTTTAGCTCTCGCGATTGCGCTCAGCCTGCTTATCGGCGCCAAACCTCTGCCGCCTTCCGTGATTGTCGATGCCTTTTCCGGCAGTTGTCAAAGCGCCGACTGTACCATCGTACTGGATGCCCGCCTGCCGCGTACGCTGGCTGGATTGCTCGCCGGCTGCGCGCTCGGTCTCGCCGGCGCGCTGATGCAAACCCTCACCCGTAACCCGTTGGCCGACCCGGGCCTGCTCGGCGTCAACTCCGGCGCCAGCTTCGCCATCGTGTTAGGCGCGGCGCTGTTGGGTATCACTTCGCCGCAGGAGCAGCTGCTGATGGCCTTCTGCGGCGCCTTCGCCGCGTCGCTACTGGTCGCGTTTACCGGCAGCCAGGGCGGCGGCCAGCTTAGCCCGGTGCGCCTGACCCTGGCGGGCGTGGCGCTGGCGGCGGTACTGGAAGGCTTATCTAACGGCATCGCCCTGCTCAACCCGGACGTATATGACCAGCTGCGCTTCTGGCAGGCCGGCTCGCTGGATATTCGCACCCTGCAAACGCTGAAAATCGTCCTGCTGCCGGTACTGATTGCCGCCGCGGTAACGCTGTTTCTCAGCCGGGCGCTAAACAGCCTGAGTCTCGGCGCCGACACCGCCACCGCGCTCGGTAGCCGGGTCGCGCGCACCCAGCTTATCGGCCTGCTGGCAATCACCGTCCTGTGCGGCAGCGCGACGGCGCTGGTCGGCCCTATCGCCTTTATCGGCCTGATGATGCCGCATATGGCGCGCTGGCTGGTCGGCGCGGATCACCGCTGGTCATTGCCGGTTACGCTGCTCGCCACTCCCGCCCTGTTGCTGTTTGCCGACGTGCTTGGCCGCCTGTTGGTGCCCGGTGAACTGCGCGTTTCGGTGGTCAGCGCCTTTATCGGCGCGCCGGTGCTGATCTGGCTGGTTCGCCGTCAGCCGCGAGGAGGTGCGCTGTGATGGCCCCTTCCCGCCGCCTGATTTTCTGCTGCCTGCTGCTGATCGCCGCCAGTCTGCTGGTGTCGCTGCTCGGTCTGGGTAATGGCCTGGTGCCGCTCAGCATCGAACAGGTGGTTTCGGCGCTACTCGGTGACGCGCCGCGTAACGTCAGCATGGTGGTCACCGAATGGCGCTTGCCGCGCGTGCTGATGGCGCTGCTTATCGGCGCCGGGCTTGGCGTCAGCGGCGCCATTTTTCAGTCATTGATGCGTAACCCGCTGGGTAGCCCGGACGTAATGGGCTTCAACACCGGCGCCTGGAGCGGCGTGCTGGTAGCGATGGTGATGTTCGGCCAGAACCTGACCGCCATCGCGCTGGCGGCGATGCTTGGCGGCGTGCTGACCTCGTTGGTGGTGTGGCTGCTGGCGTGGCGCAACGGCATAGAAACTTTCCGCCTGATCATTATCGGCATCGGCGTGCGCGCCATGCTGGTGGCATTCAATACCTGGCTGCTGCTGCGCGCGTCGCTTGAGACCGCCCTTTCCGCCGGATTATGGAATGCCGGTTCGCTCAACGGCCTGACGTGGGGCAAAACCTGGCCATCGGCGCCGCTGATTCTGCTGATGTTGGCGTGCGGCGCGCTGCTGGCGCGGCGGATGCGGCTGCTGGAGATGGGCGACGATACCGCCTGCGCGCTGGGGGTTCGGGTCGAACGTTCGCGCCTGCTGCTGATGCTGGTAGCGGTGCTGCTGACCGCTTCCGCCACCGCGCTGGCCGGGCCTATTTCTTTCGTCGCGTTGGTCGCGCCGCATATCGCCCGGCGGATAAGCGGTACCGCACGCTGGGGGTTAACCCAGTCGGCGCTGTGCGGCGCGCTGCTGCTGGCGCTGGCCGATTACTGCGCTCAGCGCCTGTTCATGCCTTATCAGTTACCGGTAGGGGTGGTCACCGTCAGTCTTGGCGGTATCTACCTCATCGCGTTATTAATTCAGGAGTCCCGCAAAAAATGACCGCTGTAACTTCCCGTTTGCGCGGCGACCAGTTGACCCTGGCCTACGGCAAAAAGACCATCGCCGAATCGCTGAATGTCACAATTCCTGACGGTCATTTCACGGCGATTATCGGCCCCAACGGCTGTGGTAAATCAACCCTGCTGCGGACCCTTAGCCGTCTGATGACGCCGTCCAGCGGACACGTTTATCTCGACGGCGAGCAGATCCAGCGCTACGCCAGCAAAGAGGTGGCGAAGCGGATTGGCCTGCTGGCGCAGAATGCCACCACGCCCGGCGATATCACCGTACAAGAGCTGGTGGCGCGCGGGCGCTATCCGCACCAGCCGATGTTTACCCGATGGCGTAAAGAAGATGAAACTGCGGTAAATAACGCGATGCGGGCGACGGGTATTGTCGACCTCGCGCTGCAGAGCGTGGATACCCTCTCCGGCGGCCAGCGCCAGCGGGCATGGATTGCGATGGTACTGGCGCAGGAGACGGCGATTATGTTGCTTGATGAGCCGACGACCTGGCTGGATATCAGCCATCAGATCGACCTGCTGGAACTGTTAAGCGAGCTGAATCGCGAGAAGGGATATACGCTGGCGGCGGTACTGCACGATCTCAATCAGGCCTGCCGTTACGCCACCCATCTGATCGCCCTGCGCGACGGTAAGATCGTTGCCGAAGGCGCGCCGAAAGAGATCGTCACGGCGGATCTGATTGAGCGTATCTACGGCCTGCGCTGCACGATAATCGAGGATCCGGTGGCGCATACGCCGCTGGTGGTGCCGCTGGGGCGTCGTTAAGCATATAGCATAAGCACCTGGGCAACGGCTAAAAGGTCCGCACTCCCTCCGGGACTAAGGTTTCGGTTGGTTAGCGCTTTGTCCATGATCGCTAAATCCGCAGTAGTCCAGCCATGTGCAAGTAATTGGCTGGCGTACAATTGGACAAAATGTAATCCTTCCAGCCCCCCTCTTGAGACGAGATTAGTATCGGGATTAACGGCCATTAAACTTAAGAGCGCCTGATGCAAACGTTTCTGAGGACAATGCTCAGTAAACCACCAGGGCAGTATATGCTGGCGAATGATCTGAAACCCGCTTTCGGCCTCCCCTCGCGCCCCGGTTAATCCGTATTGTTGATATAATCGCTCTCCCGCGGTCTTTCCAGAGCTGCCACCCTGTAGTTCTTTTGCCACAATGCCACGAGTAATGCGCCTGACCGTTTCGCAAAGGGATGACAACGTTAGCGCTTCGCTACGTCCGCTCAACCATCCTGCCGCAGCACAGAGTAACCCAAGAGAAAAGATGCCGCCTTTATGGGTATTAATACCATGAGTGGCGGTAAACATCGCTTGTTCACAAGCCAACCCAATTGGGCGAATCAGCGGCAATAGCGCGGTTTCATCCACATGGCAGTATTGCTCAGCCTTAAACCAGAAATGAGATAGCCACGGAGTAATCGCATCGATGCTGCGTAAGAATAGCGATAAATCCATATCCCGGTGCGCGCCATTATTAGCCGCATCCACCAAACCTGGCTTAGGTGTTAAGTAAACTTCATCAAGCAATGCCTGTCTGGCAGCCATGACAATATCAGGCATGGTTAATTGACTGGCGATACGCACGTTAATCACGACTAAACCAACCATCAATACGTTGTTCTATCTGGTTAGCCGCATCCGACAGCGGCCTCACCAGCAGTAAGAAAATAAACGGAAATTGCCAACGCGTCAGCCACTCCTGCTGGCGTGGAGCACAAAGCGCTTTCACCGCCAGCAGGAGATTGAGACTCACGCCCGCCATTTCAGGCGTTGGTAGCATGGATTGTTTTACCCTATTTCACCTGGTGCACCACATCAATGACGCTACCATCGCGATAGCGAATTATCCCCACCACGCGGTCGGTAAATTCGATAGGCTTTGGCTCGCCAGTCAGGGTGAGCGCGCGGGCATACAGCTCCGCCATCTCCAGTACCGGCAGACCGGCCGCCAGCAGACGCTCGCGAACTTCCGGGCGCGCCGGGTTCACTGCGATGCCGTGGTCGGTCACCAGCACATCAATGCTTTCGCCCGGCGTCACCATGGTAGTTACCCGCTTCACCACCGTCGGGATTCGGCTACGAATCAGCGGCGCCACGACAATCGTCAGGTTCGCTGCCGCCGCCACATCGCAGTGGCCGCCGGATGCGCCGCGCATCACCCCGTCGGAACCGGTGATGACGTTGACGTTAAAGTCGGTGTCGATTTCCAGCGCGCTGAGGATCACAATATCCAGCTGGTCGCAGCTGGCCGCTTTCGCCCCCGGATTGGCATACACATTAGTGGAGATTTCGATATGATTCGGGTTACGCGCAAGCGACGCCGCCGCCTGGCTGTCGAAGCACTGGGTGTCGAGCAATTTCTCAATTAACCCTTTTTCATGCAGATCGACCAGGCTGCCGGTAATGCCTCCCAGCGCGAAGCGGGCAACAATATTGTTGCGCTCCATCTTCTCTTCCATAAAGCGGGTGCAGGCGGTGGACGCCGCGCCGGAACCGGTCTGCATTGAGAAACCGTTATAGAAATAGCCGGAGTGCTCGATCACTTCCGCCGCGCGACGGGCGATCAGCAGCTCTCGCGGATTACTGGTGACGCGCGCCGCGCCGACGCTGATTTTCGCCGGGTCGCCAACGCTGTCCACTTTAACAATGTAATCAACCTGATCCTGTACCAGGCTCGCCGGCATGTTCGGGAACGGCACGAGTTCTTCCGTCAACAGCACCACATTACGCGCGAACTGCGCATCGACCATCGCGTAGCCGAGAGCGCCACAGCAAGCCTTACCCTGAGTCCCGTTGGCATTGCCGTATTCATCGCTGCAAGGTACGCCGAGGAACGCCACGTCGATTTTAATCTCACCATCCTGCAATAGCTTCACGCGACCCCCGTGCGAGTGGATCTGCACCGGCTCTTCCATCAGGCCATGGGAAATCGCCTCCGCCAGCTTGCCGCGCATACCGGAGGTCCAGATGCGGGTAATCACCCCGGACTGAATATGTTCAATCAGCGCGTCGTTGCAGGTCATCAGCGAGCTGGATGCCAGGGTCAGGTTTTTGAACCCCATTCGCGCCAGCAAAGCGACCACGTCATTGATCACCCTGTCGCCTTCGCGGAACGCGTGGTGGAAAGAGATGGTCATACCGTCTTTCAGGCCGCTGCGTTTTACGGCCTCTTCAAGATTGGCGCACAGCTTGCGGTGGTGTTTAGCGTCGTTATCCGACAGCCACGGCGTCATGGTATGCGCGCTGGTAAAAGGTTGTAGATGACGCAGGTGCGCGTATTTCTGGTGCAATTCTTCAGTTAACTTACTCATTACTTTTCCTCGCTGCGCACAATTAACGGCGAATGCCGGATTTCGCGCGTTCCAGAACGCGACGTGCATGGTCAATAATCGGGCCGTCAATCATTTTGCCGTTCAGCGATACCACGCCGAGGCCATTACGTTCGCCCTCTTCCGCTGCTTCTACCACGCGCAGCGCGTGGTCGACTTCTTTCTGCGTCGGGGCATAGGCGTTGTGCAACAAATCGATCTGGCGCGGGTTAATCAGCGATTTGCCGTTGAAACCCAGCTTGCGGATGTGATCGACTTCTTTCAGGAAACCTTCTTCGTCGTTAATGTCAGACCACACCACGTCGAAGGCGTCGATGCCCGCGACGCGCGCGGCATGCAGCACGGCACAACGGGCGTAGAACAGCTCGCTGCCATCACCGCGCTCGGTTTGCATATCCATCACATAGTCGAAGGCCGCCAGCGCAATACCGATCAGGCGCTTCGAGCAGCGGGCAATGGCAACGGCGTTAACCACGCCCAGCGCCGACTCAATCGCCGCCATCACGCGGGTAGAGCCCACTTCTCGACCACAGGCTTTTTCGATGCGTTCGATGTGTGCTTCCAGCTCGTAGATATCTTCCGGGGAATCCGTTTTCGGTAAACGGACAACATCCACGCCTGCGCGCACCACCGCCTCAAGATCCTGCAGGCCAAAGGGTGTATTCAGCGGATTAATACGAACGACGGTTTCGATATCCTGGTACATCGGGTGCTGGAGGGCATGAAATACCAGAACCCGCGCAGAATCTTTTTCACGCAGCGAGACCGCGTCTTCCAGATCGAACATGATCGAGTCCGGGCGGTAGATAAAGGCGTTTGACAGCATGGCGGCGTTAGCGCCCGGGAGGAACAACATACTGCGGCGAAGTTTGCTCATTACATTTTCTCCCAGTCAATGGCGGTGACATCGGCCGCACGCATCACCGCGCTTTGCAGCCGGGCGCGGATCACGCAGTCCAGCGCCCCTTTATCTTCAATCACGATCAAACCTTCGCGAACGTCCAGCTTCGCCAGCGTCTCCTCGACGACTTCACGAATACGTTCGCCAAACTGCTTAAACACTTCGCTACGGATAACAATATCCAGCTCGCCGTCAGCAGGGGCGATTTTCACCATCAGGTCGCTTGATTCGACCGTTCCGGATAACGCTTCCTTAACGATTTTCATAATTTATTTCCTGGTAAATTCATTAAAATCATGCCGTTGCGGCAAAATAATTATCTACTAAATGGTGGTAAGTGGTCTCCGGCACCATCTCACGAATCATCGCGAACTGGTGCTTATCCACCAGACGTCGCACTTCAGAAGCAGAGATTGGCGGACCATTACGGCGGGCTTTACGCGGCAACTCTTCCACCTGAACCGGCGGCAGCCGCGGGTTCGACGGCGCACTCAGGCAACGACGCATCGCCTCGTTATACTGGCGGGTGATCGGGCAAAATGGCTCGCTGCCGACGAAGCGATGGGTGATCCCCAACGCCGGCGCGATGTGCTGGCGGAAAATTTGCAAATCCAGCTCACACCACGCGGTCTCCACCAGCCCGCTGGCCTTCAGGAAGTAAGAGGGAAAGGTCGCACGCGAAATCACATACTCGCCGCCTTCGTGGACGGTGACGTTCTGCAGATGCGACACGCCTTCGCGGACCATCGCCAGCCGTTCGCGAAACGGGAAGAATGACGCTTCTTCGCGTACCACAAAGAGATGCAGCCAGTCGCAGCGTTTCGCCGCCTGTTCGGCCAGGTAGCGGTGTCCAAGGGTGAACGGATTGGCGTTCATCACCACGGCGCCGAGGGTGGCGCCTGGCTTACGCCGTTTGGTCAGCCCGGCACAGTACTGAGAGATACCGCGCGGGGTATTTTCCATCAGCAGCACGTTTTTCGTTTGCGACACCGGCCAGAAACCACACTGACGGAAACGTTCGCCGTTACAGGGGCGGGTGTAGAGGAACAGGTGAAAATGGCCCTTCTCCAGGGCCAGATTTTGTACCTCGCTGAGCAGACGCGCGCTGAGGTTCAGACCGCGCCAGCGGTCATCAATCGCCACGCATTTGATGACGTTAGCTACCAGACCTGCGCAACCTACCAACGCATCCCCTGCCCAGGCGGTGACAAAAAGCGTCACTCCGCTGTCCATAACCAAGTCATTTGCCGCCAGCAGCGCCTGAATCGCCGCCAGCCTGGCCGGCTGGCGGGAGACATCAACGGTCCGCAGGTCAATACATTGGCTATCAAACATTACCCGCGTCCTTATGCCACCTGATGGCAAACTGCTTCGGTATTCGCCACGCTCACTGGCGCATCGGCAATCACGTTGCTCAGGCGACCGATTTGCTCGATCTCCACTTCGATGCGATCGCCCGCCTGCATAAAGACCGGAGGGTTACGTTTTTTACCCACGCCGCCAGGGGAACCGGTGATGATCACATCACCTGCGCTTAATGCGGTAAACGTGCTGATATAAGCAATTAGCTCCGCCACGCGGTGGATCATGCTGCCAGTATTATCGTCCTGCATCAGCTTGCCGTTCAGCCAGGTACGGATGCCCAGCTGGTGCGGATCGGGGATAATATCGCTGGTGGTCATCCACGGGCCAAATGCGCCAGTCTGGCGACCATTTTTACCCGCGGTATACCAGGTGTGCTGCCAGTCGCGCGCCGAGCCATCCATATAGCAGCTGTAGCCCGCAACAAAATTCAGCGCCTGTTCTAACGGAATGTTTTCGCCGCTATGTCCGATGACAACGGCCAGTTCGCCTTCATAGTCGAACTCAGAAGAATAATGCGGCTTCAGTACCGGCTGGCGGTGCCCGGTTTGCGAATCCGCAAAACGCACAAACAGCGTCGGTGCTGGGTTAAGTTCGTTAAACTCTTTGCGTTTTTCGGCATAGTTCATGCCGACGCAAAGGATCTTACCCGGGGTCTCGATCACCGGTAAAAATTCAACCTGTTCCATGGCGACATCCGCTTTTTCATGCGCAAACGCACGAGCTTCTGTCACAGCATTCCCTGCCAGTAACGCCTTTAAATCACCGTAGCGTTGTCCCAAACGGCTTCCGAGATCGACAATTCCATCGTCGGTAACGATGCCGTAGCTGCGGACACCGTTGAGTAAATAACTAGCAAGTTTCATAACCAGACTTCTTCTTTAGCATTACAGAATAAATTTACTTAGCACCAGCAACGACAAAGCGACGTTGAGTGCCCCACCGATACGAATCGCAATTTGAGCGAAAGGCATCAGAGACATGCGCTCAGCTGCGGAGAGAATCGCCACTGCGCCGGTACCGCCCTGACCGCTCTGGCAGCAAGAGATCACCGCCACATCAATCGGATACATGCCCAACTTTTTGCCTACGAAAGAACCGGTCAGCACTAGCGCGCCAACGGTCGCAATAATGACCACCAGGTTAGAGATGGTGAACGCGCTCATCAGGTCCTGCCACGGCGTAATCGCGACGCCCACAGCGAACAGCACCGGATAGGTGACGGCGGTCTGGAAGAATTTATATACAACCTGCGAGCCTTCCAGCATCCGTGGAGAGACAGCATTGGCTATCTTCAACAGTACGGCGACAAACAGCATGCCAACCGGCGCGGGTAAACCGGTGTATTTCTGGATAAGCATCCCCAGCATATAGAGCAGTACGGCCAGCAGCGCGCCGGAAGCCAGCGTCGTGACGTCAACCTTACCGCTCATGGCGTTGGTCAGGCTGTTGCCCACATCGCTCTGGTGATCCGGCATCAGTTCGCCATTACCGGTCAGGTGTGGGAAGCGCTTGCCAAGTTGGTTCAGACAACCAGCCATCACCACCGCCGACAGACCGCCCAGCATAACGATTGGCAAGACCTTACCCAGCGCCACGCCCTGATCCATATGCAAAATGGTGGCATAGCCGATCGACAGCGGAATCGCGCCTTCCCCGACGCCGCCCGCCATAATAGGCAGAACCAGGAAGAAGAACGTGTGGAACGGCGACATCCCGAGCAGATAACCCATCGCCACGCCCACCACCATGCCAACCGCTTCGCCGCAAACCATAGGAAAGACGATACGGAAGAAGCCGCGAATTAGCGTAGTGCGGTTCATACTCATGATGCTGCCGACGATGATGCAGCAAATGTAGAGATAAAGAATGTTGGTGGATTTATAGAACTCGGTGGTGGATTTCACCACGATCTCCGGTAACCAACCGTAGTACACCAATGCAGAAGGAATAAAGGTTGCACAAATCGCCGCTGCGCCAATTTTTCCTAACCATGGCAATCTTTTACCAAATTCACCGCAGGCAAAACCAAAAAACGCCAGCGTTGCCACCATGACCACGATATCGGCCGGTAATTTACCGTTCAGGCAGTCGACCGCAATGAGTGCGCCAGCCAGAACAAACAATGGCAACGGCACAATACCAATTTTCCAGGTATCGAGTATTCGCCACCACTTATCCTTCAATGATTTTTGTGCTGTTTGTGGAACAGCCACAATATCTTCAACGCTCATAAAAGCCCCCCAATTTTGTTAGCTGGGCTAGATTATTCAACGTTAAGCATAGAAATATGTGACAGCTAGCATATTAGAACTAGAGTTTTAAAGGTGAGTATGGCGTTTAATGTTTTTTTATTTATTACGCAACAAAAAATCAACTCAAAATATAAACAATAAAAACAAACGTATCCAATTATGTTTGAGGCAACAATTATTTACTTTTATCAATCATAGCTATCGCCAAAAGCTAACCTTTAGGTGGACTTCTTCTATCCCCATGGTAGTATGTTAAAATTACCTTACAAAACATAAATCAGGTTATGAAATTTAACTTTCAGATTAGATTATTTATTAATCTGGCACTTCTTATCGCATCACTCTTTATTATTTTAGGCGTTTGGTTGTACATTGGCCTGACTCATCAACTATATAATCGGATATCTTACCGAGCAGAACACGAGGCTGAACAAATAGCCTCCATTCCTGATTTACAACAAGCCATTGAATCTCATAACATAAAAAAAATCGCCAGCATTATGGATACCATAGTGAAATTCAGCGATGCCAGTTTTATTGTTGTGGGCGACACCAGAGAAATACATCTTTATCACTCTGTGACCCCTGCTATTGTCGGGAAACAAATGATTGGTGGTGATAACGCATCAGTTTTAGCAGGCAAAAGTACGATCACCAAAAGGAAAGGGACTCTGGGGTTGTCACTCAGAAGTAAAGTTCCCGTATTTAATGCAAAAGGAAAAGTAATAGGCATCATCTCTGTCGGTTACCTACAGAGTTATCTGGATGAAATTACCCTTGGTCATATAGTCCATATTACTTTCGCTGTATTATTCATTATTGCTATTCTCTTTATTTTTTCCTGGCTTTTCACCCGTAGCATCAAACGTCAGATGTTTTCACTTGAACCCTGTGAAATTGGCATGTTGGTCCGCCAACAAAAAGCCATTCTTGAATCAATCTATGAAGGGGTCATTGTTATTGATACCCACAAAAGGGTTAAAATACTCAATCAAGCGGCCAAAAAATTACTGAATATTCAGCAAGCGAAAGCGACCATCCAAAAAAACCTCATGACCGATATCATACAGGACAGTGCGTTCCTCGATCCTCAGATAATGGAAAGCGATGATGCGTTTGATGAAATTGTTATTTTCAATCGCGTAACCATCGTCGCCAGTCGGGTCCGCGTTTATGTGGAAGGGAAATTGCAGGGATGGGTGATCACTTTTCGTGATCAAAATACAATAGACCGGCTCAGTGAGCAGTTAAGTCAGGTGAAACATTATGTCAACGACCTCCGGGTTATGCGCCATGAGCAGCTGAACCGTATCTCAACTATCTCTGGCTTACTGACCATGGGCCATTATGATGAAGCGCTGCATTACATCCAAACACAGTCTTCGCATATCCAATTAGTTTTGGATTTTCTGACGCAACGCTTCCAGTCACCTCTACTTTGCGGTCTATTACTCGGAAAATATTCCCGGGCGCAAGAGAAAGGCATCACATTAAATTTCGACCCTGGGTGTTTTATGCCGCAACAGAGTACCGTTTTCTCCGAATCTGAGCTTATCTCCATCGTCGGGAATCTACTGGACAATGCCATTGAAGCGACCCAAAAAGTGCCTCTTCCTCACCGGCCGATCGATGTGCTAGTTCAGCAAAATGAACGGGAGTTACTTATTGAAGTAGCAGATTACGGCATTGGTATTTCCTCGGAATTGAAATCAAGAATGTTCCAGCCTGGCGTGACCACCAAGCAAGATGACGATCACGGACTGGGGTTACATTTGATCTCCAGCTATGTCCTGCGTGCCAACGGACTCATTGAGGTTTCAGACAACGCTCCGCACGGAACCATTTTCTCATTATTCATTCCTTCGCCACTACCTTATCCTACAGATAAAGAAGAACCTGATTATGCAACCCGAAATTATTGATGTATTAATTATTGAGGATGAACCCCAACTGGCTCACTTCCATGCGGAAATACTCACCCGACACCCTTTATTACGGCTTGCGGGTATCGCTGCCAACCTGAAAGATGCACGTAAGTTTTTACGTGCATCATCGCCACGACTCATTCTACTCGATAATTATCTACCAGACGGTAAAGGTATTTCCTTACTCAACGATCCAGAACTAAAATCACTTCAGTGTGCGGTTATCTTTATCACTGCCGCCAGCGATATGGAGACCTGTAGTATGGCCATCCGTAACGGCGCATTTGATTATCTGCTTAAGCCAGTCTCATTAAAAAGACTGGAGCAGTCCTTAGTACGATATATTAAATTTTATGAACAGCAACGAATCTGGAAAGTTGTCGATCAGCAAGGAATTGATGAGCTGCTGTCCCTACAGGCGGTCAACACCACATTACCATCCAGTAATAAGGGTATTGAAGAAGCAACATGGCAGAAAATTTTATCAGTATTTAATGACGATAAAAGAAAAGCGTTAACCATTGACGATATTGTCACCGCTACCGGACTCAGCAAAACCACACTACGGCGTTATCTTGAACATTCTGTTAGCAGCAACATACTGAGCGTTGAGAGATCCTATGGCCAGCCGGGACAACCCCGCCGACTTTACCGATTTATTGACAACGATAACCTACAATCCCATTAAGAACCTGGCCCACCAGGCGTATTGAGCGCAGCCAGTTTGTTACCCGGCTTGCGCTGCGCTGAGCCGGGCTACCAAAAACGGGTAGCCCGAGCTCTATCGTTACCCCAGAATTTCCCGCACTACCGGGCCTATCGCTTCAAAGGCCTGCGGCGAGATAATCTCGACGTGAGCGCAGTTCTGGCTGAACACCTCCAGCTCGCCAACCCACGGCCCCCATGCGACCTGCGGATCCATCCCTTTCTGGCGCGTTTTCTCCGCCACAAATAGCGTTGCTTTACCGTCAAACTTTGCGCTGTGCGCGGTCGTCAACAGGCGCACCGCATCGGCGTAGTTACCTTCGATCGCGCTGAACAGCTCGCCGGAAGCCTGCCCCTGCTGAGCGGCGAGAAACGCTTCGCGCTCGCGGGCGATTTCCGCCAGTACTTCGGGATCCAGGCCGTTCGCCTCTTTCTCCGCCCAGTTTTGCGTCTCCGGCGGCCAGGTATCGAGCAGGCCGAGGAACGCCACCTCTTCGCCGCGCTGACGTAAACGGGCGGCAATCCCCTGCGCCAGCGTTCCGCCGAGCGAATAACCAAACAGATAGTAAGGCCCATGCGGCTGCTGCGCTAAAAGCGTGCGCAGATGGTGCTCGCAGACTTCGTCGAGGTTGGCGGCGGAGGCCATCGGCCCCGTCGGACGCGGCGACTGAATACCGGTAATCGACCAGCGCGGGCTAAGATAACGCGCCAGCACGCTGAACTGCCAGGCAAAACCGGAGGCTGGATGGAAGCAGAACAGCGTCGGACCGTCGCTCTCACGCAGCGGCAACAGCGCATCGAAGCCCAGGCGCTGCGCCTGCTCGTCGCTCAGGTCGGAAGCCAGCAGCGCGCTCAGCTTGCCGACCGTCGAAGCAACCATCACCTGCCCCGGCGTCACCTGCCGCGCCAGCTCGCGGCTAAGCTGCGCCGCCAGACGCATCGCCAGCAGCGAATGGCCGCCGAGGGCGAAGAAATCGGCCTCGATATCATTTACCTCGCAGCCCAGCAGTTGGCTGAACGCCGCGGCAACGGCCATTTCGGTAGCCGATTGCGGCGGGCGACCGCTGCGCTCGCTGCTTAAGGAGGGGAGCGGTAGCGCTTTACGATCCAGCTTACCGTTGGCGCTGAGCGGGAAAGATTCCAGTTGGATCAACACCACCGGCACCATGTGCGGCGGCAGCTGTTCGCTAAGACGGGCCTTCAGCGCCGCCACGTCCAGCGGCTGGCCGGACTCGCTCACCAGATAACCGACGAGCTGGCGGGCATCGCCGCCGGTGGCCGCCGCCTGATTGAAGACGCAGGCGTGGCACACCGCCTGCGCGACGTCCGGCAGCGCCGCCATCACCCGGTCGATCTCGCCAAGCTCAATGCGCTGGCCGCGAATTTTCAACTGATCGTCGCTGCGGCCAAGATACTCTACCGCCCCGTTATCCAGCCAGCGCGCCACATCGCCGGTGCGGTACATGCGCTCGCCGGGGGCAAACGGGTCGGCAATAAAGCGGCTGGCGGTGAGATCCGGGCGGCCCATATACCCCTGCGCCAGCTGAATGCCCGTGAGGTACAAATCACCCGCCACGCCCGGCGGCACCGGGCGCATGGCGGCATCAAGAATACGTAATCCGGTGTTCCATACCGGCCAGCCGATAGGCACGCTGTTGCCGGTTACCGCCGCCAGCTCTGGCCCGCAGGCGGGATACCAACTGACGTCCACCGCCGCTTCCGTCGGCCCGTACAGGTTATGCAATGGCGCGCCGGTTAAACGCTCCCATTCGCGACACAGTTCCGTCGGCAGCGCTTCGCCGCTACAGAAAACGCGTTTTAGCGTCCGGCAGGATGACACATTATCGCTATCCAGCGAGGCGACAAACGCCGCCAGCATCGACGGAACAAAGTGGGTGGTGGTCACGCCGTACTGCGCGAAGAACCGCTGCATCGCCAGCGGATCGCGATGCGCCTCCGGCGCCGCCATCACCAGCTGGGCGCCGGTCATAAACGGCCACCAGAATTCCCATACCGAGACATCAAAGCTGCACGGCGTCTTCTGCGCCACCACATCGGCGGCGGTTAACGGATAGTGATTTTGCATCCACAACAGGCGGTTCACGATGGCGGTCTGGCCGACCATCACCCCTTTCGGCCGTCCGGTGGAACCGGAAGTGAAGATGATATACGCGGTATGTTCCGGTTTTGACAGCGCCAGCGGCGTATCATCTTCAGCAGCCAGCGGCTGCTGATAACACAAGCTGGTCAGTCCCGGAATATCGCTAAACCGGGCCAGTTGATCGTCAGAGGTAATCAGCAGCGATGGCTGCGCATCCTCCAGCATCATCCGCAGACGGTCATCCGGGTAGCCGGTATCCAGCGGCAGCCAGGCGGCGCCGGCTTCGACGATACCGTGCAGCGCCAGCGTCAGGAAGACCGAACGCGGTAAGGCAACCGCCACACTATCCCCCGGCTTCACGCCGCGTTGCCGCAGCAGGTTGGCCAGCGCCACCACCTGCTGGCGCATTTCGCGGTAGCTAAAGCGCCAGTTGGCATCCGCCAGCGCCGGGGCATCCGGCGTTTTCCGCGCCTGTTCCGCCACCAGCGCGCTGAGGGTGGTGGTCGGCAGCGGCATCGCGGTATTGTTGATCAATGCCAGCTGCGCGCCTTCTTCCGCCGACAGCATCTCCGCTTCGCCGCAGCGCAGCGCCGGATTGGCGGCAAACTGCGCCAGTAACGATGTCAGACGCAATACGTGACGGTTCAGCGTCGCCTCATCGTAGCGTGCTTTGTTGGCGAGGATCTCCAGCGACAGGCCGCCGCGTTCGTCCGGGAACAGTGCCAGCTCGAGGTCATTCACCGGGCCGGTGGCGAGGGTATGCGTCTGCGCCTGCACGCCGTCGATATCCAACTGGTAATCAAAGACTTTGATGTTCAGCACCGGGCCGAACAGCGGTTCGTCGCCCGCCGCTTTGCCGCTATCGCGGACAATTTGCTCAGCATCGTAGCGCTGATGGCGGCGCATTTTTTTCAGCTGCCCGGAGAGACGCGTCGCCAGCTGCGCCAGCGTCTCCTGCGCGTCGATATTCACCGCCAGCGGCAGTACGTTGAGTACCGGGCCGGTAGCGGTCAGCGCCGCCGATCCCATGCGGCGCATAAAGATAAAGCCCGCCGCGTAATCCATGCGGCCGCACAACCGTCCCAGCCACAACGTCGTCAGCGCCAGCGCCAGATCGGCGCGCTGGCACTGCGGCGCGCTGGCGGCGATCTGGCTGAAAACAGCCGGATCGGCCTCCAGTTTCAGGCGCCAGATATCACTGCTGGTCGCCCGCCCGGCCAGCGGCGCGTCAGATAGCGAAGCCGGAGACGGCAACGCCTGACGCTGCGCCTGCCAGAAGGCTTTATCGCGCTGCCACGCCTCGCTGCCGTAGTAGCGCTGATACTCTTCCACTACCTCGGCGAACGGGGTAAACGGTGAATCCGGCGTCTCTTCCCCGCGTTGCCAGGCGCGATAAATCGCGGCGATCTGGCGGGTAATGGCCGGGAAGCTAAAGCCATCAACCAGCAAATGGTGATAGCGCTGATACCAGTACCAGCAATCGTCGCCAACGCGCATGAGCTGATGGCAGACCAGCGGATTACCGCTATCGACACGCAGATTCTGCCCGAGATCGCTTTGCATCAGGGCCAGCGCGGCCATGTGCGGATCGGCCTGCTGGCGCAGGTCGACGTTTTGCGGCTCGGCAAACTCGCGCGCGTCATCAACCCACTGCCACGCTTCGCCGTTATCTTCGCAAAAGCGCATGCTCAGGGTATCGGCCTGCTTAAGCCCGGCGACGATCGCCTTGCTCAACAGCGCCGGATCGAGATTGCCGCGCAGTTCAACATAGTGGGCAACGCTCCAGGCGCCGGGTAGCGTAGAGAGGCGTTCAGCCATCCAAATCCCCGGCTGCGCCGCAACCAGCGGTAAACGTGTACTCATCGAAAGCTCCTCAAGAGGCGTAGTGCGCTGGAATAAGGGTTGACCAGTTGGCGGCAAGCCAGGCGTTACAGGCCTCTAATGACTGCGGCGGACACTCCACCGTCCAGCCTGTCGGCAGCGTGCAGTGATGCGGCCACAGGCTAAATTGCCCCTGTGCGTTGCGCAGAATGTAAAACTGCCCTTGGGGATTATCGAAGGGGTTGCTGAATTGCATCTCTCACTCCTCGTTAAGCGCGTGTTGTTGCCCGCGGCGCAAAGACTGCCACAGCTGGATAAGCCCGGACGTCAGCCCGCCGCGCCAGCATAGCGCGTCATGCCCGCCGTCAACCTGGCGCCAGAAAATGGACGGCGTGGTCTGCCGCAGCTGCGCGAAAAGCGCCTGGTTGGCGCGAAAAATAATCGGTTCGCGCACGCCGGCTTCCAGCCAGATACGCAGCCCCTGCGGCCGAAGTTCGCCGCGCTGCAGTTGTTCAAGTATCACCCCCGGCTGGCTACTGCCGCGCTGCGGCCACCAGTACGACCCCGACTGGCTCAGGACGCAGCCAAAACGCTGCGGCCAGTGGAGCGCGGCATACATGGCCGCCAGACCGCCAAAGCTCTGCCCCGCCACTACCGTCCGGTCGGCGCGATCGCTGAATGGCGCCACTGCCTGCACCTGCGGCAGCAGTTCTTCCTGTACCGCCAGCCAGAAATCACGGTTGCAGGGCAGCTCGACGCTGCGGTGTTGATTGTCGATAACGTCGATCAGCACATAGACCGCCGGCGGCAGGCGGCCTTCCCGCGTCAGTCCCGCCAGCGGCGCAAAAATCGGCATGCTTTCGGCCCAGAACTGGCCGTCAAGCAGGACCGCCAGCGGGCGATCCGTCCCACTGCCGGTGGTGTAAATCCACACTCGTCGTTGGTTACCTAATCGCTGGCTGCGCCATTCAATACAGCGCGGCGCTGGCGAAACCGGCTCGCGATAATGCCAACCCGGCTGTTCCGGCGCCTGCGGCAGTTCCAGCGCCGAGACCGCGTGGCCGCGTCCCCCCTTCCAGCTTTGCGGATTGCGGGGATCGGCAATCGCCCGCGGCAGCAGTTTGCGCCAGCCTTCGCGCAGCAGCGCGCGGTCCGGCGCTTCACCGTTAAAAAGCTGCGGGGAAAAATCGTCGTCGCGTTCGGAGGGAATAAAACAGTAGCTGCCGCGCCAGCTGGCGGGGAGCGTGGTTTGCCAGCGCCAGGCATCGGTACCGGGGATGCGCTGCAGGGTTTGCGGCGCCGCGTTGTGGTGATGATCGGTGACGCCGGTAATGTAAATCCACACCCGCCGAATCGGCGACGTGGTTTCGCTGCCCGCCGGATCGCGCCACCAGAAGGTCACCCGATATGCGTCGCCCAGCGCCTCAGTCTGCGGGCCGGCGATCCCCCGCCACCAGTCATCACTTCCCGTTATTTGCATTCCGTCAGTAACCCTATGTTTACCGTGATTTTTATCAACAAAGGCAATATTTATTGATAATATTATTGATAACTATTTGCATTTGCAATAGCGTATTAACGCGCCTATGGGTAGCGCGTCTTCTCATTACATTAAATCAAGGTCAGAGAGGGTCTTTTCAGAGCGTTTGGCTCGGTCGGCTACGGAAAGCGTTCACCTTCTACTGGCTACATTTATGCCGTCTCCCCTCCCGGTGGGAAGGGGCTTCTGGGGAAAGCGGCAAAGAAAAGCGGAACTGACTTACAATGAATAACAGGATTAAGTCCCTGGCCTTAATGGTCAATCTGGGTATCTACGGGGTGGCATTCCCGCTGTGCGCGGCAGAAGAAACCACCGACAGTAAACAAACCGCCGGTGAAGAAACGATGGTAGTCACCGCCGAGGTGCAAAACCTGCAGGCGCCGGGCGTTTCTACCATTACCGCCGATGAAATTCGCAAACGTCCGCCGGCGCGCGACGTCTCTGAAATCATCCGTACCATGCCGGGCGTCAACCTGACCGGCAACTCCACCAGCGGCCAGCGCGGCAACAATCGCCAGATTGATATTCGCGGTATGGGCCCGGAAAACACTTTAATCCTGATTGATGGTAAGCCCGTGACCAGCCGTAACTCTGTTCGTCTCGGCTGGCGCGGCGAACGCGACACCCGCGGTGATACCAGCTGGGTACCGCCGGAAATGATCGAACGTATTGACGTTATCCGCGGCCCGGCGGCGGCGCGCTACGGCAATGGCGCGGCGGGCGGCGTGGTCAACATCATTACGAAAAAATTCGACAACCAGTGGCATGGTTCGTGGAACGCCTACATGAACATGCCGGAGCATAAAGACGAAGGCGCGACCAAGCGTACCGACTTTAGCCTCAGCGGCCCGCTGGGCGGCGATTTCAGCTTCCGCATGTACGGTAACCTCGATAAAACCCAGGCTGATGCCTGGGATATCAACCAGGGCCATCAGTCTGAACGTACCGGCATTTACGCCGATACCCTGCCCGCCGGGCGTGAAGGGGTAGAAAACAAAAACATCAACGGCGTGGTGCGCTGGGATTTCGCGCCGATGCAGTCGCTGGAGTTTGAAGCCGGCTATAGCCGCCAGGGCAACCTGTATGCCGGTGATACGCAAAACACCAACAGCAACGATCTGGTGAAAGAGAACTACGGTAAAGAGACCAACCGTCTCTATCGCAATACTTACTCCGTGACCTGGAACGGCGGCTGGGATAACGGCGTGACCACCAGCAACTGGGCGCAGTACGAACACACCCGCAACTCGCGTAAAGGCGAAGGTCTGGCGGGCGGCACCGAGGGGATCTTCAGCAGCAACCAGTTTACCGATATCGACCTGTCGGACGTGATGCTGCACAGCGAAGTCAATATTCCGTTCGACCTGTGGGTTAACCAGAACCTGACGCTGGGTAGTGAATGGAACCAGCAGCGCATGAAGGACAACGCCTCCAATACTCAGGCTCTGTCTGGCGGCGAAATTCCGGGCTATGACAGCACCGGCCGCAGCCCGTATTCGAAAGCGGAAATCTTCTCCCTGTTCGCCGAGAACAACATGGAAGTGACCGATACCACCATGCTGACGCCGGCGCTGCGTTTCGATCACCACAGTATTGTCGGTAATAACTGGAGCCCGTCGTTGAACCTGTCGCAGGGTCTGGGCGACGACTTTACCCTGAAAATGGGTATCGCCCGCGCCTATAAAGCGCCGAGCCTGTATCAGACCAACCCCAACTATATTCTCTACAGTAAAGGTCAGGGCTGCTACGCCAGCCAAGAGGGCTGCTACCTGCAAGGGAATAAAGATTTAAAAGCCGAGACCAGCATCAACAAAGAGATCGGCCTCGAGTTCAAACGCGACGGCTGGCTGGCGGGAGTTACCTGGTTCCGTAACGATTACCGTAACAAGATTGAAGCGGGCTACGCCCCGGTTTATCAAAATGCTAATCGCACCGACCTGTACCAATGGGAAAACGTGCCGAAAGCGGTAGTTGAAGGGCTGGAAGGCACGTTGAACGTGCCGGTCAGCGAGACGGTGAACTGGACCAACAACATCACCTACATGCTGCAGAGTAAGAACAAAGAGACCGGCGATCGCCTGTCGATTATTCCGGAATACACGCTGAACTCGACGCTGAGCTGGCAGGTTTATCAGGACGTTTCTGTGCAATCGACCTTCACCTGGTACGGCAAGCAGGAACCGAAGAAGTACAACTACAAAGGCCAGCCAGTCACCGGCAGCGAGAAGAACGAGGTCAGCCCGTATAGCATTCTCGGCCTGAGCGCGACCTGGGACGTGACCAAAAACGTCAGCCTGACCGGCGGCGTGGATAACGTCTTCGACAAGCGCCACTGGCGCGCGGGTAACGCCCAAACCACCGGCGGCGACAAAGGGAGTATGTACGGCGCTGGCGCGGAGACCTATAACGAATCCGGCCGTACCTGGTATATGAGCGTCAACACCCACTTCTGATAATATTAGTGTCTGACGCCCTCCCCGCCGGGAGGGCGTTTTTTTCAACACTGCGCTATTTTCTGTACCCGCGCGACAATCGACGCCGCATCAAAACCGTGATACTGACGCAACCAGCCGCGATCGGCGGCCGCCGCATACTCGCCATCCGGGATCCCCAGACGCTGCAAGGCAATCCCTGTCCCCGCTTCCGCCAGCACTTCGGCGACCAGGCTCCCCAGCCCGCCGTTGACGTTATGTTCTTCGACGGTAATAACTGAACGGCATGACTGCAGCGCCGCCAGCAGCGCCGTGGTATCGCAGGGACGAATCGACGGCACGCTGACCACTTTCGCCTCAATGCCGAGGTCGGCAAGCTGCTGCGCCGCCTCCACCGCTTCGTGCACCGTTGAACCGGTCGCTACCAGCGCCACCGCTTCGCCTTCGCGCAGGGTCAGTACCGCGCCGGGCACAAAACGGTACGCGTCGTCATGCAACTCCGGCAGCGCCTTGCCGTCAAGGCGGATATAAACCGGCCCCTGATACGCCAGGGCGTAGTCGATAATCTGCCGACATTCGCGCGGCGTGGAGGGGGCGAAAATCTGGATATTGCCGAAACCGCGCATTATCGCCAAATCATCTATGGCATGGTGGGTACTGGCCAGTGGGCCATAGCTGGCCCCGGCGTTAAGGCCAAACAGCTTGACGTTGGTGTTGTTGTAGCAGACATCGACTTTAATCTGCTCGTTAGCGCGGGAGACAAGGAACGGCGCGGCGTTACAGGTCACCGCCACTTTACCGCCGAGCGCCAGCCCCGCGGCGGTGCCGACCATGCTCTGCTCGGCGATACCGACGTTAACCAGCCGTCCGGGGAACTGCTTAATAAAAGGAGCGATCTTGGCCGTTGAGGTGGAGTCCGCGACCACCGGCACCAGATCGACGCCCTTTTCCACCGCGGCGATAAACGCCTCGACCATCACGTTCGCCAGGTGTTCTGCATTACTCATCTTTCAGTTCCTCCAGCGCCAGTGCGATTTCCTCGCCTTTCGGCACCCGGTGATGCCACTCCGGGCGCCCCTGGATAAAGGAGATGCCCGCGCCCTTCGTGGTGTTGGCAATAATGACGTTAGGTTTACCGTTCTGCTGCAGCCCTTCGATAGCCGCGACCACCGAGGCCATATCGTTACCCTCGCATTCGCTGACCTCCATGCCGAAGGCGCGCCATTTATCGGCCAGCGGATCGGTATTCATAATTTCGCGGGTTGGCCCAGCCAGCTGAAGATTGTTCTTATCATTAATAATGACCAGGTTATCGAGACCATAATGGGCCGCCGCCAGCGCCGCCTCCCAGTTACTGCCTTCCGCCAGTTCGCCGTCGCCGGTGATTAAAAAGATGCGGCGGGAGCTATTGCTTTTCTTTGCGGCCAGCGCCAGCCCCACCGCAACGGGCAAACCGTGGCCCAGCGCGCCGGTGTTTAGCTCAATGCCCGGCGTTTTCTGCCGCACCGGATGGCCGGGAAGGTGCGAGTTCGCGTGCTGGTAGGTCTCCAGCCATTCGATCGGGAAGAAACCCGCTTCCGCCAGTACGCAGTAGTAGCAGCCCACCGCATGGCCTTTCGACTGGATATAGATATCGCGCTGCGGGTCGTCAAGACGATCGGGCGCCGCATTGAGCACACGGAAGTAGAGCGCGGTTAACAGCTCGACCTGCGACAGGTCGGCCCCGGTGTGCCCGCCCGCCGGACTATTGGCGTTTAAGCGGACAATGTGGCGGCGCACGGCGCGCGCTTTGCGCTCAAGCGTCTGGACATCAAATCTGTAGGGATTCATTTAATACCTCTGAATTTATTTTCAATATGGAATATTTATTCCGTCAGGGACTAAAAAAACCAGATATCCCCATGCCGGTGGTTAGCCTTCCACCACAGCGCCGTACTCAGGAACATTCTGCCTCCCGCTCCAGGCGAAGCCCGGATAAACTCGTTGACTCAAAGCCACCTTGAATATATATTCAATGATGATTCTTTATTCGATTATGACCTGGCTGTTTTGTTTTTGTCCATAGTCGATTTTGATGAGTGGCAAAAATTTGACCACCATCACACTTAAGTGTGATTTTTTTTCGCGTATGATAAAAGTCACTACGATAATGGCTGCAGCTAAACGCCTGAAGAAAGGCGATAAATGATTTTCGAGGATAAATATGGCTAAGCAGGATGAACAACGGCTATTGGTGAAGATTGCCACGCTTTACTATCTGGAAGGACGAAAGCAGTCTGATATCGCCCAACTTCTCTCGCTATCTCAGTCATTTGTCTCTCGCGCGATTACCCGCTGCCAAAAAGAGGGCGTCGTGAAAATCAGCGTCGTGCAGCCATCGAATATTTTCCTCAATCTTGAAAAGGGGCTTGAGGATCGCTACGGGCTTAAACAGGCGGTGGTGGTCGATACCGAAGAAGAGGCCAGCGACCATACCATCAAGCGGGCGATAGGTTCGGCCGCCGCGCACTACCTGGAAACCCGCCTGCGGCCAAAAGATCTGATTGGCGTCTCTTCATGGAGCTCGACCATCCGCGCGATGGTTGATGAGGTCCACGCGCAAAATCTGAAGGCCAGCGGCGTCATCCAGCTGCTTGGCGGCGTCGGGCCCAACGGCAACGTGCAGGCGACGATCCTCACCCAGACGCTGGCCCAGCGTCTTAACTGCGATGCCTGGCTGCTGCCGTCGCAGAGCATCGAAGGTTCCATGGAAGAGCGCAACCGCCTGCTGGCCAGTAAAGATGTCGCCGACGTGGTTTCCCGCTTTGACGAGGTCGATATCGCCATTGTCGGCATTGGAATTCTCGAACCTTCCCAGTTGCTGAAAACGTCGGGTAACTATTATCACGAAGATATGCTGCAGGTGCTGGCGGCGCGCGGCGCGGTTGGCGATATCTGCCTGCACTACTATGACAAATACGGCCAGCCGGTGTTGCGTGATGATGAAGATCCGGTGATCGGCATGGCGCTGGAGAAAGTCAAAAAATGCCCGAACGTGGTCGCGCTGGCCGGCGGCACCGACAAAGTCGCGGCAATTAAAGGCGCGCTTACCGGCGGCTATATCGACGTTTTAATCACCGATTACCCCACCGCCAGACTACTGGTTAGCGACTAACCCACCGCAGTTTCCCGCCTCGACAATCCCTGAGGCTGTTTTTTCAGCCACAGGGATTGCAAAATAAATAATTATAATTCAATAAATTAAGCCATCCCCCTCCCCGTCTTCGCGGCATATTCCCAATCTGTGAAATGTGATTGCCAGCACAATTGATGATTTTTCAGGTAGCCCATCACCGGGTTTGTGGCTTAAGGTATCAAATAAATAATCACTATCGAATATATATTCAGTGATGAAAAAGTGATAACGATATGTCACATCATGGCCTGCGTAGACGCATGCAATGGCCGGAGATAAACCATTCTCCGCCGTTCCAGGACAATGTGTGACCGAGGAGAGCATCATATGCAGGCGACAGCCAAAGAGTTCATCATTGCGCTGGATGAAGGCACCACCAACGCGAAAGCCGTGGTGCTGGACGGCAAAGGCAAAGTTAGCGTCAAGTTCTCGCAGCCGCTGGCGATCCAAACCCCTCGCGAAGGTTGGGTGGAACAATCCGGCGAGGCGCTGGTGGCGGCCTCGCTGGCGGTGATCGCCAAAGCGGTGGCTCACGTTGGCGCGGAAAACGTCGCGGCGCTGGCTATCAGCAATCAACGTGAAACCGCCATCGGCTGGTATCGCGCCAGCGGTGAACCGATTAACGCCGCCATCACCTGGCAATGCACCCGCAGCGCCGCGTTCTGCGACACCCTGCGTCGCGATCGTCAGGAACAGCACATTAAGCACGCCACCGGCCTGCCGATTGCGCCACTGTTTTCCGCCTCTAAAATGCGCTGGCTGCTGGACGCCACTCCCGACGGCTATCAGCTTGCCGAACGCGGCGAGATTTGCCTCGGCACTATCGACAGCTGGCTACTGTGGAATTTGACCGGCGGACAATCCTTCTTCTGCGATTACTCCAACGCCGCCCGCACCCAATTGCTGAATCTGCACCGCGGCGAGTGGGATGACGAGATGCTGACGCTGTTTGGTATTCCGCGCGCGGCGCTGCCGGAGATTAAACCGTCGAGCGGTCTGTTTGGCTACACCAAAGGGCTAACGGCGATCCCCGACGGTATCCCGGTGATGGCGATGATCGGCGACTCACACGCCGCGCTATTCGGCCACGCGCTTGGCGAAGCTGGCTGTGTGAAAGCCACCTACGGCACCGGCTCCTCGGTGATGGCGCCGGTCAAATCGGCCCAGTGCGATATTGCCGCTCTGGCGACCACCGTCGCCTGGCACGATGGCGACCAGCTGGTGTGGGGGCTGGAAGGCAACATTCCCCATACCGGCGATGCGGTAGCATGGATGGCGGACAGCACCGGACTGAGCGAACTCTCCGCCGCCGATCTGGCCCATGAGCTGAATACCCTGCCCGCCTCCGTCGATTCGACCTTAGGGGTCTACTTCGTACCGGCGCTGACCGGGCTCGGCGCCCCCTGGTGGGACGACAGCGCCCGCGGGGTGATCTGCGGTCTGAGCCGCGGCGTCAAGCGCGCGCACCTGATCCGCGCGGCGCTGGAATCCATTACCTATCAAATCGCCGACGTGGTGGCAGCGATGCGCCAGCACGCTGAATTCACCCTGACGGCGTTAATGGTCGACGGCGGCCCAACCAACAACGACTGGCTGATGCAATACCAGGCCGACCTGCTCGGCTGCCCGGTGATGCGCAGCGATATCCCGGAACTGTCCGCCATCGGCGCGGCGTTGCTGGCGCGAAAAGCCCTCACTCCGGGTGAAACCGCCGACCTGCAAGCCTTCTTAACCGAACACAGCGCTTTTCAACCCGACATGGCCCGCCACCAGCGCCTACAGCAGCGCTGGCAGGAGTGGCGCCATGCGGTAAACAGAACATTATGGAAACCGGATTCGCCGGCCTGATGCCCATCGGCGTCAGATTGGGCGACGAACCTTATTAACCCACTACAGGAGAACCCCGGCCCATAACGATGTATCGCAACCCCCGAATTTATTCTGGGGAAATTTCAGACCGTAAACCCTGCCCGCTCAGGGATCATTTGTTCGAATATAAAAATACAGGAACAGAGTCATGAAATTACGTTTAACTCTTTTAACCGCTGCGACCCTGACCGCCTTTTCCTTTGCCGCGCATAGCGCCGAAAAAGGCACCATTATGATAATGGTTAACTCGCTGGATAACCCTTATTACGCCTCGGAAGCCAAAGGCGCCAGCGAAAAAGCGCAGGCCCTCGGCTATAAAACGACCGTGCTCTCGCATGGCGAAGATGTGAAAAAGCAAAATGAGCTGATTGATACCGCCATTGGTAAAAAGGTGCAGGGGATTATTCTCGATAACGCCGACTCCACCGCCAGCGTCGCCGCCATTGAAAAAGCCAAAAAAGCGGGTATTCCGGTGGTATTAATTAACCGTGAAATTCCGGTTGATGATGTCGCGCTGGAACAAATTACCCACAATAACTTCCAGGCGGGTTCAGAAGTCGCCAACGTATTTGTTGAGAAAATGGCGGAAAAAGGCAAATACGCCGAACTGACCTGCAACCTCGCCGATAATAACTGCGTCACCCGTTCTAAATCCTTCCACCAGGTGATTGACCAGTACCCGGATATGGTCAGCGTGGCAAAACAGGATGCCAAAGGCACCCTGATCGACGGCAAACGCATTATGGATAGCATTCTCCAGGCTCACCCGGATGTCAAAGGGGTGATCTGCGGCAACGGCCCGGTGGCTCTTGGCGCCATCGCGGCGCTAAAAGCGGCCAATCGTAACGATGTGATCGTCGTCGGTATCGACGGTAGCAACGACGAACGCGATGCGGTGAAGGCAGGCACGCTACAGGCGACCGTGATGCTCCAGGCGCAGGCCATCGCCGCCCAGGGCGTGACCGATCTCGATAACTACCTGCAAAAAGGCGAAAAGCCGGCGAAGCAGCGCGTGATGTTCCGCGGCATTCTGATTACCCAGGATAACGCAGATAAAGTTCAGGACTTCAATATCAAGTCCTGAGTTCGGGTGGTTGCGCCCCTGCGGGGGCGCAGAGGAGAGCATTATGTATAAGAAAACCTGTCTGGCGCTGGCCGTTCTGGCGCTTGGCGGCTGCCGCATCGTCTCGCAGCAGGAGCTGGCAGACCTGAAATCCCCGCCCAATCCGCATATGGCGAACATCGATAAAACCTGGCAGCAGAGCATCGTGCCGCAGGTGGTCGCCAACGCCCGCCCGGCGGCGGAGTTGATGAGCGCGCTGAAGGCGCAAAAAGATATCGATAGCGCCTGCAAAGCGCTGGGCTACCGCGCCCAGGACGAAAACCCGTGCATCTTTTACGTCAAGGTGGCGGGCGCCGTCAGCAAGCTGGATAGCGCCTCGCGCAGCGGCAAGATGACCCTCGCCGATGACAGCATCGGTAATGTACTGGTGCAGATTGGCCCTACTCTGCGCGGCACCCTGCTGCGTGACGGTTATCGCGACGCCAGCTACCAGGACTTTAACGACCAGGTGCTGTTTGGCGAATACAGCAAAAATATTAACAGTCAGGCGGTCAAAATGATTCAGGCGGCCAACCTGAAAACCGGCGACAACGTAGAAGTGTATGGCGTCTTCTCGGCCTGGGATATTCCACAAACTATTCCGGAAATCACCCCGGCGAAAATCGTTCATCCGGGAGGTCAATAATATGACGCCGCAAGATATCGTCGCTCCCCAACCAGTCGAATCTGAAGTGATTATCGAAACCCGCGGCCTTTCGCGCATTTATCCCGGCGTGACCGCGCTGGATAACGTGAACTACCGGGTCTATCGAAATAAGGTTAACGTTCTGATCGGAGAAAATGGTGCGGGTAAATCCACCATGATGAAAATGCTTGCCGGCGTTGAAACGCCCTCCTCCGGTCAAATTATTCTCGATGGCGAGGCGGTGACTTTAAACTCTACCCATCAGGCAGAGAAAGTCGGCATCAGCATTATTTTCCAGGAACTGAATTTATTCCCCAATATGAATGTGATGGACAACATATTCATGGCTAATGAATTCTTTCAGAAAGGACGCATCAACGAAAAATATCAATATGCGTTAGCCAAATCGCTGCTGGAGCGGCTGGAGCTCGACGTCGATCCCTACACGCAACTGGGCGAACTGGGGATTGGCCATCAACAGCTGGTTGAAATCGCCCGTGCGCTATCGAAAGACACCCGCGTGCTGATTATGGATGAACCCACCTCGGCGCTGAGCCAGTCCGAGGTCAAAGTGCTGTTTAAGGTCATCGAGCAGCTTAAGCGCCGCGGCGTCACCATTATCTATATTTCGCATCGCCTCGAAGAGCTGATGGAGATTGGCGACAATATCACCATTTTCCGCGACGGTCGCTTTATCAGCGAGCGCAACGTCAGCGACGCCAGCGTGCCGTGGATCATCGAACAGATGGTCGGCGATAAGAAAAAGCACTTTGATTATCAGCCCGCGCCAAAAGGCAACGCGGTGCTTGACGTCAAGGGGCTGACCGCGCTGCATCCGAGCGGCGGCTACAAACTCAATGATGTCACCTTCACCCTCAGCAAAGGCGAAGTGATCGGCATTTACGGCCTGCTTGGCGCCGGGCGCACCGAGCTGTTTAAAGGGCTGGTCGGCCTGATGCCCTGTCAGAGCGGCGAGGTACATCTTAACGGCGAAAACATCGGCAAATCGCGCTTTCAACACCGCCTGAAAAAGGGGCTGGCGCTGGTGCCGGAAGACCGTCAGGGCGAAGGCGTGGTGCAGATGATGTCGATTCAATCCAACATGACGCTCTCTGATTTTAGTCTGCAGGGGTTTCGCCGCGCCTGGCGGTGGCTGAATCCGCAGAAAGAAGAGTCCTGCGTAAAAGAGATGATTCAGCAACTGGCGATCAAAGTGAGCGACGCCAATTTGCCCATCACCTCGTTGAGCGGCGGCAATCAACAAAAAGTGGTGTTGGGTAAGGCGCTGATGACCCAGCCGCAGGTGGTGTTCCTTGATGAACCGACGCGCGGTATCGACGTCGGCGCGAAAACCGACGTCTATCACCTGATCGGCAAAATGGCCCAGCAGGGGCTGGCGGTCATGTTCTCCTCTTCGGAGCTGGATGAAGTGATGGCGCTGGCCGACCGCATCCTGGTGATGGCCGATGGCCGCATTACCGCCGATTTACCGCGCCATGCGGTGACCCGCGAAAAGTTAATCGCGGCTTCAACACCTCAAGATTAATCAGGCTGGAATCCATCATGAACCAGAAATATATGATTTATATGTACCTGCTGAAGGCCAGAACCTTCATCGCCCTGCTGCTGGTGATCGCATTCTTCAGCGTGATGGTACCGAACTTCCTGACCGCCTCTAACCTGCTGATCATGACCCAGCACGTGGCGATTACCGGCCTGTTGGCCATCGGTATGACGCTTGTGATCCTCACCGGCGGCATTGACCTGTCCGTCGGTGCAGTGGCGGGTATCTGCGGGATGGTCGCGGGCGCGCTGCTGACCAACGGGCTACCGCTATGGAACGGCGACATCATCTTCTTTAACGTCCCTGAAGTGATCCTTTGCGTCGCGGTCTTCGGCGTGCTGGTAGGGCTGGTTAACGGCGCGGTGATTACCCGCTTCGGCGTCGCGCCGTTTATCTGTACCTTAGGGATGATGTACGTCGCCCGCGGCTCCGCCCTGCTGTTTAACAACGGCAGCACCTACCCGAACCTCAACGGTATGGAGGCGCTGGGCAACACCGGTTTCGCCACGCTGGGCTCCGGTACCCTGCTTGGGGTTTATCTGCCGATCTGGTTGATGATCGGCTTCCTGGTACTGGGCTACTGGCTGACGACTAAAACTCCGCTTGGTCGCTACATCTACGCTATCGGCGGCAACGAATCCGCCGCTCGCCTCGCCGGCGTACCGATCGTCAAAGCCAAAATTTTCGTCTACGCCTTCTCCGGCCTGTGCGCCGCCTTCGTCGGCTTGATCGTCGCCTCTCAGCTACAAACCGCCCACCCGATGACCGGCAACATGTTTGAGATGGACGCCATCGGTGCCACCGTGCTCGGCGGAACCGCGCTGGCAGGAGGCCGCGGTCGGGTGACCGGCTCGATTATCGGCGCCTTCGTGATCGTCTTCCTCGCCGACGGCATGGTGATGATGGGCGTTAGCGACTTCTGGCAGATGGTCATTAAGGGCCTGGTGATCGTCACCGCCGTTGTCGTCGACCAGTTCCAGCAGAAGCTGCAGAACAAAGTCATCCTGATGCGCCGCCATGAAGAGAAGCTGGCCGCCATCCCGCCGAACGGCGCCACCTCCAGCTAATCGGCAACCGTATACACGTATTCCGCCGGGCCTGGCGCCCGGCTTATCGAAAGGGAAAAAATATGCAACGAGATTTCCATAATAAAACGGTGGTTATCACCGGCGCTTGCCGCGGCATCGGTGCAGGTATTGCGGAACGTTTTGCCCGCGACGGCGCTAATCTGGTGATGGTCTCCAACGCCGAGCGCGTTCACGAAACCGCCGAAACGCTGCGTCAGCGTTATCAGGCGGATATTTTATCGCTGCAGGTCGATGTGACCGACGAAGCGCAGGTGCAGGCCCTGTATGAGCAGGCCGCCGCGCGCTTCGGCACCATTGACGTCTCCATTCAGAACGCCGGGGTGATCACCATTGATTACTACGATCGGATGCCAAAAGCCGATTTTGAAAAAGTGCTCGCGGTTAACACCACCGGCGTGTGGCTGTGCTGCCGCGAGGCCGCTAAATATATGGTGAAACAGAACCACGGCAGCCTGATTAACACCTCTTCCGGCCAGGGGCGTCAGGGCTTTATCTACACGCCGCACTACGCCGCCAGCAAAATGGGCGTGATCGGTATTACCCAAAGCCTGGCGCACGAGCTGGCGCCGTGGAACATCACCGTCAACGCCTTCTGCCCCGGCATTATTGAAAGCGAAATGTGGGATTACAACGATCGCGTGTGGGGAGAAATTCTCAGCACCGAGCAAAAGCGTTACGGCAAAGGCGAACTGATGGCGGAATGGGTCGAAGGGATCCCGATGAAGCGTGCCGGTAAGCCGGAAGACGTGGCCGGGCTGGTGGCCTTCCTCGCCTCCGACGATGCACGCTACCTCACCGGGCAGACCATCAATATCGATGGCGGTTTGATTATGTCCTGAACGCGGTAGCCCGGATAAGGCGCTACGCGCCGCCATCCGGGAAACCGGGCTCCCGACGTTCGACACTATTTTGAAGAGAGTAATCACTATGATCGGCAAAGACTTTGCACAACAGCTGTTTAACCTGCAGGAGCGCGTCGCTTTCGTGACCGGCGCCGGCAGCGGCATCGGCCAAACTATCGCCTGCGCGCTCGCCAGCGCCGGCGCGCGGGTGGTCTGTTTTGATCTTCGCGACGACGGCGGGCTGGCGGAAACGGTCAGCCATATTGAATCCATCGGCGGCCAGGCGTGTTCTTATACCGGCGATGTCCGCCAGCTTGCCGACCTGCGCGCCGGCGTTGCGCTGGCAAAAAGCCGCTTTGGCCGCCTCGATATCGCCGTCAACGCCGCCGGGATCGCCAACGCCAATCCGGCCCTGGAGATGGAAAGCGAGCAGTGGCAGCGGGTTATCGATATCAACCTCACCGGCGTATGGAACTCCTGCAAAGCAGAAGCGGAATTAATGCAGGAGTCTGGCGGCGGGTCGATTATCAATATCGCCTCGATGTCGGGGATTATCGTGAATCGCGGCCTCGATCAGGCGCATTACAACTGTTCGAAAGCCGGCGTTATCCATCTGTCGAAAAGCCTGGCCATGGAGTGGGTTGATAAAGGGATCCGCGTCAACGCCATCAGCCCAGGCTATACCGCCACGCCGATGAATACCCGCCCGGAGATGGTGCATCAGACCCGCGAGTTTGAAAGCCAGACCCCGATGCAGCGCATGGCGAAGGTAGAAGAGATGGCCGGCCCGGCGCTGTTCCTCGCCAGCGACGCCGCCTCATTCTGCACCGGCGTGGATCTGGTGGTCGACGGTGGGTTTGTCTGCTGGTAAAACCGGTCTTACCCCGGCTAACGATGCACAAGCCGGGGCGTTTTCTTCAGCCGTCTTGCACATCTATGCAGAGCACATGATGGATCATGAAGATGGCTCATGCAGTATTGAAATTAACTCTCTTTCACTCACTCAATGACTCTGGCAAAAATAGTCTTCAGCAACTGCAGACAATATGAATGCTACTGAATAATAAATCCAGATAAATCGCAAGGTCATTCTGGGAATGTGAAATACCTGCATTTTTATATCAGAACCCAGGGTGGAAAGAGACGATGACAGACTTTACCTTTACGATTAAACGTAGTCGTTTTGATGAACACTATAACCCGGCGGAAAATACGCGTATTACAACCAATTTTGCCAACCTGGCGCGGGGCGAAAACCGTCAGCAGAACCTGCGCAATGCGCTGGCAATGATTGATAATCGCTTTAATAACCTGGTGCAGTGGGATAATCCGCACGGCGACCGTTACTCCGTCGAACTCGATATTATTTCGGTCGAGATGAATATTACCGATAACGGCCACAATGCGGCATTCCCGGTGATTGAGATTCTGCAAACCAATATTATTGATAAAGCCACCAATACGCGTAGCGAAGGCATTGTAGGGAATAACTTCTCCTCTTATGTGCGCGATTATGATTTTAGCGTATTACTGCCGGAATATAATAAAGATAAAGCCACATTCAGCGTGCCGGAAAATTATGGCGTTCTGCATGGCAATATTTTCAAACATTTCATACGCTCTGCCGAATACCATGAATATTTTAAAAAGTCGCCGGTCATCTGCCTGAGCGTATCCAATAAGCATACCTACCGCCGGACCGGCAATCAGCACCCTATTCTCGGCGTCGAGTACCAGCAGGATGGCGTGGCGCTGACCGAGGCCTATTTCAATAAGATGGGCCTGCAGGTGCGTTACTTTATGCCGACCAATAGCGTAGCGCCGCTGGCCTTCTTCTGCGCGGGCGATCTGCTCTGCGATTACAGCAACCTTGAGCTTGCTAGTACCATTAGCACCATGGAAACCTTCCAGAAGATTTATCGCCCGGAAATTTATAACGCTAACTCCGCGGCCGGGCAGTGCTATCAGCCGAACCTGAATAATCAGGATCATTCGTTGACCCGGATTGTTTATGACCGCGAAGAGCGCAGCCGCCTGGCGATTGAACAGGGCAAATTTACCGAACAACAGTTTATTAAGCCGTACCAGCATATTCTTGAGCAATGGTCAGCTCATTACGCTCTCTAAATCATAAAAAAATAAAGGTCACCTGTATGAAAACATTGCTCCCGACATCCACCGCAGGCAGTTTACCGAAACCGACCTGGCTGGCGCAGCCCGAGACGCTGTGGTCACCGTGGAAATTACAGAATGAAGAGTTAGTACTAGGCAAACGCGATGCGCTGCGTTTATCTCTGGACGATCAGCTGCGCGCAGGCATTGATATCGTCAGCGATGGCGAGCAGACGCGTCAGCACTTTGTCACCACCTTTATTGAACATCTCAGCGGCGTCGATTTTGAGAAACGGCAAACGGTGAGAATTCGCAACCGCTATGACGCCAGCGTGCCGACCGTAGTCAGCGCCGTCGAACGCCAGCAGCCGGTGTTTGTGGAAGATGCAAAATACCTGCGTCAACTCACCAACAAACCGATTAAATGGGCCCTGCCTGGGCCAATGACGATGATCGATACCCTGTATGACAACCACTATAAAAGCCGTGAAAAACTGGCGTGGGAATTTGCCAAAATTCTCAACCAGGAAGCCCGGGAATTAGAGGCCGCCGGGGTAGATATTATTCAGTTTGATGAACCCGCATTTAACGTCTTTTTTGATGAAGTCAATGAATGGGGAATCGCCGCGCTGGAAAGAGCCGTTGAAGGTCTGAAATGCGAAACCGCCGTGCATATCTGCTATGGCTACGGTATTCAGGCCAATACCGACTGGAAAAAAACGCTCGGCTCCGAATGGCGCCAGTATGAAGAGGCGTTCCCGAAACTCCAAACCTCCTCTATCGATATTATTTCGTTGGAGTGTCATAACTCGCGCGTACCGATGGACCTGCTGGAGCTCATCCGCGGCAAGAAAGTGATGGTCGGAGCAATCGATGTGGCGACCAACGCCATTGAGACGCCAGAGGAGGTGGCCAGCACGCTACGCAAAGCCCTGCAGTTCGTCGACGCCGACAAGCTCTATCCATCAACCAACTGCGGCATGGCGCCGTTATCGCGTCAGGTCGCCAGCGGTAAGCTTCATGCGCTAAGCGCCGGGGCGGAAATCATTCGCCGGGAGCTGGCGGCGAAATAATCGCCGCCAGCCGTTCACTTCTGAAACAAGGCGTCATTGAAAACATGACGCCATATCAAAAGCGGGTTTACATCCCCGGAAACGTTACGCTATTCCCCGGCGCTTCCCTGTGTAGATGAATAAAGTTCAGGTGTCGCTCGTACTGGTCGAGAATATCGGTGATCACCTGCTCTTTGCTGTAATCCATCAGGTCATTGCCCTGGCTCCCCTCCAGCAGGAAAGTCTCAAGACGGTAGTAGGTCGATTTGCCGCTGCGCGCCCGATAGGTAAAACCAGGAATCGAGTACTGCTGCGGCCAAATCTGGTAGACGAAGTTTTGTTCGTCGCCCATATGCACCAGCAGATCGAGGTGACCAAGGTTATCGCCCTCTTCCGGCGGCAGGCTTTTCAGCTCAACGTAAGCGCCGCGCAGCTTCAACTCCTGCGCCACCTCTTCCATCGCCGGGAAGCACACCGTCTCCATCATCTGGCGGGTATAGCGCGTGCCGGGATAGTTCATTAAGCGTGACAAGCGCTTTTTCCAGCTCAGACGATCCTGTACGCCCAGCGGGCGCGGCGCAGTGTCGCGATTGGCGCTTTCGCGGCGATAATCTTCCACCTTCAATGACTTATATAACCCCGCCATCACGAAGAAAATCACAAAGCTGAACGGTAGCCCCATGATCACCGTCGCGTTCTGTAGCGCGGAGATGCCGTTAGTCATCAGCATACCGAGGGTCAACAGGCCAATCACCACCGACCAGAAGATGCGCAGCCAGTTCGGCGCATCGCTATTAATATCCTTCAGCTTCGAAGTGAAGTTGCCGAGCACCAGCGCGCCGGAGTCCGCTGAGGTGACGTAAAACAGCAGGCCGGTAATGGTGGCGACCGAGGCGCTAAAGGTAAACGCCGGATACTGCGCCAGCAGGTTATAGAAACCGCGCTCCGGGTGAGCGATGGCCTCGGCGGCAAAATCTGCATTGCCATGAATAATTTCATACAGCGCGCTATTGCCGAATACCGACAGCCACAGCAAGGTGAAGGTGAACGGAATAATTAAGGTACCGACCACAAACTGGCGAATGGTGCGCCCGCGCGAAATACGCGCCAGGAACAGGCCGACGAACGGTGACCACGCCACCCACCAGGCCCAGAAGAATAACGTCCAGTTATTCATCCATTCAACCGGGCGGTCGAAGGCAAAGCTGTTCAGCGTCATTCCCATAAAGCGATTGACGTAATCCCCGACGTTCAACACCAGCGCGTTGAGCAGGAACTCGGTATCGCCCATAAACAGAATGAATAAGATCAGCCCCAGCGCCAGTACCACGTTGAGCTCGGAAAGGATACGAATGCCCTTATCCACGCCGGAGGTCACCGAAATGGTGGCGATAATCACCGACAATACAATCAGCGCCGCCTTTGCGCCCAAGGAATCAGGAATATGGAACAGCACGCTCAGACCGTAATTGAGCTGCACCACGCCGATACCGAGGGTAGTGGCGATGCCGAAAATCGTACCGATCACCGCGGCGATATCGACGCTGTGGCCGATGGGGCCATTAATCTTTTTCCCGAAGATAGGATAGAGCGCGGAGCGGATGGTGAGCGGCAAATTATAACGATAGCTAAAGTATCCCAGCGCCATTCCCATCAGGGCGTACATCGACCAGCCGGTGAGGCCGTAGTGGAATAGCGTCCACACCATCGCCTGGCGTGCCGCTTCCATGGTCTGCCCCGCCCCTTCCGGCGGCTGCATATACTGCGTGACCGGTTCGGCGACCGAGAAGAACATCAGGTCGATGCCGATACCGGCGGCAAACAGCATCGCCGCCCAGCTCAGCACGCTGAACTCCGGCTTCGAGTGTTCCGGCCCCAGCTTCACCGAGCCAAAGCGCGAACAGGCAATACAGACGACGAACACGATATACAGCGTGGCGGCGAGTAAATAATACCAGCCGAAGGTTTTAGAAACCCAGTTCAGGGTACGGCCAATCCAGGCCGCGGAAAAATCGCTGAAGAAGATAGTCATCAGGGAAAACAACAAAATCAGTCCTGCGGAAGTGTAAAAAACCACCGGATTGATTTTGTCCTTTTCTCTGCTCGGCGAAAGGTCTGTCATCCATTCTCCTTACATTTATTGCAACTATTAAAAAGCAAATCGGCAACAATTAAGACACATTTTATATTGAACGTCCAATCAAAAACCGCTTTAATAGATAAACAAATCTGATGAATGGAGTCCGGGAAATGCCAAAACTGGGGATGCAATCGATACGTCAGCGGCAGCTGATCGACGCCACGCTGGCGGCGATTAATGAGGTCGGCATGCATGACGCCACCATCGCGCAGATCGCCCGCCGGGCGGGCGTATCGACGGGCATCATCAGCCACTATTTCAAGGATAAAAACGGACTGCTGGAAGCGACGATGCGCGACATCACCGGCCAGCTACGCCATGCGGTGTTACAGCGGCTGCGGGCGCTACCCGGCGCCAGCGCTGAACGGCGTCTGCGGGCTATCGTCGCCGGCAATTTCGATGACAGCCAGATAAGCGGCGCGGCGATGAAGGCCTGGCTCGCCTTCTGGGCCAGCAGTATGCACCAGCCGATGCTCTACCGCCTGCAGCAGGTCAGCAGCAAGCGTTTGTTATCGAATATCGTCTATGAGTTTCAGCGCCAGCTGCCGCGCGAGCAGGCGCAGGAAGCGGGCTATGGCCTGGCGGCGCTAATCGATGGCCTGTGGCTGCGTGCGGCGTTAAGCGGTAAACCGCTCGACAAAGCCCGCGCTGAGGCGCTCGCGGACCATTTCATCAGGCAGTATCTGCCACCGACTTCGCAATAATGGAGGAAAACATGTCCCGAATGGCCGAACAGCAGCTTTATATTCACGGCAAGTTTGTCGCCGCCACCAGCGGTAAAACTTTCGAGACCATCAACCCTGCCACTGGGGAAGTGCTGGCAACCGTCCAGGCCGCCGGGCGTGAAGACGTCGACCGTGCGGTAAAAAGCGCCCAACAGGGGCAAAAAGTCTGGGCGGCGATGAGCGCGATGGCGCGCTCGCGGATCCTGCGTAAAGCGGTTGATATTCTGCGCGAACGTAACGATGAGCTGGCGCGTCTGGAGACGCTCGATACCGGCAAACCGCTGAGCGAAACCGCCGCCGTCGATATCGTGACCGGCGCCGATGTACTGGAGTACTACGCCGGATTGATCCCGGCGCTGGAAGGCAGCCAGATCCCGCTGCGCGACAGTTCTTTTGTCTACACCCGCCGTGAACCGCTTGGCGTGGTCGCCGGTATCGGCGCCTGGAACTACCCGATCCAGATAGCGCTGTGGAAATCGGCCCCGGCGCTGGCCGCCGGTAACGCGATGATCTTTAAACCGAGCGAAGTCACTCCGCTCACCGCGCTGAAGCTGGCGGAAATCTACCGCGAAGCGGGTCTGCCGGAAGGGGTCTTCAACGTCCTGCCGGGGATCGGCGCCGAAACCGGCCAGTACCTGACCGAGCATCCGGATATCGCCAAAATCTCCTTCACCGGCGGCGTCGCCAGCGGCAAAAAAGTCATGGCCAACTCCGCCGCCTCTTCTTTAAAAGAGGTGACCATGGAGCTGGGCGGTAAATCACCGCTGATTATCGCGGAAGATGCCAACCTCGACCTCGCCGCCGATATCGCCATGATGGCCAATTTCTACAGCTCCGGTCAGGTCTGCACCAACGGCACCCGCGTGTTTGTGCCCGCGAAGTTTAAAGCCGAATTTGAACACAAGATCCTGCAGCGCGTGGGCCGTATCCGCGCCGGCGACCTGTTTGCCGACGATACCAACTTCGGCCCGCTGGTCAGCTTCCCGCATCGCCAGAATGTACTGCGCTATATCGAGAGCGGCAAAAGCGAAGGCGCTCGCCTGCTGTGCGGCGGCGATGTGCTGAAAGGCGAAGGCTTCGATAATGGCGCATGGGTCGCCCCGACGGTCTTCACCGACTGCACCGATGACATGACTATCGTACGCGAAGAGATCTTCGGACCGGTGATGTCGATTCTCAGCTATGACGACGAAGCGGAAGTGATTCGTCGCGCCAACGCCACCGAGTACGGCCTTGCCGCTGGCATCGTCACGCCGGATCTGAACCGCGCTCACCGCATCATCCACCAGTTGGAAGCGGGTATTTGCTGGATCAACAGCTGGGGCGAATCGCCGGCGGAAATGCCGGTCGGCGGCTATAAGCACTCCGGCATTGGCCGAGAAAACGGCGTGATGACGCTACAGAGCTATACCCAAGTGAAATCCATCCAGGTTGAGATGGGTCAGTTTCAATCCATATTTTAACCAGGAGGTCATTTTTGCAGTTTGACTACATCATTATTGGCGCCGGCTCCGCTGGCAACGTCCTCGCGACGCGTTTAACGGAAGATCCCAACACCACCGTCCTGCTGCTGGAAGCGGGCGGTCCGGATTACCGCTTTGATTTCCGCACCCAGATGCCCGCCGCGCTGGCTTTCCCGCTGCAGGGCAAACGCTACAACTGGGCCTATGAGACCGAACCGGAACCCTATATGAACAACCGCCGCATGGAGTGCGGACGCGGTAAAGGGCTCGGTGGATCCTCGCTGATTAACGGCATGTGTTACATCCGCGGCAACGCCATGGATCTTGATAACTGGGCCGCCGCGCCGGGGCTGGAACACTGGAGCTACCTCGACTGCCTGCCCTATTACCGGAAAGCGGAAACCCGCGACATCGGCCCTAACGACTATCACGGCGGCGACGGCCCGGTGAGCGTCGCTACGCCGAAACAGAATAATAATCCACTGTTCCATGCGATGGTGGAAGCCGGCGTGCAGGCGGGCTATCCGCGTACTGACGATCTCAACGGTTATCAGCAGGAAGGGTTTGGCCCGATGGATCGCACCGTGACGCCGCAGGGACGCCGCGCCAGCACCGCCCGCGGCTATCTCGATCAGGCCCGCAGCCGCGCGAACCTGACCATCCGCACCCACGCCATGACCGATCACATTATTTTTGACGGCAAACGCGCCGTCGGCGTCGAGTGGCTGGAAGGCGACAGCAGCGCGCCGTCGAAAGCAATGGCCAATAAAGAAGTGCTGCTGTGCGCCGGCGCCATCGCCTCGCCGCAAATTCTGCAGCGTTCCGGAGTCGGTAACCCAGAACTCCTGCGCCAGTTTGATATTCCGCTGGTCCACGCCCTGCCCGGCGTCGGTGAAAATCTGCAGGACCATCTTGAGATGTATCTGCAGTACGAGTGCAAAGAGCCGGTTTCGCTGTATCCGGCGCTACAGTGGTGGAATCAGCCGAAAATCGGCGCGGAATGGCTGTTCGGCGGCACCGGGATCGGCGCCAGCAACCAGTTTGAAGCGGGCGGATTTATCCGCAGCCGCGAGGAATTCGCCTGGCCGAATATTCAGTACCACTTCCTGCCGGTGGCGATTAACTACAATGGATCCAATGCGGTTAAAGAGCATGGTTTCCAGTGCCACGTTGGCTCGATGCGTTCACCAAGCCGCGGCCATGTGCGTCTGAAATCGCGCGACCCGCATGCTCATCCGGCAATCCTGTTTAACTATATGTCGAGCGAACAGGACTGGCAGGAGTTCCGCGACGCCATCCGTATTACCCGCGAAATCATGAACCAGCCGGCGCTGGATAAGTATCGCGGACGCGAAATCAGCCCTGGCGTTGAGTGCCAAAGCGATGCGGAGTTAGATGAGTTTGTGCGTAATCACGCCGAGACCGCGTTCCACCCGTGCGGCACCTGTAAAATGGGGTACGACGACATGGCGGTGGTTGACGGCGAAGGCCGCGTCCACGGCATGGAAGGATTACGTGTGGTCGACGCGTCGATTATGCCGCAGATTATTACTGGTAACCTGAACGCCACCACAATCATGATTGGCGAGAAGATGGCCGATGCCATTCGCGGGCGTCAGCCGTTACCGCGCAGCACCGCAGCGTACTATGTCGCCGGCGACGCGCCGGTTCGCCGCTAAACGAGCAGGTCCCCGGATTGCGCTGCGCTCATCCGGGCTACCAAATCGCACAACGTTGCAGCCCCGGTAAGCGACAGCGCTACCGGGGTTTTCTCATCCCGCCCGCACTCTCTGTGCTTCACCTATACTTGCAGTTTAAGCGGGACAGGAGAACGACGATGACGCTACCCGATTTTCACGTCTCAGCGCCTTTTACGCTTGGTATTGAGCTGGAGTTACAGGTCGTCAACCCGCCGGGATACGACCTCAGCCAGGATGCCTCCACGCTGATTGCCGATGTGCAGGATGAACTGACGGCGGGAGAGGCCAAACACGACATCACCGAAAGCATGCTGGAGATAGCGACCGGCATCTGTCGCGATATCAGCCACGCCACAACACAGCTCGGCGCCATCCATCAGGCGGTACAGCGCGCCGCACTCCGTCACCACCTGCAAATCTGCGGCGGCGGTTCGCACCCTTTCCACGCCTGGCAGCGTCAACAAATCAGCGATAACCCGCGCTATGTGAAAACCGTCGAGCACTTCGGCTATCTGGCAAAGCAGGCGACGGTGTTTGGCCAGCACGTCCACGTCGGCTGTCAAAACGGCGATGACGCCATCTATTTACTACACGGGCTGTCTCGCTTTGTACCGCACTTTATCGCCCTCAACGCCGCCTCGCCGTGGTTCGACAGCACCGACAGCCGCTTCGCCTGCTCGCGCCTGAACCGTTTCTCTTCCTATCCCGATAACGGGCCGATGCCGTGGGTAGAGAACTGGCAGGCCTTTCAGCGTTTATTCCGCCGCCTGAGCTACACCAGCATGATCGACAGCATGAAGGATCTGCACTGGGATATTCGCCCGAGCCCGGTTTTCGGTACCGTCGAAGTGCGGGTGATGGATACGCCGCTGACGATAGGCCAGGCGGTGAATATCGCCGGATTTATCCAGACGCTAGCCTGTTGGCTGTTAAGCGAACGGCCGTTTAAACATCAGCCGGAGGATTACCTCCTCTACCCTTTCAACCGCTATCAGGCCTGTCGTTACGGCCTCGACGGGGTGATAACCGATGTCTGGTCCGGCGAACAACAGAGCATCCGCGCGAACATTATTCAGTTAGCCGACCGATTGGCGCCCTTTGCCCATAAGGTGCACGCCAGCGCGGCGCTGGAATCGGTTGTGCGCCAGACCAGGTCCACCATCAGCGAAGCGCAGCAGATGCGCGAATTCATCGCCAACGGCGGTTCGCTGATCGGTCTGGTACAAAAGCACTGCGAGATTTGGGCGGCATAAGGAAGCGAAACGGGTATACTCGGCGCAGGATATTTAAAAGGATTGTTCATGTTATTACGCCGCCTGATCCCGCTTGCGCTTCTCCCCTTCACCGCCTTTACCCATGCAGCCTGTACTCTCACCGACCCAACGCTGATCTTGCAAAGCTATACGGTTAATCCGCAGCAAGAGCGCATCGTGATGTACTGGCAAAAGCAAAATGGCAAAGCCTGGGGATCGCTACACTCGCTGCTGTCCGATATCAATAAAGACGGCAGCGTCCAGATGGCGATGAACGGCGGGATATACGATAAAGCCTACGAACCGCTGGGTTTGTATATCGAAAATGGCAAGCAGATAAAGCCGCTCAACCGCGCCTCCGGCGGCGGCAACTTTTTCATTCGCCCCGGCGGCGTATTCTGGCTGAAGGGCCAGCGGGCGGGAATAACGCCTATCAATAAATTTAAGCCCTCGCCTGAGATAACCTACGCCGTGCAGTCTGGTCCGATGCTGATTGAAAACGGCGCCATTAACTGGCGGCTGAAGCCCTCCGCCAGCTCGCGTAAGCTGCGCAACGGCGTCGGCATTGATAAACAGGGACGGGTGGTATTTATGCTTAGCGAGCGCGAAACCAATTTCTACGATTTTGCCTGTTACGCGCAGTCCAAACTCCACGTGCGCCAGATGCTGTACCTCGACGGCACGATTTCAAAAATGTATCAAAAGGGCGGCGGCATACCGTGGCAGTATCACCCTTTCGTCACCATGATAACCGTAGAAAGAAAAAACCTGGCTAAATGAAAATGGCGCCCGCTCAATCCTGAAGGGGCGCCGGACGGTATCAAGCAGGTTTACGCAAACGGCGGGTCAGCCGCTTCTCGACTTCAACCACCAGGAACATGGCCACACCAATTACCAGAGTCACGAACCAGTAGCGCAGCGGTAGCGCTTCGGTGCCGAACATGTTCTGCATTAGCGGTACATAGATGATGACCAACTGCATCAGCAACAGAACGCCGGTCACCAACCAGATGCCTTTGTTGCGCAGCAATCCTTTGTTCAGGGAGAAGCTGTCGCTGCTGCGGCAGTTAATCATATAGACCCACTGCGCGGTCACCAACATCTGCAGCAGCACGGTGCGGATGAACTCGGCGCTGTGGCCGCGCGGCGCCAGCCAGGCTTCGAGAATAAAAGCGGCGACGGCAATCATCGAACCGACAAAGGCGACGCGCCAGACGGCAAACCCATCCATCACGTGCTGGCCGGTCTTACGCGGCGGGCGATTCATCACGTTGCGCTCGGCGGCTTCAAAGGCCAGGCCGAAGGAGAGCGTGGCCGAGGTCGCCATGTTCATCCACAAAATCAGCACCGGCGTCAGCGGAATAATATTGCCCGCCAGCAGCGCGATGATGATCAACAGCCCCTGCGCGAGGTTGGTCGGCATGATGAACAGGATGGTCTTTTTCAAGTTGTCATAGACGCGACGCCCCTCCTTCACCGAGCTGGCGATGGTAGCGAAGTTGTCGTCGGTGAGCACCATATCGGCGGCCTCTTTGGTCACCTCGGTCCCTTTAATGCCCATGGCGATGCCCACGTCGGCCTGGCGCAGCGCCGGGGCGTCGTTAACGCCGTCACCGGTCATGCCGACCACTTCGCCGCTATCCTGCAGCGCCTTGACCAGACGCAGTTTATGCTCCGGACTGGTACGGGCGAAAATATCAAACTCCACTGCAGCCTTCGCCAGCTCGGCATCATCCATATGCTCAAGCTGATAGCCGGTTATCGCCTGGCGGCTATTGGCGATCCCCAGCATCTGGCCGATGCTCATCGCCGTCTGCGGGTGGTCGCCGGTGATCATCTTCACGCGGATCCCGGCGGTCTGGCAGGCGTGGATCGCGTCAATCGCCTCCGGACGCGGCGGATCCATCATTCCGGCGATGCCGAGGAACACCAGCCCCTCACGCAGATCGTCGTGGCTCAGCGTAGTACTACCGACGGCTGCCGGTTTGCAGGCGGCGGCAACCATCCGTAACCCCTGGCGGGCAAAGCGCGCCATTTCGTCTTCCCAGTACTGACGGTCAAACGGCATTGGCCCCTGCTTGCTCATCTGCTGGCCGCACAGGGCGAAGATGACATCCGGCGCGCCGGTAATCAGCACCCGCTCCTCATCGCCAATCTGCTGATGGGTGGCCATATATTTATACTGCGAATCAAACGGAATCTTCGCCACCAGCCGGGTAACGAGGGGCGCCAACCGGGCTTTTGCCGCCAGCACCTTCAGCGCCCCTTCGGTCGGACCGCCGGTGATACCCCACAGACCACGCTCGTCCTGAACGATCTGGCTGTCGTTGCACAGATCGATGGTGCGCAGGTAGGTTTCCAGCACGCTACCCGGCTGGACCACCACCGGCTCGTCGCTGCCTTCCTGGAAAATGCGCCCCTGCGGCTCATAGCTATCGCCTTCTACGCGGTAGCAGCAGTCAGCGGTGATGACTGCTTTCACCGTCATTTCGTTCATGGTCAGGGTGCCGGTTTTGTCCGAGCACACCACGGTCATCGCGCCAAGCGTTTCAACCGTCGGCAGCTTACGGATAATCGCCCGCTTGCGCGCCATCGCCTGTACGCCGAGCGACAGGATAATCGAGATAATCGCCGGCAGGCCTTCCGGCACCGCCGCCACCGCGAGGCTAATCAGCGACAGCAGCAGCTCGCCCAGCGGAATATCGCGCAACGCAAGGCTGAAGAAGAACAGCGCCACCATCATCGCGAGAATGATGACAAAAATCGCTTTCCCCAGCTTATCCATCTGCACCAGCAGCGGAGTACGGTGCTTTTCAATAGCCGCCATCATCTGATTGATGTGGCCTAGCTCGGTCTCTTGACCGGTAGCGGTAACCACACCGACGCCGCTGCCGGCGCTGATAGTGGTGCCGGAGAAGACCATATTGGTGCGGTCGCCCAGCGGCAATTCCCCCTGTAGCGTCACGGTGGTTTTATCCACCACCGTCGACTCACCGGTGAGGATAGCCTCTTCTACCCGTAGATTGTGACTTTCAATCAGGCGCAGATCCGCCGGAACGCGATCGCCGGCGCGCAGAATAACAATATCGCCCGGCACCAGGTCACGGGTGGGAATCGTTTCATGCTTGCCGTTTCGCTGTACGCGGGCATCGCTGGAGAGCATGTTGCGGATCCCCTGCAGCGATTTTTCGGCATTGCTCTCCTGAATATGACCGATCAACGCATTAATGACGGTAACGCCGAGAATAACCAGAGTATCGACCCAGTGGCCCATCACCGCAGTAAGCGCGGCAGCGGCCAGCAGGACGTAAATCAGGACATCGTTGAAGTGGGCGAGAAAACGCAGCCATGCGGGTTTGCCTTTCTTTTCCGGCAGTGCGTTAGGGCCGTATGATTTCAGGCGACCGGCGGCTTCAGCGCTGCTAAGACCGTCGGCATGGCTCTTTTTTTGCGCCAGTACCGCCTCGACTGTTTGCTGATAAGCCTGCTGCGGCGCGCTGTCGCCCGAAGGCGTGATGTTGTGGGGATTAATCATCCTGGTCAAAATAAAGTTTCCTTTTAAATTCCGTGAATCGGAAAGCCTGAAATCATTTCTGGCCAATGAATTAATGCGTTTTGCGAGCAAGATCAAATTATCCAGCCACAACATTTATTTGCTCGCAAATTAAAAAATACATGGTAAGTTGGTTCTGAAAAACAAATATTACAGGGTATTTCTAAACCATTTATAAACGAGGTGAAACATGTTTGGAATCTACCGCGGACGCCGACTGGCGCTGTATGTCGCGTTGGCAATCATTATTGCCACAATAGTGGGATATAGTACCTATACTTTTGTAAAAATGCTGGGGTAATAAATGACGTTAATTTACATCCAGGTGAAATTAACTTAATCACAAATATTACCCAATAAATTAACAGAGGGTTTTTTATTAATAATATTAGAAATAATATGAATGACGTAAATCAATCAGCAGATAAAGCATATTGCGTTAACGGACTTTTTACCGGACAATATGTTTTTTAACTGACGATTAACATCATAATGAAACACCCGCTGGAAACGTTATTATCCGCCGCCGGCATTTTGCTGTTAGCCCTGATCTCATGCTTGCTGTTGCCGGCGCCCTCGCTCGGCCTGACGCTGGCGCAAAAGCTAGTCACATCCTTCCACCTGATGGATCTCAACCAGCTCTATACTTTGATCTTCTGCCTGTGGTTCTTAGCGCTGGGGGTAGTTGAGTATCTGGTATTGCGCTGGATATGGCGCCGCTGGTTCTCGCTGGCAGATTAAGCCGCAAGCGAGCAAAAAAAAGCCCGCCGAAGAGGCGGACTGGTATGCGACCGGCGCTCAATGCGCGCGACTGTGGTTCTCTTTGCGATACGCGCCCGGCGGCTGATTGAAAGTACGGGTAAAGATGCGGGTAAAGGTTTGCTGAGAATCAAAGCCGTATTTCAGGCAGATATCATAAACCCGCTGGTCGGTATCTCGCAGGTCGCGCGCCGCCAGCAGCAGTTTACGCTCGCGAATGTAGCGCCCGAGACTTTCCCCTTTGTACTGTAAAAACAGCCGTTGCAGATGCCATTTTGAGTATCCGGCATGGCGCGCAATATCATCAATTCGCAGCGGTTGATGCAGATTGTCATCAATCCATTCCACGATAGTGTCAATCACCTGAGCGGATATATTCATATCTCTTCTCTCCTCCTGAACCACTCTGGCGGTTAGCGCCACCAGGCGTTAAATGATTGTGTCTTATCAGCGACCCACACCGGTTCGCCCAGCATTGGCGTGACTAAACGCCACTCACGTCCTTCACTGGCTGCCGCCAGCCGCTGGTACGGATCGTCCCAGCTGTGTTTTGCCAGCACAAAGCGTCCGGCATGCCCCGGTAATACCGACCGGGCGCGTAAATCATCGGCGGCCTGCGCCGTTTCTTCCGGCATCATGTGGATGTATTTCCAGTCCTGGTCATATTGACCGTTTTCCATGATTGCCAGGTCGATGGGACCAAACTGCTCGCCAATGGCCTTAAAATGCGGGCCATAGCCGCTATCGCCGCTGTAATAAATCTTTTGCTGCGGGGTGACGAACAGGAAGCTGGCCCACAAGGTTTGGTTGCGTTTCAACCCGCGGCCGGAAAAATGGCGAGCCGGCAGCGCGTGTACGGTCAGTTCATCGCTGATTTTTACCGCCTGGTTCCAGTCCATTTCATCAATGATCGCCGCATCCATTCCCCAGTAGCGCAGATGCGAGCCGACGCCGAGCGGCGTCACCACGCGTTTAACTTTCGGCATCAGCGCTTTGATGGTGGCGTAGTCGAGATGGTCGTAGTGATCGTGGGAGATAATCAGCAGATCGATTTCCGGCATCCGCTGCGCGTTCCACGGATAATCACCGGGGAAAGCCTTATTGATGAAAGAGAACGGCGCGGCGTAATCGCTAAATACCGGGTCGATCAGGATACGTTTACCCGCCAGCTGCAGATACCACGATGAGTGACCGAGCCAGACCATCACGTCTTCACCAGAAGGTAGATCGGCAAGATCGGTATTCACCAGCGGCAACGGCTGCTGCGGGCGCGCGTTCTCTCGCTTCGTGACCAGAAAATCCCACCACGCGGCCAGCATGTTTTTCTGCCCGGTGAATCCCGGCGTCGGCAGTTGGTTATGGAACTGGCCGTCACGGTAGTTCGGCGACTGTTCGACAAGACTGAGCTGCGCACCCTGCGGCGCTTTGCCAAAACCGGCATTGAGAACAAACGGCAATGTCGTTGCTGCTGCTAATAACATAATGGCGACCACGCTAAAGGTGACACGGTTCATATCCTGACCAGACAAAAGCCCCATCCAGGGGACTTTATGATATAACTTGATTATGAGTGAGTAAGCACTCATTATTAGGAAGGAGTAGAAAATCGTCAAGACTATTTTCAATTTTTGACATCTGGCGTTGCAGTTGTGCGGTCCGCCGTGATTAGATCGAGGTTTAACTTTCAGCGAGGTAAAATGTAGTGGCTCGTCCTAAGAGTGAAGATAAAAAACAAGCGTTACTGGAAGCCGCCACGGCCGCTTTCGCCCAGTCCGGCATTGCCGCTTCAACATCGGCGATAGCCCGCAGCGCGGGGGTTGCTGAAGGAACGCTGTTTCGCTATTTCGCCACTAAAGATGAGTTGCTCAACGAGTTATACCTCGCCATTAAGATGCGCTTAGTACAGACGATGATCGACGGGCTCAATCCTGACGAAAAGCGCCCGAAAGAGAACGCGCGCAACATCTGGAACAGCTATATCGACTGGGGGATGCGTAACCCTATGGAATACCGCGCCATTCGCCGCATGGCATTGAGCGAACGCATCACCGATGAAACCCGCAGCCAGGTCAAAGAGAGTTTTCCCGAGCTGAACGAGATGTGTCAGCTGTCGGTGAAAGCGGTTTTCCTTAGCGACGCCTATCGCGCCTTCGGCGATGCCCTGTTCCTGTCGCTGGCCGAAACCACCATCGAGTTCGCCAGCCACGACCCGCAGCGCGCCCGCGAAATTATCGCCCTCGGTTTTGAGGCTATGTGGAATGCGCTGCATGAGAATGAGCATTAATGGATAACGAAGCGCTACACCATCAAGCGCAGCGTATCGCGCTGACCTACCCTTTTACCGAACACTGCTGGCCGTTTGGCCCAGAGTATGACGTGTTTAAAGTCGGCGGGAGGATTTTCATGCTGACCATGACCCTTCGCGGGCGGGCGATCGTTAACCTGAAGGCCGATCCGCAAAAATCGCTGCTCAATCAGCAAATTTACCGCAGTATCGAGTCGGGCTATCACATGAACAAAAAGCACTGGATCACCGTGGTGCCGGGCAAGGATATCAGCGAGGATTTACTTGCCGAGCTTATTGATGACTCGTGGAATCTGGTGGTGGATAAGCTGGCGAAAAAAGACCAACGTCGGCTACGTCCCGGCTGATTTTCAAATAAATGCGATAAGTGTTATCGCATTTTTCACTCTTATCATTTCCCGCGCATCGCTGTACTCTTCCTCCCACGAAATGTGCCCGTAAGGGGCTGAAAATTGTGAGGAAGAGTCATGGATATTATCTCAGTTGCCTTAAAACGTTACTCTACTAAGGCTTTCGATCCGGCGAAAAAACTGACGGCCGAACAGGCGGAAAACCTGAAAACGCTACTGCAATATAGCCCGTCGAGCACCAACTCCCAGCCGTGGCACTTTATCGTCGCCAGCAGCGATGAAGGGAAAGCCCGCGTCGCGAAAGCGGCCAGCGGCACCTACGTGTTCAACGAACGTAAAATCCTCGACGCTTCCCACGTTGTCGTGTTCTGTGCGAAAACCGCGATGGACGATGCGTGGCTGGAAAAAGTCGTTGATCAGGAAGATGCCGATGGCCGTTTTGCCACTCCGGAAGCCAAAGCCGGTAACCACAAAGGCCGCACCTTCTTTGCCGATATGCACCGCAAAGAGCTGAAAGATGACGATCAGTGGATGGCGAAGCAGGTTTATCTTAACGTGGGCAACTTCCTGCTCGGCGTGGCGGCAATGGGTCTGGATGCGGTGCCGATCGAAGGCGTCGATTTCGCCATCCTCGACGAAGAGTTTGGCCTGAAAGCGCAAGGTTATACCAGCGTAGTCGTGGTGCCGGTCGGTCATCACAGCGTGGAGGACTTCAACGCCGCACTGCCGAAATCCCGCCTGCCGCAGTCTACCACCATCACAGAGATCTAATCTCCGCGCGCTGCCCTCCCCGGATGGCGGCGCTTTGCGCCTTATCCGGGCTACCTCCGTTACAACCGCATCAATGCTGACTGAAACTGCTGGTGTTGGTGGCCTCAAAATCGCTGAGACGTTCCCGGAAGGCCGGGGCAGCCCGCATGGATGCGGGCTGAGGGCCGTGATTTGCAAGGACGCTGCCTCGGCCCGACCCGAAGCCTGCAGGGATAAGTCGAAGGTACCACGAAGTGGCGATTTTGGCGGCCAGAGCCCGGGAGTACAGAGGGCGGCGGCGACTGGCCGCCCTCTGTGCGCTCCCTGCACCATGAGAGACATAACGCAGAAGAATTATCGGGAGCGCAATGTGCTCGGAAACAGCGCAGAACAACCGTTTTTCCAGGAGCGAAGCAATCGAAAACCGATAACAAGGGCTACGGTCCAGTACTCGGTTGGTAGCCCCGGTAAGCGTAGCGCCACCGGGGAAGGTTACTTTTTCTCCCCCTCTCCGGCGTGCCAGATCCGCTCGGCATAGCGGCCAATCATCGCCAGCGATGCCGCCAGGATCAGGAAGAACACCACCTTGTGCAGGCTATACCAGAAGAATTCGAAGAAGCGGGTGTAGAGGTTGATGGCGAGGAACGTCAGGCCAAATCCACGCAGCATGCCATCGTCGGTTTTCAGGCTGATATAAATACACAGCACCGCCGCCAGCGCAAACAGCAGCCCCCACGGCAGCAGTTGCGCCTGGCTCACCCCATACCAGCTCTCGGAATCGTAGTTGCCGAAAATCGACAGGATCCACAGCGCGACAAACAGCCAGGTCAGCCCCATAGCCTTACTGACGGTAAACAACTGCCGCTGGCGTAATACATTTTGCATCAAGTAGCACAGCGCCAGCAGCACGCCGCCGAACAGCACGAAACGAATCGGGAAGCTCATCCCCAGCCAGTAGGCGCCCCAACCTGATACATAGCCGGTTTCCGCGCCAAACCAGTTCCCCAGCGCCAGCAGAAAGAACAGCCACACCAGCCCGGAACGGGCGAAATACCCTATCAGGCCGTAAATCGCGCAGCCGAGCAGTATCAGCGGCGCCACGTGGCCGCTGCCGTCGTCCAGCCGATCGCCTAGCTGCCACAAGGCAATGGCGGTGCAAATCACGCCGAGGAACAAAATCGCCTCGGTGCTATAGTGCCACTGCGCTTCGCGACGCTGACGGCGGAACCCCCAATAATAAAATGCGATGGCCAGCAGCGTCGGCAGGATAATGCGCGCGACAGCGGAGTCGCTGAAAAGATTGATAATCGCCGTAATCAATTCGGCGTCGGCGAACAGACTCCCCAGCGCAATCAGTACGCAGGCCATCGCGGTCCAGAAGGCATAGCGGCTCAGGCGCTGCCAGTCGAAAGCGCGAACAGATAGCGACGCTGACAGCCGTTGGCCGTCGCTGCTGTTCAGGATCCCCTCCTGCTGCCATTGCTCGATAGCACGTTGAAGAATCCGCTGCTGCTTGCGGGTGACGTTCATAAGCGTTCCTTGTCCATTGCGGGCTTAGCCCTGTTGATCCAGCCAGGCCAGCGCCTGTTCTCCGGTTTCATCCAGCGGTAAATAGACCAGCAGACGCGAACCGTTGCGCGGCGCGGAATACCAGTACATTTGCTGCAGACTAAAGCGCCCGAGCTGCGGATGGTTAAAATTTTTCACCTGGTTTTCGACGCCGCGTACCTCGTAGCGCTGGTGCCATAGCGCTTCAAACTCCGCCGAGGCGGCGAAAAAACGAGCCAGCTTATCTTCCCACTCTGGCGAGCCGCGATGCTCAGCCATCGCCGCGCGAAAATAGGAAACAAAAGTGGGCAACACATCGCGATTTTCAATGCGGCTACGCCAGGTTTCGCAGGTGAGATAGAGATAAATGCAATTGCGGTCTTCTTCGGCAATCGTCGCGAAATCAACGCCCATCAGGCGGCAAAAGCTGTCGTTCCAGGCGACGATATCAAAGTTTGGTTTCTGAATGCTGGCGGGCTGCGGCATCAGGCTATCAAGCATGCGTCGGGTTCCGGGACTGATCCCCTCGCAGACCGTGGCCTGCGTATTCTCCGGCGGCGTTAAGCCTGCCAGAACGAACAGATGACGGGTCTCAAGCGGGCTGCACTGAAGCGCGCTGGCCACGCCGCTTAATACCGCCGCCGACGGATTCACTTCCCGCCCCTGCTCAAGCCAGGTGTACCAGGTCACGCCGACGTCCGCCAGCATCGCCACTTCTTCCCGGCGCAGCCCCGGCGTCCGCCGCCGCCCGACGCGCGGCAGGCCGAGACGCTGCGGGTCAAGGCTTTCGCGGCGGGCGCGCAGAAATGCCCCCAGCTGTTTACGGCTATCATCGGGCGCAAGGTTCGGGGCCTCACGTTGCAGTATTAGCGACATCGTTCCTCCAGCATGGTAGTACCAATACCAGTATAGACAGGAACTGGTACCCGTTTAATTAATCGGTGATGCTACGGCCATACGCTGAATGACGCAATGGAGAGATCCGATGAATTCGTCTGCTGTTTCACCCGGCCGCGCCGGTTTACTGCTGTTACTGACCGGCCAGATGCTGCCGTTAATCGATACCTCGATAACCAACGTGGCGCTGGACTCGATCACCCACTCCCTCGACGCCAGCGCCACCCAACTGGAGCTTATCGTCGCGCTGTACGGCGTGGCCTTTGCCGTCTGCCTGGCGATGGGCAGCAAACTGGGCGATAACTATGGACGCCGCCGCCTGTTCCTGTGGGGCGTGGCGGTATTCGGCATCGCCTCGCTGCTATGCGGGATGGCTAACTCAATCACTACCCTGCTGGCCGCGAGAACGCTGCAAGGCGCGGGCGCCGCGCTGATCGTGCCGCAAATACTCGCCACCCTGCACGTCACCCTGAAAGGTACCGCCCACGCCCGGGCGATAAGCCTCTACGGCGGTATCGGCGGCATCGCGTTTATCGTCGGCCAGATGGGCGGCGGTTGGCTGGTCTCCGCCGATATCGCCGGGCTCGGCTGGCGTAACGCCTTCTTTATCAACGTGCCTATCTGCCTGCTGGTGTTAGCTTTTAGCCGCCGCTATGTGCCGGAAACCCGCCGCGAAAGCCATTCCAGCATCGATTGGCAGGGAACGTTCAGCCTGGCGTTAATCCTCTGCTGCCTGCTGTTCCCGATGGCGCTGGGGCCGGAACTGCACTGGCCATGGGAGCTACAGCTGCTTTTGCTGGCCGTATTCCCCCTGCTCGGCTGGATGCGCCTGAGCGCGCTGCGTAAGCAGCAGCGCGGCGAGCAACCGCTGCTGCCGCCGCGGCTGTTGAAGCTCACCAGCATCCGTTTTGGTATGGCTATCGCGCTGCTGTTCTTCAGCGCCTGGTCCGGCTTTATGTTTTGTATGGCGCTGACCATGCAGGCCGGGCTTGGGATGGCGCCGTGGCAGTCCGGCAACAGTTTTATCGCTCTCGGGGTGGCCTATTTTATCTCCGCGCTGTACGCGCCGAAGCTTATCGCTCGCTATAGTATGGGGCGGATTTTGCTGATTGGCCTGGCGGTGCAGATTAGCGGCCTGCTGATGCTGAGTGTCACCTTTTATCAATTTGGCCTGCGGACCACGACGCTGGCGCTGGTGCCCTCCACCGCGCTGGTCGGCTATGGCCAGGCGTTAATCGTTAACAGTTTCTATCGTATCGGGATGCGGGACATTCGCGCCTGCGACGCCGGAGCCGGTAGCGCCATTCTCAGTACCCTGCAGCAGGCGACGCTGGGGCTGGGGCCGGCCATTCTCGGCTCGCTGTTCTTAACCCTGGCCCAGCGCGGCGGTGGCGACTATGCGCAGGCGCTGATCGTCTTCCTGCTGGTCGAGGTGGCGATGATGCTGCTGCTGGGCGCTATAGCCCTCTGGCTGCGCCATCACCTGAATCTGCAGCCGGCGGCGACGGCGTCCTGATTCACAACTGTGTAACCTCTGATTTGCATAATAGTCATCCAGCGGTCATCATAACCGCTGGATGTACAGGAGACGTTATGCAGGAATTAATATCGCAAATCGCCGCATTAGGCATCAAAATCACCCCAACCACCTCGCTCATCATTACTTTTGGCATTATTTTTCTGACGGCGATTGTCGTTCATCTCATTCTACATAAAGTGGTACTACGCACCTTCGAAAAGCGGGCGCAGGCCAGCAGCCATTTATGGCTGCAGATCATCACGCAAAATAAACTTTTCCACCGCCTGGCGTTCACCCTACAGGGGATTATCGTCAACGTTCAGGCCGTGCTCTGGCTGCAGAAAGGCAGCGAAGCGGCGGAAATTTTATCCACCTGCGCGCAACTGTGGGTCATGGTTTACGCCATGCTCTCCTTCTTCTCGCTGCTGGACGTGATTTTCAATCTGGCGCAAAAATTCCCAACTGCCTCGCAGCTGCCGCTTAAAGGCATCTTCCAGGGTATTAAACTGGTTACGGCGATTATTATCGGCATTCTGATCATATCTCTGCTGATTGGCCAGTCGCCGGCGATTCTCATTAGCGGTCTTGGCGCGATGGCCGCCGTACTGATGTTAGTATTTAAAGACCCGATTCTTGGCCTGGTGGCCGGCATCCAGCTTTCCGCCAACGACATGCTCAAACTCGGCGACTGGCTGGAGATGCCGAAATATGGCGCCGATGGCGCGGTTATTGATATCGGCCTGACCACGGTAAAAGTGCGCAACTGGGATAACACAATCACCACAATCCCCACCTGGTCGCTGGTCTCGGATTCGTTTAAAAACTGGAGCGGGATGTCGGCCTCCGGCGGTCGTCGCATTAAGCGCAGCCTGAACATCGATACCACCAGCATCCATTTTCTTGACGAGCAGGAGCAGCAGCGGCTGATTCAGGCCAAATTGCTGAAGCCGTATATGGACTCGCGCCATCAGGAAATTAACGAGTGGAACCAACAGCACGCTAATGAACCCTCGGTGCTTAACCTGCGCAAAATGACCAATATCGGCACCTTCCGCGCCTATCTGCAGGAGTATCTGCGCAACCACCCTCTGCTACGTAAGGATATGACCATGATGGTGCGCCAGCTAGCGCCGGACGCTAACGGCCTGCCGATTGAGATCTACTGCTTCACCAATACCGTGGTGTGGGCGGAGTATGAAGGCATTCAGGCGGATATCTTCGACCATATCTTTGCGGTGGTTGACGAGTTCGGCCTGCGTATTCACCAGACGCCAACCGGCAACGACATTCGTTCACTGTCGGGCGCGCTGTCGTCCTGATTCCCGGCTGGCGCGCATTGCGGGCGCCAGCGTACTCTCACTCCACTATCATTTCTCAGGGCTAGCCGTCGACACAGTTTAAGCAGATGATCTTTTCACCAATATGGATTATCGCCAAAGGACGCTCTGCATAATGAAATTAACCACAACGTTTGTCGCGCTTGGCTGCGCTTTAGCACTCCTTTCCGGTTGCACCTCATCGAAGACCTCGCCAGAACGCCATGCTTATAGCTTCGTGTCTCACCGTTCAGATTTCGTCGGCGGTAATTTCACCGTTAACCGTCAGCAAAATTATCAGATGAACTTGCCTAACTTCCGCGATATCTACGCCCGCGGGCAAGAAGATCGGAAAAAAGGGGTGAGTGAAAGCGATGCGCAGCGAGTTGCCGACGCCATTAAGCAACAGGCGCTGGAAGGGGTGAAGTCGCAACACTCCTTCAACGGTAATGCGAGCGATCGGTGGAGCGAAACGATGGAAGCGAAGGATGCTCGTCTGTTTGGCAATGAGCTGGCTGGCGCCTATCTGGATGGCTTCCACGGGATAAAATAAGTTATGTCGCCCCGCCATTCCGCGGGGCGATAAGCCTTACGCCGGGCGGCGCAGCAGTTTGAAAGCGGCAAACAGGAAGATAATCCACACCGGCAGCAGTATCGCCGATAGACGCATCCCGTCAATGGTGCACATCAGCACCAGAATCAAACCGAGAAAAGCGATGCAAAAGTAGTTGCTGGCTGGCGCCAGTAACGCTTTGAACTTTGACTCGCGACCTTTACGACGCTGCGCGGCGCGAAACTTCAGATGCGCCATGCAGATCATTATCCAGTTCAGCAGCAGCGTCGCCACTACCAGCGCCATCAGTAACCCCAGCGCTTCATGCGGCAGCAGATAGTTCAGTACCACCACCAGCGAGGTAATGACGCCCGACAGCAGCAGCGAATTCACCGGCACGCCGCGTTTGCTGACGCGGGCGAGAAACTTCGGCGCGTTGCCTTGTACCGACAGGCCGAACAGCATCCGGCTATTGGAATAGACGCCGCTGTTATAGACCGACAGCGATGCCACCAGAATGACGAAGTTCAGCGCGGAGGCCACCACGTTGCTGTCAAGATTATGGAAAATCATCACAAACGGGCTGCTATCGGATTTAATCTCTACCCACGGATAGAGCGCCAGCAGCACCACCAGCGAGCCGATGTAAAACAGCAGGATACGGTAAACCACCTGGTTGACCGCTTTCGGAATGCTCTTTTCCGGGTCCTGCGCTTCCGCAGCGGTGATGCCGATAAGCTCCAGGCCGCCAAAAGAGAACATAATGACCGCCAACGACAGCACCAGGCCATGCCAGCCGGTCGCGAGGAAGCCGCCATGCTTCCACAAGTTATCAAAACCAGCTTTACTGCCGCCGTGACCGCCAAACAGCATCCACAGGCCAAAGGCGATCATGCCGATAATCGCCAGCACTTTAATCAGCGCGAACCAGAATTCCGCTTCGCCATACAGACGTACGTTGACCAGGTTGACGGCGTTAATAATGATGAAGAAGGCCGCCGCCCAAACCCAGGTGGGAACATCAGGGAGCCAGTACTGCATATAAATCCCGGCGGCGGTTAGTTCCGCCATCCCTACCAGCACGAACATCACCCAGTAGTTCCAGCCAGAGAGAAAGCCGGCGAACGGGCCCCAGTATTTATAGGCAAAGTGGGCAAAAGAGCCAGATACCGGCTCTTCCACCACCATCTCGCCAAGCTGGCGCATAATCAGAAAAGCCACAATACCGGCCACGGCGTAACCCAGTAATACCGCCGGGCCAGCCATTTGAATCGCGGGACCAATGCCAAGAAACAGGCCGGTGCCAATCGCGCCGCCAAGGGCGATAAGTTGAATATGTCGGTTCTGTAAACCGCGATGAAGCGTCGGGCCGCTCTCTTCCACGGCATCCGACGACGTTGACGCGTCTTTCACGTCGTTCCCCTGTGTATTTTTGTGAAGGGGCACCTTTTATCACTTAGGGGGAATTGTCGCAAGTTGCACGGGGCGCCGGGCCCCATGTCGGACTAAAAAACCACGATCAATGCAGCTTCAGGCGCGGGCGAATAATCCGGTTTATCCCCCCGGATAACATCATCAGGCCGGTTTTAAAATAACCGTGCAGCGTCACCTGATGCATCCGATACAACGAATCGTAAACCATCCGCGCAATACGGCCTTCGACCATCATCGGGCCAATCGGTAGATGTCCCATAATGCTGCCAAAGGTCGTGTAGCCGGAGAGAGAAACTAGCGAACCGCGATCGCGATAGGAGAACGATTTCAACTTATGTCCCTTCATGCGGGCGATAATGTTGTCGGCGGTCAAGAGCGCCATTTGATGCGCCGCCTGGCCGCGCGGCGGGATAAATCCACCTTCCGGACGCGGGCATGCCGCGCAGTCGCCGAAAGCAAAAATATCAGCGTCGCGCGTCGTCTGCAGCGTCGGGGTCACCACCAGTTGATTGATACGGTTGGTCTCCAGCCCGGCGATATCCTTCATGAAGTCCGGCGCTTTTATCCCCGCCGCCCAGACAATTAAACTCGCCTCGATAAACTGGCCATTTTTGGTCTGCAGGCCACCTTTTTCAACGCCGGTGATCATGGTATTGGTCATCACATTCACGCCAAGTTTACTCAGCTTTTCGTGCGCGGCGCGGGAAATCCGTTTTGGCAGTGCAGGTAAAATACCGTCGCCGGCTTCTATCAGACTGACATTTAACGCCTCGTTGGTCAGATCTTTATAACCGTAGCTGCGCAGTTCTTTCACCGCATTATGTAATTCAGCAGATAATTCAACGCCGGTAGCGCCACCGCCAACAATGGCAATATTGACCTTACCGGTCGTCTGCGGGTCGGCGGAATAGCGCAGAAATTGGTTCAGCATTTGCTGATGAAATACTTTTGCCTGCTCAGCGCTGTCGAGGAAAATACAGTGTTCTTTTACCCCTGGCGTATTAAAATCGTTCGACGTACTACCCAGTGCCATCACCAGCGTATCCCAGCGCAACTTGCGTTCCGGCACCAGTACTTCGCCCTGCTCATCCCGCAGCGCGGCGATAGTAATGGTCTTATTCTGCCTATCGATATCCATTACCGAACCGTGCTGGAAGGAAAAGTGGTGTTTGCTGGCATGGGCGAGGAAACTCAACGCATCCACGCCTTCATCCAGCGAACCGGTGGCGACTTCATGCAACAGTGGTTTCCACAGATGACTCTGGCTGCGATCGACAAGGGTAATATTCGCTTTCCGCCGACGCCCTAATTTACGTCCCAGCTGGGTCGCTAACTCCAACCCGCCGGCGCCGCCGCCGACAATAACGATCTCTTTTAATAGCGTAGTCAAAGTGACCTCTCAAATAATTAATTAAATGTTAATTAAAAACTCTCAGATAATTTTTAGTTAACAATAATTCAAACAATAAAATGCCAGTCATCCATTAGATGATTACGGAGTGCATATTGGTAATCGCAAATTTAATTGGCGGCAATTTTTACTCGGGATATTATTGTACAAGTTTTCGGGCGTTTTCCTTGAACGCATATTCGAGGTAAACAAAAAGGCCACTAAATTATTATTTAGCGGCCTGGCGGTGGGTTAGATAATAATAACCAGCAAGTCTTATCTTTCATTAATTAATAGTGATTAGCGGCATGCCGATATTCCTGTGCTTTAATAACGCATCATCACTGATTTAAGTTCGGTATAATCATCAATAAACGCGCTACCAAACTCACGGCCAATACCCGATCCTTTCATGCCGCCGAACGGCACTGCCGGGTCGAGGAAGGTATGCATGTTGACCCATACGATCCCGGCGTCAATGGCCTGCGAGTAGCGCAGCGCCTGGCGGATATTATCCGACCAGACGCTGGCCGCCAGTCCAAATGGGGAAGCATTAATTCGGGCCAGCGCTTCTTCTTCGCTGCGATAGCCAATAAAGCTGCATACCGGGCCGAAGGTCTCCTCGCGCATCAGGGTGCTCTCTTCGCTGCGCACCTTAACCGCCGTCGGCTGCAGGAAATAGCCCTCGCCGGGCAGCGCTTCGCCGCCGCAAACGATGGTATCACCCTCTTCGCGCGCGGTCTGAATGAGACGCAAGACTTTGTCATACTGCTGGCGGTTAGCCAGCGGCCCCATCAGCGTTTGTTCATCCAGCGGCGACCCCGGGGCGAAAGCGCTGAGCTTGTCTTTCAGCAGCGCCAGCACCGCATCCAGTTTTCCCTGCGGCAGATAAAAGCGCTCAGCGGCGGCGCAAATCTGCCCCTGGTTGAGGTAACCGGCTTCGATAATGCCGTTCACCATGGCCTCTGGCGGCAGGTCATCGAGGAACAGCGCGGCGTTTTTACCGCCCAGCTCCAGCGTAACCCGTTTACCTGACGCACTGGCCGACTGCTGGACTTTTTCCCCGGTCGCCACCGAGCCGGTGAAGCTCACTTTAGCGCAGGCCGAATGCGTGATAAGGCGTTGGGCGATTTCGCCGCCGGCGCCGTTGACCACGTTAATCACGCCATCCGGAATACCGGCTGCCTTCGCCAGTTCCGCCACCCGCAGCAGCGTCAGCGGCGTATACTCGCTCGGCTTGATGACGATAGTGCAGCCGCAAACCAGCGCCGCCGCCATCTTCCAGATGGCAATCATAATCGAGAAGTTCCACGGCACGATGCCGACCACCACGCCCAACGGCTGGCGGCGGGTAAAGGCGGTATATCTTTCCCCGGCCATCGACGGCAGTGACACATCCAGGGTTTCTCCGGTGATTTTCCCCGCCCAGCCGGCGAAGTAGCGCAAAAACGCTACCGACTGATCCAGCTCGAGCATCCGCGCCAGGGTGATCGTCTTACCGGAGCAGAGGCTTTCCAGCTGCGCCAGCTCTTCGCGATGCTCTGCCAGCGTGTCCGCCAGCTTTAGCAGCAGCGCGCCGCGGGCCAGCGTCGGCATCTCGCGCCACTGATTAAACGCCAGGCGGGCGCTCTCCATGGCGCGGTCCGCCTGGCCGACATCCGCCGCCGTGACTTCGGCGATTGACTCTCCGGTCGCCGGGTTTATCACAGCGAACGGCGCGCCGTGGCCCGCCTCACGATGGCCGGCAATAAACTGCCCGTGCGGCTGGCGTAAAAAGGCGGTCACTTCCGCCAGTATGGTTATCTCGCTCATCGTCAGCACCCGTTTTTTAGCAAAGTTAGCCCATCACAGCACGGTTGCGCCGCGCCGCCCATCGTTCTAAAGAACGTCATTCTTCCGGACGATATTCAACGCCCGCGCGGCGTGCTGTGATGAGGACATTGAGCCAGGCAAGACGACAGGGTAACGCGATGAATATTAAAATCGATGCGCTGAACTACTACGGCGCGACGAAGAAATACCAGCTCCATTTTCCGGCGCTGCGGGAAGATATCGAAGCCGATGTGGTGATTATCGGCGGCGGCTTTTCCGGTATTAACACCGCGCTGGAGCTGGCGGAACAGGGGATCACCAACGTGGTGGTGCTGGAAGCGCGCCATCTTGGCTATGGCGGCACCGGGCGCAACGGCGGCCAGGTGATGGCCGGGATCGGCCACGATATCGAAGCGGTGAAAAAACACGTCGGCAAAGAGGGGCTGGAGACGCTATTTAAAATCGCCAACCTCGGCGCGGGCATCATTCGCGAACGCATCCGCAAATACAACATCGACGCCGATTTCGTCCCCGGCTACGGCTACCTGGCCTATAACCAGCGGCAGCTCAAAACGCTACGCCAGTGGGAGAAGGAGTTTAAAGCCGCCACCCCGGATGAAGATATCGAACTGTATACCGGCAAAGAGGTACAGCAGGTGGTCGGCTCCGAGGTCTACTGCGGCGCGCTGAAACATATGGGCGGCGGACAGATCCATTCGCTCAATATGCTGCTTGGTTCGGCGCAGGCCGCGCATTCTCTGGGGGTGAAGATTTTCGAATCCTCGCCGGTAGTGGAAGTGAATTACGGCAAACAGGTACGGGTGCGCACCGCGATGGGCAGCGTTAAAGCCGCCAAACTGCTGTGGGCCTGCGACAGCTTCCTCAACAATATGGAGCCGGAGATCTACAACAAAACGCTGGTCACTTACTCTTATCAGGTATCGACCGAGCCGCTCTCCGATGAACTGATCGAGCGCATCAGCCCGCTGCGCGGCGCCTTCAGCGATATTCGCCCGGTGATTAACTACTACCGCGTCACCCGCGAAAACCGCCTGCTGTTCGGCAGCGCTACCCGCTTCGTGGAATATACGCCGAACGATTTCGCCGCCTGGAATCGTACGCTGCTGGCGGAGGTCTTCCCGTACCTGAAAGATGTGAAGATCGACTTCGCCTGGGGCGGGCCGATGGCCTGCAGCGCCAACCTGTTCCCACAGATCGGCACCTTACGCGACCATAACAATGTCTTTTACGTCCAGGGGTACTCCGGCTTCGGCGTCACCCCCTCGCACATCGTGTGCAAAATCCTCGCCGAAGGGATTAATGGCGGTTCCGACCGCTATCGCCTGCTAAGCAGCATTCCCCACGCGACCATCCACGGCCGTGACAGCCTGCGTCTGTTATTAGTCACCGCCGGAAAACTGATGCATCAAACCGCCGGTTTCTGGAAAGGCCGGAGTTAATCAGGAGAACGCAATGTACGCTTTTAAACTCGAACAACCGGTACCTGAACTGCAGCCGATCGGCAGCGTAAGTCTGCTCGGCGCGACGCCGACCGCCGGCGACCCGCAGGTAGCGGGCGCGATGATATATGGCGAGCCGCAGGACGCCTTTACCTGCGGACTGTTTTCGTCCACCGAAGGGAGCTTCACCATGACCTATCCATTTACCGAACACGCCACCGTGCTGGAGGGCGAAGTAGAACTGACCGTCGCCGGCGGCGAGCCGCAGCGCTTCGCGCCGGGCGACAGCTGGTTTGTCAAACAAGGCACCGAAGTGGAGTGGAAAATTCTCACCCCGCGTTTCGTCAAACACTATCTGGCGAACGTCGAGACGCGCTAACACGCTGATAATGCCCGGCGGCGCATTACGCCTTCTCCGGGCGACCAAATCGCACAGCGCTGTAGCCCCGGTAAGCGGCAGCGCCACCGGGGTTTTGAGGCCAAATTAAAGGCAGGCCGCACGGACCGTAGGCCGGGTAAGGCGCTAGCCGCCACCCGGCAGAAATACGCGCAACGTGGCAAGACAGATGGCCCCGCTTTCCGGGGCTATTTTATTTATCAACCGCCACATTCATGGACTACGTCACAGATTCACCCGTTGCTCTCCACCTTCCGGACGATATTCGTTGAGCAGGATGCCCGCCTAAATTATGACTATCCGGGAGTGGCGCTGGCTATTCCCTGCCCTCCCCTACATTGTGCAGAGGTTGACTATGTTTAGTAACAGACTCGCCAGCCATCTTGAACGCGGCGTCGTCGGCTTTCCGACGACCCTCGCCAGCTCGGTTGGGCTGATTATGGCAAGCCCGGTGATCCTGACGGTCACCAGCGGATTTGGCATGGGCGGCGACACCTTCGCGCTGGCGGTACTGCTGGCTTTTATTATGATGCAGGCGCAGGTCACTACCTTCGCCGAAGCCGCGACGTTAATCCCCACCACCGGTTCGGTGTACGACTATATCTCCTGCGGTATGGGCCGCTTCTTCGCCATTACCGGCGCGCTGTGCGCCTATCTTATCGTCCATATCTTCGCCGGAACCGCGGAGACCATTCTCGCCGGCATTATGGCGCTGGTGAACTTCGAATCGGTCAATGCGCAGATGGCCGCCCATCAAAACACCTGGATGGTGGGCGTCGGTATGGTGGTCATTTTCGGCCTGCTCAACGCCATTGGCGTGGAAATTTTCGGCAAGGTCGAAGTGGTGCTTACCTTTGGCATGTGGACGACGCTGACCATTTTCGGCCTGTGCGGCATTTTTATGGCGCCGGTGACTCACCTTTCCGGCTGGTTCGGCACGCCGCTGAACGTTAGCGATATCTCCGGCCTGTTCGGCTATATCGGCATGGCGATGTTTATGTTCGTCGGCTGCGAACTGGTGACGCCGATGGCGCCGGAAATCAAAAAAGCCCACCGCACCATTCCGCGGGCGATGGCGCTGGGTCTGCTGGGCGTCGCCAGCTGCATGTTTATCTACGGCGCGGCGATTAACCGCCAGGTGGAAAACGTGGTGGTCGATGCGGCGAATAACGTCCATCTGCTGGACACGCCGATGGCTATCCCGGCCTTCGCCGAGCGGGTGATGGGCCACGCTGGCCAGTATTGGCTCGGCGTCGGCCTGCTGCTGGCGGGCTGCGCCACGATTAATACCTTGATGGCCGCAGTGCCACGTATTATTTACGGTATGGCGCTGGACGGCGCGCTGCCGCGTTTTCTTACCTGGCTGCATCCGCGCTTCAAAACGCCGGTGATCGCGATTGCCATCGGCGTGGCCATCCCCTGCCTGCACGCATGGTACCTGAACGGCGATCTGGACCGCATCGTGCCGCTGATCCTCGCCGCGGTCTGCGCCTGGGGCGTGGCCTATCTGTTGGTGACGCTGTCGGTGGTGATGCTGCGCATTCGCCGCCCGGACCTACCGCGCGCCTACCGCTCGCCGTGGTTTCCGCTACCGCAGATTATCTCCAGCGTCGGGATTATCATCGCTATCGTGAATATTACCCCACCGGGGATGGACAGCCGCGAGGTGCTGGTGCCGTTCGGGATTATGCTCGGCCTGACCGCCGCCTATGCCCTGTTCTGGACGCTGTGCGTACAGCGCGTTAATCCGTTCAAGCCGCTGGCGGTAGAAGAGGTGGTCGAGCGCGCTATCGGCAACTATGAGAAACAGACCCGCGGGGAGATGACGCCTGATGCCCTCCGTCCCCTGGTTTGAAACGCCATTAATGAACGCGGTGCTGCGCGATTTAGCGGGCTGGCCGAGCGAAAAACTGAGCGAAAGCAGCGCGATGTTGCGCTTGAACGACGCCACCTTCGTCACCTACAGAGCGCGTCAGAAGCGACTATTTATGGCCAGCATTCACAGCTGCGAGTTTGTCGTCGAGGGGCCGGTTACCCGGCCCGCTCGCGGTAAGATCCGCGCTCACCAATCCGGCTGGCTGAAACGTCAGCCAGTCCGCTTTATCGGCGGTAAAGAGAGCGCGGAACTCGCCGGCTATCTCAACGGTTTTCCTAATCTTCAGCAGACCTTAAGCGAGCTGGACTACCGCCGTTTTTCGTTGACCTTTGACGGTCGCGGCTGGCGCTGCTGCATTGAACCCTGGGCCGCCAGCGAAGTGGTCTGCAAAATGCCGCCGCTGCGCCGTTATCTGAAGCTCGAAGCGCAGCAGCGGATGCTGCTGCTCAGCGTGATGGCGATGATTAATCAGGCGGTAAGTCAGTGGATGATTGAAAAAACCAATGATTAAGAGCTTATGGCCATGACATCACGCACCGATCAGACTCTCCAGAGGAATGCCGAACTGTGCATGAAGCCGGCGAATCATCGGGAGCGTCAGGTTGCGCGTGCCATTGAGAATTTCATAAACGCGATTAGATTTACCAATCGCCGGTTCCAGATCTTTTACGGTAAGCCCCTGCTGCTCCATGCGAAATTTTATGGCTTCAATGGGGGTGGGCGGCTCGATGGGATAGTGCCTTTTCTCATACTCTTCAATGAGCAAGCACATCACCTCAAAAAAATCTCCCTCTGGCGTATCAGGCGCTGGTTCATTATCAAAAAAAGGTTCAACCGCGCTTAACGCGGCTTCGTAATCTTGTTCAGTGCGGATAGGCTTAACATTCATCATTTACTTCCTCTCTATCGTCTCAGCGTTTATCACGTCATATTCCTTATGCGTTCCGATAAACTTAACGAACATCCATCCCCGCAGATAAGCAACAGCTACAATTAACCGATAATCATTTCCCTTTATGTTGAATACCACCCGCTTATTTTTCAATATGCTTGCGCTGCGGTATTGGTCCTTGATCTCCGCCGGGGTTTTCCAGTCAGCCTTTATTGCCTCGTCCACCCAAGCCTTTAGCGGTTGTTCCGCGTCGGGATTCTCCGCCCAGAAATCCCTGAGTACTTTCACTGAGATTATCTTCATGGACGGATATTAGTCCCAATTCGGGACCAGGTAAAGAAAAAAGTCCCAAACCGGGACTTTTGAGCCACATTGCGTCTTGCCCTTCTCCGCCATCACAGCGGGGAGGCTGAGGTGGTTTATAGCAGACCGAACTGCTGAGCCAGTCGATCGATAGCCTGGCGCTGGAACTGCGCGAACGCGGCGCGCGGCTGCTGCTGCTGAATGAATTCCAGCAGCGGATCCTGAACCTCGGTGCGCACGCCGCTCAGCGTTTCCATCACCGCCAGGCCGCAGAACGGCACGTAGGATTCGGCATAGCCGCCTTCGTGCACCATCACCAGTTTGCCGCCGCACAGGCGATCCGCCGCCTGCTGGACCTGTTCGGTCATCGCCCGGAAGCTGTCGCTATGTAGCTGCATCCGCGCCAATGGATCCATCGCGTTGGCGTCATAGCCGCAGGCGATAATAATCAGTTCCGGCTCAAAACGCGCCAGCGCGGGAATGACGATAGTTTCCAGCGCATAGCGCCAGCTATCGTCGCCCGCCCCGGCCAGCAACGGAATATTGATATTGTAACCTTCGCCGGCGCCAACGCCGCGATCGTCCTCGCCGGAGTAGCCCGGCGGGAAGCAGCCGTCCTGATGCAATGAGATAGTCAGCACGTCATCGCGCTGCAGATAGATATGCTGCGTACCGTTACCGTGGTGAACGTCCCAGTCAATAATCGCTACCTTGCCGAGCCCCAGCAACGCTTTCGCCCGTTCAACGGCAATGGGAATATTGGCGAGGAAACAAAACCCCATCGACTGCTCCGGCAGGCAGTGGTGTCCGGGCGGCCGCGACAGCGAATAGGCGTTATCCAGTTCGCCCTTAAGCACCGCCTCGACGGCGGCGCAGGCCAGCCCGGCGGAAAGGCAGGCGATTTCATAACTCCCCGGCCCCAGCGGCGCCTCTTTGCCGAGCATGCCGCCGCCGTTATCGCTGATTGCCTTAAAGCGCTCAAGATAGCTATCGGGATGGATCCGCCGCAGGTCTTCCAGGCTCGCTGCCGCCGCGCTGCGTAGTTCCAGCTGCGGCGTCAGCCCGGAGACGTCCATCAGGTTTTTCATCCGCCGTTTGGTCTCCGGCGACTCGGCATGGCCGCCGCCGGCAGGCGGCTGTACCCAACCACCGACCGGCAGCGTTACCGCGTGCAGGCCGGTACTGTGCCAGAAACAACGTTCATCAAAGAAGAAACCGGTTTTTCTTTTCACTCTATCCTCCCGTTGGCTAAACCTTTCCCGGCGGACGACGCCGCCGCAATCAAAATCAGCGACAGCAGCGCGCAGGCGCCTGCCGCCGCCAGCAGCGGATTGGCGCTGGCGAAGTGTTGCAGTAAGGCCCCCGCGATCGCCGGACCGGCGGCCATTCCGCCGCCGATCACCAGATTGATGCTGTTCATCAACCGGCCGTTGTTATCGAGCGCGGCCACGCGAGCGAGGATAAAGGGCAACACGAAAGTCCAGGTGAACTTAAACAGCAGCGCCGCGATGGCGTAACGCACCAGCAGCGGATGACCTGTCAGTAACAGCACGCTGGCGATCAGCAGCGCGTATCCCAGCCACACCGCCAGCCGGTCCGGACGTTGGGTACCGCGCAGCGCCGCGCCGCCGGCGCCGATAATGCCGAACACCGTCGCCGCCGCCAGCACCAGACCGACCTGTGTCGGACTCAACCCCGCCCCGCTGCCGATGGTGCCGATAAAGGTCCATACGGCGCTGAGGCTGATATAGAAGGTGAGAACCGCCAGCACCGCCAGCGCCTTTCGCCACGACGCCGCAGACGGCTGGCGATGGGAAGCCGATTGCGCTTGAAAACACGACGGGAAAGCGGAAACCAGCGGCAAACAGCAGAGCATGATGGCGGCAAGAATCAGATAAACGACCTTCAGGCCAAAGGTCACAAACAGGCCGGGTAACACCAGCAGGCCAAGCATGCCTAACAGCAGTTGCCCCAGTACCCAGAATGCGTACACCCGTGATGGATTCGGCGTTCCCGCCGCGCAGCTGATGCACAAGATCATCAGCGTGCCTCCCGCCAGGGAAGCAATAAAGCGTACCGCCAGCAGAGACGAATACTGGGTTACCGCCGCCGAGGCAAGGTTAGCGAGCAGAAATACCGCACAGGCAACGAGCGCGACCCGCCGCCAGTCGAGGCGGCTCATCCACCACCACGCCGGGAGCGTCGCCAGGCTCATCGCGCCGAGCTCCGCCGAAAATAGCCAGCCGATCTGCCCGGGTTTAAGGTGCCATTCGCTGGCCAGCTGCGCCGCCACCGCCGGCGCGGTCATTAAAATCCCCGGCGCAATGGCGGCGAAAATGACAATCGCCGCCAGCAAACGCAGCGACACCACCAGCCTGCCAGGCCGCGAAAGAGTATTATCAGAAAGAGGTGTACTCGACATCGTAGGGCGTGCTCCAGTCAAAAAAGCCTCCCCCCGGACGGTTATCCAGGGAGTGATACCCTCAGGCATCAGGAAAACGCCGTGCTGCCACGGCGCGCGCGGGATGCGATAGTCAGATTACAGATGCAGCGTACGCTGAGCGGCAGGCATCCAGGTTCGGGAAACGAGTTCAGTCCGGTTGACGACTTCAGTCTTGGCGAAAATATTGCGCAGATGGGTTTTCACCGTCGAGAGCGAGATATCCAGCTGGCGGGCAATCAGCTTGTTGCTGGCGCCTTCACGCACCATGCCGACGATTTCGCGCTCTTTGGCTGTCAGGATGGCGGGGAGTTCATCCTCTTCCTGCAGGAAATCGCGAATAGCCAGTTCCACCAACGGCAGTACCGCCTGGGCCCGCAGCCGTTCTTCGCTGGAAAAAGGCACGTCGCGCATCAGCGAGATACCGGCAACGATCCGCCGTTCGCGGCGAATAAAGATTTCGGTCATGTCGCGTACGTTATTCGGCAACATAAATTCATGGTAGTAGTGCCGGTTACGGTCGCAGAGCCGCGGCGTCATCGCCGCCATGGTCGTGCTCTGGTGGCTAAAGTGCGCCGGCAGGTGTGGATCCAACGGCTGGAAGCTCTCCAGATATTGTTGGTGTGTATTATCCGAAATATTATGCAATATATAGTTTTCAGGTTTTAAACGATTATTTACTCGATAAAAAACCGCTGAAGACAGTGGAATTAACTGTGAAATAGTCTGTAAACAACGGGCTATTATCGCATCATTACGACTGGCTTTTAATAAAGCAGACATGATATTTCCCCCCGTCAAGGTGGTGGTGCGTAACACGCGGATTACCAGAGTAAGATGAAGCATACATTTCACATTTAAGTAACACAATCATTAACATGTTAACAATGTGATATCGATTACATTATTTTCATCAATGCATTGTTATTTAAAGCATTTAAAAATCACCCCGCTATCTGTTAACGTAGCGGCGTTAAAACATAAACAAAAGTTATTAACATCACGCGTTATTTTCTCGTGAGGATTAAAAACCCTTATATTGGCAGGTCCGATCTCATCCTTAAGAACGATAGTTTTTTGCATTTTTTCATTTATACCCTAAAAAGGATGTCGATAATTTAACGCCGCGGCTTAATCAACGGATTACGCCTGACTTGCTATTGCCCAAATACGCCGCCCCAGGCCAGCAATTAATAGAGGATAAGCCGATGCTGAATATCGCCGCCTTACGCCAGCAGCAAATTCCGCTGGCCGTCGAACCGCGCTCATCGCTGCCGTTTCATATTCTGATGAAACCGATTGGCCCCGCCTGTAATCTCGCCTGCCGCTACTGCTACTACCCGCAGGATGAAACGCCGGTCAGGAAGATGGACGAGGCGCGGCTGGAGCAGTTTATCCGCCGCTATATTGCCGCCCAGCCCGCCAGCGCGCGGGAAATCAACTTTGTCTGGCAGGGCGGCGAGCCGCTACTGGCCGGGCTAAGTTTTTATAAAAAAGCGCTCGCCCTGCAGCAGCGCTACGCCCCTGATGGCGTAACCATCAGCAATAGCCTGCAAACCAACGGGACGCTGATTAACGACGCCTGGTGCCGGCTGTTTCGCGAACATCGCTTTATTATCGGCGTCAGCCTCGAAGGTAGCGAAACGCTGCAAAACGACCATCGTCCTGATAAACGCGGGCAGGCTTCCTGGCCGGCTGCGCTGCGCGGTATCGCCCTGCTCCACCAGCATCAGGTGGAGTTTAATCTGCTGGTAGTGGTGCATAACGAAATCGCCGCCCACGCGGCGGCGATTTATGACCGGATGGTCACGCTTGGCGCGCGCTATCTGCAGTTCCAGCCGCTAATGAGCGAAGGCGCGGCGCTGCGCGAGGGTTATCAGCTCAGCGCCGATAATTGGGGGCGTTTTATGGTCGGTATCTGGCGACAGTGGCAAAAGCGCTGCGATATGGGGCGGGTGTTCGTCATCAATATCGAACAGGCGTGGGCGCAGTACTTTACCCATAGCAGCGGCAGCTGCGTGCATAGCGCCCGCTGCGGCAGCAATCTGGTGATGGAGTCTGACGGACAGCTTTACGCCTGCGATCATCTGATCAACGCCGAACATCGGCTGGGCCGTCTTGACGAGCAGACGCTCGCCGCGGCGGTCGACGCGTCTGTTCAGCTCCCTTTTGGCCAGCAAAAAAGCCGGCGCCGCGAATGTCAGACTTGCGCTGTAAAAATGGTCTGCCAGGGCGGCTGCCCCGCGCATCTCAACGCCGCTGGCAACAACCGCCTCTGCGGCGGCTATTACCGGTTCTTTAGCGAAATCCTCGCGCCAGTACGCCCCTTTTCCCGCGACCTTAACGGCCTGAAGGCCTGGCGGGCCGCGTTTGTTGGGTCTGCGCATACTGCGTAGCGCCTTACCCTGATGATATCCCCCTCTGAACAGGAGAGTCAGTCGTGAACAAAAAAGCCATGGCCGCGGCGGTCAGCATGATCCTCGCCGGCGGCGCGCACGGCGCGCAGAATGAGCATCCAAACGTCATCGTGATTATCGCCGATGATATGGGTTATTCCGATATCAGCCCCTTCGGCGGTGAGATCCCCACCCCCAACCTGCAGGCCATGGCGGAGCAAAGTATCCGCATGAGCCAGTATTACACCTCGCCGATGTCGGCCCCGGCGCGTTCGATGCTGTTGACCGGCAACAGTAACCAGCAGGCCGGGATGGGCGGCATGTGGTGGTACGACAGTACCATAGGCAAGGAGGGTTACGAGCTGCGGCTGACCGACCGCGTCACCACCATGGCCGAGCGCTTTAAAGATGCCGGCTATAACACGCTGATGGCCGGCAAATGGCATCTCGGTTTTGTTCCCGGCGCCACGCCGAAGGACCGCGGTTTTAACCACTCCTTCGCCTTTATGGGCGGCGGCACCAGCCATTTTAACGATGCGATACCGCTCGGAACCGTCGAGGCGTTCCACACTTACTATACCCGTGATGGCGAGCGCGTCTCCCTGCCGGATGATTTTTACTCCAGCGAAGCTTACGCCCGCCAGATGAATAGCTGGATTAAAGCGACGCCGAAGGAGCAGCCGGTCTTCGCCTGGCTGGCTTTCACCGCCCCTCATGACCCCCTGCAGGCGCCGGACGAGTGGATTAAGCGCTTTAAAGGCCAGTATGAGCAGGGTTACGCCGAGGTCTACCGCCAGCGCATCGCCCGCCTGAAAGCGTTGGGAATCATTCATGACGACACCCCGCTGCCGCATCTGGAGCTGGATAAAGAGTGGGAAGCGCTAACGCCAGAGCAGCAGAAATATACGGCGAAAGTGATGCAGGTATATGCGGCGATGATCGCCAATATGGACGCGCAAATCGGCACGCTGATAGAGACGCTGAAACAAACCGGGCGCGATAAAAATACCTTGCTGGTGTTTTTAACCGATAACGGCGCCAACCCGGCACAGGGTTTTTATTACGAATCTACCCCCGAATTCTGGAAGCAGTTCGATAACAGCTATGACAACGTGGGCCGCAAAGGATCATTTGTCTCCTACGGCCCCCACTGGGCGAACGTCAGCAATGCCCCCTACGCCAACTATCACAAAACCACCAGCGCCCAGGGCGGCATCAATACCGACTTTATGATCTCCGGCCCCGGCATTACCCGGCGCGGTAAAATTGACGCCTCAACGATGGCGGTGTACGACGTGGCGCCGACGCTATATGAATTCGCCGGCATCGATCCCAATAAATCGCTGGCGAAGAAACCCGTGTTACCGATGATTGGCGTCAGCTTTAAGCGCTATCTAACCGGTGAAGTCCAGCAGCCGCCGCGCGGCAACTACGGGGTTGAACTGCATAATCAGGCGGCCTGGGTCGATGGCGAATGGAAGTTGCGGCGGCTGGTACCTCGCGGCCTCAACGCCGGCGATGCGCCGTGGCAGCTGTTTAACCTGCATGACGATCCGCTGGAAACGCATGACGTCGCGGCCCAACATGCCGATCGGGTCAAAACGATGAGCGACGCTTACGAGGCATTCGCCAAACGTACCATGGTCACCAAAGCGCAGGGCAAGATGATCGATTACGTCGGTATCAATAACAAAACCGGGCGTTATCTGGCGGTCGATCCGGCGACCATGAAGCCGGTGCCCGCGCCGCAGGCCATTCCTGTGAGCGAGGGCAAATAAACGAACCCGGCTATCGTTCTTCCGGGCGATAGCCGGAAGCTAACTCGCTTTCTAAGGTAATCCTGAACCCCATTACTGGAGAGAGCGAATGGCGAGAGTCGTGGTGATTACCGGCGGTGGAAGCGGGATCGGCGCCGCCTGCGCGCGGTTGATGAGCGCGGCGGGCGATCGGGTGTTTATTACCGGCAGACGCGAAGCGCCACTACACAAGATCGCCGTTGAAACCGGCGCGACGGCGCTGGTGGGCGATGCCGCCGACGGCGACGTCTGGCGGGAACGGCTGCTACCGCCGATTCTCGACCAGACTCACGGTATTGATGTACTCATCTGCAGCGCCGGCGGCATGGGCAATAGCGCCGCCGCCGATACCAGCGATCGCCAATGGCGCGAGGCGCTGAACGCGAATTTAAACAGCGCTTTCGCCAGCGTGCGCGCCTGCCTGCCTTCGCTTATCGCCAACCGCGGCAATGTGCTGTTTGTCGCCTCCATCGCTTCCCTTGCCGCCGGGCCGCAGGCCTGTGGCTATGTCACCGCCAAACACGCGTTAATTGGCCTGATGCGCTCCATCGCCCGTGATTACGGCCCACAGGGCGTCCGCGCCAATGCGATTTGTCCCGGCTGGGTCACCACCCCGATGGCGGATGAAGAGATGATCCCACTGATGCAGCAACACGGGCTGTCGCTTACCGAAGCCTATCAACGGGTGTGCCGCGACGTTCCGCTACGCCGCCCCGCCAGCCCCGAGGAGATAGCCCAGGCCTGTCAGTTTCTCTGCTCGCCGCAGGCCGCCATCATCAGCGGCGCGGCGCTGGTCGCCGATGGCGGGTCCAGCATCGTCGATGTTCCAACGCTGGCGTTTACTTAACGCCCTACTCTACTCAGGAGCTCACATGACTTCAGAAGCCGTATTTATCCAGGTCGGCGCGCTGGCCGATGGTTTCGCCCCGCACGGCAACCTGCTGGCCACCGCCAGCCTTCCCGCAGGCGAACGCTTTACCTTTTATGCCGCCGGGAGCGAGCCGCAGCAGTTGGTTATCGAAAATGACCAGACACTGCTTTGGAACGGCAAACGCGCGCCCTGGCGGGCAACCGCCCTGCGCCCCGATATTCTGTTTATCGATTTTCTTGACCCGGAGCGCGATAACGCCAGTATCAGCGCGGTATGCAACCTGACGCAGCGCAACGCCACGCTGGTATACGGCCAGCTACCTGACGAAGCCGCCGCGCGGCTGGACGCCTTCAGCCGGGTAGAGCAAGGGTTGCCGCTGACCGCCGTCGAGGCGCGATTTGTCTTCGCCCGTCTGGATGCCCAGCCGGGACCGCTGCCTGACTTTACCACCGCGCTGGTCGGCATGCGCAATCAGTACACCTATAGCCCGACCGAGCGTTATGAACACATCTATCTCAACGATAATTTTTACGCCTGGCAGTGTCTCGATGGCGTGGAAAAGGGGCTGGCGGATGTCGATCGCTGCCATTACGTGCAGGTGGCTGAGGATCTCTATTTGTTCGTCTGGCGGGAGAAAATCATTCCCACGCTGGGGGTTATCCTTATCGATCTTAAGCAGATGCGAACCGATGGCAAGATCATGGGTTATCAGGGCAGTGATTTTGGCGCCTTGAGCAATTTCCCGGTCGGCGCGAGCTCGAAGATCCTCAACGTCACCCGCCATCAGGAATAATATTGCGTGGCCGCAAAATCCCCGGTGGCGCTAGCGCTTACCGGGGCTACGGCACTGTGCGATTTGGTAGCCCGGACAAGGCGCAACGCGCCGCCTCCGGGGAGAGCGACTGACTCAGGCGCTGGCGCTGTCGAGCCGCGCCAGTTGTTCGCTGCCGAGGTTCAGCGCCGCCGCGCGGGCGAAGCTTTCCACCTGTGCCAGGCTGGTGGCGCTGGCAATCGGTGCGGTAACGCCTTCCCGGCTCATCAGCCACGCTAACGCCACTTCTGCAGGCTTCGCGCGCTGTTCTTCCGCCACCGCGACCAGCGTGTCAATAATCCGCATTCCGCGTGGATTGAGATATTTAGCGATGCCGCTGCCGCGCTGGCTTTGCGCTAAATCGGACGGCTGGCGATACTTACCGCTCAGGAAGCCGGAAGCCAGGCTGTAGTAGGTCACCACGCCTATATCGCGGCTGACGCAGAGATCGCGAAGCGCCCCTTCAAAGGCGGAGCGGTGATAGAGGTTATATTCCGGCTGCAACACCTGCCAGGCCGGAAGGCCGCCTTTACGCGCCACTTCCAGCGCCGATGACAGCTGTCCGGCGTCGAGGTTTGAAGCGCCAATCGCCCGCACCTTGCCGGCCTGCTGCAGCGCCTGGAAAGCTTCTAACGTTTCATCGATTGGCGTTTCAGGATCCGGCCAGTGGGCGAAATAGAGGTCGACGTAATCCGTATTCAGGCGGCGCAACGAGTCATCAATCGCCTGCTGGATCCAGGCTTTTTTCAACCCTTTATGGCCGGGTAGCCCCATATCAGATCCGACTTTGGTGAATATTTTGACTTTATCGCGTATGCCGGGGCGCGCCTGTAGCCAGCGGCCAATAATGGTTTCGGATTCACCGCCCCGATTGCCTTCCGCCCAGCGGGAGTACACATCCGCCGTATCGATAGCATCAAAACCGTGGTCAACAAAAGCATCAAGAATGGCAAAACTGGTTTTCTCATCGATGGTCCAGCCAAAGACGTTGCCGCCAAAGACTAATGGGGCGATGGAAAATCCGCTTTTGCCCAATGGACGTGTCATCATGCCGATACTCCTTAGCTTATATTCTGTTTCCCTCAGATAACCGCAGGGGGTCTGAAGAGGATGTCGAGTGGATAATCAGAAAAGGAATCTTGCGGCGGGCAGTCCATGCCCGCAGGGTACACTCTGACATTATGTCCCGGAATAAACGTCAAAGCTAAAATATTTCCCGGCCAGTTTTTTGTAGGTGCCGTCGGCAAGCATTTTCGCAATCGCGCCATTTATCTCTTCGCGCAGCGCATCGTCGCCTTGACGCAGGCCAATCGCCGCCCCGGCGCCGAACAGTTTATTATCCTGCAGTTGTCCGCCAACAAAGGCGAAATCCTTGCCCTGCGGCTGCTGCAGGAAGCTATAATCGGCCATCATGCCGGAGAGCACCGCGCCATCGAGACGACCTGATTCAAGGTCGCGAACGACGCTATCGGCCCCCTGATAGGCGACAATGTTAATCCCCTGCGGCCGCCAGTACTGGTTAACGTAAGTTTCCTGCGCCGACCCCTGCTCGACGCCGATAGTTTTCCCCTTCAACTGCTCTGGCGTATTGCCTTTGAGGGTATTTTTGCGCGCCACCAGAAACACCGGCCCGTTGTACAGCTTATCGCTAAAGGCAATCTGCTCTTTACGTTTTTCGGTCATATACATCCCTGAGAGGATCGCGTCGAATTTACGCGCCTTCAGCGCCGGGATGATGCCGTCGAAGTTGCTTTCCACCCACACGCACTTCGCCTGCAGCTGCTGACAAATCGCGTTGCCTAAATCGATATCAAATCCCGCCAGCTTGCCCTGCGGATCTTTCCATTCAAACGGCGCGAAGGTCGGGTCAACGCCAAAACGGATCTCTTTCGCCCCGGCGGCCAGCGCCGACGTCGACGCTATTAATGCCAAACATAACAACAGTGATTTTTTCATTCGAAGTCTTCTCCAGGGATTAACGGCAGTGCGCTTGCACTAAACGCGCGAACAGCGTCGCGCCGGTGCTGATAATGTCATCGTTAAAGTCATAACCGGGGTTATGCACCATGCAGCCGCCCTTCTCGCCTTTTTCACCGTTGCCGAGCAGGAAGTAGCAGCCCGGACGTTCGCGCAGCATAAAAGCGAAATCTTCGCTGGCGTTCATTGGCGATACCGACTCCAGCACCCCTTCGCGGCCAAAGACTTCCAGCGCCAGCGCCTGGGCGAAATCGGTCTCTTCATTACTGTTGGTTAATACCGGATAGGAGTCGTAAATCTCGACGTCGCTGCTGGCGCCATAGCTTTTGGCGGTAAACTCGGTCAGCTCTTGAATACGCTTGATCAGCAGGTCGCGAATTTCCGGTTTCATCGCCCGCACGCTGAGCTCCATCACCACGCTCTCCGGAATCACGTTCGAGGCGATGCCGGCCTGGAAAGTCCCCACGCTGACGACCGCCGTTTCCCCTGGCGGCACGTTGCGCGCGACGATGCTCTGCAGCGCCATCACCAGCGCCGCGCCGGCCACGATAGGGTCGACGGTGCGTTCCGGGTGTGCGCCGTGGCCGCCGTAGCCGGTAATCGTGATTTTGACCGTGTCCGCCGAGGCCATAAAGTTGCCGGCATAGAAGCCCAGCTTGCCAACCGGTAGCCCCGGCATATTGTGCAGACCGAAGATGCGTTCGCAGGGGAACTGCTCAAACAGGCCATCTTTAATCATCAGATCCGCGCCGCCGATGGCTTCTTCCGCAGGCTGGAAAATCAGATGCACCGTGCCGTTAAACTGGCAGGCCGGCGAGGCGATATATTTCGCCGCCGCGAGCAAAATCGTGGTATGTCCATCATGGCCGCAGGCGTGCATTTTTCCAGGTACCGTGCTGGCCCAGGGTAAATCGGTGGTTTCATAAATCGGTAATGCGTCCATGTCGGCACGCAGGCCAATAGTGCGCGGCGAATCGCCTTTACTCAGGCTGCCGACGACGCCGGTTTTACCGAGCCCGCGGGTCACCTGATAGCCCCATTCTGTCAGCTTACCGGCAACCAGCTCGCTGGTATTAAACTCTTCCAGACTTAATTCCGGATTGGCATGTAAATAATGACGGATAGAAATCATTTCATCTTCCGTGGCTTTAATTTCTGGAATTACACAATCAGACATGCCGTTCTCCGGGAATAGATTAAGAACTTAACAAGTTATCCTGGCTCAAAGTTTATGCAAGTAGCATTTCTAATTGCTGGAACGTCATCCATCATATTTTTAATACAGAAAAATCGCAGAACAATAGTCATTAAAACTGGCAAAATTTAAATATAAACGTTTATTTTATGGGTTCCATACCAACACTTACTCTACCATCCCCGCTTTAATTCAGTTTTAAATAAAAATAAACAGCCATGAAATATCATTTACTTTTACTTGCCTGCGCGCTGACGCTGACAGGCTGCAGCGCTGAGGGCGACACCGCCAGCCAGCAACGCGCCAGTATTCAAAAGATGCGTACCAACACGCTCAGTAAACTCTATAGCCTGTACCCGGAAGCACGTAGCGATATCCAGCATTCAAAGGGCTACGCGGTCTTCGCCAGCAACAGTAGTAAGATATTAGTCTTTGGCTTCGGCAGCGGTTACGGCGTCGTTAAAAATAGCGCCACCGGCAAAGATACCTATATGAAAATGGCCCAGGGCGGCGCCGGTGTGGGTATGGGCGTGAAACAGCTTCGCACCGTACTGGTATTCCACGATAAAGACGCCTTGAATACTTTCATTACTAAAGGCTATATGGTCGGCGCGGATGCCAACGCGGCAGCGAAATATGACGACAACGGCATCGCACCGATAGGCGCGTCGGCCAACGGCGTGGCGAAAGATACCGCCTCGCTGCCGTCAAAAGTCAACGTTTATGAAATCACCGAGAAAGGTTTGGCGGCTCAGGCAATGGTCAACGGTTATAAATACTGGCCGGATGACGAGCTGAATAAAAAGTAACCTTTCTTTGCTCCGCACAGAGCAGCGTGCGGCGCTCTCCCACCACAAGCAAAGCGCACAAAACTGCTACTCCTGTCACACTCCGTTTGTTTTTATTTTTACTTTGTTTCCTTGGTTAACTATGTTGGGTTCACTTTTATGGCAAGGGACTCTCGAGGTAAACATGATCCAATCACAACGCAGCAGGCTCGCTCAAAGTATCTGGCTGGCGATGGCCGGGCTATTGGCAGCCTCCGCGCCGCTGGCGGCCAGCGCCGATACCACCATCGGTCAAATAGCGGCTAAAGTGCTGCCGTATCAAGCCAAACCGCGCGTCTTCGTGCTCACCGACATTGGCAATGAACCGGATGACCAGATGTCGCTGACCCGTTTTCTGCTCTACGCCAATGAGATGAACGTTGAAGGACTGGTCGCAACCACCTCGACCTGGCAGCGCGAAAAGGTTCACACCGATATGATTGAACGGGTGGTGGGCCACTATGGTGAAGTGCAACCTAACTTGCTGAAACACGCCGCCGGCTTCCCAACCCAGAGCCAACTGGACGCGGTGGTCGCGCCGGGCGTGGCAGGCTATGGGCTGGCGGCGACCGGCGCCGGTAAACATACCGCCGGTTCCGATCTGCTGGTAAACGCTATTGAGAAAAGCACCAATGCCAGCCAGCCGCTATATATCAACCTGTGGGGCGGCGCCAATACCCTCGCGCAGGCCTTGAAAGACTTAAGCGCGAAGCATCCGGCCAGCACAGTGAACGCATTAACGCAAAACCTGGTGGTTTACGCGATTTCCGATCAGGACGATGCCGGCTTCTGGGTGCGGGAAAACTATCCTCAGATCACCTGGATTGGCGATCCCTCCAGCCAAACAGGCGAAGATTATGCCCGCGCCACCTGGACTGGCATCAGCGGCGATCGCTACTATCGCAACGCGCCGGGCGCGGATTTCACCACCGTTTCTCAGCACTGGCTGGATGACAACATCCGCAGCAAAGGGCCGATGGGCAAAGGCTATCTGCAGTATCTGTTCATTATGGAAGGCGACACGCCAGCATTTCTCGGGTTAATCCGTAACGGCCTCAATAGCGAGCGCAATCCGGGCTGGGGCGGCTGGGGCGGGCGCTATATTGTTCGTCAACCACAACACGAAACGCGCCCGTTCTGGAGCAGCGGCGGCGATTTCTATCCGGGTAACCCGAATGCAGCCGATACGGTCACCGGCGTCGATGGTCAGCGATATACCTCTAATCAGGCCACGATCTGGCGCTGGCGCGAAGCCTTCCAGCATGATTTCGCCGCGCGAATGGACTGGGGGATCAAAGACTATGCCGCGGCTAACCATAATCCACAGGCGGTGGTGAACGGTGATAGCGGGCAGGAAGCGTTGTTCCTGAATGCCAAAGTTGGCGAAACGTTGAAACTGAGCGCCGAGGGCAGTAAAGATCCCGATGGCAATCAGCTCAGCTATCGCTGGTTCCTCTATCCGGAAGCCGGCTCCGCCAGCTCACAGCCGGTGGCGGTTAACGACGTTCAGGGCCGTCGCGGCGAAGATAATCTGCAGGCGCCTGCGGTGCTGACGCTTGGCGAGGCCGCACAATCTCACACCGAGGTTAAAGCGCAGCGTGCGGGAACCGAGCATCTGATCCTCGCGGTAACCGATAACGGCACGCCGTCACTTACCGCCTACCGTCGGATCATCGTCACCGTCAAGTAACCCTCGCGGACAGGAACCGCCTGTTTTTCCCGCCCGCAATCGCGCGGGCGGGATGGTATGATGACGCCTGACTTAACGGTGACAGGGGCGTGACGGCGTGGACTACAGACAGCAGATCCTCAACATTTTGCATAGCGAAAGCGAATCGCGGGCGGAGATGACCCGGCGGCTCGGCGTCACTAAAGCCTACATTACCAAGCTCACCGCCCGGCTGCTGGAAGAGCAATTAATCGAAGAGCGGGAAGTAAAAGACGCCGCTTTTGGCCGCCCGCAGCAGTGCCTATCCGTTAAAGAAGGCAATGCCTGGAGCGTGAATATCATGCTGCGTCGCGGCAGTTTCCAGGGTACGCTCAACGATTACCATACGCTGAAAGCGCCGTTAGCCAGCCATCAGTTCAGCCTCCCGGAGCAAATGACCCCGGATACGCTGGCGCAGTTTATTGCCGATGGCCTGCAGGCGTTATGCCAGCAGGCTTCGTTGAAAACGGCGCAAATCAAGGTAGTCAGCGTGGCGCTGCAGGGCGGTATTGAACATACCACCGGCGTGGTGCGCTACTGTCCGTTATTCGCCGACAACAACATTAACCTGCTGGCGCTGCTGGAACAGCGCCTCGGCATCCCTACCCGCATCTACAACATCGCCCACTGCACCAATTACCTGCTGGCGAAACGCTCGCCGGGGATCTCATACGTGGCGTTTATGCCCGGCTTCGGCAGCCTCGGTTACGGCTACTGTACCAATGGCGTTCCGGGATTGGGCGAAAACGGTTTTTATCCGGAAATCGTCCATTTACCTTACGATGGCGGGCTGGAGCCGGCGTTTAACGTCGATCCGGCGAATAAAACCCCCGGTATTCAGGCGACCGCCCGCGCGCTTTATTTTGCCATCTGCTGTACCGCGCCTATTCACAATATTCGTCTGGTCATTGCCACCGGTGAGCTATTCGAAGATTACGGCGATGATATTCTGCCGCTGGCGCAGCAGATGCTGGATGACAACCCGAACCGTCATATTCGCGAGATTAAAATACGCCACTACAAAACCGGGCATAACTACGGCTGGCGAGGGCTTGTGCAGCTGAGCTCCGACGCGATTACCGCGCAACTGGCGTAAATAAGCCGGGTCAGACGTTAGCCTGACCCGGCGCGAATGCCATGCCGCAAGTATCATTATTTAATGACCGAGGGCGCCGCTTACCAGTATTGAGGTAATGATTCCTGTCGCCGCGGCGATCAGCACGTAATTGCCATCGATATAAGACCAGTGATGGCCCTCCGGCGGGCGCGGCAGGCCACGCTCGTTCCAGTTACTGACGCGATATTCATCACCGCGATAACGCTCCGGCGCCGGATGGCCTTTACGGAAATCGTTACCCCTCCAGGCGAAATGATCCTGCTCATGGCGTTCCTGGCGACGATCGTCATGACCGCTACGCTCCGGGCCGCGGTGGTCATTGTTGTCCTGATGGTTATCGCCAGGACCGCCCGGCTGGTGGCGTCCGTTTTGGTCGCCCTGCTTCGGGCCATTCTGCCATACCTGCTGTTGCCCCGGACGATGGTCATCATTTGGGCCATCGGCAAAAGCCTGAGCGCTCAGCACGCAGGATAAAATAACCGCCAGAGAAATAATCTTTTTCATAGTACACCTCCTGATATATTTCTTTTTTACCCTGCAAATGTGGAGAAATAGTGATTAGCAAGCTATCCAGGACTATTCCTGGCTAAATCAGGAAGGCAGCAAACAATAAATTCAGCGAGCGCCAGACGTAAAAAAGGCCGCTTGCGCGGCCATTTTATTCTCAGTGAGTCCGTTTTACTCAGAGACTTTATTCTTTAACTCTTCAGCGCCTTGCTTGGTTTTATCCCAGCCTTTCTCGCTGACTTCTTTGGTCTTATCCCAACCTTTGCTGGCGCCTTCTTTAGTGGCGTTCCAGCCTTTCTCAGTGCCTTCTTTGGTCTTATCCCAACCCTTCTCGGCGCCTTCTTTGGTTTTGTTCCAGGTTTTCTGCGTGCCTTCACTTACCTGGCTGCCGACGCTATCGCTTTTCCCTTCAGCAGCATGTTTGGACTTGAGCTTCATCTCTTCGCCCTGATTCTGCGCCTGGTGCAGTTTTTCTTTCGCCGTGTTGGCATTCTCATGCGCTGCGGCCACGGTGTCATCGGTTGCATGTGTAGTGGTTGCTGCGAATACCGGAGAAGCGACCAGAATAGCGGATAGTGCAATCATTGCTTTTTTCATATTTTTCCTCTCTTAACGCGTGCTTTATGTTACGAGTCACATTCAGCATGGCATAAGCTCCTGCGCTTAGCATTAGGAAAAGTTCTTAAAACTGCCTCATCGCTATTCTGTCGTTTTAGTGATCGAGATAAAGATAGCTTTCCCAGCTTTTCATGCGGATGAGGATCTTTCTTATCAGCGACAGGTGCTCAAAATGCTGCGAATAGACGGCGGCTTCGACGTCCGCGCCCTGCGGCAGCTGATAATTTGCCAGACGATCGTCGGTCACTTTTAATACCACCAGCGCTCGGCCGCGCGCCGCCAGATCGTTGGCCGTCAGCAACGTTCCCTGCCCCTGAAACTGGCTTTCGCCAATCGCCGGCAGCACTTCCGCTACCTGCGCTTTAAACACGGTTCCGGGAATAGAGGGGAACAGCAATTCAGCTTGTTCACCTTTTTGCAAACGCTGCAGCGCGTTTTGACGGAATGCGGCGACGTATTCACGTGAATTCACATTATCCGTTGGCACAAACGTCATCACCGGCTTCAACCCCAACGCGGTGGACATGGTCCCAGGACGCAGACCGACGGTACTGACGTAGCCGTCAGACGGCGCGCGTACCACCGTGTTATCGAGCTTAAATTGCGCCTCACGCAGCTGCGCCAGCAGCGAAGCAACTTTGGTGTTCTCGCCGTGCACCACCGAATTGAGATCGTTACGCGCCTGTACGACCTTTGCCCGGGCGGCGTCAACCGCCGCCTGCGTCGCTTTCCAGTTCTGGCGACGCGTATCGACCATCTGATCGGAAAAGGCCCCTTTATCATGACCTGCCTGGAAGCGGGCGTATTCACGCTGGGCCCGGTCGCGCTCGGCGACCGCTTTGCTTAAATCAGCCTGCGCGCTGGTTAACCCCGCATCCAGCGACAACGCATCCTGGCTGGCCGCTTTCACCTGTGCGGTCAGGTCGTCCACCTTCGCCTGGAACGGGGTTGGGTCGATGGTGAACAAGATGTCGCCTTCATGCAGCATCTGATTTGGTTTCACCGGCACGCTGGTGACTCGACCGCGGGTTTGCGAAACAATGGGCACCGTGCGATAAACCTGCTTCCCGACTTCGCTATAGGGGAAGTTATAATTCATACCGAGGATTAACATGCCAATCAGTATCACGCCACCTAATACCGCAGTGGGAACCGTCCATTTATTTAATGGAATACGGAATACTTTAAATATCACGATACACAAGGCGGCATAACACAGCAGTAATAACGTTTCCATTATTTACCCTCCTGATTGACGGCGCTATTTTTCAGACGGTTTAATTCCGCCTGCATAGCATCCAGACGCTGATGTAAATCGTGCTGGTCGGTCTTTAACTGCTGCATTCCCCAGCCGCGGTCTTCTCGCCACAGCGTGGCCCAGATCCACAGCAGCGGCCACAGCACGTGCAGGGTGAACAAGCTCACCCAGCCAGCGTAATGAATCGCATCCTGGTGCGGATGATTTCTTTTTTTGGCTATTTCATAAGGAATATCGTGGATCACGATAATTCCATAAAATAAAATCAGCACCACCGCAATCAGTATGGCTAAAGCAATATAATCCAGGGTCATAAAATAACTCCAGAATGTGTGACGTATTTCACATTCACTTTATACAGGCGTCAGCAAGCCGGGCATAACCGCCCTGATAACTGACCATATTAATCAGAATTTATCCGGTATTTTTCGGTCGATAGAAATGAGTTGACCTTTTTTCACCGTGATATAACCGCCTTCTTTTAACGCCGCTAAAACCTGATAAACATAGCTGCGCGAAAGATTGGTCCGTTTAATAATAAAAGCGGACAGGCTTTCACGTTTTCCATAATCGATCTCGTTACGGTACAGATAACGCGATAACATCGATTTTATGGTCTGAAAACCGGACAGGTTGCCGCGCTCGTTGTGCGCATCGAGAGCAAAAATGCCCATGTAGGCCAGAATGGTCGTCAGTTCTTTCATATACTCCGGCGAAGAGTAAAAGAAGATACGCTCGAAATCCTCCACGCTGATTCTGGCAAAACGACAGCGGTCGAGGCATTGATATAGCAGCTCTACCGCCGGGCAGTAATACTCAAGCAGGCCCAGCGGCATATGCTCAATCACAATACCCAACAGGTTGTCAGGGTCGTTGACTGCGAGGGTGATTTGCCCGGACAGCAGAAAGTAAATGAACCCATCCTGCGGCTGAAAACGCTCGCCGGCGGCGCACTCGACGTTTTCGCTACAGGCGATGACGTGCGGGAGATGCGCATTTAACTGCAGCTTCTGGTAGCACGCATGAATACGACCAAAACTGCTATTCAACTTCCCCGTATCCATTGCCGTACATTCCCGTATCACCGACGTCATCAAATATATATAAGGCAAAGCGAGGGGAAAAGTCCACAGCTGGAGTTTTGGCGTAAAGATATGTGTGGCAAGACTATTTCGCCTCTCCACGATGCAATAAATCAGCATATACAGCCGTTAAAATCCCGCCGGGGCGAAATTGCTTTTTTATCCACTGCGTCACCTGGCCGGTGGCGGCATGCTGCGTCGCCAGCAGCATGCCGGAATCCTGACGCGGATTGTGGATCTGACGGATCACCAACAGTTTCTCAGCTATCGCTTCGTTCACCATATAGTCAGGTAAAAAACCGATCCCCTCACCGAGGATCTGACACTGGCATTTAGTATTGAAGTCAGGGACCAGGATCGCCTCCTGACCATGCAGCAGCCAACCGACCTTTTTATTGATCGTGCTGGCGGTGTCCTCAACCATGATATTGGGATAGAGGCGTAACTGGCTTTCCGAAATAGGTTCGGGCATAAACGCCAGCGGATGATCCGGGGCAATGGCAAACACCCAGCGGATCGCGCCGATCTCGGTGTAATCAATACCTCCGCCGTCGAGCAGCGTGTCCGGCGCGCCGATGGCAATATTCGCCTGGTTATTGATGATCGAATCCCAAACGCCGTTGTACACCTCGGTGGTGACGGTTATCTGGCAGGTGGGAAACTGTTTTTTCAGCACCTGCAGCAGGCGGGCGGTATGGCGCGGCGTGTATAGCAGTTGATTAATGCAGATGCGCACCCGCGCTTCGATACCTTGCGAGATAGTATCTATGCTGCGCTTTATCGCATGGAAATCATTAAGCAGATCGGTGGCCTTGCGAAACAGATAGTAGCCGGATTCCGTCAGTTCAATGCTGCGGGTGTTGCGGGTAAACAGCACTACGTCCAGCCCGGCTTCCATCCGTTTGATGGTATAGCTGATGGCTGAGGTGGTTAACCCCAGCTCGTCGGCCGCCTTGCTGAAGCTGCCAAAACGCGCCGCGGTGGTGAATGCCAGCAGATTTTCTTCAGTAAAAATCGAGTTCATGCGCCCTTCCCGCCTCCGCTAAACCATACCTGAGCTGAATGTATTGGTTACCGGGACGCGGGGCAATCATTTTTGAACAATACTTAATACCCGTCGCGACTTCAGGCACGCTACTTACTGGTCGCCTCACTGAGTTTGCGCCCGCTATATTCTGAAATAAAGCCGACACAATTTCCCGCCAGAAATCCCAACAGCGTCACCGTCCAGTTCAAACCGGTGGCGAAAAAGAGCGTCATGCCGAGGAAACCGCCGGGAATAAACGAGGTTAGCGTAAAGCGCCCCTGCCAGACGATGACTGCCGAAAACGGCACCGTGGTAATGACGCTTGCCCAGAATCCCGACATACCGCTGGCTGAGGCGAGAGCGCCAGCGGCCAGCGCCGCCAGCCACGCCCACACCGCTCCGGAATAGTTAACGCACAGGCTTTTGACAAAGCCGGATTGGCCTCCCCCTGCCGCATAGAAACTACAGAACGCCACGAAGCCGATGGTTCCCAATAATTCCCAACCGTGCTGCAGCCCGACGTGCGAGGAAATAAGCTGCCAAACGCCTGCGCAAATACCGACGGTGATCCCCGTAGCGGTGAGTCCGTTCATCTCTTTCCCCTCTGAAAAATAGATCGATGACATTGCTTTCTGACGGCAACTATATCGAAAGAAAACCCGATTGCGTTAAGGGGTATAAGCGTAAAGAAGTAAACATTGCTCTGCCGCACAGTCTGCATCGATTGTTGAAAGTTATTCAATAATTTACCGGATTATGGCGAATAAAATTTAAGCGGGTTCTTTTATCTATTTCTGGTTGCTATGCTCAAGCCATCAAGAAAGTCTCAGCCGCAACAACAGGAGCAAGATGATGGCCACGGAAAATATTATTGCTGACTATCTTTTGGCTGCAGAGCAGGGAAATATCGCGAAACTAAAAGCCTGCCTTGCAAGCGGTGTCGATATTAATGCCAGTAATCGCCAGGGGCGAACCGCTATTACCCTCGCCAGTCTGAATAAACATTATGCTTGTGTCTCTGTTCTTATTGCCGCTGGCGCCGATATTAATAAGCAGGACCAGACCTGTTTTAACCCGTTTTTAATCAGCTGCCTGAATAACGACGTCGAACTACTGCGCTTAATTTTACCGGCAAAACCCGACCTCGAACGATTAACGCGTTTCGGCGGCGTAGGCCTGACGCCGGCCTGTGAAAAAGGTCATCTTGAAATCGTAAAAATATTGCTGGCGGAAACTGACATTAACGTTAACCACACCAATTTCGTTGGCTGGACGCCGCTGCTGGAAGCGATTGTCTTAAACGACGGCGGCGCGACGCAGCAGGATATCGTCAAACTGCTGCTGGAGCACGGCGCCAACCCACATATGACCGATAAGTATGGTAAATCGCCGCTGGAGCTGGCATGGGATAAGGGATTCAGTGAAATCGCCCACCTGCTGGTCGCCGCCGGAGCCTGAGGAAGGAGAATCGCCATAAACACCTCCTCGCGGCGGTGTGTGCAAGCGCTAACTGCGGATAAGAGCTTTCTCGCGCAGCGCGGCGGCGGACGGGTTGGAGAGGTTTTCGCCCATGCGGTGAACCTGCTAACCCCGGGCAAACCAGGTCTTCTGACGCTGCTGTGTGAAACCTCTGACAATGCGCCTAATAGCTGTAGGTTAGCACTCACCCACTTTGACAACCTGCTCCGGCCAGGGGAAAGCGTCCGGTTTACCGATTCAGGGATTTACGTTGGCGATAATACATGGATAGACATCTACCGTTGTGAGCACTGGCAAACGCCGCGGGCGGTATTAAACGCGGCAACATTTAACCAGATAGCCTGGCGACGATGGCATGACATTATCGTTACGCAGTTACATGAGGATGACACGTTATTTCTCTATCGCGGCGACAATCCCTTTTATCACGCGATGCGTCATGAACTCCAGCAGCGCCGGGAAACCTTATTTAAAGCACTTGGCGAAAATAAAAATATCGGCGCCGCCGTGGCGCACATGATCGGATTAGGCATTGGCCTGACGCCATCGGCGGATGATTATTTGCTAGGCCTGAGCGTTATTTTATTCATAAAGGGACACCCGGCTAATCAATACCGGGAAGCATTTATAACCGCGCTGCAGAGCGCCCAACAAAATACTACGCCGCTCAGCGCGATTACGCTGGAGGCAGCGATAAACCAACGTTATCGCGAAAGTATCGCCGTGTTGATTAATCTGATGGTTAATCAACCGACAACCTTTTCTATTAAGGCTATTGCCGATATTAAAAATATTGGCTCAAGTTCCGGCAGCGACATGCTATTGGGCATGGCGGATGCCTGCGCGCTGAGCCAAACGTATGGAGGGAATAATGTCAGTTAAAATAGTGGTGAAGAAGAATACCTATTTTGATTCCGTCTCATTAATGTCGATTTCCACCCGCGCTAATAAGCTCGATGGCGTAGAGCAGGCATTTGTGGCGATGGCGACGGAAATGAACAAAGGGGTGCTGAATAACCTGGGACTGCTGACGCCGGAGCTTGAAGCAGCGAAAAACGGCGACCTGATGATTGTTATCAAGGGCAAAGACGGCGCCGATAGTGAACAGATACTCGGTGAAATAGAAGCGCTGTTCAGCAAAAAGGCCGACAGCGGCCAGCACGAAGCGCGCTACGCCACCCTCGCCAGCGCCAAAAAACATCTTCCGCAAAGTAACCTCGCGATTATCTCGGTCAACGGTCTGTTTGCCGCTCGCGAAGCGCGCCAGGCGCTGCAAAACGATCTTAACGTGATGCTGTTTTCCGATAACGTCTCTATTGACGACGAACTGGCGCTGAAACAGCTGGCCCACGAAAAAGGGTTATTGATGATGGGGCCAGACTGCGGCACCGCCATTATTAACGGCGCGGCGCTGTGCTTCGGTAACGCGGTTCGCCGCGGCAACATCGGTATTATCGGCGCCTCTGGTACCGGTAGCCAGGAGCTGAGCGTCCGTATCCATGATTTCGGCGGCGGGATCTCACAGTTAATCGGTACCGGCGGTCGCGATCTGAGTGAGAAAATCGGCGGCCTGATGATGCTCGACGCTATTCAGATGCTGGAAGCCGATCCGCAAACGGAACTCATCGTCCTTGTTTCTAAACCACCGGCTCCAGCGGTGGCGAAAAAAGTGCTCGAACGCGCTCGCGCCTGCCGTAAACCGGTAGTGGCGTGCTTCCTTGGCCGCGCCGAGCCTCCCGCCGATGAGCAAGGTCTGCAGTTCGCCCGCGGCACTAAAGACGCGGCGCTGAAGGCTGTCCTGCTGAGCGGTATTAAGCAGGAAAATCTCGATTTACATCCGCTGAACCAGGCGCTGATTGCTGACGTTCGCGCGCAGCTCACGCCACGGCAAAAGTACATTCGCGGCCTGTTCTGCGGCGGTACCCTGTGCGATGAAACCATGTTCGCGGTACTGGAAAAACACGCGGATGTTTATAGCAACATTCAGCCGGATCCGGCCTATCGTCTGAGCGATATCAATCGCAGCATCAAGCACACTTTCCTCGATTTCGGCGATGACGACTTCACCAACGGTAAGCCGCACCCGATGATCGACCCGACCAACCGCATCAGCCGCCTGCTACAGGAAGCGCGCGATCCCGAAGTGGCGGTCATCGTCATGGACTTCGTGCTGGGCTTCGGATCGCATGAAGATCCGGTGGGTTCGACGATCGCGGCGATCAAAGAGGCCAAAGCCATTGCCGCCGCCGATGGGCGCCCATTGACGATCCTCGCTTACGTGTTAGGTACCGACATCGATACGCCGTCGCTGGAGCAACAGCGCCAGATGCTACTTGACGCTGGCGTCATTCTGGCCAGCAGCAGCACCAATACCGGTTTGCTGGCGCGTGAATTTATCTGCAAAGGGGAGCAAGCCTGATGAGCCAGTCGCTATTTAACCAGCCGTTGAACGTAATTAACGTCGGTATCGCCATGTTCAGCGACGATTTGAAAAAGCAGCATACCGCCGTCACCCAGCTCGACTGGACGCCGCCTGGCCAGGGCAATATGCAGGTGGTCGAGGCGTTGGATCGTATCGCCGACTCGCCGCTGGCGGATAAAATCGCCGCCGCCAACCAGCAGGCGCTGGAGCGTATTATTCAATCGCACCCGGTGCTGATCGGCTTTGATCAGGCCATTAACGTCGTGCCGGGCATGACGCCAAAAACTATTCTGCACGCCGGCCCGCCGGTGGAATGGCAAAACATGTGCGGCGCCATGAAAGGCGCGGTCACCGGCGCGCTGGTCTTTGAAGGGCTGGCAAAAGATCTGGATGAAGCGGCCGAGCTTGCCGCCTCCGGTGAAATTACCTTCTCACCCTGTCACGAACACGACTGCGTGGGTTCGATGGCGGGCGTAACGTCGGCGTCGATGTTCATGCACATCGTCGAGAACAAAACCTACGGCAATATCGCTTATACCAATATGAGCGAACAGATGGCCAAGATTTTACGCATGGGCGCCAACGATCAAAGCGTTATCGATCGCCTGAACTGGATGCGCGACGTGCAGGGTCCCATGCTGCGCGACGCCATGAAGATCATCGGCGAAATCGATCTGCGCTTAATGCTGGCGCAGGCGCTGCATATGGGCGATGAGTGTCATAACCGCAACAACGCCGGCACCACCCTGCTGATTCAGGCGCTCACGCCGGGGATTATTCAGGCCGGTTATCCGGTAGCGCAGCAGCGCGAGGTGTTTGAATTTGTCGCCAGCAGCGATTACTTCTCCGGCCCGACGTGGATGGCGATGTGCAAAGCGGCGATGGACGCGGCCCACGGCATTGAATACAGCACCGTAGTCACCACCATGGCGCGCAACGGCGTCGAGTTCGGACTGCGGGTCAGCGGCCTGCCGGGACAATGGTTTACCGGCCCGGCCCAGCAGGTGATAGGCCCGATGTTCGCTGGTTTTAAACCAGAAGACTCCGGCCTCGATATCGGCGACAGCGCCATTACTGAAACCTATGGCATCGGCGGTTTCGCCATGGCGACGGCGCCGGCTATCGTCGCGCTGGTCGGTGGAACGGTAGAAGAAGCGGTCGATTTCTCTCGCCAGATGCGTGAAATCACCCTTGGCGAAAACCCGAACGTCACCATTCCGCTGCTCGGCTTTATGGGGATCCCGACCGCGATCGACATCACCCGCGTCGGCAGCAGCGGTATTTTACCGGTGATCAACACCGCTATCGCCCACAAAGACGCTGGGATCGGCATGATCGGCGCCGGTATCGTCCATCCGCCGTTCGCCTGTTTCGAAAAAGCGATCCTCCGCTGGTGCGATCGTTACGACGTTTAACGTTGTAGCCCGGGCGAGGCGTTTGCGCCGACCCCGGGAAATCCCCGGCAGCCCTACGCCTGGCCGGGCGACTACCACGACCACACAATAACAATAACTACATCACCTTCTGTAACGGAAGCCAGATATGAAAGAACTCATCGTCGTCGCCATTGGCGGCAACAGCATTATCAAAGATAACGCCAGCCAGTCGATCGAGCATCAGGCCGAGGCGGTCAAAGCGGTGGCCAGCACGGTGCTGGAGATGCTGGCATCGGACTATAACGTGGTGCTAACCCACGGTAACGGCCCGCAGGTTGGGCTGGATTTACGCCGCTCGGAGATAGCCCACGAACGAGAAGGTCTGCCGCTGACGCCGCTGGCCAACTGCGTCGCCGATACCCAGGGCGGCATCGGCTACCTCATTCAGCAGGCGCTGAATAACCGCCTCGCCCAGCGCGGCGGGCAAAAGGCGGTCACCGTCGTCACCCAGGTTGAAGTCGAAAAAAACGATCCCGGCTTTACCCATCCGACCAAGCCTATCGGCGCGTTCTTCAGCGAAAGCCAGCGCGATGAATTGCAGCAGGCGCATCCTGAGTGGCGCTTTGTGGAAGATTCGGGTCGCGGCTATCGCCGGGTGGTCGCCTCGCCGGAGCCGAAACGCATTGTCGAAGCGGAAGCTATCAAGGCGCTGACCCGACAAGGCTTTGTGGTGATCGGCGCCGGCGGCGGCGGGATCCCGGTGGTACGCAGCCCGCAGGGCGACTACCAGAGCGTGGATGCGGTGATCGATAAAGATCTCTCAACCGCCCTGCTGGCCCGCGAAATTGATGCTGATATTCTGGTGATCACTACCGGAGTGGAGAAAGTGTGCGTTAATTTCGGCAAACCTAATCAGCAGGCGCTGGGTTGCGTTGGCATCAGCGAGATGAGCCGCTATATGCAGGAAGGGCATTTCCCGGCAGGCAGTATGCTGCCAAAAATCGTCGCCAGCCTCGCGTTCCTGCAACACGGCGGCAAACGGGTGATCATCACTACGCCGGAATGTCTGCCAGCCGCGCTACGTGGCGAAACGGGAACCCATATTGTGCATGACTGACACAAAAGGAAGAAAGAATGAATAAAGACAATAGCCGTCGCGAATTTCTTACCCAAAGCGGCAAGATGGTCACCGCCGCCGCGCTGCTGGCAGCGGGCGCGCCGGCGGCGTATGCCGCAGGAAGCCAATCGTCCGCGGCCACCTGCGATAATAAAGGCGCGGTCAACGTCGCCGATAAACATTACTACCTTGATAACGTGCTGCTGGAAAGCGGCTTCGAATATGAAAACGGCGTGGTGGTTCACACCCGGACCGAGCTGCAAACGCTGGAAATAAAAGACGGCAAAATCGTCGCCCTGCGCAGCAATAATAGCCACCCGGATGCCACGCTGCCGCGCTACGATGCGGGCGGCAAACTGATGCTGCCCGCCATGCGCGACATGCATATCCATCTGGACAAAACGTTTTACGGCGGCCCGTGGCGCTCGCTTAACCGCCCGGCGGGCACCACCATTCAGGATATGATCAAGCTTGAGCAGAAACTGCTGCCGGAACTCCAGCCTTATACGCAGGCGCACGCCGAGAAGCTTATCGACCTGATTCAATCCAAAGGCTCGACCATCGCCCGCAGCCACTGCAACATTGAGCCGGTGTCCGGGCTGAAGAACCTTGAGAATCTGCAGGAAGTGCTGGCGCGGCGTAAACCAGGCTTCGATTGCGAAATCGTCGCTTTTCCGCAGCACGGGCTGCTGCTGTCGAAATCGGAATCACTGGTTCGCGAAGCGATGCAGGCCGGCGCCCATTATGTCGGCGGTCTCGATCCGACTAATGTCGATGGCGCGATGGAGAAATCGCTCGATACCATGTTCCAGATTGCGCTGGATTACGACAAAGGGGTGGATATTCACCTGCATGAAACCAGCCCGGCGGGCGTGGCGGCGGTGAACTATATGGTGGAAACCGTGGAGAAGACCCCGGCGCTGAAAGGCAAGCTGACCATCAGCCACGCTTTTGCGCTGGCGACGCTGAACGAGCAGCAGGTCGATGCCATCGCGATCCGCATGGCGGCGCAGCAAATCACCATCGCCTCCACCGTGCCGATCGGCACTCTGCACATGCCGCTCAAGCAACTGCGCGAAAAAGGCGTCTTCGTGATGACCGGTACCGATAGCGTGATTGACCACTGGTCGCCCTACGGACTGGGCGACATGCTGGAGAAAGCCAATCTCTACGCCCAGCTGTATATCCGCCCCAATGAGCAGACCCTGTCGCGCGCGCTGGCCATCGCCACCGGCGACGTGCTGCCGCTGAATGACAAAGGCGAGCGCGTATGGCCAAAAGCACAGGACGACGCCAGCTTTGTGCTGGTCGATGCCTCCTGCTCCGCCGAAGCCGTGGCGCGAATTTCGCCGCGTACCGCCACCTTCCATAACGGTAAGATGGTCTGGGGCAGCGTCGGAGCCTGATGCCAGCGTCATGTAAAAAACCCCGGCAAGCCGGGGTTTTGTCATTTACCAAACACGATTACTTCTGCGGACGCATGGCCGGGAACAGGATAACGTCGCGGATGGTGTGGCTGTTGGTAAACAGCATCACCATGCGGTCGATACCGATACCCAGGCCGGCGGTCGGCGGCAGGCCGTACTCCAGCGCGGTGACGTAGTCTTCGTCATAGAACATCGCTTCGTCATCGCCCGCCGCTTTGGCGTTGACCTGATCCTGGAAACGCTGCGCCTGATCTTCCGCATCGTTCAACTCGCTGAAACCGTTACCGATTTCGCGGCCGCCGATGAAGAACTCGAAGCGGTCGGTGATTTCCGGGTTCACGTCGTTACGGCGGGCCAGCGGAGAAACTTCCGCCGGATATTCGGTGATGAAGGTCGGCTGGATCAGATGCGCTTCCGCCACTTCATCAAAGATCTCCGTGACGATACGTCCCAGACCCCAGCTTTTCTCTACCTGAATACCGATAGATTCCGCCAGCGCTTTCGCCGCGTCGAAATTATCCAGATCCGCCATGTTGGTTTCCGGACGGTGTTTCTTGATGGCTTCACGCATGGTCAGTTTTTCAAACGGTTTGCCGAAGTCAAACACCTGGTCGCCATACGGCACTTCGGTTTTGCCCAGCACCGTCTGCGCCAGAGTGCGGAACAGCGACTCGGTCAGTTCGATCAGGTCTTTGTAATCCGCATACGCCATATACAGTTCCATCATGGTGAACTCTGGGTTATGACGTACGGAGATCCCTTCGTTACGGAAGTTACGGTTGATTTCGAAGACGCGTTCGAAGCCGCCAACCACCAGACGTTTCAGATACAGTTCCGGCGCGATACGCAGGTACATATCCAGATCCAGCGCGTTGTGATGGGTGATGAACGGACGGGCGGAAGCGCCGCCTGGGATCACCTGCATCATCGGGGTTTCGACTTCCATAAAGCCGCGGGCAACCATGAACTGACGCATAGTGGCGAGGATCTGCGAACGGATACGGAACGTATGACGCGACTCTTCGTTGGCGATCAGATCCAGATAACGCTGGCGATAGCGGACTTCCTGATCCTGCAGGCCGTGGAATTTATCCGGCAGCGGGCGCAGGGCTTTGGTCAGCAGACGCAGCTCGGTGCAGTGAATGGAGAGTTCGCCGGTTTGCGTTTTGAACAGCTTGCCGCGGGCGGCGATGATATCGCCGAGATCCCATTTTTTAAACTGTTCGTTGTAGACGCCTTCCGGCAGGTCATCGCGCGCGACGTACAGCTGAATGCGGCCGCCGACGTCCTGAAGGGTAACGAAAGAGGCTTTACCCATGATGCGGCGGGTCATCATACGGCCAGCAACAGAGACTTCAACGTTCAGGGAAGCGAGTTCATCGTTATCCTTCGCATCGAATTCAGCGTGCAATTGGTCAGAGGTATGATCGCGACGGAAATCGTTCGGGAAAGCGACGCCCTGCTCACGCAGCGCAGCCAATTTTTCGCGACGAGTTTTCAGTTCATTATTAAGGTCAATTGCCTCATCGGCACCTTGTGCTTGTTGTTCAGACATGTTGGTTCCTCATAACCCTGCTTTCAAACTAGCTTCGATAAATTGAACCAGGTCACCATTCAGCGCGGCCTGTCTCTGGTAACACACCAGAGAACAATCTTAACGACTCTGGATTCACTACAAGCTGATCTCACTCAGCTATGGCTTCACTAACGGTATTTTTTATCGTTGGCTTCCGCGCCTGCCAGAATATCCACCTCCTGCTAACTTGGCTGTTGAGTTAATGTCCCCGGTCGCGCTGCGCTGGCCGGTGCTGCAAATCGCGGCAAAGGCGACAATGACAATCACCGCTACGCAGCCGATAGTCCATTCACCCATCTGCGAGAAGAAATGCTGATAGGCGGCAATCGCCGTGTCGCTGATTTGCGATTCGGTGGTTTGCTGCGCCACCACCCCGGCCAGCCAGTTGGCGACCGCGCCGGTGGCCAACATATAAATGCCGGTTAATACGCCGGTGACGCCGGGCATGTTCAGACGGGTTATCTGCGCCATCGCCACCGGGTCAATAAACAGTTCGGCAAAGCCCATCATTGCCAGCCCGGCGACCATCATGCCCATCGAGGCCTGACCATCAGCCGCGCCGTAGCGGGCATTCAGCGCCAGCAGCATAAATCCACCGCCCATCAGCAGCAGGCCGAAAGCAAATTTCAGCCACACTTTTAACACCGAGCGGGTTCGCCCTTCCGGGCGGATAAGCCACGCCAGGATCACGCCGGCGGCCATCACCGCCACCGCGTTAACCGACTGGAACAGCGCGGTCGGTACTTCAATATTGAACAGCCGGCGATCAACAAAGTGGTCGATAAACAGGCTAATCGAGCTGCCGCCCTGCTGCGCCAGCACCCAGAACAGCGTTCCGGTCAACATCAGCAGAACGATTTGCCACAGCGCGCGGCGGTGCTGCGGCGATTTGATCATGATCCGCGCCACCATTTGCGCGGCGAACAGGCAGACAATCGCCAGCAGATAACCGGACCAGTTGTTTTCTAACAGCAAGGTGAAGAAGACCGGCGCCAGGCACAGCATCACCACCAGCCAGCCCCAGGTCGGCAACACGAATTTCACCGCGCGCAGCGCCTGTTTGTCGACGCCGCGGGTGTCGCGGAAGTAGCGGCTGCCGCTTAAGAAAATCATCAGGCCGATAAACATGCCGATCCCCGCCAGCGCAAAGCCGATATGCCAGCCGTACCACTGCGCCGCCAGCCCGCAGGCAATGGGGGCGGCTATCGAACCGACGTTACCGGCGGCATACAGCAGCGAGAAACCGCCATCGCGACGATGGTCGTCAGCGGCGTACAGTTCGCCGAGCAGGCAGCTGATATTGGATTTGAACAGACCATAGCCGCAGATAATGATCGCCAGCGCCAGATAGAGGCTCCAGGTGGAATCAGATTCGACGCCCAGCACCACGTGGCCGAGGGTCATCAACAACGCCCCGGCAATTACCGCCGTGCGGTTGCCGAGCAGGCGGTCGGCAAGCCAGCCGCCGAGAATGGGGGTTACGTAAACTAAAGATGCGTAGGCGCTGAACAGACTGATGGCGTGGCTATCGTCAAAGCCAAGTTGGTGGGTGAGATAAAGGATGAGTAAGGCGCGCATGCCGTAAAAGCTGAAGTACTCCCAGATCTGGATCGCTACGATGTAGTAAATCGCGCGCGGCTGTGAGGGTGTTTTCATAGGTTCTCCTTGCAGCGTGAAAAAAGGGAAGTGGCAAGCCACTTCCCTTGTGTGCGTCTATTACTTGTTGTTTTCTTCTTTCAGCACTTTAACGGTGTAACGACCATCCGCCTGACGATATGCGCCGTGGATATCGGTTTCGAAGCCCGGGTAGTGAGCGCCGATTTCGCACAGCATCTGCAGGAATTCCAGTACCGGGCGGCTTTCTTCGGTGATCATCTCACCAGGCATAACCAGCGGTACTCCCGGAGGATACGGCAGGATCATGTTGGCGTTGACGCGGCCTACCATCTCTTCGAGGTACACTTCTTCAGTCTGACCGTGCAGCTCTTTCTGGAACGCGGCATACGGGGTCATCACCATGGATGGCAGCACTTCGAATGCGCGGAACATCAGGTCCGGCAGGTTGTGATGCTCAACCAGTTTATGAATGTTCTGCGCCAGGTCCTGAATACGCATGTTTTCATAGAATTCAGGATCTTCACGGTACAGAGACGGCAGCATGTTTTTCACCCGCAGGTTCAGGTCGAACGCGCGTTTGAAGTCGGTCAGCGCACGCAGCAGGCTCAGCGCTTTTGTCTTATCGATACCGATGCTGAACAGGAACAGCAGGTTGTACGGACCGGTTTTCTCAACCACGATGCCGTGTTCGTCGAGATATTTCGCCACGATGCTTGCCGGAATACCGAAATCATCCATGGTGCCGTCTTTCTTCATCCCCGGGGTCAGCAGCGTGACTTTGATCGGGTCGAGGTACATGTGCTCGTTATCGATGTTTTTGAAACCGTGCCATGCGCTATCGGAACGCAGCGGCCAGCATTCAGCGCCATCGATATGTTCCGGCTGCCATACATCGAAGAACCAGCCTTCAGACTCGCCTTTCAGACGTTTGATCTCTTTACGGAACTTGATCGAACGTTCGATAGAACCGTCGATCAGGCGTTTACCGGCGTTACCGCGCATCATCGCCGCCGCGGTTTCGGTGGAAGCCACGATACCGTAATGCGGAGAAGTGGTGGTGTGCATCATGTAGGCTTCGTTGAAGGTTTCTTCGTTAACGTCGCCTTTCACGTGGATCATCGAAGCCTGAGAGAATGCCGCCAGCAGTTTATGCGTGGACTGGGTTTCGTAGATCACTTTCCCTTCAACGCGGCCGCCGCTCATCCCGCATTTGCCTTCATAGATCGGCGAGAAGTTGGTGTAAGGCACCCATGCGGAGTCAAAGTGGATGGATTTCACATCCAGGGTTTTCTTGATGAAGTCGGTGTTATACAGCAGACCATCATAGGTTGAGTTGGTGATAACCGCGTGTACCGGCCAGGTCGCATTCGGCGTCTCTTTCACACGCTTGGCGATAGTCGCGTGCTGGAATTCGCTCTGCGGGATACCGCCGAGGATACCGTAGGCGTTACGGGTCGGACGGAAGTAGATCGGCGTAATGTCGCTCATCATCATCAGGTGAGTCAGCGATTTGTGGCAGTTACGGTCAATCAGCACGGTGCTGCCGGCAGGCGCGGAGTACATACCGACGATTTTGTTAGCGGTTGATGTACCGTTGGTCACCATGTAGCTGCGTTCAGCGTTGAAGACGCGAGCGATATACTCTTCCGCTTCTTTGTGCGGGCCGCTGTGGTCAAGCAGTGAACCCAGTTCAGAAACCGAAATGGAGATATCGGATTTCATGGTGTTGGAACCAAAGAAATCATAGAAGATGCTGCCTACCGGGCTTTTCTGGAACGCGGTACCGCCCATGTGGCCTGGGGTACAGAAGGTGTATTTGCCTTCACGTACATATTTGAACAGCGCTTTGGTCAGCGGCGGCAGAATGGTGTCGATGTATTCGTCAGTGTTCTGTTTGATTTTGTTCGCGATATCTTCAGCGGCGCCCAGCGCATATTCGAAGAAGCGAACCTGCATGCGCAGATCGTTGAGGCTAACGTCCAGAGTGGAGTAGGTGTTAGCGAAAGCGTACAGCGGCATGTACTCATTCATTTTGCTGATTTCTTCGCACAGTTCGAGATTGTATTTATCCCAGTCGAAGATCACGCCGCACAGACGAGAGTTGTTTTCGATAAGTTTTAATAAGTCGTCACGGTCGTTCGGGTAGACAATACGGAAGTCCAGGCGTTCGAGAGCACGATGCAGTTCACGGATGGGTTCTTCTTTGAAGTAAACACCCATGTGATTCATGATTGCAATAACGTTCATAGTCAAATCTCCAGATGTAGAAAGCCCCTCCCGTCTCGATGTGACAGGTGATGGAAGGAGCCTCAGGAAAAAGGGTTACTGATTAGTGCGCGTTAGCGGGGCTGTTGTTATCCGTTGCGTTGTTCTGCTGGCGCTGGTGCATTTTGCGACCGTAGAACATCAGGATAATCAGGCTAACGATAAAGGTGCCGGCCAGTTCGAAGGAGCTTGCGCCCATCAACGCGATGAAGCAGAACACGCAACCCAGTACCGAACAAATCAGGCTAACGAAGTTGCGGATGTTGATGCCTTCGAAACGAATCAGGTCAACACAGGAGTAGAAGTAAGGCAGCATGGTCAGCAGTACCGCGATACCGGTCAGCTCGCCGAACAGATCAGATGCTTTACCACCGGCGGAGTTCATCAGGGTAATCAGCACCATCAGCGCGGTCATTTTCACCGCGGCCAGCAGCAGGCCTTTTTTCGGGATACCGTTGCTATCGACTTCGCCATACACTTTCGGGAAGTTACCGTCGTTGGCGGCACGTACACCGGCCTGGCCAACCAGCATCATCCACGAACCCAGAGAAGTCAGGCAAGCGAAGGCGGTGAAAGCGGAAACCATCGGAGCAGCCCAGCCGCCGAGAATGGTAGAGGCGCTAATTGCGAACGGCGCACCGGACGCGGCCATCTGAGAAGCAGGATACATACCGGCGATAACCTGAGTCGCGGCGATATAGACGATACCGGCCATCGCCGTACCCAGCATGGTTGCCAGCGGTACGGTACGTTTCGGGTTTTTCACCATCCCGGTACTCACTGCGGCGGATTCTACGCCAACGAAGGCCCACAGGCAGAGCAGGATACTTTTAATGACCGCGTGGCTATCAGTGGTGCTGGAGGTGTTCCAGTTCGCCTGATAGGTTGCCGCGTCAAACCAATGCCAGCCGACGACCGCTGTCATTACCACCGGAATAAGCACCAGTACCAGACCAATAGTGGTCAGACGGCTTACCCAGGTCCCGCCGAGCATATTAACGAAAGTAAAGATCCACACGATGGCAATACAGGCAATACCTGCTGGCACCGGGTTATTTAAAATTGGGAAGAACGTAGAGAGATAAGAGACGGCGGTAATACCGATTGCCAGGTTACCAATCCAGTTTGCATGATAATAAAGGACGCCGGTCTGGAAACCGAAGGCCGGAGAAATTTCCCCTGCGTAAGCAATTGGACCACCCTGCTGTGGGTTCTTGGTCGCCAGTCGGGCATAAACATAAGCCAAAGACATCGCGCCAATAATAGAAATCACCCAACCCCAAATGGCAATACCACCGATGCTGGCGAGGTTCGCAGGTAATAGTGCAATACCGCTCCCCATCATATTACCGGCGACTACGCCGGTACAGGCAAATAGCCCGATCTTTTTGGCAGAACTCATGGTTGTTTTTCTCCTAAGTTTATTTGGGAGGTACAGATCATGATAGAGAACCATTTATTGACCCGACCAACTGCCAACAAGATTACTGATTCGTACGAGATAAATCCTAAAGATAAAGTGAAATAACTACAAACATCAGACAAATGATATTTTGACCTTTTTCGATTAACATATAAACATGACATGTTGATATCAAAAAAAGATAAACATCACCTACTTACAAAGAGTTAGACGTGCATACTGGTGTTGAAATTGTGTTACCAGGCAGGAAAATAACGCTTATTTCAGGTAACAATAAGAGTGCTCATGAGATACATAAATTTAACCTCATCATACTCAAAACCATGAGCATGATGAGGGTTTACTTATTCTGAAGCGAGGAAATTGTCGAGATATGGTACTACGCGGGTGACGGAGGTCTGGAATACTCCGTTTTCAATCCAGTACAAGGTGTTTTCGCCAGGGCGTAAATTAAACGCCGTCAGGTAGGCATCGGCAGCTTCGCGGTTCTGTCCTTTCATCTCATAAACTTTACCGAGCAGCACGTAATTCATCCACGACATTTCTAAATCAATGCCTGTGTTGATAGCGCTGTACGCCTCATCTATTTTCCCTTTGCCTAACATATCTACCGTTTTTATCTGGTAGAAGATCGCCATATCTTTAATGCCGGGCATTTCACCCACTTTTTCAACCTCGGCATACAGCGTCGCTAATTGTTTTTCATCCAACGGCTGCTGCGAATGACGTAATACATCCACCAGCGCTTTTTCGGCGTAAGCATAAATAAAGTCCGGCGATTGTTTAATGACGTCATCGAGTATATCGCTGGCTTTACCTAATGAATCGACATCACCTTTCATTAACAGCTGATGGGCCTGATAAAGACGGGTTAATGAAGGGCTTTGCGCGGGTTGATACTGTTTAAGCATCGCTTTCATGCGATCCGGCCACGGCTGCATTAGCGCTGTAGAGAGGCTATCCAGCAGGTCATTCTGAATGGTGAGCTGGTTATCCATGGTAATAAAGTAGCGTTTATCGAGCATCGTCGAGCCGTCGGCGTTATCGACCAGCTGCACCGACATAAAGCACTGCTGGGCGCGATAGTGGCGCTGATTAACGAATTCGATGGTCAACGTTTTACCCGAACTGCTGGGCTCGTTGATGTTGTAGTTGGTTTTATCGTGGACCATAAAGGTCGAGAAAGTGTTAAGCGAGGTGGTTACCAGGCTGCCCAACCCTACCGCATAGGCATGCTGCGACGCCCAGTTATTGCATGAACTGCCGTTTACCAGGTGTATGTCGATATCGCGCGGGTTTAGCAGCAGGCGAGTTTTGGTTTCCGGCGGCCGCGATTCTATCGACGACAAGGCGACTAACGCGACGCAACTGCCCAACGCCAGCAGGAACAGCGTCCACACCCAGAAGGTGGTGATCCGTTTACGTTTTTCCGGCACTGCCGCCGCCGCAGGCGAGGCAGATGAAGGAGAAATAGTCGGTGGCGACGTTTCAGGAACGGTGACAGGGGCTACTGGCGGGACAACCGGCGCCAACTCTTCGCCCTCTTCCGTACACCAAATTACCGGGACCGTCAGCTTGTAACCGCGTTTGGGCACCGTCGCAATATATTCCATGCTGCCGTCATCGCCGTCTTTCAGTGACTTACGCAACTCGGAAATACTCTGGGTGACGACATGGCTGGTCACCACGTTGCGCGTCCAGACGTGATCGATAAGCTCGTCCCGGCTAAGTACCTCGCCAGGATGTTGAGCAAAGTAGACCAGAAGATCGATTAAACGCGGTTCGAGAGTAAGCTGACGTCCGTTCCGGCTAATTTGGTTTACAGAAGGAGTAACGAGCCATTCCCCAACGCGAACAACAGGTTGTTGCATAAAAAAACCCCAGGACGAAAAGGGAAAGGCGCGATAATACCACATTTCGCCTACCTAATTATGCGGGTGGTCAATACCCCACACGTTTGGCATACGCTACCCCCTTTATATACAAATCAGTTAACAGTCTATGAACATCGTTGTCATTTAATCCAAAATAGCCAGGGTCTATGCTGCGTCCATCAAGTCGTTAAGGAGACGCATTATGTTATTCGACCACTATTCTTTGCCGGCCCTATCGTTAAACAACCGTATCGTGATGCCGCCGATGACGCGTTCCCGCGCCGGGGCCGGTGATGTCGCTACCGATCAGATGGCGGAGTATTACGCCCAACGCGCCAGCGCCGGTTTAATTATCAGCGAAGGCACGCAGATTAGCCAACAGGGACAGGGTTATGCCTGGACGCCTGGCATCTATAATGAAGCGCAGATCGCCGGCTGGAAAAAAGTCACCGCCGCGGTACACCAGGCGGGAGGCAAAATTTTTGCCCAGCTCTGGCACGTAGGGCGTGTCTCCCATACCGTACTGCAGCCGGGTAATGCCGCACCGGTTTCTTCATCTGCAATTCAGGCTGAAGGAGTGAAGGTCTTTGTCGATGTCGAAGGACGCGGTCCGGAAAACGGCGTTGGTGAAATGGTGCAGCACTCGATGCCGCGCGCCCTGACTCGCGAAGAGATCCCGGCTATCATCGAACAATATGCACAGGCCGCGCGTAACGCTATTGCCGCCGGTTTTGATGGCGTTGAGCTACACGGTGCGAATGGCTATCTGATCAATCAGTTTATTGATTCTCGTGAAAACCAGCGTACCGATGAGTACGGCGGTTCGTTAACCAATCGCCTGCGTTTCCTCAAAGAAGTGGCGCAAGCCGTTGCCGATGCGATTGGTAAAGAGAAACTGGGCATCCGCCTGGCGCCGCTGACCACCTTGATGGGGTCGAAAGATGATACGCCGGAAGCCACCTATCTGGCGGCGGCCAGCGTCCTCAATGATATCGGCATCGCCTATATCCATATCGCCGAAGCCGACTGGGATGATGCGCCAGTGATGCCCGCTGCCTTTAAAGAAGCGCTACGACAGGTGTTCCGCGGCACAATGATTTATTCGGGGAAATACACCGTAGAACGTGCCGAAGAAGCGCTGGCCAAAGGCTGGGCCGACCTGATTGGTTTTGGTCGCCCGTTTATCGCCAACCCGGATCTGCCGTATCGTCTGCAGCACAACCTGCCGCTCAATCAGCCAATCAGAGAGCAGTTTTTCGGCGGTGGTAAAGAGGGCTACCTCGACTACCCTACCGTCGACGCGAAGTAAACAGGATATATCGCTTCACAGTACTTAAATAAAAAACCCGGCAGCATGCCGGGTTAAAAATCAGACTTTCGACGTTTATATATAATTAATCAACGTGATTAATTATTTATACACTTCCGCCGTTGCTTCAAAGTTCGGCCCGTGTTCGCGCGCCGCGGTAATAATGTAATATTTACCGCCCTTCTCATCTGCCAGCTTAGAAAGCTGATCGTGAAGATCAGAAGGTGAAGAGAATTGCCCGCCAGACGGCCCCACAGAAATACTGCCCACGTGAGTCAGTTTGAAATGCGAAGCTTCTTCTTTAGTAATTAATTGCGCAGCAGAGGCGCCAAAGGCAACAGCAGAAAGAGCTAAAGCGACTAATACCTTTTTCATCCTACATTCTCCTTGGATTAGAGCCTAATTGAGGCTCTTTCAGTATATACTCGTCATACTTCAAGTTGCATGTGCGTTGGCTTTCCTCGCTCACCCCAGTCACTTACTAGAGTAAGCTCCTGGGGATTCTCTGCGTCGCCGCCTGCCTGCAACTCGAATTATTTAGAGTATAGACACTAGATTAATAAGCGCGCTATTTATCGGATTATTTTTCACCGGCCACCGCGCTTAGTACCGCGACGGAACCCCTTCCGGACGGGTCTTAAAACGACGGTGCAGCCACATGTACTGTTCCGGCGCCATCAGGATACATTGCTCAATAATTTTGTTCATCCAGCTGGCGGTAGTTTCCGGGGAATCCAGCGGCGGCGTCGCCTCTGGCTGCAGCGCAATCAGCTCATACCCGGCGCCGTTGGGCTTTCTTCGCGGAACAAAAGGCACGATGGTGGCTTTTGACATTCTCGCCAGCATCCAGGTCCCGGTGGTAGTCGCAGCATTATCAACATTGAAAAAGGGAACAAATACGCTGCTGGCGCGCCCATAATCATGATCCGGAGCGTACCAGAGAATTTCTCCCTCTTTCAGTGACTTAACCATACCTTTCAAGTTCTTACGATCCAACATCGTCTTGTTAGAACGCAGTCGTCCCCAGGTTTGTAGCCAGTCGATCAGCGGATTATCGTTTGGCCGGTAAACGCCAATCCCCGGCGTGAACATGCCAAACATCCGCGCGCCGAGCTCCAGAGTCAGAAAGTGAATGCCAATCAGCAAAATACCCTGTTTCTGTTCCTGCAGTTCAACGACTTCGTTGACGCCGCTGGTCTCGGTCCAGCGCTCGACGCGATGGGTCGGCCAGAACCATGCCATGCCGGTTTCCATCAACCCCATGCCCAGAGATTCAAAATTCTTAACCAACATTTCATGACGCTGCGCCGGGCTGAGATGTGGAAAACAGAGCTCAAGATTGCGCTTCGCAATACGTACCCTTCCGCGCAAAAAATGCATGGATAAACGCCCTAACCCATGGCCCAGACGATAGATCAGCGGATAAGGTAGTTGTACCACCAGCCACAATAAGCCAATACCCAGCCATGCCGGCCAGTAACGCGGGTGTAATAATGAAAGAGAGAATTTGGGTAAATGCGACATCTGAGTATTGCTCTTCAGGATCCTTGATTTACATACCAGCGGGAGGCCTCAGTCCGAATTTGCGGATAAGGTACCCGATCCATAACATTTAGTTTTTTCCTATTCGTGCGGTAATACGCATACAAGCGTAGACTATAACCTGTACACTGCCCTGGTATTACACGAACTATGTAACAAATTTATTATTAATTTTTTCGTACAGCGGCACGCAAACTAAAGTTTGCGTTATTCATCTTCAACAATAAATAAATAGCCTCCGAAGAAACGTCTTCGAAGGCTGAATATCGTTATGAACGAATGAAGGCCAGCAGATCGGCGTTAATCACATCCGCATGTGACGTGTGCATACCATGCGGTAAGCCCGGATAAATTTTCAGCTCGCTATTCGCTAATAGTTTGTCCTGCAGAATCGCGGCATTTTTATAAGGAACGACCTGGTCGTCGTCACCCTGCATAACCAGCACTGGCACCGTAATCGCTTTCAGATCTTCTGTCTGGTCGGTTTCAGAGAAGGCTTTAATCCCTTCATAGTGGGCTTTCGCGCTACCGGTCATCCCCTGGCGCCACCAGTTTTGAATGGTACCTTGCGAAACCTCTGCGCCATCGCGATTAAAGCCGTAGAACGGTCCACTGGCAACATCGAGATAAAACTGCGAGCGATTGGCGGCAAGCGCCTTGCGGAAACCGTCAAACACTTCGATGGGCGTACCGCCAGGGTTATTGTCGGTTTTGACCATCAGCGGCGGAACGGAACTGATTAATACCGCTTTAGCTACCCTGCCCTGCGGTTGGCCGTACTTGGCCACATAACGCGCGACCTGGCCGCCACCGGTTGAATGGCCAACGTGGACAGCGTTATGCAAATCCAGACTTTCCACTACCGCCGAAGCATCGGCCGCATAGTGATCCATATCATGGCCTTCGCTTACCTGGTCGGAGCGCCCATGTCCACGGCGATCGATAGCGATGACGCGAAAACCCTGTGCGAGGAAAAACAGCATCTGGTTATCCCAGTCATCAGCGCTTAACGGCCAGCCATGGTGGAACACAATCGGCTGAGCCTCCTTCGGACCCCAGTCTTTAAAATAAATATTAACGCCATCTTTAGTTGTTACGAATGCCATATCAGGAACTCCTCTCTTGAAAATATGACAACTTCTCATTAACATTCAATTGGTTACATTCAGCGCTGATATGAAGCCTTTCCCTTGCTTGCGAAAAACCTCAATGGCAACGGCGCCATAAAGTGTAGAAGATGATGGCTCATTTAGCTCATCTCTCAGCAATTTAATATCAACGCAGCAACTAAAATACGCCATATACTGTTGAGCGTTAGTGCATATTACCTATTGATAAAATATGCCTTTCCGATATTTTTTATTTATAGATAAATATCAGCGAGCTATGTCAAAAAGAAATAATTAAAATATTTTCCTCTTATACTTACGTTTTACTGTAAATTTCTCTCAAATAGATTTCTTCAGATTATTCCCCGAGAAAAAAGAATAAACCAAATTCCACCGCAGGTGCGTCTCACTGACCTTATCCACGCAGAATGTTCGCTGTTAATTGTGAGCCAGGCAACGTCCTGAGCGATGCCCTTCTGTCAATGCTGTACAAACCACAGAAAACCGCCATACTCAGGCGCAAAGCCTGTGATTTTCAAGGGGTAAAATTTGCCTGTAGCAATCCCGGATAGTAAAACGAATAAGAAAGGAATGACTGCGATGCACTACAAATTGGTTAAGCAACTCAAAGATGATAATACATTAAGAAAGAGCTTTATTGATTTAGCCATCAAAACGTTCGATCTTTCCTTTGACGCCTGGTATCAGCAGGGGTACTGGAGTGAATCCTATATCCCTTACGCTTTCGTTGATAAGAATAAAGTTATCGCCAACGCCTCCGCGAATATTATTGATCTGGTCTGGCAAGGCCAACCCCGACGCTATATTCAAATAGGTACGGTAATGACCAACATTGATTACCGTAATAAAGGGCTTGCCGGACAGTTGATACAACATATTCTTGATGACTGGCGTGACAAAGCGGATGCTTTTTTCCTGTTTGCCAATTCTACTACCGTCGATTTCTATCCCAAATTTGGCTTTACGCGGACCGACGAATATCAATATGTTGCGCCCGTTTCGCCTACACCCGGCGACTTCCGTAAACTGGATATGGATAGTGCGCAGGATATCGCCCTGCTTAAGCACTACTACCAGAAATCCAACCCCTTTTCACAGCTACGAGTGGAAAATAACTTCGGTCTGCTGATGTTTTACTGTTCGGCGTTTATGAAGCATTTTGTCTACTACTCGGAGAAAAACCAGGCCGTCGCCATTGCGATGCAAAGCGCCCATGAGCTGATCTGCTTTGATATTTTTTGCGATGCCGGACAATCCATGGCGACCATTATCAATGAACTCGCCCAACCGCAATCGCAACAGGCGGTGCTCGGTTTTACGCCGAAGGAAGCGCGCCTTGGCGAGTACGAAAAAATAGACGGCGACGATATGTTGTTTATCTATTCGACTAAAGAGAACATCTTCCACGACAACAAATTAATGTTCCCGCTACTGGCGCACGCCTGATGCCGGGCCGCAGGTCATCTATTTAACCTGCGGCTGGTCGGCGTTGTTTCTTCCTGGAAAACAAAATAAACAGTACAATCAATTGTTGTTTTTTTGTTAAATCCAGGAGAAACGCCACTTGCCCCTTTTTGATCTGCAGGATCTCTACGCCTTTTTAGCCCTCAGCGAGCACGGCAGCTTTCGCTACGCCGCCGAGGCGATTTGCATTTCGCAATCGGCGTTAAGCAGGCGAATCGAGAAGCTGGAAACCGCTTTAGGGGTGAGATTGTTTGAAAGAACCACTCGCCGGGTGACGCTCACACAAACCGGCAGAGCTTTCGCTCCAAAGGCGCAGCATCTGCTTTCCGAATTCGAAGATGCCCTGGACGGCATTAGCGACCGCGCGGCTTTCGGCAACGGGCTGGTGACGGTCGCCTGCGTTCCTTCAGCCGCCAACTATTTTATGCCCCAGGTCATTACGCAATTCCGTCAACGTTTTCCTAAGGCGCGGATCAAGGTTATTGATACCAGCGCCGGAAATGTTTATAGCGCCGTGCAAAATCGCCAGGCGGATTTCGGCCTGAGTTTTCTCTCTGAGATCGCGTCTGATGTGGTGTTTACGCCGCTGGTTCATGAACGTTACCTGGCGGTTTGCCGACGCGACGATCCGCTGGCGCAGCGTAACAGCCTCTGCTGGCAGGAGTTTTTTAACCGCGATTATATCTGGCTCGATAAGATCTCCGGCAATCGCCACCTGCTGGATGGCGCCCTGAGCGATGTAGGGCCACGACGCACTGCGGTTTGTGAAACCCGCCATGTCACGACGATGCTGGGTATGGTGGATGCCGGCCTTGGTATCGCGGCAATACCGGCGATGGCGCTGCCGGCCTACGCGCACCACGCGTTAGCCAGTATTCCGCTAGTAGAACCTGAAGTGAAAAGGCAAGTGGGACTGATAAAAAAAGCGGGCAGAGCGTTACCCCCTCTGGCCGCCGAACTCGAAAAAGCCATTACTGATTTTTACCATCCCACCGCATAATTAGCCCTCTTCCGGTAATTCACAAGCGTTGGAGGGTAAAGGATCCATGCCTGTGCGACGAATTTCCGCCTGCGCCGGGACTGAAGCCAGATAGCACAGCAACTGCTTCGCCTGCGACTGCGCGGATGAATCGGCAACTACGGCGCCCGCGAAGCGGGTAACGTATTGCACTTCATCCGGCAAACGGCCAACGAACGTCACGCCGCTGACCGGCAACAGTTCGCTAACCTGCTGAAACCCTATCGCGTAGTCCCCTTTTGCCACCAGCGAAGCAACGGGGATTTTTTCGATCATTTTTGCTTTGGGGCTCGCCTGCGCGGCAATATCCAGTTTGCTGAACAGCTCCTTTTCAACATAGCGCCCACTGGCGCTATCCGAATAGGCGATGGATTTCGCCTGCAGCAATGTTTGTTTCAACGCGGCGACGCTGCTGATATCCGGTACCGGGGCCCCCTTTGGCACGACGGCGCCAATACGTGAATCCGCCAGTTCAATACGCGACCCCGGCACCACTTTGCCCTGCTTCTGCAAATCATCCAGGGCGTATCCCACCATAATCACCACATCCGCCTTTTGCCCTGCCGCCAGGCGGTTCGGTATCGCCTCCGCGGATTTCCCCATCGAGGGACCATGAATGATATGTAAGGTATTGCCGCTTTTTTGCTGATAGTCGGGCGCCAGTTTATCCAACGCCGCGGAGAAGCCGCCGGAAATCATCACCGTGATCTCCTGCGCGACGGCAACATGCGCATAGCCGCAGGTGAATACCACTAACGAGAAAACCCATGATTTACGTTGCATATTCACCTCTTAACCTAAAGAATTTTGCGTTTTCAATGCCTGTCGGGAAACGCGTTGATAGAGATACAGCGTCGCCAGTAGCGCGCAGATTGCCGCAAAACTCATCCAGTAGCCGGGCGCCGCCTTATCCCCGGTGATTTTAATTAACGCAGTGGACATCGCCGGCGTAAAACCGCCAAACAGAGCGGTAGCCAGGCTGTAAGCCAGGGAAAAACCAGCGACCCTGACCGACCTAGGCATAATTTCCGTCAGTGCGGGGATCATCGCGCCGTTGTAGATGCCGTAAATAAAGGAGAGCCACAGCAGCACGGACAACATCATGGCGAAGTCCGGCATGCGGGCCAGCAGCGATAACGCAGGCCAACTGGTGAAAATAGCCAGCAGCGTCATGCTGACCAGCACGGGTTTACGACCAAACTTATCGGAAAGCATGCCGCCGATAGGCAGCCAGATGAAATTGGAGATAGCCACCAATAGCGTGACCAGCAGGCTATCCGAGGCGCTTAATAACAACACGTTTTTGCCAAAGGTTGGCGCGTAGACCGTGATCAAATAGAACGCGGTAGTGGTCATGGCCACCATTAGCATCCCCGCAATCACCACCCGCCAGTTTGCCAGCAGAATAGTCAGCGATTGTCCTAAGGTCGGATGTTCCTTACGCTCCGTATACTCCGCGGTTTCATTCAGGTTGCGGCGTAAAAAGAAGATAAAAGGCACGATCAGGCAGCCAATCGCGAACGGGATTCGCCATCCCCACTGATGCAGACTCGACTCACTGAGCAGCATATTGAGCAGATAGCCCAATGAAGCGGCCACCATAATCGAGACCTGCTGACTGGCAGATTGCCAACTGGTATAGAACCCTTTACGTCCAGGTGTCGCCATTTCTGCGAGGTAAACCGAGACGCCGCCCAGCTCCGCACCAGCAGAAAAGCCCTGCAGCAGCCGGCCGCACAGCACCAGCGCCGGCGCCCACAAACCGATAGTCTGATAACCTGGCACCAGCACGATCAGGATGGTCCCCATCGCCATAATCGACAACGTGCCGATTAAACCTTTACGTCTGCCGACCTTGTCAATCCAGGCGCCTAACACCACGGCGCCAACGGGCCGCATCAAGAACCCGGCGCCGAAAACGGCGAAGGTCATCATTAAGGAAGCGAATTCATTTTCGGAAGGAAAAAAAGTATGGGCAATATAGGTGGCGTAAAAACCAAATAAAAAGAAGTCAAACTGCTCAAGAAAATTCCCTGAGGTCACTTGCAGGATCACTTTGGCCCTGGCACGAAACACTGAAGTAGCGGCAGTTGCGGACATCACACTCTCCCTGATTAACTGAATAGTTAACTCTCATTAACATTTAGGTAACCGTAAGAGTGCGGGAAGTTGCGAAAGAGAATAAGCGCATTTTGCGCATCTATTGATGCGTAAGACACATTAATAAAGTCGGCTATCTACGCGACACCAACAATGACGGGGCAAAGGGTCTTACCCCCCGCCCCGCCTCTACACACTGATAGTGTGAACTCCGCTGCATTTCCCCCCAAGGCAATCCGGGCTTGAGGGGGAGTTTTAACGAAGATCGCGTACGGCGACGTGATCCATATCGTCAAAGACCTGGTTCTCGCCGACCATCCCCCAGATGAAGGTATAAGCGCGGGTACCTACGCCTGAGTGAATCGACCAGCTTGGCGAAATTACCGCCTGCTCGTTATGCATCACAATATGACGGGTCTCCTGCGGCTGCCCCATCATGTGGAAGACGCAGGCGTCCTCATCCATGTTGAAATAGAAATAGACCTCCATCCGCCGCTCATGGGTATGGCAAGGCATGGTGTTCCACAGGTTGCCCGGCGCCAGTTCGGTCAGGCCCATGCTGAGCTGACAGGTTTCCAGCACATCCGGCACGAAATACTTATTGATGGTGCGGCGGTTGCTGGTCAGGTTGTCACCCAGCGTCACCGGCGCTACATCGGCAGGGGTGACTTTCTTCGTCGGATAAGTGGTATGCGCCGGGGCGCAGTTGTAGTAAAACTTCGCCGGTTTTGCGTGGTCGATGCTGGTAAACACCACCTCTTTCGCCCCCTTACCGACGTACAGCGCCTCACGGTGGCCGATTTCATAACATTGGCCATCAACGGTAATACAACCCGGGTCGCCGATATTAATCACCCCTAACTCACGGCGTTCGAGGAAATAGCTTACCCCAAGCTGTTTACCGACTTCTCCGCCCACCGACACGCCGCGCTGCACCGGCATAACGCCGCCAACAATAATGCGGTCAATATGGCTGTACACCATGGTGTATTCATCAGCCACAAACACGTGTTCAACTAAAAATTCATTACGCAGCCCCTGGGTATCCAGAGTTTTCGCATGCGCGCTGTGGATACTTTGTCTTACGTCCACGTTAGCCTCCAGGCAGATTCTTGAATGATAAAGCCCTCCTGCGGAGGGCGAGAATAAGTTAGTGATTCGCGGATGGTGCAACATTTACCGCAGGTGCTTTCACCGCCTGCACGTTGCCAAAGCGTCTGGCATACAGCGCGGTAATAATCGGTACTAAAATCGCGGTGACGATGACGCTTGCCGCGACTAGCGCCGTCGCCGAAGCCGCCACCGGTTCAAAGGCCGGATTAATCTGCGCGATGATCACCGGGTTCGCGACCGCCGCGCCCGCTGCGGAAGAGGCCGCGACGCCAGCCGTCCCGTTACCGCCGCCGATAACCCGATCAGCAATAATCAGCGGGATGCCGGTAATGATGATGACCGCCACGCCAAGCACAATCCCCAGCAGTCCGGTATCCAGAATCACGCTCAGGTTGATGGTGTTGCCCAGCGCAAAGCCAAAGAACGGAATCAGCACCGGGGTGGCTTTGCTAAAGAAGGCGCGGAAGTCGTGGTCGAGGTTACCTAAGGCAAAGCCCACCAGGAATGGCAGCACCGCGCCGATAAAGTGGTGGGGCTCGAAGGAAGCCAGTCCGGCGGAGCCAAGGATAACCATGGTCATCAGCGGGCCGGACTCCAGCGACATCAATACAAACGCGCCGGATTCTTCTTTACTGCCGTACTGATTCATCAGGCTGGCGTACAGACCGCCGTTGGTCATATCCATTGCTGAGACAATAGCCAGCACCGACAGTCCGGCAAAGAAACCGGTCTGGACGCCATTTTCCGGAATGACCATCGCAGCGATAAAGGCCACAATCCAGGCGACGGCAATTTTGGTGATCACTAGCGTGCCGGATTTACGTAATACGGTGCCGGTGGCGCGCAAATCAATCGATGCGCCGATACAGAAAAACCACACCGCCAGGATCGGCACCGTGCCGCCAATCATGCCTTTGGTGAATGAACCAAAGTAATTACCGGTATCCGGCGCCAGGGTATTGAGAAGCGCGCCAAGCAGCAATGGGACCAGCATCATGCCGCCAGGGATACGTTCAATGGTTGCTTTGATTTTCATTTTTTATCCTCATCTCCACCCCACCTGAACGGCAAGGATGTGACTTATTCTTTCAATAGCGTTTGAAAAAATTCTTTCTGTTCATTGCATTACGAACAGATGAGAAAAGTCAGGAGTCTCAGGGTTGTGCGCACCACACTGATACCATGCCGTTATCATTGATCATGTGAAATAATGATTCAATGAAAACAAAACAGCGTTTTAGTTACCGTCATCACATATCAAAAAGAAATCGAACGAAGGATCGTTTATTGAAAACAAAAGGGAGGTATAGCCACGACGTTGCGGCAATCAGGGGCGGGATGAAATGTTAGATAGATGTTTTAGTGAATTCGGTGACATGCGCCGGACAAAGCAAGACACGACGGTCTTCGCTTTGCCCGGCCAGGAAATGTGCGTGGATCAACTACCGCGGTAGGTAGAGTAGCCATACTGGCTCAACAACAGCGGGATATGTAGCTTTTGGTTCTGTTCGGTTACGCTGAAAATAACCGGAATGACGGGAAAGAAGGTGCTCATATTATGACTTTTAAAGTAGTCACCGGTTTTGAAGGTCACTTTATACACCCCAGGTTCCATATTATCGGCCTGCGGATAGAGCGACTTGATACGGCCATCGGCATCCGTTTTACCGCTGGCGATATGCTGCCAGCCGCTGCCCTGCTGCTTATCGAGCTCAATCTGCACCCCTTGAGAAGGCAGACCGGTCTGCTGATTGAGAATATGTACGCTTAGTGTCCCTTCCGGCGCCGCAAGCGCGCTGAAGCTCAACAACGAAATAACGGAGGCAATAATTAACTTCATGAACGATGACCTTAATAAGCAAGTGAATGTGTCATCACTATAATCAGCGCGATGGGAAATAAAATTAAACTTTTCGTTATTAATTAACGGGTAATATCAGCACGGTTCTACGCCAAAGTCTTGTGTTGGATGGAGGAATCGAGCGTAAGAGAAGCGATAATGGCACGCCCTACAGGATTCGAACCTGTGACCTACGGCTTAGAAGGCCGTTGCTCTATCCAGCTGAGCTAAGGGCGCACTGAGAAGCGGGAGCTTCGGGAGGTGCAATCGCGTGAAATTATACGGTCAACCTCCGGTGAGTCAATGCATTTTGCCGGGAAAAGGCAGCGGCATAGCGAGCTTGTCGATTATTAACGCGATGTCTGGTTAAGGATTGTTCGCCCCGTTCGTTCGCGACTGGCCCCTTCCGCCGCCACGGCGCGGAAAAATAGCCTGTTTTTACCTCCTCGCGGCGGAAAACCGATAAAAACGCAAACGATAACTGACAGCGGGGCTGGCTTCTGACAAAATATCCGCATCCCCCTTTCGTAAAGTGACAGATGGAATCCTCTCTCTGATGGCAGCAAAAATTATTGACGGTAAAACGATTGCGCAGCAGGTGCGCTCTGAGGTCGCGGAAAAAGTGAAGGCTCGCGTAGCGGCCGGAAAACGCGCCCCCGGGCTCGCCGTTGTGCTGGTCGGCAGCAACCCTGCGTCGCAGATTTATGTCGGCAGCAAACGCAAGGCATGTGAAGAGGTGGGCTTCGTCTCCCGCTCTTACGATCTCCCGGAAACCACCAGCGAAGCCGAGCTGCTGGAACTTATCGACACGCTTAACGGCGATAACACTATCGACGGCATCCTGGTGCAGTTGCCGCTGCCAGCCGGTATCGACAACGTTAAAGTCCTTGAGCGCATTGCCCCGGACAAAGACGTCGACGGCTTCCATCCGTATAACGTTGGTCGCCTGTGTCAGCGCGCACCGCGCCTGCGTCCTTGTACGCCACGCGGCATTGTCACCCTGCTTGAGCGCTACAATATCGACACCTATGGCCTCAACGCGGTGGTGATCGGCGCCTCTAACATTGTCGGCCGTCCGATGAGCATGGAGCTGCTGCTGGCGGGCTGCACCACCACCGTCACCCACCGTTTCACCAAAAACCTGCGCCACCACGTCGAAAATGCCGATCTGCTGATTGTCGCGGTTGGTAAACCAGGCTTTATTCCGGGTGAATGGATTAAAGAAGGCGCCATCGTGGTGGACGTCGGCATTAACCGTCTGGAAAGCGGCAAAGTGGTCGGCGATGTAGTGTTTGAAGATGCAGCGGAACGCGCGTCCTACATTACGCCCGTGCCTGGCGGCGTTGGCCCAATGACCGTAGCGACCCTCATTCAGAATACGCTGCAGGCGTGCGAAGAGTATCACGACATTCAGGAGGCCTAAGATGGCGAATTTTTCTCTGGGCAAACACCCGCATGTTGAACTGTGTGATCTGCTGAAGCTGGAAGGCTGGAGCGAAAGCGGCGCGCAGGCCAAAATCTTTATCGCTGAAGGGCTGGTGAAAGTCGACGGCGCGGTGGAAACCCGCAAACGCTGTAAAATCGTCGCCGGCCAAACGGTGACCTTTGACGGTCAAAGCATTACCGTTATCGCCTAACCCTCTCTGGCGCCGGTCCCGGCGCCAGCGCTCTCCCGCTGGAAAATCAGAAAAATGCGGGGATGTAATTCTCAAATACCCTACTGATAATAGGCTTTTATTTGTAGAATATAAGCCAATGCCAACTATCGTCACTCATGCCGCTGTTCCACTGTGCCTGGGGTTAGGGCTGGGATGCAAAATCATTCCCCCTCGCCTGCTGCTGGCTGGCGTGGCGTTGGCAATATTGCCGGATGCCGACGTGCTGGCGTTTAAATTCGGCGTCGCCTACGGCAATATTTTCGGCCACCGCGGATTTACCCACTCTTTATTGTTCGCCTTCGTGGTTCCTTTGCTGTGCATGGTGATGGTTGGCAGGAGGTTTCACTGCGGGCCGGCGCGCAGTTGGGCATTTCTTAGTGTCTGCCTGTTATCCCATAGCCTGCTCGATGCCATCACCGATGGTGGTAAAGGCGTCGGCTGGCTGTGGCTCTGGTCCGATCAACGCTTCTTCCTGCCCTGGCAGGTGATTAAAGTGGCGCCATTCGCGCTATCACGCTATGCCACGCCTTATGGACATCAGGTGATCCTCTCCGAGCTGCAGTGGGTCTGGCTGCCTGGTTGCGTACTGGCGTTACTACTCTGGTTGTATCGTCAATCTATTCAACGTTAAGGGATTAACATGCATAAAACGACCATCCTCGCCGCTGCAGCACTGCTGGCGGTTTCTTCCACCATTCGCGCCGAGGATCATACCAACGCCTATGCCGTCTCTTCGACCATTACCAGTATCGGCAGTTCAGTGCTGGTGAGCGGCATCATTCTCTCCCCGGTCCTGCTTCCCGCCGCGCTGATCGCCGCTTCTGTCGACAAAAATAAAGAGCAGAAAACCGCGCTGTTGACCACCAAAGATCCTAAGCAGAACACCGTCAAAATGGTGCTGCCGCTGCAGGTGGTCGAAGAGGCGGAGCTTAAAGCCGGGGACAAGCTGACGCTGGAGGAAGCCCCGGAAGGCACAGGCGCATTGCTGAAAAAAGAAGATAAAGTCCTGGCCCATATGGTGAACCAAGAGGATGCCTCGCTCTCCGCTAACCAACCGTTGTCGGCGAAATGAAGCGCCTGGCGCTCGCCTTGTGCCTGAGCGTGACATCAGTAAGCGCAACGGCCGCCAGCACCGATTGCGGCACGGGGTCGCCATCAGCGGAAACCATTGCCGCAACCATGCATCAGGCACAATTGCTCAAACAACAATTAAATAGCGAGCCGGAAGCGGTGGTTATTTTAGTCCGCCAGGGTCAGGATATGTCCAGCCGCGGGTTAACCTGGTCCCATGCCGGCTACGCCCTGCGACAGCCCGATAACAGCTGGCGGGTTTATCATAATCTGAATACCTGTGGCACCGCGCGGTCAGCGCTGTACGTGCAGGGATTATATGAGTTTCTCGCCGATGAACTGGTTAACCAGCAGATAGCGGTTTTACGCCCGCGCGGCGAACTTAACGCCGCCTTACAAGCGCTTTTGCACAGTCCTGTCAAACTGAACCTGTTCCACAGCCCACGCTATAACCTGATCGCCTGGCCCTTCTCCGGGCCGTATCAGAATTCTAACGGCTGGCTGCTGGAAGTCTTTGCCCGAGCGGGCGATAGCAATATCTGGTCACGTGAACAGGCCAGACATTGGCTCTTACAGCAGGGTTATCAACCCTCGTTAGTTAAGGTCACGCTTTTCGAACGCCTTGGGGCAAAAATGGTTGCCAACAATGTTTTTACCGACGATCAGCCGGAACAACTATTGGCAAATGGCAAAGTAGGTTTAAACAGCGGCGATAGCGTTATTCAGTTTATTGCCCGTTACAGCCGCAAAATATCCTCCTGCCAGCATCTGAATCTGCACGAATCCGTATGCGTTTTTCAGCCCACACCACTGGAAGTCAGTCCCTAACGCAAAAAGGCCACGCAAGCGTGGCCTTTTCATTAGCAATGGCGCTTACTTACGACGCCAGGTGGTACCCTGCGGACCATCCTCCAGCACGATACCCATCTCGTTAAGACGGTCGCGCGCCGCATCCGCCGCCGCCCAGTCTTTCGCTTTACGCGCATCCAGACGCTGTTGGATAAGCCCTTCGATTTCCGCCACTTCGCCATCATCGGCCTGCGCGCCGCTCTGCAGGAAAGCGTCCGGTTCCTGTTCAAGCAGACCCAGCACCGATGAGAGCTTACGCATATGGGCCGCCAGCGCGTTCGCGGCAGCCGCGTCTTCCGTTTTCAGACGGTTTACTTCACGCGCCATATCGAACAGTACCGAATAGGCTTCCGGGGTGTTGAAGTCGTCATCCATTGCTTCGATAAAGCGTGCTTCGAAGGCTTCGCCGCCCGCAGGCTGTGCGGATTTGTCGGTCCCGCGCAGCGCGGTGTACAGACGCTCCAGCGCCGAACGCGCCTGCTTGAGGTTCTCTTCACTGTAGTTTAGCTGGCTGCGATAGTGGCCGGACATCAGGAAGTAGCGGATGGTTTCGGCATCGTAGTACTTCAGCACATCGCGGACGGTGAAGAAGTTACCCAACGATTTCGACATTTTCTCGCGATCGACCATCACCATTCCGGAGTGCATCCAGTAGTTGACGTATTCGCCGTCGTGGGCGCAGGTCGATTGCGCGATTTCGTTTTCGTGATGCGGGAACATCAGATCCGAACCGCCGCCGTGAATATCAAAGTGATTACCCAGCTGTTTGCAGTTCATCGCCGAGCACTCAATGTGCCAGCCCGGACGCCCTTCGCCCCACGGAGACGGCCAGCTCGGCTCGCCCTCTTTCGACATCTTCCACAGGACGAAGTCCATTGGGTTACGCTTGACGTCAACCACGTCGACGCGAGCGCCCGCCTGCAGCTGGTCGAGATCCTGGCGCGACAACAGACCGTAGTTAGGGTCGGTCGGTACGTCGAACATCACGTCGCCGTTATCCGCCACATAAGCGTGACCGCGGGCGATCAGCTGCTCGGTGATTTCGATAATTTCAGCGATATGGTGGGTGGCGCGCGGCTCGTTGTCCGGGCGCAGAATGTTGAGGGCATCAAAATCTTTGTGCATTTCAGCGATCATGCGATCGACCAGCGCGACAAAGCTTTCGCCGTTTTCATTAGCGCGCTTAATGATTTTATCGTCGATATCGGTAATGTTGCGCACGTACTTCAGCTTGTAACCAAGGAAGCGCAGGTAGCGAGCGACAACGTCGAAGGAGACGAAGGTGCGGCCATGGCCGATATGACAGAGATCGTAAACGGTAATTCCACACACGTACATGCCAACTTCCCCGGCATGAATAGGTTTAAATTCTTCTTTTTGGCGCGTCAGTGTATTAAAAATTTTTAACATCGAAGATTCCGTGTAGACGTGTGTGGATATAAGTCGCTTATTCTAACCCTAATTCAAACCGGAAGCAGCACACATTGCAAGGTGCATCGACCCCCGCGGTTATGCTATAACAGCCACCTATGTCATACCCAACCTTGGGTTCAGCACTACAATCATCGGAACAGGATGCAAAAATGGTTACTTTCCACACCAATCATGGCGATATCGTAATCAAAACGTTTGACGACAAAGCGCCGGAAACAGTTAAAAACTTCCTGGACTACTGCCGCGAAGGTTTCTACGACAACACCATTTTCCACCGTGTTATCAACGGCTTCATGATTCAGGGCGGCGGTTTTGAACCGGGCATGAATCAGAAAGCGACCAAATCTCCGATTCAGAACGAAGCCAACAATGGTCTGAAAAACACCCGTGGTACGCTGGCGATGGCCCGTACCCAGGCGCCGCACTCCGCCACCGCTCAGTTCTTCATCAACGTGGTCGACAACGACTTCCTGAACTTCTCTGGCGAAAGCCTGCAGGGTTGGGGCTACTGCGTCTTTGCCGAAGTGGTTGAAGGTATGGACGTGGTCGACAAAATCAAAGCGGTTGCCACCGGCCGCAGCGGCATGCACCAGGATGTGCCGAAAGAAGATGTTGTGATCAAAAGCGTCACCGTCAGCGAATAATTCGTGGCGACACTTTTTATTGCAGACCTGCATCTGCAAACAGAAGAACCGGCGATCACCGCCGGTTTTCTGCGCTTTTTAGCCGGCAGCGCCCGCGAAGCGGACGCGCTGTATATTCTCGGCGACCTGTTCGAGGCCTGGATCGGCGATGACGATCCGAACCCGCTGCATCAGCAAATCGCTTCGGCAATCAAAGCCGTCGTCGACGCCGGCGTTCCCTGCTACTTCATCCACGGCAACCGCGATTTTCTCGTCGGCCAGCGCTTCGCCCGCCAGAGCGGCATGATCCTGCTCGCCGAAGAAGAGCGGCTGGACCTCTATGGCCGTGAAGTGTTGATTATGCATGGCGACACCTTATGTACCGATGACCCCGGTTACCTGGCGTTTCGCGCTAAAGTCCACACCCCGTGGATCCAACGTCTGTTTCTCGCCCTGCCGCTGTTTATCCGCCGCCGCATCGCCGCCAAAATGCGCGCCGATAGCCAAGCCGCCAACAGCAGCAAAGCGATGGAAATTATGGATGTGAATCCGCAGGCGGTAATTGACGCGATGGAGCGGCATCAGGTGCAGTGGCTGATTCACGGCCATACCCATCGCCCGGCCGTCCATGAACTCCAGGCCAACGGGCAGCCCGCGTGGCGCGTGGTCCTCGGCGCGTGGCACAGCGAAGGGTCAATGGTTAAAGTCAGCGCCGACGGCGTCGAACTCATCTATTTCCCGTTTTAATCCCCCAGGCACAATTCCGAAAACCTTCATCTGAAGGGGAGAATGACTGACGCTATCTGTTCTCCGCATGCTAGCCTTTGGCTAAATCTCACTCAAGGAACGAGTATGAAAAAATGGAACCAACCCCTGGTTTGGGGAATGATAGTCGCTTTCATCTGCTCGCTAGGCGCAAGTTATATGGCGTTAATCGGCGTATTTATAGGCAACTCGCTTAATTTTTTCTGGTGCGCAGTACTGCTATGGGTGCTCTATTTTTATGCACTTTATCGGTTCTTCACCCGTCCTCCTGAAGACCCTTTTATTCAAAACTTTGTCTTAATTTTAGGGATCCTTACGGTGTTATTTTGGGGAGTGGGATTTATGTTGATATGTGCCTATTATGCCAGTAAGACAAAAGCTAAAAACCAACTTATGTCATCACGCACAAATGCGTCTAATAGTGACTAACTCAGGGAATGAGTATGAAAAAATGGAACCAGCCCCTAAGCTGGGGATTGATTATTTCAATTGTTAGTCCACTTGGCGTCAGCTATTACGGTTTGGTTTTCCTGTATATAGCTAGCACATATGCTGTGATTTTATATGCGATGTTTCTATGGTTGCTCTGGCTCTATGCGATTTACCTGCTCTTTACCCGCCCACATGATAGCCGCTTTGTACAAATATATATGCTAATTATGGGCGTCCTTATGCTGCCCTGGGGGTTAGTGCTGGTTATTACCTGTATCGTTAAAGAGAGAAAGGCCAGTAAACAACGAACTTCATCGTCGACAAGCGAGACAAATGACGGCTAACCACGCGTACGCAACCGTTTTCCTTGCCGGGATATCGTGCTATTCTCTGTGGCCTCTAAAGCAGTGTGAAGCACACCCACAGGAGTTTTCAGACGCATGTCTTCCCGCAATAATCCGGCGCGTATCGCCATCGTGATGGGGTCCAAAAGCGACTGGGCTACCATGCAGTTCGCCGCAGAAATCCTTGATACCCTGAACGTTCCGCACCATGTTGAAGTGGTCTCCGCCCACCGTACGCCCGATAAACTGTTTAGCTTCGCCGAAGGCGCGGAAAACAACGGTTATCAGGTGATCATCGCCGGTGCGGGCGGCGCGGCGCATTTGCCGGGCATGATTGCAGCGAAAACTCTGGTGCCGGTGCTCGGCGTGCCGGTTCAGAGCGCAGCGTTAAGCGGCGTTGACAGCCTCTACTCTATTGTTCAAATGCCGCGCGGCATCCCGGTCGGCACGCTGGCCATCGGTAAAGCCGGCGCCGCTAACGCCGCCCTGCTCGCCGCGCAAATTCTCGCCCAGCATGATGCCGAACTGCACCAGCGCCTGAGCGCCTGGCGTCAGGCGCAGACCGATGAAGTGCTGGATAACCCGGACCCGCGAGGTGCGGCATGAAACAGGTTTGCGTCCTCGGTAACGGACAGTTAGGCCGCATGCTGCGTCAGGCCGGTGAACCGCTGGGCATCGCCGTCTGGCCGGTCGGTCTCGAAGCCGACCCGGAAGCGGTACCATTCCAGCAAAGCGTCATCACCGCTGAAATCGAACGCTGGCCGGAAACCGCCCTGACCCGCGAACTGGCGCGCCATCCGGCTTTCGTCAACCGCGACGTTTTTCCGATCATCGCCGACCGCCTGACCCAGAAACAGTTGTTCGACAAACTTGGCCTCGCCACCGCGCCGTGGCAGCTACTGGCGGATAAAAGCGAGTGGCCCGCCGTGTTTGCCCGCCTGGGCGAACTGGCTATCGTCAAACGCCGCGTCGGCGGCTACGATGGCCGCGGGCAGTGGCGCCTGCGCGCTGACGAAACCGCACAACTGCCGGATGATAACTACGGCGAGTGCATCGTCGAGCAGGGAATTAACTTCTCCGGCGAAGTGTCGCTGGTCGGCGCCCGCGGGCGCGACGGCAGTACGGTGTTTTATCCGCTGACCCGCAACCTGCACCAGGATGGCATTCTGCGCGCCAGCGTCGCCTTCCCGCAGGCCAATGCGCGCCAACAGGCGCAGGCCGAAAGCATGCTGACGGCGATCATGAACGAGCTCGACTACGTGGGCGTGATGGCCATGGAGTGCTTCGTCACCGCCGAGGGACTACTGATCAACGAACTGGCGCCGCGCGTGCACAACAGCGGCCACTGGACGCAAAACGGCGCTTCCATTAGCCAGTTTGAACTACATCTGCGCGCCATTACCGATTTACCGCTGCCGCCGCCGGTGGTCAATAGCCCGTCGGTGATGATCAACCTGATCGGCAGCGATCTGAACTACGACTGGCTGAAGCTGCCGCTGGTGCATCTGCACTGGTACGACAAAGAAGTCCGTCCGGGGCGTAAAGTCGGGCACCTGAATCTAACCGACAGCGATACCGATCGCCTGAGCGCCACGCTGGAAGCGCTAAAACCACTCCTGCCGGTTGAATACGCCAGCGGCGTTTTCTGGGCGCAGTCGCAGCTTAATTAAGCCATTCGTGCCGGGGATTTGATCTATCCCCTTCCCCGGCACGCCCTTCGGCGCGTAGAATCCCCACCTCGCAGTAAGCACATCTGGTTTTAACTCAAAAGGACGACCCATGGAAAATGGGACACACTATCGCGCCATCCTCTGCGCGGATACGCCGCTTATCGACGTTCGCGCGCCGGTGGAATTCCAGCAAAGCGCGATGCCCGCGGCGATTAACCTGCCGCTGATGAACGACGAAGAACGCGCCGCCGTCGGTACCTGTTACAAGCGCCAGGGGCCGGAAGCGGCATTATCCCTCGGCCATAAGCTGGTCGATGGCGACCTGCGCGCCAGCCGCCTGAAGGCGTGGCTGAAAGCCTGCGCCCGCTATCCACAGGGTTATCTGTGCTGCGCCCGCGGCGGCCAGCGCTCGCATATCGTGCAGAAGTGGCTGCGGGAAGCGGGCGTCGATTATCCGCTGATTGTCGGCGGCTACAAAGCGCTACGCCAGGCGGCAATACAGGCTACCGAGGAGCTGGTACAGCGCCCCATCGTGCTGATTGGCGGCTGCACCGGCAATGGCAAAACCCAACTGGTTTGCTCGCGCCCGGACGGTATCGATCTCGAAGGCCACGCCCACCACCGCGGCTCGTCATTTGGCCGAACGCTGTTGCAGCAACACCCACAGGCGACGTTCGAAAACCATCTGGCGGTCTCCCTGCTTAAAAAGGCGGAACAACAAACACGTTGGGTGCTGGAAGATGAAGGCCATATGATCGGCGCGAACCACCTGCCGGAGTGCTTGCGCATCCGCATGGCGCAATCGCCGCTGGCGGTGGTGGAGGATCCCTTTGACGTTCGTCTCGAACGGTTGCGCGAAGAGTACTTCGATCGTATGCATCACGACTTTATTACCGCCTATGGCGAAGAGAAAGGCTGGCAGGAATATAGCGAGTATCTGCATCATGGGCTGTTTGCCATCCGGCGTCGGCTGGGGCTACAGCGCTTTGCCCAGTTAACCGAACTGCTCGACGCGGCGCTGTTGCAGCAGCAGCGTTCCGCCAGTACCGAGGCGCACTTCGCCTGGCTGGTACCGCTGTTGAATGAATACTACGACCCGATGTATCGCTATCAGTTGGGGAAAAAAGCCGGAAAAATCATTTTTCGCGGCAACTGGCAAGAGGTCGCCGCCTGGCTGGCGAAGTAGTTCCCCCAACCAGACGGCTTCCCGGGTAGCGGCTAGCGCCTTACCCGGGCGACTCCCGCTTAACGCAGCGCAAGCCGGGGAAATTCCCAGCTTGCGGCAACTCATCGTCAGAAGTCGTAGCGCAGACGCACCAGGTTCATATCGCCCAGATCATCGGTGCTGGAGGTAAACACGTGCTCGTAATCAACACGGAAACCGTAATCCAGCTGGAAGCTAATACCCAAACCGTTATCAATACGCTGATAGTTGCGGCCATTCACATACTCCAGGCGGTCGCCCATAAAGTACGGCTGAATAGATTTAACAGCGTATTGATTGATCGGGAATTTATAGCCGGCAAAGTATTCAATACCCCAGGCATCGCCGGCGAAGTAGTTATGAACATCGGTTTTCTTGGTAGTCAGGAAGTTCTGATACCAGCCGCCGCCGAAGGAGAAAGTCCAGTTATCCGGGGTCCAGCTCAGCGCGGTACCAACAATATTCTGGTCATAGGTTTTGCTATCGGAGCTTGACGGGTCGCGCATTTCGGCGCGGGTGTAGTTCCACGCGGTACCCCAGGTCAGGTCCTTCATGATGTGGTAATCCGCACCGATAGAACCGCCGCCTTTACGCTTGTAGCGTAGGCCATTACCCGGCAGATATTCGCTATCTTCAAACAAATAGGATCCGTACAGATCGACATCGCCCACGGTTTTCTTATATTTCAACATATTGCGTGAACGATAAGAACCATCGTAGTCGCCATTGATACCGTTACCCGGGGCCTGACCAATCATATCGTAGTCCCAGATATCGGTTTTCACGCCGACGACATCATAGTAAATACTGTTCTGCTGACCGTAGGTTAAGGTACCCCAGGTATCACTCTTCAGACCGGTATAGAGCATACGACGGGAGGTATTGTTCGCCCCTTCCGCGTAGTGATTGTCCCAATCGAACAGCGCCGGAATATTGACGCCCAGTTCGTAGTAGCTGATCCAGCTAATATCATCAAACAGATAGTAATCAGCTGCGAAACGGAAACGGGTGCCGCCATCGAAACCGTTACGCTTGTAGGAACCTTTATCGCCATCGCCGGTCATCATATTGAACTGCGGACGAATACTGCCGCCGACGGTAAAGTTAAGGCGACTTAACGGATCGCCCGCCTGCGGATCTTGTTTCAGCAGCGTAATCTCAGCCTGGGATGCAAAAGAGGTTAACGCTAATGCTGCGCCGATCGAGATCGCCAGCGCTTTTATTTTATGTGCCATGCTTTTTCCTTGAGTAATAAGCAACCTTATATTTGCCAGTTGAATATTAACTGCGAATTAGCACGACGTGTTGTTGGGTTTTTAATGTTTTGTGCGCTTAAAAATCAACGAATTATCATTTTGTGCCGTTAAAATAAAAGCGCCGCGAAATTGCGCGGCGCTTCATAAAAATGAAATCTATTTACTGGTTAAATTGTCGGAATAACGCTTTGCCTTTTAATAAGCGTAATCCCAACCATCCGCCGCATAATGATAATAAAATAGCGCCTGAGAGTGGCAGCATAACCCACAGCCGCCAGTCCGGCGTCCATGGGAAATCAAACACTTTTGTTTGCAGCATCGCCAGCGCTACCTCGGCGCCAATGGCCGCCACCAGCCCCGACACCACGCCAAGCAGGGCGAACTCCGCCCACAGCGTGGTACGCAGCAAGCTTTTTCCAGCCCCCAGCGTCCGCCAGACGACCAGCTCCTGATGCCGCTGACGCATCCCGACCTGCACCTGAGCCAGCAGCAGTAATACGCCGCAGGCGGTGACCAGCACCACCATGACTTCCAACGCCCGACTTACCTGCGTCAATACCTGGCCGACCTGGCGCAGGATGGCGCCGATATCCAGCAGGCTAACGGTGGGAAACTCGCGGTTAAGCTGGGTCAGCATCGCGTTGCCATTATCCCAGCGGAAGCTGGTGAGCCAGCTTTGCGGCTGCCCATCCAGCGCCCCTGGCGGGAAAATAAAGAAGAAGTTTGGCCGCAGGCTCTCCCAGTCAACTTTGCGCACGCTGGTCACCTTAGCGTTAAATTGCTGGGTGTCGCCGGTAAAGGTGACGCTATCACCGATCCTGACGCCCAACCGCTGCGCCAGCCCCTCTTCAATTGACACCTCGCCCACCTTCGGCGGCCAGCTCCCGGCCACCAGCGGATTATGATCCGGGCGCTGCTTGCTCCAGGTGAGATTCAGTTCGCGATTCAGCGCTTCGTCTTTATTCCCTTCCGTCGTCTGACCGTTAATCTGCGTCAAACGCGCGCGCACGATGGGATAAAACTCCGCCGCCCGGGTCTGGTGTTCGGCCAGGAATGTCTTCACCGGCACAACCTGTTCGGGAGCGATATTAATCAGGAAGTAGTTCGGGCTTTCCGGGGGTAACTGCTGCTGCCAGCGTTCGAGCAGATCGCCGCGTAACACCAACAGCAGAGCCAGCAGCATAAACGACAGTGAAAACGCCGCCAGTTGGCTCAGCGTTGACCACGGCTGGCGCAACAGGCGGTTCACCGCCAGGCGTAGCGGTAACGCTTTCAGCGTTAAGCGCTTGAGCAACCACAGCAAGGCCCAGCCTACCAGCCCGCACAGCAGCGCCAGCACCAGCGCCCCGACCAGCACCGACCATAGCAGCGGACTACCGCCCATCAGCCAGGCTAGTCCGCCCACGACAACCGCGCAGACCACGGGAATATAGTGTTTCAGCGGCCAGACGTTAGCCACCACATCTTGCCGTAATACCCGTAGCGGCAGGGTCGCCAGCAGCAGCCGATAGGGCCGCCAACCAACCAGCAGCGAAATTACCACCATCGCGCCGATAGCCCATAGCCACGGCCAGCCGCTGGCCGGCGGCAGCGCGGCGGGCAGCACCGGTTTAAGCATCAACAGCAGGGCTTTTTCCAGCAGCAGCCCCATCGCGCCCCCCGCCGCCACCGCCAGCGCCAGCAACATCAGCCACTGACCGACGATAAGTTTACGTAGCTGCGCCCGCCCGGCGCCCAGCGTCTTAAGGATGGCGACCAAATCATAGCGGCTGCGGCAGTAATGCCCCATCGCGACCGCTACCGCAGCGACCGCCAGCAGCAACGTTAATAACGCGGACAGCAGCAAAAATTGCTGCGAGCGTTCCAGCGATTTCCCCAGCGCGCTATCATCCTGCTCCAGACCAATCCAGCGATGTTCCGCGCCAAGTTTCGGCAGCAGCCACCGCTCGTAAGCCGCCAGTTGCTGCGCGCTACCGGCGAACTTATAGCGCCAGGAGACGCGGCTGCCGGGCTGTACTGCGCCGGTTTTCGCCACGTCGGCGATATTCATCAGCAGCCGCGGCGCCATCTGGAAGGGGTTGAAGCCGGCGTCAGGCTCCTGAATGACCTCGCCAGCGATGCGCAAGGTAGCGTCGCCAACATCAATGTTATCGCCGGTTTTTAGATTCAGCAGCGCCATCAGCCTTGGGGCCAGCAGGACGCTGCCGCGCTGCGGTTTTAATCCCGCCGGAGCGGTCTCCAGCGTGCCGTACAGCGGGTAGCTATCATCAACCGCCTTCACGTCCGCCAGTTGCGGGGTATCTACAGCGAAAGTCATGGTGGCGAAGCTCAGCTGTTCGCCCACGGTTAACCCTAGCGTACGCGCCTCGGCGATCCACTCGGCGGGCACTTCGCGCGAACTGCGCAGAGTGCGATCCCCGGCCATAAAATCGCGGCTTTGCTGGCTCAACCCTTTTTCCATACGGTCGCTGATTGAGCCCAGCGCCAGCACGCAGGCCACCGCCATGCTTAATGCCAACCAGACGATGAGCAGCGAAGGCGAGCGCCATTCGCGCCAGAACCAGCGGGCTATCATGCTTCCTCCTGCAACTTGCCATCCACCAGGCGTAAGCGACGATCGCAGCGCGCCGCCAGTAGCGGATCGTGGGTCACCAGAATCAGCGTGGTGCCGTGTTCGCGGTTAAGCGAGAACAGCAGATCGGCGATTTTATCGCCGGTATGACGGTCAAGATTGCCGGTCGGCTCATCGGCAAACAGCAGCGCCGGACGGCCGTTAAAGGCGCGGGCCAGCGCCACCCGCTGCTGCTCGCCGCCGGAAAGCTGGGCCGGCAAATGGTGCAGGCGTTTGCCAAGCCCCAGCTGTTCAAGCAGCGCGCGCGCATCGCCACGGCTCTGGCTATCGCTGGCGCCGCGCAGCAATGCCGGCAGCTCGACGTTCTCAAGGGCGTTTAACGTCGGAATCAACATAAACGATTGAAAGACAAAACCTACGTGCTTTGCGCGTAGCGTCGCCCTCGCCTCTTCATCCATCTGATGCAGCGGTTGCCCCAAAAGAGACACTTCGCCGCTGCTCCCATCATCAAGCCCGGCGAGAATGGCCAGCAACGTGGATTTCCCGGAACCAGACTCGCCAATCAGGGCGATGGTTTGCCCCGGTTTGACAACCAGCTCAACTCCGGTAAGGATGGACAACTGATGCTCTCCCTGACCGACGGATTTCTTAAGATGATGAACTTCAAGTATGTTTTCCGCTGGCATTTGCCTTTCCTGTTTATGGTTCTGTTTACCTGTCGCGCGATGGCGGCGGATACGCTGTTAGTGCTTGGCGATAGCCTGAGCGCCGGCTATCGAATGGCGGCCAATACGTCCTGGCCTGCTCTGCTCAACGACAAGTGGCAGGCCAAAACGACGGTGATCAATGCCAGTATCAGCGGCGACACCTCGCAGCAGGGACTGGCGCGCCTGCCGGCGCTACTGAAGCAGCACCAGCCGCGCTGGGTGCTGGTGGAGCTGGGCGGCAACGACGGACTGCGCGGTTTCCCGCCGCAGCAAACGGAGCAGACGCTGCGCACCGTTATTCAGGATATCAAAGCGGCAAAGGCCCAGCCGCTGCTGATGCAAATACGCCTGCCCGCTAACTATGGGCGCCGTTATAATGAAGCCTTTAGCGCGATTTATCCGCAACTGGCCAAAGAGTTCGATATTCCTCTGCTGCCCTTTTTTATGGAGGAGGTTTATCTCAAGCCACAATGGATGCAGGACGACGGCATTCATCCTAATCGCGATGCGCAACCGTTTATTGCCGACTGGATGGCAACCCGGTTGGCTCCCTTAGTTAATCATGACTCCTGAACGCCGGGAGTCATTCACAGGTAAAGTTATGCAAAAATCGGTTTTAGTTACAGGATGTTCCAGCGGAATTGGCCTCGAAAGCGCCCTTGATTTAAAGCGCCAGGGCTTCCGCGTACTGGCCGCCTGCCGTAAGGGGGAGGATGTCGCTCGTATGCAGGAACTGGGTCTGACCGGTATTTTGTTGGATCTTGATGACCCGCAAAGCGTCGAAAATGCCGCCGCCGAAGTCATCGCGCTGACCGATAACCGCCTGTATGGCCTGTTCAATAATGCAGGCTACGGCGTCTATGGCCCGCTCACCACCATCAGCCGTCAGCAGATGGAACAGCAGTTTTCCGCCAACTTTTTTGGCGCCCATCAGCTCACCATGCTGTTGCTGCCCGCCATGCAGCCGCACGGCGAAGGCCGCATCGTGATGACCTCTTCGGTGATGGGCCTGATTTCCAGCCCCGGTCGCGGCGCCTATGCCGCCAGTAAATACGCGCTGGAGGCGTGGTCCGATGCACTGCGTATGGAACTCCGCCACAGCGGCATAAAAGTCAGCCTGATTGAGCCTGGGCCAATCCGCACCCGCTTTACCAACAATGTTAACCAGACCGGCGACAAGACGGTAGAAAATCCCGGTATTGCCGCGCGCTTTACGCTCGGCCCGGAGGCGGTGGTGGAAAAAGTGCGTCATGCCTTCGTCAGCGACAAACCGAAACTGCGCTATCCGGTGACGCTGGTCACCCACGCAGTAGGCTGGTTAAAACGCCTGCTACCGGCCCGTGCGATGGACAAAATTATCCAGGGCTGAGTTGAAGCGCTGAATGTCGCCCCCATCTAAAACAGAAATCGACCAACGAGATACGCTCATGTCCGAACAGAATATTGTCAATATTACCGAAGCTAATCTGCAGCAGACGCTGCAGCAATCCATGAATGCGCCGGTGCTGTTTTACTTCTGGTCCGCCCGCAGCCAGCACTGCGAACAGCTGACGCTGGTGCTTGAGCGCCTGGCCGCCCAATACCACGGTCAGTTTACGCTGGCGAAAGTAGATTGCGACGCGGAGCAGATGCTGGCCTCGCAGTTTGGTCTGCGCGCGATCCCAACGGTGTATCTGTTCCAGAACGGCCAGCCGGTAGATGGTTTTGAAGGCCCGCAGCCGGAAGAGGCTATCCGCGCCCTGCTGGATAAAGTGCTGCCGCGCGAAGAAGAATTGAAAGCGCAGGAAGCGCTGGCGCTGATGCAGGAAGAAAAATACGCCGACGCGCTGCCGCTGCTGAAAGAGGCCTGGCAGTTGTCTAACCAGGATAGCCAGATTGGCCTGCTGCTGGCGGAAACGCTAATTGCCCTGCAGCGTTCCGATGAGGCCGAAGGTGTGCTGAAAACCGTGCCGCTGCAGGATCAAGACACCCGTTATCAGGGACTGGTGGCGCAGATTGACCTGCTTAAGCAGGCCGCTGATACCCCGGAAATCCAGCAACTTCAGCAGCAGGTCGAGCAGAACCCGGACGACGCGGCGCTGGCGTCTCAGTTGGCGTTGCAGCTGCACCAGGTCGGGCGCAACGAAGAAGCGCTGGCGCTGCTCTTCACGCATCTGCAAAAAGATTTAGGCGCCGGCGATGGCCAGGTGCGCAAAATGCTGCAAGAGATCCTCGCGGCGCTCGGCACCGGCGACGCCCTGGCGGCGAAGTACCGCCGCCAGCTGTATTCACTGCTGTATTAATCAGAGGCGCTGACCCGGATAGCGCTACGCTTATCCGGGCTACAGATTACGCCGTGGTAGCCCGGGTAAGGCGTAAGCCGTAACCCGGGAATACTTACGGGCGCTTTTTCAACTGCGTCACCACCAATTGATGGCGGGCATTGAAGAACTTCCGGTAGGTCAGATAACCGGCAATAATCGTCGACAGGCTGGCGGTCGATAGCAACATAAACGTGACCATAATCTGATACTTAATCGCCTTCACCGGGTCAATCCCGGCGAAAATCAGTCCCGACATCATGCCCGGTAAACTCACCAGCCCGACCGTTTTCGCCGAATCTACCGTGGGAATCAACGAAGCGCGTATGCTGTCGCGAATCAGCCGCGCGGAGGCCATCTTCGGCGTCGCGCCGAGGCTTAGCTTCTCCTGAATCTGCTGCTGCTCACTGTTAAAACGCTGGCCCATATTGTTGTAGCACAGTCCTACCGCCACCATAGCGTTACCGGCCACCATGCCGGCAATCGGAATAACCTGCATCGGCACAAAGGCGATCGACCCCGAGAAGACCAGTACCGCCAACGTTAGTCCAGCGCCGGTGGTAATAGCGATAAACGATGAAACAAAAGCTTTGTCGATATATTTACTGCGCTTCTTCGCATTCCACGCCGCGTTGAAGCAGATAAACAGCACCATCAATAGCGTCAACACCGCATGGTTGACGTTAAAGATATATTTCAGCACGTAGCCGACGATAATTAATTGCACTATCGCCCGGCAAATACTCCAGATGATATCTTTTTCCAGCGCTAGCTTTTCCCGATAGCTGACGACGATCGCTACCAGCACCAGCACCATCGAGAGCGCCAGTGATTCGTTAGTAATATTATGCCCGTTCATTTTTCACCTCCTGCATTTTCCCGCCGGCAGGCTGTAGCGTAATGACTTCATCAGCATGGGCAATTTCGTTCTGGTCGTGAGTGACCCACAGAATGGCCATCCCTTTTTCCGTCGCGTAGCGATGAATAATCTCGTTAACGTTGCGCTTATTACTTTCATCCAGCGCGCTGGTAATTTCATCAAGCAGCAAAACCTGCGGTAGAAACTGCAAATTACGAATGAGCGAGACCCGCTGCTTTTCACCGCCGGAAAGCTCATTAATGGATTTCTCCAACGTATTATCCGCCAGCCCGAATCGTTCGAGGTCGGCAATCAGCGCTTTAGGATCCGGCTGTTTGTTGCGGATCTGCCATGGGAAGACCAGGTTGTCATAGACCGAATCGCCGAATAGCGCCGGGGTTTGCGCGCAGTAAGAGACCTGCTGGCGATAGTTTTCTGGCGTCAGCGTAGTGATATCTTTGTCATTGAAAAAAATCTCTCCGCTGGTCGGGCTCAGCAGCGAGGCGATAATTTTCAGCAGCGTACTTTTGCCGCATCCGGATGGCCCGGTAATCAACTTAAATTCCCCGGCCGCAATCCGGAGATCGATATTATTCAGGATGACCGCGTCGTCGGTTTTAAAACCAACACCCTCGAGACGTAAAATCGCGTTATTTTCCTTCATTATATGTCCAGTTTATTTCCTCAAACCCAGACAGTTTACTCCAGTTTTCTTTCACCGGAACAAGGAGAAAGTTATACTCTGTTTAAACATGCGCCATTTCGCTGCGGCGCCCATCAGGCAACAAGACAGGAGGTTTTTGATGCTGATTTTTATCCCCGTTCTTATTTTTGTCGCACTGGTCATTGTGGGGGCGGCAGTAAAAATCGTGCCGCAGGGATATCAATGGACCGTCGAACGCTTTGGCCGCTACACGCAGACGCTGCAGCCGGGCTTAAGTTTAGTGGTACCGTTTATGGACCGCATCGGCCGTAAAGTGAACATGATGGAGCAGGTGCTGGATATCCCTTCACAGGAAGTCATCTCCCGCGATAACGCCAACGTCACCATTGACGCCGTCTGCTTCATTCAGGTTATCGATGCGCCAAAAGCCGCCTATGAAGTCAGCAATCTTGAGCTGGCAATCGTCAATCTGACGATGACCAATATTCGTACCGTGCTCGGCTCGATGGAACTGGATGAAATGCTCTCCCAGCGCGATAGCATTAACACCCGCCTGCTGCATATCGTCGACGACGCCACCAATCCGTGGGGGGTAAAAATCACCCGCGTCGAAATCCGCGACGTTCGTCCGCCTGCGGAACTTATCTCCTCAATGAACGCCCAGATGAAAGCCGAGCGAACCAAACGCGCCTACATCCTGGAAGCTGAAGGGGTGCGCCAGGCGGAAATTCTCAAAGCCGAAGGCGAAAAGCAGTCGCAAATCCTCAAAGCCGAAGGTGAACGTCAGTCAGCCTTCCTGCAGGCGGAAGCCCGCGAACGTTCCGCCGAAGCGGAAGCCCGCGCCACCCAGATGGTGTCATCGGCGATTGCCTCAGGGGACATTCAGGCAATTAACTACTTCGTGGCGCAGAAATATACCGACGCGCTGCAGCAGATTGGCGCCGCCAACAACAGCAAAGTGGTACTGATGCCGCTGGATGCCAGCAGCCTGATGGGCTCGATAGCCGGGATCGGCGAACTGTTGAAAGAGAGCAGCGCCGAACGGAAAAAATCATGATCGCCCTGATCCTCGCCCATCCGCATATTTTCTGGCTGACTCTCGGCGGGCTATTGCTGGCGGCAGAGATGCTCGGCAGCAATGGCTACCTGCTGTGGAGCGGCGTAGCTGGCGTCGTCACCGGCCTGCTGACCTGGGCTATTCCGTTCAGTTGGGAATGGCAAGGGACGCTGTTTGCCGTTCTTACCCTGCTGGCGGCCTGGCTGTGGTCAAAATGGCTGCGTAAACGTATGAGGCAGCAGCGCCCCGCCGACGCGCAGCTTAACCAGCGCGGCCAGCAGCTGGTTGGCCGTCGTTTCACTCTCGACAACGCGCTGGAAAACGGTCGTGGCCACGTCCGCGTCGGCGATAGCTCCTGGCCGGTGATTGCCGATGAGGACCTCGCGGCGGGCAGCAAGGTTGAAGTGGTCGCCATCGAAGGAATTACCTTGCGGATAAGAGCCGCCGTCCGTTAAGCCTGCGCTTTGCGGTGACAGCAGCCGGAGAGGTTATCCATTATTGGGCAATCCGCGCTCTCATCGCCTGGGCAGGCGTCCGCCAGCGCCAGCAGATGCGCGCGCATTTTTTGCAACTCGCGGATATGGTTCTCAATATCCGCGACTTTCTCCAGCGTTCTTTTTTTCACATCGGCGCTGTGCCGCGACGGATCGTTGAATAACGCCACCAGCTCGCGGCACTCTTCCAGATTAAATCCCACCTGCCGCGCCTGGCGCAGCAGCGTCAGTTCATCCAGATGCTTCTGACTATAGGTACGGTAGCCGTTATCGCTACGCAGCGGCGCCGTCACCAGCCCTTTCTCTTCGTAAAAACGAATCGCTTTGCTGGTTAAGCCGGTTTTTTTCGCCACATCGCTAATATTCATTTTTCCCCCTTGACCTTCCCCTTGCTGGAAGGTTTAACCTTCTTAATACTCGATGAAAGAGTGTGTTCGGTCAATCATTAACCGGAAATTATTCAGGAGTTTTTTATGTCTAACACTATCGACCTGACGCTTGATGGCCTCTCCTGCGGCCACTGCGTTAAACGCGTGAAAGAGAGCCTCGAACAACGTCCCGACGTTGAACAGGCTGATGTCACTGTTACCGAAGCCCACGTCACGGGCAGCGCCAGCGCTGCAGCCCTGATTGAGACCATCAAACAAGCCGGATACGGCGCGGAGCTCAGCCACCCAAAGGCTAAACCGCTGGCAGAATCATCAATCCCGTCGGAAGCACTGACAGCGGCCACTCCCGAGCTTCCGGCAGCCCATGACGAGGATGACAGTCAACAGCTGCTGATCAACGGCATGAGCTGCGCCAGTTGCGTTTCCCGGGTACAAAACGCGCTTGCCGCGGTGCCGGGAGTCTCACAGGCGCGGGTAAACCTGGCGGAACGCACGGCGCTGGTGATGGGCAGTGCGTCCGCCGCAGAATTAGTGCAGGCGGTGGAAAAAGCCGGCTACGGCGCGGAGGCGATCGAAGACGATCTCGAACGCCGCGAACGACAGCAGGAAACCGCCATCGCCACCATGAAACGTTTTCGCTGGCAGGCGATTGTCGCCCTGCTGGTCGGCGTACCGGTTATGGTCTGGGGCATGATCGGCGATAACATGATGGTCAGCGACGACAATCGATCGCTGTGGCTGGTCATCGGCCTTATCACCCTCGCGGTGATGGTCTTCGCAGGCGGTCACTTCTACCGCAGCGCCTGGAAAAGCCTGAAAAACGGCACCGCCACCATGGATACGCTGGTCGCCCTGGGGACTGGTGTCGCCTGGCTATATTCAATGAGCGTCAACCTGTGGCCGCAGTGGTTTCCGATGGAAGCGCGCCACCTGTATTACGAAGCCAGCGCAATGATCATTGGTCTTATCAACCTCGGCCATATGCTGGAAGCCCGCGCGCGCCAGCGCTCCTCGAAAGCGCTGGAAAAACTGCTCGACCTGACGCCGCCTTCGGCACGCGTCGTGACGCCTGAAGGCGAGAAAGATCTGCCGCTCGCGGAAGTTGAGGCGGGTATGACGCTGCGCCTGACCACTGGCGATCGCGTTCCGGTTGACGGCGTGATAAGCCAGGGCGAAGCCTGGTTTGATGAAGCCATGCTCACCGGCGAACCGGTACCGCAGCAAAAAGGCGATGGCGACGCCATTCATGCCGGTACCGTGGTGCAGGACGGCAGCGTGCTGTTTACCGCCAGCGCCGTCGGCAGCCAGACCACGCTGGCGCGGATTATTCGCATGGTGCGCCAGGCGCAAAGTAGCAAACCGGAAATCGGCCAACTGGCGGATAAAATCTCGGCGGTATTTGTTCCGGCAGTGGTAGCCATTGCGCTGATTAGCGCCGCTATCTGGTACTTCTTCGGCCCGGCGCCGCAAATCGTCTATACCCTGGTCATTGCCACCACGGTACTGATTATCGCCTGTCCATGCGCGTTAGGCCTGGCAACACCGATGTCGATTATTTCCGGCGTCGGCCGGGCGGCAGAATATGGCGTTCTGGTGCGTGACGCCGATGCTCTGCAGCGCGCCAGCGAACTCGATACGCTGGTGTTTGATAAAACCGGCACCCTGACCGAAGGCAAGCCGCAGGTGGTGGCCGTGAAAACCTTTGCAGGGGTTGATGAAACAACCGCGGTGCGTCTTGCCGCCGCGCTCGAGCAGGGTTCGAGCCATCCGCTGGCGCGGGCGATCCTTGATAAAGCCGCCGACAGCACTTTACCGGAGGTAAGCGGCTTCCGTACCCTGCGCGGGCTCGGCGTCAGCGGTGAAGCGGAAGGCCATCGACTGCTGCTCGGCAACCAGGCGCTGCTTAACGAGCAGCATATCGCCACCGCCGAGCTGGAAAGCGAGATGACGACACAGGCCTCGCGCGGCGCCACGCCGGTACTGCTGGCGATCGATGGTCAGGCCGCCGCGCTGTTCGCCATCCGCGACCCGCTACGTGAAGATAGCATCGACGCGCTGGCGCGCCTGCATCGTCAGGGCTACCGGCTGGTCATGCTCACCGGGGATAACCCGACCACCGCCAATGCCATCGCCAAAGAAGCGGGCATTGATGAAGTGATAGCCGGCGTGCTGCCGGACGGAAAAGCCGATGCCATTAAACGTCTGCAGAGCGAAGGACACAAAGTGGCGATGGTCGGCGACGGTATTAACGACGCCCCGGCACTGGCGCAGGCGGATGTCGGTATCGCCATGGGCGGCGGCAGCGATGTCGCCATTGAAACCGCGGCGATCACCCTGATGCGCCATAGTCTTAACGGCGTGGCCGATGCTTTAGCGATTTCGAAGGCGACGTTACGCAATATGAAACAGAACCTGCTGGGCGCATTTGTTTATAACTCGTTAGGCATCCCGATTGCCGCTGGGATCCTCTGGCCGCTGACCGGTACCCTGCTGAACCCGGTGGTCGCCGGCGCGGCAATGGCGCTGTCGTCAATCACCGTGGTGAGTAACGCTAACCGCCTGCTGCGCTTTAAACCGAAAGAATAGGCACAGCCACAGGAAAACGGGCGCTGAGGTTACTCAGCGCCCGTTTATTTATTGGCGGCAATAAAAACCCGCGGGAAAGATGACGGCCACCACCAGATGCGCTAGCATGAATGCCTCACACTTCGGAGCGCGTATGGGCCTGTTAAACCGAATAAAAATGCTGTGGCGAGCCGCCGTCGGCTCGTCTTATTCCTGGCCTGCAATGGATATCGTCCTGCCCGGCGACCGTTATTTACACCTCGTCGGCAGCATCCATATGGGCACCCGCGACATGGCGCCGCCGCCGGCTAAGCTACTGAAAAAGATACGTCAGGCCGACGCCTTAATCGTCGAAGCAGATATCACCGGTAATGAAACGCCTTTCAGTAATCTCCCCTCTTATCCCCCGCTGGCTGAACGTCTGAGCGAAACACAATTAGCAGAATTACGCTCACGCGCCGGCGAACTGGGTTTGTCGGTCGATCTTTTCGATAGCCAGCCGCTATGGCAGGTGGCGATGGTGCTACAAGCCACTCAGGCGCAAAAGCTGGGGTTACGACCCGATTACGGCATTGATTATCAGTTGCTGATGGCTGCCCGCGAGAGCAACATAAGGGTAATGGAGCTGGAAGGCGCCGATAGCCAGATCGCGCTGTTACGCAATCTGCCTGACGGCGGTAAGGCGCTGCTGGAAGATACGCTGAGCCACTGGCGCACCAACGCCCGTTTACTGCAGGTCATGATCGGCTGGTGGCTGGAACAACCGCCGTCGCGCGGCGCGGAAACGCTGCCGACGACCTTCAGCCAGTCTTTATATGATGTACTGATGCATCAGCGCAACATAGCCTGGCGCGACACGCTGCTTGCCCTGCCGCCGGGGCGTTACGTCGTCGCCGTCGGCGCGCTGCATCTGTATGGCGAAGGGAACCTGCCGGATATGTTGACGTAAAAAAATGGCCAATATTGCTATTGGCCCGTCAAAGAGGAATTTCATCATTATTATTATCCCGGGATATACATCCCGGATCGTCTGATTGTCGCTCAAAGTGACCATCACTGCCAATACTATTGCGCAAGATGGTACTATTTTTTATACAACCCTCACGCGTATGCTGGTCATACGTTAGGTCGGTTGGTAAGAAGGATTACTATGACTCCCGCCGTTAAATTACTCGAAAAAAACAAAATTACCTTTCAGATCCACAGCTACGAACACGATCCTCAAGAGACCAATTTTGGCGATGAAGTGGTTCGCAAGCTGGGGCTCAATGCGGATCAGGTTTACAAGACGCTATTAGTGGCCGTTAACGGCGATATGAAACATCTGGCGGTCGCCGTCACCCCGGTTGCCGGACAGTTGGATTTGAAAAAAGTGGCCAAAGCGCTGGGCGCCAAGAAGGTAGATATGGCCGACCCAATGGTCGCACAGCGGATCACCGGATACCTGGTCGGCGGCATCAGCCCGCTGGGGCAGAAAAAGCGCCTGCCGACGGTGATTGATGCCCCGGCGCAGGAATTTGCCACCATCTATATTTCCGGCGGCAAACGCGGGCTGGATATTGAACTGGCGGCAAGCGATCTGGCGAAGCTTCTGGACGCGAAGTTCGCCGATATCGCCCGCCGCGATTAAGCACACCGTCCCGGATAGCGGCGCACGCGCCTTATCCGGGCCCCGGTACGCGATGGCTTACTGCCAGCTGACCTCGCCCTTCGGCTCGTAGGCCGCCGCATCCAGCGGCGAGTTCTTCTCGATGTACTCTTTCAGCACCTCGGCATCGATAAAACCGGTATTTACGTATCCCGGTTTATTATCGATGTGCGGGTAGCCGTCACCGCCGGTGGCGTTAAAGTTCAGCGTCGCCATACGGTAAGTTTTCGCCGGATCAACCGGTTCGCCTTTGATTTTCAGATCGTTAAGCTTGCCGTCTTTGGCAACGAAACTGACGTTGGCGAACTGCGGATAAGCGCCGGAATCCGGCTTCATCTGCGCGACGGCGGTCAGGTACTCAGTCACCTCTTTACCGCTCATATCGACGTAAGTCAGCACGTTGCCGAACGGCTGCACTTTCATCACGTCTTTATAGGTAATATCACCCGCTTCGATAGAGTCGCGAATACCGCCGCCGCTCATCACCGCGAAATCAGCATTGCTGCGCGCCATCTGCGCCGCCAGCAGCAGACGCCCCATATTGGTTTGTACGAAGCGAACTTTGCTGCGATCGCCTTCAAGATGGCCGTTGACGCTGCCTATTTTCACCTGTAACTGCGCCTTGCCTTTATTCTGGAACGGCGTTAACAGCGAGAGCATCTGCGGGTTTTCAGCAATTTGCGGCGTATACAATACGCGCTCGCTCTGACCGTTGTCCCAGGTGACTTTCTTCTTCAGGTTGACCGGGATTAGCTGATAGTGCACCAGCTTCATCTCACCGTTGCGGAATTCAAAATCGGCGCGGCCGACATATTTTCCCCACTCGTGAGCCTGCACGATCCAGATGCCATTCTGGCGATCCGGTGCGCACGGGGTTCCGGGGACATAATCGACCTGCTTTTTATTCTCCGACGCCATGCATACCGGATCCTGCGAGTGGCCGCCGACGATCATCGCCAGCGATCCCGCAGGTAGGCTCCGCGCCATTTCAACGTCGCCCGGCGCGTTAGAGCCGTGATTACCGTTGTCATAGTGGCCCATGTGGGTGGTCGCCAGAATCACGTCCGGCTTTTCATTTTGCTGTAATTCCTGGATAACCAGCTTGGCTTCTGCCGCCGGATTACGGAATTCGATATCGGTGAAATATTCCGGGTTGCCGATTTTCGCCGTATCATCGGTGGTTAAGCCAATCACCGCAATCTTCAGCCCGCCGCGCTTAAACAGCGCCCAAGGTTTAAACAGGCGTTCGCCGGTGCTTTTCTGATAGATATTGGCCGACAGGAACGGGAACTTCGACCACTTCTCCTGCTGGCGCAGCACGCTGAGCGGGTTATCAAACTCATGGTTGCCGACCGCCATGGCATCGTAACCTATCAGGTTCATGCCGCGAAAATCAGGTTCTGCATCCTGTAAATCGGATTCCGGCACCCCGGTATTGATATCGCCGCCGGACAGCAGCAGGACGCTACCGCCTTCGGCCGCCACCTCTTTGCGGATACCGTCCACCAGCGTCTTCTGCGCCGCAAGGCCATATTCGCCATAATCGTTGCGCCAGAAATGACCGTGGTGGTCGTTGGTGTGCAGGATGGTGATTTTATAGGTTTTGTCCTGCTCATAGGCCTGCGCTGACAGGCTTCCCAGCGATAAGGCGGCGAATAACGCCAGCGCCACGCCGCGTTTTAAATAATGCATGTTTCACTCCCTGACTTAATAACAAGTGCCGAAAGTATAGCGAGTCAGCCGCTTTGACAAATATGTTTTCAGAATTGCGACTTCCTTCAAACCTTAGGGACAGGTATGTTAGTCTGATAATAATTCTACCCGTCATACTTCAAGTTGCATGTGCGTTGGCTCTCCTCGCTCACCCCAGTCACTTACTAGAGTAAGCTCCTGGGGATTCTCTGTGTCGCCGCCTTCTTGCAACTCGAATTATTTAGGGTATCAACCTGCATTCTCTACAACAAATAGAACTCGCTGAAGTGAACCTATGACAACCAACCAATCCGCTCAGTCCTTACCCGGTACCGGCGTGCCGCCGCAAAAAGCGCGCACCTCATTTGGCATCCTGGGAGCAATCAGCCTCTCCCATCTGCTAAACGACATGATCCAGTCGCTCATCCTGGCGATTTATCCGCTGCTGCAGGCGGAATTCTCGTTAACTTTCGTGCAGATCGGCTCGATCACCCTCACCTTCCAGCTGACGTCATCGCTTTTCCAGCCGGTGATTGGCTACATCACCGATAAACGCTCGATGCCGTGGTCATTACCGGTGGGGATGTGTTTCACCCTCTGCGGCTTAATTCTGTTAGCGCTGGCCGGCAGCTTCGGCATGGTGCTGCTGGCCGCTGCGCTTGTCGGCACCGGCTCTTCGGTCTTCCATCCGGAATCCTCACGCGTGGCGCGGATGGCTTCCGGCGGCCGTCACGGTCTGGCGCAATCGCTATTCCAGGTTGGCGGCAACTTCGGCAGCTCGCTGGGGCCGCTGCTGGCGGCGGTGATCATCGCTCCCTACGGCAAAGGCAACGTCGCCTGGTTCGTGCTGGCCGCGCTGCTGGCGATCGTCGTGCTGTCGCAAATCAGCCGCTGGTACGCCGCGCAACACAGAATGAATAAAGGCAAACCGAAGCCGGTTATCGTTAATCCGCTGCCGCGTAACAAAGTCATCCTTGCCGTCTGCATCCTGTTAATGCTGATTTTCTCCAAATACTTCTACATGGCGAGCATCAGTAGCTATTACACCTTTTATCTTATGCATAAGTTCGGATTATCGGTGCAAAACGCCCAACTTCACTTGTTCGCCTTCCTGTTTGCAGTAGCCGCAGGTACGGTGATTGGCGGGCCTGTTGGCGATAAGATAGGTCGTAAATATGTAATTTGGGGCTCTATCCTCGGCGTGGCGCCATTTACCCTTATTTTACCGTACGCATCGCTGGAATGGACCGGGATCCTGACGGTGATAATTGGTTTTATCCTCGCATCAGCCTTTTCCGCTATTCTGGTCTATGCCCAGGAGCTGTTGCCGGGGAGAATCGGTATGGTTTCCGGTCTGTTCTTCGGATTCGCGTTTGGCATGGGCGGCCTTGGCGCCGCGGTGTTGGGGTTGTTAGCCGACCATACCAGCATCGATCTGGTCTATAAAATCTGTGCTTTCCTGCCGCTTCTTGGCATTCTGACGATATTCCTGCCTAATAACCATCAAAAAGCCTGAGTATCTGGCGGCCAAAGTGAAAGTTTGGCCGCCGCAATCCCTTATCCCATCAGCATTACGCCACCATGACCTGCCGCCATTTTCCTGTCTGTGCTTTTTTCTGCCGTAATTCCAATTTTTCGCAAATTTCAATAATTATTCATAAACAAAACGAGCAAAAGTGTCATAAACTATTAATCGGTTTTTTGCTTTAAGTAGCGAAAATGGATCGGCTCACCACACGCAAGGAGACGGAATGCATCACGCAACACCGCTAATCACCACCATTGTCGGCGGCCTTGTGCTCGCCTTTATTCTCGGCATGATTGCCAATAAGCTACGTATTTCTCCACTGGTAGGATATTTATTAGCGGGCGTGCTGGCCGGTCCATTTACTCCTGGTTTTGTTGCGGATACCAAGCTTGCGCCTGAACTGGCCGAACTTGGCGTCATCTTGCTGATGTTTGGCGTCGGGCTGCACTTTTCGCTGAAAGATCTCATGGCGGTAAAGTCGATAGCCATTCCCGGAGCCATCGCCCAGATAGCCGTGGCGACGCTGCTCGGGATGGCGCTCTCTTCCCTGCTCGGCTGGTCGCTGATGACCGGCATCGTTTTTGGCCTGTGTCTTTCCACCGCCAGCACCGTGGTGTTGCTGCGCGCGCTGGAGGAACGGCAGCTTATTGATAGCCAGCGTGGGCAAATCGCCATCGGCTGGCTGATCGTTGAAGATTTAGTGATGGTACTGACGCTGGTGCTGCTGCCCGCTATCGCCGGAATGGTGGAAAAAGGCGATGTTGGGCTGGCATCGCTGGCGCTCGATATGGGTATTACCATCGGTAAAGTCGTCGCCTTTATTGCCATTATGATGCTGGTGGGCCGCCGTCTGGTGCCGTGGATCATGTCGCGCAGCGCGGCAACCGGCTCTCGCGAACTGTTTACCTTGTCGGTACTGGCGCTGGCGCTCGGGATCGCCTTCGGCGCCGTTGAGTTGTTCGACGTCTCCTTCGCACTGGGCGCATTCTTCGCCGGGATGGTGCTTAACGAATCCGAACTCAGCCACCGCGCCGCTCACGATACGCTGCCGCTGCGCGACGCCTTCGCGGTGCTGTTCTTTGTCTCCGTCGGGATGCTATTTGACCCGATGATCCTGGTCGAACAGCCGCTGGCGGTGCTGGCGACGCTGGCGATTATCATCTTTGGTAAATCCGCCGCCGCTTTCTTCCTGGTACGTATGTTCGGTCACTCGCCGCGTACCGCCCTGACCATCGCCGCCAGCCTGGCGCAAATCGGGGAATTCGCCTTTATTCTTGCGGGTCTCGGCATGGCGCTGGATCTGCTGCCGCAGGCCGGGCAGAACCTGGTGCTGGCCGGGGCGATAATTTCGATTATGCTCAACCCGGTGCTGTTTACCCTGCTGGAAAAATATCTCGATAAAACCGAAACGCTCGACGAACAGACGCTGGAAGAGGTGTTGGAAGACGAAAAACAGGTGCCGGTGGATATCTGCAACCATGCGCTGCTGGTCGGCTTTGGCCGCGTCGGCAGCCTGCTTGGCGAGAAACTGATGGCCCAGGGGATCCCGCTGGTAGTAATTGAAACCTCCCGCACCCGCGTGGATGAGCTGCGTGAGCGCGGCATCAGCGCCGTGTTGGGCAATGCCGCCAACGAAGAGATCATGAATCTGGCGCATCTCGACTGCGCCCGCTGGCTGCTGCTGACCATTCCTAACGGCTATGAAGCCGGTGAAATTGTCGCCTCAGCGCGGGAAAAATGCCCGAACATTGAGATTATCGCCCGCGCCCATTACGACGATGAGGTCGATTATATTACCGAACGCGGAGCCAATCAGGTGGTGATGGGGGAACGCGAAATCGCACGGGCGATGTTACGTCTGCTGGAAACGCCGCCGGCTGGCGAGATTGTTACCGGTTGATCCGACGCCCCGCTCGCGGGGCGTACTCTTATCCACGGGATTAACGGTCCCAGTAGGCCTCTTCCAGACTATCTTCCCGCTCCGGCAGGCCGCGCGTTAAACGCGGCGAATGCTGATTCAGCACCTGATAGCTGACGCGGTTGGCGTATTTGCACACCTGCGCCAGAGATGAATAAGTCAGCCATTTGCATTTATGTTTGCTGGAGTTCGGCACGTTATTACGATGGTAGTTATTGGCGGTGATATCATGCAACAACGCCGCCAGCGCGCCGTCGCCTGCGCCATTGGTGTTCATGATCTTCTCCGGGCCGCCCATATAAGGCGCGATGTGCGAATAGATACGCAGCGGATTAACACAGTCCTGATGGCGCATCGCGCGGCTGAATTCATACTGGTTGAACTCGGCAATCGCCCCCGGCAGAAGTGGATGCTGCGTTTTACGCTTCGCTTCCTCCTCGGTGAAGCTCGCCATATAGAGACCCGCCGGTCCTGCGGTACACAGCACCAGGTCGACCCAGTCCAGCGCTTTATCCGCCGCGGTGAGCGGGTCGGCGATACCGGTCAGCGCTTCCGCTTCTTCTTCATTCATCGCCAGAATCGAAACGTGTTCCTTGAGAAACTGCTGCCACCATTGCGGGTTGTCGGCAATCACGTATTTCGTTCCCAGCGTCAGCACCACCGGCACATCATGCTTTTTGGCATACTCAATGGCTTTCATCGTCGCGTCCGGCATCGGCTCGCCCGGCTTACAGCGCACAAGGTAGGAGGTCAGCACCAGCGCGGAAGCGCCGGCAATCACCTCTTCCGGGATGCTTTCCGGACGCAGCTTGTTCATGTGGCCTGGACTGATGGCAAAGGTACGTTCGCCGCTATCGCTAATCAGCGTAAAACAGCGGCCAATGGCGCCATCGACGCCCTGCAGGTAGTTGAGATCGGTACGGCTGGAAGTATTGCACAGGTAGCGATAAGCGTAACCGCCGATCTCAATGTTGCTGCACATCACGCCGAGCAGCACCGAGCGGTCGTCCGCCAGCACCGAATAATTGTGCATGGTATTGCCAATGGTGCCGCCGGCAAATTGATGGGTGATCAGGCCGTCGCGCACCAGTTCCTGATACAGCGCTTCGGCGACATCATCTTCAATCACCAGCGAATGACCGGCGCTCAGGCCGTAGCGTACGATAAACGCCTCATCCACTTTCGCTTCGATATCCACCAGCGTCTGGTCGATGCCAACCACCCAGGAGACGTTGGACTCATTTTCTGGCTGAATTTGTTGCAGCAGCGGATCGCGAGCGCTAACGGGGAAATAGTGTTTAGATTTGCGTTTACCGGGAAATTTCATAGTGGCGATTTAATGACAGGGAACAAGCGGGGAATAGTAGCATATTCCCCGCCACGCGCGCGATCAGCGATACGACGCGGTCAGGTTCACCATCATCTCAATATGCGCAGGATCGGCATTAAGCGCCGGAATATACTCATATTGCTTACCGCCGGCCTCAAGGAAAATTTCCCGGTTCTGCACCGCGATTTCTTCCAGCGTTTCCAGACAGTCGGCGGAGAAGCCCGGACAGATAACCTGAACGTGCTTTGTGCCCTTCTCGCCGAGCATTTTTAGCGTTTCGTCGGTGTACGGCGTCAACCAGGGTTCACGGCCAAAACGCGACTGGAAGGTCATCATCACCCGCTCCGGCGGCAGCCCGAGCACTGAGACCAGCTCGCGGGTCGTTACCCGGCAGCGCTGCGGGTAATCATCGCCCTCATGGGCGTAGCGTTGCGGTATACCGTGATAGGAGAGCAGCAGCACATCCGGTTCGCCGTGAACGGCAAACGAAGCGCGCACGCTGGCCGCCAGCGCGTGGATATAGTCAGCGTCATCGGCATAGTCGCGGATAAACGAAACGCCCGGGATGGCGCGCTTTTTCGCGAGGATCCGCGCCAGTTCATCCCATACCGCCGCCACGGTAGAACACGAATATTGCGGATACAACGGCAATACCACGATATGGTCAACGTCCTGAGCCAATAGCTCATCGACAGCGCTTGCCAGCGACGGCGAGCCATAGCTCATCCCCAAGGCCACCGGGACATCCGGTAATCTGGCCGCCAGCGCCTGCTGCTGCTGACGGCTATACACCATCAACGGCGAGCCTTCCGCCATCCATACGGACTGATAGAGCTTCGCCACGCGGGGAGCGCGAATCGGCAGTATGATGCCGCGCAGCAGCGGCCACCACAGCAGACGAGGCGTATCCACTACCCGTTTGTCGCTAAGAAATTGTCGCAGATAGCGCTTCACCGCATCGGGCGTGGGCGCATCGGGAGTGCCTAAATTGGCTAGCAAAATACCTGTTTTCGTCTGATGCATTACCGCCTCTTAACCATTTGAATCGCTGACAATTGTAGCGTAAATGGCGTTAAACGGAACCAATCATAGCAAAAGGTAGAAATGAGAGGTGTTCTCATCCTGCCGCAGCAGGATGAGAAAGGGCTTAATTAGCCGAGGATTTTTTCCAGATCGGCGCGCACGTCTGCCACCGCTTTGGTGCCGTCGACTTTCGCGTACTGGGTGTTACCCGCCTGCGCTTCTTTCTGATAGTAGCCGATCAGCGGCGCAGTCATCTGATGGTATTCCACCAGACGCTTACGTACGGTCTCTTCCTGATCGTCTTTACGGGTGGTCAGCTCTTCGCCGGTCACGTCGTCTTTACCTTCCACCTTCGGCGGGTTGAATTTAATGTGATAGACGCGGCCGGAAGCAGCGTGTACGCGGCGGCCCACGATACGATCGACGATCAGTTCGTCCGGTACCGCGAACTCCAGAACGTAGTCAACGGCGATGCCGGCTTCTTTCATGGCGTCAGCCTGCGGGATAGTGCGCGGGAAGCCGTCCAGCAGGAAACCGTTACGGCAATCTTCCTGGGCGATACGCTCTTTCACCAGCGCGATGACCAGCTCATCGGTAACCAGTTTGCCGGCGTCCATAATGTCTTTCGCTTGTTTACCGAGCTCGGAGCCGGATTTTACCGCGGCGCGCAGCATGTCGCCGGTGGAGATTTGCGGAATACCGTATTTCTCCATGATGAACTGAGCCTGAGTTCCTTTACCCGCGCCCGGAGCGCCAAGCAGAATAATACGCATTACGAAAATCCCCTCAAATGTCGTTTCAATTTTTCAAAAAACGCTAAACCATACCACCAGAACGGCCATGGCTCAAGGAAGGCGGTGCGGCTGAAACGGTTAATGGTGAGATATTTTACGGTTGAGGAAGATTAAGGCCCTCACCCCGGCCCTCTCCCGCAGGGAGAGGGAGAAAAGCCCCTCTGCGGCGAGCAGTCCCCTCTCCCTTTAGGGAGAGGGTTAGGGTGAGGGTAAAGCTTAGGATGCCAACAGCTGGTTCATACGACGGATGAACTGGTTAGGGTCCTCCAGCGTGCCGCGTTCCGCCAGCAGCGCCTGATCCAGCAGCAGCTCAACCCACTCGCCAAACTGCGCGTCGTCCTGGGTATCGGCGGCGCGTTTCACCAGCGGATGCGCCGGGTTCAGCTCGAAGATGTACTTCACTTCCGGCGCCGCCTGACCGGCAGCGGCGAACAGCTTCGCCATCTGGGTGCTCATTTCGTCGGCATCGGTGGTGACAATCGCCGGAGTGTCGGTCAGACGATGCGTCAGACGCACCTCTTTCACGCGCTCGCCAAGCAGACCTTTCACGCGCTCAACGAACGGCTCCAGCGCTTTTTCAGCTTCTTTGGCGGATTCGTCAACTTCGTCCGCCAGTTTCTCCAGCGACTCGTCGGCTTTGGCGACCGACTGGAACGCCTTGCCGTCGAACTCGGTCAGGTAGCTCATCATCCACTCGTCAATGCGATCGGACAGCAGCAGAACTTCGATACCTTTCTTACGCAGCAGCTCGAGATGCGGGCTGCTCTTCGCCGCCGCATAGCTGTCGGCGGTGATGTAGTAGATCTTCTCCTGTCCTTCTTTCATGCGCGAAACGTACTCTTCCAGCGACACGGTCTGCGCGGAAGAATCGGTATGCGTCGTGGCGAAGCGCAGCAGTTTAGCAATGGCTTGCTGGTTGGAGGCATCTTCCGCCGGGCCTTCTTTCAGCACCAGGCCAAACTGTTTCCAGAAGGTCTGATATTTTTCGGCGTCGTCTTTCGCCAGCTTTTCAAGCATTTGCAGCACGCGTTTGGTCAGCGCGGTACGCAGGTTGCGGGTAACGTTGCTATCCTGCAGGATTTCACGCGACACGTTCAGCGGCAGATCGTTCGAGTCTATCAGGCCGCGAACGAAACGCAGGTAGTTCGGCATAAACTGCTCGGCGTCGTCCATGATGAAGACGCGCTGTACGTACAGCTTCAGGCCGTGCTTATGATCGCGGTTCCACATATCCCACGGCGCCTGCGACGGAATATACAGCAGGCTGGTGTACTCCTGCTTACCTTCGACGCGGTTGTGGCTCCAGGTCAGCGGATCGCTGAAATCATGGGCAATATGCTTATAAAACTCTTTGTATTCGTCGTCGCTGACTTCAGATTTGCTGCGGGTCCACAGCGCCTGCGCCTTGTTGATTTTTTCCCACGAAATAACGGTTTCGCCGTCCACTTCTTCGCGTTTTTCAATCTCAACCGGCAGCGCGATATGGTCAGAGTATTTGCTGATGATAGAACGCACGCGCCAGTCGTTAAGGAAGTCATCTTCGCCTTCACGCAGATGCAGCGTGATTTCGGTCCCACGATCGGCTTTGGTGATATCGGCGACGGTATATTCGCCTTCACCAGCCGATTCCCAGAACACGCCGTTTTCCGGTTTGTCGCCCGCGGCGCGGGTGCGCACGGTGACTTTGTCGGCAACGATGAAGGCCGAATAGAAGCCGACGCCGAACTGGCCAATCAACTGGCTGTCTTTCGCCTGATCGGAGCCCATTGATTCGAGGAACGCCTTGGTGCCGGATTTGGCGATGGTTCCGAGATGGTCAATGACCTCGTCGCGGTTCATGCCGATGCCGTTATCGGCGATGGTCAGCGTACGGTTGTCTTTATCAAACGATACGCGTACGCGCAGCTCGCCGTCGCCTTCATACAGATCCGGCTGGGAAAGCGCGCGGAAACGCAGCTTATCCGCCGCATCCGAGGCGTTGGAGATGAGCTCGCGCAGGAAGATTTCTTTGTTGGAATAAAGAGAATGGATCATCAGGTGCAGAAGCTGTTTCACTTCTGACTGGAAACCACGGGTTTCTTGTCCTTTCATGTAAGTCGACCTCAACAATGCCATTTATTATTAATGGAAATAACGTGTTGGGGAGGAGATGGGGATAGGTGCGAGATTTTTCAAGCGGAGGCGGCGAACGCAGCCTCCATTTGTTCAGAAAATAATCTTGTGACGCCCGGCCAGTGAGTGCGACAGCGTGGTGCCGTCGACCATTTCCAGCTCGCCGCCAACCGGTACGCCGTGGGCGATGCGGCTGGCGTCAACGCCATACTGCGCGCAGAGCTCAGCGATGTAGTTGGCCGTCGCCTCGCCTTCAACCGTTGGGTTGGTTGCGAGGATCAGCTCGCTGATTGACTCGGCTTCAAGACGTTGTTCAAGACGATCGAGCCCGATGTCATCCGGCCCGATGCCGTCAAGCGGCGACAGGTGGCCCATCAGCACGAAGTAGCGGCCGGAATACTGCCCGGTCTGCTCAATGGCGTAGATGTCCGCTGGACTCTCCACCACGCAGATCTGACCGTTTTCCTTGCGACGCGGATTGCTGCAAATATTGCACACCTCCTGCTCGGTGAAGGTGCGGCAATCGGCGCAGTGGCCGATTTCCGACATTGCGCGCGTCAGCGCCTGCGCCAGACGCATACCGCCGCTGCGATCGCGCTGCAGTAGCGTAAACGCCATGCGCTGCGCCGACTTGGGGCCAACGCCCGGCAGACAGCGAAGCGCTTCCATAAGCTGAGTTAACAGCGGGCTGGTTTGCATCAGAACGGCATCTTGAAGCCTGGCGGCAGCTGCATGCCGGCAGAAACGGAGGCCATTTTCTCTTTCTGGGTCTCTTCAATGCGGCGCGCAGCGTCGTTGAACGCGGCAGCCACCAGATCTTCCAGCATCTCTTTGTCGTCTTCCAGCAGGCTTGGGTCGATTTCCACACGACGGCAGTTATGCGCGCCGTTGATGGTCACTTTTACCAGACCCGCGCCGGACTCACCGGTCACTTCCAGCTGCGCGATCTCTTCCTGCATTTTCTGCATTTTGTCTTGCATCTGCTGGGCCTGTTTCATCAGGTTACCCAGGCCGCCTTTTCCACCAAACATAGGCTTCTCTCTCAGTAAGTCATCGTTAAGGGTACTGAACGCCAGTCAGACTGGCGATCAAATGGGGCGGATACTCTCTTCATCCAGATCGGCGTCGAAGAATCTTCGCAGGGTCTGAACGTTGTTATCCGCAATAATTGCCTCGCGCGCCTGCGCGAGCTTCTCTTCATAAATTGCCTGTCGCCACTCCAGCGGCGTGCGCATCGCCGAATTATCGTCTTCAACGATGGTCAATTCAACCGGCGCGCCGTACAACACGCCCAGCGCTTCGGCCAGTTTTTGCTGCGCGCCGGCGGAGTTGAGATGGCGCTGACTCGGGCGCAGATGCAGGCAAATGCGGTTGCCGTCCTGCTCTTTCCACGCGTTCAGCGCGACCTGCTCAACCAGTTTCGGTACCGCCAATTGGCTCACTTCCGCCGCCCAGCTATCGCGCTCGACCGCTTCCACGGCCAGTTTCGCCGCCAGCTCCGGCGTTTTTTCATGCTCCAGCGCTTTTTTCAACGCTTTTGGCGTGGCGACTTCGACTTTGGTCTCTTCAATCGGAGCCGTCGATTTCCAGCGATAGGCTTCTTTTTTCGCCGGGGCCTGCTCAAGCGCGGCCGCAGCCGGACGAGCCTGTACGCGCTCGGTAATCGAACTCAGTCGTTCCAGCGCAGCGTTATTCACCGGCCGCGCGCGGGATGCGGCTGCCGGTTCACTCTTTTTTGGGGTGGTTGCTCCCGGGGTTCGCTGCAGCCGACTACGCGCCGCCAGCACCTGGCTGGTGCTTTGCGGTAGATTCTGCGGCGGCGCTGATGGCGACGATACGGGCGGTGCCGCTTGTTGTACCGGCGCAGAGGTTGGAACCTGAACGGGCTTCACTTCCGGCTCCGGCAGCGGCTGACGCGGATGGAAAGCCAGCGCGCGCAGCAGCGTCATTTCAACTCCCATACGCCGGTCCGGCGCATAAGGCAGCTCTTTGCGGCCAATCAGCAGCGTCTGATAGTAAAGCTGCACATCAGCCGGCGGTACGGTACGAGCCAGCTCGCGCATTCGTAGCTCGACGGCGGCCATATCCGCCCCCAGCGCCGATGGCGAGAGCTGGACCATCGCGATACGGTGCAGCAGGCTTTGCATTTCCACCAGCAGCGCTTCCCACTCAACGCCGCGCGCGGCGGCGTCGCTGACGCCTGCCATCACGCGCTCGCCGTCGGCGGCCACCAGCGCTTCTATCAAGGATAGCGCCTGATCGTCATCGAGGGTGCCGAGCATTTCGCTGACGGACTGCGCGCTTAAGCGGCCATCGCCGCTGGCGATGGCCTGATCGGTCAGGCTTAACGCATCGCGCAGGCTGCCATCCGCGGCGCGCGACAGCAGCTGCAGCGCGCGCGGCTCAAACGCGATCTGCTCTTCGCCAAGAATGTGTTCAAGCTGATGGCGGATCTGTTCGACATCCAGCGCCTTGAGGTGGAACTGCAGGCAGCGGGATAAAATCGTCACCGGCAGTTTTTGCGGATCGGTAGTCGCCAGCAGGAATTTGACGTGCGCGGGCGGCTCCTCCAGCGTTTTCAATAACGCGTTGAAGCTGTGACGCGACAGCATGTGCACTTCATCGATCAGGTAGACCTTGAAGCGACCGCGGGCCGGCGCGTACTGGACGTTGTCAAGCAGATCGCGGGTATCTTCCACTTTGGTGCGCGAGGCGGCATCGATCTCGATCAGATCGACAAAGCGGCCTTGTTCTATTTCGCGACAGTTATCGCAGACGCCGCACGGCGTCGCGGTAATACCGCTTTCGCAGTTTAACCCCTTCGCCAACAGCCGGGCGATGGAGGTTTTCCCTACTCCGCGGGTACCGGAAAAGAGATATGCGTGATGGATGCGCCCTAACGATAAGCCGTTCGCCAGTGCGGTCAGCACATGTTCCTGGCCGACGACGTCAGCAAAGGTTTGTGGGCGCCATTTACGGGCTAAGACCTGATAACTCATGGGCTGGCTCTGAAACGCTGGAAGGTGAATTCACGAGGGGGTAATGCTATCACAGCCCCGCCGGATCGGCGAGGCTATGTGTCGGGATTTGCTTAGTGGCCCGGGAAAGGCACCAGGCTAAAGCAATTGATGCCCAGTTTTTCCAGGCGCTGTTCGCCGCCCAGATCGAAAAGATTGATAATAAAAGCGGCATCGTGAACTTCGCCGCCCAGGCGACGAATCAGCTTCACGGTGGCGTCAATGGTGCCGCCGGTCGCCAGCAGGTCATCAACGACCAGCACTTTATCGCCTTTTTTGATGGCATCAACGTGGATTTCCAGCTGATCGGTGCCATATTCAAGCTCATAGCTTTCGGCGATGGTTTCGCGCGGCAACTTGCGCGGCTTACGAACCGGAACAAAGCCAACGCCCAGCGCCAACGCAACCGGGGCGCCGAACAGAAAACCACGCGCTTCGGTCCCCACCACTTTGGTGATGCCGGCGTCTTTATAACGCTCGGTTAGCAGTTCAATGCTAAGCGCATAGGCTTTAGGGTCTTCCAGCAAGCTGGTGACATCGCGGAAAAGGATGCCCGGTTTCGGATAATCCTGGACGCTTTGGATGCTGTTTTTCAGATATTCAAGCTGCTGTGCAGTTGCGGTCATAAGTGTATGCCTGATTGAAACGGTGTTACCCACGGGCGTGCAAAATGGGCCAAAGAAACATTTGTTTAACCTTTGACCAGGCTTACCCGCGCTCGAAAACGCCAGAATTTACTGGCTGTCGCCAACAATTGCAACAGGCATTATTGCGCATCAGTGCTTTTGTTGCTTTGCGTCAACCACCGGAATGCGCCACATAAATATCAGCAGGCAGGCGAGGATTGCCAGCAACAGGATGCGCACCCACATAAGCTTAACCAGCCACAGAGAAATGGCAAAGGTCAGTAAAATCATGATAATGGCTCGCGGCTTGGCCCCCGGCGGCATCGCCCGGTATTGCTGCCAGTGGCGAAGATAGCCGCCAAACCACGAGCGATACAAAAGCCAGTGGTGAAAGCGCGGCGACGAGCGGGCAAAACACCACGCGGCGAGCAGGATAAATGGCGTTGTCGGTAACAGCGGTAAGAAGACGCCCAGCGTCCCCAGCACTACCGCCAGCCAGCCAATGATGATTAAAATAATACGTGGCATAATGCGAATCGTTATCAAGCAGATGTCGCTACTGTAGCACAGTTGCTGAGTAGGGAATGGAGGAGTTATTTGAAAACAACCCGGCTTTTACAAACGCTGAAAAATCAGCTGGCCGAGCTGGCGCTTCAGGTGGAGCCGCTGTCCAGCCACGCTACGCTGAGCCCGCGTTTCGACCGCCAGCTGTTCCGTACCCGCGACACGCAGATGCAGGCATATCTCGACGAAGCGCGGCACAATCTCGCCGAACTCCAGCATGCCGTTGAGCATCAGCATCTGCCCCAGGTCGCCTGGCTCGCCGAGCGTCTGGTGGCGCAAATTGCCGCCATTAGCCGTGAGACGGCGACCTGGTCGTTACGCCAATGGGACAGCGCCTCGCCGACGCTAAACCGCTGGCAACGCCGCCGCCTGCAGCACCAGGAGTATGAGCGCCGCCTGCTGGCAATGCGCAACGATCGCCAACGTCAGCTGGCGTCGGCAACAACCCTTGCTGAACAGCAACGGCTAACGAAAGAGGTCGAGGCCTATGCCGGGCGCCTGGCCCGCTGTCGCGATGCGCTGGAAAAAATTGAAAACGTACTGGCGCGTTTAACGCGCTAACAGGAGAGGATTATGTCGCTGGAAAATGCACCGGACGAGGTCAAACTGGCCGTCGATTTAATCATGTTGCTGGAGGAAAACCGGGTCAGCGCAAAAACGGTGCTGGGAGCGTTGGATATTATTAAGCGCGACTATGAAAACAAACTGAAAAATGCCCAACCTGACACGCCTTTGTCAGAAGAATAAAACGAATCGGGGCGGCATATGCCACCCCGATTAGCGATTATGCGACGCCTGGCGCCGTATCATCCCCTTTATTATCGCGCTTCACTTCCGTCACTTCATCTCCCTTCTCGTTACGCAGATGAACTTCCAGCTGGTTGAAGGCAATATCGATATTGTTTTCACGGCACAGGCGATCGATCGAGCGGTTAAGTTCGTCCACCGCGTAGCTGCGATCGCGCAGTTCACGCACGTAGAGGCGCAGTTCATGATCCAGCGTGCTGGCGCCGAAGGTGGTAAAGAAGACCGACGGCGCCGGTTCCTGCATCACTTTCGGATGTTCATGCGCCGCCTGCAGCAGCACTTCTTTAACTTTATCGAGATCGGATCCATAAGCCACGCCCAGGCGGATCACCACACGGGTGATGGTATCGGAGAGCGACCAGTTGATCAGCCGTTCCGTCACGAAGGCCTTGTTCGGAATAATCACCTCTTTGCGATCGAAATCGGTGATGGTCGTCGCGCGGATACGGATCTTACTGACGGTGCCTGAGAAGGTACCGATAGTGACCGTATCGCCGATCCGCACCGGACGTTCGAAGAGAATGATCAGGCCGGAGACGAAGTTACCGAAGATCTCCTGTAAGCCAAAACCTAAACCAACCGACAGCGCCGCGGCCAGCCACTGCAATTTATCCCACGACACGCCTAACGAGCCGAATACCGTCATCGCGCCGATGGCGATAATCGCGTAGTTGAGGATCGTCGTTATCGCATAGGAAGCGCCCTGGCGCATATTAAGACGCGACAGCACCAGCACTTCCAGCAGGCCCGGTAAGTTACGGATCAGCGCCCAGGCGACCATCGAGGCAACAATCGCAAACAGCAGGCTGCCCATGGTCACGCTTTTCACCACGCTGGCCCCGGCTTCAGTGCCGTTGTAGTGCCAGAGCGTAATGCTGTCGAGATAGGCGAACACGGTTATCAGATCGGACCAAATCGCCCAGAACAGCACCGCGAACAGCGCCACCATCACCAGCATGGTGATACGCAGCGTTTGCTGGTTAACCTGTTCGAGCGCGATCGTTGGCTCTTCCTGCGGTTCAGCGCCTTCCGCCCCTTCTTTCACCAGATGCTGGCGACGCGCCAGCGCCCGGCGCCAGGCAATACGTCGCGCCGCTACGCTCAGGCCGCGCAGCACGGTCTGGTACAGCAGGTTCCACATCATTACCAGATAGACGGTCTCAATCCAGCGGCCAGCCAGACGCAGCGTGGTATAGAAGTAACCGGTCGCCGTGAGGACCATCAGCGCGACGGGTACAATCGACAGCACGGTCACCGTCAGCAGGCGTAGGCTGTGCGACTCTTTGTCACGCCAGCTTTCGCGGCACATCGGCCACACCAGCACCGCAATCAGCAGCAGGTTGACGAAGATAACAAACTGCCCGAGTACATCGTCCATCAAATTAAGCGGAGAGAGCTCAGAAACAACCGACCAGAAATTCAGCGGCAGCAGCGCCAGGCTGACGCGGACGATCTGCCGTCGCCAGTGGCTGGTTAGCTGCGCGGGCATATTGAAATGCTTCACCGCCACGCCGTCTTTTTCCAGTACCTTCCAGCACAGGCCGAACACCAGCCAGAACATCGCCAGCTTCTTACTGTAAGCCCACAGCAGGTTGCTGACATTCAGCTGCATGGTCAGCAGGATAAGCCCGACGGCGAGGATGAGCAGCACCACCGGCAGCGCTCTGATCAAATCAATCAGGATCGCTTTTGGCGTGTTGAGCTGGGTATCGTTGCGTAACTGACCTACCTGAGAGGCCAGCTTCGCCTGGTAATCACGCAGCCACTGCAGGCGCCAGCGGATGAGACCGGCAATCAGCAGCAGCGGCAGCCCGGCAAGGAACGCGATAAACACCGCCGGCCAGGCTTTTTCCCAGTTGACGGTGATTTTCATCGATTTGAACTGGCCTTTCAGCGCTTCCGGGAAGGATTTAATCCACTCCCAATCCATCGGTTTATTGCTGTTCACCCAGAAAATCTGCTGGGTCAGAATTGATTTCAGATTGCTGGAGACGCTCATCAACTGCTGCTGGTTAATCTGCAGGTTGATGGCCATCATCAGCTGGTTCCCCAGCTGTTTGTTAAACTGGTCGAGCAATTCACGGCGCATGTCCACAACCTCCAAAAGGGCGGCGTGAACCTCCGGCGTGACTTCGCTGCTATGGCCTTCTTCCAGTTTTGCCACGAAGGCATCGCTCTGGAATAACGCATCGCGCTGCTGGTTAACTTCAAACTGCTCCAGGCGTAGGTCGGCGATGCGGTTGGTCATATCCTGCAGCTCATCCGCTGATGGCAACGTTTGCTGCTGCTGATAAAGGATACGTGACAGCAGCAGGCTGCCTTTCAATACGGAAATCTGCTCTTTGATATCGCGTTCGGACTGCAGCGCGCGGTCGAGCCAGTTTTTGACTCTGATATTACGCTGCACCAGCTGGTTGCCGTTTTCGGTCGCCTGAATCAGCTTTTCGCTGAGCTGGTGGTTGACATCAAGCTCCTGCTTAACTAGCGGATTATTTTGGATCCGCGTAGTCTCCTCAGGCGAGACCGCTTCCTGAGCGGTTTTCTCGGTGAGCGTCAGCCGCTTGCTGTTCACCGCTTCCTGTAAGAGCTGTAGCTGATGTTCCAACCGGTTGCTATGGGCGGTGACATAGTCGCGCTGTTTCTGCAGCGTATCCTGCAGAACGGTATTGCCTTCCAGGCTCTTACGCTGCTGTTCGATCTCCGCATTCAGCAACGCCTGCTGCGCCAGCAGCAACCCCTGCTGCGTCGGGCGCAACGTCTCTTCGCCCGGCGCGGTGCCGTTGAGGCGGTTACGAATTTGCTGTAATTGCTGAGAGGCAGAATACATCGCGTTCTGCACGCGCTCCGGCTGAGTCTGCAGCGAAACTAATTGGCTGTTGTAGGTCGCCAGATCGTTCTGCGCGCTTTGCAGATCGTCGAGCGCCTGGGACACGCGCGACTCAAGCTGTCGCAGCGACAACGTGCTCAGAGTTTTACGGGTGACTTCATCATCAGGAACGTCGCTCAGCGCATTCAGACTGTCTACCGCCTGACGCATTTTCGCCGGCGCCTGTTCAACCTGCTGACGCAGTTGAACGGTTTCAGACTTTATACGTTCAATCTTATCGAGCGTTTCTAAAGTCTGAGTCAGGTCCTGCTGAACTAATTTTTCCTGCGGCGTGAGTTCTTTTTGCTTATTTAGCGTAGTGAGCTGGCTTTGAATGTCAGAACGGTCAGGTAAATCTGCAGCCTGAACCTGGCTGAAGCTCAGAGTGCCAACTATAAGGACCAGTGCAAAGACAATGGTGGAAATAGCATGAGGCCAACGATTTGTATGCTGCATAGTATTAACATGAATGGTTGCAAATGCCGGAGAATACCGGGGGTCGTCGCAGCGCGCAGAATAGCACTTCTCCCTGCGCACGAATAGCGGCAGAGATAAGTAAAATTTACCTTTATTTACTGCTGGTCGTCAGGCCACAATTGCAGACGGGCTACGCAACGATGGACAGGTTTGGTACATCTCAATGAGCGTGTCTACATAAGCGCGGGCTTCCGCATGGAGATTAAAGGTCTCGGGCGCAAAGAGCCAATTTTCCATTAATCCGGAAAGATAACTGCGCATCAGAATTGCCGCACGGCGAGTGAGTAAATTCGCAGGTAATTGTTGAGCAGTGATACACTCTTTTAATGTTTGCTCAATACGATCGTAGCTTTCAAGCCATAAACTGCGCTGTGCTTGTTGGACAACGGCCATTTCTCCGACAAATTCGCATTTATGGAAGATGATTTCCATCATCAGGCGTCTACGTTCCTCTACTACCGTCGCTTCGAGGATATAGACCAGTATTTCGCGAACAACTGACAGTGGATCGTTAGGGAATTTTGCCCGATACTCAACTTCGAGATCGCTAATGCTGGCGTCAGAGAGACTCCATATTTCATTAAACAGATCGGATTTGTTTTTGAAATGCCAGTAAATCGCGCCCCTGGTCACTCCGGCAGCTTTTGCAATCGCGGCCAACGAGGTAGATGATACGCCTTGCTGCGAAAACAAACGCAGGGCAACGTCAAGAATCAGTTGCCGGGTTTCAAGTGCCTGTTGTTTGGTTTTTCGTGCCATAGGTTGATGACTTTACAGAGGTTGCGTTTACATACATTTGTGAATGTATGTACCATAGCATGACCATAATAGAAAGACTGAAGTGGGTTTGTGGACGTTTGAGCCACTGAAAATTTGAAATTGGACACTCGAGGTTTACATATGAACAAAAACAGAGGGTTAACGCCTCTGGCGGTCGTTCTGATGCTCTCAGGCAGCTTAGCGCTAACAGGATGTGACGATAAACCGGCTCAACAAGGAGCCCAGCAAATGCCGGAAGTCGGTATTGTCACGCTCAAATCCGCACCTCTACAAATCACCACTGAACTTCCTGGTCGTACCAATGCTTATCGTGTCGCAGAAGTCCGTCCTCAGGTAAGTGGCATTATTCTGAAACGTAACTTCACTGAAGGCAGCGATATTCAGGCGGGGGTGTCTCTTTATCAGATCGATCCGGCAACCTATCAGGCAAGCTATGAAAGCGCCAAAGGCGACTTAGCGAAAGCCCAGGCCGCCGCAAACATCGCTCAGTTGACGGTTAAACGCTACCAGAAACTGGTTGGTACCAAATACATCAGCCAACAAGAATATGATTCAGCCGTTGCCGATGCTCAGCAAAGCAACGCCGCCGTCGTTGCCGCCAAGGCTGCTGTTGAAACTGCGCGTATCAATCTGGCTTATACCAAAGTGACTTCGCCAATCAGCGGACGCATCGGTAAATCTACGGTCACCGAAGGCGCGCTGGTGCAAAACGGGCAAACTACCGCGCTGGCTACCGTTCAGCAGTTGGATCCTATCTATGTTGACGTTACCCAATCGAGCAACGATTTCCTGCGTCTGAAACAGGAACTGGCGAACGGTAAACTGAAGCAGGAAAACGGTAAGGCCAAAGTCGAACTGGTCACCAATGACGGCCTGAAGTACCCGCAAGAGGGTACGCTGGAATTCTCCGATGTTACCGTTGACCAGACCACCGGTTCTATCACGCTGCGCGCTATCTTCCCGAACCCGGACCACACTCTGCTGCCAGGGATGTTCGTCCGCGCACGTCTGGAAGAAGGTATTAACCCGGATGCGCTGCTGGTCCCACAACAGGGCGTTACCCGTACCCCGCGCGGCGATGCCAGCGTAATGGTGGTCGGCGAAGGCGACAAAGTTGAAGTTCGCCAGGTCACCGCAACTCAGGCTATCGGCGATAAGTGGTTAGTGACCGAGGGTCTGAAATCAGGCGATCGCGTGATCGTCGCTGGCCTGCAAAAAGTCAAACCAGGCGTACAGGTAAAAGCGCAGGAAGTAGCTTCAGACAACCAACAGCAAACCGCCGGCAACGCGAACGCTCAGTCTGAACAAACCAAGTCTTAACTTAAACAGGAGCCGTTAAGACATGCCTAATTTCTTTATCGATCGCCCCATATTTGCATGGGTGATCGCCATAATCATCATGTTGGCCGGGGGGCTTTCAATTATGAAACTCCCCGTGGCGCAATATCCAACGATTGCGCCGCCAGCAGTGACGATCTCGGCCACCTACCCGGGGGCTGATGCGAAAACGGTGCAGGATACCGTGACACAGGTTATCGAACAGAACATGAACGGTATCGATAACCTGATGTACATGTCCTCAAACAGTGACTCCACCGGTACGGTGCAGATCACCCTTACCTTCCAGTCCGGTACTGACGCAGATATCGCCCAGGTACAGGTGCAGAATAAGCTGCAGCTGGCGATGCCGCTGCTGCCGCAGGAAGTACAACAACAGGGCGTGAGCGTGGAGAAATCCTCCAGTAGCTTCCTGATGGTTGTCGGGGTTATCAACACTAACGGCACCATGACGCAGGAGGATATTTCCGACTACGTGGGCGCCAATATGAAGGATGCCATCAGCCGTACCTCCGGCGTCGGCGACGTTCAGCTGTTCGGTTCCCAGTACGCGATGCGTATCTGGATGGACCCGACGAAGCTAAACAACTTCCAGTTGACTCCGGTAGATGTCATCAACGCCATTAAAGCGCAGAACGCCCAGGTCGCGGCAGGTCAGTTAGGCGGTACGCCGCCGGTGAAAGGCCAGCAGTTGAACGCCTCGATCATCGCCCAGACGCGTCTGACTTCCGCTGATGAATTCAGTAAGATTCTGCTGAAAGTCAATCAGGATGGTTCACAGGTTCGTCTGCGCGACGTGGCGAAAGTTGAGCTCGGCGGCGAAAACTACGACATCATCGCGAAGTTCAACGGCCAACCGGCTTCCGGTCTGGGGATTAAACTGGCCACCGGCGCTAACGCCCTGGATACCGCCAACGCCATCCGCGCCGAGCTGGCGAAGATGGAACCGTACTTCCCGTCAGGCCTGAAAATCGTCTACCCGTACGATACTACCCCGTTCGTGAAAATCTCTATTCATGAAGTGGTAAAAACGCTGGTGGAAGCGATCATCCTGGTGTTCCTGGTCATGTATCTGTTCCTGCAGAACTTCCGCGCCACGCTGATCCCGACCATTGCAGTACCGGTGGTATTGCTTGGGACATTCGCCATCCTGGCGGTGTTTGGCTTCTCGATAAACACCCTGACGATGTTCGGGATGGTGCTGGCCATCGGCTTGCTGGTGGATGACGCCATCGTGGTAGTAGAAAACGTCGAGCGCGTAATGGCGGAGGAAGGATTGCCGCCGAAAGAAGCGACCCGTAAGTCGATGGGTCAGATTCAGGGCGCGCTGGTCGGTATCGCGATGGTGCTGTCTGCGGTATTTATCCCGATGGCCTTCTTCGGCGGTTCAACCGGCGCGATTTATCGCCAGTTCTCGATCACTATCGTTTCCGCGATGGCGCTGTCGGTACTGGTAGCGCTGATTCTGACGCCAGCGCTGTGCGCCACCATGCTGAAACCGATTCAGAAAGGCGGCCATGGCGAGCACAAAGGCTTCTTTGGCTGGTTTAACCGCATGTTCGATAAGAGCACGCACCACTACACCGACAGCGTAGGCAACATTCTGCGTAGTACCGGTCGTTACCTGGTGCTGTATCTGATTATCGTCGTCGGTATGGCCTACCTGTTCGTTCGTCTGCCAAGCTCCTTCTTGCCGGACGAAGACCAGGGCGTGTTCTTGAGTATGGCGCAGCTTCCGGCGGGCGCGAGTCAGGAACGTACGCAGAAAGTCCTCGACGAGATGACTGACTACTACCTGACCAAAGAGAAGAACAACGTTGAATCGGTGTTCGCGGTTAACGGTTTTGGTTTTGCAGGTCGCGGTCAGAACACCGGTATCGCCTTCGTGTCGTTAAAAGACTGGAGCGAACGCCCGGGTTCAGAAAACAAAGTTGAAGCGATTACCGGCCGCGCGATGGCCCGTTTCTCGCAGATTAAAGATGCGATGGTTTTCGCCTTTAACCTGCCGGCGATCGTCGAACTGGGTACCGCTACCGGCTTTGACTTCCAGCTTATCGATCAGGGTGGTTTAGGGCATGAGAAATTAACTCAGGCGCGTAACCAGCTGTTTGGTATGGTCGCGCAGCATCCCGATCTGCTGGTCGGCGTGCGTCCTAACGGCCTGGAAGATACGCCGCAGTTCAAGATCGATATCGATCAGGAAAAAGCGCAGGCGCTGGGTGTTTCAATTAGCGACATTAACACCACCCTCGGCGCAGCGTGGGGCGGCAGCTACGTCAACGACTTCATCGACCGCGGTCGCGTGAAGAAAGTGTACGTCATGTCTGAAGCGAAATACCGTATGCTGCCAGAGGATATCGGCAACTGGTATGTACGCGGCAGCGATGGCCAAATGGTGCCGTTCTCCGCCTTCTCCACTTCCCACTGGGAATATGGTTCACCGCGTCTGGAGCGTTACAACGGTCTGCCGTCGATGGAAATCCTCGGTCAGGCAGCGCCGGGCCGCAGTACGGGTGAAGCGATGGCGATGATGGAACAGCTGGCAAGCAAACTGCCTTCTGGCGTCGGCTACGACTGGACCGGTATGTCCTATCAGGAACGCCTGTCAGGCAACCAGGCCCCGGCGCTGTACGCTATCTCGCTTATCGTCGTCTTCCTGTGTCTGGCGGCGTTGTACGAGAGCTGGTCGATTCCGTTCTCCGTCATGCTGGTGGTACCGTTGGGTGTTGTTGGCGCGCTGTTAGCGGCAACCTTCCGCGGGCTGACTAACGACGTTTACTTCCAGGTCGGCCTGCTGACGACCATCGGCCTGTCGGCGAAGAACGCGATACTTATCGTTGAATTCGCCAAAGACCTGATGGAAAAAGAAGGCAAAGGCCTGATTGAAGCGACGCTGGAAGCGGTACGTATGCGTCTGCGCCCAATCCTGATGACTTCTCTGGCGTTTATCCTCGGGGTAATGCCGCTGGTTATCAGCTCAGGCGCAGGTTCCGGCGCGCAGAACGCCGTCGGTACCGGCGTAATGGGCGGGATGGTGACCGCGACGGTTCTGGCGATCTTCTTCGTGCCGGTATTCTTCGTGGTGGTTCGTCGCCGCTTCAGTAAGAAAACTGAAGATATTGAGCATAACCATCCGGTTGAGCATCATTAATCTTGCTTAAGCTAAGGGCCGCGTTTGCGGCCCTTTTTCTTTAGGGGTATTTAAACGCACACATTGTTATTGTTTATTTTACGTTCTGACATATAATATACATTGATGAACGTTGTTCTATCTTTATTAAGATTTCCGTTATCGGCTTCACCATCAGGCTTTATTCAGAATATTCTTAATCACCAACAACTTCCCGACAACCTTCCCGCTGCAGGCAGGCGTCAATCAGATAAACTGATGATATATAAGGCTGACGTTCCAGTTTCGCCAAACATAAAAGGAATCCGTATAATAGGATCTGTTTTTTTAAGATAAATTAACCGTATTTATTGTAATTTTTCGTAATAGCACGGTGAAATGTTTTTGAGACTGGATTATAGTTAAATCACAGGATTACAATGTTTGAGCCTGGTCTTCATCCCACAACGGTGTTTGTTAGTCGTCGTTTAAACCACTTACAAGGGGATGTGTTATGGACGAGTACTCGCCAAAAAGACATGATATCGCGCAGCTTAGATTTCTCTGCGAAACCCTGTATCATGACTGCCTTGCAAACCTGGAAGAGAGCAACCGCGGCTGGGTTAACGACCCCACTTCGGCGGTGAATCTTCAATTAAATGAATTGATCGAGCACATAGCAACTTACGCGCTTAATTATAAAATTAAGTATGCTGAGGATAATAAGCTGATTTCTCAGCTTGACGAATACCTGGATGACACTTTTATGCTGTTCAGTAGTTATGGCATAAACACAAGCGATCTCCAAAAATGGCGCAAATCAGGCAATCGCCTATTCCGATGCTTTGTCAACGCCAGCCGGGAGAACCCGGCAAGTCTTTCTTGTTAGAATTATTACATTCAAAAGGTGAAATGATGTCTGGTAAACCATTAACTAAAACAGACTATTTGATGCGTTTACGCCGCTGTCAGACAATTGATACGCTGGAGCGCGTAATTGAAAAGAATAAATATGAACTTTCCGACAATGAATTGGCGGTATTTTACTCAGCAGCCGATCATCGTCTTGCTGAATTGACCATGAATAAGCTATACGACAAAATCCCAACTTCAGTATGGAAATTTATCCGCTAGTTCATTTTCTGTCATTAATACAACGGTACCTCAACAGGGATTGATCAGAATATTAAACGTCTGAGTCCCGTATTGCTGCATATGAAACCGGTTTCGCTTTATACTGTTTCTTCTTTAACCAGGAGAAGACCATGAGCGAAGAGAAAAGGAAAATGATCGCCGGCGAGCCGTATCTGGCTGGAGACGCCACGTTAAAAGCAGACCGCCTGCACGCCAGGCAGGTACTGCACCGTTACAATCACTCTGCGCCGGATGAACGCGAAATACGCGCCACGCTGCTGGCTGAACTTTTTGGCAAGGCGACCGACGCCTATATTGAACCCACTTTCCGCTGCGATTACGGCTATAACATCAGCCTCGGCGCCAATTTTTACGCTAACTTTGACTGCGTGATGCTCGATGTTTGCCCGATCCGGATTGGCGATAACTGTATGCTGGCGCCGGGCGTCCATATCTATACCGCCACCCATCCACTGGATCCGACGGAACGCAATAGCGGTATTGAGTACGGAAAACCGGTGGTTATCGGCCATAACGTGTGGATTGGCGGCCGGGCGGTTATCAACCCCGGCGTAACAATCGGCGACAACGCGGTTATCGCATCCGGCGCCGTCGTGGTGAAAGATGTGCCGGCCAATGCGGTGGTCGGCGGTAATCCTGCAAAAATCATCAAGCAGCTATTAACCGAATAATAGTAACTGTTATGCTTTTCTGTAACTGATCTGTTACTTTAACCCCGGTCTCCGGCAACATAAAATAACTGTCAAACTGAGCCGTAGAGCCTGAAATGCCGGGCTCTACGAAGAATTCGGGGATTAAAATGACAGAAATACAGCGCCTGCTAACCAACACCATTGAGGAACTGAACGAAAAAGAAAAACGCGATAATCGCCCGCGTTTTAGTATCAGTTTTATTCGCAATCACCCGTGGCTATTTGTCGCCATGTACGCCGCCTTTTTGGCCACTCTCGTCGTCATGCTGCGCTCTGAGACGCTGGTTGATTCCGTATGGCTGCTGGTCGTCCTGTTTGTTCTGTTGAACGGCTTTTTCTTCTTTGACGTCTACCCGCGTTACCGTTATGAAGATATCGACGTGCTCGATTTTCGCGTCTGTTATAACGGCGAATGGTATAACACCCGTTTCGTCCCTGAGCAGCTGATTGACGGTATTCTGCAATCGCCGCAGGTCGCTCATGAGCAGAAAGCCCAACTGCAGAAAATGATCGCCACGAAAGGTGAACTCTCGTTCTACGATGTTTTCACCTTGACCCGCGTTGCTGCTTGATTAGCCGGTTCAACGTCCGCAGCGCCGGTACGAAATGCGCCGCTGACGTATTACCATATCCCAACACCAGGCCGCTACGCGCGGTCTGCTGGTTAAGATAAAAGCGGCTTAGCGCCGCTGGCGCCATTTGATAACGTCGCGCCTGCTCGACAATTTGCACATCGTCGATGCCATCAATGGCGACGGTTAAATGCAGCCCGCCCTCTCCGCCCCAAATCTCATTCGCCAGCGCGAATTCGCTTGCGACCGCCTCGCGTAACAGCTGCTGACGCCGACGATACAACCGGCGCATTGAAGCCAGATGGCGCGCATAATGCCCCTCTTCGATGAACAGCGCCAGCGCACGCTGCTCCAGCCGATGGCCGCCGCGCAACAGCGCGCCGATCGCCTCCTGCGCCGCCTCGGCCAGCGCCGGAGGCATTACTGCAAATCCTATCCTAAGTGACGGGAAGAGCGTTTTACTGAAGGTACCAAGGTAAACCACCGGCGCCTGCGCCACCATGCCGAGCATCGCCTGAATGGGTTCGCCGCTGTAGCGAAACTCGCTGTCATAGTCATCTTCAATAATCCACGCATCATGCTGGCGGGCATACTCCAGCAACGCCAGACGGCGCCCGGCGCTCATCACCGCCCCGCTCGGATACTGGTGCGAAGGTGAGGTAAAAATAAGCCTCGGCGCCTGCTCTTCCGCGGTATCTGGCCGCATGCCATCGCTATCAACCGCAATTCCCTTTATTTGCAGACCGGCTTTAATAAACACGCTTTTGGCGCCGAAATAACCGGGCTCTTCGACCCAGGCGGTATCCCCCGCCTCGCTCAGCAGATGCGTGCAAAGATTAACCCCCTCCAGCGCGCCTTCAGTGATCACAATTTGCCGCGCTGTGCAGCGAATGCCCCGGGATAAGGTCAGATGACGGGCAATCGCCTCGCGCAGCGCCGGTTCACCGGCCGCCTCCCCATACCCAAGAATCGTGCTGCCGTCCTCGCGCAGCACCCGATCGAGCAAACGGCGCCAGATAGCCAGCGGGAAGTAGTTCACCGCGGGCATGCCGGTAGTCAGCAACAGTGCCGGCGAATCCCGTCGCCCCGGCAGCGGTAGTGCGCGCAAGCGCTCAGGTAACACAACCTTTGGCGGCGTCGGTTCGCTTTCCACCAGCGTATTGAGCGCCGCGACATACGTCCCCTGACGACTGCGGATCAGATATCCCTCTATCGCCAGCTGTTCCAGCGCGCTGTTTACGGTATTGCGCGATACGCCAGCACGCTGAGCAATAACGCGCGCCCCCGGCAACCGGCTATGACTGAGTAGCTCGCCCTGTAAAATGGCCTCGCGCAGCGCCTGATAGAGCGCGCGCTGTAGCGTCGCGTCTCCCCGCTGCTGTATCCCGCGCGTCAGCAGGGTAAAAAAAGCATCGTCCGGAATATTCATCATGGCTCCTCGTGGCACCATGAAAAGATACCCTTATGGCCCTTTTTATGGAACCAGTAGACGTTTAATCTCAGGACTCTTCCCGCAAACAGGACTTGACCGATGACGCAATACAACCAATTTAACCAACTCGTTGGCGACGCTTTACCTGACTGGCAGCCGCGTCCCTGGCCGCAGCGCCAGACCTTGCAAGGACAGTCATGCCGCCTGGAACCGCTTGCCGTCAAACACGCGCAAGCGCTGTTCAACGCCTATCGACAGGCGCCTGATACCCGCGCCTGGACCTGGCTTTTGCGTGAACCGGAAAACAGCGTTGCCGAGTTCAGCGCCTGGATTGCCAGCATCAGCGAGCTAAACGATCCGCTTCACTTCGCGGTGATTGATGAACGCAGTGGGCAACCGGTCGGATCGCTAGCGCTGATGCGTATTGACGCCAAAAACGGCGTCGTTGAAGTCGGCCATGTTCACTTTTCGCCGCTGCTAAGCCGCAAAGCAATGGCCACCGAAGCACAGTGGCTGCTGATGCGTTATGTCTTTGAGTCGCTCGGCTACCGCCGCTATGAGTGGAAATGCAATAGCCTGAATGAACCATCGCGGCGCGCGGCGCTGCGCTTAGGCTTTCAGTTCGAGGGGCGCTTTCGACAAGCGCTGGTGATAAAAGGCCACAATCGCGATACCGACTGGTTTTCCATTATTGATAGCGAGTGGCCGCAGGTGGATAGCGCAATGCGTCAGTGGCTGGCCGCCGGTAATTTTGATGCCAACGGCCAGCAATATCGCACGCTGGAGAGCTTTCGCAAGCCTACGAATTAACGCCGTTTTTTACGCCCCTGCACCGCTTTAAAGCGCGGGTTACTTTTGCAGATAACGTACAACCGCCCTTTGCGTTTCACTATCTGGCAATCCGGGTGGCGCTGTTTAGCGCTACGCAATGAGTTCAGTACCTGCATATTTAGCTCCTTTTGGCATCAATAAAACCACCGAAGCGCTGACGGAAACGGGCGGCGCTACCTTCGGTGGCATGCGTTTTCTGCTTACCGGTGTAATACGGATGGGATTTAGACGAAACATCTAAGGTGACATACGGATAGGTCACGCCATCCAGTTCAATCTCACGCTCGGTTTTAATGGTGGATCCCACTTTGAAGTACTCGTTCACGCTCGTATCGTGGAAAACGACGGTACGGTAGTGCGGATGAATATTAGCTTTCATGGCGAACCTCAATTAATATGTTATAACATAACAATTAAGGTACACCGTTCATAGCTAAAGATCAACCATACGAAATTAGCGGCTTCAACGAGCACCACGCGGAGCCTCAATGGACGATGATTTGCGGCCCCCTCCCCTCCAAATCGCGGTATTCGCGATCCGAGTCTTTTTTCCGCTTTCGCGTATACTCTGTGCAATCCCCGTTAAAATAAGGACATACCCATGACGACTCGCCATTTAATGAGTCTGGTTACAGGGGTGCTTATTCTCGCTATCGTACTCCCCATCGCCCTAAGCATCTGGCTGGCAATGCGTCAGGCGCAGGCGCAGTTTTATAGCGAGCTCGACCACTACTCAAAGCGTATTGTGATGCGCGTGGAACAGGTCGCCACTCAGGCCAAAGAAGCATTACAAGAAGCCGATGCTCACAGCGCCACCGCCTGTTCACCAGAACATTTGCTGAATATGCGCCGCATTGCCTACACCCATCGCTACGTGCAGGAGGTACTATGGTTGCGTAATTCGGTACCGATGTGCTCATCACTTGAAGATCATCGGGTTTCAGTGACATTCCCACAACCCGATCACGTGACCGCCGACGGCTACAGTACCTGGCTTACCTCGATCAATGACCTCGGCCTGCAACATCGCATGACCGCCTTCGGCAACAAAAATCATATTGTGATGATCGACCCGATATCATTTATTGATGTTATTGCCAGCGGCCAGGAAAAGATCCATACGATATTATTCGGCACTGAGCACGATCGGGTGGTGATCAGCAGCCAACCTCTCGATCCCGCGGTTTGGGCGCGAATTAAAAACCTCCATAGCGAGACGCTAACGCTGAATGACACCGTCTATCGCGTGCATATTATCCCGGAACTGGGTCTTGGCGTCGCAAGTTGGTCGTCCACGCAGCCCCTGGATGCGCGCCTTCGCCAGCAGCTGCTGTTATGGCTGCCGATAGGGCTCTTTACCAGCCTGTTGACCTCTTTTTTACTTCTACGCCTGCTGCGCAGATTACGTTCGCCACGTTATGGCATGCTGGATGCGCTGCAATCCGATGCCATCCAGGTTTACTATCAGCCGATAGTCTCGCTGGAAGATGGCAAAATCGCCGGCGCAGAAGCGCTGGCCCGCTGGCAGCAGCCGGATGGCACTTTTTTATCACCCGATATCTTTATCCCACTGGCTGAGCAAACCGGGCTTATCACCCGGTTGACCGAAGATATTGTGCGCAAAATCTTCGCCGACCTCGGCCCCTGGCTGCGCCAACATCCGCAGATGCATGTCTCCATAAATCTGTCGGTTGATGACCTGCGCTCGCCTACGTTACCCACGCTACTCAAGGAGCAGCTGGCGCGCTGGGGAGTCAATCCGGAACAGATTCCTCTTGAGCTTACCGAACGCGGTTTTGTCGATCCGCAAACCACCCTGCCGGTAATTATTGGCTATCGCCAGGCGGGACACAGGATCTCGATCGATGATTTCGGCACCGGCTATTCCAGCCTCAGCTACCTGCAGACGCTGGATGTGGATACGCTGAAGATCGACAAGTCATTTGTCGATACGCTGGAATATAAGCCGCTGACGCCGCATATCATTGAGATGGCGAAGGCGCTGAATCTGGCGATTGTCGCCGAAGGGGTGGAAACGCCCGCTCAGCGCGACTGGCTGCGCGCGCATGGCGTCAATTACGCGCAAGGCTGGCTGTATTGTAAGGCGCTACCGAAAGAGGAATTTGTTCAGTGGGCGGAACATAATATTAAAGCGCATTAATTCATGTGCGGCGCGCTGGCAACCAGTCGCGCCGCCGGATTTACTCGTCAAGAATCGGCGCAAACCCACCGAAGATCATACGCTTGCCGTCAAAAGGCAAGCTATCGCTAAGCGCTTTGATCCGCGGGTCGCTCATCATTTTCGCATTGGCCGCATCCCTGATCTCCTTAGACGGGTACTCGATCCAACTGAAAACCACTTCCTCATCCGCCTGCGCTTTAACCGACATGCGGAAATCCGTCAGCTTCCCTTCCGGGACATCATCCGACCAACACTCCACCACGCGCGTGGCGCCAAACTCTTTAAATAGCGGCGCCGATTTTGCTGCCAGTTCGCGGTATGCCTCCTTATTTTCCGCAGGGACGGCAACGACAAAACCATCAACATACTTCATGAGTGAGTCTCCGAAGTGAACAGCGCCGGCGGCATATCCGTCGGCGTCTGAGTGATAAGTTTAGTCGCTGCTATCGCGAACGGCGATTTCAGGACGCCAGCTCCCGGCTTTTCGCCGCCGCGCTGACTGGCCGCGGTTGACGGAACCAGGGTAAAAACAGCTGGATCAGCGGGCCGATAGCAAAGGCGTAAACCACGGTGCCGACCCCTACTTTGCCGCCCAGCAGCCAGCCAATTAGCAGTACCGAGACTTCGATGGCGGTACGGATACCACGCAAAGACCAGCCGGTTCGCGCATGCAATCCGGTCATCAGGCCATCACGCGGCCCGGGACCAAAACCGGCGCCGATATACATCCCGGTTGCTATCGCATTCATCACTACCGCGCCGGCTAGCAGCAGACTACGCGCGGGCAGCGATTCCAGCGGCGGAAGTACCGCGAGTGTGGCATCGGCAGCAAGGCCAAGCACGATGACATTGCTAATGGTACCGAGACCCGGCATCTGACGCAGCGGGATCCACAGCAGCAGCACCGCGGCGCCGGTCACAATAATCACCGTGCCGAAACTGATATTAAGCTGTTTCGCCACCCCCAGATGAAACACATCCCACGGATCGGCCCCGAGGTTGGCATGGACGAATAACGCCGTCGACACGCCATAGAGAACCAGACCAATATAAAGTTGTAGCAAGCGACGGACCATAAACACCTCAGTATGTATTGCGAATACCCCCATCATCAGCAAAAATGGATTGGTAATTAATGGCCAGTTTTTTAAAAGTGGATCGCTATGTCAGTACGTCGTTTTGGAACACAATCACTGGTACGCCTGCTCGGCAACTGGCAGTCCCCTTCCTCGCGCGCGCCGCTGTGGCGGCAGTTGGCGGAAGCGCTGCGTCTGTTGATCCTCGATGGACGGCTGGCGCTGGAGACCCGTCTGCCCGGCGAACGAGAACTGGCGACGGCGCTAAATGTTAGCCGCACCACTATCGCCAGCGCGCTGGGGTTATTGCGAGAAGAAGGCTATCTGCAAAGTCGCCAGGGGAGTGGTTCACGCATTGCGCTACCTGCCGGTCCGCTACTTCCCGGCGAGCAGACGCTTTCGGCGCCATCGGTCAATCTCGCCACCGCCGCCCTCAGCGCCGGACCGGAGATTCATCAAGCCTACAGCCACGCGCTGACGCTGATGCCGCAGTATTTGTCCTATACCGGGTACGATCAGCAGGGGTTAGTCGATTTGCGCGCAGTCATTGCCCGCCGCTATAGCGAACGCGGCCTGCCGACGCAGGCGGATGAAGTGATGATTGTGAATGGCGCGCTGAGCGGATTTGCCCTGGTACTGCGTCTGTTAACCGGGCCTGGCGACCGGGTGGTGGTTGACGCGCCCTCTTACCCGATGGCGATTAACGCTATTCGCGGCGCCTCCTGCCGACCGGTAGGCGTCGCGTTACCGGAAAAGGGCTGGGACTGCGACGGCCTGGCGGCGACCATTGCGCAAACTTCGCCGCGGCTGGCCTTTATGATGCCGGATTTTCATAATCCCACCGGTCGCTGCATGGATAGCGAAACCCGGCAGCGCGTCGCCGATTTGGCCGCCAGCACGCGAACGACGCTTGTCGCCGACGAAACGATGGTCGATTTATGGTACAACGCCCCGCCGCCGGCGCCGCTGGCGGCTTTCAATCCGGAAGCGCCAATAATCACTATTGGTTCAGCGGGTAAAACGTTCTGGGGAGGACTGCGAATTGGCTGGATCCGCGCCCCGGCGAGGACTATTGCCTCGCTCATCCAGGCGCGGGATACGCTCGATCTCGGTTCGCCGCTGCTGGAACAGCTGGCTTGTTGTTGGCTACTGGAGAACGAACAAACACTGTTGCCGCAACGGCGGGCAATGCTGGCCGCGCGTCGTGATATGTGCGCTGCGTTGATGGCGGAATATTTTCCCCACTGGCGCTTTTCCGTCCCCGAGGGCGGGCTATCGTTTTGGGTGGAGCTGCCGGAGATGTTGGCAACGCAGTTCTCGGTGCGCGCTGAGAATGCCGGCATTCATATCGGCACCGGTACGCGATTCGGTCTGGAAGGTGCCTTCGACCGTTATTTACGTTTGCCTTTCACGCTACCAGATACGGAATTGCGCAACGCCTTCAGCATTTTACAACCGCTGTGGCAGACCCTTACGCAACAGAAAGAAATGGCGAGAACACGTAAAATTATATAATAAAATATCGACGGGCTGCGATCAGCCCGTCAAAAACCACCATCCATGATGAATATGAGATGTTTTATAAAATTGCAGTTCCATCTTGCCCACGCCGCATGTCATTACGATGACAGCGGTGTAGTAATTTCATTAATGCTGGCGCGGAATAGGAAAACCTTTTAGCGAAATAATAAAGCCATCGTCATCTTTTTTAATTTTTGCGCCGGTTTCACACCAGTCGGAAGCAATGCGAAAAAACTCATCACTACCGATATTCCAGTTCAGGCGCACGTGCTTAACGTACCCGGAACGCAGCAGGTCACAGGCTTCACTGTAACTGCTGGCTGTAGAGAATTGTTGTTTCATCTTTTCTTCTTCAGAAGTTTTCGTAATGCTTTGATTTCTTTAGGGGTTAACGGCGACGCTTCCTCTTCGGTATGCTGGTTATCAATATCCTCATGCGAAACCCCCGCCTCGTCTGCTGAATCAATGGCCGCCAGCGCCAATTGCAGCAGCTTCTCCGTAGCCGTGCCTAAATTCTCGTTATTCACTTCCGCATAATGACGCAGTTTATCTTTTAACTCTGCGTCAATTTTCACATTCAGAACTACTGTGGTCATGATCACGCTTCCCGTGCAATAAAATCATCATAATTAATACACGAAGTTAACATCTTGATCCAGAGATATTATTTATCCTTAATAATATCTGGTAATTCCGGGAAATAATTTGCCCATTATATATGACATGAAGATGACATGAGTATGTCATTATTATTTCACATTTATGACAATGCAAAATTAAGGAATGAAAAAGAGTCGTTTTAATCACGTAAAACAATAAATGAGGTGAAGCTGCCTATAATGGTAGCAGAGAATAAAAGCACATCAAATGAAGGGAAATTAAATCAGGACCGCCAGAATTGGGTGGGGGCCCTGCCAGCTACATCCCGGCACACACGTCGTCTGCTCTGGCTGCTTCCTTCCGGACCTGACCTGGTAAACAGAGTAGCGTTGCGGGAGAACCAACAGAGCCCCCATTGAGAGCGTTGATAACCAACGCGCTGGCGCATTATCCCTATAGCACTCCTGAATTGCAAGCCACTCGCGTCCAGCTGCTGGTTTATTACGCAAAACGTTGGATTTCACAGCAAATAGTGCCTTCACAAGGCCATACGTCCCAGCAATGAAAAAGATTGCGAGCCCCATCGCGGCACACTTTACCGCAACCCGCCATACTTATTCGTCCTGTATCTTTTCAACGTGTAGCCGCTACGGTAATCGCATGACTCAATCGCCACGCCCCACCACCACCTTGCCCATGCCCGCCATTGATGGCGTAACCGTACCCTTTCACGGCATGAATTTTCTACGCCCCGAGCTGCTGCTGGATTTCGTCAGCGTCAGTCCCGCGCCGTTGTTATCAGTGACCCCCGTCGCCCTGCTCTTTTCCACGGTGGGCGTGTTGCAACACGTCGAGCTGCGTAAGCTGCCCGTTGAGGTCAAAGGCAAGGTGGTTTATCCCATTTCATCACTCAAATACCCGACACTGCGCGGCAAACTGATTATCAATGCGCAATCACAGCGGCTGAAATTTCTTGAAAGCCTGATCGCTACCAGCCCGCATGACAATATTCACGGTATGCAGATCCTCGGGCTGGCGCTGGAATTCACCGTCCTTTGACGGCTGTACAGCACGCGGGCTAGCGCTTATTCTGGGCTTTTCTCACGCGAAGGAGTGATGATGGAGGACGCCCACGACAGCTTTCCCCAGCGGGTCTGGCAGATAGTCGCCTCAATTCCAGAGGGGTATGTCACCACCTATGGCGATGTCGCTCTGCTGGCGGGTTCACCGCGCGCGGCGCGTCAGGTGGGCGGCGTGTTAAAGCGCCTACCGGAAGGCTCAACCCTGCCATGGCACCGGGTGGTGAATCGCCACGGCGATATTTCTCTGACCGGCCCCGACCTTCAGCGCCAACGCCAGGCGCTGCTGGCGGAAGGCGTCCAGGTCTCCGGCAGCGGTCATATCGACCTGCAACGCTATCGCTGGGTATATTAAGGGCAAAAAAATGCCCCTGAACAGGGGCATGAAGACGTTTATTGCGCCATCGGCGCCATATCGTTAGCCACCGGCACTGGCGCATGCTGCACCGGCACCAGCACCAGATCGGCACGATTACCGCCCTGGGTAATCACGGTCTGTACGGTATCGGTAATAAACATCAGTTGGCCATTTACGGTGATCGCCGAACTCAGCAGGATCCGCGCGTTCGGTTTGATATCCGCTTGGTTATACGGCAGAACAAAGTTGAACGGCGCCTGCTTACCTTCTGTGCGGACCGCTTTTTGCGACAATACGCGGGCTGGCGCATCGGCGAGCGACGCATCGGACAACGTCACTGTCAGTACCGCATCCGGCGGTAACGCTACGCGTTGGCGAATATTGATAGTCCCGGAAACATTAGGCTGTTGCTGCGAGGAGCTCAGTGAGGCAATGCCGTAAGGATCGGGTGCCGTCGTCTGATGAGCGGCGTTGCTGTTCGGGTTATTCGCACAGGCGGATAAGGCCGCAGCAACGGCGATAGCACTTAACATATAGGCAAATTTCATTATGTTCTCCTTTTCATCCCTTTAGTCACAGGAGTACGTCCTGCCATCACGATGGCTAAGACATTAGTATCGTGAATAAGTGTGGCACAGATCTCAGAATAATTCCCGGAAAGGGGCATTTATTCAGATTATTACACCCATCGGACCACTTGAGATTCCAGGTTATACTTGCCCTCAATATGCGCTGCGTCAGCGCCGCTATCAATAATTGAGGGTATCTATGAGTCAGGCTCTAACCAATCTGCTGGCATTATTAAATCTGGAAAAAATTGAAGAAGGGCTGTTTCGCGGGCAGAGCGAAGATCTCGGCTTACGTCAGGTCTTCGGCGGCCAGGTGGTCGGTCAGGCGCTGTATGCCGCTAAAGAAACCGTGCCTGAGGGCCGCCTGATTCATTCCTTTCATAGTTACTTCCTGCGTCCTGGCGATAGCCAGAAACCTATCGTTTATGATGTTGAAGTACTACGAGACGGCAACAGCTTCAGCGCTCGCCGGGTGGCGGCTATCCAGCACGGTAAACCCATCTTTTACATGACCGCCTCGTTCCAGGCGCCGGAACCGGGCTACGAACATCAAAAAGCAATGCCGTCAGCGCCTTCACCGGAAGGCCTGCCCTCTGAAACCGATATCGCTCGTAAGCTGGCGCATCTGCTGCCGCCACAGGCGAAAGAGAAGTTTCTCAGCGACAAACCGCTGGAAATTCGCCCGGTTGAGTTCCATAACCCGCTAAAAGGCCACGTTGCCGAACCCACCCGCCAGGTGTGGATCCGCGCCAACGGCGTAGTACCGGATGATATTCGCGTCCATCAGTCGCTGCTGGGCTACGCGTCTGATTTTAATTTCCTGCCGGTGGCGCTGCAGCCACACGGCGTCGGCTTCCTTGAGCCTGGTATGCAGGTCGCCACCATCGACCACTCAATGTGGTTCCACCGCCCGTTTAACATCAACGAATGGCTGCTGTACAGCGTCGAAAGCACTTCCGCCTCCAGCGCCCGTGGCTTTGTTCGCGGCGAATTCTATACCCAGGACGGTATTCTGGTCGCCTCGACGGTGCAGGAAGGTGTCATGCGTAACCGCAATAACTAATTCGCGACGGGCCCACGGCGGGCCCGCTCGCCCCCTAACGGCCAAGCAGTTCGCGAACATCGGCAATAAAATCCCCCAAAAGTCCGTTGCGACTCTGCCGCCGCCAGCACAACGTGAGCGTCGTTACGGCAAAGGTCTCTTCCAGCAGGCAATAACTGACTTCCGACACCAGCATGGCGCTTTGCGTCTCGGGCACCAACGTCACCCCCATCCCCATCGATACCTGGCCAATCGCCGTGGAGACATCGCGCGTGTACTGAATCTTACGGGGCGTAAAACCCGCCTGCCGACAGGCGCTGATGGCTGACCACCCCAATCCGACGCCGCTGGGATCCTGCTGAATGAAAAACGTCTCTTCCGCCAGCGCCGCAAGTGGAATAGCGCGCCGGCTGGCGAGCGCATGATGGCGAGGCACCACCGCTACCAGCGGCCGGGTCGCAATATCCAGCGACTCCAGTTCATCATATTGCGCGCCTGGCGAGCGGATAAACGCCAGATCGACCGTATCGCTTAAGAGCCCGGTTATCAGGTCGTTAACGTTATGCTCTTCAATCAGCAGATCGGCTTCGGGTTTACGTTGACGATAATTTCCAATTAACACGCTCAACGCCGGGTCGAAAATAGCAGAGCCAACGTAGCCAATTTTCAACTGCCCTTTGCGCCCCTGCCGCAAACTGCGCGCATTCTCGCGAAATTTATCGCAGTGGCCGAGGATCATCCGCGCCTCGGCCAGCAAAAATTGCCCCTCGGCGGTCAGCGCGACGTTGCGTCGATCGCGGGTAAATAGCCGCAATTCCAGCGCGTTCTCAAAACTTTTAATCTGCTGCGTCAGCGCCGGTTGCGTGATATGCAGACGCTGCGCCGCCCGGCCAAAGTGCAACTCTTCCGCCAGCACCGTAAATGCCTGTAGTTGTCGATAATCCATCACGTCCTCCCGAAAACACTGATAATAATCTCTTATTAAAACAAGGGGAAATGTGATTGGACTCTTATCGGTATCTGGTGAGAATGAATAGCCATTGCCAGAAACCTGAAGGAAGTATGATGTCTGAACAACAAAAAGTAACCGATCTGCGTTCTGCTTTGGCGCTACTAAGCCAGTACGATGATGAACTTATCTACACCTACGAACCCGTTGACCCCATTGCCGAGCTCTCCGGGGTATACCGCTATGTCGGCGCCCACGGAACCGTACAGCGCCCGACCCGCGTTGGCCCGGCGATGATCTTTAATAAGGTCAAAGGCTACGATGATGTCAGAGTGCTTATTGGCCTGCTGTGTTCACGCCAGCGCGTCGCTCGTCTGTTTGGCACCACGCCGGAAAATCTGGCGTTTATGCTCAAAGACTCCGTGGCGAATCCTATCGCCCCAATCACCATCCCTCGCGACCAGGCGGCCTGCCAGGAGGTGGTACATCTGGCAAGCGATCCTGATTTCGATATTCTCAAAATTTTGCCGGCGCCGACCAACACCCCGGAAGACGCCGGCCCCTACTTTACCCTCGGCATGTGCTACGCCGCGGATCCGGAAACCGGCGATCATGACGTCACCATCCACCGCCTGTGCGTACAGAGCAAAGACGAAATCTCGATGTATTTCGTACCGGGACGTCATCTCGATACTTTCCGGCAAAAAGCCGAGGCGGCCGGGAAAGCGTTGCCTATCTCGATTAGCATCGGCGTGGATCCGGCGATTGAAATTGGCGCCTGCTTTGAGCCGCCGACCACTCCTCTCGGGTTTGATGAGCTCTCCATCGCCGGCGCTCTGCGTAATCAGGCCGTCGAGCTCAGCGAATGCGTGAGCGTCAACGCCCGCGCCATCGCCAATGCCGAAATCGTTATTGAAGGTGAACTACTGCCGGGCGTGCGGGTACGCGAAGATCAGAATACCAACAGCGGGAAAGCGATGCCGGAGTTCCCAGGCTACACCGGTAGCGCTCAGGCGGAAGTGCCGGTGATTAAAGTCAAAGCGATTACCCACCGCCGCCACCCGATTCTGCAAACCTGTATCGGGCCGAGCGATGAGCATACCAATCTTGCCGGGATCCCGACCGAAGCCAGCATTCTGCAAATGGTAGAGCGCGCGCTTCCAGGCTTTGTGCAAAACGTCCACTGCCCCTCTCCGGGCACCGGTAAATATCTCGCCGTGCTGCAGGTGAAGAAACGCACCCCCAGCGATGAGGGCCGTCAGCGCCAGGCCGCGCTATTGGCGTTTTCCGCTTTCTCGGAGCTGAAGCACGTGATGCTGGTCGATGAAGACGTCGACGTTTTCGACATCAACGACGTGATGTGGGCGATGACCACCCGCTATCAGGGCGATGTCAGCACCGTGTTTATCCCCGGCGTGCGCTGCCATCCGCTGGATCCGTCATCCGACCCGGCCTTCAGCCCATCGATTCGCGATAACGGTATTGCCTGTAAAACCATTTTCGACTGCACCGTCCCGTGGAATATGAAAGCCCACTTCCAGCGCAGCCAGTTTATGGAAGTGGATGTTGACCGCTTTATCCCTGGCTTCAGTAAGAAATAAATTCCACGCAAAGAAAAAGCCTCCCATGCGGGAGGCTTTGACGCTTATGGAGATTGCTCAATACATCAGGCGTTGTAGGCGTTTTCGCCGTGGCTGTTGACGTCCAGCCCTTCGCGCTCCTGCTCTTCCGGTACCCGCAGGCCGACGGTCATCGCCGCCACTTTGAAGCCGATCCAGGCGACGACGGCGGACCACACCACGGTAATACCGATACTTTCCAGCTGTACCAGCAACTGATGCCCCATCGTTACGCCTTCCGCATAGCCGACGCCGCCAAGGGTGGTAGAGGCGAAGATGCCGGTCAGGATACAACCGATGATACCGCACACGCCGTGAACGCCAAACACATCGCATGGGTCATCGACGCGCAGCCAGCGTTTCAGCACCGTGACGCCCCACAGCCCGGCCAGTCCGGCGATGATACCGATAATCAGCGAGCCGCCAACGCCAACATAACCGCACGCCGGAGTAATGCCGACCAGACCGGCAATCGCGCCGGAGCAGGCGCCCAGCAGCGAGGGTTTGCCGCGGGTGGCCCATTCGCCGAAGGTCCAGGCCAGAATCGCGCCAGCGGTCGCCACGACGGTATTAACGAAGGCCAGGGCGGCAATTTCGTTGGCCGCGCTTGCGGAACCGGCGTTAAAGCCGAACCAGCCGACATACAGAATCGCCGTACCGGTAAAGACCATCGGCAGGTTATGCGGTTTAAACGCTTCTTTGCCAAAGCCCACGCGTTTGCCCATCATATACGCGCCCACCAGCCCCGCCACCGCGGCGTTGATGTGTACGACGGTACCGCCGGCGAAGTCCAGCGCGCCATGGGTCGCCAGCAGGCCGCCGCCCCACACCATATGCGCAATCGGCACATAGGAGAGCGTGAGCCAAACCACCACGAAAATCAGTACCGCGGAGAAACGAATACGTTCCGCCAGCGCGCCGACGATCAGGCCTACGGTGATACAGGCGAAAGAGCCCTGGAAAGCGACGTGAATATATTGATAGAACGAGCCCATCAGCGCTTTCAGTTCAATATTCTTCAGCATCACCCAGTCGAAACTGCCGAAGAAGCTACCGCCGCTACCGAAGGCAAGCGTATAGCCATAGATAACCCACAGCACGCAAACCAGGCCAAAAGTCACAATGACCTGAGTGAGCATTGAGAGCACGTTTTTACCGCGAATCAGGCCGCCGTAGAACAACGCAATGCCGGGGATTGTCATAAACAGCACCAGCGCGGTGCAAATCATCATAAAAGCGTTGTCGGCTTTATCCGCCACCGCCGGTTCGGCCGCCAGCGCCAGTCCCGGAAGCAGCGCCAGCGCTCCCAGAGCCGTTTTCATCGTCGTTCTCATCATCTCTTCATCCCCATCGCTGTGTGGTCAGGCAATTACAGTGCCGCTTCGTCGGATTCGCCGGTACGAATACGAATCACGCGCTGCAGTTCGGCGACAAAAATTTTGCCGTCGCCAATTTTTCCGGTCCAGGCGGCCTTGCCTATCACCTCGACAACCTCATCCAGCTGATCGTCGGCAATCGCAATATCAATTTTTACTTTTGGCAGGAAATTGACGCTGTATTCGGCGCCGCGATAGAGCTCGGCGTGGCCTTTCTGGCGGCCGAAGCCTTTCACTTCCGTGACCGTCAGGCCCTGAATGCCGATGGAGGACAACGCTTCGCGAACGTCTTCCAGTTTGAATGGTTTGATTACCACGGTAACCAGCTTCATAAATCCCCTCCAGTCAGTATTTGATAGTGGCCGCAGCTAACACAGGAGATAAAGCAAGGGATATGCCAAAAATGAAAACGGGCCGTGAATCGGCCCGTTTATGGAGAAAAAAACGCGGGGATGTTACTGGCGAGACGGCAAATAGCCGCTAATGCGCAAAAACGCACCAATTCGGTGCACACTCAGTGAGCAAGTTGCACCACTTCACGTCACCCCTGCCCCCATGCCTGCTGATGGTGCATCAGGCGCTCAGTGACTCCTCCTCAACGCTGGCGGCTAGCTCTTCGCCAGCCAGCTGTAGCTGGTACATCTGCCAGTAGCGGCCCTTCGCCGCCAGCAATTGCTGATGGTTCCCGCGTTCGACGGCCTGGCCACGATGCAGCACCAGGATTGTATCAGCCTCGACGATAGTCGACAGACGGTGGGCGATGACCACCAGCGTGGTGTGCTCGCGCACTTTCGCCAGCGCCTGCTGGATAGCCTGCTCGGTACCGGAGTCGATGTTCGCTGTTGCTTCATCGAGGATCAGCACCTGCGGCGTCTCGACCAGCACACGGGCCAGCGCCAACAGCTGTTTCTGTCCCACCGATAGGTTGTTGCCCTGCTCGCCCAGTTGGGTATAAATCCCGTCGCTCATTTCACGGGCAAGGTCAGCGAGCTGCACCGCTTCCAGCGCTTCCCAGACCTGCTGCTCGCTGATATCGCGGCCCAGCGTCACGTTGGCATAGAAGGTATCGGCTAATACCACCGGATCCTGTTGCACCATCGCGACGCCCCGACGTAAAGCGCTGTGGCTTAACGACGATAGCGGGCGACCATCGAGGCGAATTTCGCCTTTAGTCAACGGGTAGTAGCCCATCATCAGGCTGGCCAGCGTGCTCTTGCCGCTACCGGTATGGCCAACCAGCGCCACAAAACCGCGCGAAGGAATATCCAGATTGATATCCTGCAGCACCAGCCGATCGTCGCGATAGGCAAAAGAGACGTTATCAATCGCCACCGCGCCGCTGCGTAACGGCGCGCTATCGTTACCCCAGCTCTGGCGTGGACGGTCCATCAGCTCAAACACGCGTTCGCCCGCCACCACCGCTTGCTGCAGCATCGACTGCTGAGTGGTGAGTTCGATCAGCGGTTCGTTAAGCCGCCCGAGGTAGCTAATAAAGGCATATAACACGCCGACTTCGATACTTCCGGAAGCGCTAAAACCAAACAGCATCAGCAGGCCGCAGAGGATCAGCGATGAAAACAGACTTAACAGCGGGCGCAGCAGGAAACCATCCAGACGCAGCGTCTGCATGCGCGCCAGATAGTGGCCGTAACTGGCTTCACGCATTCGCTCGCCGAATCGCGCCTGCTGGCGGAATTGCTGAATAACGCCCATACCGTTGATCACTTCGTTGAAGCCATCATTGATATCGGCAAGCCAGGCGCGCATGCGACGCACGATCGGCGTGCTGTAACGCTGATAGATAGCCATCACGATCAGCACCGCCGGGAAGATAGCCACCGCCACCAGCGCCATTCGCCAGTCGAGACTAAACATCGCCACCAGCATCGCGCCAATCAGCGCCGCGCTACGCAGCACCGTCGCCACGACCGTCACGTACAGGTCGCGGATCACTTCGGTATCGTTGGTAACGCGTGATATCAACTGGCCGACGGGTTGCGTATCAAACTCGCTTAACGGCTGACGCAGCGCGGCATCCATCACATCGCTGCGCAACTGCTGCACCACGCCGACCGCCGCCCGGTTAAACAGCAGCGCCTGGTTATAGTGCAGCGTAGCGGCAAGGATCTGCAGGCAGATATAGGCTGCCGCCAGGCCGCAGACCAGCTTCACCGGCAGCGACTGTTTCGCCACCATGTTATCAATGAAATAGCTTATCAGCAGCGGGCCGCTGACTTCCGCCGCCGCCGCTATCCACATCATGATAACCGCAATGATGAGCGGCTTACGCCACGGCGAACCGTAGGCCAGCAGACGTTTCAGGGTCGGCCAGAGATCGGCGAAATTACGCATCTGTCGCCTCCTCATCCTGCGGCGCATCGTCGAGCGCCGCTTCCAGTTGCTGATAGCGGTACATGTCGCGATACCATCCCGACTGGGCGGCAAGCTGCTCATGGCGTCCGCGCTGGGCAATATGGCCGTGTTGCAGAACCAAAATTTCACTGGCTTCGGTTAATGCTGAAAGGCGGTGGGCGCTGATAATCACCGTCCGCCCTTCCCCCCACTGCCGCAGGTTATGCAAAATATCATGCTCCGTCCGCCCATCAACCGCCGACAGCGCGTCATCAAGGATCAGGATTTCCGCCTCCAGCAGCAGCGCTCGGGCAATAGAAATACGTTGTTTCTGACCGCCTGAGAGCATGACGCCGCGCTCGCCGACTTCCGTTTCATAGCCCTGCGGCAGGCGCAGAATATCATCATGAACGCTGGCCAGTCGCGCGACGTGCTCGATTTGTTCTCGCGTCGCGTCCGGTTTACCCAAGGCAATGTTATTGGCCACGGTATCGGAGAACAGGAATGGGGTTTGATTGACCACCGCCAGCCGCCCGCGCCAGCTATCAAGCTGCAGGCGAGACAGCGGAATATCATGGAAACGGATCTCACCCTCGGTAACATCAAAATGGCGCTGAATAAGGGATAGAATGGTACTTTTCCCGGCTCCCGTCGGGCCGCAGATACCGAGCATTTGCCCCGGCTGCAGGGTGAAGTTAACCTTCTCCAGCGACGCTTTCGTCGCCTGCGGATAGATAAATTCGCGCACCGCCACGTTTAGCGAACCGCGCCCCTCCGGCACCGTTTCGCTACCATCGTTGACCACCGGCGCTTCTTCCAGCATCGAACGAATACGACCATAGGCGGCGCTACCTCGCTCAACGATGTTAAACATCCACGCCAGCGCCAGCATTGGCCAAATCATCAGCCCGAGGTACATGACGAAACTGGTTAACTGACCAAGGGTCAGCTCGCCCTGCAACACCAGCCAGCTACCGCCGCCGATTGCCAGCAGGTTAGCGGCGCCGATAGCAATATAAATTGTCGGGTCGAAACGGGCATCAATACGCGCGACCCGCATGTTCTTCGCTCCGGTATCCGCCGCATCGGCGGCAAACTGCGCCGACTGGCGGTCCTCAAGGCCGAACGCTTTAATCATACGTATGCTGGTCAGGCTTTCCTGCGTGCGATCGTTGAGGCTGGAAAAAGCCGCCTGCGCCACGCGGAAACGCTCATGCAGGGCATCGCCATTGCGTTTGATCGCCAGCGCCATAAACGGCATCGGCACCAGCGCCAGCAGCGTTAACTGCCAGCTGATTTGCGTCGACATCACAATCAGTACCGCACAGCCCATCACCAGTGAATCCACAAGCGTCAGGACGCCCTCGCCGGCGGCGAAGACGACGCGGTCAACATCGTTAGTCGCGCGGGCAATGAGATCGCCGGTACGGTGACGCAGATAAAAGGCCGGATGTTGGCGGCTGAGCTGGCGGTAGAAGTCTTCACGCAGTTCAACGGCCAATTGATAAGAGGCGCCGAAGAGCAGCACGCGCCAGACATAGCGCAGTAGATAAATCATCACCGCGATAACCACCAGCGCGCCGATCCACATCCACACCTGCTCTGCGGTGTAATGTTCTTTAGTCACGCCATCGACCACAATCCCCACCACTTTCGGCGGGATTAGCTGGAGTACGGCAATAACGGCAAGCAGAGCGACGGCGCCGAGATAGCGGCGCCACTCCCGGCGAAAGTACCAGCTAAGTTGAGCAAATAATCGCAAACGGTAAAATCCTGAATGTATAATTCGTGGCGGCAAAAAGCCGTTAATCAATAGGCAAGGCCGTGGTGTATTTTATCTGTTCCATGGCAAAACTCGAAGTGACATCCGACAGCCCCGGCACGCTGTTCACCAGACGTTTATAAAAATCGTCATAGCGCTTCATATCCGCGACCTGCACCCTTAGCAGGTAGTCGTACTCTCCAGCCATACGCCAGAAACCCAGCACTTCCGCCATTTGCGACACTTCGCTGACAAAACGGCAGTACCAGTCACTGCTGTGGTGCTGGGTTTTTATCAACACAAAGGCGGTTAACCCGAGCCCCAGCTTTTCCGCATCCAGGATGGCCACGCGCTCGCGCAGGATGCCTTCGTCCTCAAGACGCTTGAGCCGTTTCCAGCAGGGCGTGGTGGTCAGATTAACGGCATCCGCCAGCGCCTGCAAAGAGAGGGTGCAGTCAGTTTGCAGCAATGAGAGCAGCTTACGGTCAATTTTATCTAGCATAAGGCCACCAGAGAGAATAATTTACTCCCGTAATTGTAATTGAAAGGCCAAATAGCAACAATTTTTCCCGCACAATCCGCTAAGCTGGGCACAAAATGACAAACAGGAATCCGAGATGAACAGCGCCTGGGTAAAACATGCCATTAGTGAAATTAACGCCGACTATCAGCGTTCCGCCGATACACACCTGATCCGCCTGGCGCTGCCTGGTTTTCCGGGGATCCCTATTTATCTGAAGGATGAAAGTACGCATCCAACCGGTAGCCTTAAGCACCGTCTGGCGCGCTCGCTGTTTCTCTATGGCCTGTGCAACGGATGGATCAAAGAAGGCACCACGATTATCGAATCGTCTTCGGGTTCGACGGCGGTCTCAGAAGCCTATTTTGCTCGCCTGCTGGGCCTGCCGTTTATTGCCGTGATGCCCTCCTGCACCGCGAAACGTAAAATCGAACAGATTGAATTTTATGGCGGACGCTGTCATTTCGTCGACAACGCCTGCGAAATCTACGCCGCTTCTGAAATGCTGGCGCGCGAGTTGAATGGCCACTATATGGATCAGTTCACCTTCGCCGAGCGCGCCACCGACTGGCGCGGCAATAACAATATCGCCGACAGCATTTTCCGCCAGATGACCCATGAGCCGTATCCGCAGCCGTCGTGGATCGTCATGAGCGCCGGTACCGGCGGTACTTCTGCAACCATCGGCCGCTATATTCGCTGCCAGGGTTACGAGACGCAACTGATGGTCGTCGACCCGCAGAATTCGGTGTTCCTCGATTACTGGCAAAGCCGCGACGCCAGCCTGCGCAGCCCGGTCGGCAGCAAGATCGAAGGGATTGGCCGTCCGCGCGTCGAGCCATCGTTTATTCCCGACGTCGTCGATGAGATGCTGCGCGTTCCGGATGCCGCCAGCGTCGCTACCGCCCTGTGGCTGGAAACGCAGCTTGGAAGAAAAGTCGGCGCCTCAACCGGCACCAATATGTGGGGCGTGCTGCAACTGGCCACGCGCATGCGCGATGAAGGACGCCAGGGTTCCATCGTCACCCTGTTGTGCGACAGCGGCGAACGTTATCTCGAAAGCTATTACAACCCGCAGTGGGTCGCGGCGAATATCGGCGATATTACCCCGTGGCAGACGCAGATTATGCAACTGAGCGGCGCACAATAAAAAAAGCCGGATAGAACGCTATCCGGCTTGCTGGTAGGGTCTCTCTATTCGGGGGAATAAGGAAGATCAGGATTATCCAGCCAATGTGTTAAAAAATGGGAAACAGCCTGATGACGGCAGTCTCCGATGATCGGTAGATGCGGCAGTTCAGCTTTGAGCTGCGGCATCGCGTTGCCCATAATGAACCCTCGCCCTACGCTACCAAGCATCTCGCGATCGTTCATTGCATCACCAAATGCCATGCAATCCTGCAACGTAAAACCTAAGTGCTGGCTCAGCACCGCCAGCGCGGCCCCTTTGTTACAGCCGACCGGCAGCACCTCCAGACAATCCATCGCCGAGAAACAAAGAAACGCGCGATCGCCTAGCGCTTCATTTAGCTGGATCCGCAGGCGGCGCAGATCGTCATGATCGCCGCAGAAACAGATCTTGGTAACGTGGTGCGCCGGCATCCGTTTCGGATCGCGCAGTTGATAATGAAAGCCGCTGAAGGCGTGAGCCCGGAGCAGTTCCGGCCTTGCCTGGCCGGTAAACCAGCCGCCATCATTGAAAACGTGCATACTCGCCTGAGTATCCCACACGCTGTGCAGCACCTCTTCCGCCACTTCCGGATTTAGATCCTGGCGATACAGCTCTTCACCTTCCAGTGAATGGATGCGCGTGCCGTTACCGGTAATCAGAAAAGCATCAAGGGAAAACTCGCCGATCACATGGTGCATTTCCAGAGCATGGCGACCGGTGGCAAAGGTCAGGGCGATATCGCGTTCACGCAGCCGTCTCAGCGCCGTCAGAGTCTGTTCTCCGAGACGATGGTCCGGCATCAGCAGGGTGCCGTCCATATCAAATGCCGCTAATTTTGCCATGGTATTTTCCCCGATGTGTGATGGGTTTCGCTTGTGTTGCAGTATCGCCTGAGATATACGGAAGTAATAGTGAATAGATATTTTTTATTGTTCCGGGTTTTCGGCAAATGAGATTATTAAACCGATTAAATCAGTACCAGCGGCTATGGCTGCCGTCGTCCGGCGCACCGCAGCAGGTGACCGTGGGCGAGTTGGCTGAACGCTGCTTTTGCAGCGAGCGTCATATCCGTACGCTGCTGCGTCAGGCTCAGGAGGCCGGTTGGTTAAGCTGGCAGGCCAGCTCCGGGCGCGGTAAGCGCGGGCAACTCAGTTTCCACAAGACCCCGGAAAGCCTGCGTAACGAAATGATGGAACAGGCGCTGAATAAGGGTCAGCAGCAAAACGCGCTGGAGCTGGCGCAGCTGGCGCCGGTTGAGCTGAAAGCGTTGTTGCACCCCTTCCTCGGCGGACAGTGGCAAAACAATACCCCGACGCTGCGTATTCCCTACTATCGTCCACTGGAACCGCTGCGCCCCGGTTTTCTCCCCGGGCGTGCGGAACAACATTTGGCCGGGCAGATCTATTCCGGCCTGACGCGTTTTGACGATAGCGACAATACGCCGGTGGGCGATCTGGCGCACCACTGGCAGGTATCACCCGATGGACTGCGCTGGCACTTTTATATCCGCTCTACCCTGTGCTGGCATAACGGCGATACCGTGGAAACCTCACAGCTGCGGCAAAGACTACTGTTGCTACTGGAACTGCCGGCTCTCCGCACCCTTTTTGCCAGCATCAGCCGCATCGATGTCACCCACTCCCAATGTTTGACGATTACGCTGCATCGCCCGGACTACTGGCTACCGTTCCGTTTAGCCAGCTACTGCAGCGTGCTGGCGCATCCTGACGATCCGGCGCTCGGTAGCGGTCCGTTCCGAATAAAGCTTTTTGGCCCGGATCTGGTCCGGCTGGAGAACCATCCCCGCTACCATTTACAGCATCCGCTGATCCAGGCGGTAGAATATTGGATCACGCCGCAGCTATTCGAAAGCGATCTCGGCACCAGCTGTCGCCATCCAGTACAGATCACCATCGGCGATCCCGAAGAGCTCAATAATTTGCGCCAGGTGAGCAATAGCATCAGCCTCGGCTTCTGCTATTTGACCCTGCGTCAGAGTCCACGTCTCAGTAAAGCGCAGGCCCAGCGGCTGATTTCGATTATCCACCGCTCGTCGTTGCTGGAAACGCTACCGCTGGATGAAGATCTGATTACGCCGAGCCATGAGGTGCTGCCCGGCTGGTCCATTCCTCAGGGCCCGGAAAACCATGAGGTGCCGCTGCCGCCCCAGCTCACCCTGCTCTATCATTTGCCGGTCGAATTACACACTATGGCTGAGCAGCTCAAACAGCGCCTCGCCACTCTCGGCTGCGAACTGACGCTCATTTTTCACGACGCCAAAAATTGGGACGGCTGCCGATATCTGGCGCAGGCCGATATGATGATGGGCGACCGGCTGATTGGCGAAGCGCCGGAATATACCCTTGAACAGTGGCTGCGCTGCGACACGCTGTGGCCCCATTTGCTGAGCGGGGCGCAATATGCGCACCTGCAGGCTACGTTAGATGCCGTGCAGGCGCAGCCCGAAGCGCGTAGCCGCAACGATGCCCTGCGCAACGTCTTCAATACGCTGATGGATGACGCCATCATGACGCCGTTATTCAAATACAATTACCGCATCAGCGCGCCGCCGGGGGTTAACGGCCTGCGCCTTAATGCCAGAGGTTGGTTCGACTTTACCAGCGCCTGGCTACCGGCATCATCGACGTGAGAGAGCTGGTCGCCGCGAGCGTCTGACGGTACCATATGGTTCTCACTTATTTAGTCAGGAATTGCCATGAAACGCGCCGTAGTTGTCTTCAGCGGAGGACAAGACTCAACAACCTGCCTGGTGCAGGCACTGGAACAGTATGATGAAGTGCATTGCGTCACTTTTGATTATGGCCAACGCCACCGCGCCGAGATTGACGTGGCTCGCGAGCTGGCGCTAAAACTGGGCGCGGTGGCGCATAAAGTGCTGGACGTTACCCTGCTTAACGAACTGGCGGTGAGCAGCCTGACGCGCGATAGCATCCCGGTACCGGATTACGAGCCGGATGCCGATGGTATTCCGAATACCTTCGTTCCAGGTCGCAATATTCTGTTTTTAACCCTGACGGCGATCTACGCCTATCAGGTTAAGGCCGAAGCAATTATTACCGGCGTTTGCGAGACCGACTTCTCTGGTTACCCGGACTGCCGCGACGAATTTGTTAAAGCGCTGCACCACGCGGTTAGCCTTGGCATGGCGAAAGACATTCGCTTTGAAACGCCGCTGATGTGGCTCAACAAAGCTGAGACCTGGGCGCTGGCCGATTATTGGGGCCAGTTGGATCTGGTTCGCCGCGAAACGCTCACCTGCTATAACGGCATCAAGGGCGACGGCTGTGGCCATTGCGCGGCCTGCAACCTGCGCGCCAACGGCCTGAATCAGTATCTGGGCGATAAGGCCGGCGTGATGGCGGTCATGAAGCAAAAAACCGGCCTGGGCCAAGGGCACGAAGCTTAAGTTCAACGTCCCCGGTGGCGCTTCGCTTACCGGGGCTACGGGTTCACAGCTCTCCTCGGTCCGACTGTTGTTAGCGTAAATTCATCTGGTCGAGCTTTTCGCGCAACTCCCCTTCCAGCGGCTGCGCCTTCTGCGTTTTCAGATCAATGCAGACAAAGGTAATCAACGCATCGGCCACCACTTCACCGTTAGGATTAAGGGTCACCACCTGACTTAGGGTGCCGCTTTTACCGTTCAACTGCTCAAGTTTACTGGTGATGGTAAGCACATCCCCGAGTACCGCCGGGCGACGATAATTGATATTGATGTTGACCACCACAAAAGCGATGTTATGGCTGGTCATCCAGTGAAACGCCGGACTACTCTCCAGCCCATCCCAGCGCGCCTCTTCAAGAAACTCCAGATAACGAGCATTGTTAACGTGCTGGTAAACATCCAGGTGATAACCGCGAACTTTAATTTGAGTCTGCATAGCGCACATGCCTTACTATTATTGTTGTTAATCAGGTAAGAGGTCACACCAGATGATGTAACCTCTTTAGCATGGCAAAGATTTGCCACTGTGCAAAGCAGCGGGTGAAATTAGAGCGTCAGATGTGACAGATTTCTCTCTACCAGTGAACTCCCCATCCCCGGAACCTGTTTAAGATCGTCGAGAGTCTTAAACGGTCCGTACTCTTCGCGGTAGCTGACGATTGCCTGCGCTTTCTTGAGCCCAACGCCGTTCATGGCCTGTGCTAGCTCCTCCGCGCTGGCTGTATTAATGCTGACCCGCGCGCCGACGTTATCCGTCGTTTTCGCTTCCGCCGGCATTTTCGTTTGCGGAGTCTGAATAGTCTCTTTTGCCGATACCGCCTTACCGCTCGCCGGTGCCGCCAGCGCCCCCTGAAAACCCGCCGTACAAGCCAGCAATACGGCGACAATAACCATTTTCATTCCTCTGTTCATGCTGTTATCTCCTTGTTTGTTGACAGCAAGGTCACGATAGCGGCTGCGAAAAAGGAGTACAAAAGGCAGATTGCGGAAATGGAAAAGGCCGCGAAAGCGGCCTTTGAGTGTTGCATCACGTTACCTCGTTTTGCGAGGCAGCGCGAAATTATTGCTGCTGGTCGACGAGGTCGCCGAGCTTGATTTTGGCTTCTTTACGCAGATTGCTCATCAGCGCTTCGAATGCGATTTGCGCATTATTCTGGGTAATACCCTGCACCATCGCTTTCTTCTGCTCTTCTGGCATAGAACCCGCTTTCACTTCATCCAGCGCCAGCAATACTACGTTGCCTTTGGCATCGCTGCCCACGCCGTAGCTCGCTTTATCTTTCTGCGGCAGCGGCAGAGAGAAGGCCGCCTGGCTCAGCGGATCCTGGCCGGTACGGGACAGGGTCTGCGCGGCGCCGAAGCTCAGCCCTGCGGCTTTCATCGCGTCATCGCCCTTGCCCGCTTTCAGGTCGGCCAACAGCTTATCGGCATCCAGTTTCGCCTGCTGTTCCGCTTTATTGCGCTTAACGATATCGGTCACCTGCGCTTTCACTTCCGCCAGCGGCTTAACGCTTTCCGCTTTGTGCTCGCTGATACGCAGAACGAAAGCCCGATCGCCGTCAACGGTAATGATGTCGGAGTTATTGCCCGGCGCGCCGTTTTCACCCACCAGACCACCATTAAAGATAGCATCGGCAACCGGCTTGAAGTTCAGCTCTTCCGGCAGGCTGTCACGACCAAACCAGCCGGTCTCAACCACTTTCAGGCCGGCGACCTGCGCCGCCCCCGCCAGGGATTCGTTATCATTGCTGGCCGCGTCGCTGACCTTCTGCTGTAGCGCGTAGTATGCATCCAGTGCTTTTTCCTGTTTTACTTTTGCCGCGATGTCGTTACGCACGTCGGCCAGCGGTTTTACCTGTGCCGGCTGAACATCGTCAAGACGCGCCACCAGGAAGCCTACGGAAGATTTGATCACCCCGGAAAGCTGACCTTTGTCTTTCAGGCCGGCATCTTTGAGCTCAGGTACGGTGGAAGCTTCTTCCATCCAGCCCATATCACCGCCGTTACGCGCAGAGATGATGTCGGTGGATTTATCTTTTGCCAGCGTGGCGAAATCGGCGCCTTTTTGCAGTTCGGCCAGTACCGCTTTCGCATCAGCTTCAGTTTTAGTCTGAATCACGCTGTAGCGATTACGCTGCGGCTGAGTGAACTGATCTTTATGCTGGTCGTACCATGACTGGATTTCTTCGTCAGAGGCGTTTTCCTGCATGCTGGCGGCATCCATCTTGATGTAGCTCACGCGGAACTGCTCCGGCGCCATAAAACGGGCCTGGTTCTGCTGCCAGAAAGCGTTAATCTCTTCATCACTAACGGTCTGTTTCGCCGCCAGCGCGTTAACGTCGATAGTTGCTTCACGTACCACACGCTGCTGGGAGACCAGCGCCGCCAGTTGGTCGGACTCGCCCGGCAGCATGAAATCGGTACCGGCTACCGCATTGATCAGCTGTTGCGTCGTCAACTGGTTACGCAGCGCTTGCGCGTATTGATCGGTAGTCATACCCATTTGATTCACGATGCCGCTGAAGCGTTCGTTATCAAACTTGCCGTTCGACTGGAAGGCCTGGGTCTGGAAGATGGCCTGTTTCACCTGGTCGTCGCTGATGCTCAGGCCCAGTTCACGGGCATACTGATCCAGCAGCGATTCATCGATCAGACGGTTCAGCACCTGCTGACGCATGGTCTTCATGTAGTTTTCGTTGGCCGCCAGCTCGGAGAACTGATCGCCTAGCTGCTGCTGCATGCGGTTACGCTCGCTGGCAACGGCATTTTCAAACTGCGCGCGGCCAATCTCCTGACCATTCACTTTTGCGGCATAGTTGTTGCCGCCGCCAATCAGGTAACCACTCACCCCGGTCAAAATGAACGAGACGATAATGATACCGAAAATAATCTTGAGCACGACGCTGTTGGCGGCCGTGCGTAGGTTGTCCATCATGGTGTAACAACGCTCCGCTGTAGATGACTTTAGCTCGCGCAGCATAGCACGTGATGGCTGCCGCGCGTGAGGACGTATTTTGACAAGAAAACGGGGCAATTGTCAGCCCACAAGTGCGCATAAACACACATAAAGTCGCGTTCTGGACAAATAAAAAAGGCACATCTCGCGATGCGCCCTTGTACTTCGTCACATTCCCTGACGGGAGTGCCGATTAGTTTACCGCGTCTTTCAGCGCTTTACCTGCACGGAAGCCCGGTACTTTAGCGGCAGCAATGGTAATTTCTTTACCTGTTTGTGGGTTGCGACCAGTACGGGCAGCACGCTCTTTAACAGCAAAAGTACCGAACCCTACCAGCGCAACATCATCCCCAGCTTGCAGAGATTCAGTAACAGAAGCGATCAAAGCATCTAACGCACGTCCAGCTGCAGCTTTAGAAATGTCCGCACCCGCAGCAATTTTGTCAATCAGTTGAGATTTATTCACTGTTCTCTTCCTCTCTTTATAATTTATATCGCACCAGAATCCTTCATGGCGCGACCGCGCAGCAGTTATATCAGGACTGTCATGCCCTTACAACAGAGTTGTCGATGACCCCTGCCAGCGATCTAAGTTAGCTACACAAAAAAAGGCTGGCAAGTACGAATTTACTTACCAGCCCCACTTTTCTTAACGCTATTTGCGCGATATCACTATTTTGCGCTTACAACCTGCATGCCAAACGGTTCATTTTGCAGAGCAAGTGTCAGAACTTCCTCGATTCGCTGTACCGGGTGGATATCCAAATCGGCGATAACGTTTTCCGGAATTTCTTCAAGGTCACGCTTGTTTTCGTAAGGAATCAGAACAGTCTTAATGCCCCCACGATGCGCAGCCAGCAGTTTTTCCTTCAGGCCGCCGATTGGCAGCACCTGACCGCGCAGGGTGATTTCCCCAGTCATCGCCACATCGGCGCGTACCGGGTTACCGGTCAGGCAGGAAACCAACGCGGTGCACATCGCCGTACCGGCGCTCGGGCCATCTTTCGGTGTAGCCCCTTCCGGTACGTGCACGTGAATATCGCGTTTTTCGTAGAAGTCCGGGTTAATACCGAGCTTCTCAGCACGCGCGCGAACCACGGTCAGCGCAGCCTGAATCGACTCCTGCATGACTTCGCCCAGCGAACCGGTATAGGTCAACTTGCCTTTACCCGGAACGCAGGCGGTTTCGATGGTCAGCAAATCGCCGCCCACTTCCGTCCACGCCAGACCGGTGACCTGACCTACGCGGTTTTCGCTATCCGCACGGCCGTAGTCAAAGCGCTGTACGCCGAGATAATCGTGCAGGTTTTCACCGTTAATCTCGATATGTTTCAGCGATTTATCAAGCAACAACTGCTTAACGGCTTTACGGCACAGCTTGGAGATTTCACGCTCCAGGCTACGAACGCCCGCTTCACGAGTGTAGTAACGAATAATGCCGATAATGGCGCTATCGTCGACCGTCAGCTCGCCCTTTTTCAGCGCATTGCGTTCGATCTGCTTCGGCAGCAGGTGACGCTTAGCAATGTTCAGTTTTTCATCTTCGGTATAACCGGAGAGACGAATCACTTCCATACGGTCCAGCAGCGGCGCAGGGATATTCATGGAGTTGGAGGTCGCCACGAACATCACGTCGCTGAGATCGTAGTCCACTTCCAGATAGTGGTCGTTAAAGGCCACGTTCTGTTCCGGATCCAGTACCTCCAGCAGTGCTGAAGCCGGATCACCGCGCATGTCGGAGGACATTTTGTCGATTTCATCCAGCAGGAACAGTGGGTTTTTCACCCCCACTTTCGCCATTTTCTGGATCAGTTTACCCGGCATTGAGCCAATGTAGGTACGGCGGTGACCGCGGATTTCCGCTTCATCACGCACGCCGCCTAGCGCCATGCGTACGTATTTACGCCCGGTGGCTTTGGCAATCGATTGACCCAGCGAGGTTTTACCCACCCCCGGCGGCCCAACCAGGCACAGGATCGGCCCTTTCAGCTTGTTAACGCGGCTCTGCACCGCAAGGTACTCAAGGATGCGGTCCTTGACTCGCTCCAGACCATAGTGGTCGGTATCGAGGATCTCTTGCGCCTGACGCAGATCTTTTTTGACCTTGCTACGGGCATTCCACGGCACCTGCACCATCCAGTCGATGTAGCCGCGCACGACGGTAGCTTCCGCCGACATCGGGGACATCATCTTCAGCTTTTGCAGTTCCGCTTCAGTTTTTTCTTTCGCCTCTTTCGGCATTTTCGCCGCGTCGATCTTACGTTTCAGCGCTTCGTTTTCGTCCGGGGCGTCATCCATCTCGCCGAGCTCTTTCTGGATGGCTTTCATTTGCTCATTCAGATAGTACTCACGCTGAGATTTTTCCATCTGCTTTTTCACGCGGTTGCGAATGCGTTTCTCAACCTGCAGCAGATCGATTTCAGATTCCATCATCGCCATCAGATATTCCAGACGTTCATTCACGTCGGACATCTCCAGCACGGACTGTTTGTCCGCCAGCTTAAGCGGCATATGCGCAGCGATGGTATCCGCCAGACGCGCGGGATCGTCAATGCTATTGAGCGACGTCAACACTTCCGGTGGGATTTTTTTGTTCAGCTTGATGTAGCCTTCAAACTGGCTGATAGCCGTACGCACCAGCACTTCCTGCTCACGCTCTTCAATGGCCGGAGAAGCAAGGTACTCTGCTTTGGCGGAGAAGTGCTCGCCGTTATCAGACAGCGCAGTAATACGCGCACGCTGCAAGCCTTCCACCAGCACTTTCACAGTGCCGTCCGGCAGCTTCAGCATTTGCAAAATTGACGCCACGGTCCCGACGGTGAAAAGATCGTTTACACCCGGCTCATCCGTCGACGCTTCTTTCTGCGCGACCAGCATGATTTTTTTATCATGGTCCATGGCCGCTTCCAGACAACGGATAGATTTTTCCCGCCCTACAAACAGGGGTATGACCATGTGCGGATAAACCACCACATCGCGCAACGGCAATACGGGGATTTCAATGCGTTCAGAACGCTCAGGATTCATAGAGCTCTCTCTTAGTTTAAAGTCCGCCAGGTAGCCGACGACGCCTTCATTAACGCGTCGCCGTTAATATGTAATCCAGTATATGGGGATGTATTCCATACATTCAACGGCGGGAACACAGGAAAAATAAAAGGGGGGATAAAATCCCCCCTTTTTGCTTAACTGCTTGTGTCGATTGGCGAATTATTCGCCAGATGCCTGCTGCGCTTCCGGCTTGCCGTAGATCAGCAGCGGCTTGCTCTGACCTTCGATCACCGACTCGTCAATCACCACTTTTTCGACATCTTCCATGGACGGCAGATCGTACATGGTGTCGAGTAGCGCAGCTTCAACGATCGAGCGCAGACCACGGGCGCCGGTTTTACGCGCCATCGCTTTCTTGGCGATCGCATCCAGCGCTTCATCACGGAATTCCAGCTCAGCGCCTTCGAGGCCAAACAGCGCCTGATACTGTTTAGTCAGGGCGTTTTTCGGCTCTTTCAGGATCTGAATCAGCGCTTCTTCACTCAGTTCATTCAGCGTCGCGACAACCGGCAGACGGCCGATAAACTCCGGGATCAGACCAAACTTGATCAGATCTTCCGGCTCGACCTGCGCCAGCAGCTCGCCTTCGCTGGCTTTGTCGGATTTCGCTTTAACCGTCGCGCCAAAACCAATGCCGGAGCCGGTTTCTACACGATGGGAAATCACTTTGTCCAGGCCTGCGAACGCGCCGCCGCAGATAAACAGGATCTTGGAGGTATCGACCTGCAAGAACTCCTGCTGCGGATGTTTACGCCCGCCCTGTGGCGGAACAGCGGCTACGGTGCCTTCGATTAGCTTCAGCAGCGCCTGCTGAACGCCCTCGCCGGACACGTCGCGGGTAATCGACGGGTTATCCGATTTACGGGAAATTTTGTCGATTTCATCGATGTACACGATGCCGCGCTGCGCTTTCTGCACATCGTAATCGCATTTCTGCAGCAGCTTCTGAATGATGTTTTCCACGTCTTCACCCACGTAACCCGCTTCGGTCAGCGTGGTGGCATCGGCCATAGTAAACGGAACATCCAACAGACGCGCCAGCGTTTCAGCCAACAGCGTTTTACCGGAGCCGGTCGGCCCGATCAGCAGAATGTTGCTTTTACCCAGTTCTACGCCATTGCTGGTGTCGCCGTTGCGCAGACGTTTGTAGTGGTTGTATACCGCCACGGCCAGCACTTTTTTCGCCTGTTCCTGGCCGATAACATAATCGTCCAGATGGTGGCGAATTTCGTGCGGCGTCGGCAGCGCGCTGCGCTCGCGGTGCGGAGCGACTTCTTTAATCTCTTCGCGAATGATGTCGTTACATAAGTCAACGCATTCGTCGCAGATATACACGGATGGCCCGGCGATCAGCTTACGCACTTCATGCTGGCTTTTGCCGCAAAAAGAGCAGTACAACAGTTTGCCCGAACCATCTTTGCGTTTATCTGTCATGAGTCCAAACCTCTTCTTAAGTTCTTTGTGCCGCAGATGACGACGCAAATGCCATTCTCAGGCGCAAGTCGCGATCACGCGTTGTGCCGCCCAGTAGTTAAAACAAGTATAGCGGCACCCTTACGCCACGGGCATCAATTACGATGGGTCAAGATGGAATCGACCAGGCCGTATTCCACCGCTTCCGACGCCGACAGGAAGCGGTCACGCTCGGTATCGCGCTCGATCTGCTCAAGGGATTGACCCGTATGATGCGCCATCAGTTCATTCATGCGCCCTTTCACTTTCAGAATTTCACGGGCGTGGATTTCGATATCCGTCGCCTGGCCCTGATAGCCGCCCAGCGGCTGGTGAATCATCACGCGGGAGTTCGGCAGGCAGAAACGCTTACCTTTCGCTCCGGCGGTCAGCAGGAAGGCGCCCATTGAAGCCGCCTGCCCCATACAGATAGTGCTGACATCCGGCTTGATGAACTGCATGGTGTCGTAAATTGACATCCCGGCGGTGATCACGCCGCCCGGAGAGTTAATGTACAGGTAAATATCTTTTTCTGGATTTTCCGCTTCCAGAAACAGCATCTGCGCCACGATCAGATTAGCCATGTGGTCTTCCACCTGGCCGGTCAGGAAAATAACGCGTTCCTTGAGCAGACGGGAATAGATATCAAAAGAACGTTCACCGCGTGAGGTCTGTTCAATGACCATCGGCACCAGGGCCATATGGGGTGCAAAGTTATCTCGTTCGCCACTGTATGACATTTCCGTCTCCTGGATTAATTTTGAAAAAACCTGCTGCACTGATTGTAACCTTATGGACGGATTATCAGCCAGAGTTTCTATCCGCAGGGCACTGATACGTTGAGCTGGTCATTATTTCTGACGCTGCGGATGCAGATACATCCCCCGGTTATGGGGATGGCGCAACCATAATTCAAGCATAACAACCTTTTGGAGTAACGCTATCACTGAAAATGTGTTTTAGCACTCATCCTAAGCCTATCATTGCAATAAAAAAACCCGCAGCCTTTCGGCAACGGGTTTTTGCGCGAACTTTAAACAGCCGGGCGAAATTACGCCTGCTGGTTCATCAGTTCGTTGAAGGAAGTGGCTTTTTCAGACACTTTAGCTTTCGCCAGCACGGCTTCAACAGCCTGCTCTTCCAGCGCCACGTTGCGCATGTTGTCCATCAGCTCTTTGTTTTTGCTGTAGAACTCAACCACTTCTGACGGATCTTCGTACGCGGAAGCCATCTCTTCGATCAGGCCTTTCACGCGCTCTTCGTCAGCTTTCAGCTCGTTGGTGCGAATCACTTCGCCCAGCAGCAGGCCAACAACTACACGACGTTTAGCCTGCTCTTCGAACAGTTCGCGAGGCAGTTCCAGAGCCTGTTTCTCGTTACCGCCGAAACGCTGAGCAGCCTGACGACGCAGTACGTCGATTTCGCTGTCGATCAGAGCAGCCGGAACGTCGATGTCGTTCGCTTTCACCAGGCCTTCGATAGCCTGAGATTTAACGCGGTTACGCACGGCGCCTTTCAGCTCGCGCTCCATGTTTTTACGCACTTCAGCGCGCAGACCTTCTACGGAACCATCTTCAACGCCGAAACGTTTGATGAATTCAGCAGTCAGTTCCGGCAGTTCGCGTTCTTCAACTTTTTTCAGGTTGATAACGAACTTAGCGGCTTTACCTTTCAGGTTTTCAGCGTGGTACTCTTCCGGGAAGGTCACGTCGATGGTGAACTCTTCGCCAGCTTTGTGGCCTTTGATACCGTCTTCGAAGCCCGGGATCATACGACCCTGGCCCATCGCCAGTACGAAGTCAGACGCTTTACCGCCTTCGAACTCTTCGCCGTCTACGGAACCGGTGAAGTCGATGGTAACGCGATCTTCAGCGTCAACGGCGCCTTCTTTTTCTTTCCAGTTCGCCTGCTGCTTGCGCAGGGTGTCCAGCATGCCGTCAACGTCAGCGTCGGTGACTTCAACAACCGGTTTTTCAACTTCGATTGCGTCCAGACCTTTCAGTTCAACTTCCGGATACACTTCGAACTCTACCGCGTAGGTGAAGTCTTCGCCCAGCTTGTATTCGCCCGGAACGTAGTTCGGCGCGCCGGCCGGATTAATTTTCTCTTTGATGATCGCGTCAACGAAATGACGGCTCATCAGGTCGCCCAGCACGTCCTGGCGAACAGAAGCGCCATAACGCTGAGCAACAACATTCATCGGCACTTTGCCTTTACGGAAGCCGTCAATGCGAACTTTTTTCGCTACGTTGACCAGCTCGCTTTTGACAGCATTCTCGATGCTGTCAGCGGCGATAGTAATCGTTACACGGCGCCCAAGGCCCTGAGTGGTTTCAACTGAAACTTGCATCTTGTTACCTCAAAAAAATCACAGTGCTCGGTCAACTCTGGAAGCGCGTGTAGGTGGCTTCGCAGAACCGGGATGCCCTCTTCAAATCAGAAACACATTCCCTGTCGTCAGAATCATCCCGAAGACATTCATATATAAGACGCGGCATTATAGCGGCATCACTTTTGTGAGTCGAGAACGGTTGTCACCCACTGCTGCGGGGTTTTTCACATTTCCCGCTCAAATTTGTCTGCAAAAGCGCGAACTTTGCGCATTTTCCAGGCAAAAGAAAACGGCCCGCAGGCCGTTTTTGCTAAATCTTCACGCAACATACTGGAAAAGCGCCAGCGGTTGCAAATGTGATTTTTACGCGATGCTCCCCGCTCCGCGGCAGGGCGGAGAGGCAAAGACGGTATCCTGTAGCCCTTCCCACTCTTTAATCGTATAGGTATGCAGCGCCAGCGCGTGCACGGTGCTTGACAGCTCCTCGGTCAACGTACCGTAAATCATACGATGACGATTAAGGAAACGTTCGCCGGTGAAGCGGTCGCTCACCAACACCACTTTAAAATGACTTTCAGAGCCCGCAGGGACGTTGTGCCGATAGCTTTCATCCACGACTTCCAGATACATCGGGTCGAACGCTGCTCTAAGTTTTGCTTCGATCTGCTCACGTATCATCATGAATTTTCTCCTCCGACAACGCTGAGATGCCGCCTTTCCCTTTAAATGTTAGCCGCTTTTACCGCTTCCATTGGCAGAAAACAACAAAAAATTAGCATTCCTCTGATATTTTCACGCAAAAGTATCAGGTTTACTGATATCTCCAGGCCAAATCGCCACCGGAAATGGGACGAGGTCATAAAACGCACAACACGATGATTTTCCACTCGTAGCCACTTCCCCTCACCGTTGGCGATGTTATGATGGCGGGAATTTTCCTTAAACACCCTAACTACTTCGAGTTGCAGAAAAAAGCGCCCACGATAACCCCGTAGCGCCTGAAACCTGAATTATGACGGGTATAACAACACCGTGCGTTGAGACCCTGAACATGCTGAAGAAAATTCTATTCCCGTTGGTCGCGATGTTTGTACTCGCAGGATGCGCCACTCCACCGACGACCATTGAAGTATCACCGAAAATCACCCTGCCGCAGCAGGATCCGAGCCTGATGGGCGTTACCGTCAGCATTAACGGCGCGGACCAGCGTACCGATCAGGCGCTGGCGAAAGTCACCCGCAACAACCAGTTGGTGACCCTGACCGCCTCTCGCGACCTGCGCTTCCTGCTGCAGGAAGTGCTTGAGAAGCAAATGACGTCGCGCGGCTACATGATTGGCCCGAACGGCGCCGTCGACCTGCAGATCATTGTTAACAAACTGTATGCTGACGTCTCACAGGGCAACGTGCGTTACAACATCGCCACCAAAGCGGATATCGCCATCGTCGCCACCGCCGCTAACGGCAACAAGATGACTAAGAACTACCGCGCCAGCTACTCCGTTGAGGGCGCTTTCCAGGCTTCCAACGAGAACATTGCTAACGCGGTTAATAGCGTGCTGACCGATACCATCGCCGACATGGCGCAGGACACCAGCATTCACGACTTCATCAAACAAAACGCTCGTTAATAAAATAGCAGGCCCGGTTCACTCCGGGCCTGCTCTATATGCCATGTCCAATCACTACTTGCGTATTTTTCAGCAGCCCAAATCAGCTATTTTGCTGATCCTCGGCTTTGCTTCTGGTTTACCTCTCGCACTGACTTCCGGCACGCTGCAAGCGTGGATGACCGTTGAAAATATCGATTTAAAAACTATCGGCTTCTTCTCTCTCGTCGGTCAGGCCTACGTGTTTAAATTTTTGTGGTCGCCATTAATGGACCGCTACACGCCGCCGTTTTTAGGCCGCCGCCGCGGCTGGCTGCTGACGACTCAGCTTGCGCTACTCGTCGCCATCGCCGCGATGGGCTTTCTTGAACCTTCAACGCAGTTGCGCTGGATGGCGGCGCTGGCTGTGGTTATCGCCTTTTGCTCCGCGTCGCAGGATATCGTCTTTGATGCCTGGAAAACCGACGTCCTCCCGGCGGAAGAGCGCGGCGCCGGTGCGGCGATAAGCGTGCTCGGCTATCGCCTGGGGATGCTGGTATCCGGAGGGTTAGCGCTCTGGTTGGCCGACCGTTGGCTGGGCTGGCAGGGGATGTACTGGCTAATGGCCGCCCTGCTTATTCCGTGCATTATCGCCACGCTGCTGGCGCCGGAGCCCAGCGACGTCATTCCGGTACCGAAATCTCTTGAGCAGGCCGTTGCCGCGCCGCTGCGCGACTTCTTCGGCCGCAACAACGCCTGGCTTATCCTGCTGTTAATTGTCCTTTATAAGCTTGGTGATGCCTTCGCCATGAGCCTGACCACCACTTTCCTGATTCGCGGCGTTGGTTTTGATGCCGGTGAAGTCGGGATGGTGAATAAAACGTTGGGCCTGTTCGCCACCATTGTCGGCGCCCTCTACGGCGGTGTGCTGATGCAGCGCCTGACGCTGTTCCGCGCCCTGCTAATTTTTGGACTGCTGCAGGGGGCCTCCAACGCCGGATACTGGATCCTCTCGGTCACCGATAAACACCTTTATTCGATGGCGGCGGCGGTATTTTTTGAAAACCTGTGCGGCGGGATGGGCACCGCGGCGTTTGTCGCGCTGTTAATGACGCTGTGTAACAAGTCGTTTTCCGCCACTCAGTTTGCGCTGCTGTCGGCGCTGTCGGCGGTAGGTCGCGTTTACGTTGGGCCGATTGCCGGCTGGTTTGTCGAAGCGAACGGCTGGCCGACGTTTTATCTTTTCTCCGTCGTTGCCGCCGTGCCGGGGATTTTGCTCCTGCTTCTGTGTCGGCGTACGCTGGAATATACTCAACGAACGGAAAGCTTCTTGCCGCGCACGCAATACCCTCAGACTTACGCCCTGGCGCTGGTTATCCTGGCGGTAGGTTGTTTGATGCTGGCGATATGGCTGCTGCTGTTGGCGATGAACGCGCTGGATTACACCTCTTTCTCCTTCCTGCCAGGCCTACTGGAAGTCGCCGCACTGACCGCTATCGGTGGTATTTTGCTCGGCGCTGTTCTGGACTATATGGCGCTACGCAAAACGCAGCTGATTTAATTTTCGCCAAACCGTTAATAGCCGTTTTAATTACCCGAGGTAATTATAACGGCTTATTAGCGATTTTATTTTCCTTGGGAGCTGATTTGTTGTTTTGTGCGTTTTAGATTTCTGGAAATTATTGACAATTTTTACGCGATTCTTTAATTAATTTAACCGATTCAGCAGCGTTACTTTATTTTAACGTTTTCTTTATGTCTTTTATTTGATAATTAATTGTTAATTATTTGTGTTATTTTTACGATGTTTATACTCGTAACTCCATAAGCATTCCCTTTCTTATCCCTTTTGTTATAGATCCAGCGTAAATCAGGCTTTGCAAGCAATTACGTCACATTCCGTAACATATGTGACAATCCAAGCAGAACCCGCTAACACAGAACTGACACAGATCCAATCGTGTTTACAGTAATGCAACCTTACCGTAAAATGCCCATACACTTTAAACGCCACCAGATCCCGTGGAATTGAGGTCGTTCAATGAGACTCAGGAAATACAATAAAAGTTTGGGATGGATGTCATTAATCGCAGGTACTGTATTACTCAGTGGTTGTGATTCTGCGCTCCTTGACCCAAAAGGACAGATTGGACTGGAGCAACGCTCTTTGATTCTGACGGCATTCGGCCTGATGATGATTGTCGTTATTCCCGCCGTCTTAATGGCAGTAGGATTTGCCTGGAAGTATCGCGCGAGCAATAAAGATGCGAAGTATAGCCCGAACTGGTCACACTCCAACAAAGTTGAAGCTGTGGTCTGGACGGTTCCTATTCTGATCATCTTGTTCCTGGCCGTTCTGACCTGGAAAACCACTCACGCTCTGGAGCCAAGCAAACCGCTTGTCCACGACGAGAAAGCAATCACCATCGAAGTTGTATCGATGGACTGGAAATGGTTCTTTATTTACCCGGAACAGGGTATCGCTACCGTCAACGAAATCGCCTTCCCGGCGAACGTACCGGTGCACTTTAAAGTCACTTCCAACTCCGTGATGAACTCGTTCTTTATTCCGCGCTTAGGTAGCCAGATTTATGCGATGGCCGGGATGCAGACTCAGCTGCACCTCATCGCTGATGAAGCAGGCACTTATGACGGTATCTCCGCAAGCTATAGTGGCCCTGGCTTCTCTGGTATGAAGTTCAAGGCTATCGCCACCCCGGATCGTGCAACCTTCGATCAGTGGGTAGCAAAAGCGAAACAGTCCCCGAACTCCATGGACTCCATGGCTGCATTCGACAAAGTGGCTGTGCCTAGCGAAAACAACAAAGTGGAATACTTCTCTAACGTGAAACCGGATTTGTTCAAAGACGTTGTTAACAAATTCATGTCTCACGAGAGCATGAACATGTCTAAACCTGAAGGCGAGCACGCTGCGCACGAAGGGATGGAAGGCATGGACATGAGCCACGCGGAAACCGCTCACTAAGGGGCCGAGGAAGAAAACGATGTTCGGAAAACTTACACTGGATGCAGTGCCCTACCACGAACCTATTATCGTGGTAACGGTTGCTGCAATCATCGTCGGGGGACTGGCGATACTGGCAGCGATCACTTACTTCGGTAAGTGGTCCTACCTATGGAACGAGTGGCTGACGTCCGTCGACCACAAACGTCTCGGTATCATGTACGTTATCGTGGCAATCGTCATGCTGCTGCGTGGCTTTGCCGACGCCGTTATGATGCGTAGCCAGCAGGTGCTGGCTTCAGCCGGGGAAGCAGGATTCCTGCCGCCTCATCACTACGATCAGATCTTTACCGCCCACGGCGTTATCATGATCTTCTTCGTGGCAATGCCATTCGTTATCGGCCTGATGAACCTGGTGGTTCCGCTTCAGCTCGGCGCGCGTGACGTTGCGTTCCCGTTCCTCAACAACCTGAGCTTCTGGTTCACGGTTGTGGGCGTGATTCTGGTTAACCTGTCTCTGGGCGTCGGTGAGTTCGCACAGACCGGTTGGCTGGCGTATCCGCCGCTTTCGGGAATTGAGTACAGTCCTGGCGTAGGGGTCGATTACTGGATTTGGGCGCTGCAGCTCTCCGGTATCGGTACTACCCTGACCGGTATCAACTTCTTTGTGACCATTATCAAGATGCGTGCCCCTGGCATGACCATGTTCAAGATGCCGGTATTCTCCTGGGCATCTCTGTGCGCCAACATCCTGATTATCGCCTCCTTCCCAATTCTGACCGTCACCGTCGCGCTGCTGACCCTGGACCGCTACCTGGGCACCCATTTCTTTACCAACGATATGGGTGGCAACATGATGATGTACATCAACCTGATTTGGGCCTGGGGTCACCCGGAAGTGTACATTCTGGTTCTGCCGGTATTCGGGGTCTTCTCCGAAGTCGCAGCAACCTTCTCGCGTAAACGTCTGTTTGGTTACACCTCGCTGGTGTGGGCAACCGTCTGTATTACCGTTCTGTCGTTCATCGTTTGGCTGCACCACTTCTTCACCATGGGTGCCGGCGCGAACGTAAACGCCTTCTTCGGTATTACCACTATGATTATCGCGATCCCGACCGGGGTTAAGATCTTCAACTGGCTGTTCACCATGTACCAGGGCCGCATCGTCTTCAACTCGGCGATGATGTGGACTATCGGCTTCATCGTTACCTTCTCCGTTGGTGGGATGACCGGCGTTCTGCTGGCGGTACCGGGCGCAGACTTCGTACTGCACAACAGTCTGTTCCTGATTGCGCACTTCCATAACGTCATCATCGGCGGCGTGGTATTCGGTTGCTTCGCAGGTCTGACCTACTGGTGGCCGAAAGCCTTTGGTTTCACCCTGAACGAAACCTGGGGTAAACGCGCATTCTGGTTCTGGATCATCGGCTTCTTCGTAGCATTTATGCCGCTGTACGTGCTGGGCTTCATGGGGATGACCCGTCGCCTGAGCCAGGACATCGATCCGCAGTTCCACTCCATGCTGGTAGTTGCAGCATGCGGCGCGGCGCTGATCGCTTGCGGTATCCTGTGCCAGCTGATTCAGTTCTACGTTTCTATCCGCGATCGCGATCAGAACCGTGACCTGACCGGCGACCCATGGGGCGGCCGTACTCTGGAGTGGGCAACCTCTTCTCCACCGCCGTTCTATAACTTCGCAGTCGTTCCTAACGTTCACGAACGTGACGCGTTCTGGGAAATGAAAGAAAAAGGCGAAGCGTACAAGCAACCTGCGCATTATGAAGAAATTCATATGCCGAAAAACAGCGGCGCGGGCATCATCATTGCTGCATTCGCAACGGTGTTTGGCTTCGCGATGATCTGGCATATCTGGTGGATGGCGATTGTTGGTTTCGCCGGCATCGTAGTGACCTGGATTATCAAGAGCTTTGACGAGGACGTGGATTACTACGTACCGGTTGCGGAAGTCGAAAAACTGGAAAATCAGCATTTCGATGAGATTAACAAAGCAGGGCTGAAAAATGGCAACTGATACTCTTGCGCACAATGCCCACGCGCATGAACACGGGCACCATGATACAGGACCGATGAAAGTCTTCGGTTTCTGGATCTACCTGATGAGCGACTGCATTATCTTCGCTACGCTGTTCGCAACCTATGCCGTTCTGGTGAACGGCACGGCTGGCGGCCCGGCGGGTAAAGATATCTTTGAACTGCCGTTCGTTCTGGTTGAAACCGCACTGCTGTTATTCAGCTCCATCACCTATGGCATGGCGGCTATCGCCATGTACAAAAACAACAAGAGCCAGGTCGTTTCCTGGCTCGCCCTGACCTTCCTCTTCGGTGCAGGGTTCGTTGGTATGGAAATCTATGAATTCCATCACCTGATTGTTGAAGGTATGGGTCCGGATCGTAGCGGCTTCCTGTCAGCGTTCTTCGCGCTGGTTGGTACCCACGGTCTGCACGTCACCTCCGGTCTGCTGTGGATGGCGGTGCTGATGGTTCAGGTATCGCGTCGCGGCCTGACCAACACTAACCGTACCCGTATTATGTGCCTGAGCCTGTTCTGGCACTTCCTGGACGTGGTGTGGATCTGCGTGTTCTCTGTTGTTTATCTGATGGGGGCGATGTAATGAGTCATTCTACCGATCATAGCGGCGCTTCTCACGGCAGCGTGAAGAGCTACATGACAGGGTTCATCCTGTCGATCATTCTGACGGCTATCCCGTTTGCAATGGTTATGAGTGGCTCTGCCTCGCATGCAGCGATTCTGGGAACCATCCTGGTCACGGCTGTGGTGCAGATTCTGGTACACCTGGTGTACTTCCTGCACATGAACAGTAAATCAGACGAAGGTTGGAACCTGACCGCGTTTATCTTCACCGTAATCATCATTGCTATCGTAGTTGTCGGCTCCATCTGGATTATGTGGAACCTCAACTACAACATGATGATGCACTAAGAGCGGCGAGTATGTTTAAGCAATACCTGCAAGTAACGAAACCAGGCATCATTTTTGGCAACCTGATCTCCGTGATCGGCGGTTTCCTGCTGGCCTCCAAAGGCCACATCGACTATCCGCTGTTCGTCTGGACGCTCCTCGGAGTATCCCTGGTGGTCGCCTCGGGTTGTGTTTTCAACAACTACATCGACCGTGATATCGATCGTAAGATGGAACGGACGAAAAACCGGGTGCTGGTCAAAGGGCTGATCTCGCCAGAATCATCGCTGGTATACGCCACCTTGCTGGGTATTGCTGGCTTCATGCTGTTGTGGTTCGGCGCCAACCCGCTGGCCTGCTGGCTTGGCGTGATGGGGTTTGTGGTTTATGTCGGCATCTACAGCCTGTACATGAAACGCCACTCCGTCTACGGCACGCTGATTGGCTCACTCTCCGGCGCTGCGCCGCCGGTGATTGGCTACTGCGCGGTAACCGGTGATTTTGACAGCGGCGCGGCGATTCTGCTGGCGATCTTTAGCCTGTGGCAGATGCCTCACTCTTACGCCATCGCGATCTTCCGTTTCAAGGATTATCAGGCGGCGAATATTCCGGTTCTGCCGGTAGTGAAAGGTATCTCCGTCGCGAAAAACCATATCACGCTGTACATCGTGGCCTTTGCCGTGGCAACGCTGATGCTTTCCCTTGGGGGTTATGCCGGATACAAATATCTGGTCGTCGCTGCCGCCGTAAGCGTCTGGTGGCTTGGCATGGCGCTTCGCGGGTATAAAGTGGCGGATGATAAAGTCTGGGCACGTAAGCTGTTCGTCTTTTCCATCGTCGCCATCACCGCGCTGTCAGTCATGATGTCTGTCGATTTCATGGTGCCGGATTCACATAATCTGCTGGCTTACGTCAGATAAGATTACGCTAATGTGAAATGAAAAGAGCCTCCGCTAGCCGGGGGCTTTTTTATGCGCCAACATCGGATTACTTCATTAATACCGCCCTCCCCTCACTTTTCTACTTCATTTTCTTCACTCATCACGCAGCTAAAAATTGAGGAAAAAATTGAGCATCGCTAACCGCCGCCCATCTCGCGCCATTAGCGGAGATGGTGCTAGCCTTGCACGGTAGGCAAACGTCTACAAAAAATATGGATTTTTAATAGCAAGGAATAACAATGAAAGAATTAACATTCAACGAAATGGAATCTGTCTCAGGTGGTTTCAACCTGGTGAGCGCTGCAACCGGCTTCGCCAGCTTTGTCGCTAATTCTGCAGCAGGATTTACCTCATTTGCACTGACCTCCGGTCTGGCTTTCGCCTCTTTCGTTGGCGATAGCGCAATTGAATTTGGTAAATTCCTCCTTGGACAAGCAAACTGGGAAAGCGTAGTCAGCACCGGTCAGGAAAACTGGGCAAACTTCGTTTCCACTGCTGGAAACAGCTGGAATACTTTCGTGAACAACGCCGCAACCGACTGGAACAGCTTCCTGGATCAGGCTGCGTCCTAATCGGTATAATGATAAGGGCAGGTTTCATTTCTGCCCTTTCTGTTGTTTTAACGCTTTTATTTAGCGCTTCACCATTTTAGCCTCGGGTTCTCATCCCTTCTTCTATTACGCAACACAGTCGTAATATCTGCTAAACAAACATTTATTTACGCGTCCTTATCCCCCCACTACACTAGTCACAGTTTTTATATTGAGGTGGTAATGAACGATAACAAAATGACGCCAGGAGAACTGCGCGCAACCTGGGGTTTAGGGACCGTGTTTTCACTGCGCATGCTAGGCATGTTTATGGTCCTGCCCGTTTTGACCACATATGGCATGGCGCTGCAGGGGGCTAGCGAAGCGCTGATTGGTTTGGCTATTGGTATTTACGGGCTAGCCCAGGCCGTCTTCCAGATCCCGTTCGGCCTCCTGTCTGACCGCATTGGCCGTAAGCCGTTAATTATTGGCGGTTTGCTGATATTTGTTATCGGCAGCATCATCGCCGCGCTGACCGATTCCATCTGGGGCATTATTCTTGGCCGCGCGCTGCAGGGCTCTGGCGCTATCGCCGCCGCCGTCATGGCACTACTTTCTGATTTAACCCGCGAACAGAACCGTACCAAAGCCATGGCCTTCATTGGCGTCAGTTTTGGCGTGACCTTTGCTATCGCCATGGTGCTCGGCCCTATTGTCACTCACCAGTTAGGATTACATGCGCTATTCTGGATGATCGCTATTCTGGCCAGCCTCGGTATTTTGCTGACTCTATGGGTAGTACCAAATAGCCACAATCATGTACTGAACCGTGAATCTGGCATGGTAAAGGGCTGCTTTAGCAAAGTGCTTGCTGAACCTAAACTCCTCAAGCTGAACTTCGGCATTATGTGTCTGCACATCATGCTAATGTCGACTTTTGTTGCGCTGCCAGGACAACTGGAGGCCGCTGGTTTCCCGGCCGCCGAGCACTGGAAAATTTACCTGGTGACCATGGTCATTTCCTTTGTCGCCGTGGTGCCATTCATCATCTATGCGGAAGTGAAGCGCAAGATGAAACGAGTTTTCCTGTTCTGCGTCGCCCTACTCCTCATCGCTGAAATCGTACTCTGGGGCGCAGGTGGCTATTTCTGGGAGTTAGTCGCAGGGGTGCAGCTGTTCTTTCTCGCCTTTAATCTCCTGGAAGCATTATTGCCTTCATTAATTAGCAAGGAATCGCCAGCAGGGTATAAAGGCACGGCAATGGGTATTTACTCTACCAGCCAGTTTATCGGCGTGGCCATCGGTGGCGCCCTCGGCGGCTGGGTCGATGGTTTCTTTGATTCACAAACGGTGTTCCTGCTTGGGGCCCTGCTCGCAATGTTATGGCTGCTGGTTGCCAGTACCATGAGCGAACCACCTTACGTGAGCAGTCTCCGAGTTGAGATCCCGGACGATGTCATCATTAATGATGAACTACAGCGCCGTCTATTGTCGAAACCTGGCGTTGAGCAGGTCATGATTGTCGCTGAAGAACGTTCAGCCTACATAAAAATTGACAGCAAAGTAACCAACCGCTTTGAGGTTGAACAGGCTATTATCGCAACTTCGTAATCGCCCCCATTTCTACGCTCTAAACAATAAGTTGAACGCGCGGCCACACAGAAGATACCTTCGGGTATCTTCTGTTATCAAACATGAATTGACGTAATAAGCCCCCGCACTTTTCTAATTCTGTTTTGTGAAGTTTAATTCACATTAAAACTAATAGATCATTTAAATATTCACTATTATATAAAAAACCCTCTGATTAGTATATTGCCCGGTGTGCATAGGCACATCATTAACAATTCATTAATCTAGGATGGAATTAAAAATGAAAGAATTAACCGCAAACGAAATGGAATATGTCTCTGGTGCAGGCATTATCGACCTGCCTTGCGCTTTGGTTGATTTCACCATTCAATCAGCGCTGGGCCTGGTAGCAGCAGGTATTAATGCTGGTATGATTCTGGCCTCCTCCGCACTGGAAACCACTATTGATTTGGTTTCCAATATTCTTGGCGGTTCGCCATCTAGCCTGGGAAGCATTATAACCGACCATATCAACTCCCTGCTGTATGCTGAATCAGGGGTTTGGTCAAACTTTGTTTATAATGCTGCTACTGACTGGGGTGGTGTTGTTGATGCCCTGCAGAGCTAAATAGCATATGGCCAGTCAGGAAACTGACTGGCCATATTTTTTGATGTTAATTATTATTTTCACCACATCTGAGATACATATCACATGCCGTCATGTAATCATCATGCCATCGCCAGTAAACATGTAAATAAAAATATCCTATCGCAGGTATCATACATAATATGAAATATGCATAAAAATATATTTCCCACCCTAATAATTTCAGTAACAGGCTTAAAGTGAGGATCCATAACAGTTGAAGAATAAAGAGAATAACTAACCGTAACCACAGCGGTTTCCTATAAATCAGGGTAAGTGGAATAGTTTTCGCCAGATTCACATCAAACTCTTTCTGAAAAAGCCGTCCTAAAAAAGTATAGCGTCTGGAGGGATGAGCAAAAATTAAATTGACCACCAGTATCGCTGAACACAGAATCAACATAGCGACTATCAACTTTGCTGAAAAAAAACCATTTGATAAGGAAAAATCCTCATCCGCTACCAACGGACTGACAACCCAAAAACTGGTTAGAAACGTGACGGTAACGTTCAAACAAGCATAGTGGTGGAGATTACGGTATTTAAGCGTATGCACAGTTGCCTGCTGTAACTGCTTGACGTAACAATTCCTGGCGAACCAGCACATCATATAGACCATTATCGGCACAAAGATGACAATACAGGCCATCGCGGCAATGCTTGAAAAAAAGAGTAGAAATCCTCTAACAACCAGGTAGCACCCCAGTAAACAGCAAGCTGTAGCAACGAGCGGATGCCATAGTATTACCTCAAATTGCGAATACTTTTTCCCTTGAAACCATGAAAAGTTAATATTTTTTATCGCATATTTGTATGACCAATAACCTTTAAGCTCATAAACAAAGCTAAACATAGTTAACGAAAAAATGGCGCTTACGGGAAATGCATCTTCCACGGTCAACAGATACCCTCTGTTTTTAACGTAGAATGCAATCAGCAGTGTACAAATAAAGTACAAATAGGGCAGAAGCGACCGATCCTGACGTCGAATAAAAGTTAGATAATCCGGTATCATGATAGCCTCGTTACGCCAACAACATTTTTCGACAATGAATAAAATTCTCTGCAGAGAAGTCGTCGAAATCATTTAGCAATTGTCCAAGATAAGCTTTATTACTGATTTCAACGAACCTGACGAGGGGGATATGTTGTAGAAAGGCAGTCATAGAGGCAGTCCACTGTACCCGGTGGGTCAAATGCAAAGAAAGGTTCTCTCTAATTTGCTGCGGGTTAGATTCTTCCCGTCCGGTGACATTCATCAGTACAGGATAATTTGGCCGTACAATTTCCACCATCTTCAGCGCATCCCGCATGGGTTGAACTCCCTCAGCCATCAGAGGCGTATGCCAGGCTCCGCTTACGCTCAACTTTACCGTCTCCAGGCCTGCTCCCATCAGTACCCCGGTGAATTCACTTAAATCTGGCAGCGTACCGCCAACCACCTGCTGATAGAGGCTGTTATCACAACTCACGACAACCGGACTCCCGGAGTCGTTAATTAACTGGCTTACCGTTTTAAAATCGGCGCCTCTCACGGCCAGCATTGTACCTTTACGAATTTTGCTTAAATTATCCATGATAGTTGAGCGCGCCAGGATTAACTTGAACACATTCTCCAGCGTTAAAGCGCCGGCCGCATAAAGCGCGCTATATTCACCCACGCTATGCCCACACGAGCCAATAATGTTAGCGTCAGAGAATTGCTCAGCATACAGACTATAGAGCGTGACATTGATAGCCGTCACCGCTGCCTGTTGCGTCGTCGTTTTCACCAGACGATTCATCGGCCCTTTCTGACATAATCGCCGAAGATCCAGCCCTGTTACATCGCTGGCGCAGTCCCAGATTCGCCTGGTGGTTGCGTTTAGATCCCATAAATCTGCCCCCATTCCTACCGTAGGGTTTCCCTGACCGGCGAAAAGAAGTACCGTCGGCTGCTTTGATAACGTTGTCATAGACAATATGTCCTTATAAATAGTATTTAAATCCGACATAGACTCCGAGGGTCTCGCCAAAAAGGGCGAACTCTGAATCACGACGACCTAATGCGCTATAAAACCCCGTATAAATTTCTACCCTTTCGCCCAACCCTTTTAGCGGCTTAATGTAATGTGTTCCAATTAAGGAACTACCATCGACTACGTTCATCACCAGATAGGGTTGAAGGGTTGAATGATCTGCATTCTGTAAACTTAACCATGAATTAATATAATGTCGCCCTTGTAACATTCCTTTGTTTCCTGTATTACTTATTTCTGACCCCATTAGAAACTTATAATCATCAAATACTTTATCTAATCCGGTAATACCGGTTTTCTTACTTAACAGCCTAATAAAATCAGTTTGCTCCCGCCATGCCGATTTCGAGTACCCTTCACTCTGATAATAGTATTCGATACCCAATACGCTAAAAAGGTCAGTGGTATACTGGCCGCCAACGGCTAATTCATAGTTTGTTTTATCATTCTGTGTATAAAGCGATGAAGGATATTTCCCAGATAATATGTCATCTCGTTTTTCACGGGAAAAATGACGCCATTGTTGCGTTTTGTGTAAAGCCGCCTCGACGTTGACAACAAACTGCGGAGTTAGATTGTAGCTATCTGCCAGAGCCAATGAAGGAGAATCGCCAAGCATCATATCTGCTGCCAGTCTATGATTAACAAGACGATAATCGGTGTAAGTTAATAAATAATACTCACTACTGTTGCCCCGTTGATTGGCCGTCCAGTTACTGGATGACTCATAATATTTATCAATACTCACTAATTTGGGCATGATGGTAAGCGAGAATGCATAATCACGAAACTCTGCTGAAACTCGCCCTCCCCAAAACGGCTCATGATAGGAGGAGTTAAACGCCGGGTCGTAAATTCGGGTAGGTTTAAATCCGGCATAATAAGTTGTCAGCAATGCGGCAGGCGACCTCAAATGAAAAGCGCCGGGATCCGGTCTAAGCTTTCCGCCTTCCAGACTGACGCTTTCGGATAACGTTGCGTTCAGCTTTAACCTATCGATTAAGCTTTTAGAGCGACTATCGTCTTCTTCGAATAGCCCGACACCTTTCATTGGTTGATATCCTAAGCCATACAATGAAAGATCCAGTGCCAACACATCATCAATAATGTCGCAAGTGCTAGAAGCATTGATTGAAATATTATTGTAGGCATTATCAGTCGTATAAGGATTAGATCCACTGATACGCCATAAAGACTCATTTCTATGCGTAAAGGATATTTGCTCCGTCAAAACCAACTGGCCATTACGCTGTATCTCATCCGCGGAAAGACAGTCAGCCATTACCAACAATGGTATGAACGTTAGAATTAATAGTAATGCAGCCAGAAGCAATTTCACTTTGCTTCCCTCTGAATATACTCCTTCGTGAAGTGAAATTCCGGTAAGGATTCGAGACGAACGTTGCTATACTTCATGACAGAATATCCCTTTTCGTTGCGAGCATTCTGCACAATAATTTCTGTTGGCCGGTTCTTTCCTAATACCATTTGATAGTTTTTATACAAAACACTTTTGAGTAATTGATTATCAAGTGAGTAATACGATGCCTTAAATGGTCGGAACTCTGCATTTTTTTCTACCAGGTAAATCACTTTTGGATAAGTAATGGCCTCCGATTTACGGGTAAGAGATAAGCGATAGCAGACTTTATCACCGCAAGGTTCCTCGCCCTCGAGCGTAGAATCATAGGCATATTCGAAGTTCGTTACGATAACATCGCCATTAGAGATCTGGCCTATTAATCGTTGTGAACGCGAAATGGGAACTGGCCTGCGAAGTTCCGGTGTATAAAACCATAAATCATACCAATCAGATAACATAACTTTACCTTTATCTCGCGGAGGATAGATAAAGCGTATAAGTGAACGAGCGTCAGCTTTCTTACCGCTTTCGGGCTTAATAAAACGCATCGAAATATCGAGAGATTGCTTATTTTCGGGTTCCTGCATTCCCTCTTTGAACTCCAACACGGTTACTTCATAGCGGAAAGGTTCATTTGGAGAACGAGCCTCATCAGCCTTTCGAATTATTTCCAAAGCCTGCTGGTCAACTTTCGTCGCTTGCGCCGCAGATGAATACAGTAATACTGCCAAAGAGCATAAATACCACACACCAATTTTCATACTAGCCTCTATGAAGATTTAAATGCATCAGTAATATTAAGCCGCGATGCACGATATGCAGGAATGATGGAAGCCACGGCTGATGTTAAAATTGGCAACGTTAAGGTAAACCAAATTAACTCTGCATCATTGGTTATAATAAATGCAGTATATCCAACAGACTGGCCAGGTGAAGGCGGCATCGCAATACCGGAAATATTAATAATTGATGCAATGGCATAGCCAAAAGCAAGACTACCTAATGCACCTAAAATACCTATATATACACCTTCCAACCAAAATAAAAGCGTCACACGGCTGGACTGTAAGCCGATGGCTCGTAGTGTGGTGATCTCTTTAGTCCGTTCAACGATATTCATGGTCATTGAATTACCGATCATGAATACCACAATAAGTGCCACGATAACTTTGATAAAAAAATAGATACCAGATAGCATGCCTTCAACTTGCTGGTAAAAAATAGAACTTTCCTTCCAGTCCTTAACAATAAGAGGTAAATCCTGTTGAGAGATAAACTCTCGCATTTGAATAATAAATGGTGCGACATCATCATGTTTTAATAAAATAACTATTTTACTGACGCCATTGGTTCCCATGATTCGCTGCGCAGTATCAAGAGGTATCTTTAATACAACATCATCATAATCCTTAATCCCCGACTCAAAAATACCACGAAGCTTTACTGAAATAGCGCCCTGTCCTCCTGACACATTAACCGCCAGGATATCAAGCCAGTCACCATAATGGCTATCAAGAGTTCTCGCCAGACCGCTTCCTATCGTAATTTCATTATGTTTTACGCGAGACAGATCGCTTCCATAAACTATCTTATCAAATGCTCCTAACTTTAGGGCTGGTAATGGCTCAACGCCTTGTGCTGAAAAATAATTTGATGTTTCGCTTTCGTAGTGAGAGATAATCCCGCTAAACTCAAGCTGACCGGAAATTGTCGAAATAGCATTAGAAAAATAGGTGTTTTGCAATATCTTATGTTTTAGTGCACCGTAGTCAGCAATAAGGCTCTTATTCTTATTGGCTGTTTCAAAGTAGGATTTATTATAAATTTGCACATGGCCAATATTCGTTCGTATCGTCTGCTCTTTGAGTATCCAAAAAGAGTATTTGATAAAACCGCCATATAAAAATATCGCACCACCGCCTAAAATAATTGCAAAAACCGTAGACAGTGTTCTACGCTGATGTCGTAGTAAATTCAAGAATGAAAATTTAGCATCACCATAGTTGAAAATGATATTATAAATCACAAAAAGCAATAGCAACACTACAATACCATTAATGAATATCACATCCCTTGACATTTAATCACCTTTAATAACCGGAACAATAACCTGCAAAACTTCAGCCATGTCCCAAGGGGGTGGATTGTTATTTTCATAATCGATTTTAAGGTTTTGGCCCACGCTTCTCAGCTGCTGAAGGAGTTGTTCTTCTTGTTGTTTGTTATGGCACTGGTGGAGCGCTCGTAAACGCATCTCGTTTATCTTTCTAACAATCTTGGCGCTGAATTTATCTTTATTCCTCATCAGCGAGTCGGTATCTTCAATCGTAATCACGCAGCGCCCCAAATTAGCCGGAAGCCACGCATCAACACGCGCACGTAAGTATCTGATCAGAAAATTATCTTCATGGGTATCGACCGACTCATCCAGATAGAAAAATCCCGTCTTTGCATATTCAGAAGCGTGAATCAAATCATTAACATTCTGATAATGAGCGGCTTGTCGTAGCATCCCCCATGAATAAAAAATCAGCACACCAACGTTATTAGTGCGTTCATATTCTTTAAACAAATGTGTAGTGATCGATGCTAATGACGCTGGCTCATGTGGAAACCCATCCTGTAACACACGATTGGCCACAGGTGTGGCTACCGATTCAGCGAATGCTGAAAATGTAACCGCGGTTAAACACAGAAGCAAAACTCTACAAAGATTGCTTCGCTGAATCATATATTATTGCTCCATCTTTAATTTCCACTCTCCGACGCGCTCGTTCTTGTAGCTGAGTCGAATGTGTGGAGATAATAAACGTCGTTTCCGTTCGCCGATTAATATCTAACAGGAGGTCGAGAATCGCATCGCCAGTAGCCAGATCCAAATTTCCGGTAGGTTCATCCGCAACAATGATTTCAGGGCTATGTGCTAACGCTCTTGCAATCGCGACACGTTGCTGTTGGCCACCTGATAATTGGCCTGGTTTTCTCTCCACTAAATGGGCTAAATCAACACTATCGAGAAAATGTAAACTCCGCGCTCTCGCCTCTTTTGCACTGAAATGTCCATTTAGCATTAGAGGATAAAAAACATTATCAAATACGCTCAGCACCGGAATTAAATTGAAAAACTGAAAAATAAACCCTAAATGACGACTGCGTAGGGACGCCAAATTCTTTTCAGACAACGCATTTAGATTTTTCCCAAGAAAAAAAACATGGCCCGTCGTAGGTTTATCAATACCTGAAAGTATATTAAGCAGGGTACTTTTACCGCTACCTGAAGGGCCACATAATGCCAGGAACTCACCTTTTACAACATCAAGATTGATATCATTCAGTGCAGGAGTCATATTATCCTGAGATCCATAATATTTATGTATGCCGTACAGAGATATATCGGGTAGTTCTGTTATATTACTGCGCATATAGCCTTCTATTAGTACCAGGTGTCAAAGTAAGCATAGCCACCGGCGACCCCGGGGATAACGGTTCGAAGACAACCATTATGCAAAGCATGTTGTGTAATGTATTGCCAGCTCAAGGCGGGGGTCATGCAGCCACTACAACCATAACGAGTAATGAGATCGATTCCGTTGTTAGAGGGTGGCTTTGATTTATTGATACCACCGGCATAGGCAATAAAGTCAATATCATTATTGTTTTCTGATTGCGATACAAACAAGCTACCTGGCCCATTAGGTATATATGGGCCACAATTCACTCGCAAATGACTTTCCCTTCTACTAAATATAAAGCACCCCACTCTTTCAATAGAAAAATTTACACCTGGAACATACTTATGCGGTTTTTTTGTTTCACAATGGCGAAGGCTTTCTGCCGTAAACGCCAACAAGGGCACCGCACGGTAACCTCCGCAGATCACTACAAAATCAAATACATCCCAAGCAAGATAATCTTGAGCTAATGCCATTGCCTGGAATAGAGAATAGTTTTCACCTCGTATTTTACAAGTCACATTATTAATAGAGAACTTCTTAATTATATTCTTAGGTAAAGTATCAATAGTTGATAAATTAAGGCTACTTATATTGTATTCAAAAACGCCTGATTCGCCCCATGAATCAATATAGATAAAGGCGGTGCGTGATTTCAAAAGCAACATTCGCTCTTTTGCTGACAAGCTATGTAATGCATCATCCGACACCCTTTCCATAGCATTAATATAAGGTATATGATCTGGCCGCCTTGTGATTTCACGATTATACATTTCGGCTCGTGTGCCAAAGCGTTTAAATCGCCAACCATTTGCTCCCGTGGCCTTCAACGCTGTATTGAATGAATGTGATTCCCAAACATTTAACCAGTTTGGGTAATATAAATAAAACGGTTCTTCAGGTTCAATAAATGAATATGAAGACAAATACATTTTACTATTCATATCAGCCACAGTGCTTATTCAAGTTAGTCATTAATAAAGCGACAACTGAGCCATCGACGCCTAGTCCGGTCTTCAGAAGATGTTTTTTCTCATGTTTTCTCACCCCTCCATCTACAGAGATATGGTGAGCGACGTCATCTATGATTTCATCATTAATAACAGGAAAAATTAACTCACTCGTGATGAGTAAATGATAGCCAATAATCAAGTCTATTAGTCCAGACCCGGTTGCGGTATAACCAATCTGCCCCTTATAGGCCAATATGGGAAGCGGGGTTTCACCAGCAAACATAGCGATCGCTTTTGCTTCAACTTTATCACTGGATGAGGTTCCATTACCATGGGGAATAAATCCACAAAGGTCTTCTTTTCTCACCCCGACATCATTTAATAGTGAATTAATCAACTTGAAAATACTGGTACTTTGCCAGGAAGAGTCATTACTGCGACCAGCATTGATTTGCTTATATGCCGAAGTAATACACACACCCGGACTTTTTCCGCGCGCCATTCGGTGCTGATGACTTTCCAGTAACATAACGCTATAGCCTTCAGCAAAATGCACACCATTGCTGTTTACGCCGAAGGGTTGGACAATTTCACTATCTAACATCCCCTGACTTGCCAGAAATCCGAGATCCTGATATTTGATTTTTGAGATATTAATGATAAGCCCTAGATCGATTCCCCCACTCTCTATTGCCCTGGTAACCAAATGAATCGCCGTCAGTGACGAGTTACTTGTACAATTCATATTTGGTGGCAAATAGTGCAGTCCATACCTCTGTCCAATCGTATAGGAAACATTATCCTGCGACATATTTTTCACAGAAAGGTTTTTAATGGAGGATGTTACCGAAACATCTTCCATGTCATTGTAATTATAGAAGTTCCTGTAATCCATGACATCAACACGAGGACCTATTCCGGTAATGTATACTCTAACCCTATTACCTTTCAGACTGTCATTACTAAGACCAGCCTGAAGCAAGGCGTCATCGATAAGTTTGTATACCAGTTCAAAAGCGCTATCGTTTTCTCGTTGTAGTTTCGCAATGAATATATTCCCCGCAAATCCACATTCTCTAGCTTGGTTATCTGATATAAACCATGGCGACAAATGCACCCGTTTGCCTTGCTGCAGATTTCGAATTAACAGCGAACCATTCTCAGCATAAGGCAAGCATACACTGAAGCCAGAAATAATAGCTCTCCCACTCACCTTATTATCCTTTAATGACGATAGCGTAATAATTCCCACCTTCGGTAGCGCCAATCAAAAGAACATATTTGATAGTTATTTCTCGCGTTTCATTGACAAAATTAATTCTTTTATCGGCAAAAGTTTGTGTATAAGGAATAGCAGGAACGGATTGTCTTTGAATACAATCAAGAATCACCGCAAGATTTAAAAGCCCTGCAGATGAAGCAACAAAGCCAAAGAATGCGTTATAATTCACTACTGGCACATTTGGATTATGGCAATGGAAAGAATTATAAATTGCATTAATTTCTATTATTGAGCTCACTTCGCTACCATTACTGGTTCCACAGACTAGATCAATTTCCTTTGCGGTAATACCCGCGTCTGCAAGCGCGCGCGCGATCGCCAGAGACATCGCGATAGATTTTTCTTCAATTTGCGTTGCATCAAAGTAGGTATTACTGCATGACTTACCGTAACCCGCAATTTCCCCCAGTACTTCAGCGCCACGGGAAGCAGCGGCAAGCGCGTCTTCCAATAACAGCATACAAGCACCCTCACCCGGAACATATCCATGCGCTTCTTTGGCATATATCTGATAATCAGCGGCATTCGACGTCATATGAATCTTATTGGTCACCGCATCCATATACAGAGACATCGACGGAAAGTGTTCATCAGCTCCACCAACAATGACCTGCGGCTGTAGTTGCTGACGAACAATTTCGTAGCCATAGGTCAATGCGCCAAGTGCCGCATTTTCACCGGTCGCTAATGTTGTCGTATATCCTTTTATACCTTCTGAAATCCCACAAAACGTCGTCATCGAGTTCATCAGTGAACCAGGGAACTCTGATGTGCGTACTTTGCGCGGGTCAGGTTTTAAACTTTGTAAGTACTTATAGGTAGTTTCTTGCGGTCCACGGGCCATCCCCAGAACCATTCCCAGATCATCTCCATCGCGTTTAATCTTACGTTTCGCCAAATTCAGCGCTTCTGAAAGTGCCATCAGCGCAAACGTACCGCCACGTGTTGCTTTGCGCGGGTCATAGCGGCGTAGATGTTTACGTGGTTCGAGGTCTTTCACCTGATAAGTTTTAAAGTGCTTTTCTGACTCCGGTTGTTGATAGGCCGCGTCTTGATATTCTGCGCCAAATATTTCCGCAAATTGATGGGTTTTTGCCACAACGTCCAACAGCGCTTTAGCCTCATCGAGAGTGTCATCAGGAAAGACTACGCCGCTCAACTCCACCGTTTTGTCGCCTTCATGGATATAGCGAAGAATTTCATTAAGAGTATGTCCAATAGCCGATACGGCACCTATCCCAGTTATGGCAACACGTTTAGCATCATAGGTGGTAAGAGGAACTGAACATGGTTTCGTACTGACAATCATGCAGCAATTATTACCGCCGAATGCGTAGTTATTCTTCATAAAGATGTTGATATCTTTGTGTCGAAATTCATTCGCAACGTAGTCCAGATCGCAGTTAGGGCGCGGCTGCGAAAAATTCAACGTTGGCAAAACATGCTTCTGCGGAAGGGTGACTAAGCATGCAATGAGCTCGACAATACCGGCGGCGCCAATATTGTGACCAAAATAGGATTTAGTTGAGCTGATCAATATATGTTCGGCGCCAGAGAAAACTTTCTTCATCGCCAGAGTTTCTATTTGGTCATTAGCTTGCGTCCCCGTACCATGCGCATTAACGTAATCAATTTGCTCCGGTTTGAGACCTGCATTCGCCATAGCTTTTTGCATAACCTGCACTGCGCCGCTGGCGCGCGGATCGGGTCCCGTTTCATGATATGCATCACACGAGGTGGCGTAAGAGAGAATTTCTCCGAGAATCGTCGCGCCGCGTGCGACGGCATGCTCATACTCTTCCAGTACTATTGCCCCTGCACCTTCGCCAATAGACATCCCTGAATGTCCCGAAAATGGCGAACACGATTGCGGGTGCATAACATTCAGAGCATAAAAACCAGCAAAGGTTGGTAAATAAATGGGTTCCGTTCCAATAGCCAGCATAGCCTTGCTTTTGCCATTTTGAATGTAATCAAAAGCCATGCCGACGGCGTTCGGGCTCGCCGTACAAGCTGTTGCGACGAGTTCCACTCCCCCCTTCAAACCCAATAAGGTCGAGGCGCTGGAACAACACGATGAAAAGCTGCCTGAAAAAAGAGCCTTACGTAACGAAAAGTCCTGAATACGCTGCTCAAATAGCGGAAGGAAAGCTTCAGTACCCGCCGAAGAAACGCCAACAATCAGCCCCATCTGTTCCAGGCACGGTCGATTGGTCGCCAGTCCTGCCTGCTCGAGCGCTTCCTTGCCAACTTTGTAGGCCCAAAGCGCAGCATTATCTAGCGATGAGATAACCTCTTTTGATAATTCGGGGCAATGAATTTGATGCAGCATTTCAGCCGCACGAGCGTTCGCAAACCATTTAGAGAAACGCGCACTATCAGCGATGCCATTTTTTTTCTCCAGCAGTGCTTGCCTGAAGTCTGTTATATTGTCAGCCAGAGACGACAAAATCCCCATGCCGGTAATAACCACTCTTTTTCTGCTCGTTTCCATAATTTTATTTTCTATCCCGATTTTTATTCTCTACCGACCGATGCTGGATACAATATTGTCGTCGCTAAATGTTATACCGTGACAAGCGCGCTCTTTGCTTTCGACGCATCAACATAGCTATGTGTTGTTGGGTTAACCAATAAGCTCAAGTTATAAATAAATGGTAAATTTTGTGTTTTTGCGGTGATTTCGCCATTTGCGGTTTTAAGGCTAAAACCTGCAATATCAGCTAACGCATAACCCTCATCAATAAGGGCCAGCGCAATCCATGCTTGCTTTGCCGGAGAATATGCTGCATTGACAATAACTCCAACCTGACATCCATTAACTATCACCAGATCATCTGAGTCGATCCGGCTACATTCATCGCAGGGGGAGATCCCAACAAGCTTACGTTTTGCGCCATTTCGCGATAACTCCACTACTGCATTCTTACCTATGAAGTCCTCTTTGTCATACTGGATAGCCCACTGCATTTGTAGTTCAACAGGATTACTGGAATAGCGAGGATAAATACTTTCATCCCATCCTGTATTTTCAATCCTCACCAAACGTTGAAAATCTAAGCCACCGGTTTTCAGCGAATATCTGGCGCCTATTTCTTGTAATTTCATCCACATCGTAACAAGCGTTGCTTGTGCGCCAATCAATTGATATGCGAATTCGCCATGTTTTCCACAACGAAAAATCATTAGCCCATCATCGGTGTTCATATATTCATAATAAGGCAAGCCAATGATATCAAAACCATAAACCTCAGCCATTACCTCCCAGGCATACGGCCCTTCCAGCATAATGACGCCCCAGTCATCCTCTTCCATCGATTTTATCTCAGGAATTTCCTGGATATCTAAATCATCGGCCTTTATAAGGGTTTCATTCAGGATATCTACAACTTCTTTCGCGGTGAGATTCTCGGATAAAATATAATAACCTTCAGCGGCACACAGAATATAAGCATCACCGCGGATGGTTCCATCTGCGTTGAGCAGCAAAGAGTAAATACCCTGTTCATCACGAATGATTGATACATCAGCAGAGACCATATAGTTCACAAGCGCCCATGCATCTTCACCCATCACGCTGGTAATGGACATATGAGAATAATCTACCAACAAGACATTTTCACGAACGGCTTTATATTCTTCAAAAACATCATGATATGAAGATGGTACGCATTGATGATTATAGATTCCCATAACCGCATTGTTTTTAAAATGGAGGTCAGAAAGTAACTTCATAGAATGCCCTTCAATGTAACTGTTTCAATTCAGGATGCTTTTTTCTTTAGTATGAAAGATGCCAGATTATTTATACTTCGCATATAAGCGGGATCATCGCCTTCCGATACCTGGATGTTGAAGGTTTTATCAAGCATAACGATAATTTCCGTTGCATCTACAGAGTCAAGTTTCAATCCGTTACCAAACAACGGCGTGTCATCATCTATTTGATGAGCCTCACGCTGAACATTTAGACGTTGAATAATTTCGCTTTTAATCGTAACGATTATTTTTTTTCTTTCATTGATTTCATCATGGATGTTTGTCACACCGAATCTCCTTGGAAAACTAAATGGTTTCTCTAAAGTTAATAATGACGCCCTGACTAATGACTCTTTTGCCAACGTTGGCTGTAACTAAATAATGTTTAAACCCGCGTTCATCAGAAAATGAGAGTTTACTTACCACTTCAATCGTATCTCCCGGGTAAGCCGCTTCTTTAAACTTCAGGTTCTGTGAGGCTAATACACCCCGTACCTCAGCACGCCTTGTATGTATTATGTTCAACATATCCGGATGCTTGATATAAGTATGGATGTCACGCAATGTCCTGAGTTCTTCTCCCGTGTGATGTTGATAAATGTCACAGATATCAGTGAGGAAAGAATAATACTCGCTTGCCTGGCCAAATATTTCAGAAATGATAGCCCCCGGCATAATGGGGTCTTCTGGAAAATGCCCAAGCAGATAAGGATCATTATAAGTTACATGTTTTATAACTTTGATGAAGCCATTCTCTCCATATTTATAATCGACTATTTTATCTACCATAAGTAGAGGTTGACGCCAGCCGCCCATGGCAAGAAAAATTTTTGGCGGTATCGAATACTTAGACATAAATCACCGCATTACCATGCCACCATCGACCACGATGGTTTGCCCTATGATGTAGCTGGATGCCGTAGAGCTTAAATAAACAATAACGTTGGCTACTTCGTCACATTTCCCGAGTCGTTTTAAGGGAATTGAATTAGTCACTTCACGAACAACTGTACGTGGAACCTTCTTCGCCATTTTGGATTCAATCATCCCCGGCGCAACCGCATTAACGCGTACGCCCCGAGGCGCCAGCTCAGCTGCAAGAGTCCTGGTGAAACTTAATATTGCACCTTTTGATGCGCTATAGTTTGCCTGACCAACGCTTGGTACAAGAGCAGCCACAGATGCGACATTGATAACCACAGGGCTTTCTGCGGAACGTAATAACATTAATGCTTCTTTCGTTAACCGGAACAGGCTAAGTAAATTAATGTTGATAACCGAATAAAAATCATCAAAGGTCATTGATGCAAAAAGGCTATCCTTGACAATGCCCGTGTTATTCACCAGCACGTCCAGTCTTCCGGCTTCGATGGCCAACTGCTTACACAACGCAATGACTTCTTCCTGGCTTGTGAGATCACACGGAAAAATATTAAGTAAATCACCATTAGCATGATGTTCTTTCAGAGAAAGCAAGGGCTCGACATTTGATTTATATAACGCATAAACCGTGCATTTTTGCTCAAGAAATTTCGCACAAATTGCAAGACCTATATCGCCGCTGGCACCAGTAATCAGCACTTTTTTACTTACAAGATCGCTATACCTATACATTTTACATAAATGCCTTTAATTAATAGATTATGGTTGCGGCTATCGCATATGTCCGGCAGTGAGAAATACTTAATGATATATTCATAATATTTTGTTCGTTAAGTATGTACTTTACCCTCCCTGACAATAGAAACTCAGGTTTTCCATTTTCGTCATGGACAACCTCGATGTCATGGAAACGAATTCCGTGACTAAATCCATACCCAATAGCTTTTACCAGCGACTCCTTAGCAGCCCAAAAGCCTGATACTCGTTCGTAATTAATGGTAGTAATACCAATATCTTTTATTTCATTATCCGTAAATACTCGATGAAGAAATCCTGACTTATCATTAGCAATAGCTTTTTCTATTCTTGCCACTTCAACAATATCTGTACCAATACGCATTACAGAGTTCCCGATGAATTAAATCTGGTACGCAAGATTGAAATTAATTTTATATTTATCGACATCCAAATCATGGGGATATATAAAGGGCGCTGATATCGAACCATCATACTCCAAAGCTCTGACACTCCCTTTGACACCTAAAATACCACCCATTAATTTCTTGCCGCTAAGATTTTGTGAAGGTAACTCACCAATTATTTGACCGTAATCAGCGCCGATATAAGGTATGAGACCTTTATATCCTGTAACAACATTTAGCGTGTTTTGTAAAAAGAAGCCTTTATTGCCATAGATACCATCACTGTTTTGAAAGCCACGTACACTCCAACGATCGCCTATCGTGAATTGATCTTGTAACGTCAAATTATCTGGTGAGTATTGAGCTCCAAAATTAAGTTCATAATAGGCGTTAGTTGGCAGCATTGTTAACCATTTCACGTAATTAACATTAAGGTTCACAATCTGACTTTTCTTACTAACAGTGCCAGTGCGCATATCAGGCGTGTCGGTACCGCCAAAAGCTTTGGTAAACCGCTGCCAGCTCAGCGTTGAGTCCAGCGCAGCTCCGGTAAAGTTTCTCTTATAATTTAAACCTAACCGTACATTACCCATATCACGTTTTTGCAGTACCAGTTCTGTCCCGCCCAATGTGTAGTCATATTTACGTCTGATCAGTTCAGCACTGGTAGACAATTTTGAGTTCACATTGCGGTATAGCATTCTATTGCCCTTGAGACTGAAGTATTCCGTTTCTCCAACATAATCAAAAGTATATGCACCGATATCTATACCTTGATGGGATTTACTTTTACTATAATAAAGACTGAATTCAGAATATCCGAATGGCACACTATAATAAGTACTCACGTTCTTATAACCACCAGTGTGGCTACCTGTTCCTGCCAGATAAAAAAGGTCACTCAAGCCTGTAACATTATATAAATAACTTGTCCCACCTATAAGTTCACTACCAGTACTCTTATCCCCGAAATTATTATAAGAAGCCCTTAAGCTCCACTTTTTTTTACGCTGGGGATTTATTAGCACTTTGCTTGTACCATTTTCAGCGCCTGGTAGGATGTTTATCTTGACATCCACTTCAGGGGTTCTCTGGATATTTTCCAGCCCTTGCTCTAAATCTCTGATGTTTAGTATATCGCCATCTGAAAACGGTAAAATCCACCTGCTTACATCATTATCAGCCACAACAATCTCGGAAATTCTTCCTGGAACTACCGTCAGATTTAATTTTTTCGTTGACAAATCCTGTGAGGGAATTTCAACTCTCGTAGTTATATACCCGGCATTTATATAATAATCCTGGAACAACACAGCAGCCTTTTTGAGCCCATTCATTCCCAGGCATTTACCAATCACCTTATTTTTTATTTCCTTTAACCCATTGTTATCTAAAAAGTCATTATTAAGAATCAATTCATTGATCTGAAAACAAGGTGTTTCTTGCGGGAATGTGCTATCAGTGTGCTTCTTTGTCGTGGCATCAGAATACACATCTTTCTGCTCTATTTTTCTGTCTTGTAAGGACGCATTATCGTTACTTTGCTGTTCTTTTATAAGTCGCCCTAACTGAACATCAGCGGCGGTCACGGGTAGCGTGGCTAAAAAAAGAGAAGCAATGATAAAGGTGTATCGAATATCCATTTCATATCCTGATAATGTGAAAGCAGTAATCCCTTACTGCTTTCACCCACTACCTAATTTATTTACCGACAACGGTACCAAATACGTTTACAACATTGGCTGTAGTCTCAAACCCTTGAGCCCCACCTAATACAGCCCAGAAACCGGTATTGACGATTTTCTTAGCATTGATTACCGCCTTACCCGCTGTATAAAGATTGCCATAGTTGTAGATGTTATTACTTGCAGTGACATTCAACTGGCTATCAGCAACCAGGTTTGACCAGTTTGAGATATTTTTAGCGGTGACATTAGTAGTCTTAGCTGTAATATTCGCGCCGAGATTATTAGTCAAATCATTAGCAGTGGTGATATTAAGCGTATTACCCGCTGCAATGTCGCTGTTATTAGTAATAGTTTTGCCAGTCAGATTTAAATCACCACCTGCATTAAAGGCGTGATTATTTGTCAGGTAACCGGAAGTATTTACTGTCAGATTGCCTGCAGCATTCACCCATCCAGTGTTATTATAGTCACCAGTAATATTAATTAAAATATCACTATCTGAAGAGATGATGCCGGTAGCGGTATTTTTAGCAACAGAACCACTTGCTTTTGATGATATCGCAGTTGCGTCAATCTGCATATTTCCTGAACTATAAATTGTTGCGTAATCAGCAGCCACTTTCTTCGCAGCAATCGTCATCTTCCCTGAATTAGCAACAATCTGCCCTTTGTTACTTGCGAGATCGCCAGTCAGATTAATATTTACATCACCGGTTTGCGCAATGATACGACCTGATTCGTTATTCAGGCTTTTCGCCGTAATATCAACACCCTCACCACCAATTAAACCACCTTGTTGGTTTCCATAACCGAAGTATTGGCCGACATAGAAGCCAAACTTGTCGCTATCGGTGCTGGTGATTTTGCCTGCCGCATTAAGCGCTAGTTTTTGATCAGCAACCATCATAGTATACTTAGCATCGATATCAGCTCCGGACTCAATACTGATATTTTTAGCTTTAATGACTGAACTATCTGTGCTCACGGTGTTGGCTTTGATAGTAACATCACCGTTTACTGAAGTTATCACTCCCAATCGGCTGTAGTAATTATCGAGATCGATATTTACACCATCACCGCCGTTAATACCGGATTGGCTGGTATTTATGTCGCGACCAGTAATTGAAACAGTCTTACTGCTTTCAATTTTACCCATATAGTTATCAATATCACTGGTGGTTTGGATGCTCACATCACCATCTGAGGCAATTTCGCCAGCCCAGTTGAATAAGTAGTCAGCAGCAATCTCGATGCCGTTACCTGAGACGATGCCCAAGGATTCACCGCCCGTGGTATCGGCCGATTTGTTGTCGTTGTTTTTAACTGCTTTAGTTGTCGTTAATTTTACAGCACCAGCACTGGAGCGGATCAAACCAGTTACGTTTTCAATGTTTCCAGTACTTTCAACTTCGACATTGCCCGTTGAATCAATAGTGCCGCCATTATTGGTTAACGATGTATTTTTCAGGCCGACATAGCCAGCATGAATCTGACCGTCGTTATTATTAAAATCACCTGATTCGATTGCAACGACACCCGCCTCAATACCCGCCGTTTTAGCTTTGCCGGTATTGGTAAAAGTATTACCACTGGTATTGACAGCCAGCGTTTGTCCGGCAGCCAGTTTACCATTGCTATTATCGAATTTACCGCTGGTAATATAGTTATTAGTGGTTGCTAAAATATTGCCACCGTTGATATTACTAACTTTATTACCCGCAGTATCAATAGCGATCATTTTATCGCTGTTGATTTTCCCTGCGCTATTTTCTAAAACACCGTTGGTGTTCAGGGTGATATCGCCGCTGGATTGAATAACCGCATTGTTGTTAAGCAGTTTACCGTTACTGGTAATCTTAATACCGCTATCCCCGGCAGAAATCGTTCCCAGATTACGTACGCCTACGCCGCTTTCAGTGCTGACAAGGCTAATTTTATTCGCATACATACCACCGAGCTTAGAAACATCCACACCATAGGTACTTGCGTTACCGGTAGGCGTTACGGAGTCGGTGACTACACCGTCGGCGTTGACCGCATTACTCCCCGCGACGATCTTAAGCTCACTGGCAGAAAGCGCGCCATTCACAACGATACTACGCGCCAGGATTTCGGTTGGTGATTCGCTCTGAAATCCACTTACAGTAATCGTTCCGCCATTAACCGAATAGCCATTTAATAACCCATCGTCACCTATCTTTGGCGTACCCGTGGTTAATGTCCCTTTTTCAGCGTTGATGAACCCGCCTCCCTGAGTCGTGATGCCATTAGGGTTGGCAATGATCAAGTGAGCGGAATCACCGGCAACTTCCATCATGCCATTAATGGTACTGGCATTCGTTGAAGTCACCTCATTAAGAATAACCATTGCGCTGCCGTCCGTAAGGTTCGGGTTGGCTGCAATCTGTCCGGCCAGTACGGACTGTGCTGCGCTTGTCGCGTTATTAAAAATGACGCCTTCAGCGCCAACATTCAGCGTGTCGTATACGTTATGTGAAAGGCCATTGCTATTCGGTTTCGCGATATTAACAATCGGCACCCCATTGGAAGCTTCAGTAACGCTGCCATTTTTAATAGAAATTTCCGCTTGCGCCATTACGGGCATCAGCAGTAATAATGACGCTGCAATCGGGTTTAACTTCACTGACCTTTTTTTGTTTTCGTGGTATTTCATATGAACCTTTCTAAGATAGTATTGATTGAGTGCAGCCATAATGAATAACCTGCACTTATGCAGCGTTACTCACTCTGACTATTTTAAGTACGCGTCATGCGTACAAAATCCCTGTGAAAAGCACGTAAACTCATCAAATGTTATATGCAGCTCTATTCAACAAATTAATTTTAAATACATAAAAATGTATTTCTGCGCCCACCTACGCCGAATGCATATACTTACCTGGAACAAAGAAAGCTGATTCAATTCATACAAAATATGAGACATTCCCTGTCCACGCATCGAGCGTAATAATTCGTTTCAACGCTGGTAGCTCATCATTTCTCATCTCGCCTGCTAAACCAAATCAAAATATGTTTTAGCGACACACAGTAAACAATGACATACACAACTCCATATCCTTACTCCGTTACAGTTTCCCCGATTAAAATAATGAATAAAAAGTGAATTCGTTCCATACAGAAGCAACTTCCTTTACTTCATGATTGAGATCAATACTGCATGCCCACTTCTCGCGGGTATTATTCATTCTCAAGTTTGAACCGATCAGCATGAATTCATATTCATGAATTTTAATTTGAGAAAATAATCAGAAAATTTAACCTGGCGTTGATAATGAAACAAATATGCTGAACGCCTTGAGGAAGGATTAAAAAACAGGTCAGAAGAGTTAAGTAGTAAGATTTTTAGTTGCCGGAGAACGGCTTAAATCTTCTCCGGCATCGACATCAGCGCAAAGCCTGATGGCATTACGCCATCAGGCTTTGCGTGTTAATCGCGGAAGTTCTTAAACTGGAATGGCTGGCCAAGGTCGCCACCGCGCACTAAGGCCATAACCGACTGCAAATCGTCACGAGATTTACCAGTGACGCGAATTTCTTCGCCCTGGATCTGCGTCTGTACTTTGAGTTTGCTGTCTTTAATCAGTTTGACGATTTTCTTCTGAATCGCACTTTCAATGCCCTGCTTCAGCTTAGCTTCGACAAACCAGGTTTTCCCGCTATGTACAAAGGCTTCCGGCACATCGAGCGAACTTCCCTCAATGCCGCGCTTGAGTAGCTTGGCGCGAAGAATATCCAACAGCTGATTGACCTGGAAATCAGACTCGCTCAGTACCTTGATGGTTTTACTGGTTTCGTTCAGCTCAAAGGTGGCTTCAACATTACGAAAATCAAATCGTGACTCGACTTCGCGGCTTGCGTTTTCGACCGCATTACGCGCTTCCTGAAGATCGACTTCAGAGACAATATCGAAAGATGGCATCTTTTCCTCTCCTTCCGTTTCTTTTGCGTTGCATAATACCCACAACGCGGCATAACTCAACTTGTTATCCCGGAAGCTTAGCTGATAACGCTATACTTTAGCTACAAGCGCCTGGGAAGTCGCAGGTGAGGAGGAATAATGAAAGTAACCGTACTGGGATGCGGTGCACTGGGACAATTATGGTTAACCGCGCTGTATAAAAACGGACATGAGGTCCAGGGCTGGTTACGCGTCCCGCAACCATTTTGTAGCGTTAATCTTATTGAGACTGACGGTAGTAATTTCAATGAATCAATGACCGCTAACGATCCTGATTTTCTCGCCACCAGCGATTTGCTACTGGTGACGTTAAAGGCATGGCAGGTTTCGCAGGCGGTGAAAAATCTGGCCGCTATATTACCGGCTTCAGCCCCTATTTTGCTAATTCATAACGGCATGGGCACCTTGAATGAATTAAAAAGCATCAAGCAACCTCTATTGCTGGCGTCCACCACCCACGCCGCCCGCCGCGATGGCAATGTCATCATTCATGTCGCGCAGGGGACTACCCATATCGGGCCTGCTAAAAGCTATAGCCAGGATTACAGCGGCCTCGCTGACATCCTGCAAAACGTACTGCCGGATGTCGCCTGGCACGACAACATTCATCCGGCATTATGGAGTAAGCTGGCTGTCAACTGCGTCATTAACCCCCTGACCGCGCTGAAAGATTGCCGAAATGGCGATCTGCGTGATTTCCCGCATGAGATCAATGCCATTTGTCAGGAAGTCGCAGCGGTGATGGAGCGCGAAGGAATTCATACATCGGCGGAAAACCTGTTATTGTATGTGAATCAGGTCATTGAAAGTACTGCAGATAATATTTCATCGATGTTGCAGGACATCCGCGCGCAGCGGCATACGGAAATCGACTATATCACTGGTTTTCTGCTTAATCGCGCACGCGCCCACGGCCTGCCAGTGCCGGAAAATGCCCGTTTATTTGAACAGGTAAAGCGAAAGGAGAATATTTATGAACGCGTCGGCACTGATTTGCCTCGCCCCTGGTAGCGAAGAGACCGAAGCGGTCACCACTATCGATTTATTAGCGCGCGGCGGCGTGAAAGTGACCACCGCCAGCGTCGCCAGTGATGGCAATCTGACCATTGTCTGCTCGCGAGGCGTGAAGCTCGTCGCGGATGCGCCGCTGGTCGAAGTCGCCGATGGCGATTTTGATATCATCGTTTTGCCTGGCGGTATTAAGGGTGCCGAGTGCTTTCGCGACAGCCCTTTGCTGGTAGAAACCGTACGACAATTTCATCTATCCGGGCGCATCGTGGCGGCTATCTGCGCCGCGCCAGCGACCGTTCTGGTGCCACATAATCTGTTTCCTATCGGCAACATTACCGGTTTCCCGGCGCTAAAAGCGCAAATCCCCGCCGAACAGTGGCAGGATAAGCGCGTCGTTTGGGATCCAAGGGTTAATTTGTTGACCAGTCAGGGTCCAGGAACATCCATTGATTTCGCTCTCAAAATGATTGACCTGCTGGTTGGCCGTGAAAAAGCGCATGAAGTTGCTTCGCAGTTGGTCATGGCTGCTGGCATCTATAATTACTACGAATCCTGATAGCCGGTCCGCGCAGCGGACTGGCGCCCCTTATTTCCTGAGGAGCCGTAGCATGTCCCGTAGCGCAACCGATTCTCGTGACCTCGTCATCAGCCGCTGGCTCAGCGCCCCCACTGCAGCTCTCTGGCGCGCGTGGGCCGATCCTGCATTACTCAAAACCTGGTGGTGCCCGAAACCGTGGTATACCGACGTCCTGGCTTTTGATTTGCGTCCTGGCGGGGCTTTCCACACCGTGATGCACGGCCCTGACGGTGAACGTAGCGATAACCCCGGCTGTTTTCTTGAAGTCATTCCGCAGCAAAAAATAGTTATGACCTCAATGCTAACTGAGAACTTTCGGCCGGCCGTTACCCCTTTTGCCATGACGGCTATTATTACCTTTGCGGATGAAAACGACGGTTGTCGCTATACGGCAACGGTACTGCATGCGGACGCGGAAACCCGAGAGCAGCATGAAAAGATGGGATTTTTTGAAGGCTGGAATATCGTTATCGATCAGTTGAATGCACTGGCGATGACGCTACGCTAACCCTCAGATGTAAAAAAGCCTTCCCTTAGGGAAGGCTTTTTCATCAGTACAGGCGAATTACGGACGATACACTTTCACGTTAGTAAAGCCCTGCTCGCGCAGGTATAGCGCCTGCAGACGGCTCATCACGCCGCGTTCACACCACAACAGCCAGGTTTTACTCTGATCGAGATTGCCAAATTGGGTGCTCAGTTTATAGAACGGCAGCGAAACAACATCGACGCCTTCCACTTTCAATGGTTTATCATCCTGCTCATCGACAGAACGAATATCGAGAATCACGTCGTTCGCGCTGAAGCCGCTGACGGTTTCGACTTCCACCACGTCCTGCTGCGTTTGCTGAGCGATGTCGCGAATGTCGATGTTATTCGCTTCCTCAACCACTTTATCCAGAATGCTAAAATCGAAGTTTTCTTCTTCCGCTTCGATCTTCGCTTTTACCGCTTTCACGGTTGGGCTCTTCGAGATAACGCCGCAGTATTCCGGCATGGTACGGGCAAAATCTTCCGTGCCGATTTCACGCGCAAGATTGATGATGTGTTCTTTATCATGCGAAATCAGCGGACGCAGGATCAGCGTGTCGGAGACATTATCGATAAGACGCAGGTTGGTCAGCGTCTGACTGGATACCTGGCCCAACGCTTCGCCGGTCACCAGCGCCTGCACGCCATAACGCTCAGCCACTTTCGATGCCGCACGCACCATCATACGTTTGAGCACCACGCCCATCTGGCCATCATCGACTTTTTCAAGGATTTCGCCAACCACCGGCTCAAAATTGATTGCCACGAAGCGAACACGATGAGAGCTGCCGAAGCGGTTCCACAAATAGTGCGCCACCTGGCGAACACCGATTTCATGCGCGGCGCCGCCGAGGTTGAAGAAGCAGTAGTGTACGCGACAGCCGCGACGCATCAGCATATAGCTGGAGACGCCGGAGTCGAAGCCGCCGGAGATGAGCGACAGCACATCTTCCTGAGTACCGATAGGGAAGCCGCCAATACCTTCATAGCGCCCTTTCACCAGCAACAGACGATCGTTTTCGATCTCCAGATTAACCGTCACGTCCGGGTCGGTGAGCTTCACGCGCGCCGATTCGATATGCTGGTTCAGGCCGCCGCCAACGTAGCGCTCAACCTCAATTGAGGTGAATTCATGTTTACCACGGCGCTTCACACGTACGCAGAAGCTTTTGCCTTCGAGCTGCTCGCGCCACAGCGGTAATGTCTGCTCAAAAATATTGTGCAGCGAGGTGAAAGGAACGTCTTCCACTTCCAGAATATGGTGAATGCCCGGGATACGGGTCAACGCGTCGCGAATAGCCGGTCGCTGGTTTTCGTCTTTCGCGCGAACTTCGATATGATCCCAATGACGAACGACGGCGAGCGTCTCATCATAGTTTTTGAGAACGTTACGAATGTTCCCGGTTAAAATTTTAATAAAGCGCAACCGCACAGATTGGCTTTTGATGGTGATTTCCGGGAACAATTTAATGATAAACTTCATAGCGACATTAGTTCGTTGGCAAGCCCGACGGGGCTTTAAGCAAAAAAATTGTACAGGCGCAACACAGCGTCTGCATCCAGGGCGCGGAGTATACCATCATTGTTCGCTTTTCGCCTGGCATTGCGCATTTTCGCAAAAATGTATCCGTAGGGTGAATGCCGCGAGTTTGCTTAACCGCCCGACTCCGTTACCATACTGATAGCCATCGAGACATAACAAGAGTCTATATTCACTATGCCAAAGAAAAATGAGGCCCCGGCCAGCTTTGAGAGCGCTTTAGGCGAACTCGAGCAGATCGTTAATCGTCTGGAAAGCGGCTCACTACCGCTGGAAGAAGCGCTCAGCGAATTTGAACGCGGCGTGCAGCTCGCGCGCCAGGGGCAGACGAAACTGCAACAGGCCGAACAGCGTGTCCAAATCCTGCTGGCCGATAGCGAAGATGCGCCGTTGACTCCCTTTACGCCGGACGCTGAATAAATGGACTTCCCGCAACAATTACAGGCCTGTGTCTCCCAGGCCAATGACGCGCTGCGCCGTTTTATCTCTCCGCTGCCGTTTCAGAACACTCCGCTGGTTGAAGCCATGCACTATGGCGCATTATTAGGCGGTAAACGCCTGCGCCCTTTCCTGGTTTACGCCACCGGCGAGATGTTCGGCGTTAGCCGTTCTACGCTGGATGCCCCAGCCGCCGCCGTCGAATGTATTCATGCCTACTCGCTGATGCATGACGATCTGCCGGCGATGGACGACGACGATCTGCGCCGCGGTCAACCCACGTGCCACATCAAGTTTGGCGAAGCGAACGCAATTCTTGCCGGCGACGCCCTGCAAACGCTGGCATTTTCTATACTGAGTGATACGCCGATGCCGGAAGTGCCGGATCGTGACCGTCTGGCGATGGTTTCCGAACTGGCCCAGGCCAGCGGCGTCGCCGGAATGTGCGGCGGTCAGGCGCTGGATCTCGAGGCGGAAGGCGAACAGGTCAATCTACAGGCGCTGGAGCGAATTCATCGCCATAAGACCGGAGCGCTTATCCGCGCGGCGGTTCGTCTTGGCGCGCTGAGCGCCGGCGAGCGTGGCCGTCAGGCGCTGCCAGCGCTCGATCGCTTCGCTGAGAATATCGGCCTCGCCTTCCAGGTGCAGGATGACATTCTCGATGTGGTAGGTGATACTGCGACTCTTGGCAAACGTCAGGGTGCCGACCAACAGTTAGGCAAAAGTACCTATCCGGCGCTTTTGGGTCTTGAGCAAGCCCAGCAGAAAGCGCGCGATCTGATTGCCGATGCCCGCCAGGCTTTAGATGAGCTGGCAGCGCAATCGCTGGATACCACGGCACTGGAAGCGCTCGCTAATTACATTATTCAGCGCGATAAATAAACAATAAATGAGTCTCTGATGAGTTTTGATATTGCCAAATACCCAACCCTGGCGCTGGTAGATTCCACCCAGGAGTTGCGCCTGCTGCCAAAAGATAGCCTGCCTAAGCTTTGCGATGAGCTGCGCCGTTATCTTCTGGACAGCGTGAGCCGCTCAAGCGGCCATTTTGCCTCTGGCCTTGGCACGGTTGAACTGACCGTGGCGCTGCACTATGTCTACAATACGCCTTTCGACCGCTTAATCTGGGACGTCGGCCATCAGGCTTACCCGCACAAAATTCTCACCGGCCGTCGCGATAAAATCGGCACTATTCGCCAGAAAGGCGGGTTGCATCCGTTCCCGTGGCGCGGCGAAAGCGAATATGACGTACTGAGCGTCGGTCACTCCTCTACCTCTATCTCCGCGGGTATTGGGGTCGCTATTGCCGCCGAAAAAGAAGGCAAGCAGCGGCGCACCGTTTGCGTCATTGGCGATGGCGCGATCACCGCCGGGATGGCATTTGAGGCGATGAACCATGCGGGCGATATCAAACCAGACATGCTGGTCGTGTTGAACGACAATGAAATGTCGATCTCAGAGAATGTCGGCGCGTTGAACAACCATCTGGCGCAGCTGCTGTCCGGTAAGCTGTACTCTTCGCTACGTGAAGGCGGCAAAAAAGTCTTCTCCGGCGTACCGCCGATTAAAGAACTGCTTAAGCGTACCGAAGAGCATATTAAAGGTATGGTGGTGCCCGGCACGCTGTTTGAAGAGATGGGCTTTAACTACATCGGTCCGGTAGATGGCCACGATGTACTGGGTCTGGTCAACACGCTGAAGAATATGCGCGATCTGAAAGGACCGCAGTTCTTGCACATCATGACCAAAAAAGGCCGTGGATATGAACCGGCTGAAAAAGATCCCATCACCTTCCACGCGGTACCGAAATTCGATCACACCAGCGGCGTGCTGCCAAAAAGCAGCGGCGGCCTGCCAACATATTCGAAAATCTTTGGCGACTGGCTGTGCGAAACCGCGGCGAAGGATGACAAACTGATGGCCGTCACCCCGGCGATGCGTGAAGGTTCGGGCATGGTCGAGTTCTCGAAGAAATTCCCCGATCAATATTTTGATGTCGCCATTGCCGAACAGCACGCGGTCACCTTTGCCGCCGGGATGGCGATTGGCGGCTATAAGCCGATCGTGGCGATTTACTCAACCTTCCTGCAGCGCGCTTACGATCAGGTGATCCATGATGTCGCCATTCAAAAGCTGCCGGTACTGTTTGCAATCGATCGCGCGGGCATCGTCGGCGCCGACGGTCAGACGCACCAGGGGGCATTCGATCTCTCCTTCCTGCGCTGCATTCCGGAAATGGTGATCATGACCCCGAGCGACGAGAATGAATGTCGCCAGATGCTCTACACCGGATACCACTATAACGACGGCCCTAGCGCAGTACGCTATCCGCGAGGCACAGGTACTGGCGCGGAACTGGCACCACTGGCGTCGCTGCCGATCGGGAAAGGCGTGGTGAAACGTAACGGCGAGAAGCTGGCAATTCTTAACTTCGGGACTTTACTGCCGGAAGCCGCTCAGGTTGCGGAAAAACTCAATGCGACGCTGATCGATATGCGTTTTGTGAAACCGCTTGATGACGCGCTAATTCTGCAGCTTGCCGCCGATCACGATGTGCTGGTCACGCTTGAAGAGAACGCCGTCATGGGCGGCGCTGGCAGCGGCGTCAACGAGCTGTTGATGGCCCACCGTCGCGCGGTACCGGTGCTGAACATCGGCCTGCCGGACTTCTTTATCCCGCAGGGGACTCAAGAAGAAGTTCGCGCCGACCTCGGCCTGGATGCCGCCGGTATCGAAGCCAAAATCCGCGACTGGTTGGCATAATTGCCCATACCGCTCCTGCTATTCTTAAAGGATTCCCTTTAAAGTAGCAGGAGCGTCTTATGCACTACATCCCTCTTGGCGATACCCATCTTCGCGTTTCCCGACTCTGTCTTGGCTGCATGACCTTCGGCGAGCCTGACCGCGGCAATCACGCCTGGACGCTGCCCGAAGAAAGTAGCCGTCCACTGATTAAACGTGCGCTGGAAGGCGGAATTAACTTCTTTGATACCTCGAACAACTATTCCGATGGCAGCAGCGAAGAGATCCTTGGCCGCGCGCTGCGGGAATATGCTCGCCGCGATTCAGTGATCGTCGCCACCAAAGTTTATCATCAGGTCGGCGATCTGCCGCAGGGGCTGTCACGCGCGCAAATCATGCGATCCATCGACGATAGCCTGCGCCGTCTGGGAATGGACTATGTCGACCTGTTGCAGATCCACCGCTGGGATTACGCCACGCCCATCGAAGAAACGCTGGAGGCGCTGAGCGACGTCGTTCGCGCCGGGAAAGCGCGCTATATCGGCGCATCATCTATGCATGCCCGACAGTTCGCCCAGGCGCTCGCTCTGCAGGAACAGAACAATTGGGCACGCTTCGTCACCATGCAGGATCACTACAACCTGATTTATCGCGAAGAAGAAAACGAGATGTTGCCGCTATGCCAGCGCAAAGGAATTGCGGTCATGCCGTGGAGCCCGCTGGCGCGCGGCCGTTTGACGCGGCCATGGGGAGAAACGACTGCACGCCTCGTCTCCGATGAGTTCGGTAAATCGCTGTATAGCGCCACCGACGCCAATGATGAGCAGATAGCGCAGAAGCTGGAGGAAGTGGCTGAAGAATTAGATGCCAACCGCGCACAGGTGGCGCTGGCCTGGCTCTTAAGCAAGCCCGGCGTGGCTGCGCCGATTATTGGCGCCTCGCGGCAGGAACAGCTGGATGAGCTCCTGCATGCCGTCGATTTAACCCTGACGCCGGAACAGATCGATAAGCTGGAAGCGCCCTATCGGCCCCACCCAATCGTCGGCTTCAAGTAACGCCGCAATTTAAACCCCGGCCGTGCCGGGGTGCAGATTTAAATTAGACCTATCGGCCAGTGGTGGCCTATCAGATAAAGTACGCCGGCGGAGATCACCCCGGCGACGATATCGTCGACCATGATCCCCATTCCGCCATGGATGTTGCGGTCGAACCAACGAATTGGCCATGGCTTCCACATATCGAAGATACGGAAAATAACGAAACCGGCAGCCACCCACTGCCAGTCCATCGTCGGTAACGCCATCAGGGTGATCCACATCCCGACAAACTCATCCCAAACGATGCTGCCGTGGTCATGGGTGCCCATATCTTTGGCCGTACGGTGACAAAGATAGACGCCGATACAGATGCTCATCATCACCACCAGCGAATAGAGCTGCCAGGGGAGAAAGGTCATCAGATACCAGAACGGAATCGCCGCCAGCGACCCCATAGTTCCCGGAACCACCGGACTCAGCCCGCTACCGAACCCGGTCGCCAGCAGGTGCCAGGGATTGCGCATATTAAGGCGGCTTTTCGCCTCGTCTCTACTGCGTGCCAAAATGATCGTACCCCTTTAAATCCAATTTAATCGGCTTACCCTCACGGGTAAACTGCAGTCCATCTGCTTCCGCCACGATCTGGCCGATACAGGTAAAACGCGCGCCAAGCTGACCAATCGCAACATCCAACGCCCCGCGGTTTAGCTCGGGTACGGTAAAGCACAATTCATAATCTTCGCCGCCGGCGAGCGCCCAGCGCAGCGCCTGCTCAGGATCAACCTGGCGCAGCATGGCATCGGAATACGGCATCGCATCGAGATCGATACGCGCGCCGCAGGCGCTGGCCTTCAGGATATGACCAAGGTCAGAAATCAGACCGTCAGAAAGATCGATCGCTGAATTGGCCAGATCGCGCAGCGCCTGGCCCTGCAGTACGCGGGGCATCGGACGCAAATGGCGCGCCAGCAGGTAATCGGCATCCGCTGGCGAATCAACCGTTAACCGGTCCTGTAAAAGCGCCAGCCCGGCGGCGCTATCACCGGGCGTGCCGGTGACATAAATCCAGTCGCCTGGCTTGGCACCGGAACGCTTCATCGCGCGGCCCGGCGGTACAAAGCCGTGGATACCCAGCGTCATCGATAGCGGCCCACGCGTGGTGTCGCCGCCGATTAGCTGCATATCGTAATAGTTAAGCTGGACAAACAGACTGTCGCTAAAGGCTTCAAGCCACGCTTCGTCTGCTTCCGGCAAAGTGAGCGCCAGCGTCAACCACGCCGGTTCCGCGCCCATCGCCGCCAAATCGCTCAGGTTCACCGCCAGCGCTTTATACGCCAGGTCGGCAGGGTCGATGTCGGCTAAAAAGTGGTTGCCCGCCACCAGGGTGTCGGTGCTGATTGCCAGCGTTTTTTTCTCGGGGATATTCAGGAGCGCGCAGTCATCGCCGATGCCGGTTTCAACATCAACGCGGGCGCTTTTAACGCGATCAAAATAACGGGCAATCAGGGAAAATTCGCCGCATGCCATACGTTATGCCTCAGCAAAGAAAAGAATAAGGCCGGGTTCGCAGGATCTGATCCTACAAAGCCCGGCCTGCAGTTTACTTTTTGCGGGGACGGATTACCGGGGCCGCTTTATCCAGCACGCCGTTGACAAACTTGTGGCTATCTTCAGCGCCGAAGGTTTTCGCCAGCTCGATAGCTTCGTTGATAGCCACTTTATACGGCACGTCATCACGCTTCGACAGCTCAAACAGCGCAATACGCAGTACCGCTTTTTCTACCTGGCCCAGCTCTTCCAGCTGGCGCGACAGGTATGGCTTCATCAGACCGTCGAGATACGCGCTGTTAGTCGCCACTCCGGACAGCAGTTCACGGAAATACAGAACGTCTACATCTTTTACATCCTGTTCCGCCAGGAACTGGTATTCAACATCAGCGATGTCGTTCTGGGACAACTGCCAGGAGTAGAGCGCCTGGACGGCACACTCACGGGCGCGGCGACGAGCAGCAGGTTTCACGGAATTCCCCTTACAAAAAATCAGGCCTTGATGGCTTTCAATACGTTAATCATTTCCAGCGCGGTCAGCGCGGCTTCTGCGCCTTTGTTACCGGCTTTGGTGCCAGCGCGTTCGATGGCTTGTTCAATACTTTCAGTAGTCAGAACACCGAAGGCTACCGGGATTTCACTGTCCTGAGCGACGTGCGCCAGGCCATTGCTTGCACCGCCAGCCACATATTCAAAGTGGGCGGTACCGCCGCGAATCACCGTACCCAGCGCGATCACCGCGTCATATTTACCGGTTTTTGCCAGTGCGCCAGCCGCCAGCGGCAGCTCATACGCGCCTGGAACCCAAACAACGGTGATGTTTTCATCTTTTACCTGACCAATGCGCTTGAGAGCGTCAATCGCGCCTTCCAGCAGGCTGTCATTGATAAAGTTGTTGAAACGCGCAATGGTGATGGCGACGCGAGCGTCCGGGGTAGCAACGTTAGCTTCAATAATGTTCATACTCTTCCTTCGGGTTCATGTGCCCCGCAAGGGGGGCGGATTTTATCATAATATTCTGGGCGCTGCTTCCTAATATTAGGAATACATCACGCAGTCGTTAAATGCAGGCAGACATCGGGTCCGACCTGACGTATCTCGTTGAATTTGAAATGGGGGGCCTGGCTCAGTTTCTCAAGCCCCGGCAGCGCGCATAAACCGCGCGCGTCACTGCCTAACAGTTTAGGCGCAATGTAGACGATAAGCTCATCCACCAGCCCGGCCTGTAGCAAAGCGCCGGCCAGCGTCGGCCCCGCTTCCACCCAAATGCTGTTCACCTGCTGTTTACCGAGCTGCATCATCAGCAGCACGAGATCGAGATGGCCGTTATGTTCCGGCACCAGCAAGGTACGCACATTGTCAGGCCAGGTACGTTCATCGGCATGGGTGCGGGCAAACAGGGTTTCACCTTGCTGATGAACAATTCGATGCTCAGGCGTGACGCGGTTTTGGCTATCGATGACGATACGCAGCGGCTGACGCAGATTTTCCTGCGGATAGAGCGCCTGCGTATCGGCGCTCAGCTCTTGCCAGCGCACAGTCAACGCCGGATCGTCTGCCAGCACGGTCGCGCTGCTGGTCAGAATAGCGTGGCTCTGCGCGCGCAGGCGCTGCACGTCGCGTCGCGCCTGCGGCGAGGTGATCCACTGGCTTTCGCCGCTGGCCATCGCCGTACGGCCATCAAGCGAAGCGCCCATCTTCAGTTGGATCCACGGAAAACCGGTGCGCATCCGCTTCAGAAAACCTTTATTCAGCGCTTCCGCTTCATTCATCATCAGCCCATGGCTGACGTCAATACCTGCCTGCTGCAGGCGATACAGGCCGCGACCGGCCACCTGCGGATTCGGGTCCTGCATTGCCGCTACCACGCGAGCAACGCCCGCGGCGATCAGCGCATCGCAGCACGGCGGCGTGCGGCCATGGTGGCTGCAGGGCTCGAGAGTGACGTAGGCGGTCGCGCCTTTGGCTTTCTCGCCGGCCATAAGCAGCGCGTGCACTTCGGCGTGCGGCTCGCCGGCCCGATAGTGGAAGCCCTCGCCGACGATCTCGCCGTCTTTTACAATCACGCAGCCGACGTTGGGATTAGGATGGGTAGTAAAGCGTCCGCGCGCGGCAAGCTTCAGCGCTCGCGCCATGTACATTTCGTCCTGCATGACTTAGTCCTGTAAACGGGCGATTTCTTCGCCGAACTCTTTAATATCTTCGAAACTGCGATAGACGGAAGCGAAGCGAATATAGGCGACCTTGTCGAGCTTCTTCAGCTGTTCCATCACCAGATTACCGATCATTTTACTCGCGACTTCACGTTCACCGGTGCCGCGCAGATGGGTTTTGATGTGATTTACCGCCATTTCGACGTCATCGGCGCTGACCGGCCGCTTTTCCAGCGCTTTCAACATCCCGCTACGCAGCTTGTCTTCGTTGAAAGGTTCGCGCACGTCGTTGCTTTTTACCACCCGCGGCATTACCAGTTCCGCCACTTCAAAAGTGGTAAAGCGTTCATTGCAGACCAGACACTGCCGACGACGACGCACGGAGGAGCCTTCGCCGACCAGGCGAGAATCGATGACTTTGGTATCCACGGCGAAACAGAAAGGGCAATGCATGGCGCGTCCTGACAGGTAGTTAATCTGAAGGGTAGTTTACCCTGAAGTCAGCGGACTACAAAGAAAGAGCTTTTGAGACAAAGGATCTATGGTAGGCCAATTCAGTTTAGCTACCATTAATCATCCTCTGTAAACGGAACCCTGACCATGACAAGACGTTACCTACAACTGGCTATCATCGGCAGCCTGTTCACCCTTACCGCCTGCGCCCAGCAAAGCGAAGTTCGTCAGATGAACGAGAGCGTCAGTACGCTGAGCAAAGAGATGACCCAGCTGAATCAGCAAACGATAAAAATCACTCAGCAAAACGCACTGAATGCTAAATCCACCAGCGGCGTCTACCTGCTACCGGATGCTAAAACGCCGGCGCGACTGGAGAGCCAGATCGGCACCCTGCGCATGTCAGTGGGCAGTATTACGGCCGATGGCGACGGTTCGCGCCTGACCTTACGTATCCAGGGCGAGTCTAACGATCCGCTCCCGGCCTTCACCGCGACCGTCGCTTCCGGGCAGATCACCGGTACCACCCACAGCTATCAGGAAGTCAACGTCCAGGATCAGCTGATTAGCGCCCCGGCCAGCATCCTGGCGCCCAGCGATGTCGATATCCCGCTGCGCCTGAATGTGACGCCTGATAAAGTCGGCTTTATTCGTATCCACGATATCCAACCTGTCAGCGCGCAGTAAGCGCTCACGCCGGGCAAAACGGCCCGGCGCCCCACTTTTCATCTATCGAAGTTATCCATTTACAACTTTTCATAAGAGTTCATTAGAAATCGCTCCTGAAGGCGATTTTCAGTAGCATTTTGTCAAGAAATGCATAAAATCGTGAACGCAATCGATTACGCATGTTCTGGTTATGTGAAACAACACGTATTTTTGTGAGCAATGATTTCTATAATAGACCCCCACAGAAAGACGAAATATTTAGCAACGCTTCGGCAATTTTCTTAACGCCTTTTGGCTTAATTTAAACAGTGGCATCAACATGAAAAAAACATTACTGGCAGCGAGCGCTGTTGTGGCGCTTTCCGCTTCTTTCACCGCTGGCGCGGCAGAAACTGAAAAACCGCAGTACCTGTCTGATTGGTGGCACCAGAGTGTGAACGTGGTCGGTAGCTACCACACTCGTTTTGGACCGCAGATCCGTAACGATACCTATCTGGAATACGAAGCGTTTGCTAAAAAAGATTGGTTTGATTTCTACGGCTATATCGATGCGCCGGTCTTCTTCGGCGGCAACAGCACGGCGAAAGGTATCTGGAACAAAGGCTCCCCGCTGTTTATGGAGATCGAACCGCGTTTCTCTATCGACAAGCTGACCAACACCGACCTGAGCTTCGGGCCGTTCAAAGAGTGGTACTTCGCGAACAACTATATCTACGATATGGGCCGCAACGACTCTCAGGAGCAGAGCACCTGGTATATGGGTCTGGGTACCGACATCGATACCGGTCTGCCGATGAGCCTGTCGCTGAATATCTATGCTAAATACCAGTGGCAGAACTACGGCGCCTCCAACGAAAACGAGTGGGACGGCTACCGCTTCAAGGTGAAATACTTCGTTCCGCTGACCGACCTGTGGGGCGGTTCGCTGAGCTATATCGGCTTCACCAACTTCGACTGGGGTTCTGACCTTGGCGACGACAACTTCTACGATATGAACGGTAAGCACGCGCGTACCAGCAACTCTATCGCGTCCAGCCACATCCTGGCGCTGAACTACGCGCACTGGCACTACTCTATCGTCGCGCGTTACTTCCATAACGGCGGCCAGTGGGCTGATGATGCTAAGCTGAACTTCGGCGATGGCGATTTCAGCGTACGCTCTACCGGCTGGGGTGGTTACTTCGTTGTCGGTTACAACTTCTAAGCGCCTTTTCCTGTAACAGAGCGCCCGGTACGCGTTTACGCCAACCGGGCGTTTTTTTATCGCTCCTCACATCTCACCTTGCGTAAGAAATCACTCAATGAACGGTCGGCGCACTCGCTGAAACGACGCTCGGTCGCCCTTACCTCCAGACAACGGTCGAGTCGAAAGTTACGATAATCACTGCGCAGTTCGCACCAGGCCACCAGCAGCCAGCGCTCCCCCCAGAAAAACAGCCCCAGCGGCAGCACTTCACGCCGCGTCACCTGACCGGATTCATCCTGGTAGTGAAGCTGTAATACCTGCTGATTGGATACGGCCTGATGGATAACGTCAAAATGGGTTTTAGCATAACGATGCGCGCCAAGGTCGGGGGCAAACAGCCGGGTCTGCTCCGCTTTGCGCCGCCTCTCCTCCGGCAAAATCGCCAGCATTTTTTCCTGGGCTGACTCCAGCGACTGCGAAAGCGCATCGCCGCCCCAGGTTTTTAACAGTCGAATCGCCGCAATGAGCGCTTCGGATTCTTTGGTGGTCAACATGAGTGGAGGCAGATCGTAACCCGCCAGCAGACGATAACCGCTCCCGGCCTCCCCCTCAACCGGGACGCCTGAGAGCGAGAGGTCGCGGATATCGCGATAGACGGTACGCTCCGACACGCCCAACCGTTCCGCCAGCAGCGCCGCAGTAGTTAGCCGCCTGCCGCGCAGGATCTGCACTATCTGAAATAAACGGTCGGCGCGTCGGGTCATTTCTCGTTTCGCTAAATAGTCAGGTTAAGCTGGTTGATGCAAACCGACACGGTTGCCTTCGCTGTCGGTAAACAGGGCGATGGTACCAATATCATTCGGCAGCGCCAGCGGGCCAAATACGCACGCTCCTCCCGCCGAGGCGATACGATCCAGCGTCGCGGCAAGGTTGTCGGTATGCAGATAAATAATAGCGCCCTGCGGCGATGGCGCGATACCGTCAAATTTAGCCAACGCGCCGCCGGGGGCCGGGTCCTGATGTGGGAAGACGGCCAGGTCCGCGCAATCCATGGTTTCACGACGTAACGTCACCTGCATTACCGGCTCATAAAACGCGACGGCGCGATCCATATCTGCGACCGGAATTTCAAACCAGTTAATCACGTTGTTCATACTTCCTCCTGCTCGTTAGTGAGTTCACAAGCAGTGTACGAGAGGGCTCCTGACAGCATACTGTCAGCAGTGTGCTAAACGGTTTTCAGAATTTGGCATATCAGGTTGTGGGTATACTCAACCTGCGCAGATATCCCTTTTTGAAGGGTTATTGCAAGCGCAGCGCCGCCGGGCAATATCCGCAAGGAGCCGCTTTTGCGCCGGATGGCGGCTGCGCCTTATCCGGCCTACGGTCCGTGCGGCCTGCCGTTAATTTATTCACCATGCTGGCTGAAACTGCCGGTGTTGGTGGCCTCAAAATCGCAGAGACGTTCCCGGAAGGTCGGAGCAGCCCGCATAGATGCGGGCTGAGGGCCGTGATTTGCAGGGAGAAATGTTGCAGGTAGCGAGCTGCCTGGCGAAGGTTTACTAAGTTTGTTTTATGCTGAAGATGAAGGTTGAAGCGAGGTTTTCTGGAGAAATGAGGGCTAAAGAGGCGATTTTTCCGCACTTGTAGCCGAGGCCGGATAATTTTGGCAAAAAAAATCCCGGCCACAAAGCCGGGATTGCTTTATCTCAACTGAACCGATTACGGCAGAATAGACGGCTGATCCGCCCCTTCTTTTTCGACCTTCTGCTGGATCAGATGCTCGCGCTTCATGCCCAGTTTCAACGCCAGCGCGGACGCGACGTAGATAGAAGAAGCCGTACCGATGGATACACCGATCAGCATGGTCAGCGAGAAGCCTTCCAGAATCGGGCCGCCGAAGAGGAACAGCATCAGGATCACCATCAGGGTGGTACCAGAGGTGATCAAGGTACGGTGCAGCGTCTGGGTCAACGACACGTTAAAGATTTCGTACGGCGTACCGCGACGGATCTTACGGAAGTTTTCACGGATACGGTCCGATACCACGATACTATCGTTCAACGAGTAACCGATGACCGACATCAATGATGCGACGATGGTCAGGTCAATCTCGATATGGAACAACGACAGCACGCCCATGGTAATCACCACGTCGTGCGCCAGTGCGATAACGACCCCAGCCGCCAGTCGCCATTCAAAGCGGAAGCCGACATAGATAAGGATACACACCAGCGCCGCAATCAGCGCCAGAGCGCCAGTTTGCGCAAGGTCCGCGCCCACGCTCGGGCCAACGAACTCAATACGTTTCACCGTCGCGCTTTGGCTGGTCGATTCGTTAATTACGTTAACGACTTTGCTGCCCAGCTCCTGGCTGCCGTTGGCATCGTGTACCGGCGGCATACGCACCATGATGTCGCGGCTGCTGCCGAAGTTCTGCAGCTGCGGCTCCTCAAAGCCCGCTTTCTGCAGCGAATCGCGCAGCTGGTCCATATCAACCGGTTTTTCGAGGGTAATTTCAATCACCGTACCGCCGGTGAAATCGAGACCCCAGTTAAACCCGCGGACGCCGATGATGGCGATCGACACAATCAGCAGAAAACCTGAAATGCCGAAGGCCCAGTAGTCCCAGCGCATAAAGTCCCAGACTTTACGGCCGTGGTTCAATTGTTCAACAGTATATTCCTGTGCCACAACGCACTCCTCAGATAGACAGCTTTTTCACGCGCTTGCCGCCGTACAGCAGGTTCACGATGGCACGGGTGCCGACGATAGCGGTAAACATTGAGGTCGCGATACCGATACCGGTAGTAATCGCAAACCCTTTAATGGCACCGGTACCGACCGCGTACAGGATGATAACCTTAATTAGCGTCGTCACGTTGGCGTCGAAGATAGAGCTAAATGCGCCCTTATAACCTTCGTCAATCGCCTGCTGAACGGTACGTCCGTTGCTCAGCTCTTCTTTGATACGCTCGTTAATCAGTACGTTAGCATCGACCGCCACCGCAAGGGTTAAGACGATACCCGCGATCCCCGGCATGGTCAGCGTCGCCCCAGGAATCAGGGACATAATGCCGACAATCAGCACCAGGTTTGCAATCAGCGCGGAGGTCGCAATCAGGCCGAACTTCTTATAGAAGAAGATCATAAACAGGATGGAGACCACCAGACCGGCCAGACACGCTTCCAGGCCCTGCTTGATGTTCTGCATACCCAGAGTCGGGCCGATAGTACGCTCTTCAACAATCTGAATCGGCGCAATCAGGGCGCCCGCACGCAGCAGCAGAGAAAGCTGACGCGCTTCGGTCGGGTTGCTGATACCGGTGATACGGAAGCTATTGCCAAGGCGAGACTGGATATTGGCGATGTTAATCACCTCTTCCTCTTTCGCAAGGATAGCGCGACCGTTGGCATCTTTCTTACCGCTGTCTTTGTACTCCACGAACAGGGTCGCCATCGGTTTACCGATATTGTCCTTGGTGAAGTTAGACATGATGTTACCACCTGCGCTATCGAGCGAGATGTTAACCTGCGGCTGGTTGTACTCGTCCATGCTGGAAGTGGAGTCGGTGATATGGTCGCCGGTCAGGATCACGCGCTTATACAGCACCACCGGACGGCCTTCACGGGTGTCTTTCACTTCCGAATCGCCCGGTACGCGGCCAGAAGCGGCTGCGGACTGATCGACGTTGGTGTTCACCAGACGGAATTCCAGCGTCGCGGTCGCGCCAAGGATTTCCTTCGCACGCGCGGTATCCTGGATACCCGGCAGTTCAACCACGATACGGTCGGAACCCTGACGCTGAACCAGCGGTTCGGCCACGCCGAGCTGGTTTACACGGTTACGCAGAATGTTGATGTTCTGCTGAACGGCGTATTCACGGGCTTCTTTCAGACGTTCGTCGGTCATCACCGCTTTCAGCGCATTGTTACCCTGGCTTGAAATAACCAGATCGCGATGGCGCGGGCTGAGATAAGAGATAGCCTGGTCGCGCGCCGCGCTGTCGCGGAAGACGATGCTCAGACCGTAGTTGTCTTCCTTACGCACGGTGGAGTAAGGAATGCCTTTGTCACGCAGCTCGCTGCGCAGGCTATCGATGTTTTGTTCCTGCAGTTTGCCTAATGCGGTGTCCATGTCCACTTCCATCAGGAAGTGCACGCCGCCGCGCAGGTCAAGACCCAGCTTCATCGGCTCGGCATACATCGCCGCCAGCCAGCGCGGGGTAGCAGGAGCAAGGTTTAGCGCCACGACGTATTTGTCACCCAGCAGATTAACCAGCGCTTCGCGCGCTCGCAGCTGAGTGTCGGTGGTGTCGAAGCGCGCAAGAATTGCGCCCTCTTCCAGTGCCACAGACTTCGCGGTGATTTTTTCTTCTTGTAAAGTTTTCTGGACCTGGATCAGCGTTTGCTCACTGGCGGCGACGCCGCGCGCGCCAGTGATTTGAACAGCCGGATCCTCACCATACAGGTTGGGAAGCGCGTAAATCAGGCCGACGATAATCACGACGACCAGCATAACGTACTTCCACAAAGGATAACGGTTTAACACGGCAGTTCCCTTAGGGAAAATGGTAATTACAGCGCCTTCATGGTGCCTTTCGGCAGAACGGCAGCTACGAAGTCACGTTTGATAACCACTTCGGTGGTATCGTTCAGCGCGATAGCGATGTAGCCGTTTTCCGCGACTTTAGTCACGCGACCAACCAGACCGCCGTTAGTCAGGACTTCATCACCTTTGGCGATGGAGTTCATCAGATTCTTGTGCTCTTTAGTACGTTTCTGCTGTGGGCGCAGGATCATGAAGTAAAAAATCAGACCGAACACCACCAGCATCAGAATCAGAGACATTGGGCTGCCCTGCGCCGGCGCGCCGGTTGCTGCTACCGCATCAGAAATAAAAAAGCTCATTGAAATTCCCTCATTATTAAAATTAATCAACGTTCAAAGGAGGAACGGAACGCCCCTGACGTTGGTAAAAATCGGTCACGAAGCTCTCTAATTTACCCTCTTCGATAGCCTTGCGTAAACCAGCCATTAAACGCTGATAGTAGCGCAGGTTATGAATGGTATTGAGGCGCGCGCCCAATATTTCGTTGCAACGATCAAGATGATGCAAGTAAGCACGTGAATAATTGCGACACGTATAGCAATCGCACTCGGCATCCAGCGGCGATGTATCGCTTTTATGCTTCGCGTTGCGGATTTTCACTACGCCATCGGTCACGAACAGATGGCCGTTACGCGCGTTGCGCGTCGGCATAACGCAGTCAAACATATCGATGCCGCGACGTACCCCTTCCACCAGGTCTTCCGGTTTCCCGACGCCCATCAGGTATCGCGGTTTATCTGCCGGGATCTGCGGGCAAACGTGCTCCAGGATACGGTGCATGTCTTCCTTCGGCTCGCCGACAGCCAAACCGCCGACAGCGTAGCCATCAAAGCCAATCTCTACCAGACCTTTAACCGAGATATCTCGTAAATCTTCGTAAACGCTGCCCTGAATGATGCCAAAGAGCGCGTTTTTGTTGCCGAGGCCATCGAAACGGTCGCGGCTGCGCTTGGCCCAGCGCAGAGACATTTCCATCGAACGCTTAGCGTAATCCCAGTCCGCCGGGTACGGCGTACATTCGTCGAAGATCATCACGATATCGGAACCGAGATCGTACTGAATCTCCATCGATTTTTCCGGATCGAGGAAAATCGGATCGCCGTTGATCGGATTGCGGAAGTGCACGCCCTGTTCGGTGATCTTACGGATATCGCCAAGGCTGAAGACCTGGAAGCCGCCGGAATCGGTGAGGATCGGCCCTTTCCACTGCATGAAATCATGCAGGTCGCCGTGCAGCTTCATGATTTCCTGGCCCGGGCGCAGCCACAGGTGGAAGGTGTTGCCGAGGATGATTTGCGCGCCGGTGGCTTCAACTTCTTCCGGCGTCATCCCTTTGACGGTGCCGTAGGTGCCAACGGGCATGAAGGCTGGCGTTTCAACCACGCCGCGATCAAACACCAAACGGCCGCGACGCGCGCGGCCATCGGTGGTATCAAGTTCAAATTTCATCATTGCTCCTGCGTCAGAAAAACAGTCCGACGTTTAAATACTCGCCACGGAATGATTCCGTGGCTAAAAAATGCGTCAAGGCGTCAGAAAGCCGGCGTGCCGGCCTTTTTAGGGACGCTCAGAAATAGCCTGCGGATTGTACGTGATAAACATCGCGTCCCCGTAGCTAAAAAAGCGATATTTTTGTTCTACCGCAGCCTTATAGGCGTTCATGGTGTGCTGATAGCCAGCGAAAGCGGAGACCAGCATAATCAGTGTGGATTCAGGGAGATGGAAGTTAGTCACCAGCGCATCGATGACTTTGTACTGATATCCCGGATAGATAAAGATCTGCGTATCGGCAAAGAACGGCTCAATCAGGCCATTTTTAGCCGCCTGCGCCGCGCTTTCCAGCGAACGCACGGAAGTGGTGCCGACGGCGATGACGCGGTTACCGCGCGCTTTCGCCGCCAGAACCGCATCGACCACATCCTGCGGCACTTCCGCATATTCAGAGTGCATGATGTGCTCTTCGATGCTGTCAACGCGCACCGGCTGGAAGGTTCCTGCGCCAACATGCAGCGTCACAAACGCCATCTCAATGCCTTTCGCGCGCAGCTTTTCCAGCAGCGGATCGTCAAAATGCAGGCCGGCGGTCGGCGCGGCGACCGCGCCCGGCTTGGTGCCGTAAACCGTCTGGTACAGCTCGCGATCCGCGTCTTCGTCCGGGCGGTCGATATACGGCGGCAGCGGCATATGACCGATGCTGTTCAGGATATCGAGCACCGGGCGCTCATCGTTGAATTCAACTTCAAACAGCGCGCCGTGGCGCGCCAGCATCGTGGCGTTAATGCTTTCGTCATCGCCTAACAGCAGCTCCGCCCCCGGCTTCGGCGCTTTAGAGGCGCGAATATGTGCCAGAATACGTTTATCATCCAGCATGCGCTCGACCAGCACTTCAATCTTGCCGCCGCTGGCTTTACGCCCAAACAGACGCGCCGGGATCACCCGGGTGTTGTTAAAGACCAGCAGATCGCCAGGGTTGAGCTTATCGAGCAGATCGGTGAAAGTACCGTGCGTCAGCGCGCCCGTCGGCCCGTCCAGCGACAGCAAGCGGCAGCTACTGCGCTCCGGCTGCGGATAGTGAGCAATCAGGGATTCAGGTAATTCAAAGGAAAAATCGGTAACGCGCATGACGATGACTCAGACTAAATAAAGAGGCGGGTAGTCTAGTGCCGGGCGGGTCTTCCTGCAACCGTTACCCTATTCAACGCTGGATATAATAGCGGAATACCATGATTAACCAGCAAGAACGGCATGGCCGTGTGAAGGATTGAAGTCGATATGAATTTTCTCGCGCATTTACATCTCGCCCACCTTGCAGATAGCTCGCTGCCGGGCAACCTGCTGGCCGATTTTGTCCGCGGTAACCCGCAGGGCGAGTATCCTGCGGATGTGGTTGACGGCATTTATATGCATCGGCGTATAGATGTAATGACCGACAATCTGGCGGAAGTCAAAACGGCGCGCGAATGGTTTCGCCCCGAGACCCGCCGCGTCGCACCAATTTCCCTCGACGTGATGTGGGACCATTTCCTGTCGCATCACTGGGCGCAGCTGTCGCCGGATCTGCCGCTAAACGAGTTCGTCCGCTACGCCCACGCGCAGGTGGCGCAAATTCTGCCGGATTCGCCGCCGCGCTTTGTTAATCTCAACGAATATATGTGGTCCGAACGCTGGCTGGAACGTTATCAGGATATGGAATTCATTCAGCGCGTCCTGAACGGTATGGCCAGCCGCCGCCCGCGCCTCGATGCGCTGCGTGATTCATGGTACGACCTTGATAACCACTATAGACAACTGGAACAGCAATTCTGGCGTTTTTATCCGCGAATGATGGACCAGGCGAAAAAGCGAACGCTGTAAAACCTTGCGCTTTCTCACAAAACGATTATTCTGAAAGCGCTATTGAATAATTATCAATAGGCAAAACCTATCTCATCGATTGTCAGCGCCGCATTGAGTTCCTGCCCGCCTCTGCCTATACTGGCCCGCGTTGCGTTCCAATTAACCTTAGTAATAACAGGAGAATCATATGGTTCTGGTTACTCGTCAGGCTCCGGACTTTACCGCTGCAGCAGTATTAGGTAACGGCGAAATCGTTGAAAAATTCAACTTCAAACAGCACACCAACGGTAAAGCTACCGTCCTGTTCTTCTGGCCAATGGACTTCACTTTCGTTTGCCCGTCTGAACTGATCGCTTTCGACAAGCGCTACGAAGAATTCCAGAAACGCGGCGTAGAAGTGGTTGGCGTTTCCTTCGACTCCGAGTTCGTTCACAACGCATGGCGTAACACCCCGGTAGACCAGGGCGGTATTGGCCCGGTTAAATACGCGATGGTTGCCGACATCAAACGTGAAATTCAGAAAGCTTACGGTATCGAGCATCCGGACGAAGGCGTTGCGCTGCGCGGTTCCTTCCTGATCGACGCTAACGGCATCGTTCGCCACCAGGTTGTTAACGACCTGCCGCTGGGCCGTAACATCGACGAAATGCTGCGTATGGTTGACGCGCTGCAGTTCCACGAAGAGCACGGTGAAGTTTGCCCGGCTCAGTGGGAAAAAGGAAAAGAAGGTATGGCCGCTTCTCCGGAAGGCGTAGCTAAATACCTGACTGAAAACGTATCCAGCCTGTAATCGGCTAGACGTTTCCATAAAAAGGCTCGCCAATGCGAGCCTTTTTTGTGCCTGTTATATTCGCTGTAGTCCCGGTAAGCGCGGCGCCACCGGGCAAAAGTATCAGAACGCGAAGCAAGAACAGCCTAATACGCCCCAGAAAGCCTGCTCATCCGCCACCGGAATCGACGACTTGCGCGCAATATCATGCTGATGTCCGTGCACGCCGCAGCTGCCGCAGCACTGGTGCATCTGCACTACCGCGCCAATCTTCGCGGCCGCAGGCGGCGCCGAGCGATAATGCCCTGGCACTTTTACCACCGGCGACCACTCCGGCAATACCGGAATTGGCGGCGGCGCCAGCGGCGAGAAATGACCGGCCGCGTACACTACCTTGCCATCCACTACCGTCAGCACTGACTCTATGCCCTTAATTTCTTCTTCGGCAACGCTGAAGTAGTCTTTTGACAGCACCACCAGGTCAGCCAGTTGCCCTTTCTCAATGCGTCCTTTTTTACCCTGCTCGCTGGAGAACCACGCGCTACCGGCGGTCCATAGCTCAAGGGCGACGTCGCGCGGCAGACGGTTGTTATCGTCGTACATCGCCATGCCGCCGACGGTACGCCCGGAAACCAGCCAGTACAGCGCGGTCCATGGGTTATAACTGGCGACGCGGGTCGCATCGGTCCCCAACCCTACCGGCACGTCCAGTTCCAGCATTTTCGCCACCGGCGGCGTATGTTTCACCGCCTCTTTGCCGTAACGATCGACGAAATATTCCCCCTGGAAGGCCATCCGGTGCTGTACCGCGATGCCGCCGCCTAACGCCTTCACGCGTTCAATATTACGTTCGGTGATGGTTTCGGCGTGGTCAAAGAACCAGTGCAGGCCGTTAAATGGAATATCGCGGTTCACCTTCTCGAACACATCCAGCATTCGGCTAATCGACTCATCGTAGGTGGCATGCAGACGGAACGGCCAGCGGTGTTCTACCAGATGACGAACCACCCGCTCCAGCTCATCCTCCATGCCTTGCGGCAGATCCGGCCGCGGCTGCAGGAAGTCTTCAAAATCCGCCGCCGAGAAGACCAGCATTTCACCAGCGCCGTTGGCACGGTAGAAATCGGTGCCCTGCCCCGGCTTCAGCATGTCGGTCCAGCGCTCGAAATCTTCCAGCTCCTGCTTCGGCCTCTGGGTAAAGAGGTTGTAGGCGATACGCACGGTCATCTGCTCTTTGGCGTGCAGTTGCTCGATAATTTCGTAATCTTCCGGGTAGTTCTGGAAACCACCGCCGGCATCGATAGCGCTGGTTAATCCTAAACGGTTCAGTTCGCGCATAAACTGGCGCGTGGAGTTAACCTGTAGATCGAGCGGCAGCTTCGGTCCTTTGGCCAGCGTGGCATACAGGATCATGGCATTCGGTTTGGCGATCAGCATCCCGGTCGGGTTGCCGTTGTTATCGCGAACGATCTCGCCGCCCGCAGGATCCGGCGTCTCTTTGGTATAGCCAACGGCTTTCAGCGCCGCGCGGTTAAGCAGCGCGCGATCGTACAGATGCAGCACGAATACCGGCGTGTCAGGCGCCGTTTCATTCAGCTCTTCCAGCGTCGGCATGCGGCGTTCGGCAAACTGGAATTCGCTCCAGCCGCCGACCACCCTCACCCACTGCGGCGACGGCGTACGATCGGCCTGATCTTTTAGCATACGCAGCGCATCCGCCAGCGAGGGCACGCCTTCCCAGCGCAGCTCGAGGTTATAGTTCAGGCCGCCACGAATCAGGTGCAGGTGGGAGTCGTTAAGACCCGGGATCACCGTATGGCCTTTAAGATCGACAATTTGCGTCCCCTCGGCGGCGAACGTCATGATTCGATCGTGGCTTCCGGTCGCGAGAATTTTTCCATCGGCGATGGCCACGGCTTCCGCCAGTGGGTTCGCGCGATCGAGCGTATGAATCTGACCGTGGGTCAGAATCAGTGTGGCAGTTTGCGACATAACGCACTCCTTTAAGCTGGTTGAGCTAGTTTTTTTTCAACCAGCCGGCAAACAGACGGGTCACGATAGGCATCCACAACCAGACCACCAACGCAACCACCAGGGCATCGTTTATCAGATGCAGTAACAAGCTTCCCCGTAACTCCGGCAGCGCCATGCCGGTCAGCCACGGCACCAGGTTGGTACTTGGGAAGATGACCAGCAGGGTTATCAGGAACTGTTTCCAGCGCAGCGGCTGGCGAATGTTGGCCGCAGGCGGGGTAAACCAGAACGCCGGTTCGGTGCGAATTTCGGTACGATCGCCATCATTGAGAAACGGCGCGATTTCCGCGACTAATTCACGACGGGTTTCCGACTGCGTCCAGGCGTAGAGATGTTCAATGGTGTCGAAGCGAATTATCACGCTCCAGAGATTTTGCCCGGCCGCCGGACGGATCACGTTGGCGCCAAGATGGCCGGGAAACTCCGCCGCAACCGGCATGATTTTGCCCAACCATGCTTCATACCGCTGGCCGTTTTGTGGATCGAGATGATGACTGATGACCAGCGTCACTGATTTCTGTTGCGCCATTAAGAGTTCCTTGCTTCAGGGGAATGACGGGATTTCTCCCGCCATCAGCCATAAATGACAATACACAAAATCATTCATGCCGCATTGAGGCGGCAAGATTGCCCGCCCTCGAGCACTGACATCAGCCAGTGACCGGGGCGGGCAAGCGAAGCCAACAAAGAGGCAGCTTGCAGGATGAAGTGTTTTAGGCTTTACGTTCCGGCGCGCCGTGCACCATGGTATAAGCATAATCCACGCCCATACCGTAAGCGCCGCTATGTTCGCGAACCAGATCCATCACCGCATCGTAAGTCTCTTTACGTGACCAGTCGCGCTGGTACTCCAACAGAACCTGCTGCCAGGTCACCGGTACCGCGCCGGCCTGCACCATACGGTCGATGGCGCGCTCGTGGGCGTCAACGGAGGTACCGCCGGAGGTATCGGTGACCACGTACACTTCATAACCTTCTTCCAGCGCCATCAGCGCCGGGAAGGTCAGGCACACTTCGGTCCACAGCGCGGAAATAATCAGTTTTTTACGTCCAGTGGCTTTCACCGCATTAACAAAACCGGCGTCTTCCCAGGAGTTCATAGAAGTACGTTCAATCGGTTTCACTTCAGGATGAACCGCCAGCAGTTCAGGCCAGATATAGCCGCTGAAGCTTTTGGTTTCGACAGAGGTATAAATAACAGGAACGTTAAAAATCTTGCCCGCTTTGGCCAACGCGACGGTGTTATTTTTCAGCGTCTGGCGATCGATATTGGCCACGCCAAAAGCCATTTGCGGCTGGTGGTCAATAAAAATAAGGGTGGAATTAGACGGATCAATCAGTTCACGAATAGACATAACACATCCTATTAATCAATTAGTTAGGAAGATAATACACTGCCGTTGTGCTGTGCTGATTGTGGCCAATAACGCATGATGAGTATAGTCAGTAATTTCTAACGAGTTATTAAAGAAATCTTTCCGTTTTAATTCACTTGAGTAAAAATAGTGACCGTTTGAATAATTAAAAAAAGACTAATCAAAAAATTACGGGGAACTGTTCTAATTTATTCACTGGAATTGAACATCGGCCTTCGGTAAAACAACATTATTATTAGACTGGCGGATCGAGACTAATGCGTTTAAACCTTGATGTACTTTTGATTCTTGATGCTCTGGATAGACATGGCTCGTTCGCGCTGGCGGCCGAGTCGCTATTTAAAACCCCCGCCGCGCTGAGCTATATGATCCAAAAACTGGAAAACGATCTGAACATCAGTCTGCTGGATCGTTCCGGGCACCGGGCGAAATTTACCGATACCGGTAAAATGATGCTGGAAAAGGGGCGCCTGCTGCTCAATGCCGCCAACGATCTGGAAAAACAGGCACAGCTACTGAGTTCCGGCTGGGAGCGGGATCTGGCGATTGCGCTAGACGACTCTTTTCCTTTCCAGGCCCTATTGCCGCTGATTGAAAAGTTTTACGCGCAATATCCGCAAACCCGGCTCAACTTTACCCACCATACTCTGGCGGGCTCGTGGGAAGAGCTGACTCACAACGGCGCGGATATTATTCTTGGGGCGATTAACGAACCGCCGACCTCCGCGGAATGGTCATGGAAAATGCTCGGCGCGATGGACAACGTGTTCGTTGTCGCACCCGGCCACCCGCTGGCGGAAACAACCCAGCCGCTGACCAACAAACAGCTCAGCCTGCATCGCGCGGTGGTTATTAGCGATAGCGCCCGCTACTGTCATCCACTGAACAGCAACCTGCTCGATGAGCAGGAGCAAATCCGGGTCGATGATTTCGCCACCAAAGTCGCGCTCCTGCGCGCCGGTTTGGGATGCGGGTTCCTGCCCCGCCACATCGCCCGCCCGTGGCTGGAGAGCGGTGAGTTGCTGGAGAAACCGGTGATTTCGAGCCGTGAGAAAGATATTACCTATATGGCCTGGCGTAGCGGCAATAACGGTCTGGCTCAGCGCTGGTGGCGAGAGGCTATTCTCGAAGACAGCTGTCTGAGCCAGCTCTACCGTTAACGGCTACACCAGACGCTTGCGGAAATCGCGGGCAGACTCAGCACATCATCGTGCATGTCGCCCGCGCCTTCTTTACGCTGCCACGTTTTCCCCTCCAGCAACGGCGATGCGTCGATTACCACCTCGCAGGCGTGACCGCGGTTTATCGCCACCAGCACCCGCTGCTGTTTATAAACGCGAACAAAGACCACCACGTTATCTTCCGCATAGATGATCTGGCAGCCGCCGTAGCGCAGCGCCTGATACCCCTTACGCAAGGTAGTCATACGCTTATATAACGCCAACAAGGTTTCATCCTGCAGTGCCGGATCCCATGGGAAGGATTTACGGCAGAAGGGATCGTTGTTGCCATCGACGCCGACTTCATCACCATAGTAAATACACGGAACGCCCGGCCAGCAGAACAGCCAGACCACCGCCAGCGGTAGTCGCGCCACATCTTTACCCAGCAAGGATTTGAAACGCGCGGTATCGTGGCTATCCAGTTGGTTAAACATCCGCAATTGCTGCTGATGCGACAGCCCGGCGCGATAGTTGTCCATCCACGCCATACAGGTTTGCGCATCGATGTGCTGCGGATCGTAGGAAATATCGGTATTAGCGAGGAACCCCCACAGCGGGAAGGTAAAACCGCGATAGTTCATCGCCGCATCTTCGGCATCAGCCTGCAGCCACTGACGCGCGTCGCCAAAATGCTCGCCGAATACAAAAGCCTCCGGCTGCTCCCGCTTCGCCGCCTGGGTGATACCGGCAATATGGCGCAGATTATTACGCGCGCCGCCATCTTCGCCCAGCATATGCACCACGTCCAGCCGCCAGCCATCCATACTCCACGGCGCTTTTAACCAGTGCCGCACCACGCTGTCTTCGCCCGCATAGATTTCGTTAACCAGGCTCGATGAACGGTAGTCAAGTTTTGGCAGACTGGCGTAACCCAGCCAGTTATGCGCCACCCCTTCCTGCGAAAAATTAAACCACTCACGCCAGGGTGAATCCGGCTGATGGCAGGCGCCGTTACTCGTCTGCTGGTGGCGATCGAACCACGGGTGCGAATCACCGGTATGGTTAAACACGCCGTCGAGGATTAGGCGCATCCCTTCACGCTGCGTATTGTGGCGCAGACGCAACAGCGCGGCATCGCCGCCGAACTGCGGATCGACACGGCGGTAATCAGCGGTATCGTATTTATGTACGCTGGGCGCGACGAATACCGGGTTAAGATACAGCGCGGTCACGCCAAGCTGCTTCAGATAGGGAAGTTTCTCGCTAATACCGTCGAGGTCGCCGCCATAAAAGGTCGAACCGCCCGCTTCGCCGGTTAACGGCTCATCCCACGCTTTTAGCACAATATCCTGGCCGGCCGCATGGTGGTAATAAACCTCGTCCTGCCCGGCTTCTCGCGCCTCGCTACGGGCGAAACGATCGGGGAAAATTTGATAAAAGACCTGATCGGCGACCCACTGCGGGCCGCTATCCGGCACATCAACCGCAAACTGCTCCAGCCTCGCGGGCGGGAAACGCTGGAATCCCTGCGGCGTAAACCACAACTGACGGTCCGCCCACAGCAGCTTAAAGCTATAGCGGCGGCGCGGCTGGCCGTTCATCAGGTTTATCTCTCCACGCCAGGCGACGACATCGGCGTGTGGGGATTGGCGCAGGCGCTGCATGGGCAACGACAGCTCTTCATTGTCTTCTTCCGCGCGCAGCGTAATTCGCTGCGGCATTGTTTCGCCGCTTAGCCACAATGTGATAACGAGTCGTTCCTGCTGCTCTTTAATAAAAGGAGCAACCGGCAGGTGCCAGGCCTTCAACATCATCATTCCTCTTTTTGCGTAATGGCCACACCTTGCCACAGTGAACAGGCGTATAACTCATCATCAATAGAATAATTGGGGGAGGAGAACGGAGGAGGATGTGATTTTCCGGGCCGCGGCTAAGCCGGACCCGGAAGAGCGGAGAATTACTGCGCCTGGGCTAACTGGCGATCGCGGCGGGTCTTAATTTTCCAGCCAACCAGCAGCAGCACGATCCACGCAAAGCCGACGTACAGCGAAATGCGGGTATCCGGATGGTAGCCGATAAGCGCGATGATAAAGACCAGGAACAGCAGGCCGACCACGGTAGTAGCTACGCCGCCCGGCACCTTAAACTTCAGCGCTTTCACCTCTTCCGGCGACAGGCGACGACGGAAAGCGATTTGCGACAACAGGATCATAATCCACACCCACACGGTGGCGAAGGTCGCCAACGACGCAATCACCAGGAAGACGTTTTCCGGCATGATGTAGTTGAGATAGACCGCAAACAGCAGCGCCACGGTCATCACCAGCACCGTCACCCACGGCGTACCGCGACGCGACGTTTTGGCGAACACCTTCGGCGCGCTCCCCTGTTCGGCCATTCCGTGCAGCATACGGCCAACGCCAAATACGTCGCTGTTAATCGCCGATAGCGACGCGGTTAACACCACGAAGTTCAGGATGCCGGCGGCAAAGGTAATTCCCATATGCTGGAAGGTCAACACGAACGGGCTGCCGTTAGTACCCACCAGGTTCCAGGGATAGATAGACATAATGACGAACAGCGTCCCCACGTAGAACACCAGGATACGCATCGGCACCGAATTAATCGCCCGCGGAATGGATTTTTCCGGATCCTTCGCTTCACCGGCGGTGATACCGATAATCTCAATCCCGCCGTAAGCGAACATCACCATCTGCAGCGACATCACCATTCCCAGCCAGCCGTTACTGAAGAAGCCACCGTTACTCCATAAGTTATGAATCCCGGTTGGCTGACCGCCGTTGCCGATACCCCAGATGATGATGCCGAAACCGGCAAGGATCATGATGATAATCGTGGCGACTTTAAAGAATGAGAACCAGAACTCCAGTTCGCCGAACACCTTCACGCTCATCAGATTGACGGCGCAGATAATCATCACCACGCTCAGTACCCATATCCAGTGCGGCACCGCCGGGAACCAGACGCCCATATAGATACCGAAGGCGGTCACGTCGGCAATCGCGACGATCAGGATTTCAAAACAATAGGTCCAGCCGGTGATATAGCCGGCCAGCCCGCCGAGGTTTTCCTGCGCATAACGCGAGAAAGAGCTGGCGGAAGGGTTATGCACCGACATTTCGCCCAGCGCGCGCATGATGATATACGCCGCCACGCCGCCGATAATGTATGCCAACAATACGCTCGGACCCGCCATTTTAATGGCGTCTGCCGAACCATAGAACAGGCCGGTACCAATAGCGGAACCAAGGGCCATAAAGCGAATGTGCCGGGTACTTAGCCCGCGCTTAAGCTTGTTACTACTTTCCATCGTGTTCCATGCCGTTTTTCTCGTTTGTGCTTTGCGGGGGCAAAACGCAAAAGGGAATGACCAAAAAAACAAAAAACCACGGGACCTTAAGTCCCGTGGTTAAACACCTGCGTAAAGCGTCGGTTAGTGGGCTTTTGAGACCACCGGGCTACCCGCTGCGCGATCGATGATCGCGGCCAGCACAGCCATCACCGCGGTTGGCAGCAACCATGCCAGACCTTGCGCTGCCAGCGGCAGGCTCGCGGTCCATTGCGGCAGGATATCTGCGAACGCCGATGCTTTAACACCGTCAATGATACCAAACATCAGGCTGATAAACATTGCCGGCGCGATAACGCGGGAGGAATTATGCCACCAACCGCGGGTAAAGCTTAATACCACCAGTGCGATACACGGCGGATAAATAGCGGTTAACACCGGAATCGAGATCTGAATCAGATGGCTGAGCCCCAGGTTAGAAACTGCCATGGAGAACAGGCCGAGAATAAACACCAGCGAACGATACGACAGCGGCAGATACTGCGCGAAGAACTCAGCGCAGGCGCAGGTCAGGCCAACCGCGGTGACCAGACAGGCGATAAATATCAATGCCGCCAGCAGGAAGCTGCCCGCGCCGCCGAAGGTATGCTGCACGTAGGAGTGCAAAATAGCCGCGCCGTTTGCCGACTGATCGACCAGCGTCGCGCTATCGGAACCCAGGCGGAACAGCGCCAGGTACAGCAGCGTCAGGCCCACGCCGGCCATCAGACCAGCCCAGACGGTGTATCGGGTCAGCAATCGGGCTTCGCTAACGCCGCGGGAACGCGCGGCATTAACGATAACGATACCGAAGACCATCGCTCCCAGCGTGTCCATGGTCAGATAGCCATTAACGAAACCATTAGAGAACGGCGCGGTACGATAGGCTTCCATCGCGTCGCTAATCGGGCCAGCCGGCCAGATTACCGCGGCCACCGCGAGCACGACCAGGGCGATAATTTTCAGCGGCGCCAGGAAGTTGCCGACGGTATCCAGCAGTTTGCCCGGATAGAGGGAAACCAGAATCACCAGCGCGAAATAGATAACGCTATAGATAAGCAGCGGCAGCCTGCCGTCGCCGGTCAGCGGGGCAATCCCTACTTCAAATGAAACGGTGGCGGTACGCGGGGTCGCGAACAGCGGCCCAACCGCCAGATAGCACACCACGGCCAGCAGAATGCCCGCAACTTTGCCGATTGGCGAGCTCAGACGCTCAACGCCGCCGCCGACTTTCGCCAGCGCGACTACCGTTAGCACCGGCAAACCCACGGCGGTAATCAGGAAGCCAATGGCTGCGGTCCAGACGTGTTCGCCGGCCTGTAAGCCAACCATCGGAGGGAAGATAATGTTGCCTGCGCCAACGAACAGCGCGAAGGTCATAAAGCCCAGCGCGATGATGTCGCGAGATTTTAACTGATGGGTCATAAATTCATTACTGCCTGTGGATGTGGTGTTGTAAAAAACGGAAAAATACCGTGCCTTCCTTTCGGGATGATACAGCGGCCATTGCCTGTAAACTCAGCGAGATATGCTCTCGAAGCGGCGTGGAAAAGAATTGTTTTTTGAATTACCACGCAAAAGCAGTCTTACCGGGACTGCATAGGGGGCAATTTAAACGCTTATAACGTTTTAAAGCAAGGTGGGATCGTAAAACCAGATGATTATGCTAACTATGATTTTTAACCTGGATTAATTGACCATAACGACGCAAAACGCGTGGCTAATCATGCGAACAATAAATAACCAGGCGTTCGTTTAATACGCAACGAAAAGTTGACTGCAAATGAAAATGACCAGCCGAAGCTGGTCATTGGCAAGGAAAGCTGACAGACGCCGCGTCAGGCGACATTTTTGGCAATTAAACGTTCCGGCAGCAGGAAGCTAAAGCGCGTTCCCTTCCCGACCGTACTTTCGATTTCCAGCCGGCTTTCGTGATGGCTAACCGCATGTTTCACAATAGCCAGCCCTAAACCGCTGCCGCCGGTTTGCCGGGAGCGCGCCTTGTCGACGCGGTAGAACCGCTCGGTCAACCGGGGGAGATGTTCAGGCGCGATGCCAGGGCCGTTGTCCTCAACGCTAAACAGCGCGCCGTGTGGCGCCCGCTGCCAACTGACGTGAATCTCAGTTCCCGCTGGCGTATGGTTAACGGCGTTGTACACCAGATTAGAAATCGCGCTGCGCAACTGCTCTTCGTTGCCCATCACCTGGAGCGTTTCGTCGACGCTAAAGTGCAGCTGATGCTTACCCTGGCTAAGGGTTTGCGCCTCGCGCTCAACCACCCGCAGCATCATCGGGACGTCGATTTTATCATTCATCGCCAGCACCGGCGCGGCTTCAATACGCGAGAGCGTCAGCAACTGCTTCACTAACCCTTCCATCCGCTGCGTTTGCTCACGCATGGTATGCAGCGCTTTTTCTCGCGTCGGCCCTTCCAGCACCTGCTCCTGCATCATCTCGAGATAACCCTGCAGTACGGTGAGCGGCGTGCGCAGCTCGTGGCTGACGTTGGCGAAAAAGTTGCGCCGCGCGCCTTCCAGCTGGTGCATTTGCGTGACATCGCGCGCCACCATCAACCACTGTTTATCGCTATAAGGCATCACGCGAATTTCCAGATGGCGGGCGTTATTGAGCACCAGATTAAGGGGCTTAGTGAAATCACGGTTTTTCAGATAGTTAGCAAACTCAGGGTAGCGCAGCAGGTTGAGGATATTCTGCCCGCTATCGTCCGGCCAGCGTAGATTAAGGATTTGTTGCGCCAGGCCATTACACCAAAAGATGGCGCCCTCTTCGGTGGTGAGCACCACCGCATCGGGTAAGGATTCCGCCCCGCTGCGAAAGCGCTTGATAAGGCTTCCCAGCTCGCGGCGACGTTTTTTATTACGCATCTGCATTTGATGCAGACCATACAGCAGCGGTTCCCAACTGCCGCTTCCCGGCGGCGGCGTCATACTGCGGTCGACCCACAGCCACCATGACAGACGTAACAAATTCCAGAAATGCCAAATAAGCAACCCGGTCACCGCCGCCAGTAAAAACCACGGCAGATGACCGAAAAATGCCCCGAGGATCAGGGCCGGGATACAACATAAGAAAAGCTCAAGCGCCAGCCTTTTCCATGACAGCCGTTCCAGCACGGGTCACACTCCTGTCAAAATTCAGAAACGGGCGGAGAAACGATATCCCGTGCCGCGAACCGTCTGTACCATCCGGTCATGGCCGCTATGTTCCAGCGCTTTGCGCAGGCGGCGAATATGCACATCCACCGTCCGGTCTTCAACGTAAACGTTGGTTCCCCAAACGTGATTCAGCAGCTGCTCACGGCTGTATACGCGTTCCGGGTGGGTCATAAAGAAGTGTAATAATTTAAACTCGGTCGGCCCCATATCCAGCGGGTTTTCACCGGTCATGACGCGATGCGAGGAGGGATCCAGGCTCAGCCCCTGCATCTCAATCACCTCTTCGACCGCCATTGGCGAAATACGCCGCATCACCGCCTTAATTCGCGCCACCAGCTCCTTCGGCGAAAACGGTTTGGTAATGTAATCATCCGCGCCGGTTTCCAGACCGCGAACGCGATCTTCCTCTTCGCCGCGCGCCGTCAGCATCACCACCGGAATATCGCGGGTCATCGCTTCGCGCTTAAGCTGTTTAATAAACTGTAGCCCCGATCCGCCCGGCAACATCCAGTCGAGGAGAATCAAATCAGGCCAGGGTTCATTGAGTTGATTCACCGCACTGTCAAAATCTTCCGCCTCGACGGGCTGAAAGCCGTTTTGCTCCAGAACAAAGCAGACCATTTCGCGGATTGGAGCTTCATCTTCAACGACCAGAATTCTTCTCGCCATTATTTACCCTGTGTTTTTTAGCCATCAGTATAGAAGTGCGCGGCCATTATGCGTCAGATTTGTGACAGATTTATGAAAAAATGACCGTCTGATGAATGCGGATTTTTAATGATGACACGCACTTAACGCATCCAGTCTCACCGTAATATGGCAAAAGGAATACGGGCGGCGGGATCGACGTTATAATGGCCGCCTGGCTTTTATCGCAACGGAATTTTTATGCGCATCCTTCATACCTCCGACTGGCACCTCGGCCAGAACTTCTACAGCAAAAGCCGCGCGGACGAACACGCCGCCTTTCTCGACTGGCTGCTGGCGCGCGCGCAGGAACACGAGGTGGATGCCATTATCGTCGCTGGCGATATTTTTGATACCGGCTCTCCGCCGAGCTACGCCCGCGAACTGTATAACCGTTTTGTCGTTCAACTGCAGCAAACCGGCTGCCAGTTGGTGGTGCTGGCGGGCAATCACGATTCGGTGGCGACGTTAAACGAGTCGCGCGAAATTCTCGCCTTTCTGAAAACCACCGTGGTCGCTAACGCCGGCCACGCGCCCTTTATCTTACCGCGGCGCGACGGCACGCCCGGCGCGGTCTTCTGCCCGGTGCCGTTTTTGCGCCCGCGCGAACTGGTGGTCAGCCAGGCTGGCCACTCCAGCGGTGAAAAACAGCAGCAGTTACTGACCGCCATCAGCGACTATTATCAGCAGCAATATCAGCAGGCCTGCGATCTGCGCGGCGAACGCGTATTACCGATCATTGCCAGCGGCCACCTGACCACCGTCGGCGCCAGCAAAAGCGACGCGGTCCGTGAAATCTATATCGGCACCCTCGACGCCTTCCCGGCCAACCGCTTCCCGCCCGCCGATTACATCGCGCTCGGCCATATTCATCGCGCCCAGGTGGTTGGCGGCTGCGAGCATATTCGTTACAGCGGTTCGCCACTGCCGCTGAGCTTTGATGAAACCGGAAAAAGCAAAAGCGTTAATCTGGTCTCATTCAGCGAGGGCAAGCTCAGCGAGGTGACGCCGCTGCCGGTGCCGATCACCCAGCCGCTGGCGGTATTGAAAGGTGATTTCGCCAGCATCAGCGAACAGCTTCAGCAGTGGCAGGATAGCGCGCAGCAGCCGCCGGTCTGGCTGGATATCGAAATCACCAGTGATGAATACCTGCACGATATCCAAAGAAAAATTCAGCAGCAGACCGAATCGCTGCCGGTGGAAGTGCTGCTGGTGCGCCGCAGTCGCGCCCAGCGTGAACGCATTCTGGCCGGCGTTCAGCGAGAAACGCTGAGCGAACTGCAGGTTGAGGAGGTGTTTGCCCGCCGCCTGGCGCTGGAAACCCTTGATGCTCCGCAGCAACAGCGGCTGGAGCAACTGTTTACGGAAACGCTGCATAGCCTGAACGGTGAGGAACACCTGTGAAAATCCTGAGCCTACGCCTGAAAAACCTCAACTCGCTGAAGGGCGAATGGAAAATCGACTTTACCGCAGAACCATTCGCCAGCAATGGGTTATTCGCGATTACCGGGCCGACCGGCGCCGGGAAAACCACCCTGTTAGATGCCATCTGCCTCGCGCTGTACCACGAAACGCCGCGCCTGAGCAGCGTATCGCAATCGCAAAACGATCTGATGACCCGCGACACCGCCGAGTGCCTGGCGGAGGTTGAATTTGAGGTACGGGGCACCGCCTATCGCGCCTTCTGGAGTCAGAACCGCGCCCGCAACCAGCCGGATGGCAATCTGCAGGCGCCGCGCGTTGAGCTGGCGCGCTGCGACGACGGTAAAATTCTTGCCGACAAGGTCAAAGACAAACTGGAGCTGACGGCATCGATCACCGGCCTCGACTATGGGCGCTTTACCCGTTCAATGCTGCTTTCGCAGGGGCAATTCGCCGCTTTCCTCAATGCCAAACCGAAAGAGCGCGCCGAGCTGCTGGAAGAGCTCACCGGAACGGAAATTTACGGGCAAATTTCCGCGCAGGTCTTTGAAAAACATAAACTCGCCCGCATTGAGCTGGAAAAGCTGCAGGCGCAGGCTTCCGGCGTCGTACTGTTAAATGATGAGCAAGAGCAGGCACTACAACAAAGTTTGCAAGTACTTACTGCTGAAGAACAGCAGCAGCTTGCCGAACAAACCCGTCAGCAAAATGGCCTACAGTGGCTGCGCCGCCGTCAGGAGCTAAACGCGGAAGCCACCCAGGCGCAGGCCGCTTTACAGCAGGCGTTACTGGCGCAGGAAGCCGCCGCACCGCAGCTGGCTGCGCTACAAGCCGCGCAGCCGGCAGAGCAACTGCGCCCAATATGGTCGCGGCTCCAGGAACACAGTACCGCGCTGGCGCAAACCCGCCGTCAGGTTGAGGAAGTAAATACTCGCTTACAGGACAGCCTGCGCCGTCGCGCCGGGATCCGCCAGGCTGCCCAACAACGGCTGGCTCAACTTGAAACCAGCCAGCAATCGTTGAATGAGTGGCTTAAAGCGCACGAACGATTCCAGCAGTGGAGCACGGCGCTGGCGGGCTGGAAAGCCACCTTCCAGCAGCTTAACCGCGACGCTCAGCAACAGTTGACGCTACAACAGCGCCTGCAGGATGCCAGCCGCAAGCTCGGAGAATTGCCGGCCACCGCGCTAACCCTCGATGCGCAGCAGGTCAGCCGCGAGCTGGCACAGCATGCCGCCGCCCGCCCGCTGCGCCAACGGCTCTCAACCCTCCATCGCCAGCTGCAACCGCTGTACCTGCGTTTGCAGCAGCTGCAGAGCGCGGAAAACGCATCGCAGCAGGAAAAAGAGAAGCTTGAAGCCGCGCTACAACAGCGGCGTCAGGCGTGGAAGGAAAAAAACCAACAATTCAGCGATGTAAAAGCCATCTGCGAACTGGAAGCGCGTATCGCCGGGCTGGAAGCCGAGCGCGCCCGCCTGCAGCCAGGCGCGCCTTGTCCACTGTGCGGTTCCGAGCATCATCCGGCGGTCGCGGAATACCAGGCGCTGGTGCCCGGCATCAACCAAACTCGCCGCGACGCGCTGGAGCGTGAAGTGCGACAGCTGGCGGAAGAAGGCGCGCAGCTGCGCGGCCAGCTTGAAGCGCAGCTTAAACAACAGCAAAAAGACGCTGACGAGAAAACATCGCTTCTGCAGCAGGAGCAAGCGCTCACCTCTCAATGGCAAGACACCCTCGCGGAATTGGCGATTGCGCTGACGCCGCAGGATGATATTGCTGGCTGGCTAGATAGCCAACAGCAGCATGAACAGCAGCTGTATCAGCATCAACAACGGCTGGCCTGGCAGGCGCAACAGCAGGAGAGCCAGCTGCAGCTGCAGCAGTTACAGCAGGATCTCGAACAGCGCCGTCGCGCGCTGCAGGCAGAGCTGGACGTTTATACCCTGGCGCTGCCGCCTGCCGCGGAGGCTAACGACTGGCTGGCCCAGCGTGAAGCCGAAACCCGCGGCTGGCAGGCGAAACAAAATGAAGCCGCCGCGCTGCAGGAACAGCGCCAGCAGCTAACGCCGCTGCTGGAAACCCTGCCTGAGTCAACGGAAGCCGCGGATCCCGCGCCGCTGGAGGGCTGGCGGCAGGTGCATGATGATTGCCTGGCGCTACAGAGCCAGTGGCAAACGCTGGGCCAGCAAGAAAGCCAGCAGCAGGCACAGGTGAAGGAAAGCGAAAAGCAGTTTACTGCCGCGCTGGCCGCCAGCCCGTTTGCCGACCAAGCGGCCTTTCTTGCCGCTTTGCTTGACGAGGCAACCCGCCAGCGGCTGGAACAACTCAAGCAGACGCTGGAAAAAGAAGTTCAGCAGAACCAAACGCTGGCCCTGCGGGCGCAGACGTCGCTTGAACGCCATCAGCAACAGCCGCCCGCCGATATTGATATTAACCAGCCGCTGGAGCAGCTAGAGAATAGGCTGGAGCAACTGGCACGCCAGTTGCGGGAAAACAGCGCCCGTCAGGGTGAGATCCGCCAGCAGTTGAAGCAAAACAGCGATAACCAACAGCGCCAGCAATCATTACGTCAGCAGATGGAACAAGCCGCGCAGCAGGTCGAAGACTGGACCTGGCTGAATGCGCTCATCGGTTCAAAAGAAGGCGATAAGTTCCGTAAATTCGCCCAGGGGCTGACGCTGGATAATCTGGTGTGGCTGGCTAACCAGCAGCTCAACCGCCTGCATGGCCGCTATTTGTTGCAACGTAAAGCCAGCGAGGCGCTGGAGCTGGAAGTGGTGGACACCTGGCAGGCCGACGCGGTGCGCGATACCCGCACGCTTTCCGGCGGCGAAAGCTTCCTTGTGAGCCTCGCGCTGGCGCTGGCGCTATCTGACCTGGTGAGCCATAAAACGCGGATTGATTCGCTATTCCTTGATGAAGGATTCGGCACCCTCGATAGCGAAACGCTGGATACCGCGCTGGATGCGCTCGACGCGCTTAACGCCAGCGGCAAAGTGATTGGCGTGATTAGCCACGTCGAGGCGATGAAAGAGCGCATCCCGGTGCAGATTAAAGTGAAGAAGATAAACGGTCTGGGATACAGCCGGTTGGATAAAGCGTTTGCGGTGGAGTGAAGTCTTCCCTCTCCCCACAGGGGAGAGGGAATGAGATCACAGCGGCCACAGCCATGCCGCGCCGCGTACGCCGCTGGAATCGCCGTGCATCGCCTGGCGAATCGGCGTCTCGCATTCTCCACCGAACACCCACTGCTTCACCAGCCCCGGTACCGTTTGATACAGGCGTTCGACATTGCTCATCCCGCCGCCTAACACAATGACATCCGGGTCGAGGATATTCACCACATGCGCCAGCGATTTCGCCAGCCGCTGCTCGTAGCGGCTCAGCGCCAGTTCGGCCTTTTCGTCACCTTCACCCACCAGGCGCATAATCTCGCTGCCGGTTAACGGGTTTCCGCTCAGCCGCTGATAGTCGGTGGCGAAGCCGGTGCCGGAAATAAAGGTTTCAATACACCCCTGCTTGCCGCAGTAACAAGGCACTTGCTGACGATAGCGCAGCTCATCTTCATCCATCCACGGCAGCGGGTTGTGCCCCCATTCGCCGGCGGTGCCATTGCCGCCGATATGCGCGCGCCCGTTCAACGCCACCCCCGCGCCGCAGCCGGTACCGATAATGACCGCAAACACGGTTTGCGCCCCCGCGGCCGCGCCATCAACTGCTTCCGAAACCGCCAGGCAGTTAGCATCGTTGGCAAGACGGACCTCACGATTGAGGCGCTGGCTGAGGTCTTTATCGAAGGGTTGTCCGTTCAGCCAGGTCGAGTTGGCGTTTTTCACCACCCCGCTATACGGCGAAATCGAGCCGGGGATGCCCATACCGACGGTGCCGCGCTGCCCGGTCGCCTGCTCGGCCATCTCCACCAGCGAGGCAATGGTCTCGATGGTCTGGCGATAATCCTCCCGCGGGGTTGGCAAGCGGTGGCGAAATAACTGCTGGCCCTGCTCACTCAGGGCGATGACTTCTGTTTTTGTTCCACCTAAATCAATACCAATACGCACAGTCTGCTCCTCACCCCGATTAACAATGCAAGCATAGCGACAATTCGCTATCATGCCCGCCTGATTTAACGACAAAGCCGTGGAAATTATCATGCTGTGGTTCAAAAATTTAATGGTTTACCGTCTGAGCCGCGATATCGAATTGCGTGCCGAAGAGATGGAAAAACAGCTGGCCGAGCTGACATTTACCCCTTGTGGCAGCCAGGATATGGCGAAAACCGGTTGGGTATCGCCGATGGGATCGCACAGCGACGCGCTGACGCATACGGCAAACGGCCAGATCGTTATCTGCGCCCGTAAAGAAGAAAAGATCCTGCCGTCGCCGGTGATCAAACAGGCGCTGGAAGCGAAGATCCTCAAGCTCGAAGCCGATCAGGGCCGCAAGCTGAAGAAAACGGAAAAAGATTCGCTGAAAGATGAAGTTCTGCACTCGCTGCTGCCGCGCGCCTTTAGCCGCTTCAGCCAAACGATGATGTGGATCGATACCGTCAACGGCCTGATCATGGTGGACTGCGCCAGCGCGAAGAAAGCGGAAGATACGCTGGCGCTGCTGCGTAAAACGCTGGGCTCGCTGCCGGTGGTGCCGCTGACGCTGGAAAACCCGATCGAGCTGACGCTGACCGAATGGGTGCGCTCCGGTAGCGTGGCTCAGGGCTTCCAGCTGCTTGACGAAGCCGAATTGAAAGCGATGCTGGAAGATGGTGGCGTGATCCGCGCGAAGAAACAGGATCTGGTGAGTGATGAGATCGCCGTACATATCGAAGCGGGTAAAGTGGTCACCAAACTGGCGCTCGACTGGCAGCAGCGTATCCAGTTTGTGATCTGCGACGACGCATCGATTAAACGTCTGAAGTTCTGCGACGAATTACGTGACCAGAATGAAGATATTGACCGCGAAGATTTTGCGCAGCGTTTTGACGCCGACTTTATTTTAATGACCGGCGAGCTGGCGGCATTGATTCAAAATCTGGTGGAAGGCCTGGGCGGCGAAGCCCAGCGCTAATGCGTCACCTTCCTGCCGGGCCCGCAAAGTGGACGCGGCAGGAAGGCGCTTAAATTACAGATAACGGCACAGGTAGGAAGTTGGTTCAGCCACCTGCAGGTGGAATTCGCTATTACCCGGCACGTTAAACACTTCGCCTGCCGCATAAACTTTCCATTCCGTTTCCCCAGGCAACAGTACGTTCAGTGCGCCGCTGACCACGGTCATCTCTTCCGGCTGGGCGGTGCCAAAGGCGTATTCACCCTCTGCCATCACCCCAACGCTGGCGCGGCCGGTACTGCTGCTGGTGAAGCCGATAGATTTCACTTTCCCTGAAAAATACTCATTGCTTTGAAGCATAAACAAGACCTTATCATCGTTGGTTGAAGCTTCAATATAGGGGGCGCTCCTTGCCCCTGTCACGTAAAATTAATCGATAACGTCGGGTTAAACTAATAGTTCTGCCGCCAGTCGCGAAACCAGCACATTTGACAATAATACCGGGACATCCAGCGCTTTTTGTAATACGTCGCGATGATGCTGATGATAGCCAAGACAGTCGAGCACCAGTACATCCGCCCCCTGTTCGACTAAACCTCTTCCTGCATCCAGCAGATCGCTGTCGCTGCCGCCCATCGGGTTCGCCAGCGCATAGTAAGGCGTATTTTCTAAAGTGAGCCACTTTTGCCGCTGTAGAGGCAAGACTTCTTCAACGGGTACAATCACGCCCACCTGATGGCCATCGACGATCGAGGCCACCAGCGGCGGAATAATCCGTTCAGGCTCAAGAAGGATAGCGTTGTGCGTCGCAAGGCCGCTCAACTGCTCGGAACTGAGAAGAAGAATGACATCATATTCCTGCCGATCCAGCATCTCGATAACGCAGCGCAGATCGCGCTCCACCTTTTGGCGGGAGACTTCCACCAGTTGGTTGTCATTGAGTAAGGTCAGCAGCCCCTGGTCGCCGGATTCCACGGCATAATCTTCCATAACGTCTTCACGCGTCATTTTACCTAACAGGCTAATATGGGTGATCTGCTCTTCCCTGATATGTTCGGTTAACAGCGGCAAAACTTCCGCCACCGGCGCTACGCCAATGGTCAAAATTGCCATCGTTGCACTCATATCATGTACCTTTTCACTACCACTGCTTCAACACAGGCTTTTCACACACGACATCCGCCCCCCTGGTGAGTAAAAATCAACCGTCGAGAAGCGTAGCAGCTCAGCGGCGCTGCGGAATGTAAAGATTCCAGAAGTTTCAGAGTCGCTCCTGAAAAATCCGTATGTTAGGTATTCATTAGTACCATTGATGAATTAAAAATGTGAGCTGGGCCCGGTATTGCCATCTTCATGACGCAAACCGGGCCGGGGGATTAGGTTTTCTCGGGATCTTCGTAACGCCGTTTGGCGTCTAACGCTTCCTGCTCGGAGGGATGTTCGCTGATTAGCGAATCGGGTGTCGGGTAATCCGCACGCAGCTGATACCAGGTGACCGTCTGACCCGCGGCGCCTTTTTCGACGGCGACAACGCGTGCTTGTCTCGGATAAGGGGGTCTGTTTGGCATTGTTCTTCCTTTTTCGGCTGTCAGAACAATTAAGTATAGGCTCCGCTTTCCCCCCTGACCCAGGTAAAATCCTAACTTACCGTCACATCGCACAGCATGGTCATAATCTGTTCAACCACCGCATCCGGCGTGGCGGTGGCGTCTACGGTATGATGGGCGGTTTCGCGGTACAGGGCTTCCCGCTGCGCCAACACTTCGCCGACTTCCTCGCGGACGGGCTTACCGGTCAGCGTTGGACGCTGTTCCGCCTGTGGGTATGCTTCCAGACGCTCAATCAAGGCGTTAACAGAAGCCTGCAGATAAATCACGATGCCGTTTTCACGCATAAACAGACGATTGCGTTCAGCAAGAATAATCCCTCCGCCGGTCGCAATCACCGTATCCGGCAGCGTAACGGCCTTCAGCGACAGCGTCTCCAGTTCACGAAAGCGCTCCCAGCCCTCTTTCTGCACGATTTCCGCTACCGTGCGTTTCTCATGAGCCTGTAAACGATGATCGGTATCGGAAAACTGGAAATGCAGCGCGCGCGCCAGGGCATGGCCGATCGTCGTTTTACCGCAGCCTCGCGGCCCGATGAGAAAAATTGGTTGTGTCATTACCGAAGACCCCCTGGTTCCGCGTGTCGCGGAGAAATAAAGGCGAAAAGTACGCCATGATACCTGCAAATGCCTGCCACGATAACCGTAAAATAATCGTTACATTTTTTAGGGAACCCTATTTACCATAGAGTTTGAATGGATTCCGCATGTAAACTTATCATTGCATTTAGTGTTATGCCAGCTTTACTTAAAGTCGAAGGATTATTTTTTATCCATCGTTTGCCGTAAACGGTAACACATTTCTGCACAGCTTTACGCTGCAACATATTTACAACACCGGCCGACCGTCGCACTCTGACGGTAAATGACCCGTGTGACAGAGGAATGTATCATGCAATCTGAAGAACAACGCCTTATTGATGGCCTGTTTTCCCGTTTAAAAGAGGCCGAGACGCACAGCGCATCGCGCGACGCCAGCGCCGAGGAGCGGATTGCCCAGCACGTAACCCAGCAGCCGGCGGCCCCGTACTATATGGCGCAAACTATCCTGATTCAGGAAGCGGCTATCAAACAGCTTAACGACCGCATTCAGGCGCTGGAGGCGCAGGTTAGCCAGCTGCAGGCGGCAAAACCGAGCAGCGGCGGCTTCCTGTCGGGCCTGTTCGGCGGCGGCCAGTCCCGCGGCTCCGATCCGATTCCCGGGGCCGAGCAATATGGCCGCCCGCAGGCCAATAACGCGCAACCGCAGTATGCGCCGCAGCAAAACTATGCCCCGCAGGCGGCCGGGCGCAGCGGCGGCGGCTTTATGGCGGGCGCGCTACAAACCGCGGCCGGGGTGGCAGGCGGCGTGGTGCTGGGCAATATGCTGACCAATATGTTCAGTGGTTCACATCCTCAGGAGATTGTGAACATCATCGATGAACAGCAGCCGCAGCAGCAACAAGACGTCAGCCCGGCGCTGGATAATAACGCCGCCGAGGATCCGTTCCGCCAGCAGGACGATCCTTTCCTGGCGGACAACAACACCCTTGACTCCGATTTCGACGCCGGCTTCGGCAATGACGATGATTTCGGTAGCGATGACGACAGCTGGGTTTAATCCTGCTGACGTTTAACCGCAAGCAGCCACTTTTCCAGCTCGGCGGCAAATAACTGCCGATCGCGCTGCGATAAACTATCCGGGCCGCCGGTCTGTACGCCGCTGGCCCGCATCGTCTCCATAAAATCACGCATCGTCAGGCGCTCGCGAATGGTCGCTTCACTGTAGCGCTCGCCCCGCGGATTCAGCGCCGCTCCCCCTTTCGCCAGCACTTCCGCCGCCAGCGGGATGTCGGCGGTGATCACCAAATCGCCCGGTTCACAGAGACGGACAATCTCGTTATCGGCAACATCAAAACCCTGTGCCACCCGCAGCGCGCGGACGTAGCGCGACGGCGGAACCCGCAGCGACTGGTTGGCGACCAGCGTCAACGGCGTCTGCGTGCGTTCGGCGGCGCGGAACAAAATTTCTTTAATGACATTCGGACACGCGTCCGCATCTACCCAAATCGCCATTTCGGCTCCTGTCGTTGGCAAAGGTTGCGACATTGTCGCCTGCTTTTCTCCCCCAGAAAAGCGCCAGGATGATAAGCTAGTGGGATCGTAACGAAAAATGCAGAGGGGAAAGGTAATGGATAAGAAAATTGGCTTTATCGGCTGCGGCAACATGGGTAAAGCCATTCTCGGCGGCCTGATCGCCAGCGGACAAGTGCAACCGGCGCAAATCTGGGTCTATACCCCATCGCCGGACAAAGTTGCCGCCCTGCATGACCAATACGGTATTAATGCGGCGGAAAGCGCACAGGAAGTCGCTCAGGTCGCCGATATCGTCTTCGGCGCGGTGAAGCCGGGGATCATGACCAAGGTATTAAGCGATATCGCATCCAGTCTGAACAAAGATTCGCTGGTGGTTTCGATAGCCGCAGGCGTCACGCTGGATCAGCTGGCGCGGGCGCTGGGCCACGATCGCAAAATTATTCGCGCCATGCCGAACACGCCGTCGCTGGTGAACGCCGGGATGACCTCCGTAACGCCAAACGCGCTGGTCAGCGCGGAAGAGATCGCCGAGGTGTTAACCATTTTCCGCTGCTTCGGCCAGGCGGAAACCATCGCCGAACCAATGATTCACCCGGTGGTTGGCGTTAGCGGTTCCGCGCCGGCTTACGTCTTTATGTTTATCGAAGCCATGGCCGATGCCGCCGTTCTCGGCGGTATGCCGCGCGCGCAGGCCTACAAATTCGCCGCGCAGGCGGTCATGGGGTCAGCGAAGATGGTACTGGAAAGCGGCGAACATCCGGGCGCGCTGAAAGATATGGTCTGCTCGCCGGGCGGCACCACCATTGAAGCGGTTCGCGTACTGGAAGAAAAAGGTTTCCGTTCAGCCGTTATCGAAGCAATGGCGAAGTGTATGGAAAAATCAGAGCAACTGAGCCGTTCCTGATAAGCCTTAAAGAGACTACGGGTGAGGCGCCGCCCCACCCGTCATCTTATTTCTTCAGGCAGGTACTCATAAACTTATTACGATCGTCACCCTTCAGCGATTTCGACGACGCTTCTTTACTACAAGCGCTCATCTTCTGCTGTTGAGGCGTCAGCGTCTTGCCGGCCGCTGGCGCATCTTTCTTCAGGCAATTGCTCATAAAGGTTTTACGTTCATCACCTTTCAGCGACTTTGACGCCGCTTCGGTATTACATACGCTCATTTTCTGCTGCTGAGGCGTTAACGTTTTATCTGCGGCACTCACCGCGGCAACAAAGACCAAACCAAAAAGTAGGGTTACCAGAAATGTTATTTTCATCACACCATCCCTCTGTTAGTGGATCTCTGTAAGTCTGGTCGCTATCAGCAAAAAAACCAGCCGGTAACGCAAATTCATTACCGGCGCCGGATTATTTCAGGCCCAGCGCGTCTTTCATGGTGTAAAACAGATCGGTTTGATCGGTGAGCCCCACCACATTGCCCGCATGCGGTCCGTATGCGGCAATGCGCAGTTGGGTACCGGTGTGCTCCATTGACTCTTCTTCAGAGTTGCCATAGCTCATCACCATTACCGCGCCATCTTTAGTGGTCAGCGCCTGGGTCAGGCCCGGCGCCTTGGTGTCTGCCGGGATAATCTGGCTGGAGTGGGCGTGATCGGCGGTGACGATAACCAGGGTATTGCCCTCTTTTTTGGCAAATTCCAGCGCTTTCTGTACCGCTTCATCGAGGTCGACGGTTTCGCCAATCTGGCCGCAAGGGTTTGCGGCATGGTCCTGTTTATCGATAGACGCTCCCTCAACCTGCAGGAAGAAACCTTTCTCGTTGCGGCTCAGGAGATCAATCGCTTTTTCGGTCATCTGCGCCAGCGTCGGTACGGAAGCATCGCGTTTCGGGTTTGGCGTACAGGTTACCGGCGGTTTGTCGATATTGCCGTGATAAGAGGCTTTCGGGCCTTCCCACCGCACCGGCATATTGCCGTCGGAGAACAGACCGAGCAGCGGTTTACCCTGATTTGCTTCGCTGATAGCGGCGAGTGAAGCGGCGTCGGTCACAATCTGATAGCCGCGAGCGACCGCCTGCTCATGCAGGGTTTTCCCCTGCCACTCCCCCGCGGTCGCCGTTTCAGCAAAGGTCTTCGCCCCGCCGCCTAAAGAGACATCCGGACGGGCATTCAGCAGTTGTTCGGTGATAGAGCCCTTACCGCCTTTTTCCAGCGCGTTGCTGGCGCATTTTTCGCTGGTCACGCTGGGACCATAGCATTTACGCGAGGTCACATGGGCAACCTGCGCCGCCGGCGTCGCATCCTGCAGTTCAGCCGTCGAGACATTGCCGGTGGCAAAACCCGCGGCTTTCGCCAGCTCAAGGATGGTCTGATGATCTTTTTCGTGGATATCAACGCCCAGCGCGCCGTTATAGCTTTTCACGCCGGTGGTCCACGCGGTTGCCGAAGCGGCGGAATCCGTCACGTAATCCGGTTTGCCGGTTTTTTTATCCAGAGAATAATGGGTATATTGGCCCGTCAGCGGCAGGGCATCAATACCTTTAAAGAAACCGCCGGCGCCTTCTGCATAATTTCGTGCGGCGGTAATTTCTGAATCGCCCATACCATCGCCAATGAGCAAAATAATATTTTTCGCCGGTTTATTGATTAACGAAGCGCGCAGCGCTTCGGTCTGATCGCCCGTTAAACGGCGCGCGCCGCCTGGGGTCGTGATATCGCCCTGCGCCGCGCGATTTTCCAACACCGGCGAAGAAGTGGTTTGCGCATGAATAACCGGGGGAGCCAGCAGCGGTAACAGGGCAATAAAGAGGGCAGATAATTTCACTTTGTCGTCTCCATGTAAAAAATACTTAAAAAACAAAACGAGGGAGACTTTATAAAAGTGGTGTGACAGAAAAATGACAGCATCCTTACTGGTCACATGATTAGTTACGAGGATGCCGGAGCAGCTTTTTTATATATTGCTGCAGAAGCTGGGTGTCACGGTCGTCCACCAGCGGCCCGGGCTTTACCTGCTCCATTGCGGTTTCGATATCCTGAATCAAACGTTGCTGCGCATCCTCAGCCATATGGCGCAGCAGCGCGGTGACGACAATTTCCAGCGCCTCAACCTGTACCGTCAGTTCTTTTGCCTCTTCTTCTTTTTGCGCCAGATTGACCAACAGCTCGGCAATGAGATTTTTCATTACGCATTATCCTTAAGCAACATCCATAATGGCCTAGTTATGTCATACATCGGCATATCGATACCAGAATTATTTTCAAATAATAGGGTTATTCCTGCAATAATATTCAGCGAAACGTTTTTATTACCGCCAGGCAACAAAGGTAAAGCCCCTATTATTAATAGCCAAAAGATAATTCTATAACCAAATTTAATAGTAAATAATAAAATGGAATATGCGTCGCACTATTTAAGGATAACTAAAGGTAATGGTTAATAGCTATATCAGCTGATTAATATAAGGCGCCCTTATGAGCGCCCAATATTTTTATTTAAACGGCCGCGCGGCGGCTACGGCGTAACATAATCGCCAGTTGCCAGATATTAATCAGGACAATCAACGCAGTGGCAATAAACACCCAGCGGAAACCCGCCATTGCCGAGACCGAAGCGCCAATGAGCGGCCCGGCGACATTACCCAGATACATAAATGACTGGTTATAACCGAAAATACGCCCGGTGACGTTATCGCTGCAGTATTTCAAGAGCAGCGTCTGGACCGCCGGTAACATCGCGCCGTCGGCAAAGCCCAGCAGGAAGCGCAATACCCCGAGCTGCAGCGGCGAAGTCACGAACGACATCGCAAAGAACATCACCACCGCGCAACATAACGTCGCCAGCAGAATACGCGACGTCCCGATGCGATCGCCGAGTTTTCCCAGCCGAGGTGCGGAAATCAACGCCGAAATGCCCGGTACGGCGGCAATCATCCCCGCCAGAAACGCGATGTTGTTGCTGTCTGGCGCCATCGACTTGATAAATAACGCCAGAATCGGCCCGATAGAGCCGTTACACAACTGGATAACCAAGGTTGTGAAAAACAGGCTAATCACCAGCCCCGGATGCGTTAGCGTAGCAAAGACCGCTTTGCCGCTCAGACGCTCGGCTTTGCTTATTTGCGGCCGGGCGCCTTCTTTAATCAGAAATAACGTCACAAGGAAGCTGACCGTCAGTAAAATCGCGGTAATGAAAAACACCGCCCGCAGGCCGACGTGGTCGGCAAGAAAACCGCCGAGCAGCGGGCCGCCGATCACGCCGCTTATCTGCGCTGTCGAGAGGGTACTCAGCGCCCAACCGCTGCGTTCACGCGGCACCTGCGAGGCCACCAGCGCCATGGCGTTGGGTATATAGCCTGAGGTCAGCCCCATTACCGCCCGCAAAATAAATAGCTGCCAAACGTTGGTCGCAAAAGCCTGCAGTAAAATGGCTATCGCCATGCCAAGGGAGGCGCGCAGCAGCATGAGTTTGCGCCCTTTGCGGTCTGCCAGGCTCCCCCACATCGGCGAGACAATCGCCGACACCAGGAACGTGACGCTAAAGGTCAAGCCCGACCACATCGACAGCGCTTCGTGTGAGGTAACGCCCAACTGAGAGACATACAGCGGTAAGAAGGGCAGAATTTGACTGATGGCGAGTCCGGTGAAAAAGCAGCCGAACCAGACAGAAATGAGATTAACCTTCCAGGATTCCATAACTACGCGTATTCATTAGTGTTTCGTTAATTATTACCTAGCTTAGCAATTTCCGTCTTCGCACGTAGTACCAGAGATGCGCATGCCGCGAGTTTGGTGTTTTATCGCCCTGACCGCGGAGTAGACAAACATAATCGAAGATAACCGCATTTTCGTCAGTGCGATGTGCTGACGCACACCGGCGCATAGCGGCGAATGCGCAGCATTTAACCCTCTGCGGCAAAGGGTAAAGATTCAGGCAGCCATCTCGCTAAAACACATGCTATGTTATGTGTTTTGATGTAATCAGGATGGAAGTTGAAATGGCTAAAATGAGGGTTGGGATCGTTTTTGGCGGTAAGTCGGCAGAACATGAAGTGTCGCTGCAGTCAGCCAAAAATATCGTCGAAGCAATTGATAAAACGCGCTTTGATGTTGTGCTGCTGGGAATCGATAAACAGGGGCTTTGGCATATCAACGATGCCAGCAACTATCTGCTGAACCCGCAGGATCCCGCCCATATCGCGCTGCGCCCATCGGACGTGACGCTGGCGCAAATTCCCGGTCGCGATGCCCATCAGTTGATCAACGCCGATAGCGGCCAGCCGCTGGCGGCCATCGACGTCATCTTCCCGATTGTTCACGGCACCCTTGGCGAAGATGGCTCGCTGCAGGGAATGCTGCGGATGGCGAATTTGCCGTTCGTCGGATCCGATGTGCTGGGCTCCGCCGCCTGCATGGACAAAGACGTCACTAAACGCCTGCTACGCGATGCCGGTCTGTCGATTGCGCCGTTCATCACCCTGACTCGCGCCAACCGCCAGCAGTTCAGCTTTGCCGATATCAAAGCGAAGCTGGGGCTACCGCTGTTTGTGAAGCCCGCGAACCAGGGTTCTTCCGTCGGCGTCAGCAAAGTGAAGAGCGAAGAAGAGTATCTGCAGGCCATCGCGTTAGCCTTTGAATTCGACCATAAAGTGGTGGTTGAACAAGGGATTAAGGGCCGTGAAATCGAATGTGCCGTGCTGGGCAATGATTATCCCGAGGCCAGCACCTGCGGGGAGATCGTACTCAATAGCGAATTCTATGCCTACGATACCAAGTATATTGATGATAAAGGCGCGCAGGTGGTGGTTCCGGCAGCCATCGCCCCGGAGATCAACGACAAAATCCGCGATATCGCCGTCCGCGCTTACCAAACGCTCGGCTGCAGCGGAATGGCCCGCGTTGACGTCTTCCTGACGGAAGATAACGAGGTGGTGATCAACGAAATCAACACGCTACCGGGCTTTACCAACATCAGTATGTATCCGAAGCTGTGGCAGGCCAGCGGTCTGGATTACACCAGCCTGATAAGCCGCCTGATCGAGCTGGCGCTGGAGCGCCACGCCGCCGACCGCGCGCTGAAAACCTCAATGAACTAAGCCTCTTTCCCGGGTAGCGGCGTACCGCCTTACCCGGGCTACCACGTCGTTATTACGCCTCTTCTGCCGGACGGCGGCGAATAACAAATCCCGCCAGCCAGAAGCTCACGACCCACGTCGCCAGACCGACGGCATAAGATTGCCAGCCCTGCGCGTCAAACCCCAGCAGCCCTACCACGCCATTGAGAATAAAAATTAACCCCAGCGCAAACGCGTAGTAGTGCCAGTCACGGCGGATTTTGTCGGTCAGCTTCATAACGACTCCTGCAGAAAAAAAACATCATCGCATAGCCGCCCGCCGCGCCAACAAGATTGTGCGCACAATGCGAAGCCGCTCTCCCTTTTGGGGCAATGCGGGCCCGCCGACAGTTTTGTCAAAACAGGATTATTCCTGGCAGAAATTACCAGCAATCTGATACAGGGAAACGACCGGCGCTGCCAGAATTCCTGTCTATAGAGCTGGGGGAAAAACCAGCGGAACAGGTGTTGCGGAGGTTTATATGGCTGAATTTACGTTTTCAAAGACGCTGATGGGGAGCAACAAAAAGAAGGTATCGATCACCAGCGGTAACATTGCCTACGCGCTTTTTGTTCTGCTGTGCATCTGGGCCGGCGCGCAAATGCTGAGCATGCTGGTACACGCGCCTGGCGTATTCGAACATCTCATTCAGATTCAGGATACCAACCGCCCGCGTATTGAAATCGGGCTCGGCGTCGGTACCCTGTTCGGTTTAATTCCATTCCTGTTTGGTAGCCTGCTGGTCGGCGCGCTGGGGCTTATCCTGCGCTGGTACCATAACCGTTAACGACGCGCCATACAGCTGGCGCGGCGATCGTCGACCCGCTTAGCAAACCACGCGGTAGTAAGATTGCGGGTGATTTTCGGGCTCTCAAGCTGGATCCCTGGCAACATCTCGCGCGGAAGCGTTTTCCCGGCCTTTTTCTCGGCGATTTTGAATATTTTCTTATACAAATCGCTCTCTTCAAACGCCAGGCTATCCCCTTTCTTCAGTTGACGATGGATATCGCCATCGCTCATCCCCAACTGCCCGGCTAAACGGCGCACCGCCAGCTCAGTCGTTCCGGGTTCATCGCTGTCATAGCGAATAAGATCGCCATCCAGCGCCAGCTTAACGCCGGTGGCTTTAACCACCGCATTCTGGAAGGCGGCGTTACGGCTGGCATACCAACCGGCATTGAAATCAGCAAAGCGGTACAGCGGCACGCTGTAGTTGGCCGGGTAGTTCAGCAGGTGATAAGTGCCAAACCACAACCCGCCGCGCAGGCTGAAGACTTCCTGGCGCACGGTGCCGTCCATTTTCCATGGGTAACCGTCGGTATGCTGCTGGGCAAAGGCGATGCTTACCTGCATCGGCCCGCCGGTATGCACCGGATTGAGGGAGCCGAACAGCTTCTGGCCCATCGGCACCATGCCAATGAAGTCATCAAAAATCGCGCTCAGCTGTTTTTCCGTTTTGACGTTATCGAGGCGCTCGCTGTAACTTTTACCGTTCGGCGAGGTGATTTTCAGCGCGGTATGCACCAGAAATACCGGGATATGCATTTTCTCCGCCCGGCGGTCAATTTCCTGCCAGGCTATTTTGCTTAGCCCCGGCACCGCCGGATCGGCCTGATAATTTGATTCCTGCTGGGCGACCGCCAGCACCGAACAGACATTTTCTTCCGTCGGCGCCAGCTTCTGGCTGTCAAAGGTTTTGGCAATCGCCTGCGCCCAGGCCTCGCGGTCTTTGACGCTAGCGGGCATTTTTTGCCGCACCACGGCGGCGACATCCACCGGCTTCTCGCCTTCTTTCAACTTAGGCGCCTGCTGGCTGGTACAGGCGCTCAGCACCAACCCGGCCAGCAGCGTTAAAGAGAGTGAAACACTGCGAGAAACCTGCGCCATAAACCTTCCTTGCATTCATTAATTAACGGTTGAAGAGACTTCCTGCAGCCCTTTGTTATCCAGTTCGCGCTCAAAGCTGCGCAGACGTTTATAGATGGACATCAGTTCCACCAGCGTGGTCCACGAACTAATCAGATACTGGAACGAGCCGCGTACCTGGCCGAACACGTTGGTGATCTGGGTCATCAGGCCGAGCGTAATCGTACCGGCGACAATCGACGGAAACAGCAGGAACAAGCCGAAAACGTTATCCACCTGCAGGTAAAGAATACGGGCGATATTGAAATACATATAGTGGAAATAGAGACGGAAGTAGTTGTGGCGCACCGCGCTGAACAGCTCGCGCACGGTCGGCGGCGTGGCGCGGTTGGCGTCATCCTCGCCATACACCAGCTCTTTACGATAGGCGGCTTCTACCCGCTGGTTTTTAAATTGCAGGCCCGGCAGCTTGATCCCGACCACCGCCAGCAGCCCGGTTCCCATCAGCGACCACACGATAGCGGCGATCACAAGTCCATACGGTAAATGACCAACGATCGGCAGGTCCGGCACATGCGCCGACAGCGAAACTAGCACCGGCAGGAAGGCGATCAGGGTCATGACCGCATTAATAAAGCTTACGCCCATATCTTCAAGCGTCGCGGCGAAGCGCATGGTGTCTTCCTGCACACGCTGAGCGGCACCTTCGATATGGCGCAGATGCTGCCAGTGTTCCATATAGTGTTCGTTCATCGCGGTACGCCAGCGGAACACATAATGGCTAACGAAGAAGTTATTCAGCACGCCAATCACCACCGCAATCAGCGCGATACCGAGAAAAATACCAATCTCGTGGTAGAACTGATTGATGCTGACCTTATGGGGCGTGGCCAGCGCGCTCTGAATCAAATCATAGAACGGCGCATACCAGGCGTTGATCGCCACCCCAACTTCCACCAAAAACCAGGTGACAAAAATAATCAACGAGGTGCCGAGAATAGACCAGTATTGCCAGCGATGCGGGCTATAGATAAACCAGAACAGCGCGAAGGCGCCGACGCAGAACAGGTAATACGCGTAAAACACCAGATAGTTGAGCGACCAGAACCGCGCCGCGCTGATGGCGACATCCTGCGATGCGCCGGTTATCCGCAGCAGCCAGTCGCCGCCGCCCGCCTGCCAAAAGATCACCGCCAGCAGCGACCAGATAAAGGCAGAAATAAAAAACGGCCCCGGTTTGGGGAAAAAAGCTTTAAACATCGTACTCTCCTGCTAACTTCTTATCGTTCTGTTTTTGCTGTGTACCACACGTACGCCCGCCGCAACGCGCGGCGGCGAAGTAAAGCGGACCCATGATGAGACCGGATATCAGCGACTTAGTTCGTCTGCCATTCGGCAAGAATTGTTTCTACGGGTTTCACGCGTAAAGGATTACCAGGGAGGATGAAGGTCCGCCACACCTCGTTATAGTGAGCGATCAGCGTTTTGGCTTCGGCGGCGGCGCGGTTAGCGGTGGTATGGGCATCTTCGGCGATGGTGATGGCATAGCCGCGGCTGGCGCCGTTTTTGATGGTGGTATCGACGCAATAATCGGTCGCGCAGCCGCAAATAACAAAATCGTGAGTTCCGCTCTCGCGCAGCACCTGTTCAAGATCGGTTTTATAAAATGCATCACAGGCCGTTTTGGTGACGTAGCGCGCCCCGGCGGGTTGCGCCAGTTCAGGCAGCAGCGCAAACCCCTCGCTTCCCTCTTCCAGGCCGCCCGCTTCAGCGTGCTGAATGAAAATAACGCTATCGGCGGCGTGAATCAGGCGATTGATTTGCGCCACGCAGCGTTCGCGATCGATACGCGGCGTCTCGAATACGCCGTTTTGCATATCCACTACCATCAGAACCCGTTGAGATGCCATCACCACTCTCTTTTATAAGATGAATAAGAGCTTAATCATACGCGTCAGGCGGAAAAGCAGATATCTGAAAGCGGAAAAAAGTCATTTTTACGCACCGTTACGCTTTTCTGTGAAATATTGTCGTTATTCCCACTTTGCTCGCCGCGACTTCGTAGTATAAATACGGTGTATATTCCCCTAATAAACGATGGATGCCTCCGTTGAAACGTAGTTTGCTCATTTTTGCTGCGCTGTGCGCGGCGTCGTGGACCTCAGCCCAGGCGGTTCAGCCGAGCGTTGATCCGGTATTTACTTCTGATGTGGTCGACCGCTTCGCCGAACATATTTATTACGGCAGCGGCGCCACCGGCATGGCGATGGTGGTTATTGACGGCAACCAGCGCGTATTCCGCAGCTTCGGCGAAACCCGTCCGGGTAATAATCAGCATCCACAATTGGATTCCGTTATCCGTATCGCCTCTCTGAGTAAGCTGATGACCAGTGAAATGTTGGTGAAACTGCTCGATCAGGGAGTGGTTAAGCTTGACGATCCGCTGAGTAAATACGCCCCGCCTGGCGCGCGCGTGCCAACCTACCAGGGTGTACCGATTACGCTGGTCAATCTCGCGACCCACACCAGCGCCCTGCCGCGCGAGCAGCCGGGCGGCGCGGCGCATCGCCCGGTTTTCGTCTGGCCGACCCGCCAGCAGCGCTGGAACTGGCTGTCGACGGCAACGCTTAAAACCACGCCGGGTTCGCAGGCGGCCTATTCCAACCTGGCCTTCGACCTGCTAGCCGATGCGCTATCGACCGCCGCCGGTAAGCCTTACCCGCAGCTGTTTGAAGAACAAATCACCCGCCCGCTCGGCATGAAGGACACCACCTTTACGCCATCGCCGGACCAGTGTCAGCGCCTGATGGTGGCGGAGAAAGGCGCCAGCCCGTGTAATAACACCCTCGCGGCCATCGGCAGCGGCGGTGTGTATTCGACGCCGGGCGATATGATGCGCTGGATGCAGCAGTTCCTCTCTTCAGATTTCTATACCCGCGGCCAGCAGGCCGATCGCATGCAGACGCTGATTTATCAACGTACCCAGCTCACCAGAGTGATTGGCATGGATGTCCCGGGTAAAGCCGATGCGCTGGGTCTGGGCTGGGTTTACATGAAGCCGAAAAACGGCCATCCGGGTATTATTCAGAAAACCGGCGGCGGCGGCGGATTTATTACCTATATGGCGATGAACCCGCAGGCTAACGTCGGAGTCTTCGTGGTTGTGACCCGTTCCGCGTTGACCCGCTTCAGCGCCATGAGCGACGGCGTCAACGACCTCGTCAGCGCCTTAAGCGGCGTGCAGCCGAATATGGAAACCGCCAGCCAGTAATCGTTGCGGGATGTTTTGCCACTGATTGTTAAGGATCGTTTTGGCGAAACATCCCGCTGTCGTTTGCGGTACACTACCTTCTTTCATTTCACAAAATCAGGCAAACCATGACAGATTTAATCACTCGCCCACGCCGCCTGCGTCAATCCGCCTCGCTGCGCGCCATGTTTGAAGAGACAACACTGAGTTTGAACGACCTGGTGTTGCCGATCTTTGTTGAAGAAGAAATTGACGATTACAAAGCCATCGAAGCGATGCCTGGCGTCATGCGTATTCCGGAAAAACATCTGGCGCGCGAAATTGAGCGCATCGCCAACGCCGGTATTCGTTCAGTGATGACCTTTGGCATCTCCCATCATACCGACGCGACCGGTAGCGATACCTGGAATGAAAACGGTCTGGTGGCGCGCATGACCCGTATCGCCAAACAGGCGGTGCCGGAAATGATCGTCATGTCCGATACCTGCTTCTGCGAATATACCTCGCACGGCCACTGCGGCGTGCTGTGCGAGCACGGCGTCGATAACGATGCGACTCTGGAAAACCTCGGTAAGCAGGCGGTTGTCGCCGCGGCCGCCGGCGCTGATTTCATCGCGCCTTCCGCCGCGATGGACGGCCAGGTACAGGCGATCCGCCGTTCGCTGGATGCCGCAGGCTTTACCAATACCGCAATTATGTCCTACTCGACCAAATTCGCCTCATCGTTCTACGGCCCGTTCCGTGAAGCCGCCGGTACCGCGCTGAAAGGCGATCGTAAAACCTACCAGATGAGCCCGATGAACCGTCGCGAGGCAATCCGCGAGTCGCTGCTCGATGAAGCGCAGGGCGCGGACTGCCTGATGGTTAAACCGGCTGGCGCCTATCTGGATATCCTGCGTGATATCCGCGAGCGCACCGACCTGCCGCTCGGCGCTTATCAGGTCAGCGGCGAGTACGCGATGATCAAATTTGCCGCGCAGGCTGGCGCTATCGACGAAGAGAAAGTGGTGCTGGAAAGCCTTGGCGCAATTAAACGCGCAGGCGCGGACCTGATCTTCAGCTATTTCGCCCTCGATCTGGCCGAGAAAAAAATCCTGCGTTAAACCTTCCCTCTCCCCGGTGGCGCTAACGCTTACCGGGGCTACCAACCAAATTCCAAATCGTAGATATTATTATCAGTTTGCAACTGTTTCATTCCTGGAGAAACGGTTGTTCTATGCTGTTTCCGGGCACATTGCGCTCCCGAAATGTCTTCTGCGTTATGTCTCTCATGGCATAGGGAGCGCACAGGGGGCGGCCAGTCGCCGCCGCCCCCTGTACCCCCGGGCTCTGGCCGCCAAAATCGCCACTTCGTGGTTCCTTCGACTTATCCCTACAGGCTTCGGGTCGGGCCGAGGCAGCGTCCCTGCAAATCACGGCCCTCAGCCCGCATCCATGCGGGCTGCCCCGGCCTGCCGGGAACGTCTCAGCGATTTTGAGGCCACCAACACCGGCAGTTTCAGTAGCCATGGATACAACGGTAGAGCTCTGCAGCGCGCAATGGCACGGACTGTAGGTCGGGTAAGGCGTAGCCGCCACCCGACAAAAAAACGGCGCTGCGGGTCGCCCGGATAAGGCGCATCGCGCCGCTATCCGGGAAACCTCACCTGCTGAGACCGAATCTTCACCGAATTGTAATCTGAACGACATCTGCGCCTTCTACTGTCTGGGCAGGACAGAGGAGGAGTCACTATGTTTAGTCTCGACAACGTTCTCGATGACCTGTGGCCTCAGGCAAGGCCCGCCCCCTGGCAGAAAAAGGTGTTGAAAAAGCTTCTACATGAAGAAGAGTTCCAGCAATTTGCCGCCCGCCATCGTCACCTGAAAGGACTGGATACGGTCGAACAGGTCCTCGAACATCTCAATATCCGCTGCGCTATCCCGGCGCATGACCTTGAACAAATCCCCGAACATGGCCCGTTGGTGATTATCGCCAACCATCCGACCGGAACGCTTGATGGACTCGCTCTGCTCTATGCGGTCTCCCGCGTACGGCGCGATGTCAAAGTCGTCACTAACCGCATGCTGACCCATCTTGAACCGCTGAGCTCGCTGTTTATTCCGGTGGATAATATCAACGGCCGTACCGCCAAAGCGGCGCTGCAGCAGATGGATCAACAGCTTCAGCAGGGCGGCGTGCTGATCTTCTTCCCGGCGGGGGAAGTCTCGCGTCTGACCCGCCGCGGCATCCGTGATAAAAAATGGCATCCCGGCTTCATCAAGCTGGCGGCGAAATACCGCGCGCCGCTGCTGCCGGCCTGGATCCGCGCCCACAACAGCCCGCTGTTCTACGCCAGCGCCCTGCTCTCCGAGAATCTGCCGCTGCTGCTATTAATGCAGCAGATGTTTCGCCGCCGCGATAGCAGCTTGCCGTTACGCATTGGCCAGCAAATCGCGTGGTCATCGTGGCATCAGCCGCCGCTTTCCGCCCGCGAACTGGCGGACCGCTGCTACCGCCACGTCGAGCGCCTCGGTAAAGGACATCCCGGCCTGTTTAAAAGCGAAAGCGCGATCGCCCGCCCGGAAGACCGCGCGCTGCTCAAACGCGAGCTGGCAAAAACCGAATGTCTGGGCAAAACCGCGGACGGTAAGCTGATTTATCTATGGCAGCGCAACGGTCAGGAAGAGGCGCCGCTGCTACGCGAACTGGGCCGTCTGCGGGAGATCGCCTTCCGGGCGGTCGGCGAAGGCAGCGGCAAACGCCGCGATATCGATAGCTACGATGATGACTACCTGCACCTGATTTTATGGGATGAAGAAGATCTGGAGATCGTCGGCGCCTACCGTTTTATGCCTACCGCCATGCAACTGGAAAAACGGGGACTGGAGGGCATCTACAGCTACAGCCTGTTCCACTACGACGCGCGGATGGACGATATTCTGCAGCACGGGATTGAACTGGGGCGCAGCTTCATTCAGCCGCGCTACTGGGGGCGCCGCGGACTGGATTATCTCTGGTCAGGCATCGGCGCCTGGCTGGCGCGTAATCCGCACTATCGCTATCTTTTTGGACCGGTCTCGATTTCCGGCGGCTTGCCGCCCGATGCCCGCGATTTGCTGGTCGCCTTCTACCGCTTATGGTTTCCGGCGACGCATCCGCTGGCCAAATCCCGCCGCCCCTACCCAGCTTCGCTACCCGACGTGCTGGCGCAGTTTGGCGGCAAGGATTACACCGAAGACCTGACGCGGCTGAAGTCGCTGCTCGGTAACCTCGGCTGCGGCATCCCGCCGCTGTATAAACAGTACTCGGAAGTGTGCGAGCCGGGCGGCGTGCAGTTTATCGATTTCGGCAGCGACCCGCACTTTAATCACTGCGTCGATGGGCTGGTACTGGTGGATTTAACCTACCTGAAAGCCAACCGCTACCAGCGCTACATCGGCGCGCATCTCTAGCCGTTTATCCCGCCCGGTAGAACGGCTTATCGCCAAGAATTGTCGCGCGGTGCATGATGCGCCGCTGCGGCAGATAGTCGGCGTTAGCGTAATGCTGCGTCACCCGGTTATCCCAAATCGCCACGTCGTTCGGCTGCCAGCGCCAGCGCACCTGGAATTCCGGTTTAGTGACGTGAGCAAACAGGAAGTTCAGCAGCGCCTCGCTCTCTTTCTCGCTGACATCCACAATGCGGGTGGTAAACCCTTCATTGACAAACAGCGCCTGCTTACCGGTTACCGGATGGGTACGTACCACCGGGTGCAACAGCGGCGGGTTCTTCGCCACCGCCTCGCGCCAGCGCTGATGCTCCGCTTCCGTCTTGTTGTACTTGTACTCCTGGAACGATTTGCGGAAATCGTGCTCCGCGCGTAACCCGCTCAACAGTTGGCGAAACGGTTCAGAGAGCGCCTCCCAGGCGGCAATACCGCTGGTCCACAAGGTATCGCCGCCGGTAGAAGGTAACTCCTTCGCCGCCAGAATCGCCCCTGCCGGCGGCGTGTCGATAAAGGTCACGTCGGTATGCCAGTTATCGTTGTCCGGCGGATTATCGTTATGGGTATCCAGCACGATAATTTCGTCAACGCCCGGCGCATGCGGATAGACCGGATGGATATGCAAATCGCCAAAACGTAACGCCAGATCGCGCTGCTGTTGCGGGGTGATATTTTGCTCGCGCAGGAACACCACCTGATGGCGCAGCACCGCGTGGTATAGCTGCTCAAACTGATTGTCGCTTAACGGACGGGTCAAATCGGCTCCGGCCACCTGCGCGCCAATATACGGTCCCAACGGGGTAATGCTCAGACGTTCACTCATTGTACTTCTCCATGCCAGGGCGTCAGGCGGCGCTGCAACGCGCGCAGTCCCAGTTCCAGAACAAATGCGATTATCGCAATCACCGCGATCCCGGCTAACACCACATCGGTCGCCAGGAATTCACCGGCGGATTGCACCATAAAACCTAAGCCGCGAGTGGCGGCAATCAGCTCCGCCGCCACCAGCGTCGACCAACCGACGCCAAGGCCAATGCGCAGGCCGGTGAGAATTTCCGGCAGCGCGCCCGGTAGGATCACCAGCCACAGCACCTGAGCGCGACTGGCCCCTAAAGACTGCGCGGCGCGAACGCGGACCTGCTGCGCGCTTTTTACCCCCGCCAGCGTCGACATCACTACCGGAGCGAAAATCGCCAGATAGATCAGTAAGATTTTCGGTGTTTCGCCAATGCCGAACCAGATGATCACCAGCGGCAGCCACGCCAGCGGCGGTACCGGACGATACAGTTCGATCAGCGGGTCGAGGATCCCGCGTACCGTTGGGCTCAATCCCATGGCGATCCCCACCGGTACGCCGACGATCGCCGCCAGTACCAGCGCGATGGCGATACGCGTCAGGCTCGCCGCCAGATGCTGCCACAGGGTCGCGTCCATAAAGCCTTGCGGCCCGGCAATGGTCAGTAGCTTCTGCAATACCTGCCACGGCGAGGGTAAAAACAACGGGCTAATCAGCTGCAACGCGGTCACCGCCCACCAGATAGCCAGCAATACTGCCAGCGTCGCTACGCTAAGGGTCAGCTGCCGTGAAAGCGGCCAGCGCCACTTCAGCGCGCGCTGGCGCGGTTTATCATTGAGGACCACGCTCATGAGAAAGCCTCCCGTTGTTCGAACACCCGGCTAAGCACATATTCGCGCTGGGCGATAAATTGCGGATCCGATTTAATGCTGCGGCAGGATTCACCGGCGACAAAACGGCGGCCAAACTCCAGCGGCAGGCGTTCCTGCACCCGCCCCGGCCCCGGCGACAGCAGCACCAGCTCGCTGGCCATAAATACCGCCTCTTCGATATCGTGGGTAATCAACAGCACCTGCTTGCCGGTTTCATGCCACAGGCGCAGCAGCAGGGTTTGCATCTGCTCGCGAGTAAAGGCATCCAGCGCGCCGAAGGGCTCATCCAGCAGCAAAAGCTGCGGATCCGCCGCCAGCGCGCGCGCAATACCGACGCGCTGACGCTGGCCGCCGGAAAGCTGCCAGATAAAGCGTTTTTCCGCCCCCTGCAGGCCGACTTTTTTTAACATCTGCGCGGCGATTTCCCGGCGTTGGGTCTTTTCAACCCCCGCCAGCTGTAATCCCAGCGCGACGTTATCCAGCACGTTGCGCCACGGCAGCAGGCCTTCATTTTGAAACACCACGCCGCGATCGGCGCCCGGCCCGTCGATGCGGCGGCCTTCAAGGGTGATGCTGCCGTGCTGATAGGGCACGAATCCGGCAATCAGGTTCAGCAGCGTGGTTTTGCCGCAGCCGGAGGGGCCCAGCACCACCAGCAGTTCGCCGCTGTCCAGCGTCAGGTTGATATCCGCCAGCGCTGGTTTACCGCCATAATCAGCGGAAAGATGCGAGATTTGCAGCATCAGAGCCTCCTTTTATTTCACGAAACGGTCGGTAACGAACTGGCTATAGTCGGTTCCTGCGGCCGGCACTTTCCCCTGCTCTTTGAGGAATTTCGCGGTATCGATAATCGCCTGGTTCACCGGGCCGTTAAGCTCCTGCGCCTGCTGGGCGGCGGTAAGATAGGTATTGCCTTTGACTAACACCGGTACATCCGCCTCCGGCACGCCGCTCAGTCGCGACAGCTTGCTGAGATTTTCCGGCTGCTTCAGCCACGCATCCGGGTTGGCGATATAGGGCTGCTGCGCGTCGATGGCGCTTTTAGCAAAAGCTTTCACGATTTCCGGATGCTGCTCGGCAAAGTCTTTACGCACGACCCAGACATCCAGGGTCGGCGCGCCCCATTGTCCCACCTGCGCGGAGTCGGTCAGCACCTTACCCTCTTTTTCCAGTTCGTTAACGGCTGGCGCCCACACGTAAGCGCCATCGATATCGCCGCGCTGCCAGGCGGCAATAATCGCCGGCGGCTGCAGGTTGATAATCTGTACCTGGCCCGGTTTGATTCCCCAATGTTTCAGCGCGGAAAGCAGGCTGTAGTGGGTGGTCGAAATAAACGGTACCGCAATGCGTTTGCCAATCAGATCTTCCGGCTTAGTGATATCTTTCTTCACCACCAGCGCTTCGGAATTACCAAGCTTTGAGGCCAGCAGGAACACTTCAATCGGTACCTGCTGAGTGGCGGCCACCGCCAGCGGGCTGGAACCGAGGTTGCCGATTTGCACATCGCCTGAGGCCAGCGCGCGTACGATGCTGGAGCCGCTGTCGAATTTACGCCAGTCAACGGTAGCGCCGCTGGCTTTGGCGAAGGTGTTGTCCGCCTGGGCGACTTTCGCCGGTTCAGCGGAGGTTTGATAGGCGACGGTGACGTTAACCGCCTGAGCCTGGAAGGCAGCGAAAGCCAGCGCCGCCAGAAGAGTAATTCGCGATGTGAATGCCATAGTGTCTGCTTCCCCTTAGTTGTTATGGGTGCAGTATTTCCGGCATCAGCGTGGAGATGAAGTAATTAAAAATTCTGCCTAATAGCGAATCGTTTTTAGAAGAAAATCGGGATTAGATAGTTAAAAACAGGGATTAAAGAAATGGGTTCCCCCGGCTCGCGGTACTGGTAGCCCGGATCAGGCGCGGAGCGCCGCCATCCGGGGGGAAAGAAATACAGGTGTTAGCGGCCCGCCGCCAGCGCGGCGATATCCTGCGGCGTGGTGCGACAGCAGCCGCCAATCAGCCTGGCGCCAGCCGCCAGCCACTGCGGCAGATAGGCCGCAAGCGTCGCGCAGGCTTCGCCGTGATGATGCCAGGTCTTGGTCAGCGCATCATAGTGCTCGCCGGAGTTAGGATAGACCACCAGCGGCAGCGACGTCAGACTGTGCAGGTGCTGCAGCGCGGCGGTGGTATTTTCCAGCGCGATACAGTTAATCCCCAGCGCCAGCACCTGAGGATTATCGGCCAATACCGCAACAACCTCGCGCAGCGGCGTGCCGTCACTGAGATGTTCGGCATCGCGCAGGGTCAACGAGAACCAGGCGCGGGCGCGCGGGTAGTCACGCAGCAGCGCCGCCAGCGCCGTGATTTCGGCAAACGACGGCAACGTTTCACAGGCCAGTAGATCCGCCCCGGCATCCAGCAGCGCTTCGACGCGCGGGCGGTGGAACGCCTGAAACGCCTCCGCGCTGCGCTGATAATCGCCGCGATACTCAGAGCCATCCGCCAGATAAGCGCCATATGGCCCGACCGACCCGGCCACCAGCAGCGTTCCCGCCTGCGGGTTTTCCGCCAGATACGCCTCGCGGGCTTTACGCGCCAGCTCGACGCTTTTACCTATCAGCGCCTTCGACTGCGCCTCATCCAGTCCGCGGGCGGCAAAGCCTGCCGGTGTTGCCTGATAGCTGGCGGTGATCGCCACCTGTGCGCCAGCGCGGAAATAGTCGAGATGCACATCGCGGATCAGCTGCGGGTTTTCCAGCAGTACCTTCGCCGACCATAAACTATCGGCCAGATTGCAGCCGCGCGCTTCCAGCTCCGTCGCCATCGCGCCATCCAGCAGCACGAACGGTTGCGTTTCAAGGATAGCGGTTAGCGGATTATTCTGCGGCATGTTGCGGCTCCTGAGTTAATTTCCGTGTACGAGTCAGATAGTAAGCACCATAACACAGCGCGACGAACGGGATCCCGCACCACAGCGCAATACGCTGGCTTGGGTCAAAGGCCAGCCCCACGCAGGCCACCAGGCAGAGGACAAACCCCAGCGCCGGCACCAGCGGATACCACGGCGCGCGATAGTGCAGCTCGCTTAACGCTTTGCCCTGCTGCAGATGGCGGCGGCGGAAGACAAAATGCGACGCGCAGATGCTCAGCCATACCGCGACCACCGCAAAACCGGAAATCGCCGACAGCGCAACAAACACCGTATCCGGCGCGACTACGCTGGAAAATAGCGCCAGCACGCCGCCCAGCATGCTCACCGACAGCGCGGTTAGCGGCACGCCGCGTTTATTCACTTTGGCAAAGCAGGCTGGCAACGTCTTCTCATTTGATAGCGACCACAGCATCCGTCCGGAGGCATACAGGCCGGAGTTGGCCGCCGACAAAATCGCGGTCAGGATCACGAAGTTAAAAATATCCGCCGCATAAGGAATACCGACCTTTTCAAACACCAGTACGAACGGACTTTTTTCCACCCCCGCCTGCTGCATCGGGATCAGCGCCGCGAGCACGAAAACGGTGCCGATAAAGAAAATAATCAGCCGGGCAATAGTGGTGCGGATCGCGACCGGTATCACCTGATGCGGGTTTTGCGTCTCGCCGGCGGCGATGCCGATAAGTTCGGTGCCCGAGAAAGCGAAGTTCACCGCCACCATGGTCATCAGGATCGGCAGGCCGCCATGAGGGAACCAGCCTTCGGCGGTGATGTTATGCAGCCCCGGCGCCGGTGAACCGTCAGTCAGCGGAATAAAGCCGAAGATGGCCGCGCCGCCGAGAATAATAAAAGCAATGATGGTGATCACTTTGACCAGCGAGAACCAGAATTCGCCTTCGGCAAAGAAGCGGGTAGAGATAACATTCAGGGCGAAAATCACCGCGCAGAAAATCACGCACCAGACCCACACCGGCACCTGCGGGAACCAGTACTGCATACAGAATCCGGCGGCGGTAAAGCTCGAGCCGAGCGCCACGGTCCAGGTCAGCCAGTAGAGCCACGCCACGGTATAGCCGGTCGCCGGGCCAAGATAACGCGCGGCATACACGTGAAAGGCGCCGGTTTCCGGCATCGCCACCGACAGTTCGCCAAGACACTGCATCACCAGCCAGACCACCAGCGCGCCGATCAGATACGCCAGCAGCGTGCCCGCCGCGCCGGTGGTCGAGATAATATAGCCGGTATTGAAGAATAACCCTGTGCCAATGACGCCGCCCAGCGAGAGCATAATCAGGTGGCGCGTTTTCATGGTGCGCTTAAGTTGCCCACCTTGTTGTTGTGATGTTGTTTGCATATTGCCTTCTTTATGTATGGACGTCTAAACATCCAAATGAAGGTCATTTATACCGTGACGGCGGGGAAATTGCAAAACGGGGAGGGAAAAAACAGGACCAACAGGCTTTGGGGACCGGGTTTAAAGCTGCTTGGGCTGCGGAGCCTCTCCTTTTTACCGCAACCGCAAGCAGCCTTCGGCTACACAGAGCACACCTCGTTCCAGTAGGCTTCGCGCGTCCAGCGCCGCTCAGTATGTTTTGTCATGGCGAAACCACCGGGTTTCCACGTTGCCGAGATCCACGCCATACAGGCTGGCGACCGGCAAGATCGCCTCCATCATCCGTTGACCATCTTGCTGCCCGGCTTCTCCGTTAGATAAAAAAGCCAGCCAGCCGGTAATCCGTTGCCACAGCGCTACTTTCATTTCTCCTCCATCGGTCGGGTTTGCGTTGTTGTTATTTCAACCACAATCGCCGACGGGCGGGAAATATCAATTCCGAATTTGTAATCCTGGAAGATGCATATTCGCCGCTGCGCTTCGGTGACTAACCCCTTCCTGTAAAAGCGATTTGGTTAACAGCAATACCCCCATTTTTATTAAGAGATTTTGGTTATAGATAAGAATTTTTTCTTCTTTGCCGGACGAGGCGCTTTTGTGGGAGCGTGATAAACACAAAACAAAACAGGGATTCAGGGGAATGATGATGCATAAAACTTATACCAAAATCGCTTTTGCGCTGGGCGCGCTGCTGCTGGCCACCCAGGCGCAGGCCGACCAGTTAGCCGATATCAAAGCCGCCGGGGTGGTGAAGGTCGCCACCTTCGACGCCAACCCGCCGTTTGGTTCCGTGGATGCTAAAACCCATCAGCTGGTGGGTTACGACGTCGATTTCGCGCAAGCTCTGGCAAAATCTCTTGGCGTCAAGCTTGAGCTGGTGGCCACTAACCCGGCTAACCGTATTCCGCTGTTGCAGTCCGGTAAGGCCGACCTGATCGTCGCCGATATCACCATTACCCCGGAGCGCGCGCAGGTAATTGATTTCTCAACGCCCTACTTTGTGACCGGCCAGCAGTTCCTGGTTCCGGCTAAGTCGCCGGATAAACTGGATGACTACAGCAAAGCGCGCATCGGCGCGGTAAAAGGTACCACCGGCGAACAGGCGCTGCACCAGCGCTTCCCGCAGTCGCGGGTACTCTCCTATGACGATATTCCATTGGCGCTGACCGCCCTGCGAAACGGCAACGTGCAGGCGATTACCCAGGACAGCACCATTCTCGCCGGGCTGCTGGCGGGCGCGCCGGATAAAGCCAACTTTAAAATTCTGCCGGACCTGCTGAGCAAAGAAGAGATTGGCGTCGGCGTGAAAAAAGGCGAACCGGCGCTGCTGAAAGCGGTAAACGACGAGCTGGTTAAGCTGGAAAAATCCGGCCAGGCGGCGAAAATCTACGACACCTGGTTTGGCCCTGGCACCGCCTCTCCGCAGCCGCGCGCCTTTACCATAGAAGCGAAATAACCCTGATGTTTTCCGCCTTATTTTCACGCTCCGCGGCTTCAGCCGCGGATTTCTCGCATCTGCAGCAGGCCAGTATTACCTTTCGCGACGTGGTTAAACGCTACGGCGATCATCAGGTACTTAACGGCGTTAATTTAACGGTCAATCCCGGCGAAGTGGTGGCGATCCTCGGGCCATCAGGATCGGGTAAATCAACGCTGATCCGCCTGATCAACCAGCTTGAATCGTTAAGCGGCGGCGAGATCCTCATCGATGGCAAACCGACCCGCCGCCTGACCGGCAGCGCGCTGCGCCAATTGCGCAGCCGGGTCGGCTTCGTTTTTCAGCAGTTCAATCTCTACGCTCACCTGACGGCGCAGGAGAATATTACCCTCGCGCTGGAGCGCGTGCACGGCTGGCAACACGATGCCGCCCAAAAGCGGGCGCTGGAATTACTCACCCAGGTCGGTCTCACGGATAAAGCGCGGCAGATGCCCGCTCAGCTCTCCGGCGGCCAGCAGCAGCGCGTCGCCATCGCCCGCGCCCTTGCCTCCTCGCCGCAAATCATCCTGTTCGATGAACCGACCTCGGCGCTGGATCCGGAGATGATCGGCGAAGTGCTGCAGGTGATGAAAGCCCTGGCCCACAGCGGCATCACCATGGTGGTGGTCACTCACGAGATGCAGTTTGCCCGCGAAATCGCCGATCGGGTGGTGTTTATCGACGGTGGCGAAATCCTCGAAACCGCGCCGCCGGCGGAATTTTTCGCCCGCCCGCAGCATGCGCGTACCCGCCGTTTTCTGCAGAAGGTGCTCGACCCGCTGCATCAGGAGAGCATTGAGTGATGGCGATTCTCGACTGGCATGGCGTACTTAGCGGCCAGCCGCTACAGTGGATTATCTCCGGTTTTCTCACTACCGTCTGGGTCAGCGTGGCCGGGATACTGCTGGCCACCGCGCTGGCGGTGCTGCTGCTGGCCCTGCGTCTCGGCGGCGGACGCCCCGGCCGCTGGCTGGTGGCGGCGTGGGTATCGCTGTTTCGCAATACGCCGCTGCTGGTTCAACTGCTGTTCTGGTACTTCGCCGCCTGGAACCTGCTGCCGCTGGCGGCGCGCGATTTTATCAACGACTCCCATAGCTGGTCGATTCTACCGGGCGACGTCTGGTGGCTGACGCCGGAATTTCTCTGCTCAATGTGGGGGCTCGGCGTATTTACCTCGGCATTTCTGGTGGAGGAGATTGCCGCCGGACTGCGCGCCGTCAGCCACGGCCAGCGCGAAGCGGCGCTGTCGCAGGGATTTAGCCCGTGGGGGGAATTACGTTTTATTCTGCTACCGCAGGGGCTGGCCAACGCCTGGCAACCGATTGTCGGCCAGTACCTGAACCTGATGAAACTCTCTTCGCTGGCCAGCGGTATCGGCTTTGCCGAACTCACCTATCAGGTGCGGCAAATCGAAAGCTATAACGCCCACGCGCTGGAGGCCTTTGCTATCGGCACCGCACTGTATCTGGCGCTGGGTATCGCTATGGGGCTGGCGCTGACGCGCTTCGGTCCGGGATATCGTCAGCCACGGAGCGCACAACATGAACGCTAACCTCGCGGTGATCGCCGACAACCTTGATTATCTGCTGTGGGGACGGCTGGCGGAAGGCCAACCCGGCGGCGTGGCGCTCACCTTACTGATGGCCATCGGTGCAACCGCGCTGGCGCTACCGGGTGGGATCCTGCTGGCCTGCGCCGCCTGGCGCTACGGCGGAGCGGTCCGTCGTCTGCTGTTCCTGTGGGCGGAAATTATTCGCGGTATCCCGCTGATCTTCGTTATTTTTTGGCTATGGTATCTGCTGCCGATGATGACCGGCGGCGATCTGCCGGGCGCGGTGACGGTCACGCTGGCGTTGGCGTGGTTCACCGCCGCCTCGGTGATGCACTCGGTGCTGGCGGGGCTGCGCGCCCTGCCCGGCGGCCAGCATGAAGCGGCGCTGACGCAGGGATTCGCCCCCGGCCAGACGCTACGCTTAATCCTGCTGCCGCAGGCGCTGCGCAACGTCCAGCCGTCGCTGGTCGGCATTTTTATCGGCCTGCTGAAAGACACCTCGCTGGCGTTTATCGTCAACGTGCCGGAACTCACCACCGTCGCCGGGCAGGTCAATAACCGGGTGCAAATCTATCCGCTGGCGATATTCGTCTTTACCGGCGCGGTTTACTATTTGCTGTGCTGCGCCCTCAGCCAGCTGGCGAGCCGCCGTTTTACCAGGCGTAGCGCTGACAGGCGCTTCGCAGTCGATTGAGAAACAGCCGGGCATTGGCGGTGAGCGCCGATTTTTGCGACCATACCGCGCAATACTGCGCCGCCGGGAGCGTGGATACCGGCAGCGTGACCAGCTTATCGCCAAGCTGCAGCGGCTGGCTCATGGCGCGCGCGACGATGGTCAGATAATCGGATTCCAGTACCATCTGCAAGCCGACAATCACCGAGTCGGTGCGCAGCGGGGTAATCGACACCTGGCGATAAAAGTGAATCAGCTCGTTTTGTAGCTGCTGATAGTAACCCATCGGCGACTCCGGCAGCAGCCAGCGGGCTTTACGCAGCGCCAGCAGATCGCTCTCCTGGGCCAGCGGATGCCCCTTGCGCGCGATGACGCAGAACGGCGCGGTAAACAGCGGTTCCAGCATCACCCCTTCCGGCGGATGCATCGGGTCGACCGAACCGATCGCCAGGTCAATCTCTCCGCTGCGGACACCCGGCAGCAGCGACGAAAGCTGCCCCTCTTTCACCGTCATCTGTACCTGCGGCAGCGCTTGCTTAAATCCTTCGGCCACCTGCGGAAACACCGTCAGGGCTATCAGCGACGAAAAACCGACCGTCAGCCGACCGTGGGTGACATGGTTTATCTGTTCCACCTCATCCGCCGCGCGCCGCAGCTCCTCCAGCACCCACTCCGCGCGCTGTAAGAAAGCGATTCCCGCTTCGGTCAGGGCGACGCCTTCTTTGCTGCGCAGAAAAAGTTGCGTGCCGAGGATTTGCTCCAGCTCACGTAATGTCCGGCTCAGCGCCGGCTGCGATTGCCCCAGTTCACGCGCCGCCGAGCGGATGCTGCCGCTACGCGCCACCTGCCGTAGCGCCTGCAGCTGGTTCAATTTGGGAAGATATTTCACCGCTCACCCCTATCAGAAAAAAGCATCACCTATAGAAAAATTATATCTTCCCGCCGCGCGGGTAAAGCCTGAGGATGCAGTGGGGGAATTCCCCACGACAACACATGCAACCATGAGACACCGGGCGGAAAAAAATGAAAAGTCAGTCTCAGATGATCTTCTTACTGTTTATCGGCTACGTAGTCGTTTACATCGACAAAACCGTCACCGGCTTCGCGCTGCTGCCTATCGAAAAGGAGTTCGGCCTCAATGCCGAACAGCTGGGCTACATTACCGGCATCTTTTTTCTCGCCTATTCGCTGTTTCAGGTGCCGGCGGGCTGGCTTAACGATCGCATTGGCTACAAAACGATGCTGGTGCTGTCGCTGGCGGCGCTGGGGCTATTCGCGCTGTGCTTCGGCCTGCTGGGAGCGAGCTTCGGCCTGCTGCTGCTGTTCCGCTTTCTGTCGGGCGTCGGCCACTCCGGCTATCCCTGCTCCTGCGCCAAGGCGGTGGTAAGCAACTTCACTCTTGAACAACGTACCTTCGCCCAATCGATATTGCTGTCGTCAGCGGGACTGGCGATGACCATTGGGCCGATTATCGCCGTTAACGCGCTGGCGCTGCTCGGCTGGCATCTGTCGTTTACCGTACTGGGGATCGTTGCCTGCGCTATCGCCCTGCTGATCGCCCTGCGCGTGCCGCGCCGACAGCCGACGGCGATGGTCGCGAAACAGAGCGCCGCTGGCGCCGCCCTGTGGCGTAACCCCACGGTTATCCTGCTCTTTCTGGCTATTTTTTGCGTCAATATTCCCAGCTATGGCCTGATGGCCTGGCTGCCGAAGTTTTTTGTTCAGAGTATGGGGATGTCGCTGTCTGCATCCGGCTACGTGGTGGCCGCGGGCGGTCTGGGGATCTGGATCTCATCGCTGGGTACCGGCTGGCTGGTGGGTAAATATTTTCTCAATCGCGAACCGCTGGTGATTGCTATTAGCGCGCTAATCAGCGCCGTGGCGATCTTCGCTATCTTCCATGCCCGGACGCCGCTGACCGCCAGCCTGCTGCTGTTTATCGGCGAAATTTTCCTGATGTCGACCTTCGTCACCGCCTTTACCCTGCCGATGAAGCGCCTGCCGGAAAATATGATGGGCTCGGCCATCGGTCTGATTAATACCGGCGGTACTCTCGGCGGCTTTGTCTCGCCGATCGTCATTGGCTATCTGGTGGAGAAAACCCACGGTTACGCCAGCGCTTTCCTGTTTCTTTCACTGGCGATGGTTTGCTCCGCGCTGGCGGTGCTGCCGCTCATGAAACGTAAAACCGTCGTCAGTCAGCCCGTTATTGATTGAAGGAGTCACTGATGCATCACGCCACTGAACAATTCATTTCCGCCGCGGCCGAGGAAGCGCTGCGCTGGCGTCGCCATATCCACGCCCATCCGGATCTGTCGTTTAACGAGAAGCCGACCGCCGATTACATCGCCCGCGAGCTGGCGCTATTTTCCGGTCTCGAGATAAGCCGCCCGCTGGAAAATAGCGTGATTGCCGTACTGCGCGGCGCGCATCCGGGCCCGATGTGGGCGCTGCGTGCCGATATCGATGCCCTGCCGCTCCAGGAAGAGAGCGGAGAAGCATTCTGCTCAACGAAGCCCGGCGTAATGCACGCTTGCGGTCACGACGCGCATACCGCGATGCTGATGGGGGCGGCGAAAGTCTTGTGCCAGCTTCGCGAACAGCTGCACGGCAGCATTAAATTCATCTTCCAGCCCGCGGAAGAGGTGCCGCCGGGCGGCGCGCGTGAGCTGGTTGAGCTGGGCGTGGTTGACGATGTCGAACATATTTTCGGCCTGCATGTTTTCCCCACCAGCCCGGTTGGCGTGATTACCCTGAAAGAGGGGGTGTACGTCGCTTCCAGCGATAACTTTGATATCACCATTCGCGGCAAAGGCGGCCACGGCTCGATGCCGCAGCACTGTATCGATCCGGTGACCATCGGCGCGGAAGTGGTCGGCGCGCTGCAGCAGATCGTCGCCCGCCATATCGACCCGGCCAACGCGCCGGTGCTAACTATCGCCACTTTTCAGGCCGGCGATAGCTATAACGTGATTCCCGACAGCGCGCGCCTGGCCGGGACGCTGCGTACCCATAGCCAGCAGGTGCGCGAGGCGGTACCGCCGCTGATGGCGCGGATTATCGACGGCATCACCGCCGCCCACGGCGCCAGCTACGAAATCAAATGGCAGCAGGGCTATGCGGTGGGCAACAACCACGACGCCACCAATCATATCGCCCGCGAAGCCATAGCCCGCCACTTCCCGGCAGGCACGCTGCAGCTGCAGGATAAGGCGCTATTCGGCAGCGAGGATTTCTCCTCCTATCAGGAGAGAATCCCCGGAACCTTCCTGTTTATCGGCTGCGGCAATGCGCAAAAAGGGGCGACGTGGAACGTGCACAATCCGCATTTTCGCATCGACGAAGATGCGCTGGCGGTCGGCATCAAGACCCATATCGCGCTGGTGAGTCAGTTGCTGAACGAGGAATAATTCAGGCGATTGCCCGGCTATTTCACCGGGCAATCATTGCTGATTTTAATAAATTTCTCGTTATAGATAATGTAGTGGTTGCCGGGCTTACGCAGCGACGGCTGGCGAACGACATCGCCGGGGCGCAGATACCAGGCGTCACCTTCCTCTTCCGTGGTGTCGCATCCCGGTTTGATCAGCAGCTTAAACCAGGTATTGCCGGTATTACTGACGCTTCCCGCCGCTTTATCGAACGCCCATTTAAACTGAACCTGCCGCGGACGCACCACCAGAATGGTATCCATCACCACCACCGGCTCCATGCTGATCTGCCCGCCCGCCGGGGCGCGCATCACCAGGTTGCGGGTGGGAATTTCACGAAACGAGACCCGATAGTAGCGTTCGCGGTTATCCTTCGGGCCGTGATAATAGAACTTAAAATATTCGCTTTCGCCCGCCTGCAGCGTCAGTTGGCGCGGGGCGAATAGCAGTTCGCCGTCCGCCGGGCGGGCACGAACCTCACGGCCGCCGGGCCGGTCGATGCCAACGATCGACACCCGATATAGCCGCGCACTTTTATTGTTGTTGATAACTCTCTTCGCCGCAAACTCAGCGTCAGAGGCCAGCGAAAAGGTCAGATTACCGACAGAAATCGCCTGCGCCAGCGGCGCAGCCAGCAGCCACAGGCTCGCCAGCGCCAGCTTAATTAATGTTACGCCACGTCGCCTGGACATGAATCTCTCCTGAAGCGCTGACCTCGCCAAACCAGCCGTTGTCGGTGATGGTGCGCAGCGAGATAGGATCGTCCATAGCAATCGAGAAGCGCACCGTTGTTTTATCCATCTGCCCCACATCGCCGGAAATATCAGTCCACGGCGTGGTCAGCCATAGCGCATCGGTCATGTCGTGCCAGCTATCGTCGCAGCCTGCGTCGTAACTTTTCGTCGCCCCGCTTTGGATAATGAAAGAGAGCGACGCCGGGAATGGCACCTGCGCGGTACCGTCCGCCGAGCTGAACAGACAATACGAGCGCCCGCCAATCGCCTGTGCCGGACCGGTCACTTTAATCAACACCTCATCGGCGGCGGTTTTGCCACTGGTGGTGACGATGTAGCCGAAATCCAGCGCCGGTTCGCCGCTGCCGACGTAACCCTCACGCGTAGGCGCCGAGGTGTACTCATCGGAGATAATGCTAATGCTGAAATCACGCGGTTTGATAATCAGGCTATTGGATGTCGAGAATTCATACCAGCCGGATTCCGGCGAAGTGGTGTTATAAAAACGGAAGTTAAACAAGTCTTTGGTGTTAATGTCGCTAATGCCCAACGCCACCATCTGCTTGAAAAAGTTACTGGAGAAAAAGACGTAAATAGAATCAGAGCTCTTCATCTCGTTGAAAGTGTAATACTGCAGAATGCCGTTGACCGGTTTCCATGAGTTACCGTCAAGGCTGAACTGCATATCGTAGTTACCTACTGCCGATGCCAGCGCAGAGTTACTGATAGCCGGGAAAATGTGAATCGAACTGTTGCTTAACCCATTAGTCTGCAGCGTATAGTTAACCATTTTGCAGCTTAAACCGGAGCGAGAACCAATCGTTTGTGTACGGCAATCGGCATTGCCTTCACCCAGCGTGGGCACGCCGTCGCTGTTGATAAACACTTCCGCCAGTGAGTGGGTGTTTATCAGGCGTAAGTGCCCCGCTTTGGTATGGGTTACGTCACGGATATACCAGGTACCTGACGCCTGATCTTTACAACGCTCGCCTTTGCTCGCATCGTAAGCGACCGATGTCTGACAGGAATTAATCGTCATCGTAAAACTACCGCCGATCGGCATCTGCTGCAGGTATTGATAAAAGGCATCGGACATCATCCCGTGCCGCCATTTCGTCCCGCTCCCCGTTGAGACGCCGTAAAATCCATTAGCATCGGTTGACTGGGGTAAAATCAGGCTGGTTGCCAGGTCGCATCCCGAGTACCAGTTAATACACCGTAAACCCAGTAAAGGGTGAGAGACCGGCGCATTCTCCAGCCACATATCAAACCGGTAATTAGCGGAGATCCCATGGTTGTGACCATCATCGATATAACCCAGACTGACCTGACGGTACGCGGTATCGCCAGAACCGGTTGATTTTAACCCGGTCCAGCGGTTTGAGCCGGTCAGGCGGGGATCCAGCGCGCCGCCAGGGGTGACAAAGAAGTTGTCATCAGAGTTGTTCTCGACAAAGACAAATTCGCGCGCCGGAGCAGCGGCTTCAGAATATTTTGTCACCGCCGCATCAGCGTTCATCGCCAGCGGCGCGATCGTCAGCGTCGCCAAAGCGAGTAGCCACTTAGCTTTCATTACCTTCTCCTGTCTGCTGCGCCGCCGCCCATGAAGAGAGACCGCTGCATACTACGTCCCCTACCCACACCGCACCGCGCGCCTGGCTGAGCTCCAGCGCCACTTCACAGGTTTTATTTCCGCCGTAGCTAAAATCGATGGTGGGATATTTTTTATCGACATCCATGACAAATTCACCGTTCTCATCGGTGCGGGTGCGCCCGATATGGTTATTAATGCGCGCGTTCGCCAGCAGCGTGCCGTCTTCGGCGCGGATACGTCCGGAGACGGTGACCATCTGCTTCACTTCCGGCTCGATCACCGCCACGTTACCGGGATAAAGCGTCAGGTGGCTCTTACGGCCGCTGACAATGTCGTAACTGTCGATCGAGTTTTTACTGTTCTGCAGTTCGACTTCATAGCGGCTGTACGGCGACAGCGGCAGATAATTGCGTTTACCGCTGAGCTGCACGATGCGCCCGTTAACCTTAGCGCTGAGCTTGCCGTCGTCTTCCAGCCCGGTATTGAAGATCACCCCGGCGTTGCCGTCGGTTCTTCCGCTGGCGGCGATATTTTTCCCCTGCCAGCCGACGCTGCCGCTGGCGGTCAGGTTGGTGTTCACGTAGCCGTCGGCGCCGCTGTTGACGTTCAACGTGCCGTTGGTATAGCGCGTTTCAAACTGCGTATAAGCGCCGCCGCTTAAGGTTTTGTCGTCGCCGGTATCGCCGGAAATCGCCCGCGAAATATTGGCGCCGACGGTTCGAATCGCTCCTTCATCAAACTGCTTACGCGCCGAAATGTTGGCCATGGTATAGCCGTTCTGGTGGGTCATCCCGGCGCTGAACCAGTTGCCCAGCGGCAGTGATAAATCGAGGGCGATATATTTCCCGGTGTTGGCGTTGCTATCGCCGTTGTTATAGCGCTGTAAGCCCGCGCGCAGGCCTAGCGAGCCAAAAGAGCCGCTATAAATCGTCTGGTAATAATCCGCCGTGTAGTAATGGCTGTTGTAGCGGCGATCATCGTTGTAGCTGATGCTAAAAGTACCTAGTTTTGACCACAGGGCGTTCAGGTTCAGCGTGCCGCCGATCGCCCGGTTATCGGCATCGCTGCGGCGCAGCTTATCGCCGATGACGGTCTTCTCCTGGTTAATCCACAACGAGCTAAAGCCGCCGGGTAAGGTGGCGCTGACGCTGCCGATGCTGCTCCAGGAGCTGTCGCTGGCCAGCATGTTTTGCAGGTTAATATTCACCGCCTCGGTTAGCGGCAGCGTAATGCGCGTTTCGCCGACGGCGTTGCTATCGTAGCCGTAGCCGGTGGCCGCCCAACTGAGCGTACTCAACGATCCGGAAGCCGACGCCCCCGCCAGCCAGCTCTCTTTCGCCGGCTGCGTCTTTTTACCGCTTTCCGACCAGCGGTCCATGTGGAAACTACCGCCCCAGATTTGCCAGGCCAGCGGCGCGCCCGCGCCGCGTCCACGGCTGAACAGTTTGTTGACGCGTTGGGTGCGTTTGCTGACCACTCTTCCGTTAACGATAACTTCGACGTCAACGTCGTAAATACCGTACGGCAGGCCTCGGGTATCAACTTCATGATTACCCATGACGAAGTTCTGCACGCTTAACAGGCGCCCGTCGCGCATCAGGTGAACCTCGCCTGCCGCCGGTAAGAATGCCACCACTGGCGTTGCCGACTGGCTGTTGTCAAATACCGTCGAGCTGGCCTGGTTGCCCCACGACGCGCCGTAGATTTTACCGGCCGAAATCGCAGTCATCGGCCCCAGCGATTGTAAGTTCCAGGTATCCAGCATCCCGCCGGCAAAACGGTGCCCGGCGAAGTCGCGCTCGTACATCGCTTTATACAGTTCGTTGTCCTGGTGGCTGGTGCCGATGCCGTACAGCGAGCCGTCGAGCACCACGTGATGCTCGCGCAGCGCGCTAACGCTATTGAGTGACAAATAGCTGGAGGTATTACTGCCGCCGCTACGCATCTGGTTGTTGTAGACCCCGAGGTTGTAGGTAAGGTTATTACTGAAGGTTTTAACGCTCGACTGGCCAATATCCTCGCTGCGCGACCGCAGCACGGTTCCCAGCGCCTCACGTTTCACCACCAGTTGTAGCAGCAACTGGCGCAGACTAAGTTGCAGCTGCGCGGCATCAGTTAAGGGGATCTTCAGCGCATCGTTGAAAGCCTCATTGGATAAACGGCTGAGCTGTTGACGTGTCTCGTCGCTGACGCGAGCGTTGTCATCGCCCTCTTCGAGGGTGATTTGCCGAACCCGCAGCACATCGCCATCAAGCCAGATATACGCGGCGCCGATACGCTGATCGTTCTGATTATCGCGGCTGCCTTCAAGATGAATAAACAGAGGGATGCTCATGCCGTCCTGCAAAGCCTGGCTGAAAGCCTGCGGGATAATCACGCCGCCGATTTGCTGCACGCGCTCGGCGGCCATGCTGTCGCTATAAGGCGCCAGCAAAAGAACCATGCCGGAGGCAAGCAGCGCGTTCAGTCCAGGGGTGATCCGTCGTAAAGGCATAGTCTTAATCCATCAGCACACATGTCTATTTCACGGGAACAAACTGCTCGCCCTGCCAGAGCGCGACCCGTCCTTTTTTGTCAGCAATATTGACGCGCGTGAAGCGACGCGATTTCCCCGGCATCAGGTAGTAGTTTTCTTTGCACTCTTTGCCATCGGCGATTTTCAGACACGGGCCATAGGCGATGATGCGCAGGGTGGCGTTCCCGGTATTGGTCAGCGTGTCGCCGGCAAACTGATAGCGAAAATTAGCCTGACGCGGCGCCACCACCAGAATGGTGCCGATGCGGGCTGAAGCGGTGGCCACGGCGCTGCGCTGGGAGCCATTGCGCTGGGCATCGCTTAAGGCCTGATCGAACCAGACAATCCGGTAGTAGCGCTCTTTATCATCCGCCGGGCCTTTGTAGAAAAAGCGCACCACTTCACTGGCCTTTGCGGGCAATAACAAGCTAGCGGGGGTCAGCAGGACTTCATCCTGTTTATCCATCGGGATCACTTTGCCGCCATCCAGCGGTGAAGAGAGACGTTCCAGATGAATGTTGATTAAGCGGCCGCTGTCGGTGGTATTTTTAATCTCTTTACTCAGCGTGCTGCTGCCGCTGTTCATAAAGGAAGAGATATCGCCGACATCCAGCGCCCGCGCAGGGTTAGCCAATCCAAGCAGCAGGGCAATGGCCAGGAGATGTTTTTTCATAAGCGTTCAGTCCATGAAGAGGCAGGGGTATTCCCCCTGCCCGGTGCTACGAGAAAATCAGCTGGTCCAGGTTGCGTCGAACTGCACGCTCACGTCACCGCTCCAGATCCCTTCCGGCAGCGTGCTGTAATCGGTTACCGCGGTGGTGCCGTCGGTGGTACCGCTGATGATGGAGAAGTTAAAGCCGTCCTGCGCGGTGGTGCGGCCTGCGGTGTTGTAGCCGTTAGACAGCGCGCTGAGGTTGCCGCCCAGTACGCCGTTAGCGGTGTCGATCATGATGGTGTCAGCACTCTTTTCTACCGCGGCGCCGTTATAATCCACGCCCACGCTCAGCGTTGAGCCGGAGGTATCCAGCTGAGTCAGAGTGTTAGTGATAAGACGTGAAGTCAGTTTGAAGGCAGTCGCCGTGGTATCGCCTTCAACCGCAACATCAAACAGACCTTTTTGTGAGTTAAAGCCTTTAATCCCTTCGGCATACTGGAAAGCCAGGCTGCCAAGCGGGGTAACAACCAGTTTGCTGGAAGTGTCTTTTTTCGCGGTTGCAGACCAGGTAGCAACGGCCTGAGCAGTGACATCAGCAGCCTGAGCAACACCCATTCCAGCAAACGCCGTTACCAGAGCAATAGCAATAACCTTTTTTTTCATAGCTTTTTCATCCTGAGTTTAATTAAGGACAAGTCGTCCCGGTGTACCACTAAATAAACGTTACATAACTAATTTATAAATTTTTGAATACAGCTTGGCCTCAGCATTTCGCCGATGGGTATAAATAGTTTTCACACTGCAATTTTCAATTCTGGCGATAGATTTCGGATGCATTCCCTGGGCCGTCATTCTGATCACCGTCATTTCCCGGTCAGTAATTTTTTCTTTCTTTATATCTTTACGCAGAAACCGGCCATTAATTACATAGGCCAGATCTTTTCTTATATCGCGCGCGAGGTCGACATACACCACGCCGCGAATATCACCGTTGTAATACCAATAATTGGCTAACGCTTCTGACTTTCTCGCGGCAATCAGAATGATTTGTTTGCCCTTGGCCTTGGCTAACCAGTCGTTGTCATAGCGAATAAAGTAATTTAATGCATTGGTACTCAGATTGATAAACAAAAAATCCTTACATATTTTATCCAGTGACAAATAAATAAGTTCTTCGATATCTAAAATGAGTTCCGATAAGCCTTTTAAAAAATAAGTATCATGGGCTGGCCAAATACACTTATCAAGGGAGCATTGTTCGTCCATATACTGTTTATCCTCTTCATCCTGGAATACTACCTTTCACCCCATCGCCGATAGCCAGGCCTGCAGAGATTAAACCTGCAAATTACCCCTGTTTAAATTGGTTATAATAAAACACCAGCGGCATTATTTAATAATTAATAATGTCGAAATTATTTATCGATTTATATTTTTTGTTGGATTCAAATTTAGGTTTTTTCTGATTAAGTGTCAACAAGCAGGATGTGAAGCTAATTCTCATTTATGTCAATTTTTTGCTTTTTGGCGAAATCCTATTTTTTGCTCAAAAACAAAAAACATTTAATTTCATGTGGTTATTGATCGAAAATTCCTACAATCCGAATCGATTATTATATCATCCAGGATCATAACCCTAATTCATTAGGAATATTCTTAATGGACAAGATAAGTGACGTTGCGAAAAATCTTAATAACACACAAAAGTAAGAGGATAATGCCACACAATCATTATTTACAAGACGATTCACCCAATCATAAGCTGCATGAATGGTTTTAAGCACCGCACAAAAAGCCTAAACATAAACAAAAAAACCACTTGCAGAGGACTATTAATCCAATGAAAGAATGATATCTAAGAGAATGAGATTACTTCTCATATTTCTTTCTTATTTACTCTCATTTTCATTAGTGTAGTCCATTACGCAATGATTGCCGCTGACATGTTCCTCTTGCCTTGCAGATAAGCGTTTCATCACGCTTTCATTATTTGTTCGCCTTACCGTCATCGAAAGTTCACACAAAACGCGATTAATAGTGGCCAGTTTATGACGAACCAGGACACTCTTATGAACAGCTCTCTTGCCGCGGTGGCGGAAACCGAATTTTCGCTAATTACGCCCATCACCCCAACCCGGCAGCGGAAAGTCTTAAGCGTGCGCAACCTGAGTAAATCTTATAATGCGCAGCAAACCGTCCTCGATAACATCAGTTTTGACCTGCATGCCGGCGAGCTGGTGGGAGTGATTGGCCGCTCGGGAGCCGGGAAATCTACGCTGCTGCATGTCCTTAACGGCACTCACAGCGCTACCGGCGGTGAAATTCTCAGCTTTCCGGAAGTCGGTATGCCGCATGATGTTTCACGCCTGAAAGGACGCGCGCTCAACGCCTGGCGCAGCGAGTGTGGCATGATTTTCCAGGACTTCTGCCTCGTGCCGCGCCTTGATGTGCTGACTAACGTACTGCTCGGCCGCCTGAGTCAGACCTCAACTCTGAAGTCGCTGTTTAAGGTTTTCCCCGACGCCGACCGGGCTCGCGCCATCTCTCTTCTCGAGTGGATGAACATGTTGCCGCACGCCCTACAGCGGGCGGAAAACCTCTCCGGCGGCCAGATGCAGCGCGTGGCGATTTGCCGCGCGCTGATGCAAAACCCCGGGATCCTGCTGGCGGATGAACCCGTCGCCTCGCTCGATCCCAAAAACACCCAGCGAATTATGAACGTATTGCGGGAAATCAGCGGCCAGGGGATTAGCGTGATGGTCAACCTGCATTCGGTCGAACTGGTCAAAGAGTACTGCACCCGGGTCATTGGCGTCGCCAAAGGCCGCATCATTTTCGACGATCATCCCGCACAGCTGACTCAGGATGTCCTGCATCGGTTGTACGGCGATGAAATTAGCCAATTGCATTAATTTCCTTTAGTAAAAACACACGGGCAAAATAATGAACAAACATATTAATGGCGCAGTTCGTTTATCCGCAGCACTCGCAGCTCTGTTACTGACGTGGCAAGCGAGCGCCGCTGAACAGCCGAAGGAATTAAATCTGGGGATCCTCGGCGGTCAAAACGCCACGCAGCAAATTGGCGATAACCAGTGCGTGAAACAGTTTCTTGATAAAGAGCTGAAGGTCGATACCAAATTACGTAACTCATCCGATTATTCTGGCGTCATTCAGGGACTGCTGGGTGGTAAAGTCGATGTCGTATTAAGTATGTCGCCTTCTTCTTATGCCTCGGTCTATATCAATAACCCGAAAGCCGTCGATATTGTCGGTATCGCCGTTGATGATAAAGATCAGTCCCGCGGCTACCACTCGGTGGTCATCGTCAAAGCTGACAGCCCGTATAAAACGCTGGACGATTTAAAAGGCAAAGCTTTTGGCTTCGCCGACCCGGATTCCACTTCCGGTTATTTAATTCCAAACCACGCCTTTAAACAGAAATTCGGCGGCGACGCGGATAACAAATACAATAACTTCTTCTCCAGCGTCACCTTCTCCGGCGGCCACGAGCAGGACATTCTCGGCGTGCTGAACGGCCAGTTTGCCGGTGCGGTCACCTGGACCTCAATGGTCGGCGACTACAACAGCGGCTACAGCGTAGGCGCTTTTAATCGCCTGATTCGCATGGATCATCCGGATTTGATGAAGCAAATCCGGATTATCTGGCAATCGCCGCTGATCCCGAACGGCCCGATCCTCGTTAGCAATGCGCTGCCGGCGGACTTCAAAGCCAAAGTCGTCACCGCGCTAAAAAAACTGGATACCGACGATCACGCCTGTTTTGTGAAAGCGATGGGCGGTACTCAGCACATCGGCCCGGGCAGCGTGGCCGATTTCCAGCAGATCATCGATATGAAACGCGAACTGGTTAGCGCGCGTTAATCCCGTACTGATGCCGCCGTTCGCAGATCAATGCAGACGGCGGCGCTACGTTAAAGACCTTTTCGCCGCATGAATAATACCCATACCGAATTTGAACGTTATTACCAGCAGGTCAGGACGCGGCAAAAGCGCGATACCTTCGGCTGGTCGCTGGTGCTGCTGGCGCTCTACTTTGCCGCCGGGCACGCCGCCGAGTTTAATCTGTTCACCATCTGGCGCTCGTTGCCAAACTTTCTCGATTATATGTTCGAGACGCTGCCGACGCTGCATCCGGGCGTCCTGTTAGCCGATTCTCATACCAAAGGCTCGCTGGCGTACTGGGGCTATCGCCTACCGATTCAGCTGCCGCTGATTTGGGAGACGCTGCAGCTGGCGCTGGCCTCCACGCTGGTGGCGGTCGCGGTAGCGACGATACTGGCTTTCCTCGCCGCCAATAACGCCTGGTCACCGGCGCCGCTACGCTTCGCCGTTCGCGTGCTGGTGGCCTTTTTACGCACCATGCCAGAGCTGGCCTGGGCGGTCATTTTCGTCATGGCGTTCGGTATCGGCGCGATCCCCGGTTTTCTGGCGCTGATGCTGCATACGGTCGGCAGCCTGACCAAACTGTTCTATGAAGCGGTGGAAAGCGCGCAGGATAAACCGGTGCGCGGGCTGGCGGCATGCGGGGCATCAGCGCTGCAGAAGGTGCGTTTTGCCCTGTGGCCGCAGGTGAAACCGATTTTTCTCTCCTACGGCTTTATGCGCCTTGAGATTAACTTCCGTTCATCCACCATTCTTGGTCTGGTGGGCGCCGGCGGGATCGGCCAGGAGCTGATGACCAACATTAAGCTCGATCGTTACGATCAGGTCAGCATGACGCTGCTGCTGATCATTATTGTGGTGTCGCTGCTGGATATGCTTTCCGGCCGCCTGCGCCAGTGGGTTCTGGAGGGGAAAAAATGAGCCAATGGCAACATCAACCGGATATCGCCGCCAGCCGCCGCCAGCATCAGGCGCTGTATAAGACTCAGGGGCGATATCTGCGCTACGTCGGCGTGCTGGCGCTGGCGAGCGTACTTTATTACGTCTGGTTCTTTATGCAGTTCGGTATCAGCAGCGAACAACTGGCGACTGGTCTACAGCAGATGGGGCGCTATCTGCTGCGGATGTTCGTCTGGCACGATTTCTGGAACTGGCCGTTTGCCTATTACTTCACGCAAATCGCCATTACGCTTGCCATCGTCTTCGCCGGGACGATTACCGCGACGGTCATCGCGCTGTTGCTGTCATTCCTGGCGGCGCGCAATATTATGCGCGGCGTGATTCCCGGCATTATCGCCGTGTTGATGCGCCGCTTGTTTGACATGCTGCGCGGTATCGATATGGCTATCTGGGGTCTGATTTTCGTGCGCGCCGTAGGGCTCGGGCCGCTGGCCGGAGTACTGGCGATTATTATGCAGGATACCGGCCTGCTGGGGCGCCTGTATGCTGAAGGCCACGAGGCGGTAGATCGTTCGCCGGGACGCGGCCTCACCGCCGTCGGCGCTAATGGTCTGCAGAAACACCGCTTCGGCATTTTCACCCAGTCGTTCCCGACTTTCCTGGCGCTGAGTTTATATCAGATTGAATCCAACACCCGTTCCGCCGCGGTGTTAGGTTTTGTCGGCGCGGGCGGGATTGGCCTCATCTACGCGGAAAATATGCGTTTGTGGAACTGGGATGTGGTGATGTTTATTACCCTGTTGCTGGTCGCGGTGGTCATGGTCATGGACGCCCTCTCCGCCTGGCTGCGCCGCCGTTATATCGGCGGCAACGTGGTGCCGTTGTATCAAAGTCAGCAATAACCCCTCTCCCCGGTGGCGCTACGCTTACCGGGGCTACCAATCAGGGAAAACGTCTCGTTATTCGATCTGCCACGCCAGCACCGGCCAGCCGTGCCGGGCGTTGGCTGCCAGCAGCTGCGGACAGGGGTTGACCAACCGCACGCGATCCGCATGCAGGCACAGGGGCAGGTCGTTTATCGAATCGGTATAAAAAGTGACTTCGCCAGTATAGTCAGGATGCGCCTCGCGCCACTGCGCCAGGCGCGTCACTTTGCCCTGCTGATAGCTCGGGGTACCGGCAATCACACCACTGTAGCCGCCATCCGCCATTTCAACATCAATACCCAACGCCTGTTCAATTCCCAGCTCGGCGGCTATCGCCTGCACCAGCAGCGTTACCGAGGCGGAGATCACCAACATTTTTTCCCCTCGCGCCTGTAGGGTACGAATAACGTCCCATGCCTGTGGGTAGACCCGCGGCAACACCTTTTCGCGCACGAATCTCGCCACCAGCGTATCCACCTGCCCCTGCGGGATACCAATCAGCGGCGCCTGAATCAGCGCGACATAATCGGCGATATTCATTTCCCCGCGGTCGTAATCCGCCATCAGCTGCGCCTCGCGCGCCAGATATTCCGGGTCGCTCACCAAGCCTTCGCGCACCATAAACTGGCTCCACAGCGTACTACTGTCCCCTTTAATCAGGGTGTTATCCAGATCGAAAATCGTCACAGCATTAGACATCGGTCATTTTCCATAATCAGCAATATAAGCCTGCGAGAGCATGTATAAAGAAGATGACAGGAGCATGATCCGGCTGCGTTTCAGCCCACCCCGCCAAAGCCCATCGCCAGCAGCACCAGTAGCAATAGTAGCGGGTAGATCCGCACGTGCCAGCGATCGGGAAGTTTTGCCAACCAGCGCGATGCGCCCCGCAATCCCAGCCAGTTTCCGGCTACCAGCAATCCGGCCGCCAGCCACCAGATATTGCCGATGAAACCGGAGGGCAGCGCCGCCATCGGCGCCATCAGCAGCCACGCCAGGCTGGCGGTCGCCGCCAGCGGCAACGTCAACAGATTGGCCATCGCCGCGGCCTGCGCCATCGTCGCGCCACGCCGGCGCATCAGCGGTACGGTCATCACGCTGCCGCCAACGCCAAGGAAGGCGGCAATTAGGCCAATCCCGCCACCAAGAATAGTCTCGCGCCCTGCACTCGACGGTGCGCAAGCTGTCGACGGCGCCATAAAGCCGGGGCGAACGTAGCAATCCACGATGGTCACCGCCAGGTACAAAATGAACAGCCAGCGGATCCACTCGCCGTTGACCCTCAGCGCCAGCGCCGCGCCGGCAATACCGCCGATGGCGATGCCGCCAAGTATCGGCAGCAGGGAGCGCCAGTGAACCGTTCCGGCGCGCAGATGGCGGCCGCTTGCCAACAGCGACGTGCACAGCATCACCAGCGCCGACGTCGCTACCGCTATTTGCATCGCCTGACCGCCTACTGCGCCCTGATGGCTCAGCAGCAGGTAAAGCAGCGGCACGGTAACAAAGCCGCCGCCGAAGCCAAACAGCCAGGTGGTTACCCCGGACAACAATCCGCAAACAAAAAGCCCAAATATCATCTACCGTTCCTCCATTCAGGGAGGTAACGATATAGAATAGCGGAATGGCTGACTTACGATTAAAGGCCAATATATTACGATTTTCAGCCAGGAGTGTACGCATGCGTAATATCGCGATTAATGATGTCGATCATCTGCCGCGCCGGGTATTGGGCCTGGGTAGCGATTATCCGCCTGACACCCTTTTACCGCGCCATCATCATCGGCGAGCGCAGTTTCTCTATGCCGTGAATGGCTTAATGAAAGTCGAAACCGATGACGGCCAGTGGCTGGTGCCGCCGTTCAGCGGCGTATGGATACCCGCTAATAAACCGCATCGCGTCTGGATGCCGGGCGTGAGCACCCATAGCCTGTATATCGAACCGCAGGACGCGCCGCGCGCCGGCGTGCGCTGCGAAGTATTGCAGGTTTCGCCGCTGCTACATCAACTGCTATTGGCCGCCTGCCAGTTGCCGCTGTTGTATGAAGAGAGCGGACATGATGCGGCGCTTATCGCCCTATTGCTGTTTGAACTGCAGGGCGCCCCGCCGCTGCCGATGTTTACGCCGCTGCCGCAACATCCGCGGCTGGCTGAACTATGCAGCGCGTTTCTCCTTCAGCCGGAGATTCACAGTACACCGGAGCTGTGGGCCAAAAAGATGAGTCAAAGCCTGCGCACCTTCAACCGCCGCTTTTTGCAGGAGACCGGGATGGCGTTTCGCGACTGGCGTCATAAAGCCTGCCTGATGTACGCTCTCACCGCCCTGCGAGAAGGACGAAGCATTACCGACGTGGCATTAAGCCTTGGCTATGAGCATCCGGCGGCGTTTACCGCCATGTTCCGCAAAGCGATGGGCTATGCGCCAGCCTCTTTTATCCGCCATCTTAAAGGAGGCACGCCTGTCTCTCACGCCAGATAAATAAGAACATCCTGATTCTGGCCTGTTATATTTTGATTTAGATAGTAAACATTTATTAATAAATAAAATCACCGCGTTTACTATCTGAGAAATGTGCTTATTACGTACCGGCGAATTTATGCCTGCAGTACGTAAGTTTTCGTAAATTTTGCGTTTCATCATTCTGACGTTTCCCTGAATACGCTATAAATGGCGACGGTCGATCCCAAACATGAAAATAACGACATGAAGCCCAAACTCACCCACGCTTTATTACTTGTTCCTTTATTGATTTTGGCAGGATGTTCATCTTCCCCAAAAAAACCGCCCAAGGCGGTGGCGCAGCATCATTACGAGCCAATCGACAGCGGCTCCGACGATCTGATACCGGTGCTGGCCGCCCTGCACGATCAGATGCACACCTGGGACGGCACCCCTTACGAATGGGGCGGCACCGACCAGAGCGGCGTCGACTGTTCCGGCTTTGTCTGGCGTACGCTGAAGGACCGCTTTAATCTGCCAATGGACCGCGTGACCACCGGCGATCTTCTGCATATGGGCGTACGGGTTAGCAAGCAGCAGCTGCGACCTGGCGATTTAGTCTTCTTCCGCATTCACGGCGGCATGCACGTCGGTTTCTACGATACCGACCACAATTTCCTGCACGCCTCCGCAAGCCAGGGCGTCATGCGTTCGTCGCTGGATAATCCGTACTGGAACCGCGTATTTTATCAGGCGCGGCGCTTGCCGAAGGAATATAACGCGCAGATCACCATGAATAACGACAATCTGCATCTGGCGAAAAACCGCTAATCCTGACAAATAAAAACCGCGGCGCTCAGGGCCGCGGTTTTTATTTTTCTTGCGCTCAGTTTTATCAGAACTGATAGGTCATCCCCAGCGCGACGATGTCATCATCGTTAATACCGAGCTTATTATCGCTCTTCAGCTGGTTAATTTTGTAATCCACAAAGGCGTTCATGTTTTTGTTGAAGTAGTAGGTCAGGCCGACGTCAATATAGTTGACCAGGTCTTCGCTGCCGACACCTTCAATATCCTTGCCTTTCGACAGTACATAGCCCAGAGACGGACGCAGACCGAAATCGAACTGATACTGGGCGACCGCTTCAAAGTTCTGCGCTTTATTCGCAAAACCACCGCTGATCGGGGTCATTTTGCGGGTCTCAGAGTACATTGTCGCCAGGTAGATATTGTTGGCGTCGTACTTCAGGCCGGTAGCCCAGGCTTCCGCTTTGGAACCCTGGCCGCGCGCCAGCAGGTTCTGATCGTTGGTACGGTCAGAGCTGGTATAAGCCGCGCTGACGGCGAAATCACTGCCGCCGAAATCATAGCTTAAAGAGGAGCCGAACCCGTCGCCATTCTGTTTTTTCGCTTCGCGGCCTTCATTTTTCCCCTGGTATTGCAGGGTCATATTCAGACCATCGACCAGGCCGAAGAAATCGGTGTTGCGGTAGGTCGCCAGGCCGCTGGCGCGTTTGGTCATGAAGTTATCGGTCTGCGCGGAAGAGTCGCCGCCGAACTCCGGGAACATATCGGTCCAGGCTTCAACGTCGTACAGCGCGCCGAGGTTACGACCATAGTCAAATGATCCAAACTCTTTTAACTTCACGCCGGCAAACGCCAGACGGGTTTTCTGCGAAGAATCGCTTTCGGTTTTATTGCCGGAGAATTCGGATTCCCAGCGGCCATAACCGGTCAGTTGATCGTTGATCTGCGTTTCGCCTTTGATACCAAAGCGAACGTAGGTCTGGTCGCCATCCTTGCTGTCATAATCGCTGAAGTAGTGCATGGCTTTCACTTTGCCGTACACGTCCAGTTTATTGCCGTCTTTATTGTATACTTCCGCTGCCTGTGAAGCCGAAGAAGCAACAAAACCCATCATCATTAATGCCAGAGAACGCTTTTTCATTATGTGGTCCTGGTGATTTATTTACACGCGCTTATCAATTCCGGGCGAAGGCCCCGTCAAAAACTGGAGGTTTTTTAACGCTGTAGTGTTAAATATTTATGACGAAATGGAACTTTTTATAAAAAAGAATGTTTAAATATTTCCGTCATAAATATGTCACCTTGCCTGCGCAGAATGCCCGATCCGCGCAATAAAATGGCTTGACCAATACGCCAGCAGTTGGCAAGCGGCCTGACTCCTGTTACAACATCAGCTCGATCTCGATATTCCTTTTGAACGGCAGAAAATCATGAGTGATAGCCAGACGCTGGTGGTAAAACTGGGCACCAGTGTTTTAACGGGCGGATCCCGCCGCCTGAACCGCGCCCATATCGTTGAGTTAGTGCGCCAGTGCGCGCAGCTGCATGCCATGGGGCACCGCATTGTGATTGTGACTTCCGGGGCCATCGCCGCCGGACGTGAACACCTCGGCTACCCTGAACTGCCCGCCACCATTGCCTCAAAACAGCTGTTGGCGGCAGTCGGCCAAAGCCGTCTTATCCAGCTGTGGGAACAGCTTTTCTCTATTTACGGCATTCATGTCGGCCAGATGCTGCTGACCCGTGCCGATATGGAAGATCGCGAGCGGTTCCTCAACGCCCGCGATACCCTGCGCGCGCTGCTGGATAACAACATCGTGCCGGTCATTAATGAGAATGACGCCGTCGCCACCGCTGAAATCAAAGTCGGCGACAACGATAATCTTTCCGCCCTTGCGGCCATTCTCGCCGGCGCCGATAAACTGCTGCTGTTGACCGATCAGCCGGGACTCTTTACCGCCGACCCGCGTAGCAATCCGCAGGCCGAGCTTATTAAAGATGTCTACGGCATCGATGACGCGCTGCGCGCCATTGCAGGCGATAGCGTTTCCGGCCTCGGCACCGGCGGCATGGGCACCAAACTTCAGGCCGCGGACGTCGCCTGTCGCGCGGGCATCGATACCATTATCGCCGCCGGCAACCGCCCGGACGTTATCGGCCACGCGATGGAAGGCCTGCCGGTGGGCACCTGTTTCCACGCTCAGGAATCACCGCTGGAGAACCGCAAACGCTGGATCTTCGGCGCGCCGCCGGCCGGTGAAATCACCGTCGATGCCGGGGCGACCCAGGCTATTCTGGAAAGAGGAAGCTCATTGCTGCCAAAAGGCATCAAAACCGTCAGCGGGAATTTCTCCCGCGGCGAAGTTATCCGAATCCGCAGTAGCGAAGGCCGCGATATCGCTCACGGCGTAAGCCGCTATAACAGCGACGCCCTGCGCCTGATCGCCGGGCAGCACTCGCAGCAAATCGATGCCATCCTCGGCTATGAATACGGCCCGGTGGCCGTTCATCGCGACGATATGATTACCCGTTAAGGAGCTGAAAATGCTGGAACAAATGGGCATTGCGGCCAAAGCGGCCTCTTACCAACTCGCGCTGCTTTCCAGCCGCGAGAAAAATCAGGTTCTCAACAAGATTGCTGATTATCTGGAAGCGCAGACCGAAGACATCCTGCGCGCTAACGCCGAGGACCTCAGCGACGCCCGCGCCAATGGCCTGAGCGACGCGATGCTCGATCGCCTGGCGTTGACGCCAGCGCGCCTGCGCGGCATCGCCGATGACGTGCGTCAGGTGTGTAGCCTGGCGGATCCGGTCGGCCAGGTGATTGACGGCGGTCTGCTGGATAGCGGCCTGCGTATCGAACGTCGCCGCGTGCCGCTGGGAGTGATCGGCGTGATTTATGAAGCGCGACCGAACGTGACCGTCGATGTCGCCTCTCTGTGCCTGAAGACCGGCAACGCGGCTATTCTGCGCGGCGGTAAAGAGACCTGGCGCACCAACGCCGCGACGGTGAAAGTGATTCAACAGGCGCTGCAGGAGTGCGGCCTGCCGGCTGCCGCGGTGCAGGCAATCGAGAGCCCGGATCGCGCGCTGGTCGGCGAAATGCTGAAGATGGATAAATACATCGATATGCTGATCCCGCGCGGCGGCGCAGGCCTGCATAAGCTGTGCCGCGAACAATCCACGATCCCGGTGATCACCGGCGGTATCGGCGTGTGTCATATTTTCGTCGACGATTCGGCAGAGATCGCACCGGCGTTGAAGATCATCGTTAACGCCAAGACCCAACGCCCGAGCACCTGCAATACCGCCGAGACGCTGCTGGTGCACCGTAATATCGCCGATACCTTCCTGCCTGCGCTGAGCAAACAGATGGCGGAGAGCGGCGTGACGCTGCATGCCGACCCGGCCGCCCTGCCCCTTCTGCAGAACGGTCCGGCAAAAGTGGAGCCGGTGAAAGCGGAGCAGTACGACGACGAGTATTTGTCGCTGGATCTGAACGTGAAAGTTGTCGCCGATCTCGATGATGCGATTGCCCATATTCGCGCGCACGGTACCCAGCATTCAGATGCCATTCTGACGCGTACCCTGCGCCATGCGAATCGCTTTATTAATGAAGTGGATTCGTCGGCGGTATACGTTAACGCTTCTACCCGCTTCACCGACGGCGGCCAGTTCGGCCTCGGCGCGGAAGTGGCGGTCAGCACCCAGAAGCTGCACGCCCGCGGGCCGATGGGCCTGGAAGCGCTGACTACCTATAAGTGGATTGGTTTCGGCGACGATACCATTCGTGCTTAACGCTAAGCGGGTGATGCAAAAGTAGCCGTTTGATTCGAAAGGGCATTGACGCATCACCCACTTAGTTTTAACCTTCTACCCCGTGCTTCACGCAGGTGAACGCGTCCTTTCAGGGCCGATATAGCTCAGTTGGTAGAGCAGCGCATTCGTAATGCGAAGGTCGTAGGTTCGACTCCTATTATCGGCACCATTTCAACGTCTATCCCCATCGATGAAACCCTATGTCTTTATGCGGATCCAGGCCGTATGGGCATCTGGAGAATTCTCCAGGTAACCACTCCCACCACGTCTCATGCCAGACAGGGTCTGCGGTATTTTTGTTCTCGATAATCACATTTATAGTAGCTGTGCCGTCAACACTCACTAACCCGGTATCTCGGCTTCGCAAACACAATTAGTCTTCCTCGAAACCTTTTCCTCGCAGTTTTCCCACCTTCGTGCGCAACGTCTGCGGCATCTCGTCTTCGTTATCATCTCTGAGGCCTGACATGATGTTGTACCCGATAAAAAGCCCCGCTTTCCCCAGCCCTGGACGAGGTAAAATGCAAGTGGGAACGGTCAAATATATGTCTGCATCGTAGTCACACCCCAGATATGCTTTCAGCAGCGCAAACACATCCTTGCGCAGTTGTCCTTGCGGCCACCAGCCTTTGGCCTCTTTGGCATCCTCGGTGTACATTTCAATGCGCATGCAGTAGTTAAGGGTTTCCACTTCATCCCCCATAACAAGGCGCTCGCTCAGCGCCATAGGATTCTTCAGCGTCAGGCGTGTGCGCTCATCAACTGACATGGTAACCGGTTGATGTGGAAAGACTTCTACCCGTGTACTGAGAGCCTGACTGCGTATCACAGCGGCCACCCCTTCCGTGGTCAACGTGGTATGCATCATCGGCCCAAGGATAGCCAGCAATCGAGAAGCGGGTAAATCATCCGTTTGTGTTATACCGGCCAGCGCCATGAGGCTACGGGAGAATTTATCCGTTCCCCCTTCTTCATACGATGACGGATAACTGTACTTCCGCTGAATACGGTAAAACTGCGTCATCATCCGGTGATTGAAGATATCCAGAAATGCAGCCATCGCATCAGCCCCCTCTCGCCCCTGATTGATATCATCAACATAGGCCGTCGGAAGCGGCGAATCCACGCCATATAGCCCATGGAATGTTGTTCTGACCGTTGGCGGGTCATCAGGATGAGCCGGATCGGTCTCCGTTTTTTTCAGTTCACTGGTCGGAAAGCCGAGATGTGGGTCGGGACGGAACCGAACAGCATCCTGGCTCAGCTTCCCCGCTGCACCTAGCTTTCTGCCGCTGAATTTCTCCACTAGCTCACAAAAGCGGTAGAAATTGAACATGGCCGTCTGGTCTTTGCCCTCTTTATCCAGCCAGAACGGTGGCAAACTCTTTTTTTCGTCTGCTGAATTCACATCAACACCCTGTGGATCGTGCGCATAGGCCATTCCCATTTCGTCCCTGACTCAGCCAGAGTGACCGTCAATTGAGTAAAACGGGCAATGCTGGCGTACTGCGTAAAAAATTGCTCTAGCAACTCACAGAACAATCTCGCGTCCCCAATGCCACTGAACTGCGTTTCATCCAGTTCAATAGTAATATGTACGCCGTGCCACTCTTCCGCCGAACTGTATGCCTGTTTATAGCTGACGTGACTTACCCCATTGATACGGCGAAGATTATCCTTATCCTCTGTCCAGTTGAACAGCTGCAACACCGCGCGAAGATTTTTGGCGCTATCGATCATCCGGCTTAGAGCACGTGGATGCAGCAAAGCCATCGCATGCCACTGATATAACTCGGACAATGGTGGATAGCACGGCATAGAGGGCGCCTGCCTGGTTTGGCAGCATAGCGACTGGTTGCCGGCGGTCGTCATACCATCAAACACGGCATTATCCAGCGCCATACGTGGGTAGTTGCCGTTGGTACAGGTGATGTTCAAAAACAGCGTCGCATTTTCTTCCTGCAGATCCTGTTCACCCGCCGTCCCTCCCAGCATCAACAATGTTTCATGCATTCCGGTAACACCCCGCCAGATACGGGTGTGGAAGTAACGTTCAGGCCAGCTATCTTTACGCTGCAACATCCCGCCCTTGTGCCAGAACTGCCGAAACGGCACGTACTGTCGCTTGTCCAGCGTTTCACTCGCGGCCATCTTATCCACACTGTAAATTTCAGTGTGATGATCGCGCAGCCGGTGTGGACGAAGCCGGTAATCCAGTTTTGCGGGTTCCACCTTCAGGGGTTCAGCGTTGAGCGAAAACAAATTGATGAGCGGTACACAGTGGATACGCAGAGTATCCTCCGGCACGGAAATATCCCGGTCCAGTGGCTTGCTCAGATGAAGTTCCAGCTCAAAATACTGACAGTCTTCCCCGAGCGGCAGCGTTTCAAGGCCCGTCAGGGTAAAGAACGCAAACCGGGCCGGGAAGCTGAAGTATTCCAGTAATGGGCGAACCTCCCCGCACAGCGCCGGGCTTTCACTCTCCGGCCAGACTGAGGACCAGTTTTGCTGCCAGCGCGACGACAGTTTGCCGTGAAACGGCTGCGGATCGAGATTGCCTGTTTGCGGCAAGCGCACCGTGATATGCGAGACATGATGCGTCAGCGCCAGATACAGCATCGACTGTAAAGGGCGATCGCCGTGAATGTAGAGCGAGATCTGGCTCAAATCCGTCTGCGATGGATCGGCGTACTTACCAAATGAAAACTTCAGCGCCAGCACCTGGTGACCATCCGGATGCAACTGCTGTCTGACGTGATGCAGCGTCAACGGGTGCAGTACCAGTTCGTCGGTCGTGCGGTATGGGCAGCGCAGGCCGGTATCATCCATTGGCCGGGTCAGCAATGTTGTGCCTGCGGGGATAACCACATCCCTGACCTGCGTAACCATTTTCGGGGACAGCTCGACTACGGCCATCGAGGGCTGTGTCCGGTTGGCTATCGGCAGCAGATGCCCCAGCAGCGGCTCTGTCAGCTCCGGGATATCGTCATCAATCTGGCGACGCAACCGCGCCATCATCAGCGCAAAGCCCTGAAACAGCCGTTCGACAGACTCATCAGCTTTATGAGACTGTCGGTCGATGCCCAGCCGCCGACCGGTCTCCGGGTGTTGTTCAGCAAACTCACGCGCCGCCGCCCTCAGCCAGCGCATTTCGCCGTCAAAATATTTCAGAAAATCATGGTCATTCATAGGCTGGTTAATCCACCAACGTAAAAGACTGGTAAAGGACTGTGCACAGTGAGGCGACCCACAGCGCCATTAGCGAGAACATGGCCCGGTAAAAAAGGTTTCTCGCCCCACGCCAACGTTCAGCCAGCGTACGAGTGTTACCCGTCTTTTTGGCCCACAAATGCGCCATACCATTATCAAATTCAGCGAGATCGCTTTCACTCTCAATGAGCTGAAAAAGTCGTTCATCCAGCCATATACGCCAACAGTAATAATGGGTCAGCAAAAAGAGTCCCATTAGCAACACGCAATCGAGTGAAAACAACAGGTTAAAGATCAACACCAAAGGTGGCAGCGTCAGGGCAGCAAAGTAGCGCCAGCTCGACAGATGAATGTGCATTATTTGTTTGGTCTTAGTGATATCTGACATTGCAGCTCCTTGCTGAATGTTTCCAGAACCTGAAGATGGGCGGGCGTAAGCACCACCTGAGGCCGCCGGGATTTGATTAACGCCACGGCCTGCGTGACCGACCCGGCGAGCCCTTCACTTAGCAGCCAGGCCGCAACAACCGTTGCACTGCGGGATAAGCCTAAGGCACAGCATACCAGCACACTTTCATGTTCTTGCTGCAGTTGACTGAGCTTCATCACGGCCTGGTGGATGTCCCGGACGCCCGGCACCACCAAATCCATCAGCGGGTAAGCCTCCCAGTGATCTGCTTTGCGGCGGCCCTTATGAAATTCAGCCGTCAGATCGAAAACGGCGGCCTGCGTCATGGTTCTATCCGGAAAGCGACCCAATGCCACGCCGTCATAAACAACGTTGCTCAGAGATATCCGTCGGGAAAACCATTGTTTTGAAAGCCATGTCCCGGCTAAATAGGGGAACAACATCCAGCGGGCAGAAAGGGATAAATCGCCGTGATTATTTTTCTGAAACACCGACACCCCGAGCCCGGTATAGCCCGCCGCCACCATCAATAATGCCGCTGCAAGCCACAGCAAAATGAAGCCGTGGGGGATCCACAAACCCGCCAACAAAAACACTATTCCACCAGCACCATATTTCGCTGCGAGCCGTACGGCGTGTGCTGATGGGCGCTTCCACCGCCAGTGGCCTTCAACCGGAATGGCATAGCTAATCACCACGCCGACCACAAACCCGCTAACGACATCGATGAAATGGTGCTGCCAGGTGGTAAGCACAGATACCGCTATCAGCAAAAACCACGCACTGGAAAGCAGCTTTGCACCCTTCCCCAGATGCTGACGAAAACGCAGCCACAACAGCCATGTCAGGATGATATGCAACGACGGAGCCTGGTTATAAGGCAAATCAAACTGTTCGAGCTGTTGAAACAGCCAGCCAAACATCCCCTGCGTTTCTGGGCGCATGAAAGTGAATTTCAGCGGAAACAGGAGAAAGCCGACGCAGGCAATAAGTGATGCGGCAAGCAGCCGACAACCGTGACGGGTCAGCTCCTGCTTTGAAGTACAGATAAACAGCGAAATGCCATACAGTAGGTCAATACTCCAGTAAGGTACGATGGTCCAGGGCATAAACGGGATAACATGTTCCCACCCGAGGACCATGCTTCCCACATCAGGACGTGTAGCCGTGAACTGATTCACCTGTCCATAGCTGAAGAAAAACAGCGGTCCCAACAACACCAGCCAGCACAGCCCCAGTTTCCAGAGGCTGGCATTGTTCTGTATAAGCGCGGACTCAGCCATGCTGCTTTCTCACGGCCAGCGAGACGGTGAAAATACCAAACTCATCAATCACCTGGTGGCATTTCTCGAAGCCCGCCTGCTCCACCAGCGTATCCATCTCTTTCTGCGTGCGCACACGCATCATCCACGGAATGCCGTTCTGGTGGCTGGTTAAGGTATAAGCGATAGTTTTTAACTGCGGATGCCACGGCTGCCCGGTGTAGACCAGCATGCCACCAGGCGGTATTGCCGCAGCCAGCCCGGCGAGCGAGGCTTTGATTAAGGCGTTATCCGGGAAGAGTTCATATAGCCCGGAAACGATCCCCAGTGTAGGAGCTGGCCCAAGTGTAGCGAGAGAGTCATAGTCAAAAGCATTGCCCTTTTTGAACTGAGCGACATGGCTTAACCCTCGCCCTTCAATCATGGTCTGGCCTTTCTCAACGTTCAGGTCGCTGTAATCACGCAGCAGGATACTTTCGATATCCTGATGTTTCTCCAGCGCGTCGAGCACATAGCGACCGTGTCCGGCTGCGATATCCACTACACGTACCGGCATATCACTCTCTTTCAGCCGGGCGACAGCCTGCTCTATGACCTGCTGAATATTGACTTTTCGTACCCGGATCCCCTGCCAGCCAATACTGCTCAGGTAGTGTCGGTCAATCATACGCCCCAGAATACCTTTGCCTTCCGGATAGTTACGGTACACATAATCCAGCGTACTGCCGGAATCAAAACCCGTCTCGTAGCCCAGACGCATCCCATTTGACAGTCTGCCGATTGTTTTCATGCCATAGCTCATTGAGGAATAGAACATCCCCTCCAGCGAGAGTGCTTTTGGCGGTGCCTGCAGTTCGCGGTACGCGTCGGCACTCGGGCTCCACTGGTCTTCATGGCTGTAATCGAAAGTGTAAGGTTTTACCGCATAGAGTTTGTCGATAAAGGTTTTCATTTTATCGAAGGCCATAGCCCTGTCTTTTTCACCCAGCGTATCGTGATAGAAACCGGGTAAAATATGCTGCTCTTTGATAGAACTTCGCAGACCGGCGTAGAAATGTTTTTGCGGCTTCGCATGCACGACAAAATCATCGCCAGAGATAAGTAATTGGGTCGGCAGCGTAATGGCGGCAGAGTCGGACACAATGCGCTCAGCCGTTTTGTAGAGATCGAGAAGAATGTTCACCGCGATTGCCCGTGTGATGAGTTTATCCTGTTCAAAACTGGCAACACGCTCCGGATCGTGGGTAAGGAATTTCCCTTTCACGTAGGAGTTGACGTAGAACAGGCCACGGATCCGCTGCATCAACCCAAGGCCCGTTCGGGCGAACGGCACATACAGTTTGACCTTAAAGGCCGGAGAAGCCAGCACCATCCCCCGAATTTTCGGCGCATAGTCGTGAACCCAGGTAGAGACCAGTACCGCCCCCACGCTCTGCGCAATCACTACGATATCCTCAAGGCTGACCTGCGCGTCCTTCGCCACAAAACGCACAAACTCATCCACGTCCAGAACAGAGCGAGCCAGGCTCGGGCTGTAACCACGATCGCCCGGCGATTGACCGTGACCGCGAGCATCCCAGGCGTAAAAATGCGTATCGGGCATATCCAGCTCATCGACAATGTGCTGCAGACGCCCGGAATGTTCATGCCCGCGGTGAAACAGCACGATCACTTTCTTACCGTTGCCTTCCGTTGCAGGCCAGTGGCGAAAATAGAGCGACTCTCCATCGCTGGTTGCGAATGTACTTTCCTTAAATAAACGAGCTTCCTGACTCATGTGATTTTCCTTGTCACCTGCTGTTGTAATGTGACGAAACGAGTGAATAACGATTGTTTAAAAGTGACTTTATCCGCGTCGTAAAACAGCGGTTCGTCGATAAAGATGTCGATAAAAAACGGTACGGGGATTTTCTGCCCTTTGCCCATTGAGCGCTCCAGACCGTGCATGTAGACGGGTATAATCGGCACCTCCGGACACTGCTGGCTTAAATGCCAGATGCCGGATTTGATCTCTGCGAATTTCCCCGGCTCGCCGCGCGTGCCTTCAGGGAAAATAATCACAATTTTCTTTGCTGCTAGTGCATCGACGCAAGCCTGCAGCGGATTGGCCTGATGGGCTCCACGATAAACAGGAATGATGCCGATGACCTTCAGTGCAAACCAGCCAATCACTTTGTTTCGCAGGAAATAGTCTGCCGCCGCCACGGGCTGCACGTTCACCAGTGTTGAAAGTGGAAACAGCGTGAACAACGTCAGCACATCCAGATGGCTGTTGTGGTTCGCCACGATAATCGCCGGGCCTTCCACAGGCAGCTTTTTGCGGCCTGACACGCGAACGCCCAGCCATATCCAGACCACGGGGTACGCAATACACAACGTAAAGATCCAGCGCAGAAAACGGTTCATCTGCGCCCCTTATACATAGAAGTAGTAATAGAAGTGGAAAAACAGCGGCGCGGTGTAAATCAGCGAATCCAGACGGTCAAGGATGCCGCCGTGCCCCGGGAGCAATTTACCGGAGTCTTTCACACCAAAATCACGCTTGATGGCCGACATCACCACATCGCCGCAGAACCCGCTCAGGCCGATAATTACCCCGGCACCCAGCGAGTGGATCCAGTTCATCGGCGTCAGCAGCGGGCCGAAAATGGCCGCCAGCAGCGTGGTGGTCAGCACGCCGCCCAGCAATCCGGCCAGCGTTTTATTCGGGCTAACCTTCGGCGTGACCTTGATTTTGCCCAATGATTTTCCCCACAGATATTGCGCAATATCGTTAATCTCAGTGGTCGCGACCAGGAATATAACCAGCAGTGCGCCCGCTTTGATATCCACGCCTGGCAACATCATCAGGAACGCGACGTGGCTTAAAGCAAAGACCGTTGTCATCATGCCCCAGTGCATGACGGAGGCAGAGTGTAAGAACCCTTTAGTATCGCCAACGAGCACCATGCGAGCAGGCAGGAATAAGAAAATGTAAATCGGGATGAATATAATAAACATGCCGTACCACGACATCCCCACCCAGATATATTGCACCGGGATCGCGGCATACATCCACAGCAACGGCACGCTGTCAGAGCGGCGTGTCGGGGCCAGCGTCAGATATTCCTTCAGTGACAGGAAGCTGAGAAATCCGAAGAAGGTGAGTGCCAGCCCTTTAGGCGAAAGCATCGCCAGCGAAAATAAGCCAACGATGACCCACCAGCTGTTGATCCGCTGCTGGAGTTCCAGCCAGTCACGCTGTGGGCGGCACTTTTTTAAGACGAAGATAATGGCGGTCGCCAGTACTAAAACGCTGAAGATCCCACCAAGGCAGTAATACAACGTGTGCAGGGAATCAGGCATTGGTGACCTCCAGCGCACTGCGACAGCGGTTGATTGAGGTCCAGGCCAGCAGCACAGCCGAGATACCAAAGACAATATTGGCGACGATGATGTACTGCGGCCAAAGCGCGATAAACAGACCCAAAGCCCCCAGAACAAAGGCACGGTCACTTTTACCCATCGGGCCACGATAATTTCGGCTACCCGTCAGGGTCTGGGCAGTGATTCCGCAAAACTCTGTCAGCCACGACAGCAGTACCACCAGCACAACCAACCACGGAGTAACTCCGGTCAAAAAAGCAAACGCGAGATAGAGTGCAGCATCAGCGATAATGTCGCCTACCTCATTGAGAATGGCCCCAAGCCTGGACTGCTGGTTAAATTCCCGCGCTAACATGCCGTCGATAGCATTCAGCGCCATACGGAAAAATAAGAAGATCGGCAATGAGATAAAAAACAGCGGTTTCGGGAAACACATCAGTACGCTGCCGAGCAGAACCGAGGCCAGCATTGCCAATAGTGTTACCTGGTTTGCCGTCGCACCTATGGCATGCAGCCTGACGACGGTGGGTCGAAGTAAATTTTGAAACTTAGGTTTGATGTCATACAGCGTCACGTTATGGCTCCTGCCTTGTGTTTGACGGATTTCTATCGCAGTGGTCGTAAAAACAGGGTGTTATCCCTTACTTCAATGACGCGCGGCTCATCCGGGTCAAGTAAGTCGCGGCTCAGCACCTGCTTCCAGGTGCCACGGGTTCTGTCCGGCTTGCGGAACAGCCCGACCACCGCCACAAACTGCGCTTTTTCATCCATTGGAATATCGAGGTTGACTGTCTGACCCGGATAAACACTCAGCTGGCGCTGTGTCAGCAGCGATTCCTTCAGCACCAAATCCGGCTGTGTCAGCAGGTCGGTGTATTCCGTGTTATCAAAGGTCTTGCGGTCATTCAGTTGCAGGACGCGGATACGCAGCGGCATCGCCTGCTGCGCGTCATCCGCGTTAATGGCACCTCGGGCGGTAATGGTCAGGTGTAGCGTCTCAACCTGGCGATAGAAAATCGCTTTCGCTACGCTCTGTGTACCCTGCTTTGTTTTCTGGTACAGGCCACAGCTACTCAGCAGCAATAGTGGCAGGCATAACCACAAACGACGGAATGGCCGGATGTTCATTGTTCACCTCCAGGGCGGATTCCCGCATCAGCAGCGCCACCGGACGAGAAAATCTGTGATGGCAGCACAAACCCGCGCAGGTCTAGTAGTGACAGCGGCCCTTTCCCCAGCTCCGTACGCAGCTGGTAGTTCAGCGCCACACCATCCGGCGTTACCCAGACCACGCGGTACAGGTTGTCACCCAGCTCAGTGACCAACGCTTTATCCAGCAGGCGAATGAACCCCCAGCTTCCCGGCTCATCGGAATAAAGACGTGTGCCGGTTTTGATAGTGCGCCATGTCAGCGTGGTCTGGGGTTGCCAGCGGTTATCCGGCCAGCTCAGCGTTTGCCAGCTTTCTTCCTGGTTGAAATATTGAAGTTTCTGTCTGTCCACAATCAGGTCTGATTCGACCACATCGCGGGACGGCTTCGCCATCAGTTGGAAATGCAGCGACACGTCGCCATGCGCAAAGGCGACATTCCCTACACGAGTCAGGCGGTTGAGAGCGTCCAGAAACGCCGGATTGAAGGTCAGGCCCTGACTGTTCATTGCGTCCGGCACCCACTTATCTCCTTCAAGACGCAGCAGGCCACCGAGGCGGGTTTGGATAAACTGCGCAATACGCCCGGTGTCCATTCGCATAAACCGCGCCAGCTCAGCCAGTGAAGCCTCACTCTGACGGTCGGTAAATGGATAGCGGTCCGCGAACGACGCATTCCACGGCGTCACGATATCGCTTTGCCACTGGCTGTTAAGGCTCTGCGAGGTTGGGGAGAGTACCTGCTCCCAGGCCTGGATCATCGGCTGCACAAAAACCGTCTGGCCGAAACCGCTCCACTCCTGACCGAGACTCGCGGCGATCAGACTGCCGTAGTCGCGGGTATCTGTCAGATCAACCGCCTTACCCTGAAACACCGTCAGCGCCAGTGACTGCATCATCGCCTGTGGGTCAGGCGCGTTCGTCACCTGCTGAAGCCGCAGGCGAACACGGGTAATGCGGGTGAGGAAGGTTTGCAGGCTCAGGCTATTCTGTGAGCCATCCCCGTCCGACAGTAACAACAGCGGACCAAAGGTCGCATCCAGTGGCCCGTGCGCCTCATTTCCGGAGTGCCGCATGGCAGCATTCGCTTTTTCACTGTGGATCAAATTTTTCGCTGAACTCACCAGGGAGTCCGTCAGATCGCCTCCGATCTGCCCGGCACGCCCCTGCACTCTGAGAGTATTCATCAACGCAATCAGCGGTGACTGCCGCACATCAGCCAGCAGAGTCAGTTGATCAATTGACTCCGATAGGCTGCCTGCCTGATGCCATTGCAGGCTGTTGAGGAATTTAAGCCACGCTCCGGAATAATCAGAGAAATAGCGCGCCGTCAGCCGGGCTTTCAGCGTATCCGGGGAAACCGTGCTGGTGGCATCGCTGGAATGCTGGGCATCGCTGAGCACCCAGTCAATTTCTTCCCGCCGTGATTTCGCCAGTTTCTCGATGGCGGGCTGAACTTCTTCCTCCCAGGCCTTGCGCGTAAATACGCCGGGTACGGTAATATCAGTGCTGAACAATTGGCTGCTGTCCGAACCATTGACCATGGCACTCAGCGACATATCCGCATAATCACGGGATACCTGCTCAAGCATCTTCTGATAGCGAGTGGATTCTGCATGACTGGCGCCAATCTGGCGAAGCAGGGCCGAGCGCATGCCGCTGACCAGACGCATATCCGGCATGATTCTCCATTCCATGTGTGCCGGAAGGTTCTGCATCATAAACGCCAGCATGCTGTTACCAACCGCTCGCCATGTGCCATCCTGCACACCCTCGCGCTGCGGCCAGAATTGCATCACCGTCGAACTGAAGAAGGCCGGTTCGGCTTTATCCGGGCGGGAAAGCATCAGATAGGCACGAAGCTGGTCATACATCACTTTCGACTGTGAAGCTCGCTGCGGATCGTCAGGCGGCAGATTGCGCCAGCTGTTCATCAGCGCGGACAGATGCTGCGCTGACGCATCCCGCAGTAGCGGCATCGCCGCCTGCCGCCAGTACGGCCAGAGCGCGTCGAGGACGTCATTGTTTCGGCTAAGGCCCATGCGCATATACCACGGCGCGCCGTACAGCTTGCGGTGTTGCAGGCGTTCAATTTCATGCTGCAGCTGGTACAACGCCAGCAGTTGCTTCGCTAAAGGCTGGCGGGTATTGACAGCATTCAAGGCCAGCGCATGGTCGGCCTGCATCAGACGTTCGTTAGCAACCCAGGAGAAAAAACAGGCCGCCAGCCAGAACGTCAGCAAACAGGTGCTAATTAGCTTTAAGCTTTTATGCCACGATGCTCCCGTCGCTCCAGGTTTACGCCAGCGTTGTGCGAGTAAATCCAGCCACATGTTACCCGGCAGCCAGGCATGGCGAAGAGAAGCATTTCCGGACGTTGTCACAGGGCTGAATGCCATCCCGGCCAGCGACAGCGCCATGGCTCCTTCCCCCAGCTGTGACAGAGTCTGCGTCAGGCGAGCGTTCCCCCCCTCGCGCAAATATTGCGCCAGCTCTAGCAGAAAGGAGTGCTTTCGATTATTAATGATCTGCTGCCTCCCCTGACGCAACAGTGCGCTTTCCAGTTGATTCATGGAATCACTAAAATCTTCAGCCTTATCGCCCGCCGCGACCAGGAATCCAATGCCCTGCGCGGGTAAGCCAGGTTGCTCCCACTCGAACGAGTGGATCTCCCACAACCATAGCGGTACTTCCCAGCCGAGCGCGTGATACTGCTTTCGCAGTTGGCGCGCCGCAGTATCCCTTATATCGTGAGTCAGTTCAGTTTCAGCATTCACCACCCAGACCATCGCATCTGCCAGACGACGGCGAATTTTACGCAGCGCTTTCAGGGCTGAGACATCGGGTTCATCAACCGGATTCCCCTGCCACAACAGCACGGTTCGGTGGCCTTCAACCCAGAGTTGCGTGGTCAGGCCAGGAACGGCCTGCTCTACATTACTTTCCTCGCCGACCATCAGCAGAATACGAACTTTACGCCGCCAGAGACGGCCATACTGGAAGCGCATCTGCGTGGTAATGTCTTTTACCAACTGGTTTTCCGGCGCGCGCGTGGTCTTGTTGTTGGTCTCCCCCGTCGCTTCCCGGGCTTTCAGTCTGACCAGGGCTTTCCAGGCAAGAATAAACGGGGCGCAAAACCACACCAATACCATCCAGACGAGGCAAGCGCGGAAGATTATCTGGCCCGGCAGCAGCGCCGGCAGATCGACACTGCTGCCAGCGAAGTAATACAACAGCGCCCCGAGAGTAACCAGCAGGGTGATAGTGATGATGTAGCCAGTCACAAGCCAAAATAAGGAATGACGAGGCTCAGTGCGCGAGGTTTCCACGGGGAACGCAAACTCCTGTAATAAATTGGGATTCCGTAAATGTTGTCGTCCAGCCGCAGGACTTCCCCTGAAGGGCTGACAGCAAGGCCAGGGACTGCATCACAAAAGGCGTAACCGGCCCGGCCTGCCCCAACCACGGCATCAGAACGTAATCGACGGCTGACCAGCCGGACGGCAAAAGGGTATCCATTGCGGATGAATCGGCGGCTAGCATCCCGTCAGGCACACCGTGCAGGCCGGCATAGCGACTAAGCTGTTCCGTCAGTTGAGTCGGCGTTTCCCCCGTCTCAGGCTGGAGTATTTCGCTGCGCGTCATCAAAGCTGCCGTCCGGTGTCCGCACAGCCAGGCAAAACCCGCTTCCGAGGCGGCGTATTCCGCTGACGGTGTTGCCTCCCCGGCCCCTGCGCAAAGCAGCATCGCCTGTTCATCGGCGGGCATGGCATCAATAACGTTGTCCAGTTCGGCAGCGCTTTGCAGATGAAGCGCATCTTCCGGCAGGCGAATGCCATCGAATTCCAGCGCCTGGCTGAACGCGGCCAGGCTCTGCTCATCTCCCAGCCAGCAAAACACCTGTATTGGCCGGGCTTCATCAGCCTCGCGCAAACGCGCCAACACCAGACGGGCGAGAGAGCGGGACAGCAGAACAGACCGGCTTTCCCTACCTCCCAGCCCCAGCACCTTCGGGCAATACAGTCGCGCGTTACCCTGCGGATCTTCGACCGCACCGGGAGTTGCCGGAAGCGGTTGCAACAACAGCGCCTGATGGTCAGACTCTTTATCGCCTACTGCCGTCATCAGCATCACGGCTTCTACGGGTAACATACGCGAACGGTATCGCCACCAGGCCTCGACGGTTGATGCGATCGCCTCCCGGTGCGTTTCGCGGTTCGAAACGGACTGAAGCCAGACCAACCAGCGCAGCGCGACGGCAACCAGCCAGACGCTCAACGGACATCCCACGCTCCAGAACCAGAAGGAGAGCGTTCGGGTGGGTTTGCCTTCCGGCCACAGCAACATCGTCGCCAGTGCCGCCAGGAACAACATCACCGGCAGCGCAATCCACCATCGCCGCCAACAGACGGGATGAAGTTCGGCATAGTCAGGGTAACGTGGCGGGAAAATCATCCATGTACGTCCATCGCGCTCAGTGAACTGACCAGCGTACAACCGCAGGCGCATTGGTGCCCGTCGAGCGCTACCGCTTTGCCATTAACCGTGCTGCCCGGCGCTCCCTGGGCGATAGTGGTCATGCCATGCTTATTACAACGGGCTTGATCCCCCACGCAGGCCACCGGTTTGCCGAAGGCCTCATAGCGGCCGCTCAGCACTTCGCCGCCGTGTTCCCTGAGCATATCCCCTACGCGAATTAGCTTTTTCAGGCTCATACCACTTTAGCTCCTGCTTCTTTGAGCATATCAATTGCCGAAGCCATCATGGTTTGGTGCCGTGTGGCGATGGTCTGATGGCTGGCCTGCGCCACCAGCAAGCCCGGATCCCGCGTGGGTTTAAAGAGCTCTGCGGCGTTATCAAGCAGAGGAACCGGTTTACCTGTCGCATTATTAATAATGATGCGCTCCATACCGTAAACGCCTGCCGCAACGCCGATGCCTTTAAGGGATTTGTGTTTGATGGTATAGGTCGCGCCAGCGGCAATAATGGCAACCCCCAGTAATTGCCCCGCCACGGAGAGCAGATACTGATCCTTATTGCTCTGGGGACCAAAGTAGATTGAACGATAAAAGAAATAGCTTCCCCAGGGTTCACGAGTGCCGAGCGTGGAATACATAAACCAGGCGCGGGAATCATGTATCTGCTCATCAAACAGCGCAACAACCTGCGCCATCGCGGGCTCGGTTACGACATCTCCCTGTTTTGACGTAAATAATCTGCCGTATAAACGGTCGCCATCGCCTTTGATCCGATCGTGCTCGGCCTGCTCATCATCCGTGTTGATCAGCCAGACGGCATATTTGGGGATCGTGTGGATAGCGAACTCCCACCCGTTCTGCGGGCGAAATTCGTCCAGGTAGTCGCTACGAAACTCTTCTGCTGCCTCGCGGAGTTCCGTCTTATCAATGGTGGGTTCAAAGGCAGGCCAGCCGGCCTGATCCGCCGACGCAGAAGGTGCTGATTTAGCGTTTTGTTTTGCTGCGTTGCGGATTTTGTCTATCTCGCTCTGTCGAGCGTCACGCATTTTCTCATCTTGCTCCAGCTCCTCTTTGGTACGCTCGGGCGCCCCCAGATAAAACGGCTGGGTGGCATAGCTCCGGAAAGCATAACGCCCAATACGCCAGGCAGTGATCCAACCGATTTGTTCGATAACGGCATCTTCCAGTGACTGGCTGAGACGATGCGGATGGTAGCCGTAGACGCTATCGGTTTTAGCATCCGCTGGTTTTTCGGCAATGATGGTCTGCCGCCAGGCGTTGAAGCGTTGGATGAGTACCTTATCTACTGCGAATTGCTTATAGGTATCAGTTGCCATTACTCGTGAAGGTGTCTTCTGAAGCAATGAGTCTGGAATTGTTTCCTTCAGCACCGTTAAAGGTGCTCCAGCCTTGAATGCTGCAGAATAAATATCATGCAACACGATCTGCGATAAAACCTTTCCAGGGTTATTGGGATCAGCTTCATCAGCCATTCCCTTTCCCTGTTCGCCCGGTGGGTAGCCACCGCCAATATCGGAATGCACACCGGGATAAACCACTTCCATCGTGGTCGGCGGATAGATGCCCTCTGGGCGGCGAACGGAATCCAGAGGAAAACAGAGGCGCTGTTCATGGGCTGATACAAAGTGCCGGCAGCACTTAATCAGGTTAGGAAAACGTGCGTCATCGGGTAACTGCTGCGTGCCATCCGCCCATCCCATATGCCCGTCGCACATGGGAGCCATATGGGCTACGCCAACAGAAGGTACGGTATCCAGGAGCCCAAAAAATTCAATGCTCAGAGGGATCCCCAGAATTGACTGTTCAGGTTTATCCGCCTCTTCTGGCGTTTCAAACAATTCTGTCAGCCAGTTAACAAAAGTTCGGGCTTCGGCTGCACCGCGGGAAAACCCATAGATAAACAGCTTTATTTTGAGGATCTTGGGTTTGGCGGTTTCATCCTGGGCTTTGGCACGCATTTCTGCATTCAGAAATTCATAGAATACCGCCTTGCGATTGGTATCGCCGCTTAAAGGCCAGCGGGCGGCCATTCCAGACAGCTTCCCTTTTGCTTCAAGGGCTGTAATGCGCTTCTCTTTTTTCGAGAGCGAGAACATTAAGGCATCTGCCAGCATAAGCAACGCCCAGTTAATACGGTTTTCTCCGCCCGTGGCATATTTTAACCCGGCGTCGCTGTAGTCCATTTCACCTATCTCCGGGAAAGCGGTCCCTACTCCGGGCATGTAATAAGAGAAATAACCATCACTTTCAGCACCGGGTGGATATGCGGCGTGAAACAGCTTTGCAATATTGGTTGGATGAATCGGGTTTGCACGTTTGGTATCGTTATTCTCGTTATTCCCCGTACCATCAAAAAAGAAACTGATATGCAGGCTTCTTGCGCAAGTAAAACCAGCTCCATTTCGCCGTCCTGTTTGCTCATTGAAGGCATTAAGGTATTCATCTTCTTCTCTACGCTGCTTTAGATAATTATCCAGTACGTCTTTTTGCGCCCCAGGTAAACGCCCACTCAAAGGGAATGACGGAGGAACCCAGGCAGACGCTTTTATTTCTGACATGTTGCGGGCTCCTGCATATTCATCGGCTCTTTAATTGGGTAGGAATAGGCACCGTAGCCGGCTACACCCGCATAAATTTTTACCTGATGGCAAGGAAGAAAATGGACGTTAATGCCCGCACTCTCCTTATATTGCGGAATGGGAACATCAGCGCTGAAGTGCTGGTATTTGGCCTCGTGCTGAGCTAAGGCCATTGGTTCAAAACCAACCCCCATTTTCAGTCTTGGAATTTTTTCATCCGCGTTAGGATCAACCTCCCACTCAATATGTGCAGTCATCCCAGGTCGCCACTGGTCCGGGATCATAACGCAGCACACATTTCCATTTAGCGTCGCATGGTAGCCGTTTACTGAAAACCAGTTAACGTTCTGCCCGGCAACATGGTTGTATCCTCTAATATTCCCTGCGCTCGACTCGCCAGCCTGGGAGTGCGAACATCCCGATAACAACACTGACACAAATAAAGCAATGCCACGGATAATCCATTTTATTCTGTTCACCCTTCCTCCCTGCGCTTTTTGCCTGGTGAATGGTATAACTTGTGCCCTGCGGCTATCTGGCACACATAATTTCACTCGTTGGCTAATAGCCCTGCCAGACGCTTTTATTTCTGACATGTTGCGGGTTCCTTCATATTCATCGGCTCTTTAATGGGATACACATCTGCCCCATAGCCAGCGATACCCGCATAAATTTTCACCTGATGACAGGGGAGAAAATGGACGTTAATGCCCGCACTCTCCTTATATTGCGGAATGGGAACATCAGCACTATAGCGAAGGTATTTGGCCTTATGCTTAGCATATGCCGCAGGATCGTATCCAAATCCTTTTGTTTTTTTCTTTATATTTTCAGCGGGGTTAGGATCAACTTCCCACTCAATATGTGCAGTCATCCCAGGTCGCCACTGGTCCGGGATCATAACGCAGCACACATTTCCATTTAGCGTCGCATGGTAGCCGTTTAC
>NZ_JAQIRM010000005.1:0-392282 GCF_050600785.1 Klebsiella sp. 141198
GGGGTCTCCCCATGTGAGAGTAGGGAACTGCCAGGCATCAAATAAAACGAAAGGCTCAGTCGGAAGACTGGGCCTTTTGTTTTTGTGTTTTGCGGCCAGACGCGCCGCCATCTCCCCGGTGGCGCTGCGCTTACCGGGGCTACAGACCCCGTAGCCCGGAAAAGGTGCGCAGCACCGCCTCCGGGAAAATACCCGACCCGGCCGCCTGGTTCGTTAACATCAGTAATACCTATCGCACTAATAGCTCTCAGTATAATTGTCCTTATTAATTATATGGATTATCTTTCCTGCGTGATGACATCAACGCATCACTTCTCCTGAGGGAGAAAAATAGAAAGCAAATCGCTTATTTCTCATCCTGTTAACTGGTTATAAATTCAATGAAAAAACCGCTAATTGGGATTCTGACATTAGCTTATGGATTGAGCTTGCCTGCATTCGCTGCTGATACCGCTACATTAACGATCTCCGGGCGTGTGGCGACACCTACCTGCAGCACCAATATCATTAACGAAAAGGCTCAACAGCGTTGTGGGCAAAATACTTACCTCATTAACACGCAAAATATGGCAGTCCCTTCTCATGGGGTGGTTACCCAAACGGTGAATTTACCGAATGATGCGAACAGGAAAATAATTATCAGCAGCTACGATTAATCACCCACTTATATTTCCGCGCCATTATATTGCCCAGCGGCGAAATAATGGCGCGCTGCTATCAGCTATAAAAATCAGCCACTTGTAGACTTGAAAATTTATTCCCACCGCTTAATACTTCTCTCCCCACTTATTTCCACGATCGACAGGTGTTATCCACTCTTTTGGCGTTAATGAGAGACATCATTAACACTTTGTTAACTTGATCTGGTTTAAGTGACGGTAAATTTGATATACAAATAGGGTAGATTGCCTGTATGGATGCTGCCCGAAGTGCCTTGCGATGAATGTTGCAGGTCATCGGCTGGCAATATGAGAATATAAATGAAAATCCTGCTTAACTGGCCGCCGTTGCGCCAGATCGTTACTTACATTCAGGAGCGCTTTACCTTTCTGGTTCTGCTCTGCTGGCCGGCGATTATCTGGCTGTTTTGCCGGGTTGGCGTGTGGCTTACCGATAGCGCCTATCAACTGCTGGGGAAATCGCCTGCCCACTCTTTCACCGTTTATCTTCAGCCATTTATGACGCCCGGCACGTTGCTGCGCATTTCTATCAGCTGGATTGTGCTGTTATTCATTCTTTTCAGTATGGCGATGGCCTTCACCTGGGGTCTGCGCCGCTTTATGAATCGTCAAAAATAAGCCATCGGCGCAGCTCCAGGTTTTATGCCATCTCACCAATTGTCTTGCGAAAACGCAGCAGCGCAATGGTAAAGAAAGCGCTGCCGATAGCGAACAAGATTAAAAACTGCGGCCAGACGATGGCAAAGTTGGCGCCACGGTAAAGTATCGCCTGCGCGAGGCTGACGAAATGGGTGGTCGGCATGGTCAACATAATGTCCTGAACCAGCTGCGGCATACTCTCCCGTGGCGTGGATCCACCGGAGAGCATCTGCAGCGGCAGCAGCACCAGGATCATCAGTAGCCCCAGTTGCGGCATAGAACGGGCGAGCGTGCCCATAAAAATGCCAATGGAGGTGGTGGCGAACAGGCTGAGCGCAACTCCCAGCATAAACAGCGGAATCGACCCCTCAATCGGTACCTGCAAAATTCCCTGCACCATCAGCAGTAGCGACAGCCCGGAGACAACCAGTACCACTAGCCCCATCGACCAGATTTTTGCCATCATTATCTCAAACGGCGTTACCGGCATCACCAGCAGGTGCTCAATGGTGCCGTGCTCTCGCTCGCGGATAAGCGCCGAGCCGGTGAGGACAATTGCCAGCATGGTGATGTTGTTAATAATCGCCATCACCGCGCCGAAGCGCTCTTGCTCAAGGTTAGGGTTAAAGCGCATCCTCACCGCCAGCTCTACAGGCAGCGCACTATTGTCGCGATAGCGGGCGACAAAGCTGTTCACTTCACCGCTGATAATATTCTGGATATAGCCGTTGCCGGTAAAGGCCTGGCTCATTCGCGTGGCGTCGACGTTGACCTGCACTTCCGGCTGGCGACCGGCCAGCACATCGCGCTGGAAGTTTGGCGGAATATTGATGGCGAATGTGTATCGTCCCGCATCCAGCCCGGCATCCATTTCATCGGCGCTGATCAACTCCGGCGTTAAAAACCACGGCCGATAAAAGCCGTTAATGATCCGCGATGAGAGCTGTGATTTATCCATATCGGCAATGGCGATAGGCGCCAGGTGCAGTGAGCCGGGCATTACCGTGGCCGAGGAGTAAACCGACACGGTAAAAGCAAACACGATCAGCGCCAGCATCGCTTTATCGCCGAGCAGGCTGCGCAGCTCTTTGATGCCGAGGTTATAGATATTGCGTAATCCGCGCATCATCCCTCCTGTTTCTTCAACAGCAACACGCTCAGCCCGAGCACCAGCGGCACCGCAATCAATAGCGGAATGAACGAAACCCACAAATCGCTAATATTCAGCGCCTTGGAGAAGGTGCCGCGGGCGATGGTCAGGAAATGGCTGGTCGGGTAGATTTGCCCGATCCAGCGACCTGGCCCTTCCAGAGATGCCACCGGATCGATCATCCCGGAGAATTGGGTGGCCGGAATCAGCGTAATAATCGCGGTACCGAAAATAGCGGCGATTTGGCTCTTCATAAATGTCGAAATCAGCAAACCCAGCCCGGTGGCGATGGTGACATACAGCAGCGCCGCCAGGGAGAGGGTCAGGAAACTCCCCTTATGCGCGACGCCAAATACGAAGACCGATAAAGCGCACAGTAGAAAGAAGTTAAACATCCCCAACACGATGTAAGGCAACTGTTTGCCGAGCAAGAATTCGCTGCGGGTGGTCGGCGTCACGTACAGGTTGATGATCGAACCGAGCTCTTTTTCACGCACTACGCTCAGCGCGCTGAGCATCGCCGGGATCATCATCAGCAGCAGCGGGATCACCGCCGGGACGATGGCCGGCAGGCTTTTCACGTCCGGGTTATAGCGATAGCGGGTCTCGATGGAAATGAGCGAGGTCTCACGATTCGGGCTACTTTGCCGCCCGGCCATCTCCTGCAGCCAGGCCAGATGCATCGCCTGCACGTATCCGCGCACCGTTTCCGCGCGATTCGGCATTGCGCCGTCCACCCACACGCCAATCTGCACCGGCGTACCGCGAGCGATATCGCGGCCAAAGTTTGGCGGGATTTCTATTGCCACCGCCAGCTCGCCGTTACGCATTCGACGATCCAATTCGTCATAACTCTGCAGTGGCGCCTGCTCGATAAAGTAGCGTGAGCCCGCGATATTCTGCGACCAGTTCTGGCTGCTGATCGTTTGATCGCGGTCGAGGACGGCAAAGCGCAGATCCTCAACGTCCATGCTGATCCCATACCCCATGATAAACATCAGGATCACCGTTCCCAGCAGCGCCAGCGTCGATCGCACCGGATCGCGGCGCAATTCCAGCGCTTCGCGGCGGCTATAGCTAAACAGGCGACGCAGGCTGAATGACTGGCGTGGGGACGCATTCTTCTGCTGTGATGCGACAGCAGGCGGCGCGGGCGTTGTAGAGACAGAAACGGTCGGTTGCGCGGCATCCGCCGCTTCCTGCAGCCAGGCGATAAACGCCTCTTCGAGGCTGGCGGAGCCACGTTGCTCAACCAGCGCCTGCGGCGTATCGCTGGCCAGTACCTTGCCGGCGTGCATCAGCGAGATGCGATCGCAGCGTTCCGCCTCATTCATAAAGTGGGTAGAAATGAAGATGGTGACGCGATCCTGCCGCGCCAGGTCGACCATCAGCTGCCAGAACATGTCGCGTGCCACCGGGTCAACGCCGGAGGTGGGTTCATCGAGGATCAGCATCTCCGGGCGATGGATTACCGCTACCGCTAATGACAGACGCTGGCGGATCCCCAGCGGTAAGTCAGCGGGAAGCGCGTCTTCAGCCTCGGTCAGCATAAAGCGTTTGCTCATTTCTGCGACCCGGCCAGCTATTTCTTGGTCCGGAATGTGAAACAAGCGGGCGTGCAGCTCCAGGTTTTGCCGTACGCTCAGTTCGCTATAGAGCGAGAAGGCCTGCGACATATAACCCACTCGCTGTCGGGTGGCGATATCTTTCGGATCGACCGGTTGGCCAAACAGCCAGGCCTCGCCTTCGCTGGCGGGCAACAGGCCGGTTAGCATCTTCATGGTGGTGGATTTGCCGCAGCCGTTAGAGCCGAGGAAGCCAAAAATTTCGCCACGGGCGATACGAAAGTTAACGTGGTCGACGGCGACAAAGTTGCCGAAGCGCATGGTCAGGCCGCGCGCTTCAATAGCGATCTCTTCCTCACTGCTGTCGCGCGGCGGGATGACCACGTCTTTATGCGCCAGGCGCTGCGCTTCCGGCAGCAGGGCGATAAATGCCTGTTCCAGTGTCTGGCTACCGGTCTGTTTTTTGAGCGCCGCCGCGCTACCGGTCGCCAGAATCTCGCCGGCGTTCATCGCCACCAGCCAGTCGAAGCGCTCAGCCTCTTCCATGTAGGCGGTGGCGACCAGCACGCTCATTTCCGGCTGACGCTGGCGAATGCTGTCGATTAGATCCCAGAACTGCGCGCGGGAGAGCGGGTCGACGCCGGTAGTCGGTTCATCAAGGATGAGTAGCTGCGGGTCGTGGATCAGCGCACAGCACAGCCCAAGTTTTTGTTTCATTCCACCGGAGAGTTTACCGGCGGGGCGATCGCGAAACGGCGCCAGCCCGGTGCTCTGCAGCAGTTCGTTGATACGAAGTTCACGCTCGGCTTTATCGTGACCAAACAGGCGAGCGAAGAAGTCGACGTTTTCATAGACCGATAGCGTATGGTAGAGGTTTTTCCCCAGGCCCTGCGGCATCCAGGCGATTTTCGGGCATACCTGCTGGCGGTGACGAACGTCGCGCATATCGCCGCCGAGCACCATCACGTTACCCTGCGCGATGGCCCGCGCCCCGGCGATAAGCGAGAGCAGGCTTGATTTACCGACCCCGTCCGGGCCAATCAGGCCAACCATACGCCGCGCCGGAATCGCCAGGTTGATATCGCGCAACGCGATGGTAGCGCCAAACTGCTGGCCAACGTTTTCCAGCAGGGCGACGGGGGGCGAAGTATCCTGCGGCGTCAGTTTCATTGCGGCAACCTCACCGTCAGCGCTTCAGGCCAGCTTTTCTGCTTATCCAGTCGTACCCAGGCCATCCCAGGCAGGCCGGTTTTGACATATTCCAGATGCTGCTCCAGCAGCTCTGGCGGAATGCGCGCCTTGACGCGGAACATCAGCTTGAGCCGCTCGTCGCTGGTTTCTACCGTTTTCGGCGTGAATTGCGCGACGCTGGCGACAAAGCTGATATTTGCTGGGATCACTAGATCTGGCGCGGCATCCAGGATCAAGCGCGCTTCACTGCCGAGCGCCAGGAGACCCGCCTGTTCCGTTGGCAGGAAGAAGGTCATATAGACGTCAGCCAGGTCGACCATGTTCAATATCCGCCCCCCGGCGGCCAGCACTTCGCCCGGTTCGGCAACGCGATACTGGATGCGGCCGTCGCGCGGCGCTTTCAGCTGGCTATCGTCGATATCGGCGAGGATCCGCCGCTCGGTGGCTTCGGCGGCTTCAACGCGGGTTTTGGCCTGAATGATGCTGGTACGGGCGGCTTCAATGGCGGCGCGGGCGGCAGAGACCTGCGCTTTCGCCGATTCCAGCGCCGCGCGGGCGCTTTCAGCGGCCGCGCGATCGTCATCCAGCTGCTGAGCGGAGACGGCGCCACGCTGTGAAAGGGTGCTGGAACGGACGTGGCGTTTAGCGGTGGAGTCTAGCTCCGCCTGGCGTTGCTTCACCACCGCTTCGGTGGCGCGCATTTCGCTCTGCCGCTGGTCGAGTAACGCGTTGGCGGCGGCAACCGCGCTTTGCGCTTCTTTGATTTGCGCGGCGGCTTCGAGGCGCTGCTCGTTAAGTACCCGCGTATCCATCCGCGCCAGCACATCGCCTTTATGAACGAACTGCCCCTCTTTGACCAGAATCGTCTCGATACGCCCGGCAATTTTGGTGGCGATATCGACTTCCGTCGCCTCGATGCGGCCATTACTGGCGGCGAAGCCCGGCGGTAGCCCGGCCGGGCGCAACATCCACCATGCTGCGGCGATGATTACCGCTGCAACTACGATATACCCGGTCCAACGTCGTTTGTTCTTGTCCATACGCGACTCGCTCTGTTCCATATTGCTGAGTGGTGCGCGTTTCGCTATTTCGCCCGGCGGGACGATAAAAAAAGAGGAGATAAGGCCGTCCGGCGCAAAATCCTGTTACGTTGCCAACCGGTGGGGAAGATGTGCTTTTAGAGTGGTCATCATCAGCAATCCTGGCCTTAAATGAAACACGCATATTTATAATCTGGATACTAACATCGGTTGCGCCAAAGTCCATATATAAACTATGGAATTGCGAGCCCCTCACTGTAATGGCTGAGAACTACGCTATCCCTATGATTTTCTTCGTCTGGTTGACCTGCGGCAACTCATGTATGATCGGCAACCCCGAAATAGACTAACGCCCGGCGAGCGCTTTATTCATGAACGATGAAAGCAAAAAATATATCTCTGTTATTTTTAAGGAGTGGCTACCTCTGTATGACAGCCTGACGCCAGCCGTTAAGGAGGTACTTAAAAATATCGCAGAGGAGCAATCGGAAGCGTTAGCGGCCCGGTTTTATGATTTTATTTTTCAGGATCCGGATATTGCCCGCCACCTGACTTATGATTTAGTTCAGGAGCGTCTGAGCCGCTCGCTGGCGCTATGGGTGAAGGAGATCCTGACCAGCGATAAAGCGCAGTTGCCGGCGTTGGCGGAACGGCAATATCAGATTGGCAGCATCCACGCGCGGATCGGCATCCCGGCGGAGGCGGTTCTGCGCGGCGCCCGGCAGATTAAGGCCGGGCTTATCGAGTATATCCGCAGCCACGTTAGCGACCGCCAGATTGCCGTCGATGCCATTTATTACGCTATTATGGCGATTAATATGGCCGTTGAGATGATGTGCCACGCCTATACCTTATCGCACTATCGGGCGACCAAAAACGAAGAGGCTTATCGCCTGTATAGTTTGATGGACAATGTCCCGATGGAATATGGCAAACAGCAGGCGGCGCTTTCCGGTTGGGAAAATACGGCGATTTTTAATATTGTTAGCGAAAATAAAGCACATACTAACGCTACGTTATTATCTGAGTCGGAATTTGGCCTATGGTTCCGCCATAAGTGCGTGCGCTATTTTAACAAAAATAGCCAGATGGACGAAATCGCCGCATTAATTTCGCAGGTCGACGACTTATTAATAGGATGGCGGGCATCAGCCCCTGCCATGGATTATAAAAATACACAAAACCTGATTCAGGGAATCCATATTCATTGCCAGCAAATAGGCAGCCAACTGGGCGTAATTTTTAGCAGCCTGTCGCAGATGCAAAATGGCAAAGATGCGTTAACCAGCCTGCTTAACCGCCGCTATTTGCCGGTGGTGCTGAAGCATGAAGTGACGCTGGCGATGGAGCATGAGTTGCCGATGACGGTGGCGATCGTCGACATCGATCATTTCAAAGGCATTAACGATAACTGGGGTCATATGGTCGGCGACCGGGCGATTAAACATGTCGCGGAACTGCTCAGTGATAATATCCGTTCCAGCGACTATATCTTCCGCTACGGCGGGGAAGAGTTTCTGCTGGTGCTGGTGGAGACCGGCTTGTCAGAAGCGTTTACCATCCTCGACCGCCTGCGGAAGAAAATTAGCCAATTGGCGTTTAACGTTGGCGGCGATACGCAGATCCCGATCACCGCCAGCATTGGCTATGCCGTGCACTCCGGCCATCCCGATTACAACCTGCTGTTGCGCGATGCCGATAATGCGCTGTACGCCGCCAAACGCGAGGGGCGCAACTGCGTGAAGATGCATAAAGGCAGGGTGTAAAACGAGCCCCGGTAAACGTAGCGCGACCGGGGCAGGGCTCTGAAGCTCAGAACAGTACCGGCAGCCCCAGCCCGCGCTTCACTTCATGCAGCGTCTGCTGCGTGAGCTGGTGGGCGCGTTCGCTGCCCTGGCGCAACAATTCCAGTAGCATTCCTTTATCCTGACTGTAAGTGGCCCGGCGTTCACGGATCGGCGCCAGTAGCTCCTGCAAACAGGTTTCCAGTTCATTCTTACACTGGCGATCGCCCAGCCCGCCGCGCTGATAGTGGGCTTTCATCTCAGCAACCCGCGCCTTATCGCTATGGAAAGCGTCGAGATAGGTGAACACCACGTTGCCGTCGACATGCCCCGGATCGCAGACTCTCAGGTGTGTCGGGTCGGTATACATCGCGCTGACCGCGCGGTGAATCTCCTCTTCACTGGCTGATAACGTCAGCGTATTGCCCAGCGATTTCGACATTTTGGCATTACCGTCGACGCCCGGCAGGCGGCTCACTTCGCTGAGTAGCGCTTTGCAGTGGTGGAGCACCGGTTCGCCGGTGAGGCTATTCATTTTGTGGACGATTTCGTTGGTCTGCTCAATCATCGGTAGCTGATCGTCGCCCACCGGCACCAGCTCGGCCTTGAAGGCGGTGATATCGGCGGCTTGGCTAATCGGATAGGCGAGAAAGCCAACCGGCAGCGAGCGGGCGAATCCCTTCTGGGCAATCTCATTTTTTACCGTCGGATTACGTTCCACGCGAGCGACGGTGACGATATTCATATACAGCGCGCTGAGCTCAGCCAGCGCGGGCAGAGCGGACTGCAGGCAAATAGTGGTGAGCCTGGGGTCGATGCCGACGGCCAGATAATCGGCCATGACTTCGAGGATATGGTGGCTGATTTTTTGCGGGTTGCTGCCGTTATCGGTGAGCCCTTGCAGGTCGGCGATCAGGATAAACTGCTGGTGGTCGTGTTGCAGCGCGACGCGCTGGCGCAGCGAGCCGACGTAGTGGCCAAGATGTAGTTGGCCGGTCGGGCGGTCGCCGGTGAGAATGGTTTGTGGATGGTTCATCAGGGACTCCTTATCAGACTGTTCAGCCGAAAGACGTCCTGAAAATAACAAAGCCGCCTTCCGGCGGCTTTGAAAATGGAAACGTGTATCGTGCCGCCTGTTATGCAGGCAGCCACCAACGACGGGGGTAGGTAACGATAACGTTTCTGTTCATCTTTTTATCCTGCCACGAAATCACGGCGGGGTAAACCCGCCTTGTATTACATGGTCGAGAAGACGTTCATGATCACGCCGCCGGAGATAATCAGCGCCATGGCGATAATGGCCGCCAGGTCCGGCTTCTGTTTATAGAGGATCATGGAGCAGATGGTGACGCCGACGATACCGAAGCCGCACCACAGCGAGTAGGCTACGCCCACCGGAATGGTGCTCATCGCGCGGGTGAGGGCGAAGTAGCACAGGCCGTAGGCGCAGACCACCAGCACTGAAGGCGCCAGCTTGCTGAAGCCGTTGGTTTTTTTGATCATCGAGGTGCCAGTGATTTCGGAGCCGATAGACAGCGCCAGCCATAAAAATCCGAGATTAAACATAGGGTATTCCTTTCCTGTTAGTTGGCGATTTTCTTATCCATAGACGCGATTGGCGCGGCGGGCGCGGCTTCTTCGCTCTCTTCAGAACCCATTTTCGAGAACAGGTTCATGATAACGATGCCGCTGGCGATGACCGCCATGCCGATGATGGCGGCGGTATCCGGGTGCTGGCCGTAGAAGGCCATTCCCAGCGTCGAGACCACCAGGATGCCGGTACCGGACCAGGTGGCGTACGCCAGGCCTACCGGGATATCTTTCACCGCCCTTGAGAGCGAGTAATAGCAGGTGCAGTAGAGGACAATCAGCAGGCCGAGCAGCAGCATTTTTGTGCTGCCTTCGCTGCTACCGAACATTTTTAACGTCGAGGTTGCTGAGGTTTCGGAGAGGATAACCAGCAGCATCCATAACCAGCATTTTGTTTTCGAAGACATCGTTAAGCTCCAGGTTCATAGTTGGGTAAGGTCATATCTTTCTGTTTTTTAAATAATCAATGGCCGCATCGGTCAGCTGCGCGTGCGGGGCCGCCGCCAGCGCCGGATTATTCACCACGTCTGTGACGGTGAGATAACGGCGCGGTTCGCCGCTGGCGGCGGCAGGCGCGGTGGGCGCGTCCAGCGTCGCCAGCAGCTCATTCATGGTGCCGAGGAAGACGCCGCAGGCTTCCAGACGAGCCAGCGTGGCCTGCAGATGCCCGGCATAGGCGCTGTCGGCCTGAGCGCCGCACAGTTGGTTGAGTTCGCTGAGCGGATCGCAGTGATAGCGCAGCGCCAGCACGGGAATACCCTTCAGCAGCGCCTCATGCGCGCAGCGGGCGAGCGGGCTGCTGAGCGTGCCGTTCAGCAGGTCTGCAGCCAGCGGATAATCGAGAAACGGCAGCAGTACCGCCCGCCACGGCGCTGACGGAAGGGCATCCTGCCAGGCCGAAGAGGGAATTATCTCGCCGACCTCCCGCCACGCGGCGGCGTCAGCGAGGCCATCCTCCAGCGCGAGGCGTAGCGGATAGCCGCTTCCCGCCAGGCGTTGGCGGATAGCCGCGCGATAGCCATCAGCGGCGGTCACCATCACCAGTACCGGCGGGCGCAGGCGCTGCAAAACACGCGCAACTAAACCTTCAATCTGTTCGTCGGTCATGGCGAGCCTCCGTTAGCCGATGAGCGTCACCTGCGCGCCGTTTTTCAACCCGGCGGCATTGGCTTCTTCGGTGTCAATGTGAAACTCCAGCGCGAAGTCATCGCGCACCCGCACCACCACTTCATCGAAAGTCAGCTGGCGCTCGCCGTTGCTGCGCACGCTGACCTTCTGGCCATTGCTAACGTTGAGTCGGCGTGCGTCCTGCGGCGACATATGAATATGCCGCCAGGCGCAGATCACCTGTGAATGGAGTTCAACGTGGCCAGCGGGCCCAATCAGCAGCGCGCTACCGGCATTCTCCAGCTGGCCGGACTCACGAACTGGCGCCTTAATCCCCAGCGTGAAGCAGTCGGCGCGCGACACTTCCAGTTGCGAAACCGGGCGGGTCGGCCCGAGGACACGGACGTTGGTCAGCGAGCCCTTCGGCCCGACAACGGTCACGCACTCCTGGGCGGCGAACTGCCCCGGCTGGCGCAGCGGTTTAAACGGCGTCAGGCTGTAACCTTTACCGAACAACGCCTCGACGTCCTGTTGCGCGAGATGGACGTGGCGGTTGGAGATCCCCACTGGGATCGCCGGCGCCGTTGCGCTCAGGCGGGCGGCGATTTTTTCGCGAACCAGGGTGTCGATCATGACTTCTTCCCTTTCTTCAGCGCCGGATGTTTATCTTCCGTTTCGTTCGGGGCGGCAGGGGGGGCGATAGGTTCCGGGGCGGGGATAACCACCGGTTCGGCCGTTTTTTGCTCGCGCGGCGGGTTGCCTTTGAGGTTGCTTAACGCTTCAACCACGCAGCGCTCCGGGCGGGCGATCACCAACGACCTCACGGTGTGCTCGGCGCCAGCCACCGCCACGCCGCGTTCAATGGCGGTGTGGATGGCGCTGATCTCCCCTTCAAAGCAGACGCTTACCAGCCCGGAGCCTGGTTTGCGATAGCCAATGCAGGTCACTCCCGCAGCTTTACAGGCGGCGTCGACGGCCTGAATGGCGGCGACCCATCCTCGCGTTTCAATTACGCCTAAACTTTTCATGGTCGGCTCCTGTTAATGGCGGACTAAGCGAATATCAAAATCAAATTGCTGGAAGAAGGTTTCCAGCCGGTCCAGTTCGTCCGGTGAATAAGACGGGTCCTGGGTAATTGGGTAGGGCATATCCAGGCGTTCGTACTTTTTGCGTCCCAACTGGTGGTACGGCAGCATGTCGATGCGGCGGATATTTCCACGCTTCGCCAGCTTCTGTACGTAATCAATGGCGCCGGTAATGGCGTCGAATGAGTCGTTGTAGCCGCGAATGAGCGGCATACGCACAATGACGTTGGCGCCGGAATCCACCAGCCATTCGAGATTGCGGCGGATCCCTTCGTTACCGATGCCGAGCATCGCCTTGTGGTGTTCGCTGTTAATCTGCTTTATGTCGAATAAGAAGGTGTCGGTGACAGGCGCCAGCTTCTGGTAGTTGGCAAGCGGGGTGGTACCCTGGGTTTCGACGGCGGTGTTAATCATCATTTTTTTGCATTCGCTGAATAAGGCGACGGCAAAATCGGTCTGCAGGCTCATCTCGCCGCCGCCGATGGTGACACCGCCGCCGGAGGAGATATAAAAGTCGTAGTCCTGCATGATGATCTCCATCAGCTCGCTAACGGTGACGTCCTTGCCCATAATGTCCAGCGCGTTCTGGGGGCAAATCTCTTCGCATTTGCGACAGCCAATGCAGTCTTTATTGCGGTCGACGAAGTGCTTCATTTCGCCGTTTTCTTCCGCCCGATAATGAATACCCGCCGGACAGACGCTGACGCAGTCGCCGCAGTTAATGCATTTGTCGTGCGAGAACATCACCTGGAACTGACTGCTCAGCCCTTCCGGGTTGGCGCACCACGGGCAGCGAATGTTGCAGCCCTTAAAAAACACCAGCGTGCGAATGCCATCGCCGTCATAGATCGAATATTTCTGGATATTGAAAATTCGGCCCGTTAATTCTTGTTTTGCGATCACGCTTGCCTCCCGCTCCGTCCCGTTACGGGACGGAGAACTTCCGGTTGTTTCTCAAATACAGCTCAAATAATTCCCATTAAGAGAACTAGAACTTCTCAATCACCGTACGACTGATGATCTCGTCCTGGACCTCTTTGCACAGCTCAACGAAGTAGGCGCTGTAGCCGGCGACGCGAACGATCAGGTCGCGGTATTTCTCCGGCTCCTGCTGCGCCTTCTTCAGTACTTCGTTATCGACGTAGCTGAACTGCATCTGGCCGTTGCCGAGAATCGAGGCGGTACGCAGCAAGGTAATCAAGCCGTGGCGACCTTCCGGGGTATCCAGCAGCCCTTTGAGGAACTTGAAGTTGTGCACCATGCCGATGTTCATGGTTTCCACGTTCATCTTGCTGACCGACTTGATAATCGCCGTCGGGCCTTGTTTATCCGCGCCCTGAGTCGGGCTGATGCCGTCGGAGAGCGGCATCCACGCCAGGCGGCCGTTAGGCGTGGCGTTGGTCAGCTCGCCGATTGGCGTGTTGTTGGAGATAGACAGGGTGCCGTGGCTCAGGGTCGAGTAGAGCATTTTGTATTTACGGCACTCTTTCTCGGTCCATTCGGTAATATCCAGCGCGTACTGGTCGACGTAGTTATCGTCGTTACCGTATTTCGGCGCGTTCAGGCAGTCGCGGCGCAGCGCTTCGTAACCTTCAAAGTTGGCCAGCAGCGCATCGCGGATCTGCTCAAGGGTGTATTTCTTCTCTTCGAACACCAGCTTGCGGATCGCCGCCATCGAGTCGACGTAGGTCGCCAGACCGGAGAAAATCAGCCCCGGACCGTGGTTGACCATCGCGCCGCCGGCGGCGACATCTTTGCCGCTCTCCATGCAGCCTTCGACCAGTAGCGACATCAGCGGCTTCGGCGCCACATCGCGATGGACGCGCTGGCTAATGACGGTGCCGATGGCCGACAGGCGCACGATATGGGCGATCTGCTGTTTTACCGCCGCGTCGAATTCGTCGAAAGTGTGCAGGTCGCGCAGGTCGCCGGTGTCCAGCCCCTGATAGCTATCGAACAGCACCATCCGCCCGCGGTTGAGCACGAATTCAATCGCGATAGGCCACTGGGTGTAGCCGGTGGAGGTCCACTGATAGATGCGCCCGGATTTCTGCGGCTCAACGCAGCCCATCAGGCAGTAATCGCGGGCGTCTTCAAAATCGAAGCCTTTGCGCAGCATCATCTTGATGTGGGAGTCATCGAAGTGGCAGGCCGGGAAGCCCATTCCCGCTTTCACCACGTCGACGATTTTTTCCATGTATTTCTGCGGCGACTGGTTGTGGATACGGCAGGCCAGCGACGGCTGGTAAACCTTCACGAAGCGCACGGCGTCCATAATCAGATAAGTCAGATCGTTACAGGCATCGCCGCCGCTACGTTTCTGGCCGCCAACGGTGAGGTTGATAAACGGCTGATAACCCGCGAAATATTTCGCTCCCAGCTCACTCGACATCCACATCAGTTCAGCGCATTTGATGATGAACGCCTGCAGCAGCTCCAGCGCGGTCTCGTGGGTCAGGCGGCCTTCGCGGATATCGGCTTCGAACATCGGATAGCAGTACTGGTCGACGCGCCCCAGTGACAGCCCGGTCTGGTTCTCTTCGATTTCAAACAGTGATTCGACGGTCCAGATACTCTGCAGCGCTTCCTGCAAGGTCTTCGGCGGATTGGCCGGCACGTTTTCGTTGACGTCGGCGATGGTCAGCAACTCGGCGCGGCGCTGGGCGTTTTGCTCTTTAGCCGCCAGTTCGCGGGCGTGGGCGGCGATGCGGCGGGCGTAGTTGACCACCCCTTCACAGGTTTCAATCGCCGCTTTGTAGTAGTAGATACGGTCGATATCTTCCGGGTTTTCCATGCTCAGGCTGGCCAGATGCGCCTCGGCATCGGCTTTAATGCCGTTCATCCCTTTGGTGAACAGCAGCACGTCGTAGCCCGGACAGGTATCGCCGCCGCCGTTAATCTGGTGATAGGAGAGGTCGCTGACGAAGGTCTCGCCGCTGAAGGCCCAGACGCCGGCCTCACGGTATTGCGCTTCGCAAATCTCATCCAGCGAACGGCCTTCCCAGAACGGCACGATCTCTTCGCGAATGGTTTTTTTATCCGCTTCGCTGATTTCAAACGGATCCTGCGGGCGGGTGCTCATGGTGTCGAGCTCATCCCGTACCCAGCGCCAGGCGATATCCGGCGAGAAGGCGCCCGCGCGCGGCTTGCCGCACGGATGGCCGACGATCAGCTCATCGTCCTGAATCAGAATCGGCGCGGTTTCGCAGGCGTGGCGGAAAGCTTTGGCGCGCAGCAAAATGGTCGGCATGCCAGGGTTGGCTTTGACCACTTCGGTAAAGGCCAGCGCGCGATAGATAGAGACGCTCGGGCGTACCGTCAGGTAGTGGTTACGCAGGCGCTGCATACGCGGGGTTAAGCCTTCTATCGCCGGCGTGTCGGCGCAGGCCGCGAACGGCGCGTGGCTGACCTGTTGTGCGCCGCTAAACAGACGCACCGGCAGATTCAGCGCGCTGAGGTTGCGCTGGGCGCTGATAAACATCGCCGAGAGTTCGTTCACTTCGGCGTTGTCAAAAGAGGCGCCGTGCAGCATGGCGTCGAGCATCGGATAGCCGTCAATGGCGCAGGCGGCGCGGACTTCGCTCAGTTCCGCCAGCTTGAACCACAGGCACTCCACGATTTCATAGGCCTGCTGGTTATTCAGCGCGCCGCTGTTGATATCGCGCTGGAAGTAAGGCAGCAGCGCTTTATCCGCCCCTTGCGGGTTAACCGCATAGCTGCCGTTATCCAGCTGTAGCGCCAGCTGGAACAGATAGAACGCCTGGCAGGCTTCTTTGAAATTACGCGCCGGATGGGCCGGAACGTGGTGCAGAATGGCCGCGCTATCGAGCAGCTCGGCTTTGCGATAAGTATTGGTTTCTGCGGCTGCCAGCTGCTCGGCGCTGTTGGCCAGATTTTGCGCCAGCGCGAGCAGGGCCTCGCAGGCGTAGATGGCGGCGCGGCAGCCGTTGACTTCATCCATACCGCTGCGGCTAACTGCGCTACCGAGGGCGCGGGTTTTCTCTTCCAACTGGTGCTTAATCGCCAGCACGCCTTTTTCGACGACCAGGTTGTAGTCCGGTGAATCGAGATCGCTGTTGAGGTTGAGGAACTGGAATACGGATGGCCGATGCGCGGCGCTTTCATCATGGAAAATCGCCCCGTGCGGTTTACGGGTCTGGTTACCGACGATCAGTTCGTCGGCGCTAATGGTCAGCGGCAGCTGGCGCATCAGTTCATAGAAACGGCGAGCCGGTTTGACGGCGGCGGGAATGCCTGCGATATCGCTATCCAGCGCGCTGAGGATCGCGGCGTGCTCGGTGCACAGGCTGCTTGCCTGTGAGCGTAAACGGTCTGCCAGCACTTTGACGCGCGGCGTTAAGCTGTAGTGTGCCATGGGTAAGGTTCTCCAAATCTTGTTATCAGTGGCCCTGTACGGGATGACCGGACCAGGCCCGGCGATAAAGCTCGGTTAACGCGTTAGCGTCCGGCGCGCGTGGGTTGGTTGGGGTACAGCTGTCGCGCAGCGCCTGGCCGACCATCTCCGGCAAACGGCGTTCGAATTCAGCCGCCTCAATGCCGGTGTCGCTAATGCCGGAGGGCATGCTCATCTCTTCTTTTAAAGCCTGAATGGCGACCAGCAGGCTGGCGACGCCCTGGCGCGGCGAGGCGGCTGGCAGATCCAGCAGATGCGCCAGACGGGCATATTTCGTTGCTGCAAGGGTGTCGCACTGGCCGTTGAAATCGGCGTTCCAGGCGACGACTTGCGCCATCAACAGGGCGTTGGCGCGGCCATGTGGCACGCGGAAGACGCCGCCGAGGGCGTGGGCCAGGCTGTGGGTTATCCCAAGCGAGGCGTTGGTGAAGGCCATCCCCGCCATGCAGGAGGCGTTATGCATCTTTTCACGCGCCTGCAGGTTGTCGCCGCTGCGCCAGCAGGTCGGCAGATAGCAAAATACCTGCTGCACCACTTTCTCCGCCAACGCGTCGGAAAAGTCGCTGGCGGCGCGGGAGACGTAGGCTTCCAGAGCGTGACACAGTACGTCCATGCCGGTGTCGGCGGTAATGGCCGGCGGCACCGAAGCCACCAGCGCCGGGTCAAGAATGGCGATATCCGGCAGCAGCGACGCATCCACCAGCACCAGCTTCTCCGCGTTGGCTTTCACCACCGAAAAGGCGGTGACTTCCGAGCCGGTACCGCTGGTGGTTGGGATAGCGACAAAGCATGGACGCGGGCGGTCAGTCTGCGGACGGGTTTGCGCCAGGGAGAAAATAACCGCTTTGGCGGCATCGATTACCGAACCGCCGCCGAGCGCGATAACCAGATCTGGATAGTGGTTATCCATCAGCTTCATGCCGCGCACCACGGTGGCGATATCCGGATCCGCCACTACGTCGTCCCACATCTGCCAGGCGATCCCGCGCTGGCGCAACAGGGCGGTGACGCGCTCGGCGAGACCAAACTTCACCATCGCTTTATCGGTCACCAGCAGCACGCTGCGGGCGGAAAGTTCGTTCAGCACCGAGAGGGCGTCCTGACCGAAGCAAATCCGCGGTTTCAGTAAAAATTCACTCATTGGGCTACTCACTCCTGTTAGGCGTCCCGAAACACGTTCTCGACAATGGCGACCACCGACATCGCTTTGTAGCGGTCTTTATTGAGCGCGAAGTACTCTTCCGCCAGCACGATGTCGTGCATGCCGGCGCCGACGTTATCGACGGCAACCCAGGTCTGGTCTTTCATCGGCTGCTGTTTGTCATCTAAGCGGGTGATCAACAGCAGGTTGCTGCCGCGTAGCTCATCGCATTTTTGCGTGGCGACGACATGGCCGGTTACCTTTGCGAGAATCATCGTTTATCGCCTTATATCAGTGCGTTACTTAGCGAGGCGCTCCAGCACCTGGCGAATAACGCGTTCCACGTTTTGTTCGTTGATTTCACCTTCCATGCTGGCGGCGCCTGCGCTGGCGAAACGGTCATCGTTGCCTGCAGTGCGCGCTGGCGCGGCGCTGGCCGGGGCGTTGAAACGCACGTCATCAAGAATGCTGCGCTGCGGATCGCTCGCCGGAGTAACGATGGTCGGCTGGGGTTCAGGGCGGCTGCCCGGCGCGCGCAGCTCGTCAATCGAACGCACGCCATAGCCGACTTTGCGGATATTGAGCAGGTTCATCGGGCCGACGTTGTCGGAGCTGGAGCCGCCGCCGACCGCGCCGCAGCCGAGAGTCAGCGCCGGAGAGATGTTGGTGGTCGCGCCGATCCCGCCGAGCGCCGCCGGAGTATTAATCAGAATGCGGTTGACCGGTTTTTCGAGGCTGAACTGGCGGATGACGTCCTGATTACGGGTGTGGATCACCAGCGTATGGCCGAGTCCTTCGTTGGTCAGCAGCTCCACCACGCGGTGGCAGGCGGCTTTCCAGTCTTCTTCCACGTACAGGCCGAGTACCGGGCACAGTTTTTCGCGCGAGTAGGGGTTTTTCGGCGATACGGTGGTTTGCTCGGCGATCAGCACTTTAGTGCTGGCCGGTACGCAGAATCCCGCCATCTGGCTGAGGTATAGCGCGGTTTTGCCGACCACTTTCGGGTTGATGGTGCCGTTCGGGCGCAGCAGCAGCGCCGCCATTTTCGCCGCCTCATCTTCATTCATGAAGTAGACGCCCTGCGCTTCCAGCTCGCGGTGAACCTCGTCGTAAATGCAGCGTTCGACGATAATCGACTGCTCAGAGGCGCAGATCACGCCATTATCGAAGGTTTTACTGGTGACGATATCTTTCACCGCGTGGTGGATATCGGCGCTGCGTTCGATAAACGCCGGGCCGTTACCCGGGCCGCCGCTGATGGTCGGGGTGCCGGAAGCGTAGGCCGCCCGCACCATGCCTTCGCCGCCGGTGGCGAGGATCAGCGACACGTCTTTGCTGTGCATCAGTTCGGAGGTGGCTTCGAGCGTTAACTGGGTGATGCCGTCAACGCTGCCTGCCGGGGCGCCGGCCGCTTCTGCCGCGCGTTTGACGATTTCAATCGCCTTCCAACTGCACTGACGCGCGCCCGGATGCGGGGAGAAGATAATGGCGTTGCCGGCCTTGAGGGCGATCAGCGCTTTGTAGATAACTGTAGAAGTTGGGTTAGTTGAGGGGACCAGCGCGCAAATCACGCCGAGCGGCACGCCCACGTCCATCACTTTTTTTACCGGGTCGTCATGAATGATGCCAACGGTCTTCATATCTTTGATGGCGTCGTAGACGCGCAGCGAGGCGAAACGGTTTTTCAGCACTTTGTCCTGCCAGTTGCCAAAACCGGTCTCTTCCGCGGCCATTTTCGCCAGCGCTTCGGCGTGGTGCGCTGCTTCCTGGGCCACGTTTTTCACGATGGCGTCGATTTGCTGTTGCGAAAAGGTGGCCAGAATCGCCTGCGCCTTTTTGGCGTTGCGCACCAGTTCCCGCGCGTTCTGCCGGGATTGCAAATCGTTATCCAGTTCAATCATGAGTCTATCCTTCATCAGACGAAAAGAGTGGAGACGGGGCGCGCCCTGTCAGGTCATGCTTTGTGCTGCGCCGCGATTTTTTCGATGTCGTTATGTGGACGCGCAATGACGCGAGAACTGACGACTTCGCCAATGCGTTTCGCCGCTTCCACGCCGGAGTCGACCGCCGCGTTGACCGCGCCGACGTCGCCTTTCACCATTGCGGTGACGAGGCCGGAACCGACGTTTTCATAGCCGATAAGCTCGACGTTGGCGGCTTTACACATCGCGTCCGCGGCTTCAATGCAGGCCACCAGACCTTTGGTTTCGATAAGACCAAGCGCTTCTTTCATCAGGATTCTCCGTTAGTCCGCAATCTTGTAATGCGAGACGATTTTGTTGATGTCGTTATGCGGACGGGCGATAACCAGCGAGGTCACCACTTCGCCGATGCGCTGCGCCGATTCCACGCCGGAATCCACCGCCGCTTTCACCGCGCCGACGTCGCCTTTCACCATCGCGGTGACCAGGCCGGAGCCGACGTTTTCATAGCCGATAAGTTCGACGTTGGCGGCTTTACACATCGCATCCGCCGCTTCAATGCAGGCCACCAGACCTTTGGTTTCAATCAGACCTAATGCATCACCCATTTGCGTTCTCCTGGCCTTCAGGCCTTGTGTTTAATGACGATTTTGTTGATGTCGTTATGCGGACGTGCGATGACCAGCGAAGTCACCACTTCGCCGATGCGCTGCGCGGATTCCACACCGGAATCCACCGCCGCTTTCACCGCGCCGACGTCGCCTTTCACCATCACGGTGACCAGGCCAGAGCCGACGTTTTCATAGCCGATCAGTTCGACGTTGGCGGCTTTACACATCGCGTCCGCTGCTTCAATACAGGCCACCAGACCTTTGGTTTCGATAAGCCCCAATGCATCACCCATCGTGATTTCCTCCAGAACAGGTTTTGTTATTCGGGAAAACCGTCCGCGTAACGGCATCAACACGCGGAAGCGGCGTTCGGGGTTCACTATAGGGAATGGGGAAAGAAGTGAAATTTAAATCCGTGGAGATGAATATTTTAGGTTTTTACTCTGTGATTTAGCCTTATTTAGGCTTCTATTTATCTGTTCGTTCTGTTTTGTGCGTGTTGATTTTTATGATGATATGGCGCTTTTTTAGGCTATTTATCGGAGAGAGGTGAATGTTAATAAGATGCTAATTACTTGCCAGCAGGCGGTAATATAGCCATGTGATAATTGTGGGTATGCTCATGTTTTGGCGTCGAAGCTAAATGCAAAACGTGCGCTTTTAGCATCGTGGAAAGAGGGGGCAATAATGGCGCGTGAGCGAGGGCGCATTTTCCTCGCGGCGGTACAGGGGGGGACGGGTTAGTTAAGCGTGCTGCCGGACTTCAGCGTGCAGATGTAGAGCGGCGAGTTGATAGAACTCAGCAGGATAGCTTTGTCGTTAAGCTTCTGCGCGTTGAGGAACAGGCCATCGTGGCTGTCGGACATCTCGCGCATGAAGTAGTCGAAGATGACATTCGGCGATTCGTCGATGGATGAGGCGCTGGATTCCCATTTTTTAATGCGGTAGTGGCGTTCGGTTGCCGAGATGCGTTGGCTGGTGTAGCTGAATTTGACGTAGCGCTGCAGGTAGAGCCAGCCGGCGGCGGAGTCGGTATAGCCTTCCACCACCATCGAACCGTTGCCGTTGGCGGCAAAATTAAAATGAATATTGCCGTTCACATTCTCTTTTTCCATGTTCTCAAAACGCATGATCGCTTTGGTGGAACAGCTCATCACGCCGTCGTTGGCATCCGGCAGCAGGCGCCAGGCGCTAAAACCGGCGGCGGCGATAAACGCGAGGGCGGAAAGGGCGAAAAAGGGGCGGGGCGCGAGTCTCATTGCGGCTTCCAGGAGTAGTAAAAGTAGTTATCGCAATAGCTAAATGGGTTGTCTTCGTGCATCGCGCAGTGGGCGAGAAATACCCGGCCCAGGCCGTTAGTCTCCAGCCGGTCGCCGTAGAAGAAAACGAAACGCTCCCCCGGCTTGCAGCTGAGCTTCAGCCGCTGACGCACCTCATCAAAATTCTTACCGTAGGCCGTGGCGGAAACCGAACGCAGCATTTCATCGCTGGCCAGCAGTTCGCACTGGCTGTGGCTCATCAGCGTCAGATTGATTGGCCGGGCGACATGGGTGCCGGCGAGACTAAATGCCACCAGCAGCAGGGCGATGAGCAGCAGACAGCCGCCGGCCAGATACCAGCACATACCGCGCGCATGTAGAGAAGCGGTGGGCGGCGTTGGCGCCGCAGCGGGGGCGGCTTCATCAGGCGTATCGCATGTGAGAACGGCATCGGCGGGCGTCGGCTCGGCGTCGAGCGGTTCGATGCTGAGATCCTGATTCAGCTGCAGCATGCCGCGCGACACGGTGACAATAATGTTATCGATATCGTAGTGGCGGAAGGTTTTGCGCAGCATGCTCAGGTATTGATTGAGATTGCTGTTGGATGAGGTTAAGCCGTTATCGTCCCAGACCTTTTTCAACACTTCATCGCGACTGACAACGCCGGTATGGCGAAGAAAGAAATAGAGCAGCGCGTTGGCGGTAATGGATAGCTGACTATCCGGCTCATTGCCGCCCGGTAATGTTAGGGTGCCGTCCGTTGCGTCATAAATGAGACGGGCATTGATGTTGTAGCGCATCGCGGCCTCACTCTACTCGCTTCACGCGGGAAGCGTCATTTTTGTCAGATCGTTTACCAGCGCCTGGCGGTGTTCGCTGCTCATGGTGCGCCCTTCGGTCAGTTCCGATAACCAGATGCCGTCGGCGGCGTAGCGCACCAGCGTGCCGGTCGGGCCGTTGTCGAGCGCATCGCCCTGCGCCAGATGATCCAGCATCCAGTCGCGCCAGCATTTTCGCAGCACCGGTTCGTCCGGCATCGCCAACGACAGCACCATCAGCTGGCGGCTCTCGTGGGTATCCGTCAGCTCCGGGTTGGACAGATAGCGCAAATAGGCGCGGGTAAAGCGTCCATAAGCGATGTTATCGGCGGCCATCAGCTCGCTAATCGCCTTTTCCATAATCGCCAACAGCCGGGCGAACAGGGCGAAAATCAGCGCCTGTTTATTGGGAAAATGGTGCATGAGCCCGCCTTTGCTGACACCAGCTTCGCGGGCGACGGCGTTTAGCGACAGGGCGGCAATACCATCCCGACCGGCGATCATCGCTGCGGATTCAAGCAGTTGACGATGCAGACGGACGGGGTCTTTTTTACGATGCTGGGCTTCCATGTTCATGGCCCGAATCATACCGACCAGACGGTATGATTATTCTTGATCGCTATCAATATGAGAGGGCGCTTCGGACGGCGGGATGTCGTTATTGCGTGGAGGCTCACAGATTGACAGTGACCTTCAGCAGATCAGGAAGTTAGCGCGTGCGGTAATAGTGGCCTACACCGCACGCGCGGGAGGATTAATCGACCAGTTCCTTGACGATGTTCATCAGAGCATGGACATCTTGCGGGCGGGTATTGCCGCTTTGCGGATCGATAATGGAACTATAAATATGCGGCATGACCTGCGCGACGCCGGCCTGCAGGCAGGTTTGTAGAATCAGCGCAAAGTTATCGAGATCGATGCCCCCGGTGGGCTCAATCAGCGTCATACCGTTTTCTACCGCGCTTTGGGCGAGCGCTTTCAGCTCCGCCAGCGACTTTTCGCCGCCCATCGGGAAAAATTTAGCCGCATGCGCGCCCATATCCTGCATCATTCTGACCGCCGCATCGCAGGATACCTGGGCCGGAATGCCCTGGGCGCTGCGCACGCCGGTGGAGATGCGTACTTCACCGGGCGTGCCGCTGGGGCTGACCAGCGCATTAATAAAGGTCTGCTGGCCGCCGGTCGCCGCCAGCTCCCCGGCGGCAAAACCGCTGCCGGTGAAGGTCTGGTTGACGTGAGCGGGGTGGACCTGCGCGGCGATCATTGCCGCTTTGTAAAACTGCGCCGGATCGCCGGCGCCGAGACCGACGGAAATAGAAGGCACTTCCGCCATCCAGCGGCGCACTTCTGCAACACCTTGTTCGACGCTGGTAAATTGCGCCGAGAGTACGCCAATCACCGCGTGCCCTTCAGCGGCGTCATAGATTTCCCGGGCGTTGGCGATGTCCTTCGCCAGCACGTTAATCGCCACCCGCTGGCGATAAAAGTTAATCCGCTGCATGCTGCGTAATCTCCTGTAAGCGCGCGACGATGAGCGACATTTCTCCTTCGCCGACGGTGCGAGGGTCAAGGCTAAAATGACCCTCATGCAGATAGTAGCGGCGGGCGTAAATAGCGATATCGCCGCCGCGTAGCTGGGCTTCAACCTCACGGGCGCTCAGTCCCAGTTCATTGGCGTCGATGCTGACCCGAATGCGCCAGATGGCGCGCCCGGCTTCATCCTGCTCGATTACGGCGCGCAGGCCGCGTAGCGCGGATATCGTTTCGGCGTACGGGCGCAGCGCGTCGGCATCAGGCGCCGGCGCCGCCGTCCGGTAACGGTCCAGCGCGTAGACGAGACCGACCATATTCTCTTTGCCGATTTTCATCGCCCGCGCGATGCCGTGGTGTTGGGCTTTACAAGCGGCGATCCAGTTGCGCTTGCCGCTAATAAAGCCTGAGGTTGGGGCGTTAAAGGCTTTCGCCCCGCTGTAGATAACCATGTCCGCGCCGCTGGCGACCCACTGGCGCAGATCTTCTTCGGCGGCGGCATCGACGATCAGCGGCAGATTATGCTGGCGGGCGACCTGCACGAAATCGTCAATACCGAGCATCCCTTTTTGCACGCAATGGTGGGATTTCACATACAGTAGCGCCGCCGTGCGTGCGTTCACCGCGCTCTCCAGCTGCCAGCGTGCCGCCAGATTGCTGGAGCCGACTTCGACAATGCGCCCGCCGCCGAGGCGGATAGCGCTGGTGATTGGTGCGCCGTAATCGACATTATGCCCGCGCAGTATCACTATCTCGTTCGGCCACTGGCTGCTGTCCGGCATCTGCGCCACCTTTTCCGGCTCGCCGCGGGTGATCGCCGCCGCGACGGCGATGGCGATACCGGCGGAGGCGCAGGAGGTGATATAGCTGTCTTCCGCGCCGGTGTGGGCGGAAACCAGTTCGCCCGCGCGGTCGGTTAATTTATCGATTTCGACGAAGGCTCCCGCCGCCTGCGCGGTGGCCTGCATCACTTGCGGGTCGACGGCGGACACGCCGAGGATGGTCATTTTGCCGCAGGCGTTAATCACCCGTTTTAAGCCCAGTTGCTGGTAGATATTGCCGTTCATGATTTACAGCACTCCCAACAGCGAGCAGACGATGCTGATAGCGACTATCGACAGTAAAATGGTGGTGTAGCGCGGCCCTTTTTTCAGTAAGTAGAAATAGATAGCGAACACCGCCGCCAGCGGCAGCAGACCGGGGGCTATCGAGTCGAGGATCTGCTGGACCACCACTTCCGAGCCTTTAAGCGCGCTGATTTTCAGCGGGGTAGTGATTTTGACATAGCTTGCCGACAGCGCACCCATCATGATGAGACCCAGTACGTTGGCGCCGTAAATCAATTCTTTAATTCGCCCCCCTTGCAGCAGGCCGATAATGGAGTCACGGCCCAGGGTGTAGCCTTTATGCACCAGCCCGTAGCTTATCGCCATGGTGATCGCCGGGTAGAGGATCAGCGGGGCGATCCCGCCGAACGCGCTGCCGCTGGCGGCGAAGGGGATGAAAATCGCAATCAGCAACGGCATCACCGCGGCCCAGATAATCGAGTCGCCCATCCCGGCCAGCGGGCCCATCAGGCCGGTTTTTATCCCGGTGATTGAAGCGTCGCTGATCGGCTCGCCGCGGGTTTTCTGCTCCTCCATGGCGATGGAGATACCCTGGATAACCGAGCCGAAAGTTTGCTCCGAGTTAAAGAAGTTCAGGTGGCGTTTGAGCGCCTCGGTCTGCTCCTCTTTTTCCGGGTACAGCTTTTTGATAATGGGCGTCATTGAGGCGCAGAAAATCAGGCTCTGCAGACGTTCGTAGGAGCTGGATACCTCCGCCCCCAGCCAGTAAATCAGCCAGGCTTTGGTGATATCGGCTTTGCTCAGCGCCTGGGTTTCGCGGGCGCGTTCAACCAGTTCATGTTCCATTACATCGCTACTCATCATGCAGCTCCTTCATTTTTGGCCAGGCCTTTAATCAGGAAGGCGACGCAGGTACCGAAAATCGCCATCGCCATGATGTCCACCTTCAGGTAGAGCACCGCGAAAAATCCGCCGATAAACCACGGCAGCAGGCTCTTTTTGCCGATCACCATGATGGTGATGGCAAATCCCAGCGCCGGCAGGATACCGCCCATAATTTCAAAGGAGTGGGTCAGCCAGTGCGGCATCAGTTTGAGGAATTTTTCCACTACGCTTTGGCCAAAGTAGTTGGCGGCGAAGACCACCGGGAAGCGCAGCACCAGCCCCAGCAGCGCCGGATAGATAAAGGCGCAGCGCATGATGCCCGCCATGTTGGCGCTTTCGGCGTGTTTGTCGGCCATGTGCACCCACGCGGCGTTGAGCGTGCGGCGCAGCTGATCGAGGAATACCCCGATGACGCCAAACGGGATCGCCAGCGCGATCGCCAGGTTGGGCTCCATCCCGGCCTTCACGGCGATCGGAATGGCGATACAGGCGGCCAGCGCCGGGTCCGACGGCACGTTGCCGCCCGGCGTGGAGGTCACTCCAAGATAGACCAGCTGCATACCCGCGCCGATGATCATCGCGGTTTTCATATCGCCCAGCAGCAGGCCGACGAATACTGCGATCACCACGGGTTGCAGCAACATGGCGGAGAAGGTATAGCCTAAACGTAATCGGGCGAACCAGTAATACAACCCCATCAGGCTCGCAAAAAGTAAGGTATCCATAGTTTTTTACCTTTTTATCAACTGGTTAGAATTTTTTCAGGATGTCGTCCAGTGACTGTGGTTTATCTTCCGGGATGGTCTGAAAGAACACCTGAATGCCGCTATCCTTCAGAGCGCCGAGGATGCCGACATCTTTTTCATCAAGGGTGATGTTCTGGAACACGGCCTTGCGGTTCGGCCCGCCGCCCAGCCCGCCAACCTGAATCGTCTGCACGTCAAAGCCCAACTGGACGGCTTCCTGAATGGCCGATAGCGACGGGAATAGCACCAGCACATTGCCATCGCCGAGCTGATTCTCTTTCCAGGCGGCGGCGAAGCTGGCGTTGCTGTAACAGTCGACTTTGATGTTCGGCGGCGCGGCCATTAAATAGATATTTTTCATAAACGGATCGGCATCCAGCTCGTCGCTGACCACGGCGATACGATTGGCCTGCGACTGGCCGACCCATTTGGTGACGACCTGACCGTGGATCAGACGGCTATCGATACGACATAAAACGATTTTTGCCATGATGGGCTCCTTAAGAGGTTAACTGGTTCACGTGGGCGACAACGTCGCGGCAGCTGCTGCGTCCTGCTTCGACCAGCGCATTAACGCAGCCGGTGAGCGGGCCCTGCTCGCGCAGATCCAACGCCTCCAGCAGCAGCGAGGCGTTGAGCCCGCAGACGACGGCGATGGGGTAATCCGCGCTCAAGCGCGCGGCGACGTTGGAGGTAGTGCCGCCGAGAAAATCGGTCAAAATCAGCGAGCCTGCCGGCATCGCCTGCACGGCCGCTTCGACGCGCTGATAAAACTCGCCGAGGGTATCGACTGGCATAAGCGCGATTTCGCTGACGCCGGCGATTTCGCCGGTCACCATGCGCAGACTGTCGCAAAGTTGCGTGCCCCAGCCGCCGTGCGTCAGCAGCAGAATCTGGGGTAACTGGGTGGTAGGTTCAGTGGATGACAAAGTGGCCTCCTGGCGCCGAATCGTTGACGCACTAATAAGAGCAAAGCGCGTGCCACAATTTGTGTCATCTACCAAAGAGGAAAAGGCTGGCGGGCCGCAAAGCCGCGCCAGAACAGGCGTTAACTAAATAATAATTCGTAGATATAAATGTACTCGGCATCGGATAAACGGATGGCATAGGCCTCTTCAACCGGCTGGAAAGCCGATTTGATGACACTAAATGCCTGAGCGTCCATATCCGGCCGCGTTTCCAGCGCCATCTGTAACGGTTTACGGTTAATCACGATACGCTCGACCATACAGCAGCAGTGGATCAGAAAGCGTAGTGTCACCTGGCGGTTAGGCGCGATGGCCAACGCGTTCCTGAGATGGTTCAGGATCCCTTCCATTTCTTTTAATATGCGCTGCGGATTGAGCACCGAAATATGGTTGATAATGCTTTCCATGGTCAGGGCGCTGATAAACCGTGAAGCGCTGCGCTCCATCTCCAGACGACGTTCACTGCTGGACAGATTGGGAGTCAGCAGGCTGAGCACCAGCTCCGGTCCCTGCTCGGAAAACAGCTCCTCCAGCGAGATAAACGGGATATCGGGCAGCCCCGGCTGGAATGTCCCGACAATACCCGCCAGCCGTTCATGCGCCCTGATCGCCTGCTGCAGGCGCTCCGGGCTGCGAACTTCGTTGTAATCGAGGATAACCATCCGGGTATCCTGCGACATCAGCTCGCCAAAGCTCTCCTCCAGCACCTTTTTGATTTTTTCTGCCGTACCCATGCCGGTAATGCAGGAGATCACCAGCACCTTGCCGGCGTTCTCCTGCTGCGGCGTGCACAGCTGGCTGGCGATGCCTTTTTCCTGCATCAGATTGACCAACCGCGGCAGATCGCCGGTTTCGTAGCTGAGATCGAGACCGATCTCCAGCAGGCTGGTCAGGGTGATATTCGGCATCAGCAGGACATCAATCTGGAACAGTTTGCTGATGGTGCTACCGAAATGAACCAGCGATCCGATGTCTACCATCAGGATCAGCCGCTGCCAGCCTTTGCTGTGGATCAACTGGATCAGCTTTTCCAGCGTATCGTGCACCGATTGTTCGAACGGCATGTCGATAGCGTTGAACAATTCGCGCTCCAGCACCCGATTGACGTACTGCGCCATGCTGGTGGCCGTAGTGGCGCCATGGGCAATGAGGATCGCCCCGCAGTCCGGGCTGGCGTTGATGCGTTGGCGGTAATGGCGGCACTCTTTGAGGAACAGGCACAGCCAGACCACCTCGGTGGCCGGGCACTGGATATGCAGCAGATCGTTGATCTTCTTGCACAACAGAGTGGCGTTATCGTATTCATCTTTGCAGCGATCGAGGATCAGACTCGAAGAGTATAACTGCGGGATCAGGCCGCGTTGTACGTAGCTGATGAGAGCGAGAAAGTGTTTACGCAGCGGGTTGACCAGGTTTTCCGGCAGGGCGAAGCCGAGTACCTGCTCAACGTAACCGATCAGCAGATCCACCCGCTCTTCAATCCGATCGCCATAGCGCGGGGCATGGCTGGCGTTATCGCGGCTATAGAGGCCATATTCAAAAATCGAACTGAGCTTATTTTTAAGGATCGCCAGCGTCTCGGCGGGCGGCACGTTGCTGTTGCGCAGGTTAACGTACTCGCGGGTCAGGAAGCTGTAGAACAGGTCGCTCTCCTCGACGCTGTCATCGGCCGCTGAACTTTTCAACTGCGGAAGAGTACGGGCATCGATGTTTAGCAGGGGACGGCCGTTAAACAGCGCATCGACCAGCTGTCGTTGCTCCGGCGTGGCATTGATCGGGCCGTCCGCCAGTTTGCTATCCAGTAGCAATACTTCGTTATGGGCCGCCATCCCCGAGGCCCATGCCTGGGCGCACAAAAACTGGATATCGCTTTTGAGCTGGCCGATATTGCCCTCCAGCGGCTTGTTCAGCAGCCACAGCAGCAAGGGTTTATCTACGCTTACCGTGCGTTCGATCTTGCGGCTTTCACGTTGTAAAAAGCCGATGATCAGTTCGATCTGCTCTTCAACTGAACGCTGGCGGATGCCGGGTAAATCGATAGCGACCTGAATACGCCGCTGAAAGGTACGTAATAGCGATGAGCTGACGGGCTCGGTGGTGGCGCAGATCAGACGGACGGCGATATTGCGCGCCGGACCACTGGCGCCGAGCGGGCGATATTCGCCTTTATCCAGCAGCGAAAAGAGCTTTTCCTGCCCTTCATAGGGCAGGCGATGCACTTCATCCAGCAGCAGATAGCCGCCGTCGGCCTGTTCGATTAGCCCGCTTTTGTTTTCCGTCGCCCCGGTAAAGGCGCCCTGACGGTGGCCAAAGAGATGCGATGACAGCAGCTCCGGGTTGTTGGCGTATTCCGCGCAGTTGAAGTAGACCAGCGGCGGCCGTTTTTCACCGGCATGCTCGCAGGCGTAGCGGTGCATCAGCTCGGCAAAAAAGGTTTTACCCACGCCGGAAGGGCCGGTCAGCAGGACGTGCAGCCCGTGGGGATACAATACTGCGGCTTTCCCTTTTTCCACGGCATCGTGCAGGCTGCGATCGTGGCCGATCAGCATGGCGAACGGATCGACAGCCTCATTGTTATCTTGCGGCTGCGGCAGGAGATCGGCGAGAGTCGCCGGCTCGCGTTCGCTTTCCGTCAGCGTACGGTCGAGCAGCGTTTCCGTCGTCCGGCGATGTAAAAAGAACACCGGGCGGCCGCGCGTTTTAATCACCAGCCCGTCACTCCACAGCTGATTGAGATCTTTACTCACCGAGTTGCGCGCCAGCCCGAGGTTAAAGCCGATTTGCTCTGCGGTGAAGGCGTTCGAGCCCCTGGCTAAATCCTCCAGCGTCACGGCCTGGCTCAGCCTCTCCAGCTCCCGCAGTACTATCTCAATACGTCTCATCTCGTTACCGGGTTGTTCAATGTCGATAGTTGAGAACATACACTATTACGCGGCGTCAGAAAGAGACCGGGGGCGAAGTTGGCGGCCATAACGATATCTACTGAGTGTCCTTTCACTGCCACAATGGTGGTTTAGGGTGGGATTGGATATGGTTAGCGCATCTCACCGGAGGAACAGATATGTTGAGCGGATTAAATCATCTGACCCTGGCGGTCAGCCAGCTGGCGCCGAGCGTGGCGTTTTATCATCAGCTACTTGGCATGACGCTGCACGCGCGCTGGGATAGCGGCGCGTATCTTTCCTGCGGCGATCTGTGGCTGTGCCTGTCGCTGGATCCGCAGCGGCGCGTCACTCCGCCGGAGGAGAGCGACTACACCCATTATGCCTTTAGCATCAGCGAGGCGGATTTTGCCAGCTTTGCCGCCCGTCTTGAGGTCGCTGGCGTAGCGGTATGGAAGCTAAACCGTAGCGAAGGCGAATCGCACTATTTCCTCGACCCCGACGGCCATAAGCTGGAATTGCACGTCGGCAGCCTCGCCCAGCGCCTGGCCGCCTGTCGCGAGCAGCCGTATAAGGGGATGGTGTTTTTTGAGGATGAGTAAGTGGCAGCTGGGAACCTGTAGCCCCGGTAAGCGCAGCGCCACCGGGGAGAATAAACTATGCCAGCTTCTGCTTTTGCCCGACGATGGCGTCGATTAACGCCTGTACCTGTTTTTGCTTACGCGCCGACAGCTTGCTGACCTGACGCAAAGCGGCGGTGAGCTCCGGCTCTGTTGGTTTGGCGGTAATCACGATACAGCCGTTCATCACCTTGAGATCCACTGCGGTACCGGTGGCAAAACCTGCCGCCTCCAGCCACTGACCCTTCATGGTCAACGCCGGAATACGCTGATAATCAGGATGACGAGTCGCATAACTCACGGTTAATTGACGACTAACGGCCGGGGAGACTTCTGGATCGGTGAATTCTGCAATAGAATGCGGGGTAGTCATGATGGCTATTCTCCGAGAATAGTGGTTGTGATTAGCGATGTGGTCGTGTTGCAGCACGGCCACACCGCGTTAAATAACACCTGTAAATCTACCCAGTAAATAAAAATAAAGCCAGCTAAAAATGGACAATAATAAAGGTGTTACTGGAAATATAAATACGGGGATTAAATTGAAGGGAAATATAAAGTAGGCCGGATAAGCAAAGCGCCATCCGGCAATGAAATTAGTGCAGCGTATGACTATGGTGCTGCTTAAAATTCTCCGCCTGCGCCAGCACGCCCATATATACATCATCATTCGCCACCGGCGGGAACTTGTGTTTGTGCAGCAGCAGGATCAACTCCACCTTCAGTTTCGCCTTGATATCATCACGCTTGCTCCAGTCCGGATACTTCGAGGTATTATCGACCACCGCCTTCATCTCTTTCGCCAGCGCCAGCATCTTGTCATCCTCATAGGTGAATTGATACTTATCGCGCATATGCGCCAGAATGTCGTAAAAAGCTTTCTCTTCGATATCAATCCCCATTTCGGCATAGGTACCCATTTCGGTTTTAATATCGTAGATAATATCGGTCATTTCCTGACTGAAGGTATCGAACTCTTCACCATTGAGAACATCATCCTCCCGGCGTTCGTTATATTTATCCATAATTGACTGGAAACGGCGGGTGAAATTGATCCCCTGAAGCTGGTTGATCTTTTTAAAGTCGCTAATGGCTTTTTCCAGCAGCTTTTGCAGCAGCTGAATTTTGGTTGCCGGCAGTTTGATCTTATTGATACGCGCCAGATAATCGTCGTCGAAAATATCGATCGACTCCGCTTTTTTGTCGCCAAGGAAAAACAACTCTTCCACGCCGTCGGCCTTCAGCGCATCGGCAATCATCTCGCGTACGCGGGCGTTCATTTGGGTCACGTCCGGTGCGTCGCCTTTGGTCAGCTTGAAGACGATGGAGCGCACGGCAATATAAAAGTGAATGTAGTCGCGCTCGGTCTGCGAAAGCGCTTCGCTGCCGCAGCAGACGTCGTAGGCCGCTTTCAGGCGCTTCACCAGCCCCATAAAGCGGCGCTCTGTCTTCTGAGTGCGCATGACAAACTCTGCCGCCTGATTCAGGCAGGCCAGCTGCGCCTGCGGTTCTCCTGTGAAGTAAGCCCGGCTGTCGAAGTCGTGCAAAACCTGCGCCAGCAGTTCGAGATGGTTTTTCACCTCAATCACTGACTGCTGGATATCTTCAAAGTTAGTGGCGTCAATGCGGGAATACATCGCCAGCGCCTGGTTCATCTGGCGCTTAATGCCGATATAGTCGACGACCAGCCCTTTACTTTTGCCTTCCAGCTTGCGGTTAACGCGGGAGATGGTCTGGATCAGGTTATGCTTTTGCAGCGGCTTATCGATATAAATGGTGTCCAGCTCCGGCACGTCAAAACCGGTCAGCCACATGTCCACCACGATGGCGATTTTGAAATTCGATTTGTCGTTTTTGAACTGTTTATCCAGCTCTTTGCGGTACTCTTTGCTGCCCAGCAGATCGTACAGTTGTACGCTATCGTCTTTGCCGCGGGTCATTACCATCTTGACCATTTCGGATGGCGGCAGTTCCTTCAGCTCCTGCTCGGTAAGCTCTATACCGTCTGGCGCTTGTTTCACCTCAAACCATGCCGGACGAAAGTCTTTTAATTGACGATAGAAATCCCAGGCAATTTCCCGGCTGGCGCAGACAAACATCGCTTTACCTTTCACCGTGGAGCCTTCGGCGACGCGCTTTTCATAGTGTTTAGCAAAGTCTTCCGCCAGCGCTTTCAGGCGGTCTTCATCACCGAGAATGGCGTTCATAGTGGCGCTGGCTTTTTTGCTCTCGTCGATTTGCCACTCGTTGGTGCCCGCATTGGCGCACTCTTCGTAATACTTTTCCACCTCTTCCAGCTTGCGGGCATCGAGGATGACCTTCGCGGCGCGGCCTTCATAGACGATGCGCACGGTGATCTCATCCTGCACGGATTCGGTCATGGTGTAGCTGTCGACGATGTTGCCAAAGACTTCCATCGTGGCGTCGATAGGGGTACCGGTAAAGCCAACATAGGTAGCCTGTGGCAACGAGTCGTGCAGATATTTGGCGAAACCGTAAGTTTTGCGCACCTTGCCGTTTTCTTTATCGACGATCACTTTCTGATCGAGGTTGACCTGGCTGCGGTGCGCTTCGTCGGAAATACAGATGATATTGCTGCGCCTGGAGAGCAGTTCGGTATCTTCGGTAAATTTATGGATAGTGGTCAGGAAGACGCCGCCGCTGTTGCGACCAGCCAGCTTCTCCCGCAGATCGTCGCGGCTGGTGACGGGCACCACGGTGTCGTCGCCAATATAGTTTTTGGCATTGCACATTTGCGCCGAGAGCTGATCGTCCAGATCGGTGCGATCGGTGATCAGCACGATCGTCGGGCTGGCGAACTCGACGCTTTTCATCAGCAGGCGGGTTAAGAACTGCATGGTGTAGCTCTTGCCGCAGCCGGTCGCGCCAAAGTAGGTGCCGCCCTTACCGTCACCGAAAGGTTTACGCGCCCGTTCGATGCTGTAGTACAGCTTGCGCGCCGCATAGTACTGCGGGTAGCGGCAGCAAATTTTTACTTCGTGTTTGGCTTTATCCGGGAAGCAGATAAAGTTTTTGATCACGTCCAGCAGGCGGACCGGATGAAACAGCCCCTGAATCATTGAGTGCAGGGAAGGGATGCCGTCCTGCTCGCGGTTCTCATTGCCGGTAACTTTGCGCCAGGAGTAGAAATACTCGTACGGCGCAAACAGGTTGCCCATGCGGTTATTGACTCCATCGCTGATAATGCACAGCGCGTTATAGACAAACAGCTGCGGAATATCGCGACGGTAGCGGGTGCAGAGCTGCTTATATGCATCGCCAATATTGGCTTCCTGCTCGCGCACCGCGCTTTTAAATTCAAAGACCACCAGCGGCAGGCCATTAATATACAGAATGGCGTCCGGGATACGCGGCTGGTTTTCTTTGCCGGAGATAGTCAGTTGATTGACGACCTTAAGACGGTTCAGCGGCTTGACAAGATAGGTCGCCGACGGTTCTGCTGCCTGTTGCAGCGGAACCTCTTCGGCATTGAATAATTCACGTAGTGCCGCAGAAAGATGCCGGGTATCGAGCAGTTCGATATAGAGATCTTTCTGCTGACGATCGTCGCGTTTAAACAAGAAACCATTCGCCAGCCAGGCGCAGAAGGTTTTATTGCTTTCGTAAAGATCGGAAGCGGGCAGCGTGGTGAGCTGCTTAATCAGCCGCTGGATTTCCGCTTCGGTGATGCCGTCAATCTGATAGCGAGAGGCGAGATAGTGGCGAAGATCGTCTTCGATAATCACCTGATCGAGGCTTGAACGCGGCACATCATCGCCGATCAGGTGCTGATAGCCCTGTTCCTGTAGCAGTTCGATAATGGCTTGTTCTAACTTCGCTTCACTGAATGAGAGATGCATATCTCGCTCCGGCCCTGGCTGTTTTTCTGGTAAAGGTTCCTGTAACGAAAGAAAACCTTACCAGAAAGCCCCTGATTTAACAGGGGCAAAATGCATTAAGCGGGTTCGGTTTGGGTTACTAAATCCGGGAGATCCTCCAGGGAGAGCTCGCCGGAGATAAGTTTGGGGAGCAGGGTGTCGCGGAGGGCGGTTAAAGTATTATTTTCAGCTGTATTAGAAAACCAGTTCATAAATAATGGGGCTACATTATCTTCAAATATAGAAATTATCGCATTAGAGGGACGTGTAAATTTTGTTGAGGATATTATAAGTTTATTAAGATTCTGTTGCGCTGAGCCCGTAGCTTTTGATGCTAATTCATATGCTTTATCGCTGACAAAATTATAGACATAGAATGGATATTTTTCTGAATACAATCCACAACATGCTTGGTTGGCTGTCATCTTATCGCCAATAAGACACACTTCTCCCGCAGTTGCACCGTACATTGCAACAACGGTTGTATACTTTGCCCATAATTTCGCTGAGCTATTTAGTAATCCAATATCTGTGATTTTTTCTTTTGTATCTAATACTATTTTTCCTTTCACTTCGCCAGATGAAAGCCATTTTATTGTACCTTCATTCCAGAATGATGTTTCCTTTCTTGAAGGTGTTCCCCCACTCTGAATCAAATCACAGAATGAATCGAAAGTCACGCTCTCCCACCCCTTTGGTACCCAACCCAGCTCTGTTTCTTCAAATTCAGCCGGGAACAGAGCACGAATATCCGCCGGAAGTGGTTTGAAATCTGCACTATTGCGGACTTTTTGACGCAGTTTGGCGCGAGATTGCAGCGCTTCCGGGATTGAGTTTCCCGCATCCAGCACGTTATCAATCACCGGGTCGAAATCCACAAACCAGGATTTGAACAGGGTTTGGGACATTTGTTCTAGGGTTTGGTTGATTGCTCTTGATAGTGCTATTTTTTTATCAAGAGAAAGTAGGGTATTTGCTATCTTTTTTTGTGTTTTACGGTCGGGATAACTTATTTCTAGCCGACTAATCATTTCATTATTGAGACTAGCTCGGGTGGACATTGTAGAAAAGGCAAGCATGCCCTGTCTAAATATAGGGCTACGCAAATAATAACCAACATACTCTGGCTCTAATTCAGAAGATTCCTTCGGGCGCAATCTTTTGCAAAAGCCATTGAACGTGGCATCAGCATAATCTTTTAATGCTACAGAACTCATACCTAGTTCATGCATCGTTTCGCTTGTGCGAGTAAGAAAAACATCACCGCGTCTTACTGAGCAAGTGGCTCTTTCTTTATCAGTACTCTGCACTAATTGCGTAAGTGAGTCAGGTAGGAAATAATTATAAAAAATATCCTTAAAGGATAAGAACGGGTAACCCGTGCCAAAGTCTTTAGCTGGCTTGGAAAGACCTGAGCTAATAATGTAATGGTCGGTTAAAAAAGATGTTTTCCACTTACTCCCCATAACCCAGCGCCTCCAGGTTCTGGCGAATGGCTTTATCCAGTTCTTCCGCCTGCTTCATCTGCGCAAACAACGTCTGCGACAGCTCGCGCATTTTGGTTTCAAACGCCACGCCGTCGTCCTCCTGCTCGGCGGCGCCGACGTAGCGGCCCGGGGTCAGCACATAGTCGTTAGCCTTGATCTCTTCAATAGTCGCGACCTTGCAGAACCCGGCCTGGTCTTCGTACTGCGCCAGCTTGCTGTCGCCGCGCTTAACGCGTTCGGCCAGCTCTTCCGGCGTGCTGCGCCAGGCATGGTAGGTATCGGCGATGGTGGCGATATCCTCCGCCGTCAGCTCTTTGGTGGTGCGGTTGATCATGGTGCCAAGGTTACGCGCATCGATAAACAGCGTTTCGCCCTGACGGTTACGATAGCCTTTGGCTGGATCGGCCGCTTTCGACTTGGTCATAAACCACAGGCACACCGGGATCTGGGTGGTGAAGAACAGCTGGCCGGGCAGGGCAATCATGCAATCGATCAGATCGTTTTCGATCATCTGCGCGCGGATCTCGCCTTCGCCGCTGGTGTTGGAACTCATCGAGCCGTTCGCCAGCACAAAACCGGCGGTGCCGTTGGCCGACAGCTTGGAAAGCATATGCAGAATCCAGCCGTAGTTGGCGTTACCGGTCGGCGGCGTACGGTAGCCAGCAAAGCGCGGATCTTTGGTCAGCTCGGCGTCGTTACGCCAGTCTTTCAGGTTAAACGGCGGGTTGGCCAGAACATAGTCGGCTTTCAGATCCGGGTGCTGGTCGCTGAAGAAGGTGTCCGCCGGGCGTTCGCCGAGGTTGGCGGAAAGGCCGCGAATGGCAAGGTTCATCTTCGCCAGCTTGTAGGTGGTGGCCGTCAGCTCCTGACCGTACAGGGCGATATCACGGCTTTTCCCCTGATGACTTTCGACAAACTTCACCGACTGGACAAACATCCCCGCTGAGCCGCAGCAAGGGTCATAAATTTTACCCTGGAACGGTTCGAGCATTTCGGTCAGCAACGTCACCACGCATTTTGGCGTATAGAACTCGCCGCCGCCTTTGCCCTCGGTGGCGGCAAACTTGCCGAGGAAATACTCGTACACGCGACCGACCAGGTCTTCTTTCGACAGCGCTTCGACGTCGGTTTCGTGGGCCAGCGTTTCGATGTTATCGATGGTGTCGATAAGCGACGCCAGCTTCTTGGTTTCCAGATTCTGGCGGCTGAAGTAGTTGTCCGGCAGCGCGCCTTTCAGCGTCGGGTTGCGCTTCTCAATGGTGGAGAGCGCAGTATCAATGCGTACGGCGATATCATCCTGCTTGGCATTTTGCTTGATGAACGTCCAGCGCGCCTCTTCCGGCAGATAGAAGATGTTGTCCTGCTGATAGAAGACTTCCATTTCAAGGAAATCGCCCTGTCCCTCGTCTTTCATCTTCTGACGGCGGGCTTCAAACTTATCGCTAATAAATTTGAGGAACACGAGGCTCAGCACCACGTGCTTGTACTCGGAGGATTCCACGCTGCCGCGAAGCTGGTTCGCGGTATCCCATAATGTGTCTTCAAAGCCTTTCTTTGCTTTGGCTTTTTTAGTTGGTGCTTTGGCCATGATGAACTCGTTCTGGAAAAATTTGCTGGCTATTGTAACGGTAAAAGCGGTGAAGTTCGCCCTCTACTCAATCTCCAGCTCATCAAACAGCTGTAAGTCTACGTCGAGCAATTCAACGGCATTACTGCGTCTGATCCCGACGTTGTTTTCAATCAACAGTTCCAGCAGGCGATCGCCGTCGATCAGCGTAATCGGCGCGGCACCGGGGAATAACGCCGCTTCTGTGCATTTTGCCGCAAATTTTCCGGTGGTGATAAGCGTGCCGCGAATGGCTTTGTGGTAGGGCAATGCGCCGCGCAGCTGATCGATAAACGGGCGGGTAATGGTATTTTGCATCCGCTTCACCTGCACCACTTCGGTAATGGTGGTGATGCCAACCTGCACTTTACCGACCACATCCACGCCTTTATCGCCGGAGGCTTTGGTCACTTCGACTTGCTCATAGCCCATCGCTTCCAGCAACTGAGCCACCAGATGTTCAAACTTGTAGGGATTCATCGTGGAGATCTGTTCACGCAACAGCTCTTTTTGCTGTTGATTGTAGCGCTTCACTGCATCCAGAAGTTCTTTGCGCGGGTCGGTTTGCCGTTCTGGCAGCGCTTTGCCAAGCCACTTTCTTCCTGCTTCGGTGATCTTGTAGCTCATGCCTTCACGAGTAATAAGTTCGCGCTCGACCAGATTGTAAAGCCGGGCATAGAGCGTTGTTTTAACTGAACTTGGAGAGGCGAATTTAGAGTGCTGATGCAAGAAAGCCTGCCATTCCGGAAGCAGATCGGCGCGCCGGGCCTGTTCGCGACCGGCGAGCAATTCCAGTAGCTGCAGCATGCCTTCAATATCGTCCAGTTTACGCAGCGTCGCTTCATCGTGAGCGAGGAATAAGCGTCCCTGTTCACTGGGATGCCAGCCACCATCCTCATCGGTCTGCATCAAATCGAATAGCGGATTATTGATAAACATATAACAGCCATAGCTGTGGCGGGGGTTAAGTATATGGTTATCGGTATTCCAGATTTGCCAGGCTATTTTGGCATCTTCTCCGCTTAGTCGTTCCTTAATCCAGTGGTCCGGTTCTGACCAGTCTACCGGGTTCTACGGGGTGCCGGTCTGTTCCTGAATGGCGGAGATCATATTACGGACCGATTTTACAGAGCATCCTGTTACGGCTTTCATCATCGCTCGGGTTTGGTCGTAGGTCGGAAACAATGGCGTGATGACTTTATAATTTCGCATGGCAATTCCTTCGCTAAAGCAATGTACGGCATCATGCCATTTTATAAAGGCTTATGGCGGGCCGGCTATCACTAAATCCGTTAAATTTCATTCTATTGCTTGCCTGGCTTATGGTAAGTGTGTTTATCCCGGAGGCGGCGCTTGCCGCGCCTTGTCCGGGCTACCGGTTCGTAGACGGTGGGGACACCAGAGCCTCACTCCATTGCCACTTTCACCGCTTCCCCCAGCTTGACCATCACCTCTTTATGCTTCTCGATCGGCGGCAGGGCGCAGTTGATCCTTAAGCAGTTGCGATACTTCCCGGATGCTGAAAACAGCGATCCCGGCGCGACCTGGATCTTCAGCCGACACAGCTGCTTGGCGACGCAGACCATATCCACCTGCTCCGGTAGCTCGACCCACAGCATAAAGCCGCCTTTCGGCCGGGTAACGCAGATGCCGCAGGGGAAAAACTCCCGCAGCCAGCAGGTATAGATCTCCATATTACGCTGATAGATCTGCCGCATCCGCCGCACGTGGCGGTGGTAATGGCCTTCGCGAATAAAGTTACAGGCCGCCAGTTGGGTTGAAGGGACGTTAGTGCCGCTGGCGGCGTACTTCATCTGCAGCAGACGATCGTAGTAGCGACCGGGGGCAATCCAGCCGATGCGCAGGCCGGGGGCGATGGTCTTGGTAAACGAGCTGCAAAGTATCACCCGACCGTCGATATCCCATGAATGAATCGTACGCGGGCGCGGGTATTCGGTCGCCAGCTCGCCGTAAATATCATCCTCAAAAATCACGATATCATGGCGCTGGGCAAGAGACAGCACCGCGCGTTTGCGCGCGTCAGGCATGATGTATCCCAGCGGATTGTTGCAGTTGGGTACCAGAATTACCCCTTTAATTGGCCACTGATCCAGCGCCAGCTCTAAGGCCTCGATGCTGATCCCGGATTCCGGATCGGTTGGGATCTCAATGGCTTTCAGCCCCAGGCCGCGTAGTATTTGCATGGTGCCGTAGTAGCAGGGGGATTCGACGGCGACGATATCGCCGGGATGACACACCGACAGCAGCGCCAGCGATAGTGCGCTGTGGCAGCCGCTGGTGATCAGTAGATCGTCGGCGGTGACGACCGATCCGCCGTCGAGCATCAGGCGGGCGATCTGTTCGCGTAGTTCGCGACGCCCGGCCAGTTCGTCGTAGTTGAGCACTTCGCTGAGGTTGTGCTGAATTGCCCGGCTGAGTTCGCGCCAGATAGGCTTAAGACTAGGCTGGGTGACGTCCGGCGAGCCGCCGCCGAAGGTAATGATTGATTTATCATTGCGCGCATCGAGCATGGTCAACACCTGGTCCCACTGGGTGATCTCCACCGGGCGCTGCACCGGGCGCGACATCGGCGGCACCGGCGCTTGGGCTTTGCGCGGGGCGACGAAATAGCCGGAGCGCGGCTGCGGCACGATCAACTGTTGCTGTTCCAGCGTCTGGTAGGCCTGCTGAACGGTACTGATGCTGACGCCATGCTCCTGGCTCAGGCTGCGCACCGACGGCAGCTTTTCGCCCTGGCGATACAGCCCTTGTTCGATACGCTCGGCCAGCAGGCTGGCCAGATGTTGGTAACGGGTCATGCTGTATCCTTAGTAATTGCCATACAGATAGATAAACCAGTACAGATGGCGGTCAAAAATGGGGCATGGTGTACGTTTTAGCCAATCTGTATGTTAAAGAAAAGTGTTTTGTGAATCTGTATTGTTCAGGCCCGGATCCGTGAAGATAAAGCCTCTGGCAAGGCGAGGAGGTAGAGGATGGAATTTCACGAGAATCGGGCAAAACAGCCGTTTATCGGCTGGGTATTTCTGGCGCGAGCAATTAGAAAATGGTGGCTTCGTGGGCAAACGCGCAAAGTATTGCAGCGAATGAGCGACGAACAGCTGAAAGATGTCGGGTTGCGCCGGGATCAGATCAATTAAAAAGTGCTTTTTTGTAGCCCCGGTAAGCGTCAGCGCTACCGGGGAATTACATTCACAAAATTTATCAATTGATGCTTCTACTCCCATCGTTTCTTGATACTTACCCTGATAAGTATTATTTTTCCCCACAGCTAAGTGAGGAAAGTAACATGACCGAAGACGAACTGTTTGCCCGCCGCCCGATGGGGATGCGCATGGCGATGGTGGTGCGCCAGTGGCGCGCGATTATCGACAGCGCCATTACCGATACCGGCCTGACCCAGTCAAGCTGGACGGTGCTGATGCAGCTGCATCAGCTGGGGTGCAACGTCTCGGTAAGCGAACTGGCGGAAGTGCAGGGTATTGAGCTGCCGCCGCTGATGCGCACCCTTACGCAGCTGGAAAAGCAGGGGTATCTACTGCGCTCAACATCGCCATATGACAAACGCATCCGCCTGCTTACGCTGACGGCAGAAGGCCGTACTATCCTGGAAAAGCTGAACCGCGTCATTGAGACTTATCAACAGCGCGTGACGGAAACCATCCCCGATGCGGACCTCGACACCTTCAGCGCCACGTTAAATCAAATCGCCTGCAACTTGCGGACAATCCGCGAAGAAGATAACAAGATCTAAAAAACTATGATGACGCCAGAACAAAAATTTGCCCGCTGGGTAAGGGTAAGTATTGCCGCTTTCCTGGTGATATTCGCCTGGTTTATCGTTGCCGATATCTGGATCCCGCTAACCCCGGATTCCACCGTGATGCGCGTGGTGACTCCGGTCTCGTCGCGGGTCTCCGGCTACGTCTCGCACGTCTACGTGCACAACAATAGCCAGGTGAAAAAGGGCGACCTGCTGTATGAGCTCGATCCCACGCCATTCATTAATAAAGTTGAAGCGGCGCAAATCGCTCTTGAACAGGCCAAACTGAGTAACCAGCAGCTGGATGCGCAAATCGCCGCCGCTCGCGCCAACCTGCGCACCGCGCAGTACACCGCGCGTAATGACAAAGTCACTCTCGACCGCTACCAGCGCCTGAGCACCATGCAAAACGTGTCGCAATCGGATCTCGATAAGGTGCGCACGACATGGCAGACCAGCGAACAATCGGTCAGCGCCCTGAATGCGCAAATTCAGAACCTGCTGATCCAGCGTGGCGAGCGCGACGACAAGCGCAACGTGACGCTGCAGAAATACCGCAACGCGCTGGAAGAGGCGCAGCTCAACCTCGGCTGGACCCAGGTGCGCGCTGAGACCGACGGTATGGTCAGCAACCTGCAGCTTAATCCGGGTATTTACGCCACCGCCGCCACCGCCGTGCTGGCGCTGGTTAACAACAATACCGATATCGTCGCCGACTTTCGTGAAAAAAGCCTGCGCCATACGGCGGTGAATACCGATGCGGCGGTAGTGTTCGATGCCCTGCCGGGTAAAGTCTTCCCGGCGCACGTGACCAGCAGCGATGCCGGTATTCTTGCCGGTCAGGAAGCGGTGAATGGCCAACTGTCGCAGCCTGAGCAGTCCACTCGCTGGGTGCGCGATGCGCAGCGCATGCGGATTCACGTCGCGCTGGATCAACCTCTGGATAAGCCGCTGCCGACCGGCGCCCGCGCTACGGTGCAGTTGTACAATAGCGACGGACCTTTCGCCCGCACCTTTGCCGGCCTGCAGATCCACCTGGTGAGCTGGTTGCACTATGTCTATTAACACCCTGGCGCACGTCTTTACCCCGCACGGCAATATCGTCTATACGGCCAATGATTTTCGCCAGACGGTACGCATTGCCGTCGCCGGGACCATCGCGCTGAGTATTTCGACCTTCTACGACGTGCAGTACGGCGTGTTTTTCGTCGTTTATCCGCTGATGCTGATGTCGCTGGTGCCGGTGTTCAACCGCCACGTCGCCCGGCAGTTTGTATTCAGCGCGGCGGTTAATTGCGTCGAAATGGTGCTCATCGTCGGCTATCTGTCGCAGTGGCCTGTAATTATGACATTAGTCGTCTTTGGTCTGTACGTGATGCGTTTTCGCTTTATGAGCCAGGGGCCGCTGTTCCTGCTGGGATCGATGGGCGTGGTGTGCCAGAGCACGATGCTCAATTTTATGAGCTATCCCACCAGCAACTGGCACACGCTGATGTTCTCCAATATGGAGGCCTGCGTGATGGCGGTGGCGCTGAGCGCGCTGCTGCACTATTTGATCCCGGATGTTGAACCGCGTAAGCCGCCGCCGCGCATAGAGAAAGACGCCGCGCGGATCCGCCATGAATCGCTGCTTTCCGGCACGGTTGCGACCATTATCTTTGTGATCTTTCAGATCTGCGATCTGAGCGATTCGCTATCGGCGCTAATGGCCGGGGTGCTGATCCTGTTTCCGATGCACTATCGCGGCGCGGTGATAAGCTCGATCTGGCGTGTGGCGGGGGTCGTGCTGGCTTGTCTGTACATTCTGGTGGTGCAGTTGATTATCTATGATTTTAGCAACCATATGATCCTGATGATGCCGCTAATTGGTCTTGGTCTGGCCTTTAGTGCCCGCCTGCACGTGATGGAAAAAGTGGGCGCGGGCGTAGGTTTCGCCAGTATCACCACCATCGGTATTATGTTTGGCCAGAACCTGCATCCGAATCAGGATCTGGTGTTCAGCGACCTGTACCGTATTACTTCGGTCACGGTCTCGCTGGTGGCGACGCTGACTATGGTGTTTCTGGTCCATCGGGTACTGAACTGCTTCGCGCCGACGCGGTTTGTGATCACCGATTAATCCTCCTGCGGGAAGCGGGCGATGCAGCGCCACGCTTCCCCGTTTTGCTGATAAAGCGCCGCAGTATGCCCGGCGATTATCCAACTTCGCGCTGTTTTTTCGCCCCCCTCAATCAATACGCACAGCCCGCAGCCGCTGCGCAGCTGGCGGGGAATATCTTTTACCTCGAAGGTCATCCCTGCCGCCTGCAGGGCTTTGCGCATCCGCACGACGCCCACCGTTGAATGGAATAAGAATAGATATTTGCTCATCCGCGTCTCCGCTGGCGCTGGCCGATCAGCGCCGCGCCGATCGCCCCGGCAAACTGGGCGTCGGGATGGGTCGCGACCGGCATGCCAACATGCTTCTCCAGCATGCGGGCGAAGGCGACGCAGCGGCTGACGCCGCCGGTAAACAACAATGGCCCCTGTGCCGATAAGCGGCCAATAAAGTTCGCGCTGCGCCGCGCCATGGCGTTGATCACCCCGGCCAGAATTGACTCCGGCGCGACTCCGGCGGAACGCAGGCTGATGACTTCCGATTCGGCAAAAACCGTACACATGCTGGTGATGGCGTGCGGTTCTACGCCTTCGGTAATAGTGTCCAACTGGTCGACGCTGGCGCCGAGGGTCCGTGAAATAACTTCCAGAAAGCGCCCAGTACCAGCGGCGCATTTGTCATTCATCAGAAAGTCGCTGAGGTTGCCCTGCTCATCAAGCTGGATGACTTTGCTGTCCTGGCCGCCGATATCAATCACCGCGCGGGTTTCCGGCGCCAGCAGGCGCGCGCCGAGCCCGTGACAGGAAATCTCGGTGACTTGTTTATCGGCGAAATCGACCAACTGGCGACCATAGCCGGTGAGGGTTAAAAAAGGCGTTGTCGCGAGGTCCGCGCGCAGCGTCTCCCAGGCCTCGTGAATGGCATCGGTGGGGCGAAAGGGCGTCGGAATGAGGAAACGGCGCACGATGGCGCCGTCTGCCAGTAGGATGCCTTTGGTGGCGGTGGAGCCGGAATCAATACCTACCGAGTAGATCACGCTTGCTCCTTATAGCATTTCGATAAACGCGGCGACGCGGGTACTGAGCTGGCCGAGATCTGCCGTCGAATAATCGGTCTCGATCGCGATATAAGGAATGTCGTGCCGCTGGCGAACGTGACGCTTAATCGCCAGCGATTCCACGGCGTAGGTATGGCAAGCCTGCAGAATGACATCGACCACGCCGTCGGCCTGGTATTCCTCAACCATCTGGCTTAGCAATTGCAGGCGCTGGTCGTTAGGTGAAATACAGGAGCAGCCGATGGCGAGATATTTATCGGTTAAGGCATCGTAGACGTCGCCATCTTCCGCCACGCAGCGCTCGGTGGCCTTCGCGCCGGTACAGTTCTCGTAGCCCACCACCCAGCCGCCGTTTTCTTCGATAGCGCGGACGACTTTTTCCGCCGCGCCGCCGATCGGGCAGCCGGTGATCAGAATACGCGGACGAGACGCCAGCCGTTGGCCTCCTTGCCATTGCTGATGGATACGTTCCGCCATCGCGTTCAATTCGTCAATCAGCGCGCTTTTGTCGAAGCGGAAGGTCGCGCCATAAACCACCTTCAGAATATCGCTGCCGCTAAGCGCCGGCGGATTGAGTTGCCCGAGGCGATAGAAGTTGGCCAGCGCCCGGCGTTCGCAATTTTTCAGTATGATGGCTTCACGCAGCGCCGCTTCGCTAATGGGCGTGGCAAACCGGGTTTCAACGACCTGCTGCAGGCGTTTGATTTCCGCTTTCCACAACGCGCGGGAGGTGGCGTCGCTGGCGCTGTTCGGTAGTTGCATTACGTGTACTGCCTTGAATTCGGCCATGTACTCGTACATCTTCTTTTTGCCGTCGCAGGTGGTTTCGCCGACCACCAGATCGGAGAAATAAAAGTAGGGGCATTTATCGGTTTTGCCGAAGCCGTAGCTGCTTTTAATCAGTGGGCAGAGGTTGCGCGGCAGGTCTTTCTCCGCCTCTTCAATAGTTTCATCAGAAGTGGAACACAGTGAGACGACCACGGCGCCCGCCGCCATGGCTATCTCCTGGGGCATAAAAGTGCAGTAGGTACCGACCAGCGGTACGTTCTGCTCTTTGAGTTCCATTACGCTGAGAAAGCCTTTCTGGCGAGCTTCTGAGAATTGATCGAAGAGGGCGGGTAGATCGGTGATGAGCGACATGATTTTCCTTCCCCGTACACGGGAGATGATGAAAGAGTCGCCATTATAACCATGTTGTTTGTGTGTATTTATTGATCTCCCGCCCATCCCGGTGGCGTTAATAGACCTTCTTCAAATCCATCTCTTCCTGGATACGTTCGCTCCATGCCAGGTGGGTGCGGATGGCCTCTTCAATGCCGGCGTTGTAGAACAAAGGCCCCAGCTCTTTGGCGATAAAGTCGACAAAAAACTCGGCGTCGAACTGTTCCAGCTCCAGGTTAAAGGTCTCTTCGCAGTACTTGCTTAGCCGCTCGCGCAGCAGATCGCGCTGCGCCGGGCTGAGTTCAATATCGCTCATGCGTGGTTAATCTCGGTGAGTTAGTCAGGATTGCCGGGCTTCGATGACCGCCTCTGAACGCTGGCGCAGATTGCGGAGTAGCCCCGCCAGACAGCAGGCGGCGACGATCCCGGCGGCCACTGCCAGCAGGTGGAACGGCAATCTGCCGCCATGGAACCATAACCAGCGCGCGCCTTCAATCGACAATGCGCTGACGCTAAGGATCACGATATTCAGCGAGGCGGAAACGGTCCCTTTCGGCAAGTCGTTGGAAAAAAGGGTAAAGCGGAACAGCGTCGGGAAAATCAGCCCGATGCCGAAGGCGTAGAAGCAGGTGCCGAGCACCGACCACAGCCAGACGTGCGGCCACGTCAGATTACCGATAATCAGGATCGCCAGGCCAACCATCTGGATGGGGACCGCGCTTAACACAAAGCGCGGGCGAGTCGGGTCTTTCACCCAGCGCGCCACCGACAGATTAGCGATAATCACCGCGCTGAAAACCGGCACCTGGCTCCAGGCAAACTCGCTGGTGGTGAGCCCGCCGGCGTCCATTAAAATCACCGGCGACACCGCCACCCAACTCATCAGCGGAATATAGCTCAGCGCCAACGTGGCGGCGCCGAGTAAAAAGATGCGGTTGCGGAAGACGTCGCGAAAATCGCGCACCACTCCGAGCGGGCTGAACGGCACGTCGCCGCGACGCACCGTCTCCGGCATGTTAAACAGTAAACCCAGCCAGGCCACCAGCCCCATCGCGGCGATAATGCCAAACAGCGCTTTCCAGTGGATAAAGTGCATCAGCGCCGCGCCGGAAAGCGGGCCGACGATCGGCGCCACCAGCACGATGGAGGTAATCACCGCCATCAGCTTGATTGACCGCTTTTCGTCAAAGGCCTCCTGCACGGTGACGTAACCAACGGTGGCGATAAAACAGATGCTGGTGCCCTGCACAAAGCGGGCAATCAGGAACTGGGTCATTGAGGTCGTCCACAGGGTGGCGAAGCAGGCGAGGGTAAAAATCAGCGCGCCGCTTAGCAGTACCGGCCGGCGGCCAATACGATCGGAAAGCGGCCCCAGCAGCCACTGAAGCGCCATCCCGCCGGCCATATATAAACTCACCGAGGCCGGCGCCAGCGCCACATCGGCGTTGAAATCCCGCACCACGTGCAGGATTCCCGGCTGGATGAGATCGGTGGTCAGGTAGGCGGAAAAGTCATACAGGATCAGCGCCATCGGAAAGAACAGCGATGCGCCGTAGCGGGCGCTCAATCGCGAAATCCATGACATAGCCGTCTCCTTGCCGTCGTGTATTCATCGTGAGAATGGATATGATGCTACCATTTTCAGCCAATATGCAGATGCAGCAGCGCCGGAATTTGCGATAACAGCCACAGGCCGAGGCCGATAGTGCCGCCAACCAGCGTGCCGTTGATGCGAATAAACTGCAGGTCCTTGCCGATGTTGAGCTCAATCTGTCGCGACATATCGCGCGCGTCCCAGCTTTTGACCGTGTCGCTGATATGGCGAGTCAGGAAGGCGGCGAATTCCGGCGCCACCCGATGCGCCGCCTGCTCCAGATGCTCATTCAGCGATTCACGCAGCGCGTCGTCGCGCACCAGGGTTTCGCCGAACCACTGACCGGCCTCGGCGATCCGCTGCTTGATGCGCGAATCGTCACTGCTGATATCGTTTTTCACCCAACCGCGCAGATCCGCCCACACCTCGCCGAGATAGCGATTAAAGGTCTCATCGTTTTTCAGATACGCTTTGATGTTATCGGCTTTTTGCGCCATTTGCGGATCCGATTTCAGATTGTCGATAAGCTTCTGCGCCGCGCGGTCGAAGGCCTGACGAATTTGATGCGTGCGGTCTTGAGTGACCTCATCGAGCAGCGTATTCACGGCGTCTGTCACCATTTCGGCGCTGTGCTCGCCAAGCCACTCGGTGGGTAACAGTTTGGCCTTCAGCGGGTGTTCGGTCTCCAGCCAGTGCACGATGCCGCGGGCGATAAAGGCGCGGGAGCTGTCGCGCTGTAGCAGGGCGATAAGCTGGCTTATCAGTGAATCCAACAGCTTCTGATGACGATTGTCGCGGGTCAGCCCCTCCAGCATCATGGCGCTGGTCTGGGTCAGGTCGACCTTATCGATAGCCTTGTGCACCGCGCGCCGCAGCAGACGCTGAATGCGGGTGTCATCGGTGAGCTCGAGAAAACCGCTCATCACCTGTAGCAGATGTTGGCCGACACGGCGGGCGTTTTCGGGCTGACTGAACCAGTTACCGAGCATCAGGGCCGGTTCGTAGCGGCGGATCAGCGCCACCAGAGATGGGGTATCAAGAAACTTCTCCTGCACGAAATGGCCAAGATTATCGGCGATCCGGTCTTTATTGCGCGGAATGATCGCCGTATGGCGGGCGACAAACGGCAGCGGAATGCGGCGAAACAGGGCCACCACCGCAAACCAGTCGGCCAGCGCCCCGACCATCGCCGCTTCGGAAATAGCCTTCAGCGCGCTGACCCACGGCGTCGGCGGTAGCAGCAGCGTAGTGATAAACAGCGCCGCCGCAATCAGCAGCAGCGACAGCGCCAGCAGTTTGGCGCGTTTTAATTCAGCGAGTTTTTCCATAGGGTTAAGCATATAACCTGACGGCGAGGTCATGCAAAAATCGGCACAACTTCCTGTATGCGCGGGTCAATTTGCGAGTGGGCTGCCAGGGTAAGATAACGATTGCAGCACGCAGAAATTAGCTTTCGGCACGGCTCGAGAAAACGCTTTTTGCCAGGTGTCAGAGGGAGATCTGCAGCGTAGAGTCGCAGCAGAATTGGCTGGCAGGGGCGAACACATGGAAAGGTCCACAACGTCTACGCCGCATGATGCGGTTTTCAAAAAGTTTCTTACGCAGGCTGATACCGCCCGTGATTTTCTGGCGATCCATTTACCGCCCGCGCTACATCAGATCTGCGATCTCAATTCGTTACAGCTTGAATCGGCTAGTTTTATTGAGGAGAACCTGCGAGCCTGGTATTCGGACGTGCTGTGGTCGCTAAAAACGGTTTCTGGCGAGGGCTACATCTATGTTGTTATCGAACATCAGAGTTCACCCGATGCGCAGATGGCGTTTCGCCTGATGCGTTATGCTATTGCTGCGATGCAACGTCATCTCGACGGCGGCCATAAAACCTTGCCGCTGGTGGTACCTATGTTGTTCTACCATGGTTCCGTGTCTCCGTATCCGTGGTCGCTTAACTGGCTCGATAGGTTCGCTGACCCACAACTCGCGAAGGCGCTTTATTCGTCACCCTTTCCGCTGGTGGATATTACGGTTATCCCGGATGATGAAATTGTGGGACATCGACGCGTGGCGCTATTAGAACTTATCCAAAACATATTCGTCAGCGCGATTTAATGGGCATAGTCGAGCAGCTAACGTCAATTTTACTTAGCGGTTACGCTAATGACAGGCAGCTAAAAACGCTATTTAATTATTTACTGCAAACTGGCAACGCGCGCCGATTTGGCCGGTTTATTCGCGAAGTCGCGCATCGGGTTCCTCAACACAGGGAGAGATTGATGACCATCGCAGAAAGATTACAGGAAGTTGGCCGCAGAAAAGGCAAACGTGAAGGGCGGCTTGAAGGCAGGCAAGAAGGACGGCAAGAAGGACGGCAAGAAGGGCGGCACGCCGAGGCGCTGCGGATTGCGAGGATGATGCTTGCCGACGGTATTGCACGTGAAACCGTGCTGAAAATTACCGGTCTGGCTGCCGAAGAGATAGCCACGTTACCACATTGATAAAGCCGTTATGCAGGGGCGCCCTTAGGGGCGTCCCTGCTACCCACTCTCATGGAATATTCCGGATATACCTAACTTTACCCGCATCGCCAGCTATCTCGACTACCCTTAATATCCTTAGCGGCATTTTTGACTGCGTTAATAGCGATAACAAGGAGACATGCGATATGGCTTATCAGACAGTGAATCCTGCGAATAATCAGCTTATTAAAAGCTATCCCGCACACAGCGATGCTGACGTGGAGGCGGCGCTGCAGCAGGCAAATGCGCTTTATCATTCTGCGTGGGCGAAAGGCGATATTGCGCAGCGTCTGCCGGTGTTGCATAAGCTGGCCGACCTTATCGACAGCCGAACGGAGGAGCTGGCGAAAATCGCCAGCCAGGAGATGGGCAAACTCATTAAACAGAGCCGCGGCGAGGTCAAACTCTGTGCGCAGATCGCCCGCTATTATGCCGACAACGCCGAACGGTTCCTGGCGCCGGTGAAGTATCCCTCCGAGCTTGGCGAAGCCTGGGTTGAGCATCATCCCATCGGCGTCTTGATGGCGGTGGAGCCGTGGAACTTCCCCTATTACCAGTTAATGCGCGTGCTGGCGCCAAATCTGGCGGCCGGTAACCCGGTGATTGCCAAGCATGCCAGCATCGTTCCGCAATGCGCCGAGACCTTCGCGCATCTGGTGCGCGAGGCTGGCGCGCCGGAAGGGGCGTGGACCAACTTGTTTATCTCTCAGGATCAGGTAGCGAAAATTATCGCGGATGACCGGGTGCAGGGCGTGGCGCTGACCGGCTCGGAAAAAGCGGGCGGCATCGTGGCGTCGCAGGCGGCGAAGCATATCAAGAAAGCGACGCTGGAGCTGGGCGGCAACGATGTGTTTGTGGTGCTCGAGGATGCCGATCTGGAACGCGCGGTGAAAATTGGCGTACAGGCGCGGCTGAACAACGCCGGGCAGGTTTGCACCGCCGCCAAGCGCTTCATCCTGCATGAAAAAATCGCCGAGTCGTTCCTGAGCAAGTTTAGCGACGCCTTCCGCCAGGTGAAGATCGGCGATCCGCTTGATGAAAGCACTACGCTTGGCCCGCTCTCCTCGAAAGATGCGCTGGAAACCTTAAGCAAGCAGGTCGACGAGGCGGTGAAGCATGGCGCCAAATTACACCTCGGCGGCAAGCCGGTTTCGGGCGAAGGTAACTTCTACGAACCCACCATTCTGACGGGAATTACCCGTGATAACCCGGCGTACTTCGAGGAGTTCTTTGGCCCGGTGGCGCAGATTTACGTGGTGAAAGACGATGATGAGGCGATTGCGCTTGCCAACGACTCTCACTACGGCCTGGGCGGCGCGGTGTTCAGTCAGGATATTGAGCGGGCGAAGCGCATGGCCTCGGGGATTGAGACTGGAATGGTCTATATCAACTGGTTAACGGATACCGCGCCGGAACTGCCTTTTGGCGGCGTGAAGCGCTCCGGCTTTGGCCGCGAGCTTTCCGACCTCGGTATCAAAGAGTTTGTGAATCAGAAGCTGGTGGTCGTTCGCCGCTAAACCACCCATCATGAAGTATCCCTCTCCCATCGGGGGAGGGATACATCCTTGCGTCGGCTATTTACGGAGCCCGGCAAACGCGGCGCGGATTTCCTCTTCCGGCAGCTGAATGCCGATAAACACCAGCGTGCTGTGCGGCGTTTCATCGCCCCACGGGCGATCCCAGTCGGCGCTGTAGAGGCGCTGCACGCCCTGGAACAGCAGGCGATTTGGCTCGCCGTCGATCCACAGCATGCCTTTATAGCGCATCAGTTGCTCGGCGAAGGAGAGCAGCAGGTTTTCCATCACCCGTGAGACTTCACTGATATCCACCGGATAGTCGAGTTCGACCACAATCGACGAGACGTCGTTCTGTTTTTCCGCCACGAAGTGAAAGCGCGGTGTGGCGCTTACGACCTTCTCTTCCAGCATAAAACCGCTGGTATTAAAGAGCAGGCTTAAATCGATATCGCCTTGGATGACGGTATAAATTGGCGCCCGCGCGTTGATGCGCGCCAGCCGTTCGCGCAACTTTTCGCTGTCGCCGGCGACATCGGTTTTGGTTAACAGAATCCGGTCCGCATAGCCGACCTGCGACTGGGCAATGGTGAACTGATCCATCTGCTGGTCGGCATGGACGGCGTCAACCAGGGCGATCACGCCGTCCAGCAGATAGCGTTCGCAAAGCACCTCATGGGAGAAAAAGGTCTGAATAATCGGCCCCGGGTCGGCCATGCCGGTGCACTCAATCACCAGTCGGTCGAAGGCAATCTCGCCGCGATCGCGGCTGTCGAGCAGATCGAGCAGGGCATCTTCCAGTTCGTTGGAGCGCGTACAGCAAATACAGCCGTTGGTCAGGGTTTTAATCTGCGTGGCGCGATCGCCGATCAGCTGATCGTCAACGGAAACTTCGCCAAATTCATTTTCAATCACGGCGATTTTGAAACCGTGCTGCTCGTTAAGAATATGGCGCAGCAGGGTGGTTTTTCCTGCGCCGAGAAAACCGGTTAATAGGGTGACTGCAATCGGTGCCATTATTGCCTCCATTAACAGCAGCGTACGCCGCCTTTGCCGTCGCCGCCGTAGCGGGCCTGCTGGCGTTCGCGGAAGAATTCTTCATAAGTCATGTACGGCTGATCCGGATGGTTGGTTTGCATATGGGTGACGTAGTTGTCGTAATCCGGAATGCCGATCAGCATTTTCGCTGCCTGACCGAGATATTTTTTTGCCTGACCTAAGTTACCAAACATTGTAAGTTCCAGATAACGAATAAAGCCGGATGGCGACTCGCGCCTTATCCGGCCTACGTTAATGCGTTTTTGGTAGGCCGGATAAGCGTAGCGCTATCCGGCATCAGGGTTAATGATGTGACGAGGTTTTCACGCCGCCTTCCGGTACCGGCACGTACGGAGTCTCTTTGTCGGTACGCACCTTATTGTTGCGGACATTGAGCCAGGTTTTGATGCCGTAAAAGATGATGCTGTACACCACCACCAGGAACAGGATGCTCAGGCCGGCGTTGGTGTAGTTGTTAACCACGATATGGTTCATGTTGGCGACCTGCTGCGCGGTCAGCTCGCCGCCGGCGGCAATCTTCTCTTTATACTGCTGAGCCATAAAGAAGAAGCCTTCCATCTGCGGGTTGGTGCTGAACAGTTTCAGACCCAGCGCCCAGGTTGTGCATAGCAGCAGCCACGCAGCCGGAATAACGGTGACCCAGATATATTTGGTGCGCTGCATTTTGATCAGCACCACCGTGCCGAGCACCAGCGCCACCGCGGCCAGCATCTGGTTAGAGATACCGAACAGCGGCCACAGGCTCTTCACCCCGCCTAGCGGGTCGACCACGCCCTGATACAGCAGGTAACCCCACAGGCCGACGCAGCCGGCGGTACCGATAATACCGGCGACCAGCGAGTCGGTTTTTTTCAGGAACGGCACGAAGTTACCCAACAGATCCTGCAGCATAAAGCGGCCTGCGCGGGTACCGGCATCCAGCGCGGTGAGGATAAACAGCGCTTCAAACAGAATACCGAAGTGGTACCAGAAGCCCATATCCGCCATCGGGATGATTTTGTGGAACACGTGAGCGATACCGACGGCCAGCGTCGGCGCGCCGCCGGCGCGGTTCAGTACGGAAGGTTCGCCGATATCTTTCGCCGTCTGCAGGATCTGCTCAGGTGAAATCACGAAGCCCCAGGAACTGACGGTCGCCGCCGCGTGGACGGTCACTTCTTTCAGCTGTGCGGCGATCATCGCCGCGTTTTCACCGCCCATTTCGTGCAGGTTCGGCATGACGATGCCAAGGCCCGCCGGCGGGGTATTCATCGCGAAGTAGAGACCCGGTTCGATAATTGATGCTGCGACCAGCGCCATGATGGCGACGAACGACTCCATCAGCATCGCGCCGTAGCCGATAAAGCGGGCGTCGGTTTCGTTGGCCAGCAGCTTCGGCGTGGTGCCGGAGGCGATCAGCGCGTGGAAGCCGGAGACCGCGCCGCAGGCGATGGTGATAAACAGGAACGGGAACAGCGCGCCTTTCCACAGCGGGCCGGTACCATCAATGTACTGGGTCACTGCCGGCATTTTCAGGTCCGGGTTGAGGATAACGATCCCCAGCGCCAGGCCAACGATCACGCCGATTTTCAGGAAGGTGGCCAGATAGTCACGCGGCGCCAGAATCAGCCATACCGGCAGCAGCGCGGAGATAAACGCGTAGCCAATCAGAGTAAAGGTGATGGTGGTGTCTTTAAAGGTCAGCGCCGGGCCCCAGTACGGGTCGTGGGCAATGATGCCGCCAAACCAGATAGATGCCACCAGCAGCACGATACCGATAACCGAAACTTCGCCGACGCGGCCAGGGCGCAGGAAGCGCATATAAATACCCATAAACAGGGCGATAGGCACCGTCGAGCAGACGGTAAAGACGCCCCATGGGCTCTCCGCCAGCGCTTTCACTACGATGAGCGCCAGCACCGCGAGAATGATGATCATAATCAGGAAGCAGCCGAACAGGGCGATAGACCCTGGTACCGGCCCCATCTCCTGTTTAATCATCTCGCCCAGCGAAGCGCCGTTACGCCGCGAGGAGATAAACAGCACCATGAAGTCCTGTACCGCGCCCGCCAGCACCACGCCGGCCAGCAGCCAGAGGGTGCCCGGCAGATAGCCCATCTGCGCGGCCAGTACCGGGCCAACCAGCGGACCAGCGCCGGCAATAGCGGCGAAGTGGTGGCCGAACAGCACGTAGCGGTTGGTCGGCACGTAGTTCAGGCCATCGTTATTAATGACCGCCGGCGTCGCGCGCGTTGGGTCAAGCTTCATCACCTTCTGCGCGATGTACAGGCTGTAATAACGGTAGGCGACGAGGTACACGGAAACCGACGCGACGACGATCCACAGCGCACTGACGTGCTCACCGCGGCGCAACGCGACGACTGAGAGGCAAAATGCCCCGATGATTCCAAGAATCACCCAGGGTATGTGCTTGAGTAGTTTTTTGGTATCCATAGTAAAACCTGGCGTTAATTAGATTAATAATTGGCCGAAGCCGTCTGGTTTTGTGTTTGGGTTGGTGGAGGTATTGATTAGCTAGGCTAGCGTCGATCTTGCCAGAACTGCGCGCGCGTAAAGTTGGGTAAATGAGTGAGTGGTTGTATGGGGGGTTAAGCGGTCGCTAGCTGGGGTAAGCGGTTGGCTATGAAGTGAACAGGAGATAAATATGTGATTGAGATCACAGGGGATTGTGGCCGAGAAGATGGTCATGAAAGATAAGGCTCCTCCCCGGGCGGAGAGGAGCAGGCGAGGCCATTACACCGCGACTTCCATTTCCATCATCACCGGGTGGAAACGGCGTTTAAAGTAAATCAGGCCGTGCCCTTGCGGGCTCAGGGTAATATTGCGGATCTCCACCAGATACACCAGGTGGGTACCAATGGTTTGCACCTGGCTAATCTCGCCTTCGAGACTGGCCAGCGAACCCTTCAGCACCGGCTGCCCGAGCGTGCCCTGCTGCCAGCCGCTGAGGGCAAACCGCTCTTCCATCGTCACTCCGGTCATCCCGGCGAAATGACGGGCCATGATTTCCTGTTCGTGGTTCAGCACGTTGATGCACAACTTGCCGTTGCCCTGAAAGACCGGGTTCATCGCGCTGTTGGCGTTGATACAAACCATCACCGATGGCGGCGTATCCGTCACCGAGCAAACCGCCGTGGCGGTAATGCCGCAGCGGCCGGCTTCACCTGCGGTGGTGACAACGTTAACCGCCGCCGACAGGCTGGCCATGGCATCGCGAAAACGCAGGCGTTGTTCATCTAATTGCATTATGACCTCCCGCTGTGAATTACTTCAGCAGCTTATCCAACATGTTGATATCAGCGTTATTGTGCAGATGCGGCACCGTCCAGCCGTTCTGGTCGTACTCGGACAGGCAGCGGTCGACCATCGCCATCATTTTGTCCATATTGCCGGAGCTCTGCGCCTGGCGCAGACACTGCAGGCGAATTTCATCCTGGCTACCGGAGTAGTTGATCTCATACAGTTCATGGCGGCCGCCGAATTCGCTGCCGATGGCGTCCCACATCAGTTTGAGGATCTTGATACGTTCAACGTGATCCATACCGTTGGAGCCGCGCACGTACTTCGCCAGATACTGGTCGATCTGCGGGTTGTTCAGATCGCGGGCGCTGGACGGCAGATAAATCAGGCCGCTGGTGACGTTACGCTCGATGATGTTCTTGATCTTGGCGTAGGCCATCGGCGCCATCACGCGATAGGTCTGCAGCGCGGCGTGATCCGGCAGCCATGCGCCGTTGACCCACGGCGTCGCTTCCGAGCACATGGAATCGCTTAACGCCCAGAACATGTTGCGCCACGCCACCACTTCTCCGAGGTCGGCCTGTACGCCGCGGAATTCGAGGGTGCCGGTACATTCCAGAGAACGCTTCAGCAGGGCAGTGATAAAGTCCAGTTTTACCGCCAGGCGCACGCAGGCCTGCAGCGGGTACATGCGGGCGAAACCCCCTTCCATCGTCCAGCGGCGGCAGCGGTCAAAGTCGCGATAAATCAGCACGTTCTCCCATGGGATCAGCACTTTATCCATTACCAGAATCGCGTCATTCTCGTCGAAACGGCTGGAAAGCGGATAGTCGTATGGCGATCCGGTCGCGCCGGCGACCATCTCGTAGGAGGCGCGGGAGATAAGCTTGACGCCTTCGGCATCCATCGGCGCGACGAACATCAGCGCGAAGTCCGGGTTCTCGCCCATCACCTGTGCGGAGCCGAAACCGATCATGTTGTAGTGGGTCAGCGCCGAGTTGGTGGCGACCACTTTCGCGCCGCTGACGATGATCCCGGCATCGGTCTCTTTTTCCAGCTTGATGTAGACATCCTTCACTTCATCAGCCGGCTTGTGGCGGTCGATCGGCGGGTTGACGATAGCGTGGTTAAAGTACAGGCCGGTTTCCTGAATGCGGGTGTACCAGTTGCGGGCGTTCTGCTCGAACTGGCCGTAAAACGCTGGGTTGGCGCCCAGCGCGCAGCCGAAGGCGGCTTTGTAGTCCGGGGTGCGGCCCATCCAGCCGTAGCTTAAGCGCGACCATTCGGCGATGGCGTCGCGCTGCTGGCGCAGGTCGTCGGCGCTTTTCGCCACGCGGAAGAATTTATGGGTGTAGCCGCCGCTACCGGTATCGGTGCCCCAGCACAGGGAATCCTGCATCTCCGGTTTGTGCAGCGCATCGTACAGCTGAGCGACAGAAGCCGCGGCATTACGGAAAGCCGGGTGCGTAGTGACATCCTTCACGCGCTCGCCGTAGATATAAATTTCGCGGCCATCCTGCAGGCTTTTTAAATACTCTTCGCCAGTTAACGGGCGCTTCGCGTCGGCGCGGAAATCTTCAGGTTTCATAGGGGCCTCTTCAGTATTTATCGGAATAATAATGTTAAATATATGTTTTGTTTTTGTTGTTTAATTGAAGCGGTTATTGCGCTTGTCGTGAAGGGACGTTTGCGACAACGGCGGGTACTTTTCAGGCGGGAGTAAATTTTGTGATCTCTGCAGCTTTTGGCGGGTGGCGCGGCGCTAACTGGCCCTATGGACCGTAGCCCCGGCAAGCGCAGCGCCACCGGGGAATTACGACACCGGTACTTTTTGCGCCCGGTAGCTGCTGGGTGAGCAGCCGACCTGGCGGCTAAAAAAGCGCGCAAAATAAGCGGGATCTTTAAACCCCAGCTGCCAGGCTATCTCATTGACCGCGCTATCGGAAAACAGCAGCAGCCGCTTAGCCTCGCGTAGCTGGCGGTCGAATATCAGCCGCTTCGGCGGGCGGTTGGCGAAGCGGCGGCAGATGTCGGTCAACCGCGATTCGGTCAGATGCAGTTCGTTGGCGTAATCCGGTACAGTCCAGTGCTGATGAAAGTGGCTGTCGATCATCTGGTTAAAGCGCTGGAATAATTTCAGCTCGCCGCGCATCCCGCTGGCGGCATGATCGTCGAGCCTGGCGTTGCGCAGCAGCAGGGTAAATACCGCCTGCGCCAGCAGCGCCAGGGTATGCTCGCGCCCCGGCAGCTGAGCGGTGGATTCACGGCGAATCAGCTGCCAGTAGTGCGCCAGCGCCGCCAGCTCGTCAGGTTTATCCGCCAGCGACAGGCAGATCCCCGGCAGGCCGAAGGTCTCCCGCGTGCCGGGATAAAGCACCTCCAGCAGCGGCCAGATGAGTTCTTCGTGCACCGTCAACACGTGACCATCGCTATCGGACTCGGTAATAAAGGCGTGCGGCACCGAAGGCGGCGTTATCACAAACAGCGGCGCCTGCACCGAATAGCGGTGGTCATCAAGCTGTAGCTCAATCTGTCCGGTATCAAGAAAGTGCATCTGAAAATAACGGTCGTGGCGATGCGCCTGCATGTCGCGGCCAAAAAAGGCCGCCATGCGGGCAAACGACTGATAGTGCACCTCTTCGGTGCCCAGACTCTCGTCGTAATCTTTATTGATGTCGATGTTGGCGATTGAATGCTGGCACATACCCGCTCCTTAGTGGCCTTTTTGCGCCGCTAAGCCCGGCTCGGCGGCAGCGTCCTCACGCTGGCTCATCGGAATGCGGGTGAGCACCAGCGCGCCGACAATCAGCAGCCCGGCGACAAACCACAGCCCGGAGCTAAAGCTGCCGGTGGTATCGCGCAAAATGCCGATCAACAGCGGGCTGACGGCAGAGCCGACGTTGCCGATGGCGTTGATCACCGCCAGCGCTACCGCGCGCGACTGCAGGCTGATCACCCGATCCGGGGTGGTCCAGAAAATGGCCATCGCGGTAAAGGAGCCCACCGAAGCCATAATAATGCCGATCAGCTGGATCAGACTGTGGTGCGTTGCCGAAGCCAGCAGCCAACCCGCCGCGGCGAACAGGTAGGGCAGGATGGTATGCATCTTGCGCTCTTTTCGGCGGTCGGATCGGCGGCTCCACCAGATCATGCCGAAAATGGTGCAGAACTGCGGGATCGCCGCCAGCAGGCCAATCATGATGTTGCTACTGCCGGTGTTGAAGCTCTGCAGGATCTGCGGCGTCCAGATATTAATGGCGCTGAGGGTATTGGTCAGGCAGAAGTAGGCGAGGGTATACATCAGCACCGCTGGCGTCAGTACTTCGCGCAGCGTGGAACGCGGCGAAGCCGGGACGATCGCCGCATGTTCCCGCTCGCGATCGATCATCGCCTTCAGCGCCTGTTTCTCTTCATTATCCAGCCAGTTGGCTTTATCCGGCGTGTCGTTGAGGAAGAACCAGGTGACGACGCCGAGCACCACCGACGGCAGGCCTTCCAGCAGAAACAGCCACTGCCAGCCCTTCAGGTTCCACAGGCCGTCGAGCGCCAGAATATAGCCGGAAAGTATCGAGCCGAGCATCATGGTCACCGGCATGGCGATCATAAACAGGGCGTTGGCGCGGGCGCGATGGTAGGCCGGGAACCACCAGGTCAGATAGACGAGGATCCCCGGCAGAAAACCGGCCTCGGCGATGCCGACCAGCATGCGCAGGATGTATAGCGTATGCGGGCTGGTGGCGAACATGGTACAGGTCGAGGCGATCCCCCAGACCACCATGATCCCGGCGATCCAACGGCGCGCGCCAACTTTCGCCAGCATGATATTGCTGGGGATCCCGCACAGCACGTAGGTGACGTAGAACAGCGTCGCCGCCAGACCGAACATGGTGGAGGTCAGGCCGAGATCTTTACCCATCGTCAGGCCGGCGAAGCCGATATTAATTCGATCCAAAAATGAGAAAACAAAGAGAACAAACAGGAAGGTAATCAGGCGGCGGAACAGCTTTTTGATCACCCGGTTTTCTACTTCAATAGCTTTATTATCATTGTGTTGCAGGGTAGAGGTAGTCATGTTGCGCTCCACATTATCCGTTCAATAGACGGATTTATTGTTATCGGTTGTGGTGGTTGCGGTGTGGGTAAAACGGGCCGCCAGCGCTTCTGCGCCGCGGGCCAGCAGGGTGGTATCGACGCCGACGGCGACGAACAGCGCGCCCAGTTCAAGATAGCGTTTCGCCAGCTGTTCATTGGCCATCAGGATCCCCGGCGCCTTACCGGCCTGACGGATTTGCTGGATGGCATCTTCAATGGCGGCCTGCACTTCCGGGTGTTGTGGGTTGCCGCCGTAGCCCATATCAGCGCTCAGATCCGCCGGGCCGATAAACACGCCATCCACCCCTTCGACATCGAGGATCTGCGGCAGATTTTTCAGCGCTTCGCGGGTCTCAATCTGCACCAGTACGCACATGGCGTCATTGGCCCGGTGGATATAATCCGGGACGCGATTCCAGCGCGAGGCGCGGGCCAGCGCGCTGCCGACACCGCGGATGCCGGCAGGCGGGTAGCGGGTGGCTTTTACCGCCAGCCGCGCCTCGTCGGCATTCTGCACCATCGGCACCAGCAGGGTTTGCGCGCCGACATCCAGCAGCTGTTTGATTTGTACCGGATCGTTCCACGACGGACGCACCACCGGCTGGCTGGGGTAGGGCGCAATGGCCTGAAGCTGGGTCAGCACCGTTTGTACATTGTTGGGCGCGTGTTCGCCGTCGATTAGCAGCCAGTCGAAGCCCGCGCCGGCCAGCAGTTCGGCGCTGTAGCTGCTGCACAGCCCAAGCCACAGGCCGATTTGCGGACGCCCGGCCTTGAGCGCCTCTTTAAATGCGTTGTTCATGTTGCTCTCCTCAAACAAAGCGGCAGCTGATGGCGCCCATGTTGCCGTAGTCGACGTGGAAGGTATCGCCCTTGCGCGCCGGGACCGGGCGGGTGAAGGAGCCGCCGAGGATGATTTGCCCGGCCTCGAGCTGGACATCGTACGGCGCCAGTTTGTTGGCCAGCCAGGCCACGCCGTTGGCCGGATGATTGAGCACGCCCGCGGCGACGCCGGTCTCTTCAATCACGCCGTTGCGATACAGCAGGGCGGAGATCCAGCGCAGGTCGAGCTCGTCTGGTTTAATCGGCCGGCCGCCGAGGATCACCCCGGCGTTGGCGGCGTTGTCGGAGATAGTGTCGAACACTTTGCGCGGGCGCTGGGTTTCCGGGTCGATGTTGTGGCAACGCGCGTCGATAAGTTCCAGCGCCGGGATGACGTAGTCGGTGGCGTTGTAAACATCAAACAGCGTGCAGTTCGGGCCGCGCAGCGGTTTGGCCAGCACGAAGGCTAGCTCGACTTCAATACGCGGCACGATAAAGCGGTCGGTGGGAATATCGCTGCCGTCGTGAAAGAACATATCGTCGAGCAGCGCGCCGTAGTCCGGTTCGCTGATCTGCGAACTGGCCTGCATCGCTTTAGAGGTCAGGCCAATCTTATGACCTTTGAGCACGCGGCCTTCGGCGATCTTCATCTCGACCCACTCGCGCTGGACGGCGTAGGCGTCCTCAATGGTGATTGACGGATAATCCAGCGAGATCGCGCGGATCTGTTCACGCTGTTTTTCGGCCTGGTTCAGCCGCTGGGCAATCAGGGTACGGGTCTGTTTATCGAGCATAGAGATTCCTGTGGCATTACCGGAAATGTGCACAATCGAGTAGCCCGGGCGAGGCGTTTACGCCGACCCCGGGGTGGCCCGGAGCAAACCCCGGCGTCGCGTTGCTCGGCCGGGCTACCTGCTTGAGCCTCGATGTATTATTTAAATAACGCGTGCACGTTGTTTTGTTTGTAGTTCAGCGTCGGGTCGAGCTCTTCCATGGCGAACGACAGTGCCAGATAGCGGCTCTCCATCAGCGCGGCAAAGTGGGCTTTGATCAGCGCGAACAGCATTTCGCCCACCTCCTGACGGCTCTCAAGGCTGCGCCCGGCGCCGATCTTCAGGGTCATATGCACGAAGGCGTAATCATGCTTGCCGTCGGCCATCTGCCAGGTATCGAGCCAGTGGGCGCGGCTACGAATACCGCCAATCGGAAAGATGCCGGTGGCGGCCAGCGCCTCGTTGACTTTGGCGAACAGGCCCGGTAAATCGGCCTGTTCGCGGATATTGTCGCTACACTCGGCGATAAAATGCGGCATACGGCCTCCTTACGCCTGCGCCGGCAGCGGGAACACGGCGTTCACCTGGCCGGTACCGGAACTGGCGAATAGCTCGGTGATAAACTCCACCTTGCCGTCGTATTTATCCCAACCCAGAAGGCCGAGCAGCATCACCGTGTCGTGCATGTTGCCTTCGCCGTAGCAGTAGTCGGCGTACTCCGGCAGCATGGTGCAGAACTCTTTGAATTTGCCCTCGCGCCACAGCTTCACCACGCGCTCATCCATCTGATGATCAAACTCGCGGGTATAGCTGTTCATCCCCTCTTCGGCGCGCTGGTCGTCGATAAAGCGATGCGACAGCGAACCGCTGGCCAGCACCGCTACGGTGCCGTCATATTTGTCGATGGCCTTGAGGATGGCCTCGCCCAGCTTGCGGCTGTCGGCAAAATCGTGAACGGTACAGAAGGCGGAAATGGACACCACTTTGAAATGCTTATCGCTATTCATGTAGCGCATCGGCACCAGGGTGCCGTACTCCAGCTTCAGGCTCGGAATATTGTGCGCTTTGGCGCGTACGCCAAGCTTGACGGCCTCGTCGGCAATCAGGTGGCCCAGCTCCGGGTTGCCGTCGTAGTCGTAGGTCATGTCGCGAATAAAATGAGGCAGTTCGTTACTGGTGTAGACGCCCTGAAAATGGTCGGCACAGTTGATGTGGTAGGCGCTGTTGACCAGCCAGTGGGTATCGAACACGATGATGGTATCGACGCCCATTTCACGGCAGCGCTTGCCAATTTCTTTATGCCCGTCGATCGCGCCCTGACGGCAGCCGTGGTTTTTCCCCGGCAGCTCAGATAGATACATCGACGGCACGTGAGTGATTTTTGCTGCTAACGCTAACTTACCCATATCAGACTCCCCATTTCGGGATCGGATGGTCGCCCATCGAGATGCAGACGTTCTTCATTTCGGCGAACACTTCAAAGCTGTACTCGCCACCTTCGCGGCCGGTGCCGGAGGCCTTCACGCCGCCGAACGGCTGACGCAGGTCGCGCACGTTCTGGGTGTTGACGAACACCATTCCGGCTTCAATACCGCGCGCCAGGCGCAGCACTTTGCTGACGTCCTGGGTCCAGATGTACGACGCCAGACCGTATTCCACATCGTTGGCCAGACGCAGCCCTTCCGCTTCGTCTTTGAACGGCAGCAGGCAGGCGACCGGGCCAAAAATCTCTTCCTGGGCGACGCGCATGCGGTTGTCGACATCCGCCAGTACCGTCGGGCGCAGGAAGTTGCCGGATTTCAGATGCGCCGGCAGGTCGGACGGTTTATCCGCGCCGCCGGCCAGCAGGGTGGCGCCCTCTTCGATGCCGAGGCGAATGTAGCCGGACACTTTTTCCCAGTGCTGCTTGCTAATCAGCGCGCCGACCTGGGTATTCGGATCGGTCGGATCGCCTACGCGCAGGCGGTTGGCGCGCTCGGCGAAACGCTTAACGAACTCCGGATAAATACTCTGCTGAATGAAAATGCGCGAACCGGCGGTGCAGCGTTCGCCGTTGATCGAGAAGATAGTGAACAGCGCGGCGTCGAGCGCGCGCTCAATATCGGCGTCTTCAAAAATCAGCACCGGCGATTTTCCGCCGAGCTCCATGGAGTACTTTTTCAGGCCGGCGTTCTTCATGATGTTGCGCCCGGTAGCGGTGCCGCCGGTGAAGGAGACGGCGCGCACATCATGATGGCGTACCAGCGCGTCGCCAGCGGTGGCGCCATAGCCCTGCACCACGTTGAGCACGCCTGCCGGGATCCCGGCCTCCAGCGCCAGCTCGCCCAGACGATCGGCGGTCAGCGGCGACAGTTCGGACATTTTCAGCACCGCGGTATTCCCCAGCGCCAGGCACGGCGCCACCTTCCAGGTGGCGGTCATAAACGGCACATTCCACGGCGACACCAGTGCGCAGACGCCAACCGGCTGCACGAGGGTGTAGTTAAGCATCTTGTCGTCGACCGGATAGGTCTTGCCGTTCATCTGCTGGCACACTTCGGCGAAAAATTCGAAGTTATGCGACGCCCGCGGGATCAGCACGTTTTTGGTCTGGTGGATCGGCAGGCCGGTATCGGCGGTTTCCATCGCCGCGATCTCCGGGACGTTCTGATCGATCAGATCCCCCAGGCGGCGCATCAGGCGCGCGCGCTCTTTCATCGGCAGGTTAGCCCACTTCGGGAAGGCCTCTTTCGCCGCCGCTACCGCCTGGTTGATTTCGGCTTCACCGCCGGAGGCGACTTCAGCCAGTACCTCGCCGGTGGCCGGGTTGGTGGTATGAAAATAGTCTGCGCCGGCAACGTTTTTACCGTTGATCCAATGGTTAATCTTTTTCATGACAGTGTCTCCTCATACGCTTGCTGGCTGATGATATGGTTGACCAGGCGGCCCACGCCCTCGACTTCAACGATCACCTCGTCGCCCGGCACCACATCGGATAGCCCTTTCGGCGTGCCGGTGGCGATCATGTCGCCCGGTTGCAGGGTCATAAATTCGCTTAAATAAGCGATGAGAAACGGGATGCTGAAGATCAGATCGGCGGTGGTGCCCTGCTGGCGCAGTTCGCCGTTGACCCAGGTGCGCAGGGCCAGATTATGCGGGTCCGGGATCGCCTCTTTGGCGACGATCCACGGGCCGATCGGCGTCAGGGTATCGCGGCTTTTCACCCGCAGGTTCGGGCGGTAGTAGTTTTCCAGATAGTCGCGGATCGCGTAGTCGTTGCACACGGTATAGCCAGCGACATAATCCATAGCCTCGGCTTCGCTGACGCGGCGCGCGGTTTTCCCGATCACCACCACCAGTTCGGCTTCGTAGTGCATGTATTCGACGTTATCCGGGCGTACCGACTGCTGCTGGTGGCCAATAAAGGTGTTCGGCGCTTTGATGAACACCAAAGGTTCGGTTGGCGGTTTAAACTCCAGCTCGCTGGCGTGATCGGCGTAATTCAGCCCCAGCGCGAACAGCGTGCCGTCGGCGGGCGGCAGCCAGCGGAATTCACCTTCTTTCAATACCGTGCCATCGGGCAGGCGCACCTGGTCGCGTTCATCGACCAGCACGTCGCGTACCTGTCCTTGCCATTCAATGCGTGCCTGTTTCATGCCAGCTCTCCTTCTGCGACAACCGGGTTTTCGAGCGCCGGGAAACCGTCGGCGAGAATACGTACGCGGTCGCCGGGGCGCAGCGTAACGCGAGAGTGGGGCGTGCCGATAAGGATCGCGTCGCCGGGATTGAGGGTGGCGAACTCGCTCAAGGCGCTAAGCAGCTGTGCGGCGTTACGCTGCAGATCGCCGGTATGCCAGCTATCCGCCTCGCGGCCGTTGATTTCGGTGATGATGGTCAGGTTATCGACGTTGCGCACCGCCGACAGCGCGCCGATGGGGCAGAAGCCATCGCGGCATTTGGCTTTTATCGCCGGGCGATAAAAACTCTCTTCCGGAAGGCTAACGTCGTTAGCCAGCGCGTAGCCGGCGATATAGTTCGCCGCCTCTTCCGTCGCCACTTTACGTGCGGTTTTGCCGACAATCAGCGCCACCGTCGCGCCGCTTTGTACGGTCTCGCCCTGCGGATGGGGAATGGCTTCGCCATCGCCAATCACAGTATTACGGGGTTTGATGAACCAGACCGCGGTTTTCGGCGGCGTCTTGTAGGGGGCCTGTTGAAACGCTTCGCGCCAGGCGTCGAGCTGGCTGCGATGATTGAGCGCAACGGCGAAGATGGTACCTTTCATTCACCACTCCTCTGGTACTGATTTTGGATTCGAAGGGATTTCATTAATATGTTAATGATCATCTTTTATTCTTTGCGCGCCGGTTTGGCAAATAGAAGTGAATGTTTTGTGATCGGATTAACACAATATTTACATGTTTTTTATTTATATTTTATATATCAATTACATATATTTATTTTTGATAGCGACTGGTACTTTTCAGGTGCAGAAACCGGTTGTACATGGCAGGATTAGGGCTAATTATTAAATTGTTAATAAGTTTTGGTTAGCGTTGTTGAGGGGATACCATGCATGATTCATTAACCATTGCGCTGCTGCAGGCGCGAGAAGCGGCGATGGGCCATTTCCGGCCGATCGTTAAACGCCACAATCTGACCGAACAGCAGTGGCGTATTGTGCGTATCCTTGCGGAAAACCCATCGATGGATTTTCACGACCTGGCCTGGCGCGCCTGCATTTTGCGCCCCAGCCTGACCGGGATTCTGACGCGCATGGAGCGCGACGGTTTAGTGCTGCGCTTAAAACCGGTCAACGATCAGCGCAAGCTCTACCTGTCGCTGACGCCCGCAGGGCTGGCGCTGTATGAGAGCGCCCAGGCGCAGGTGGAAGAGGCCTACCGGCAGATAGAAGCGCAGTTTACGGCGGAGAAGATGCGCCAGTTGACCACGCTGCTGGAGGAGTTTATTGCGCTTGGCGTCCCTGCCGCGCGCGGTGATGAAGAAGAGTAGCGGTTAAGGCTCGGCGCTCGGCCGGGCGAGGGCAATAAGCGTTTCCGCGCGGGCGGGGGCCAGCGGTTCTCTTGGCTGCGGTAGCGGCCAGCCGTACAACCAGCGGGCGCTGGCGGCGCAGGTGCGCCCCTGACAGGCGCCCATTCCGCAGCGCAGGCTAAGTTTGGCCTGCGGCCAGCCTCCGGCGGCGTCAACGTCGCCGCAGCGTACATCTTCGCATCGGCACAGCAGGCTTTCCGGCGTCGCGGCGTTTTTCAAGGACTCCCTCAGCCGGAAGGTACGGTTGATTGCTTCGGCGAAGCGCTGCCAGCGGGCGCGACGGGCAAAAATCGCCTGCGCTTGATGGCTGGCCCCGGCGGTGGCAAAACCGGCGATTTCGCCCTCCAACAGCGCCAGCTCGCTGCCGCCGAAACCGGTGCACTCGCCGGCGGCGTAGATATCCGCGATGCTGGTCTGCTGCCAGCGGTTAACCTGTATCGCCTCCTGCGCCGTGGCGCAGCCGAACAGCAGCGCCGTCTCGATATTGGGTATCAGCCCGTAGCCGATAGCCAGCCGATCGCAGGCGATAGTCCGCTCGACGCCGCGCTGGCGTAACGTAATCGCTTCCAGCCGCGTTGTGCCGTGAGCGCGGATCGCCTGCGCGTTGCTGAGATAGCCTTTCGGGGCCAGCGTCGCTAACTGGCGCAGCTTCTGCGGCCAGCGCCACAGCCCGCTGGCGAAGCGCAGCAGCGCCGGGAGCGGCGCTTGCTCAATGATATTCGTCACTTCGCCTCCGGCCTTGTTCACCGTATCCGCCACCGCCAGCAGTAGCGGACCGCTGCCGGCAATCACCACTTTTTCTCCCTTCAGTGACAGGCCCTGTTTGATTTGCGCCTGCAGGCCGCCCGCGCCGGTTACGCCGGGTAAGGTCCAGCCGGGAAAGGGCAGCGACAGCTCGCGCGCGCCGCAGCAGAGGATCAGTTTCTGCCAGTGAACCACGCCGCCGCCGTCGGCGGTTTCAAACAGCACGCTGTGCGCGGAGGGGCGGGCAATCAGCCGCGCGCCGTTCACCACCAGGATGGCGGCAGATGCGGCGATGGCGTGGCGGTAGCGCCGGGCCAGGTCGGGTAGCGTCGCCTGCGGACCGGCACGCCAGATTTGCCCGCCAGGGGCGGGGTTATCGTCGAGGATGATGACCTGTTTATCGCAGGCGGCGGCGGAGAGCGCGGCCGCCATCCCTGCGGGGCCGGCGCCGAGGATTAAAATGTCACAGCGCAGCGTTTGCATAGCGGCTCCTTTCTATTTGCATACCGGCCCGGCACAAGGTCTGGCAGGCCAGCACCCGTAGGCCATCGACGGCGATCCGGCACTCCTGGCAGACGCCCATACCGCAAAATGGCGCGCGGAGCTCGCCGTTAACCGCCTGGCGGGTGGTAGGATCGCCAGTCAACGCCAGCGCCGCCGCCACGCTGATCCCTTCCGGCACCGTCAGAGGCTGGCCATCGACGGTGATGTTGAGAGTGGCATTCATGCAATCGCCTCCTGTTGAGATAAACGAGCCGGGAGCCAGGCGTCGGGAGCCAATGGGCTGCGTTCATCGAGGATCTGCGCCGCCAGCAGTTCTGCCGTGGCTGGGGCGGTGGTGACGCCCAGCCCTTCATGGCCCAGCGCTAACCATACGCCACGGCGGGTGGGGTGTGGGCCGATCAGCGGATTACCATCCTGCGAGGCGGCGCGCAGGCCGCTCCAGCAGCGGATGATATTCAATGTCGCCAGCGCCGGTACGAAATGGCGGGCGCGATCGAGCATCTGCGCCAGCAGGGGCAGATCCAACTCGCGCTCGCGATTATCAAACTGACGCGAAGAGCCAATCAGCAGCTGGCCGGTCGGTCGCGGCTGAAGATTAAACGCCACCGAGGTGCCGCCGCCGTGGGCGCTGGCGCCGTAACCCAGCTCAACCAGCTGGTGATGCACCCGCGGCCCGTAGCGATCGGTAATCGCCAGTTGGCCTTTTTTCGGTCTCAGCCAGTTTTCCGCTAACAGCACATTGGCTTCAAGGCCGCAGGCCACCACGACCGCCCGCGCCTGTAGCCGTTGGCCGCTGGCGAGCAGCACCTGTGGCTCTTCAATCGTCTGTGCGCTATCGCGCAGGCAGGTGAGATGGTCTCCGGCATCGGCTATCAGCCAGCGGGCGACGTTCGGCGCGTAGACGATACCATCGCCTGGCACCCATAGCCCGCCGGCCAGCCCGCCGCGAAGCAGCGGCTCGCGCCCGGCGATCTGCTGCGGGGTCTGGAGTTCGCTGTGGACCTGATAGCCAGCCAGCCGCCGCTGTTTGTCGTCAGCAACGGCCATCTCTTCTTCGCTTTCCGCCAGCCACAGCGTGCCGCAACCGCGCCAGGCGCAATTGTCGGGCATCCGCGGCGTGATAGCGCGCCAGCGTTCCAGCGACCACGCCGACAAGGTAAGCTCGGCGGGGTCGTCATCCATGCACACCAGATGGCCCATACCGGCCGCCGTGGCGCCGGGCTGACCGTTATCGATGAGCGTCACGCTCTGCCCCCGCTTCGCCAGCTGCCACGCGCAGGCGGCGCCGATGATCCCGGCGCCGATCACGATGACATCACACTGCTTCACGGCGCGATCCCCCAGCAGAAGGGATCGTCAGGGTTGAGGATCAATTGGTTATCGCCGCACACCCAGGCTTCGCCGCGGATCGTTGGGATGATGCCTTCAGCGGTACGCTGGTAGCTGGCGGTAAACTGGCTGCCGATGATGCTGGCCTGCCGCCAGATTTCCCCCGGCTGCAGCTTGCCATCCTGCGCCAGACAGGCCAGCTTGGCGCTGGTGCCGGTACCGCATGGCGAGCGATCCCAGGCCTTTCCCGGACAGAGCACGAAGCTGCGGCTGTCGGCGGTATCGTCATCGGCGAAGAGTTCAATATGGTCGATAACGCCGCCGTCGTCGCCGCGGATCCCCGCCGTCTCCAATCCCTCGCGCACCGCCCAGGCGTAGTCGGTGAGCTGTGGAATATGTTCGGGGGTAATGGCGAATGGATGGTCGTTAATCAGGAAAAACCAGTTACCGCCCCAGGCAATATCGCCGATGACGGGACCCAGCACGGTCTCAACGCGGATCTGTTTTTTCCAGCGGCGGGCCGGGACGTTTTGCACCGATACGCTGCCATCGTCGTGCAACGTGGCGCTTACGTCGCCGACCGGCGTTTCAATCAGATGTACGCCGGGTTGGAGACGTCCAAGCCAGGCCAACGAGGCGATAAGCCCGATGGTGCCGTGGCCGCACATATTCAGAAAACCGGCGTTGTTGAAGAAAATCACGCCAGCGGCGGCCGCTGCCGAGACCGGTTTGCACAGCAGCGCGCCGACCAGTACGTCATTGCCGCGCGGTTCGAGAATGGCCGCCTGACGCCAATGGTCGAAGTCGCGGGCGAAGCGGTCGCGGCGCTCCGCCATGCTGCCGTCGCCGAGGTCGGGGAAGCCGTCAACGATCAGGCGGGTCGGTTCGCCGCCGGTATGTGAATCGATAGCTCTCAGCGTAATAGGGGGGCGTGGCGCGGTCATCAGACTCTCCGGAAGTTAACAACATGTTTCATCATGCTGGCGCAACCTTTCCCCGCCTGCTTGAGCGCTTTCGTCAGAGAAAATGACGAAATCTGCATAGTAATGAGAGCGGTATATTTCTATTTCACATAGTTATTTCTTATTAATCATTTGCTTAATGCTGTGGTAAACCGAAAGTGACCATTGCGCCAGTGGCTAAATCAGGGGAAGGCGTAAAGCGGATCCAGGATCGCAAATCCAGCGCTTGCTGCTTGTGGTGTTAACGGAAAGTGAATAAATATCCTTCGGTCACTTACCATGAGGAGGCCTTATGATCGGTGTTTCTGATGCGGCGCCGCCGCGCGCGGTTAACCAACCTGAGCTGGCCGTCGATGAGCTAAGCCAGATCTGCGAAGGGCTGGCGCGCCAGCGGCCGGAAAATATGCCGGCGCTGCTGAATGCGCTGGCGCTGATTGCGCCCCTGCTCAATGCTATTCCTAATGTGGTATTTTTTATCAAAGATAGCCAAGCGCGTTATCTGCTGGCGAACCTGACGCTGGCCCGCCGCTGTGGTTTCAAAAGCGTCTCCTCGCTGCTGGGCAAAACCTCCGCCGATGTCTTTCCTTCCGCGCTGGGCCAGGGTTACACCGAGCAGGATCTTCGGGTGTTGCGGGAAGGCGTGACCCTGCGCGATCAGCTGGAAATGCATCTCTACAATGGCCGCGAGCGCGGCTGGTGCCTGACGCAGAAATTGGCGCTACGCGATATCAGCGGCCAGGTGATCGGCATGGCCGGGATCTCGCACGATCTGCAGGAGGCCCACGCCCGCCACCCGGCGTGGCAGCGGCTGGCGATCGTCGACGATCATATTCGCCGCCACTATCACCGGCCGATCGCCATGGAAGAGTTAACCGCCTTAAGCGGAATGTCGATTGCGCAGATCGAACGCTACTGCAAGCGGATCTTTCATCTCACCCCGCGGCAGATGATCCACAAAGTGCGGCTGGAAAAAGCCACCGAACTGCTGGCCGGCGATACGCCGATTACCGATATCGCCTTGCAGTGCGGGTATACCGATCACAGCGCATTCAGCCGCCAGTTCAAGGCCATGACCGGCTCGACGCCGCGTGATTTTCGCCTCACGCTGCTCGGATAAACGCTGGCTCACACTTTTGCCGACTGTGCTAATTTCGTCATCGTATTGAGGGAAAACCGACAAGCCGCCGGTTCCGCGACACGTCAATCTGTCAGTGAATATTCACCATTCATTCACTTTGACTTAACAAAACGACGACAAGGAACCGAGCATGAGCAAAAAAGCGATTCACTGGAGCGGCGTATTCCCGGCGGTCAGCACGCAGTTTCGTAGCGATTACTCCCTCGATTTAGACGCTACTCACGCGGTGATGAAAAACCTGGTTAAAGACGGCGTTTCCGGGCTGGTGGTGTGCGGCAGCGTAGGTGAAAACACCTCGCTGAGCACCGATGAAAAACTGCAGATTATCGAGGTGGCGAAGGATGCCGCCGGCGGCAAAATTCCGGTCATCGCCGGGGTGGCCGAGTTCACCACCGCCTTTGCCCAGAAAATGGCGAAAGAGGCGGAGCGCGTCGGCGTTGACGGGATCATGGTGATGCCGGCGCTGGTCTACTCCTCAAAACCGCATGAAACCGCGGCCCACTTCCGCAGCGTGGCGAGCGCTACCGACCTGCCGATTATGGTCTACAACAACCCGCCGATTTACAAAAACGACGTGACGCCGGACATTCTCGCCACCCTGACCGACTGCGACAATATCGTCTGCTTTAAAGACTCCTCCGGCGATACCCGCCGCTTTATCGACCTGCGTAACACCGTTGGCGACCGCTTTGTGCTGTTTGCCGGGCTGGATGATGTGGTGGTGGAAAGCATCGCCGTCGGCGCGGAAGGCTGGATCTCCGGGATGTCCAACGCCTTCCCGCGTGAAGGGGAAACGCTGTTCCGCCTGGCGCGCCAGCAGCGTTACGAAGAGGCGATGGCGCTGTACCGCTGGTTCATGCCGCTGCTGCATCTCGATGCGCGTCCGGATCTGGTGCAGTGCATCAAGCTGTGTGAAGAGTTACTGGGTCGCGGTAGCGCCATCACCCGTCCGCCGCGTCTGGCGCTGGAAGGCGAAACGCGCCAGCAGGTGGTGGCGATTGTTGAACAGGCGCTGGCGACTCGTCCGACGCTGCCGGATGTCGGCCTCTGAGCTCAGGAGTCAATATGAATGCATCTCAGACCACGGCGGGACGGCAGTTTATTGCCGGACACCGTATTGCCAGCGGTGAGGCGACGCTATTGAGCCTGCGGGCGGTGGACGGCGAAGCCACCGGCCACCGCTTTTATCCGGCTTCACGCGAGGAAGCCGCTCAGGCCGCAGAAGCCGCGCAGCAGGCCTTTGCCGTCTATTCACAAACCACGCCGCAGCAGCGGGCGCGCTTTCTCAACGCCATTGCTGATGAACTGGATGCGCTGGGCGAGGCGTTTTTTGCTATCGCCGGGCAGGAGACCGCGCTGCCGCTGGCGCGGCTGCAGGGAGAACGGGCGCGCACCAGCGGCCAGCTGCGGATGTTTGCTGGCGTGATCCAGCGCGGCGATAACTTCGCCGCCCGTATTGATACCGCCTTAGCCGATCGCCAGCCGCTGCCGCGCCCGGATCTGCGCCAGTATCAGCAGGCGTTAGGACCGGTGGCGGTGTTCGGCGCCAGCAACTTTCCGTTGGCCTTTTCCACCGCCGGCGGCGATACCGCTTCGGCGCTGGCGGCTGGCTGCCCTGTGGTGGTGAAGGCCCATCCGGGCCATATGGCCACCGCCGAGCTGACTGCTGAAGCGATCGTCCGGGCGGTAGTGCGGTGCGGTTTACCCGGCGGCGTATTCAATATGATTTTCGGGACCGATATCGGCGCCGAATTAGTCCGCCATCCGGCGATTCAGGCCGTTGGCTTTACCGGTTCTCTGGCCGGTGGTAAGGCGCTGTATCAGCTGGCGCAGCAGCGCCCGCAGCCAATCCCGCTGTTTGCTGAAATGTCGGCGATTAACCCATTGATTATTCTGCCACAGGCGCTGCAGACGCGGGCCGAGGCGCTGGCGAACGAGCTGGTGGCGTCATTCACCCTCGGCGGCGGCCAGTTCTGTACCCGTCCGGGGCTGATTCTGGCGCTGCGCGGCGCCGGGCTGGAACGCTTTAAGTCGGCGCTGTGCGAGGCGGTAGCGGGCTCTTCGCCGCAGGTGTTGCTCAATGCGCCGACCCTTCAGCACTACCGCCAGGGCGTTGCGGCGCTTGCGGCGCACCCGCGTATCGAGAAGCTGGCGAGCGGCATCGCCGCCGGCGCCGGGCAGGCGCAAACCCTGCTGTGGCAGGCTCAGGTCGAGGATCTGCTGGCGAAGGATACGCTGCTGCAGACCGAAGTTTTCGGCCCGCTATCGCTACTGGTGGAAGTGGACGACGTGGCCCAACTGCAGGCGGTGGTGAAAGCGCTGCAGGGGCAGCTCACCGCGACGCTGCATGCTGAGGCGGATGATGGCCCGCTGGCGGCGAGCCTGCTACCGCTGCTTTGCGAAAAGGCCGGACGGGTGCTGTTTAACGGTTATCCCACCGGCGTGGAAGTGTGCGATGCGATGGTCCACGGCGGCCCGTGGCCGGCGACCACCGACGCCCGCGGGACTTCGGTCGGCAGCCGGGCGATTGAGCGCTTTCTGCGCCCGGTCTGTCTGCAGAACGCGCCAGCCGCCCTGTTACCGCCGGCGCTGCAGGATGCGAACCCTTTGAACCTGCTGCGCCTGGTCAACGGCCAGTGGACCCGGGAAGCGATTTCCTCCTCTCATTGACGCAAGGGCATCACCATGACCATTCACTCTACGCATAACAGTCAAACCCGCGTTGCAGAGTCGGGTAAGTTTAAAAAACAGTTGACCCTAACCGATCTCACCTTTATCGGCCTGGGGGCGATTTTCGGCTCCGGATGGTTATTCGCCGCCAGCCACGTCGCATCCATCGCCGGTCCGGCCGGGATCGCGTCGTGGGTGATCGGCGGCTTTGCGGTATTGCTACTGGGGATTGTGTACTGCGAGCTGGGGGCGGCGCTGCCGCGCGCCGGCGGCATTATTCGCTACCCGGTCTTTTCCCATGGTGAGCTGATGGGCTATCTGCTGGGATTCATCACCCTGATCGCGTTCTCCAGCCTGATTTCGATTGAAATTGTCGCCGCCCGGCAATATGCCGCGGCCTGGTTTCCGGCGTTGACCCAGCCGGGCTCCAGTTCGCCGACGCTGCTGGGGTGGGTGGTGCAGTTCCTGCTGCTCTGTTTCTTCTTTGCGCTGAACTACTACAGCGTCAAGACCTTCGCCCGATCGAACAACTTCATCAGCGTGCTCAAGTTTCTGGTGCCGCTGCTGGTGGTGGTGACGCTGTTCACCTTCTTTAAACCGGAGAATCTGCACGCTCAGGGTATTGCGCCATTTGGCATGTCCGGGGTGGAAGCGGCGATCAGCGCGGGCGGAATTATCTTCGCTTATCTGGGATTGACGCCGATTATCTCGGTAGCCAGCGAAGTACAAAAGCCGCAGCGGACTATCCCTATTGCGTTGATTTTATCAGTGGTGCTGTCGACGATTATCTACGTGCTGCTGCAGCTGGCGTTCCTTGGCAGTATCCCCACCGAGATGCTGAACGGCGGTTGGGCCGAGGTGAGCAAACAGTTCTCGCTACCGTATCGCGATATCGCTATTACCCTCGGCATGGGCTGGCTGGCCTTTATGGTGATAAGCGATGCGATCATCTCCCCGAGCGGCACCGGCAATATCTATATGAACGCGACGCCGCGGGTGATCTACGGCTGGGCGAAGGCGGGTACCTTCTTTAAAGCCTTTACCCATATTGATAAAGCGTCCGGTATTCCGCGCCCGGCGCTATGGCTGACTTTTGGACTGTCGATTTTCTGGACGCTGCCGTTCCCCTCCTGGGAACAGCTCATTAGCGTGGTGTCGGCTGCCCTGGTGCTGAGCTACGCCATCGCCCCGGTGACTGCCGCCGGGCTGCGCCGCAACGCGCCGGATCTACCGCGGCCGTTCCGCGTGCGCGCCTTCGGCATCATCGGCCCGATATCGTTTATGATCTCGGCGCTGATAGTCTACTGGTCCGGCTGGAATACGCTCTCGTGGTTACTGGGGCTGCAAATCGTGATGTTTGTCGTCTACGTGATGTGCAAAGGTAAGGTGCCGGAACATACCGTGAGCCTGGCGCAGCAGGTTAAGTCTTCGCTGTGGCTGATCGTTTTTTATGCGTTGATTATCCTCTTTTCCTGGCTGGGCAGCTTCGGCGGGCTTAATGTTATCGGTCACCCCTGGGATACGGTGCTGGTGGCGGCGATGTCGTTGGGGATTTACTACTGGGGCGCGCGCAGCTGCCTGCCGCAGGCTAACTTTAGCGGAGACGAAGAAGAGTAAAGGAGAACAGTATGGAGTCGGTAACTCTATCGTTACCTGAAGCTTATGACCTGGCGCTGGAGGTACTCAGCGCCAATGGATTTAGCGCCGACCACGCGGCGGCCATTGCACGTAATGTGGCCGCCGGGGAGCGCGACGGCTGCGCTTCCCACGGCCTGTGGCGGCTGTTGGGCATTGTCGATACCTTGCGTAAAGGTAAGGTATCGCCTGATGCCGAGCCGCAAATCCACGATCAGGCGCCGGCGATTGCGCGGGCGGACGCCGGCGGCGCTTTTTCGCTGCTGGCCTACGAGCGCGCGCTGCCGTTACTGCTGGAGAAGGCGCGGCACAACGGCATTGCGGCGTTGGCGATTAATCGCTGCGTCCATTTTTCCGCGCTGTTTGCCGATATTGAGCCGTTGACCGAGGCAGGGCTGGTGGGGCTGGCCTGTACGCCAAGCCACGCCTGGGTAGCCCCGGCGGGCGGCACGCGTCCGCTGTTCGGCACCAACCCTATCGCTTTTGGCTGGCCGCGGCGGGATAAGCCGCCGTTTATTGTTGATATGGCGACCAGCGCCGCGGCGCGCGGCGAGATCCAACTGCATCAGCGCGCCGGTAAAGCGCTACCGCAAGGGTGGGGAATCGACAGTCAGGGACAGCCAACGACCGATGCCGCGGAGGTGCTGAACGGCGCGATGTTAACTTTCGGCGGCCATAAGGGCTCGGCGCTGGCGGCAATGGTCGAGCTGCTGGCTGGGCCGCTTATCGGCGATATGACCAGCGCCGAATCGCTGGCGTGGGATAACGGCGCGGGCGGTCTCCCCTACGGCGGTGAGCTTATCCTGGCGCTGGATCCGCAGCGCTTTCTCGGCGCGCAGGCACCAGAGCAGCTGGCGCGCGCCGAAACGTTGTTCAATGCGATGCAGGATCAGGGGGCGCGGCTGCCGGGCGAGCGGCGTTTCGCCTGCCGCCAGCAGAGTGAGCGGCAGGGGGTCGCCATCAGCCGTTCATTGCATGATGAGATTTGCGCCTTGCGCCAGGGCGGGTAAGGCGCGAAGACCCGGGACATTCCCCGGCTTGCGCTACGCTTAGCCGGGCTACCGAACGTCGCGGGTTGTGTAGCTCGGGTAAGGCGCGAAGCGCCGCTACCCGGGATGCCTGTCAAAATAGCGTGTCGAGCTCGTCCAGCACGTTGTAGTCGTCATCGACCAGCAGCAACGTCTTCCACTTATCAAAGGTCAGACACGGGTGCGAGGTGCCGAACAGCAGAATATCGCCGACCTGCACATCGCTGCCAGGCGCCAGGCGCAGCATGCAGTGTTGATCCATGATGCCGATACTGACGATCGACTCCGCGCGCAGCGCTAACTGCTGGCCGTTACGATAATGGGCGATCGGCTGCGGCAGCCCGGCGTCGAAAGCGCAGTCGCGCTTGCCGAAATTCACCACCGCGCGATCCGCCTCCGGTACCGATTGCACCATCGCCATCAGCTCCAGCGCTGAAGTGAGATCGCCGGCGAGATCGCAGGCAATTGGATCGCGGGCGATCAGCTCTTGTTGTGCGAGATCGTAGATCCCGCGATCGTGGGTGATATAACAGCCAGGGCGGATGACGATACGGCAGCGGCGCGGTTTTGCCGCCGCCAGCCAGATGTTGCACACCACGTCATACCAGACGGTGCCCGCGCCGGTGAGAATAAATTCGCCGTCAACCAGCGGCTCCATGCGGCAGGCAAGCGCCGCGGCCTGCTGTAATAGCGCTTCCACCTGCGGCTGCGGATCGTCGCCGTGCAGCACCCCTTCATACAATTCCAGCCCGCGTAGCCGTAACCCCGGCAGATCGCTTACCCGCTGCGCCAGCGCCAGCGCGTCATCGACGCTACGACAGCCGCAGCGCCCGCCCGGCACGCCAAGTTCAATCAGCACATCCAGCGTTTGTCCTTGGGCGGCGAAAAACGCGGAAAGGGCGCGCACGTTGGCCTCGCTATCGACGCAGCAGATAAAATCCACTGCCCGATAGTGGGCTTTTAGCTGCGCGACCACCTGCATATTGGCCTTGCCGACCAGCTGATTGACCATCAGGACGCGTTGGATGCCGCTGGCCATCGCCGCGCTGGCCTGCCAGGCGCTGCCCACGCCGATCCCCCACGCTCCCGCTCGCTGCTGCGCCTGAAATATCCATGGCGTCATTGTCGTTTTACCATGCGGCGCCAGCGACACGCCGCGGGCGTCGGCATAGCGCTGCATCCATGAAATATTGTTTTCCAGCGCCGGCTTTTTTAACAGCGCGGCGGGCAGACAGACCTCTTCCGCCAGCAGATTAGCCGGTGCGGACATGAGGGCGGATTTGTGCGGGATGAGCGGTGCTGAATGGTATTTCATAACACTATCCTTTCAGGGTTTATAATCGGTTAATCGCTGGGTATCAGTTATAACTATTTGATAAATATATTTTTAATATAAAAATGTTATTCTGTTTGAATAAAAGTATCACAAAATGATCTGGGTTTTGCGTAGTTTTCCACTGTTTTTTACGCTTGTAAATGGTTAACTTATCGGCATGTCGAAAGGGAGTAATTGCTATGAAAGTTGACTGGCTTTTCAAAAACGTCACGGTGATCGACGGGAGCGGCGGGCCGCAATACCGTGCCGATGTGGCGGTGAAGGGCGACCGAATAATCGCTATCGCCCCGGCGCTGGACGTCGCGGCGGAGCAGGAAATTGAAGGCCAGGGGCGGGTACTGGCGCCGGGCTTTATTGATGTGCATACCCATGATGATATCAACGTTATCCGCATGCCGGAGTACTTGCCGAAGCTCAGCCAGGGGGTGACGACGGTGATCGTCGGCAACTGCGGGATTAGCGCGGCGACCGCTACCATGCGCGGCGAAGTGCCGGACCCGATGAATCTCCTCGGCGAGCTGCAGCACTTTATCTATCCCACCGTGGAGGCTTATGCCCATGCGGTGGAAGCGGCGCGGCCGTCGCTGAATGTCGGCACGCTAATCGGTCACACCGCGCTGCGCAATAACCATATGGACGATCTGTTTCGTCCGGCGAACGAGACGGAAATCGCCGGCATGCGCGTACAGCTACGCGATGCGCTGCGCCAGGGGGCGTTAGGTCTCAGTACCGGGCTGGCCTATGCCAGCGCCTTCCAGTCGACTACCGAAGAGGTGATGGCGCTGGCGGAAGAGCTGGCAGCCGGGAAGGGCGTCTATACCACCCATTTACGCTCGGAGTTCGAGCCGATTCTCGAGGCGCTGGACGAAGCCTTCCGCATCGGCCGCCACGGCAACGTGCCGGTGGTGGTTTCGCACCACAAGTGCGCCGGGGCGAAAAACTGGGGGCGTACCAAAGAGACGCTGGCGTTTTTCGATGAGATGCGCCAGCAGCAGGATATCGCCTGCGACTGTTATCCCTACTCCGCCAGCTCGTCGACGCTGGATATGAAACAGGTGACCGACGAGTTTGATATCGTGATCACCTGGTCCGAAGCGCAGCCGGAACAGGCCGGGAAAACGTTGCAGCAGATCGCCGATGAGTGGCAGGTGAGCCTGCACGACGCCGCGGCGCGGCTGATGCCGGCGGGCGCTATCTACTACAACATGGATGAGCAGGACGTACGGCGAGTGATGCGCTATCCGGTCACCATGATTGGCTCTGACGGGCTACCGAACGATCCGATGCCGCATCCGCGCCTGTGGGGCGCCTTCCCGCGGGTACTCGGCCACTATAGCCGCGACGAGCAGCTATTCCCGCTGACTACCGCGGTACACAAGATGACCGGGCTGTCGGCGGCGCGCTTCCAGTTGGCGGATCGCGGGCTGGTGAAAATTGGCTACTTCGCCGACCTGGTGCTGTTTGACCCGCAGACGGTGCGCGATGTCGCCAGTTTCTCCGACCCGAAACGACCGGCGGACGGCATTGAGGCGGTGATGGTCAACGGCGTGATGAGCTACGGCAGTGATAAGAAAATTACCGGGCGGGCAGGGCGTTTCCTGCGCCGTCGGATGGACTAAGGAGTTGAGTATGAGTATCAAACGTTATGGCGTAGAAGGCGGTACCGGCACCGGCGGTCAGCATCTGCCGTTTGCCCGCGCGGTGGAAGCCGGCGGCTGGCTATATGTCTCCGGGCAGACGCCGATGAAAAATGGCGAAGTCGTAGAAGGCGGCATCGTCGAACAATCGCGGCTGGCGATCCAGAACTGCGTCGACATCATGAGCGAAGCCGGCTACGGCCTGGCGGACGTGGTACACGTCAAAGTGATCCTCACCGACGCGCGCTATTTCCAGTCGTTCAATAAGGTATTTCGCGAGTTCTTTGGCGATAATCCACCAGCGCGCATTTGCTGCGTGGCGGACCTGGTGGTGGATTGCAAAGTTGAAGTGGATGTGACCTGTTTTAACGCTGCGCGACAATAACGCTCGAAACCTAAAAATAAATCCCTCCCTTCCGGGAGGGAGCATCAAAAAAGTGTGATATCGGCACCAGAGTGAATAAATAAATCGGTGCCACTGGGTTCGCTATGCCTTTTTTCAGGCATGGTTCCTGTTAACTCATAATATTCAGCGGCACGAATATTATTTATTACGTCTGGATGTGAGCCATGAATAATATGTCATTTATGATTTGGTTTTCCGTTTATGCCTGCGCGATGATTACCTTAGGTTGGTACGTTTCGCGCAAACAGAAAACCGGCGAAGACTTTTTACTTGGCGGCCGTTCGCTGCCGATGATCCTCACTCTCGGCTCGACGGTCGGCACCATGGTGGGCACCGGCTCCAGCGTCGGCGCCGTCGGCTTTGGCTACAGCAACGGCTGGGCCGGGATGCTTTACGGCCTCGGCGGCGCGGTGGGGATTCTGCTGGTGGCATGGTTATTCGCTCCGGTACGCAAACTTCGCTTCATGACCATGAGTGAAGAAATGTCGTATTACACCGGCGGCAGTAAAATAATTAAAAACCTCGTCGCGATACTTATTTTTATTGCTTCTATCGGCTGGCTGGGGGCGCATATATTAGGTGGCGGATTATATCTGGCGTGGGCCAGCGGCATTGATATTAATGTCGCAAAAATTATTATTGCGCTGGCTTTTGTGGTTTATGTCGGTATTGGCGGCTATTCCGCGGTGGTGTGGATCGATACCATTCAATCGATTGTACTGTTCGTCGGCTTTATTTTAATGGCGGTGCTGGCGGTTCATCACGTTGGCGGCTGGAGCCATATTCAGCAGGCCGTCGATCCGGCGGCGCAAAGCTTGTTCGCGGTCGATAAATTAGGCGTGTTGCCGGCGCTATCATTGGCGATGGTGATCGGCGTCGGCGTGCTGGCGACGCCTTCTTATCGCCAGCGTATTTACTCGGCGAAGACCGTCTCCTCGGTGCGCCAGTCCTTTACCATTACCGGCCTGCTGTATCTGGGCTTCTCCTTCCTGCCGGCGATCATCGGTATGGCGGTATGGACCATGAACCCGCAGTTGGAAAACAGCGGCTTCGCTTTCTTGTTTGCCACTCAGGTGCTGCCGCCGGTGCTGGCGATGGCGATCCTGATTGCCGGGATGTCGGCCAATATGTCTTCCGGTAGCTCTGATGCCATCGCCGCGGTGTCCATTATGCTGCGCGACCTCTACACCCTGGTGACCGGCCATATGCCCGCGCCGGAGAAAGCGATTCGCCTGTCGCGGATCTTCCTGGTTCTGGTGATTGCGCTGGCGCTGCTGTTTGCGCTGACCTCCAACGACATCATCAGCTATATCACCAAAATGATCTCGATGATTATGTCCGGCATGTTTATCTGCACCATGCTTGGCCGCTTCTGGAAACGTTTTAACTGGCAGGGCGCGGTCGCCGCGCTGGCCGGCGGCGCCGGGGCATCGGTTGCGGTGCTGGTAGATAGCGACTGGTTGGCTTTCTGGGGCAACCCGTGTATTCCGGCGGTACTGACGAGCCTGGTGGCTTCGGTTGTGGTGACGTTACTGACCCCGGCCAGCAGCATGAGCCGCGAGCAGGCGCTGGAGATGATTACCCGCGAGCGTGAAAGCCGCCCAACGCCGCCGCCGCTGCCGATTGGCAAACGTCATACCTCACGCGGGTAAGGGGCAATCATGAACGAGTATATTGCCGTCGATTGGGGCTCTACGCAGCTGCGGGCATGGCGGATGCGTGATGGCGAATGCATCGACAAGCTGAAGCTGCCCAGCGGCGTCACGCGTCTGAACGGGCAGCGCGCCGAAGCGGTATTTCAGCAGCAGTTGGCGCCGTGGCGCGGCGACCCCGCGCTGCCGGTGGTGATGGCGGGGATGATCGGCAGCGATGCCGGTTGGCAACCGGTGCCTTATCTGGCCTGCCCGCTGGCGCTGGAGGCGCTCAACGGTCAGTTACATGAGGTGGCGGAAAACGTGTGGATCGTGCCGGGGCTGAAAGTGGCGCAGGCCGCAGATTACGATGTGATGCGCGGTGAAGAAACGCAGCTGCTGGGCGCCTGGCAACGGATGCCCGCGGAGTGTTACGTGATGCCCGGCACCCACTGTAAATGGGTGCAGGTGCAGAACGGCGTGGTGCGCCAGTTCGCCACGGCGATGACCGGCGAACTGCATCACCTGCTGCTTAATCATTCGCTGCTCGGTCAGCAACTGCCTGTACAACAACCTGATGACGCCGCTTTCGCTCTCGGTATGGAAAAAGGGCTAAATCAGCCGGCGTTATTGTCCGGGCTTTTTAGCGCCCGCGCCGCGCGGGTGTTAGGGGCGCTGGCGGCGACTTCGGTGAGCGATTATCTCTCCGGGCTGTTGATTGGCGCGGAGGTGGCGACCTTTGGCGAGCGCTATCGCGCCAGCCGCGTGGTGCTGGTTGGTGAGCACTCGCTTAGTGCCCGTTATCAGCAGGCGATGGCGGCGCGAGGGTTGACCGTTTCCTGTTGCTCCGGCGAGGCGGCGTTTCTTTCGGGTATAGCGAGGATGATTGATGGACAAGGTTAAACTGGTGGCGATTTTACGCGGTATTCAGCCCGGTGAGGCGGCGGAGCATATCGCCGCGCTTATCGATGCAGGTTTTCGCTATATTGAAATTCCGCTTAACTCGCCGGACTGGCAGCAGAGTATTCCGGCGATGGTGCGCCAGTTTGGCGAACGGTCGGTGATTGGCGCGGGGACGGTGCTGAAGGTTGAGCAGGTTGATTTTCTGGCTGAAGCCGGGGCGAAGCTTATCGTGACGCCCAATACGGCCCCGGCGGTGATCCGCCGCGCGGTAGAAAAGGGGATGCTGGTGTGCGCCGGCTGTGCCACAGCCTCTGAGGCGTTTAGCGCGCTGGATGCCGGGGCGCAATGGCTGAAAATCTTTCCGTCATCGGCATTCGGCCCGGACTATATCCGCGCGCTGAAAGCGGTGTTGCCGCCGGAGGTGCCGGTGCTGGCGGTCGGCGGCGTGACGCCGGAAAACCTGCACAGCTGGCGTCAGGCGGGCTGCGCGGGGGCGGGGTTAGGCAGCGATCTCTACCGCGCCGGGCAGCCGTTGGCGCGTACCCGCCAGCAGGCGCAACGCTTTATCGCCGCCTGCGGCGATTAATCGCCGAGCGGCAGTCGGTCGACGCCGTCGCGGTGGTCGTCGAGCGCCAGCTTAATGCGGCGCAGACGGTCTTTCGCCTGCGGTTTATTGGCCATCGCCAGCTCGGTGGCCAGCACATCCACCATCGCCAGCATCGCATAGCGTGAAGCGCTGGGCTTAAAGATATAGTCGTTTTCGCTCACCAGCAGCGGCAGCAATAAATCTGCCTGCGCCGCCAGCGGCGTTTCCGGCGGGGTAATGGCGACAATTTTCGCCCCGTATTGCCGGGCGATGGCGGCGCTTTCAATCATCTCTTTGGTATAGCCGCCGAGCGACAGCACAATCACCACATCTTTCGCCGTCACCGCCGAACTCATCATGCGTACCAGAAGGCCGTCGCTCTGGCTGACTACCGGCAACCCGAGGCGGAACAGGCGATACTGGATCTCCTGCGCGCAGATGGTCGAACCGCCGCCCATACCCAGCGCAAGCACCTGACGGGCGTCGCTAATCCATTCCACCGCGCGTTTCAGCGCCGCAAGATCCAGCGCCCGGCGGTTGGTTTCCAGCACGCTGATGATTGATTCATAAATTCCCTGTACGCCTTCCAGATCCGGCACATCGAGAATAAAGCGCTGACCAATGGCCAGCGACTGGGCGAGCTTCATTTTCAGTTCGCGTACGTCTTTACAGCCCAGCGCACGCGCAAAGCGCGTCACCGATGCCTGGCTGGTGTCGGTCAGGCGCGCCAGTTCGGCAATCGGCATTGCCGCCGCGGCGGCGACGTCGTCGAGAATAAACTGCGCAATTCGCTTTTCGGTCGCGGTCAGCGCCATAAAGCGGTCGGTGATGCAGGAGATGATATCGATCGAGTAGGCCATTCCGGGTATCAGGTTATGTATTGGGAATGGTACTTTGTACCATATACCGGTGACAAAATCAGCGCGGCGCCTCTCGCGGCGCTAAAAATCAAGGCGCATCGCGCAGCGGGTTTCCGCCGTCAGGCCATGCTCCGTTTCCAGCGCGCGTTTCGCCGCCAGCCCTTCGGGTAGGCGCAGTTCATTGAGGATGGTGAAGCCCAGTCGGGTATAAAAGGGCGCGTTCCACGGCACCTCGCGAAAGGTGGTGAGCGTCACCGCCGGGAAGCCGTCGCGGCGGGCGTTGTCGATAGTTTGGCTAAGCAGGGCGCGGCCAATACCCTGGCCCTGCCACTGCTGGTGGACGGAGATTTCTACAATAAATAGGGCATCGTCCAGCGGCTCGCTCAGCAGGAAACCAACGGGCCTGTCGTCAGCAAGCGCCAGCAGGCTATGGCCGGTTTCCAGGTATTGCCGGTGCTGTTCAACGCTCATTACCGGGCTTTCCGCCAGCCAGGCGAAAGCGGGAATGCGCGCAAAGGATTGTGCCGCCGAACACTCCAGCGCGGGCAGCAGCGGCAGATCGCCTTCTTCGGTCAGGCGAAAAGTGAAAGTGGGGTTTATAGTGTTAGTTTTCATCGCCTCAGCATAGCAGCCTCAGGGAGAAATGCATGGAGTTCACCGCCGTTCCTGCCGTCCAGTTTAGCGGCGCGCAGTTGACTACGATTTTGAATGACTGCTTTGCCGATTATCTGGTGCCGGTATCGATGTCGGTAGATCTGTTTGTACAGCGCTTTAGCGCCGAAGGGTTAAACCTGTTGCAGTCTAAGGTGTGGCTGGCAGGAGATGAACCGGCGGCTATCGGGCTCATCGCCCGCCGCGGGCGCGATGCGCGACTGGCGGCTTTTGCTATTCATCCCGGATTTCGCGGCAAAGGACGAGGGCGACAATTGATGACCTCGCTTATCGCCGATTTACGGGTTCAGGGCGTACAGCGAATGTGGCTGGAGGTAATCCGCGATAACCACCGGGCGGTGGCGCTGTATCAGTCATTGGGCTTTGCGGTGCGTCACGGGCTGTGCGGCTATCTCAGCGAGACGCAAGCGGAGCCGCGTGAGTCTCCCCTGGAGGATTACGATTTGCTGAGTCTGCTGCGTCATGCAAGCCTGGAGCAGGAAGGGCAACTGCCGTGGCTGCTGGATCCACTGACCTTTATTACCTTGCCATGTCGGGCGTTGACGCTGCAGCAGCAGGCCTTCGCCGTGCTGGCAACCACTGCCAGCAAGCCGCAGCTGCAGTTTTTATGGCTGACGCCGGCGGCGCGCGGACGCGGGCTGGGGCGGGAAATGCTGATCGCGCTGGCTCAACAGTTTCCGGGATTAAGCACTTCGGTGACCATCCCGGAAACCTTCACGCCGCTGTTTAAATCGGCGGGTTATGCGCCGCTGGCGCTGCAGCAGTACGAGATGTGCCTGCGCTTGAACTAGCCCGGCGCAGACGCCGGGCCGTAGGTGTTAACCTTCGCGACCGACGATTTTAATATCCACCATGCCAATGCCCAACTGGCGCGGCGCGTGGCCGACAATATTGCCTTCGTTGGTGGACTGCGGCTCCGGCGGAGTGATAGTTAAGGTGTTGCTGCGCGCCGGATTGTCGAAATGCAGCGTCGTCGTAGTCACTTCATTGGCTAAAGTAAGTACTTGCTCACTTTTCCCGACGCGCACCGGTATTGGCTGGTTGGCGTTCGGGCCGAAGGCCTTGGCGGTGATCACCAGATCGAATTTTTCCGGCAGCGGTTCTTTATATTCAATCTTCACTTCGTCACCGAGCTGGGCGTTGGACCAGCGTCCCCACAGCTCAGGCCGCGAGATGCCGCTGAACTGTTTGACCTCCTCCGGCGCGCCGGCGACATTAAACACAAAGCTATCGGCTTTATAGCGAATATCATTATCGACAATTTTCAACGTATCGACGTTGCCTTTGTAGCGCTCCATATCGATAACGGTATCTTTGAAGGCGGTTTTGCCCTGCCATTGCGGCTTGTCGACGTGCTGTACCTGCTGTTCGCCGCCCAGCTGACCTTGCGAGACGCACCAGTCGGTGGACAGCGCCAGTTCCGGCCGCCACAGTTGGCCCATCTTGTAGCAGCGGTCGACCCATACGAAATTGTCGCGTGGGGCGAAGTCCGCCAACTGGAAGCGCAGCGGCGCGGAATACTCGCTTTCCGGAATCGGCTCGACGCGCTGATCCGAGACCCGTAGCAGCAGCGGCAGACGGAAATGGCTACCGGAGAATGAGATCATGTTCTTCTGCGAGTCGATGCTGAAGCTCTTAATCTCCTTCGGGAAATTCCACAGACGAATGACGTCCGGTTTCCATGCCAGCACCTTCTCTTTCATGTTCATGAAGATAGTGGAGAGCGATTCTGCGGAAAGGCTGCTGCGGCCAAGGCCGATATAGTTATCGCCGCCGAGAATATCCAGCACCGTCGCGCCGTTATCCATGGTATTACGCTTCACGGCCAGCACATCCTGCTGAGGCTGGTCGCCGCGCAGGATAAAGAACAGATTACTGCGATCCTGTTTGTTCAGATAATCCCAGGCGCTGTTTTTCATCGCCAGATGATCGGACGAGACCACGATGACCGTATTTTTGAAGTACGGCGAGGCCTTAATCTTTTCAATTAGCGCGGCGATGTGCTCCTGGCTACAGGCCACGGCGCTGAAGGAGAGATTCTTTTTGCCATCCATGTCATAGCGTTTACGCTCGCAGGTGCGCGAAATAAAGCCGTCAGGATGGTGGGTATCGACGGTGAGGGCGAACAGCGAAAAGCGTTTGCCGGATTGGGAGAGCTCTTCGAACTTTTTCCACGTTTCGTCGAGCACGGTGTCGTCGTAGAAGCCCCAGTCGTTGCGGTAGGACGGGTCGGCCACCGTCGTTTTCAGCTCTTCCGCACCGTACAGGTGATCGAAACCGTGGGATTTGAGGAAAACGTCTTTACCGGCGAAGCGCAGGTTGGCGCCCTGTACAAAGTAGTTTTCGTAACCGGAATTTTTCAGGATATCGCCGAGACAGATATTTTGCGGGAAGAAGCTGGATACCGCCGCGGAAGCGTTGCCTTCGAACGGCGCGAACAGCGGAATACCACACTGGGAAGCGACCATACCGGCGATGGTGTAATCGGTGCCGGGAAGCTGTGCGGTATTGCTGAAATCCAGTCCTTCGCTTTTGATTTTACCCAGTTCCGGCGTGAGCTCCGGGAAAGCCTCGTTATTGAAATAGGTGCGCTCCAGGCTCTCGCCGTAGATATAGACCAGATTCAGCTGCGGATTGTTGATGCTTTTCGACGGCTCTTTGTAGTAAGCCGTGAAGTCCGGATCGCCGTCGCGGGACTGCGATTTCACGAGTTCGGTGATTTGGCGGAACGCCGGGCTGGCGTCGACGGAGGCCAGCGCCAGTACCAGCGCTATCAGGCTGTAGCCAAAGTGATGCGGATGGTGGCGGCGACGGCGTAATATCCAACCGAGGGCGCCAAATACGGCGACCAGCGCCAGCACCAGACCGATACCCGGCAGAATATATTTACTGACGCCCGCGCCGGTCAGGCTGTTGGTCAGGGTATAGAGTACCGCGTCGTTAATACCGTCGCCGGTGAAGTAGTCGCTGGCGTAGAGGGTGATATTGAGCACAACAAACAGCCCCAGCACCGCAAGAGTGGCAGAGAACCACCAGGTATTGCGACCGGCTTTCCAGGCATAGATCACCACCGAGGCGAGAAACAAGGCGATGGATAACAACTCTGACACAGCTAACCCTCATGTGCGCCAGCGGCGGGCTGGCCGGATAGATCGATTTTCACGCTACACTGTAATGGCAGCGTCTTTCTGCTGCAATTGTAGTGTCATGAAAGTGTGCTGTGATTCAGAATTGGTTTAGAAAGCGTCTTTTTTGTACGATGTCTCATCCTGTCGTCACGGGGAAAACAGGAGCAGAAAAGTAAAAATAGCGATTGCGGCCGCGCTGGCGACGCTAAAGCGCCAAACGCGGCATCGGCGGGGAAAATTAAGACAGGAAGTTAACGCCCTGTTTCAGTACCAGGTCACAGGCCTTAGTCTTCACTCTTTCAGCCAGCGGGCTGCTGCCCAGGGTGTTCAGATTCAACTGCTGGCCGTTATTACTGCTCAGCAATCCCTGTAGCCCTTCCAGATAACCGGTATCCTGTTTCTGTTTCTCCGGCGTGCTCAGGCCAAGCTTATCCAGTACCTGGTTTTTCACGTTGTCGGCGTTGGTGACCGAGGTCAGTTTTTTTTGCGCGCAATAAGAGAGAACGCCGGCGGCATTGTTCATGCTGCTGGAGGTGAGCGCCTGGTTGCCGCCGTTGAGCAGGCTGGTTAAGGACGACATCGACATACCGCCGCCGCTTTGCTGGGAACTGCTGCTGAGCTGGCTGGCGGCGCTATTGAGTGAGTCCTGCCAGGAGGCGGCGTAGGTGGGGGCCGCCATCAACGCGCCGGCTGCGATAGCGGCGCAAAAAGCTGTCTGCAAAGATTTCATAAACGTACTCTTCGTCGTTACTTAAGAATCTCTTCAGTATAACGCCGCTTGAGCTCGGAAATCTCTCAATACTCTTTACCGGTAACGCGATCGCGGTAGCTATCCCAGGTGAAGTTTACCCACAGGCTATTACCAAGGCGCATGCGATCCATGACGCGTTCGCCGAGCAGTTTGTTCATTTCATCCATGGTACTGTTGGTCAGCATGCCGGTCGGGCGTTTCGAGGAGGAGCGACGATCGACAATCTGGTTGATAATCACTTTCTCGTAGCGCGATTCGGTTTGCATACCGATTTCGTCGATAACCAGCAGATCGACCCGGCTCAGGTCGCTTAGCAATTGCTCTTCGCTGGTTTCCCGATTACCAAAGGTATCTTTCATCGCCGACATAATATCGGCGACGGTGATGATTAATACCGATTTACCGCGCAGCAGCAGCTCGTTGCAGATAGCGGCGGCAAGATGATTTTTACCGGTGCCCGGCTTGCCGGAGAAGATAAAGCTCGCAATATTGCCGTCAAACTCTTCAACGTACTGGCGGGCGCGGGATAGGGCTATCATCTGCCCGTCGTTTTCGACCCGGTAATTATCAAATGAACAGTTCTGATGTAATGGACGGATCCCGGAGCGATTAAAGGTGCGCTGCATTTTCATCGCCCGATTTTCCCGCTCCAGCGCCTCTGAACGCAGCTTACCTTGCTCTTTTTGCCAGGCCAACAGCTCTTCGCCGGTTTTAAACGCCGGTTGCACGTGGGCTGGCATCATTTTTTGCAGGCGCTTCATGAGATCGCCAACGTTTTTCATGCTCATCCTCGGAAACCTCGCGGGATCTGGTTATCGGGTTCGCTAATGGTGTTCACATCGCGCTTCGGCTGCCCGCCGTTGCTGGCGCGGCCGATTTGCACGCTACGCGCCAGCTTTTGCTGCCACTGCACGTGGTGGAAAACTTTGCCTTCCGCCTGCCAGTAGGCGACAAAGGCAGCCAGTTCTTCAGGGGTGACCGGCTGCGTCAGGGCGATGCCCCACAGCGCCGCCAGACGCTGAAAATCGGTATCCGGCTGCCAGCCGGCATACATGGCGAATTTCCCCATCGGCACGGCGACGGGCGCGGCGCTCGGCTCGTCAAAGAACTGCGCATCCAGCGCGATATCGCTGGTGGGGCGCGCCAGTTTCGCTTCCAGTTCCAGCAACTGCGCCAGGCGCTCCGGCGTCAGCGCGTAAAACGCCGGGGCGTTATTGGCAAACACGGCGACGGCGCCGCTGGCTGATTTTTGCAGCCTGGCCGCGTGGTTCTCGACGAAATCGTCAAGACCGCAAAAGTCGGTGGTTAAAATTCGTGAAGACATAACGCTATCTCAACTCTGAACAGCAAAGAGTGGGGGAATTGCTGACATAGTAGCATAGTGCGAGGCCAGGAAGCAGCGCTGCCGGTTATACGCGCGGGCGTTTGCGATAGAGCCACAAACCGGGAATAGATAGCCCGATAGAGAGCGCCCCGACGATGGAGGAGGCTTTTAAAAAGTTGCTCAACAGCATAATCATCATCTCTTCGGAGTAACCAAAATGGCTGATTTTAACGGCCGAGATCATCGCCGTATAAGCCGAAATCCCAGGGAACATCGGGATCACTGCGGCGACGGTAAATATCTTCGGGTGCGCCAGATACCAGCGCGACCATTGAATGCCGATACTGCCAACCAGTAACGCGGCGAGAAAGGTCGCCCATTCTATATTGAAGCCTGCGCTCATCATTATCATCCGCGAGCCGTGGCCGATAGCCCCCAGTAACGCGCACCAGCGCAGCGCGCGCTGTGGAACGTTGAAGACCATCGCAAAGCCGACGGCAGGGATGGCCGCCAGCGCCATATCCTGCGCCAGGTCGAAAAGATAAGAGATTATGCCCATCCGCGTAGCCCCCACACGGTCATTGCCATCACCACCCCAATACAGGTCGCCAGCGTCAGCAGGCTGGCGATCGCCCAGCGGGCCAGCCCGGTATTAATATGGCCCTTAAACATATCGGCCACGGCGTTAATTAACGGAAAGCCGGGAACCAGCAACAGCACGCTGGCGGCCATGGCGATAGTCGGCGTGTCGCTAAAGGCCGGCAGACGCAGCATCAGCCCGGAAATCGTGGTAGCGACGAAGGCGGTAATGCAGAAATTAATCTGCGGATGCATGGAACGGTGGGTCAGCAGCTGGCGAATATACATGGCGACGGTGCTGGCAAAGAAGGTCACCACCGCGCCATCCCAGCCGCCGTTGTTCAATTTACAAAAGCAGGCGCAGGAGAGGCCAACCATCAATACCAGCAGCCAACGCGGGTAGCGCAAGGGTTTGATCTGCGAAAAGCGCTTCTCGACATCTTTGTAATCCAACAGCTTATGTTCGGCCATGATCACGATATGCTGTACCTCCGTCACCACGTGCATGTTAATTCCGCGATCGCTGTTTTTGCGGGTGGAAGTCAGGCATTCACCATTTTTAATCGTGGTGAGCACAATCGCGTTAGAGGAGATGGCGCTCTCAACGCTATCCATACCTAACGCTCGCCCGAGGCGGGTAGAAAGCTCCTCAACCAGCGCGCTTTCCGCACCGTGCTGGAGTAAGTAAAGGGCACACTGGATGCACAACCGGGTGACGGCGCGCTGCTCTGATTTATCTGCCTGCATAAGTACCTGCTGTCCGCGTCTCTATTAATACTTGTACCTGAACTCCATCCCGTTGTGCGGCGTGCCGGATCAAACAATGTGCAAAAATTGCTCCATCAATGGCGTTGGCTGAAATTTGAACCGCGCCACACTTTCACCACTTCGTTGGAAAGTGCAATTTTTACCGCCATTCATCCCTTCTTTTTCCCGTTTGAGTTATCAAAAATGCATCTGTGAACTTTTAATAAACAAAAAACAAACAAATAATTAACTTTCGAGAGCGAGTTCCCTATGAGAACACAGGTTGCCATTATTGGCGCGGGCCCTTCGGGGCTGCTGTTAGGCCAACTGCTGCATAACGCTGGTATTCATACCGTCATCCTTGAGCGTCAGAGTGCGGAATATGTGCTGGGGCGCATCCGCGCGGGGATACTTGAAAACGGTACCGTCGAACTACTGCGTGAAGCGGGGGTAGCGAAGCGCATGGACGCGGAAGGGCTGGTTCATCATGGCGTGGAGTTTTTATTTGAAGGCCAGCGGGTACCGGTACCGCTCAGCGAGTTGACCGGCGGTAAAAGCGTGATGGTTTACGGTCAGACTGAAGTCACCCGTGACCTGATGGCGGCAAGACGCGACAGCGGCGCGGCGATTATCTATGGCGTTAGCGAGGTGGCAATCGAGGATGTTAAGAGCGACCGGCCGGTAGTCTCCTACGTGAGCGGCGGCGAAAAGTGTCGACTGGAGTGTGACTTTATTGCCGGTTGCGATGGTTTCCACGGCGTTTCGCGGCAAAGTATTCCACGTGACATTCTCAAAGAGTATGAAAGCGTGTGGCCGTTTGGTTGGTTAGGTTTGCTGGCGGATACACCGCCGGTGAATCCGGAGCTGATTTACGCTCATCACGAACGCGGATTTGTATTGTGTAGTCAGCGCTCACTCACCCGCAGCCGCTATTACCTGCAGGTGCCGCTAAGCGATAGCGTCTCGGCGTGGTCTGATGAACGCTTCTGGGATGAGCTAAAACGCCGCCTGCCGGAGGATCTTGCAAATAAGTTAGTAACTGGTCACTCACTTGAGAAGAGCATTGCGCCGCTGCGCAGTTATGTCGTTGAGCCGATGCAGTACGGCAGACTGTTTCTGGTCGGCGACGCCGCGCATATCGTGCCGCCAACCGGCGCAAAGGGGCTGAATCTGGCGGCGTCGGATGTCAATTATTTATGGCGGATCCTGCGCGAATATTATCACCATGGCCGCGCGGATCTTATTGCCAGCTATTCGCGCTTTGCTCTCGACCGCGTGTGGAAAGGAGAAAGATTCAGTTGGTTTATGACTCGCCTGTTGCACGACTTTCCTGAACAGAATGAATTCGATAAAAAAATGCAGGCCGCCGACCGCCGCTACTATCTGGGTTCTCGAGCCGGGCTAACGACCATTGCCGAAAATTATGTGGGGCTGCCGATGGAGCGCGTCACGTAACGACAAACGAAAACTGGAGAGACCATGTTAACCGCGAACACGATTCCCGTTTTTACCCTGTATGGCGAAGAGCGCGGTTGGCCGACGCCGGATCTGCTGCATTGCGAATCCATTTTGCAGCGCAGCAGCCTTTATGAGTGGCATATCCGCGTACATCAACATGCCGAAATGGTGCAGCTTTTATATCTGCATAAGGGGCGCGCTGAAATTGAAATCGAAGGCGTCACCAGGGTGATGACCGAAGCCTGTATACAGGTCGTGCCGGCATTATGTATTCATGGCTTTCGTTTCTCGCCCGGCACGCAAGGGTTTGTCCTGTCGCTGTCGCAGCCGTTGCTGAGCCGCTTTGAAAGCCAGTTTGGGCGCACGCTTGATGTGCTATCGCAGCCGCAGTGCGTGGCGGTGAAACGCTCCCGCGGCCATATTCGTTCGTTGTTTACCGCCTTACGTGAAGAATATTGCGAAGAGCATGATGCGCGCGAAATGATGCTCCATTCGCTGCTGGGAGCGCTATTAGTATGGTTAAACCGCCAGTGCCGGCCGACACCCGTGACAGAAGACAAAGCCGAACGTAAGCGCAGCGTCATGCGCCATTTTTCCCGTCTGATTGAAAGCCACTACCGGGAACATCTGCCGCTGGCTGAATATGCAAAGCTAGTGGGGCTTTCCGCAACGCATTTAAATTATTTGTGTCGTGAATTTCATGGCTGCAGCGCATTAGGCGTATTACATCAACGTTTAATGTTGGAAGCGCGGCGTAACCTGCAATATACCAGCATGACTATCACCCAACTTTCTGATTATTTGGGGTTTACTGATGCTGCTTATTTTTCGAGATTCTTTCGACGATATAGTGGGGTCTCACCGAAAGCATTTAGGAAAGAAATTAAATAAATTATTTATTTAATTCTTAAGGTAATTTTTCTAATGAGGCTTTTAATTTTTTCTAATTTATTGATGGCATCATTTTGTGTTAGGGTAAATCGTTGGTGAGAGTAATGCAAAAATATCCCTCACGGTTATGGAATTAACTTCAGGGCATACGTCATGCCCACCAGGGACGATAAAGATTCAATTGGCGAAATAATATTATAGTAGCCATTCATCCGTTATTTATTTCGGGTGTGAATCTTTGACAGGAGGTGGAGGTTTTATGTTGCCAGGACAAGGTAAATTTGGCGTCATCATTAGTAGAATACCGGTTATGCAATCGGGTTTGAAGGCTATTTTAAGGGAGCATCTCCCTGATTACGATCTGAGTTTCTGTGCTTCACAGGATGAACTCACGCTGCTTCAGCTTCGCCGCGCCGTGCTGGTTCTCGTCGACCTCTCCGGTCACATTGAACGCCCGCGAGATATTTGTGAGCATTATTATTCGTTAATGAATCAATACCGGGATATTCACTGGATCTTTATGGTTGGTCACTCCTGCTTCCCACTGGCAGTTGAGTTTCTGATGCGGCCGGAAAGTTCTCTGATTTCTGATAGCGAGCCGGTCAAACGTTTCATTGAGGTTATCCGAGCTGGTAAAGCTTCTGCCGAAAGAATTAGCCAGACACTCTTTTCACCCGAGATGGACAACTTAGGTGATGATGCTAGCGATACGGTCATCTTAACCTTTTCAGAGCGCAAAGTGTTGCGGCTACTGGCAAAAGGGTGGGGAATTAACCAGATTGCTGCCTTGTTGAAAAAAAGCAATAAAACGATAAGCGCGCAGAAAAATAGCGCCATGCGCCGACTTTCGTTACGCAGTAATGCAGAAATGTATGCCTGGATCAATAGCGCTCAAGGAATGAAGGAACTGAATCTGTATTCAGCCTATGGAGATAACACGGAATGGAAAAAAATCTCACAACACGATGTGTCGCTATCGTAGAAAAATGCGCAATGACTGAGATGGCGCTTCGTTATATTTTAGATAATGAAGCAGGCAAAAAATATAGCATTCATTTTTATAAAGATACTCAGGCCTTAAAGCGTGAATTCGCTTCCAAAAACTTTATCGCCGTTATTTTTTCTCTTTCCGGTAGCCGACGTATTCGTCTGGAAAGCCTGCTTTTTTTACATGAAATAGCGCAAACGCGACCCGAAATACAGCGAATTGTACTGGCGGATAATACGGCGGAAATGCGTCTGATCAGTCATCTGACACCTTCAAGCCCGCAAACTATTCTGAATAAATCATCTTGCCTTACTCGTCTGCAGGAACGTTTACTGCAGCTGATCGAGCAGGCGCCATTGGATAAAGAAAGCATTCTGGAGCGCAGCTACAGCTCCTGTGGGCAAATTCTTAGCCCGACGGAGCATACGATACTGCGTTATATGACCTATGGCTATTCATTGCCCGAAATTGCCACCCAGCTTGATAGAAATATCAAAACTATTCGCGCACATAAATTTAACGCGATGACCAAACTGGGCGTTAACTCTGATATTGGCCTGCTTAGCGCGGCGGACATTCTGCTGTGTCTGCCGGCGAATAACGACGATGGGCCAGGAATGTGCCTGGCGCAATAACCGGCAAGTTACAGGCAGACGTCCACCCAATCGGCTTCTGTCAGTTGTGCCATGCGCTCAGGCGAAATTCGTACCGCACTATGAATTGCCCCTGCTGCCGGTAGAACTTCGGCATACTGCTTGAGTGAAACATCGCAATAGACCGGCAGAGGGTTTTCCAGGCCAAACGGACAGACGCCGCCAACGGGGTGGCCGGTTAGCGTAACGACTTCATCACTGCTGAGCATCCGCGCTTTTGCCCCGAAGGCGTCTTTCAGCTTCTTATTATCAAGGCGAGCATCGCCTTTAGCGACGATCAATATAACCCGTTCTTTTACCTTTAAGGATAAAGTCTTAGCGATTTGCCCCGGCTCGACACGATGCGCGGCGGCGGCAAGCGCAACGGTCGCCGTACTTTGATTCAACTCGATGATTTCAATATCGGGGGCATGCTCAGCAAAAAACTGCCTCACGGACTGCAGACTCATGGGGTTCTCCTGGTAGTTATCCGCTTAAATCTGTCACAAGGCCGGAAATCTGTAAATATTGTCGATGGATAATCAGGAATTATTCTGATTTCTGGATCTTCTTCACAATCGCCGCAACCGGTTACTGTAACCGGTTGCAGGTTCGCGCTCGTCGATGAATACTGACATGGTAACTCCCTGTACCAAAGATAACTAACAGCCGCGCATGAGATGCTCCTGCTGGCATTATGGCAACCGTCAGTCCCGGTCAGCCACAATCCGTCTGCAGTTAATTTCAGCATAGCGGCAAGATTACCGTTGTTGGTCCTGTTTCGATAGCCTGTCAGGAGGGCTGCTATGTCTGCAAACCATGCTGCGTTTAATCTGATATTTCGCTTTGTAGAGAACTATATAAGTCCCGTTGCCGGGCGCATTTCATCGCAGCGCCACGTCATGGCTATTCGTGACGGATTTATCTCGGCCATGCCGTTTATGATTGTAGGCTCCTTTCTCTTGGTCTTCGCCTATCCGCCGTTTTCACCGGATACCACCTGGGGCTTCGCCCGCGCCTGGCTGGATTTGGCCAAAGAGTTCGAAGGACGCATTCTGACGCCTTTTGATATGACCATGGGCATCATGTCTATTTATATCTGCGCGGCGATTTCCTACAACCTGGGCAAACATTATGAAAAGGCGTACCAGCTCGATCCTTTCATGTGCGCCATGCTGTCGATCATGGCCTTTCTACTGATCGCTGCGCCAAAAACCAATGGCAGTCTGCCGGTTGATAGCCTGGGAGGTACCGGGATCTTTACCGCGATCCTGGTGGCGATTTACTGTGTTGAGATGATGCGTTTCTTAAGGGCGCACAACATCGGGATCCGCCTGCCGGATCAAGTGCCGCCGATGATCAAAAACTCTTTCGATCTGTTGATCCCGGTTCTGGTGGTGGTACTGACGCTCTATCCTCTGAGCTTGTTTATCCAGCATCATTTCGACCTGCTGATCCCGCAGGCCATTATGGCTATCTTTAAGCCGCTGGTATCCGCCGCGGATTCATTACCGGCTATTCTGCTGGCAGTGTTGATTGGCCACCTGCTGTGGTTCGCAGGGATTCACGGGGCGGCGATTGTTTCCGGTATGCTGCAGATGTTCTGGCTCACTAATCTGGGGATGAACCAGCAGGCTCTGGCGCAGGGCGCGCCGCTGCCGCATATTTTCATGGAAGCATTCTGGACGTTCTTTATTGTCGTAGGCGGTTCTGGCGCCACGATGGGCTTGGTGTTCTGTTATCTACGCAGTCGTTCTGCGCATTTGCGCTCTATTGGTCGTTTAAGCGTGGTGCCAAGCCTGTTTAACATTAACGAGCCGGTTATCTTCGGTACGCCTATCGTCATGAACCCGGTATTCTTTATTCCGTTCCTGCTGGCGCCGATGGTTAACGCGGTGATTGCCTGGGCGGCCATGAAGTTGGATCTGATAGGCCGAGTTATCTCTGTCGTACCGTGGACGGCGCCGGCGCCGATTGGCGGCGCATGGGCTCTGGGATGGGATTTCCGCGCGGCGATCCTGGTCGTTATTCTTGCCTGCGTATCGGCAATCATCTACTTCCCGTTCTTTAAGGTGTACGAAAAGCAACTGCTGGCGCAGGAAGCTGAAGAGGCGCAGCGCGCCGAGCAGGAGAACGAGCAGACCGCATAAAATAACAACGGGCGGCATATTGCCGCCCGTCAGATGATTACTTTAACGTGCAGTCGCCGCATTGCTGAACGTCCGGCAGGCGATAACGTTGACAGCAAGTTCGGCGTACCAGTAGCCCTTCGCGCACGACTACCGTCCGCCACAGCGGATTATCCTCGCCACTGGCCTGTTGTTTTGCAAAAAAACAGTGTTGACGTAGCGCGTTAACCTGCTCGTCGCCAAGCAGATTTTTCATTTCACCAAGATACCAGTTAATCAAATAGCCGGTATTGCTCCAGATAAGCTTACCGTTAATGTCGCCGGTAGCTTCCAGCGCTTCCACCACCGGCTTCAGGGCTTTATTGACCAACATATCCATACGCGCTTGCGCGGAAAGCATTAGCGCATCATGGTCGGCATGCACGTCAATCCAGAAGCAAGCCGCGCGCCCGCTTTCATGGAACTCAACGCGAAAATGCTCCGGTTCAAGGCTAATAGCTTGTTCTTCTGTTAGTAACGCCAGCATCAGCGGCGGTACCAGCAGGCCGATATACCACTGCGCCCACAGTGACAGCAGGGGTTTTTGTTCACGCGGCTGGCCGGGCTGATGGCGATAAATATGATCGGAATAGGTGGCCAACAACGAAATGAGGGTAGTGGGTTGCGACCATTCCGCGAGGGTCAGGGTAAGCGGCGGCGCTTCTTCATCCAGACGCAGGAAATCCAGCAGATGCGGGCGTACCGCCGCGATCTTTTCCCGTATCGCATTCGCCAAAGCGTGCTCGACGGGCGCAAGCGGCGCACGCCAAATAATATCATCGCTGAAGGAGAAGGTACGGTAAGCCATCAGATTTCCAGATACAAATCTAAATGATAATGATTGCTGATACTAGTTGTTCACCGCAGGGAGCGCAAGCGATTTGTCAGCGCTGCGTATCCCTCGCGGCGGGCTGGAAGCATTAGTTGACGAGAATGATATTACGCCCCTGATTTTTGGCTTCATATAGCGCGCTATCGGCGCGTTTTATCGCACTGTCGATATCGCCATCCACCAGCGGGGTCATACCGATACTGATGGTGACATTGGTAGCGACGCTCTCGTTAAAACGATGCGCGATTTTTAAATCGTAAACCCGCTGGCGAATGCGTTCTGCCGTCTGGAAGGCGGTTTCCGCCGTGCTACTGGTCAGCACGACCATGAACTCTTCACCGCCAAAGCGAGCGACGATATCGCGTGAGCGCACGGAATTACGAATCGCCGCCGATACCTGGATTAACGCCTGGTCGCCCATCATATGGCCATAGTTATCGTTGTAGGCTTTGAAATGGTCAATATCCAACAGCAGGATGAAATGTTCGCGCGAATCCACTGCCAGGATGTTATCCATCCGGTTTTGCAAGCCGCGACGGTTATAAAGACCGGTCAAAGGATCAAGCATACTGAGATCGTTCAGGGTGTTACGCTCTTGCAGCAATTTATCCATTAGCCCTTGGGTAAAATTATCGCTGCGCTTTTGCATAATGTTTTGCAACGTAATCCCGGCAACAGGCAGGACAAAGCAGTAAAACATCCGCAGCCATTGCTCACCGCCAGCCAGCGCCAGACACACCATAAAAGTCGGTAGAGAATGTAGAGTAAAGGCGATGATATTGTTAGAAAAAGCGATAGTTCCAATAAACAGGATGCTTAATAAGGCAATAACCAGAAAGTTAAAATGCGGAGGGGGTAACAATGAGGATTTTATTACGATGTGCCAGGCCCATAGCACGCCAAATAACAGAGAAATAACAGGAATATTTATTTTCTGTTTTGGGAATTTCCAATTCCATAACAATAAGCCCAGGCTGGCCGCACAGATCAGAGCACTCGGCAATGTGACGGTGACAATGGTAAACAGCGGGCTGAACAGCGCCAGAGCAGCAGAAACACAATTAAGTAATAAAAAAAGTCGTAAGGAATACTGATATTTTTGCTCATAATGAGCCCGCCAGGTTTGTGCAGTCATATAGGTACTATCATTATTAGTAGTTAAGTTTCAAGATGATGGCTGCCAAAGGGGGAAAATATAAAACAATGCATAATATAAGGATATCTGCGCAAATGATCAGACAATTTAATATATAGATTTAATTTGCTTAATTTATCATCCCAATGAATGTATGTCATTACCCCTGAGTGCAAGAGTAATAAAAGTTGAACGCCCTGAGATGACAAATGATAAAAATTATCATATGGTATTGGTTATCATTATCGTTGTAAGAGGCAAAACCATGTTGCAGCGAGCTTTAGGGAGTGGTTGGGGAATTCTGCTGCCGGGCGTTCTGGTGATGGTGTTAGGCATGATTGGTCTGCCGGTGGAAGCCTGGCGCGTGATGATTGCTTTGGGGTTATTACTATCGGCGGCTATGATCTGGCACCGTCAGTTGCGTCATTTCGTACTGTTGCCGTCAAGCGTAGCGTTGGTTAGTGGAATAATGCTGATAATGTTGAATTTGAAGCTGATGGGATAAAACAGAGAAGGGTAAGAATATTGGTGCGAGGGGGGGGACTTGAACCCCCACGTCCGTAAGGACACTAACACCTGAAGCTAGCGCGTCTACCAATTCCGCCACCTTCGCACAGTATTCTTAATCTGATATCGCCTCGTTGGTGCGAGGGGGGGGACTTGAACCCCCACGTCCGTAAGAACACTAACACCTGAAGCTAGCGCGTCTACCAATTCCGCCACCTTCGCACAGTGCGAGCGATATCAACGTGGATTATGGTGCGAGGGGGGGGACTTGAACCCCCACGTCCGTAAGGACACTAACACCTGAAGCTAGCGCGTCTACCAATTCCGCCACCTTCGCATACCATCGACACTATAAAAAGTATCGTTACCACGGAGGCGCATTCTAGTGGTTTTCGGCGACACGTCAATAGTTAATTATGCAGGTTTTATCGATTGCTGCAAAAATCGGCTATTCAGAGCGAAGGAAAGTTCCGGCGGCGCATTGGGAGCGCCGCCGGCAAGGATCAATGATTATTTCTTCGCCTGGCGAGTCATCACCGTGCGGTAAACTTTGAAACGGCCGGTTTGGGCGATCACTTCGTGGAAGCCAAACGTCTCATCCAGGACCTGCGGATACGGCAGGAAGGCGTTGGCGACGATACGCAGCTCGCCGCCGCTGTTCAGATGGCGGACCGCGCCGCGGATCAGCGCCTGCGCCGCTTCCAGGCTGGTTTGCAGGCCGTCGTGGAATGGCGGATTTGAGATGATCATGTCAAAACGGCCGCTGACCTCAGAGAAGACGTTGCTGGCAAAGACCTCGCCTTCAAAACCATTCGCGGCAAGCGTCGCGCGGCTGGCTTCAACCGCCGGTGCGCTGACGTCGCATAGCGTCAGGCGTACCTTCGGCGAATGGCTGGCCAGTACCGCGGCCAGCACCCCAGCGCCGCAGCCGACATCAAGCACTTTACCTTTGGTATGCGGTTGCAGGGTTGACAGCAGCAGTTGGCTGCCAACATCAAGGCCGTCGCGGCTGAACACGCCCGGCAGCGTTTTAATGGTCAGGTTATCAAGCGCGTACTCGTTCCAGTACTGTTCGGCGTTGAAGGAGGGCTGTTTTTCCAGACGGCCGTGGTAGAGACCGCAGCGGCGGGCGCTATCCACTTTATTCAGCGGCGCGTATTCGGCGAGCATTTGCTCGGCGCTACGTACGCCGCTGCGGTTTTCGCCGATCACGAAAATATCGATCCCTACCGGCAGCAAAGAGAGCAGGTTCATCAGTTGGAACTGCGCTTCCGGCTTGTTCTTCGGCCAGTAGTAGATCAGGGTGTCGCAATCGGCGACGTCGGCGGCCTCGGCCACTAAGCTAAAGCGAACGTTGTCGCCCATCTGGCGATTCAGGACCTGCCAGTGGTGGAATTGTTGGGTGTGAGCGCGGCTGGCCGCGGTATCCAGACGTGCAGGCAGGTCATCCTGCAGGTCACCGGCAAACAGAACGCGGGCGGACTCGAAATCATCACTGTGGCGCAGCAAGACTTCACTTGCCGGGGTAAAAGCTGACATGAAACACTCCTTCAATAAGACTGGCGCCGATTATAGTAGTTTGTTGGCGCAGATACGACGGATTTGCTATATTGCGCGCTTGTTTAACAGGAGTGTTTCGCTATGACTTCCCGACGAGACTGGCAATTACAGCAACTGGGAATTACCCAGTGGTCGCTGCGTCGCCCGGGGGCGTTGCAGGGCGAAATCGCTATCTCGCTTCCTGAACATATTCGTCTGGTGATGGTGGCGGAAACCCCGCCGTCGCTGACTGAACCGCTCATTAGCGATATTCTGCGCGCGCTCTCGATTCGCGCCGATCAGGTACTGCAGCTTACGCCGGACCGGGTAGCGATGCTGCCGCAAAATAGCCGCTGCAACAGCTGGCGACTGGGCTGCGAGACGCCGCTGTCGCTGGTGGGCGCCCAGGTCTCGACGCCCGTTTTTGATGAACTTCAGAGCAGCGCGCCGGCTCGCATCGCGCTCTGGCAACAAATCTGCGCACATGAACACGATTTCTACCCTCAGCACGGCTGATTTATCCAAAGCCTGGCAAATCGAAAAACGCGCCCACGCTTTTCCGTGGAGCGAACAAACCTTTGCCAGCAATCAGGGTGAACGTTATCTGAATTACCAACTGGCAGTGGATGGAGAAATGGCGGCATTTGCCATTACTCAGATTGTCCTTGATGAAGCGACGCTTTTTAACATCGCCGTCGACCCCGACTACCAGCGCCGCGGCCTGGGACGGGAACTGCTGGAACATGTTATTGATGAAGTAGAAAAACTCGGCGTCGTCACGCTGTGGCTGGAGGTGCGGGCATCGAATGTCGCCGCCATCGCGCTCTACGAAAGCTTAGGCTTTAACGAGGCGACTATCCGCCGCAATTACTACCCTACGGCCGACGGGCGTGAAGACGCAATTATCATGGCTCTGCCAATCAGTATGTAAGACAAGGTGAAACGATGAAATGGGACTGGATTTTCTTTGATGCCGATGAAACGTTGTTTACGTTTGACTCTTTCAGCGGTTTACAGCGGATGTTTCTCGACTATAGCGTGACATTTACCGCCAAAGATTTTCAGGACTATCAGGCCGTTAATAAGCCGCTGTGGGTGGATTATCAAAACGGCGCCATCACCTCGCTACAATTACAGCATCAGCGTTTTGATAGCTGGGCGGAACGGTTGAACGTCCCCCCGGGCGAACTGAACGACGCTTTCATGAATGCGATGGCAGAAATCTGCGCGCCGCTGCCGGGCGCCGTATCGTTGCTGGATGCGCTGCAGGGCAAGGTAAAAATGGGCATCATCACCAACGGTTTTACCTCGTTGCAGCAGACTCGTCTGGAGCGTACCGGCCTGCGCGATCATTTTGATTTGCTGATTATTTCTGAGGAAGTCGGCGTCGCGAAGCCGGATGCGCGTATCTTCGACTATGCGCTGGCGCAGGCGGGTAATCCGTCGCGCGACAGGGTATTGATGGTCGGCGATACCGCCGAGTCGGATATCCGCGGCGGCGTCAATGCCGGGCTTGCCACCTGTTGGCTGAATGCGCACCAGCAAACGCTGCCGGCAGACCTGCAGCCCGACTGGACGGTGACCTCTTTAAGCGAACTGGAGCAACTCCTGTGTAAACACTAATTGCCTCCCCCCCATTGATGGGTAAAATAGCCGCAATTTTTCGTATTCCACATGCGCGGCCCGTTGCCGCGTTTACTTAGAAGATTGAATTATGACGTTGTCTCCTTATCTGCAAGAGGTGGCCAAACGCCGCACTTTTGCCATTATTTCTCACCCGGATGCCGGTAAGACCACCATCACTGAAAAAGTGCTGCTGTTCGGACAGGCGATTCAGACCGCCGGTACCGTGAAGGGCCGCGGCTCCAGCCAGCATGCTAAATCCGACTGGATGGAGATGGAAAAGCAGCGTGGGATCTCAATTACCACCTCGGTGATGCAGTTCCCGTACCATGACTGCCTGGTTAACCTGCTGGATACCCCGGGGCACGAAGACTTCTCCGAAGATACCTACCGTACCCTGACGGCGGTTGACTGCTGTCTGATGGTTATCGATGCGGCGAAAGGCGTCGAAGATCGTACCCGCAAGCTGATGGAAGTTACCCGTCTGCGCGATACGCCGATCCTCACCTTTATGAACAAACTCGACCGTGATATCCGCGATCCGATGGAATTGCTGGATGAAGTCGAAAATGAGCTGAAAATCGGCTGTGCGCCGATTACCTGGCCTATCGGCTGCGGCAAGCTGTTTAAAGGGGTTTATCATCTTTATAAAGATGAAACTTACCTCTATCAGACCGGTAAAGGACACACCATTCAGGAAGTGCGCGTTGTTAAGGGGCTGAATAACCCTGAGCTGGATGCCGCGGTGGGCGACGATCTGGCGCAGCAGCTGCGCGATGAACTGGAACTGGTACAGGGCGCTTCGAACGAGTTCGATAAAGATCTGTTCCTGGCGGGCGAAATTACTCCGGTGTTCTTCGGCACCGCATTAGGCAACTTCGGCGTGGATCATATGCTGGATGGCCTGGTGGAATGGGCGCCAGCGCCGATGCCGCGTAACACTGATACCCGTGAAGTGACGGCCGCAGAAGAGAAATTCACCGGCTTCGTGTTTAAGATTCAGGCCAACATGGACCCGAAACACCGCGACCGCGTGGCCTTTATGCGCGTGGTATCCGGCAAATACGAGAAAGGCATGAAGCTGCGTCAGGTGCGTATCGGCAAGGACGTGGTGATTTCCGACGCGCTGACCTTTATGGCGGGCGACCGTTCGCACGTTGAAGAAGCCTACCCGGGCGATATCATTGGTCTGCATAACCACGGCACCATTCAGATTGGCGACACCTTTACCCAGGGCGAAATGATGAAGTTCACCGGTATTCCGAACTTCGCGCCGGAACTGTTCCGTCGTATTCGCCTCAAGGATCCGCTGAAGCAGAAACAGCTGCTGAAAGGGCTGGTACAGCTCTCTGAAGAGGGCGCGGTACAGGTCTTCCGCCCTATCGCTAATAACGATCTGATCGTTGGCGCCGTCGGCGTGCTGCAGTTTGACGTGGTAGTAGCGCGTCTGAAAAGTGAATACAACGTTGAAGCGATTTACGAATCTGTCAACGTGGCCACCGCGCGTTGGGTTGAATCAACAGACGTGAAGAAATTCGAAGAGTTCAAGCGTAAGAACGAAGTTCAACTGGCGCTGGATGGCGGCGATAATCTGACCTATATCGCCCCGACGATGGTGAACCTGAACCTGACGCAAGAGCGTTATCCTGATGTGGTGTTCCGCAAAACGCGCGAACACTAATACCTCTCTGGAGCGCGGCGATGCTGCGCTCCAGCCTGTTTTGCTCGTCTTCCTCCTTACCATAGAAAGTTCTTAAATCTGCGCAAATCGTAGCTTTTTTATTCAAACCCTCCGCCGCATCTCCGCTCATCTACTATATTTATTAAGCACTTTTCAGAAACTTGGCTGAATAAATAGCCATTTGTTTTACCAAAGCAGACATCGTGAGGGCATACCAATGACCAGACTAAAGAGCGCCAGGCTATTGCTGCCTCTCTTCTTAGGCTCAGCGTTGATAAGCGCCTCGACCTATGCGGAAACCACCGCAACCGATAGCGCGAAGGCCGCCGCGACCAGCGCGGGAGAAAGCGTCGATAAATCGATCAACAAGGTTGGCGATTTTATGGATGACAGCACGATCACCGCCCGTGTCAAAGCGGCGCTGATCGATGACAAAAGTATCCGTAGCACCGATATCTCGGTGAAAACGGAAAACAAAGTCGTGACCTTAAGCGGGACTGTTGAGAGCGCTGAGCAAAAATCACAGGCCGTTAGCGCGGCGAAAGGCGTCGAAGGGGTGAGTTCGGTAAGCGACAAGCTGACCGTGGCAGGTGAAAAATCGGCAAGCCTGAAGGGCTATGCAGGCGACACCGCTATCACCAGCGAAGTCAAAGCCAAACTGCTCGCGGACGATATCGTTCCGTCGCGTAAGGTGACGGTGGAAACCAGCAACGGAGTAGTACACCTCTCCGGAACCCTGGAATCGAGCAAGCAGGTCGATCGTGCGGCAGACATTGCCAAAGCGGTAACCGGTGTTAAGAGCGTGAAGAACGATCTTAAAGTGCAGTAAGGGTATTCATTAAAAGATATTCGCCAGCGGCGATACCGCTGAGCGAGTTGTACGCAGGGTTGATGTATGCGCGGCCTGAGCGCGCAGAAAAGCGACCGTTAATCATATGGTAAGGAGAACAGTATGTTTAGATGGGGCATTATTTTTCTGATCATCGCGTTGATTGCCGCCGCATTGGGTTTTGGTGGTCTGGCGGGTACCGCGGCGTGGGCGGCTAAAATCGTCTTTGTTGTCGGTATTATCATTTTCCTGGTCAGCCTGTTTACCGGGCGAAAACGACCCTAGAGGCCATGTGCCGAAAGGCGTGAATCAATAACCGCGCAGTGATGACATAACGTCTTACATAAAGCCAGTCAATGTGACTGGCTTTTGCGGTTTCAGGGGACGACAATTTGCGTTACTTTAATGATACAAAATAGACAAACAGGAAAGCAGGGTGGGGCAGCGCATTCCCGTGACGCTGGGCAATATCGCCCCGTTAGCGGTAAAACCCTTCCGTCCGGGCAAACTTGCTCTGGTGTGCGAAGGCGGTGGTCAGCGAGGTATTTTCACAGCCGGGGTTCTGGACGAATTCATGCGCGCCGGATTTAACCCTTTCGACCTGATGCTTGGTACTTCCGCTGGCGCGCAAAACATCTCCGCTTATATCTGTAATCAGCAGGGCTACGCCCGTAAAGTCATTACGCGTTATACCACCTCGCGGCAGTTTTTCGACCCGATGCGCTTCGTACGCGGCGGCAATCTTATCGATCTCGATTGGCTGGTCGATTCCACTGCACAACAAATGCCGCTGGCGATGAACTATGCCGAGGAGCAGTTCGCGCTGGGTAAAGAGCTGTGGATGTGCGCCTGCCGCGGTGACGATTACACGGCAAACTATTTTTCCCCCACCCGTCAGACCTGGCTTGATCTGATCCGCGCCTCCAGCGCCATTCCCGGTTTTTACCGTAGCGGTGTCCTGCTGGATGGCGTGAACTACCTCGATGGCGGCGTCAGCGATGCGATCCCGGTGCAGGAAGCGGCGCGGCGCGGCGCGCAGACTATCGTGGTGATCCGTACCGTCCCTTCGCAGATGTTCTACACTCCGCAGTGGTTTAAACGAATGGAACGTTGGCTTGGGGAGAGCAGTCTGCAGCCTTTTGTGAACCTGGTGCAGCACCACGAAACCACCTATCGCGCGACGCAGCAGTTTATTGAAAAACCGCCGGGTAAACTGCGGATATTCGAAATCTATCCGCAACGGCCGCTGCGCAGTATGGCGCTTGGCAGCCGTCTGCCGGCGCTGCTGGAAGATTATAAAACCGGGCGCCAGTGCGGCCGCTACTTCCTCGCCACGGTAGGGAAGCTGCTGACCGAACAACCGCCGCTGTTACGCCATGCGCCGCGTGTGGCAAGGCCGACCCCGGTGGTGGTGCCGCCGCTGCCGGTGGCGAATGAAGCGCCGCAACAGGCGATTATCACCGCGCCGCAGGCCAATGACCCCAGCTTTAATAACGAGGATCTGGCGTGACGTTACGCTTTATTGATACCCACTGTCACTTCGATTTTCCCCCGTTTGAAGATGATGAACCCGCGAGTATCGCGAGGGCGGCGCAGCTGGGCGTTGGGCGTATTATCGTGCCGTCAATATCCGCCGGGCGCTTTGCTCGCGTGCTGGCGCTGGCGGAGCAACACGAGCCGCTGTATGCCGCGCTAGGGATGCATCCTATTGTTATCGAACAGCATGATGACCGCGGGTTAGCGCAACTGGAAAGTTATCTTGCACAGCGTCATCCAAAACTCGTGGCCATCGGAGAGATTGGTCTCGATCTCTACCGCGACGATCCACAATTCGACCGCCAGCAGGCGCTGCTGGAAGCGCAGCTGCGGCTGGCGAAGCGTTACGATTTACCGGTGATCCTGCATTCGCGGCGCACGCACGATAAGCTGGCGATGATGCTAAAAAAACATAACCTGCCGCGTGCCGGGGTGGTGCATGGTTTTTCCGGCAGTCTGCAGCAGGCGGAGCGTTTTGTACAACTGGGCTATAAGATTGGCGTTGGCGGCACCATTACTTATCCCCGCGCCAGCAAAACTCGCGATGTCATGGCGCGCCTGCCGCTTTCTTCACTGCTGCTGGAAACCGATGCTCCGGATATGCCGCTGAATGGTTTTCAGGGGCAGCCAAACCGTCCGGAACAGGCGGCCCGCGTCTTTGACGCGTTATGTGAACTGCGCGCGGAACCGGCGCAGGAAATTGAAGCGGCACTACTGGCGAATACCAAAAGCCTCTTTACCGCGCTCACTCTCTAACGGCCCACCTTCTGGGCAAAGTCGTCCCCGGCTCTGGCAGGGTGTGATAATCCCATCATTTTTTGTAAATCTAAAATCTATTACATTTCAATTAGAAAGTATATTTGTGGCCAGTGGTTGCACAATTTGTGCGCCATAACGTCGAGATAATTCGTTTTGATATGTTAGAATAATAACATCGATAAGAACTTAGGTTTGCCGATTATGCTTAAACAGGACATGACCGGTAGATTGGCGGTAATCGATGGTTAATTGTGAGTTATGTCGCATTACAGTAGTGCAAATTAGTAATTAGTTTTCATTAACTGTGATGAATGTCGAAGTGTAATGGCGAGCGGTTGTTACAATAGTAACAGGCTCGCAAGGTGAACAAACTATTGAACCGGCAATACGCCGTCGGAGTATGAAATGACTGATTTGAAAGCAAGCAGCCTGCGCGCGTTGAAACTGATGGATCTGACCACCCTGAATGATGACGACACCAATGAGAAGGTGATCGCGCTGTGTCATCAGGCGAAAACCCCGGTGGGTAATACCGCCGCTGTCTGTATCTACCCGCGTTTTATCCCGATTGCCCGTAAGACGCTGAACGAACAAGGAACGCCGGACATCCGTATCGCGACGGTGACTAACTTCCCGCATGGTAATGACGATATTGATATCGCGCTGGCGGAAACCCGCGCGGCAATCGCCTATGGCGCGGATGAAGTGGATGTGGTTTTCCCGTACCGCGCGCTGATCGCTGGTAACGAGCAGGTTGGTTTTGATCTGGTGAAAGCCTGTAAAGAAGCTTGTGCGGCGGCGAATGTGCTGCTGAAAGTGATCATCGAAACCGGCGAACTGAAAGAAGAAGCGTTGATTCGTAAAGCGTCTGAAATCTCTATTAAAGCGGGCGCGGATTTCATCAAAACTTCGACCGGTAAAGTGCCGGTAAATGCGACGCCGGAAAGCGCGCGCATCATGATGGAAGTCATCCGCGATATGGGCGTTGAGAAAACCGTTGGCTTCAAACCTGCCGGCGGCGTGCGCAGCGCGGAAGACGCGCAGCAGTTCCTGGCGATTGCCGATGAACTGTTCGGCGCCGATTGGGCTGATTCCCGTCACTACCGTTTCGGCGCATCAAGCCTGTTGGCTAGCCTGCTGAAAGCCCTGGGTCACGGCGACGGTAAGAGCGCCAGCAGCTACTAATCCCTTGATATGCCGGATGGTGCTTCGCTTATCCGGCCTACGAATTGATGCCTGTAGGCCGGATAAGGCGCTCGCGCCGCCATCCGGCGATTTATACCATTTGGGAGGTTACCGTGTTTCTCGCACAAGAAATTATTCGTAAAAAACGTGATGGTCATGCATTAAGCGATGAGGAGATTCGCTTTTTCATCAACGGCATCCGCGATAATACTATCTCTGAAGGACAGATCGCCGCGCTGGCGATGACCATCTTCTTCCATGATATGTCTATGCCGGAACGTGTTTCGCTGACCATGGCGATGCGGGATTCAGGAACCGTTCTCGACTGGAAAAGCCTTAACCTCAACGGCCCAATCGTCGATAAACACTCGACCGGCGGCGTGGGTGACGTCACCTCGCTGATGCTGGGGCCAATGGTTGCCGCCTGCGGCGGTTACGTACCGATGATCTCCGGGCGCGGTCTCGGCCATACCGGCGGTACGCTTGATAAACTGGAAGCGATCCCGGGCTTCGATATCTTCCCGGACGACGCGCGTTTCCGCGAAATTATTAAAGATGTCGGCGTGGCGATCATCGGGCAGACCAGCTCGCTCGCCCCGGCTGACAAACGTTTCTATGCCACCCGCGATATTACCGCGACGGTGGATTCCATCCCGCTGATTACCGCGTCTATTCTGGCCAAGAAACTGGCGGAAGGTCTGGATGCGCTGGTGATGGACGTCAAAGTCGGCAGCGGCGCCTTTATGCCGACGTATGAGCTTTCTGAAGCGCTTGCCGAAGCGATCGTTGGCGTCTCCAACGGCGCCGGCGTGCGCACGACCGCGCTGTTAACTGATATGAACCAGGTGCTGGCCTCCAGTGCGGGTAACGCCGTTGAAGTTCGCGAAGCGGTGCAGTTCCTGACCGGTGAATATCGTAACCCACGCCTGTACGACGTCACCATGGCGCTGTGTGTGGAAATGCTGATTTCCGGCAAGCTGGCGGCGGATAACGCCGAGGCGCGCGCGAAATTGCAGGCGGTGCTGGATAACGGTAAAGCGGCCGAAGTCTTTGGCCGTATGGTGGCGGCGCAGAAGGGGCCGAACGACTTTGTCGAAAACTATGCGAAATACCTGCCGACGGCAATGCTGAGCAAAGCCGTCTATGCTGAAGGCGCCGGATTTGTCTCTGAAATGGATACCCGCGCGCTGGGGATGGCGGTGGTGTCGATGGGCGGTGGTCGTCGTCAGGCTTCCGATACTATTGACTACAGCGTTGGCTTTACCGATATGGCGCGCCTTGGCGATAAAGTCGATGGCGAACGTCCGCTGGCGGTGATTCATGCGAAAGATGAATCCAGCTGGCAGGAAGCGGCCAAAGCCGTGAAAGCGGCAATTAAACTGGACGCTCAAGCCCCAGAAATTACACCGACGGTCTATCGCCGAATCACCAAGTAGCGATATACTGATCTGATCGCTTTTTTGCAGCGCATGATGTATGGAGAACAAGATGAAACGTGCATTTATTATGGTGCTGGACTCCTTTGGGATTGGCGCAACGGAAGATGCTGACCGCTTTGGCGATGTGGGCGCCGATACCATGGGCCACATTGCGGAAGCCTGCGCCAAAGGTGAAGCTGACAATGGTCGTAAAGGCCCGCTGAATTTACCTAACCTGACCCGTCTGGGCCTGGTGAAAGCGCATGAAGGTTCTACCGGTAAAATTGCCGCCGGTATGGACGGTAATGCCGAAGTCGTTGGCGCCTATGCCTGGGCGCATGAACTCTCTTCTGGTAAAGATACGCCGTCTGGCCACTGGGAAATCGCCGGCGTGCCGGTGCTGTTTGACTGGGGCTACTTCAGCGATCACGAGAACAGCTTCCCGCAGGAACTGCTGGATAAACTGGTTAAGCGCGCGAACCTGCCGGGCTACCTCGGCAACTGCCACTCATCCGGTACCGTGATTCTGGATCAACTGGGTGAAGAGCATATGAAAACCGGGAAACCGATTTTCTATACCTCTGCTGACTCGGTGTTCCAGATAGCCTGTCACGAAGAGACTTTCGGTCTCGACAAGCTGTATGAGCTGTGCGAAATCGCCCGTGAAGAACTGACCGAAGGCGGCTATAACATTGGCCGCGTGATTGCGCGTCCGTTTGTTGGCGACAAAGCCGGTAACTTCCAGCGTACCGGTAACCGTCACGACCTGGCGGTCGAACCGCCGGCGCCGACCGTGCTGCAAAAGCTGGTCGACGAGAAAAACGGTCACGTGGTTTCCGTGGGTAAAATCGCCGACATCTACGCCAACTGCGGTATCACTAAGAAAGTGAAAGCCACCGGGCTGGACGCGCTGTTCGACGCGACCATCAAAGAGATGAAGGAAGCGGGCGACGAGACTATCGTCTTCACTAACTTCGTCGACTTTGACTCCTCCTGGGGTCACCGTCGTGACGTCGCTGGCTACGCAGCGGGTCTGGAACTGTTTGACCGCCGTCTGCCGGAGCTGATGGAGCTGGTTGGGGAAGACGACATTCTGATCCTCACCGCCGACCACGGCTGCGACCCGACCTGGACCGGTACCGACCACACTCGCGAGCACATTCCGGTGCTGGTGTACGGTCCGAAAGTGAAGCCGGGTTCGTTAGGCCACCGCGAAACTTTCGCGGATATCGGCCAGACGCTGGCGACATACTTTGGTACGTCGCCGATGGCGTACGGTAAAAACATGCTGTAATACCCGTTGTCTTTCGCGCTGTAGATGCGTTGACTTCATTCGCTCACCCCGGTCACATAGTTAATCTATGCTCCCGGGGATTCACGAATTCGTCGCCTTCCTACAACGCGAAATCCTTAGGGTATTTGAATACGTTTTGTAGGCCTGACAAGGCGTAGCCGCCATCAGGCTCGAACAATTTATATAAGGATAAAACGATGGCTACCCCACACATTAACGCAGAAATGGGCGATTTCGCTGACGTAGTTTTGATGCCGGGCGACCCGCTGCGCGCGAAGCACATTGCAGAAACCTTCCTCGAAGACGTGCGTGAAGTAAACAACGTGCGCGGCATGCTGGGCTTCACCGGTACCTACAAAGGCCGCAAAATCTCCGTGATGGGCCACGGTATGGGTATCCCATCCTGCTCTATCTACACCAAAGAGCTGATCACCGATTTCGGCGTGAAAAAAATCATCCGTGTCGGCTCCTGCGGCGCGGTACGTGAAGATGTCAAACTGCGTGATGTGGTTATCGGCATGGGCGCGTGCACCGACTCTAAAGTCAACCGTCTGCGCTTCAAAGACCATGACTTCGCGGCGATTGCCGATTTCGGCATGGTACGTAACGCGGTAGACGCAGCCAAAGCGCTGGGCGTTGACGCGCGCGTCGGCAACATCTTCTCCGCTGACCTGTTCTATACGCCGGACCCGTCTATGTTCGACGTGATGGAAAAATACGGCATTCTGGGCGTGGAAATGGAAGCGGCCGGCATTTATGGCGTCGCGGCGGAGTTCGGCGCGAAAGCGCTGACCATCTGCACCGTTTCCGATCATATCCGTACCCATGAGCAGACCACTGCCGCTGAGCGTCAGACGACCTTCAACGATATGATCAAAATCGCGCTGGAATCCGTACTACTGGGCGATAAAGAGTAAGACCTGTTGTGCCGGGTGGCGGCTTCGCCTGACCCGGCCTACGGTTTCCCTGGCCCGCTAAGCGCAGCGGGCTTTTTTATCAGCGCACCGCGCCGGCCATCCACGCCGACAGTTCTTTCAGTTCCGCTTCCTGCTCCGGGAAATCTGCGAGTAGCGCCTCACACTGCTGCTGTAATATTTCCGCCCGATACTGACAACCGACTAATCGTGCCGCCAGCGCCTCGAGCGGCGCCGGGTTCAGGCTATCGGTAAAAGCCTGCGCGCGGGTGATATGGCCCTTCTCGACGTCAAAATGCAGCTCGACGCCGCCCCAGCGAAAGCGCTCATCCAGCAGGTGAGAGAAAGCGGGCGCCTGACCGAAGTTCCACTCCCAACTGCTCTGGCGGGCGAAGGTCTCGGCAAAATTCGGCAGATCCGGCGTGTTGTCCGGCGAAATGACTTCCGCCGCTACCCGTTCGCCGTAATGGTTGAAGAATGCCTCCTGAATGGCTTCGCAAATCTGCTGGTGGGTAATGCCCGGTAGGAGTTCAACCAGGTTCGCCACGCGCCCGCGTACCGAGGTAATGCCCTTGGCCTGCAGCTTTTTTTTGTCCGGATTAAGATAGTTGGCGAGACGGCTTAAGTCGGCGTTTAGCAGCAGAGTGCCGTGATGAAAACCGCGGTCCATCGTTTCGCGATAGGCGGAGCCAGAAACCTTGCGATCGCCGTTGTCGGTTTTGACCACCAGATCGTTGCGCCCGGAGGCCTCCGCGGTCACGCCAAGCGAATTCAACGCCGCCAGCACGATAGCGGTAGAAACGGTTTTGTCGTATTCCGGTTTGCCCGCCATAAAGGTAAAGCAGGTATTGCCGAGGTCGTGGAATACCGCGCCGCCGCCGCTGCTGCGCCGGGCCAGCCGCACGTTATCTTCTTCCATGCGCCGGGTATTGCACTCCTTCCAGGGGTTCTGCGCGCGGCCAATCACCACGGTGTCGGCGTTGCGCCACAGAAACAGCACCCGTTGGGTGGCCGGCATCTGGCGGAAAATACACTCTTCTACCGCCAGGTTAAACCAGGGGTCGTAGGAGTCGGAGAGCAACAGGCGGAGCGTCGGCATAGGATATCCTTGTCTGGTTAATCTTTATCTTCGTCCTGGACGGGCTTATTCGCGGTGAGCAGGAAGGGCGATTGCTGCCAGCGGGTACGTTTACCCTGCAGCAATGTGCGGGTCAGCACCACGCCGATTGCCAGCGACAACAGCAGCATCAGGCGTAAGATATTGGTGGTATTATCCACCTGTTTCGCCTCAGTGGCCAACGTGTGGGTATCCAGCGTCAGGCGCAGATAGCCGACCGGGCCGTTTTTGCCGAGGATCGGCTCGACGATTTGCTGGTTAAAGTAGCCGCCGGCTTTTTTGCCATCCAACGCCAGGCGGTCGCGCACGTCGACGCTTTCGCCGGAGCGAGCCACCAGATCGCCCTGTTCATCATATACTCCGGCATCGAGCACCCGGCTTTTATCCGTCAGCTGTTCCAGCAGGCGGGTAATGCGCTTTTCGTCGGGCGTTTCGCTACGCATCAGCGGCGCCAGGTTCAGCGTAACCTGCTGCGCCAGCGTTCGCGCCAGCTCTTCCAGCTGCGGATTACGCTGCTTTTGGCTATTCTGACTGAACCATGAGGCGCCTTGCATCAGCGCGACGAGAAGCGCGAGACAGATCAGAACAATGACGGCGCGATGCAGTCGGAATTTCAGTTTTGCTCGTACCATATTCCACCTTTGAAAATTTGCAGCTTAATGTTGCCAGAAGCGCTGGTTACAAGGTAGCCTCATGCGTTATTTTCCTCGCCTGAATGAAGAGATGTGGAGCCGTAATGCCTAACAGTTTGACCTGGTGCGACCTGCCCGAAGATGTTTCCTTGTGGCCTGGGTTGCCGCTTTCCCTGAGCGGCGACGAGGTCATGCCGCTGGATTATCACGCCGGGCGCAGCGGCTGGCTGCTGTATGGTCGCGGTCTCGATAAACGTCGGCTGACGGCGTGGCAGCGCGAGCTCGGCGCGGCGCTGGTCATCGTCTCTTCCTGGGTCGTGGAGGATTATCAGGTGATTCGCCTGGCGGGTTCGCTGACGCAGCGCGCCACGCGTCTGGCCCACGAGGCCGGGCTGGACGTCGCGCCGCTGGGAAAAATCCCGCATCTACGCACGCCGGGCCTGTTGGTGATGGATATGGACTCCACGGCGATTCAGATCGAATGTATCGATGAAATCGCTAAGCTTGCCGGCACCGGCGAGCTGGTCTCGGAAGTGACCGAACGCGCGATGCGCGGCGAGCTCGACTTCACCGCCAGCCTGCGCCAGCGCGTCGCCACTCTGAAAGACGCCGACGCGAACATCCTGTTGCAGGTGCGGGAAGCGCTGCCGCTGATGCCGGGGCTGACGCAACTGGTGCTGAAGCTGGAAACGCTGGGCTGGAAGGTGGCCATCGCCTCCGGCGGCTTTACCTTCTTTGCCGAATACCTGCGCGATAAGCTGCATCTCGACGCGGTATTCGCCAACGAGCTGGAAATTATAGACGGGAAGCTCACCGGCAACGTTATCGGCGACATTGTCGATGCCAAATATAAAGCCAACACTCTACGTAAACTGGCGGAAAAATATGAAATTCCGTCGGCGCAAACCGTGGCGATTGGCGATGGCGCCAACGATCTGCCGATGATCAAGGCGGCAGGTCTCGGCATTGCCTATCATGCGAAACCAAAAGTCAATGAACAGGCGGAAGTCACCATCCGCCATGCTGACCTGATGGGGGTATTCTGTATTCTCTCTGGCAGCATGAATCAAAAGTAAGAGGTTAACGTGGCGAAAGCTCCAAAACGCGCATTTGTCTGTAATGAATGTGGTGCGGATTATCCGCGCTGGCAGGGGCAGTGCAGCGCCTGTCATGCCTGGAACACCATCACCGAGATGCGCATCGCCGCCTCGCCGCAGGTGGCGAGAAACGAGCGTCTGTCAGGTTACGCTGGTAATGCCGGCGTGTCGAAGGTACAGAAGCTGTCGGAGATAAGCCTGGAGGCGCTGCCGCGTTTCTCCACCGGATTTAAAGAGTTCGACCGCGTGCTCGGCGGCGGCGTGGTTCCGGGTAGCGCGATTCTAATCGGCGGCAACCCCGGCGCCGGGAAATCGACGCTGCTGCTGCAAACCCTCTGCAAGCTGGCCGAAGGGATGAAAACGCTGTACGTCACCGGGGAAGAATCCCTGCAGCAGGTAGCGATGCGCGCGCATCGTCTCGGGCTGCCGACGGCGAACCTGAATATGCTCTCGGAGACCAGCATCGAGCAAATCTGCCAGATCGCCGATGAAGAAAAGCCGCAGCTGATGGTCATCGACTCCATCCAGGTGATGCATATGGCTGATGTCCAGTCGTCGCCGGGGAGCGTGGCCCAGGTACGTGAAACCGCGGCTTATCTGACGCGCTTTGCCAAAACTCGCGGCGTGGCGATCGTGATGGTCGGCCACGTCACCAAAGATGGCTCGCTGGCCGGGCCGAAAGTACTGGAACACTGTATTGACTGCTCGGTGCTGCTGGACGGTGATGCCGATTCCCGTTTCCGCACGTTGCGCAGCCATAAAAACCGCTTTGGCGCGGTCAACGAACTCGGCGTCTTCGCGATGACCGAGCAAGGCCTGCGCGAAGTCAGCAACCCCTCCGCCATTTTCCTCAGCCGCGGCGATGAAGTCACCTCCGGCAGCTCGGTCATGGTGGTATGGGAAGGCACCCGCCCGCTGCTGGTTGAGATCCAGGCATTGGTCGATCACTCGATGATGTCTAATCCGCGTCGCGTAGCGGTAGGCCTGGAACAGAACCGTCTGGCGATCCTGCTGGCGGTGCTGCACCGCCATGGCGGCCTGCAGATGGCCGATCAGGACGTCTTCGTTAACGTGGTTGGCGGGGTTAAGGTCACTGAAACCAGCGCCGATCTGGCGCTGCTGCTGGCGATGGTTTCGAGCCTGCGCGATCGCCCGTTGCCGCAGGATCTGGTGGTCTTTGGCGAAGTCGGATTAGCCGGTGAAATTCGCCCGGTGCCAAGCGGCCAGGAACGTATTTCCGAGGCGGCGAAGCACGGGTTCCGTCGCGCCATCGTCCCGGCGGCCAATGTGCCCAAAAAAGCGCCAGAAGGGATGCAAATCTTTGGCGTGAAAAAACTGGCCGATGCGCTGAGCGTTTTTGACGACTTATAATGATACCCGTCATACTTCAGGGTATGACGGGTATCAAACCCGAGTTTGCAGGAGGCACGCATAAACTATGTCGTCATTCGACTATCTGAAAAACGCCATTAAGCAAAAGGGTTGTACGCTGCAGCAGGTGGCGGAAGCCAGCGGGATGACCAAAGGTTATCTCAGTCAGCTATTAAACGCGAAAATCAAAAGCCCGAGCGCCCAGAAGCTTGAAGCGTTACACCGCTTCCTCGGCCTTGAATTCCCGCGCAAACAGAAAAGCGTCGGGGTGGTTTTTGGTAAATTTTATCCGCTGCATACCGGGCATATTTACCTGATTCAGCGCGCCTGTAGCCAGGTCGATGAGCTTCATATCATCATGGGCTATGACGACACTCGCGACCGCGAGCTGTTCGAAGAGAGCGCCATGTCGCAACAGCCGACGGTTCCCGATCGTCTGCGCTGGCTGCTGCAAACCTTTAAATATCAAAAAAACATTCGCATCCACGCCTTCAACGAAGAAGGGATGGAGCCGTACCCGCACGGTTGGGACGTCTGGAGCCGCGGGATCCGCGCCTTCATGAGTGAAAAGGGAATCGAGCCAAACTGGATTTATACCTCAGAAGAGGCCGATGCGCCGCAGTATCTGGAACATCTGGGGATCGAAACCGTGCTTATCGATCCGAAGCGAACCTTCATGAGTATCAGCGGCGGCCAGATCCGCGAAAACCCGTTCCGCTATTGGGAATATATTCCGACCGAAGTAAAACCGTTCTTTGTGCGTACGGTGGCGATCCTCGGCGGCGAGTCGAGCGGTAAATCGACGCTGGTGAATAAGCTCGCCAATATCTTCAATACCACCAGCGCCTGGGAATATGGCCGCGATTACGTCTTTTCACACCTCGGCGGCGATGAAATGGCGTTGCAGTATTCCGATTACGATAAAATCGCGCTGGGGCACGCACAGTACATTGATTTCGCGGTGAAATACGCCAATAAAGTGGCGTTTATCGATACTGACTTCGTCAGCACTCAGGCCTTCTGCCTGAAGTACGAAGGCCGCGAACATCCGTTCGTGCAGGCGTTAATCGATGAATACCGCTTTGATCTGGTGATCCTGCTGGAGAACAACACGCCGTGGGTGGCCGATGGGCTGCGTAGCCTCGGTAGTTCGGTAGATCGCAAAGAGTTTCAGACGCTGCTGGTATCGCTGTTGAAAGAAAACGACATTGAGTTCGTGCACGTGGAAGAGTCGGACTACGACGCCCGGTTCCTGCGCTGCGTTGAGCTGGTGAAGCAGTTGATGGGCGAGCAGGGGTAGGCTTTTTGCCGGATGGCGGCGTAAACGCCTTATCCGGCCTACAAGTGCTACACGCCTGGTAGGCCGGATAAGCGTAGCGCCACCCGGCACTTACAGATTACTTGGCAATGCGTTTGTACTTGATACGCTTCGGTTCCAGCGCATCGGCGCCGAGGGTGCGTTTCTTGTACTCTTCGTACTCGGTAAAGTTACCTTCGAAGAACTCAACCTTACCTTCATCCTGGTAATCCAGAATGTGGGTCGCGATACGGTCAAGGAACCAACGGTCGTGCGAGATAACCATGGCGCAGCCCGGGAACTCCAGCAGGGCGTTTTCTAGCGCGCGCAGGGTTTCGATATCCAGGTCGTTGGTTGGTTCATCGAGCAGCAGTACGTTACCGCCGACCTGCAGCAGCTTCGCCAGGTGCAGACGCCCACGCTCACCGCCGGACAGCTCGCCAACGCGTTTGCCCTGGTCGACGCCTTTGAAGTTAAAGCGGCCAACGTAGGCGCGGCTCGGCATCTCGGTGTTGCCGATCTTCATGATATCCAGGCCGCCGGACACTTCTTCCCAAACGGTCTTGCTGTTGTCCATCGCGTCGCGGAACTGATCGACGGAAGCAAGTTTAACGGTTTCACCCAGCGTGATGGTGCCGGAATCAGGCTGTTCCTGGCCTGACATCATGCGGAACAGGGTGGATTTACCTGCGCCGTTCGGACCGATGATACCAACGATAGCGCCTTTCGGTACGGAGAAGCTCAGATCGTCAATCAGTACGCGGTCGCCGTAAGATTTGCGCAGATTGCTGACTTCCAGAACTTTATCGCCCAGACGCGCTCCTGGCGGAATGAACAGTTCGTTGGTCTCGTTACGTTTCTGGTATTCGACGTTGTTAAGCTCTTCAAAGCGCGCCAGACGGGCTTTGCCTTTAGACTGACGGCCTTTCGCGCCCTGACGAACCCACTCGAGTTCTTTCTCGATAGATTTGCGGCGTGCGGCTTCCTGAGAAGCTTCCTGCGCCAGACGCTGATCTTTTTGCTCCAGCCAGGAGGAGTAGTTGCCTTCCCACGGAATACCTTCACCGCGGTCAAGTTCGAGGATCCAACCAGCGACGTTATCGAGGAAGTAACGGTCGTGGGTAATCGCCACCACGGTGCCTTCGAAATCGTGCAGGAAGCGTTCCAGCCAGGCGACGGATTCGGCGTCGAGGTGGTTAGTCGGTTCGTCGAGCAGCAGCATGTCTGGTTTTTCCAGCAGCAGGCGGCATAGCGCGACGCGGCGGCGTTCACCACCGGAAAGAGTGGCGATTTTCGCATCCCAGTCCGGCAGGCGCAGGGCATCGGCCGCACGCTCCAGCTGTACGTTCAGGTTATGGCCGTCGTGCGCCTGGATGATCTCTTCGAACTTGCCCTGTTGCGCGGCAAGCTTATCGAAGTCGGCATCCGGCTCGGCGTATTTGGCATAAACTTCGTCCAGGCCTTTCAGCGCGTTAACCACTTCGGCGACCGCTTCTTCAACGGATTCGCGCACGGTGTGCTCCGGATTCAGCTGCGGCTCCTGCGGCAGGTAGCCAATTTTGATACCGGGCTGCGGGCGCGCTTCACCTTCGATCTCGGTGTCGATACCGGCCATGATGCGCAGCAGGGTAGATTTACCGGCGCCGTTCAGACCGAGAACACCGATTTTCGCGCCAGGGAAGAAACTGAGGGAGATATTTTTCAAAATATGACGTTTCGGCGGAACCACTTTGCCGACACGATGCATGGTATAAACGAATTGAGCCACGTTGGACTTCGCCTCTTTCTATTCTGATAGATAGTTCAAAGGCGAAGTGTAGCCTTTTTCGCGCGGTAATCCCAGCGAGGCGACAGGATTCACAGAAGCGTAAAAAAATGTTCAGGACATGGCATGTTTTCAGTTGTCTGATTAGCATAACTAAGCAATACCTGAATTTTTTGAAGCGGCACGATGCCGCGGTGATGCACCAAACTAGAGGAAGAGCTTGTGGAAAAAGCCAAAACTACGGCATGGCGTCTTCTGGCTGCCGGCGTGAGTCTGCTGACGCTAAGCCAGCTGGCACATGCGGATTCACTGGATGAACAGCGCAGCCGCTATGCTCAAATTAAACAAGCGTGGGACAACCGCCAGATGGATGTCGTCAACCAGTTGATGCCCACGCTCAGCAGCTATCCGCTGTATCCCTACCTGCAATATCGACAAATCACCGATGACCTGATGAACCAGCCGCCGCTGGTGGTCACTAATTTCATTGCGGCGAATCCGACGCTACCGGCGGCGCGTTCGTTGAAATCTCGCTTTGTTAATGAGCTGGCGCGGCGCACCGACTGGCGCGGCTTGCTGGCGTTCAGCCCGGATAAACCGGCGACAACCGAAGCGCAGTGTAACTACTACTACGCCAAACTCAGCGTCGGCCAATCGCAGGAAGCCTGGAGCGGGGCGAAAGAGCTGTGGCTGACCGGCAAGAGCCAGCCAAATGCCTGCGATCCGCTGTTCAGCGCGTGGCGCGATTCCGGGCAGCAGGATCCGCTGGCCTATCTCGAACGAATCCGCCTGGCGATGAAGGCCGGTAATACCAGCCTGGTCCGCGTGCTTGCTCAACAGATGCCCTCAAACTATCAGAGCATCGCTTCGGCGGTGGTGGCGTTAGCCAACGATCCCAATAGCGTGATGACCTTTGCCCGTACCACCGGGGCCACTGACTTTACCCGCCAGATGGCGGCGGTCGCTTTTGCCAGCGTCGCGCGTCAGGATGTGGAAAATGCCCGTCTGATGATCCCGTCGCTGGTGCAGGCGCAGCAGTTGAATGAGGATCAAACCCAGGAGCTGCGCGATATTGTCGCCTGGCGCCTGATGGGCACCGATGTGACCGAAGCGCAGGCGGAGTGGCGCGATGACGCGATCATGCGTTCACAATCGACTTCGCTGGTGGAACGCCGGGTTCGTATGGCGCTGGGTAGCGGCGATCGTCATGGGCTGAACACCTGGCTGGCGCGTCTGCCGATGGAGGCGAAAGAGAAAGACGAGTGGCGCTACTGGCAGGCGGATCTGCTGCTGGAGCGCGGACGCGATGACGAAGCGAAAACGATCCTGCATTCGCTGATGCAGCAACGCGGCTTCTATCCGATGGTTGCCGCTCAACGTCTGGGCGAAGAGTACACCTTCCGCATTGATAAAGCCTCCGGCACTATCGATCCGGCGCTGGCCTCCGGCCCTGAGATGGCGCGCGTTCGTGAGCTGATGTACTGGAACATGGACAACACCGCGCGCAGCGAATGGGCGAATCTGGTAAGCAGCCGGACCAAATCGCAGCAGGCGCAGCTGGCGCGTTACGCTTTTGATCAACACTGGTGGGATCTCAGCGTACAGGCGACGATCGCCGGTAAATTGTGGGATCAGCTGGAAGAGCGCTTCCCGCTGGCGTACAACGATCTATTCGCGCGTTACATTAGCGGCAAAGATATTCCGCAGAGCTACGCGATGGCGATTGCGCGTCAGGAGAGCGCCTGGAACCCGAAAGTGCGTTCACCGGTCGGCGCCAGCGGCTTGATGCAGATTATGCCAGGCACCGCGACGCATACCGTTAGCATGTTCAGCATTCCTGGTTATAGCAGCCCATCGCAACTGCTGGATCCGGAAACCAATATCAACATCGGCACCAGATACCTGCAGTACGTCTACCAGCAGTTTGGTAATAACCGTATTTACGCTTCCGCCGCCTATAACGCCGGGCCAGGACGCGTACGCACCTGGCAGGGCAATAGCGCCGGGCGCATCGATGCGGTGGCATTTATCGAGAGTATTCCGTTCTCGGAAACCCGCGGGTACGTAAAAAACGTCCTCTCTTACGATGCCTATTACCGCTACTTTATGGGCAAGCAGGATAACTTGCTGAGCGACGCCGAATGGCAACAGCGTTACTGATCGTCCGGAAGTATGTTATTCTTTGTACTCGTTGAAGAGTACATTCGACGGGCAGCCTGGCTGCCCGTCTCAACATGGCGACGTAACATGACCCAACAATCTCCCTATTCAGCGGCCGTGGCCGAACAACGTCATCAGGAGTGGCTGCGCTTCGTGGCGTTGTTGCAGCAGGCCTACGCCGAGGATCTTCACCTGCCGTTACTGCAGTTGATGCTGACGCCCGACGAGCGCGAAGCGCTGGGTACCCGGGTGCGCATTATTGAAGAGCTGCTGCGCGGCGAGATGAGCCAGCGCGAACTGAAAAACGAACTCGGCGCCGGTATCGCTACGATTACTCGCGGCTCAAATAGCCTGAAATCGGCGCCGGTAGAGCTACGGCAGTGGCTGGAACAGACGCTGCTTAACGATAAATAGCGTTATGGAATGGGCTTAGCGCCAGCACTACCGCCTGATGGTAAACGCTGCTGCGCGTCAGTTTGCCGCCGGTAAAGACGCCGATAGCGCCCTCTTTGCGGCCGATCTGGTCGATCCCGGTATGCTGCGACATGACCGGCCCCAGCGCTTCCCCGGCGCGAACCTGCGCAAGGATCGCCTCCGGCAGCGGCAGGGTTGCCGAGCGCGCTTCGCCGCGCTGCTGGCGGCTCTCAATCACTACCCAACTGAAGGTGCTGCCTTCATCGATCCCGGCTTCTATCGCCACCCAAAAATCAGCCTCCGGCTGCGCGAGCCTGGCATTAGCGACGCGATTTCGTGCGCCAGCCCGCGTTTCCTCGCTGCCGAAGGGTTGTTCCGGCACGCCGCTCTCGACGGCGACGGACTCAATATGGCAGGATCCTTCGCCGAAGATCTCGTTAAAAGCCTGCAGAATTGCCTGAATTTTGGCGGGATTAGTGGTAGCTGAGACAACATGGTGCATAATCAAAACAACTCAGAATTAATTAACGTCATCGCAGTATACTCTAAATCACTCTGGCGGCAGCCGATCGCGCAGCTCGTCGAATGATGAAGGGTTCAGAACGGAAAATAAGCATGTTACAGGTATACCTTGTTCGCCATGGTGAAACGCAGTGGAACGCCGAGCGACGTATTCAAGGCCAGTCCGATAGTCCGCTGACCGCTCACGGCGAGCGCCAGGCATGGCAGGTGGGTGAGCGCGCCAGAACGCTGGGGATTACCCATATTATCGCCAGCGACCTCGGCCGTACCCGCCGCACCGCAGAAATTATCGCTGAAGCCTGCGGCTGCGGCGTCGTTACCGATCCGCGCCTGCGCGAGCTGGATATGGGGGTGCTTGAAAAGCGCCATATCGACTCGCTTAGCGAAGAAGAAGAGGGCTGGCGTCGCCAGCTGGTCAACGGTACGCCGGATGGCCGCATTCCGCAGGGCGAATCCATGCAGGAGCTGAGCGAGCGTATGCGCGCGGCGCTATCATCCTGCCTGGAATTACCGCCAGGAAGCCGACCGTTGCTGGTGAGTCATGGGATGGCGCTGGGCTGTCTGGTGAGCACGATCCTCGGGCTGCCTGCCTATGCCGAGCGCCGTCTGCGCCTGCGCAACTGTTCGATTTCACGCGTTGATTACCAGCAGAGCCCGTGGCTGGCGTCAGGGTGGGTCGTGGAGACCGCGGGGGACGTTTCGCATCTCGATGCCCCCGCGATGGATGAACTGCAGCGTTAACGACGAATCGGAATCAGGTACTCGCAGCGCAGCTGAATTGGCGTAGCCTGGTTCCGGCTTTCATCTTCCGGATAGAAGCGCTCGATATCGAGCCCTTTGCGGCGGGTGAGGTTCAGCATCGGCATACAGGTGCCGTACACCGTCAGGATAAACTCCTGTAGCCCGGTGCCTAATCCTTCGTAAGTGAACATCACATACTCGCCGCCTTCCAGAATCACCGGATGAGAGTTATGCAGGTGCCCGTTCGCCATCTCCGGCGTCAGCGCGGTGGTGTAGAACACCTCCTGTTCGTCATCTTTTTCCAGACTTGGACGCGGTTCATGCAGGCCGTACAGCGTCGGCGGAATGCTGGGCGCGTTGCCGAGGAATTCACGCCAGAACTGAACGCGCATCTGGTTACGGAATTCAGAAATCTCTTCCAGCTTACAGGTATAGCTTTGAGTCACGCCGACCAGTTGCGTGGTGCTCAGGGTGACAAACTCATGCTTCGGCATCGTAAACTCACCGAGGCGCAGCGGCGGACGCATACCAAACGAGCTCCAGTCCGGAGAACGGCGATAGAGCGCTGGGGTCAAATTAAACTGTTTTTTAAAGGCGCGGGTGAACGTCTGTTGGGAATCGAAGCGATACTGCAGCGCGATGTCGAGGATCGGGCGTGCGGTCAGCCGTAGCGCAACAGCGGATTTGGAAAGACGGCGTGCGCGAATATAGGCACCGATAGCTTGACCCGTGACGTCTTTAAACATACGTTGCAAATGCCACTTGGAATAACCTGCCTTCGCCGCCACATTATCCAACGAGAGGGGCTGATCCAGGTGACCTTCCAGCCAGCTCAGGAGATCGCGAATAATCCCAGCTTGATCCATAAAATGTCCCCATCCTTTAAACTCAGGTACCTATATTAAGGTAGCGGATAATAGCATTTTTTGATGTTTTAGCATTCAGTGTTTTTTTTGCTTATAAATGCGATTATCTGGTGGATATCGTTGGTAATTTTGTAAAGCTGTGATCTTTAAACCTTTTCCATAGCGTTTGTGATTATCACGCAGCGGAATTTTAAGAAATGGTAACAATATGAAATACAAGAAGTTAGTGGCAGGTTTGTTCTTACTGGCCGCAGGCCAACTGGCGCACGCCGAGCAAATCGGTTCCGTCGATACGGTATTTAAATGGCTGGGACCGGATCATAAAATCGTGGTCGAAGCCTTCGACGACCCCGATGTACAAAACGTCACCTGCTATATCAGCCGGGCAAAAACCGGCGGCATTAAAGGCGGGTTAGGGCTGGCGGAAGATACCTCTGACGCCGCCATCTCCTGTCAGCAGGTCGGGCCGATTGAGCTGACGGACAAAATCAAAAACGGCAAAAGCCAGGGCGATGTCGTGTTCCAGAAACGTACCTCGCTGGTGTTCAAAAAACTGCAGGTCGTTCGCTTCTACGACGCTAAACGCAATGCGCTGGTGTATCTGACCTATTCGGATAAAGTGGTCGACGGCTCGCCGAAGAATGCCATCAGCGCCGTGCCGATCATGCCGTGGAGTAAATAAACGGGAGTCACAATGCAACAGCCACGGATTTGGTTAGTTGAGGATGAACGGAGTATCGCCGATACCCTTGTTTACATGCTGCAACAGGAAGGATTTGACGTGACCGTCTTCGAGCGCGGGTTGCCCGCGCTTGATGCGGCGCTGCATCAGAGCCCGGATTTAGCGATCCTCGACGTCGGCTTGCCGGATATTAGCGGCTTTGAACTATGCCGACGACTGCTGGCGCGCCATCCGGCATTGCCGTTACTGTTTCTGACCGCACGCAGCGAAGAGGTTGATAAGCTGCTGGGGCTGGAAATTGGCGCTGACGACTACATCGCCAAACCGTTTTCGCCGCGCGAAGTCTGCGCGCGGGTGAGAACCGTGCTGCGGCGACTGCAGAAGTTTGCCGTGCCTTCGCCGGTGGTGCGCGTAGGCGAGTTTGTGTTGGATGAGCTGGCGATGGCAATTAGCTGGTGTGGCCAACCGCTGAACCTGACGCGTTACGAATTCCTGCTGTTGAAAACCCTAATCAACGCCCCCGGCCGCGTGTTCTCCCGCCAGCAGTTGATGGAGCGAGTGTGGAGCGATGCTTACGAGAGTATCGATCGCACCGTCGATACTCATATCAAGACCCTGCGCGCCAAGCTACGGGCGGTGAACCCCGATATTAACCCGATTAATACGCATCGCGGTCTGGGCTATAGCCTGGGAGGCTATTGATGCGTATCGGGATGCGTCTGCTGCTGGGGTATTTCTTGATTGTCGCCATTGCCGCGTGGTTTGTGCTCTCTATCTTCGTACAGGAAGTCAAACCGGGCGTACGTCGGGCAACGGAAGGCACGCTTAACGATACCGCAACGCTACTGGCGGCTCTGGCCCGTGAGGATCTGCTTTCGGTAAATCCACAGCAGGGGAGACTGGCGCAGGCCTTTCAGTCGCTTAATCAGCAGCCCATCAACGCCAACATCAGCGGCATCAGGAAAATGCGCAATGAGTATCGCGTCTATCTGACGGATGCGCAGGGGAAAGTGGTGTTCGATTCCAGCGGGCAGGCGGTGGGCCAGGATTATTCACGCTGGAATGACGTTTGGCTAACCCTGCGAGGCCAGTACGGCGCCCGTAGCTCGCGCAGCGACCCCGAGGATGATAATAGCTCAGTCATGTACATTGCCGCGCCGGTGATGGATAACGGCCGTATCATCGGCGTGGTGAGCGTCGGTAAACCTAATCTGGCGATGACGCCGGTGATTAAACGCAGCGAACGGCGGATCCTGTGGGCCGGTGGCGCGCTGCTGGGGATTGCTTTACTGATTGGCGGCGGGATTGTCTGGTGGATTAACTTCTCCATTGGCAAACTGGTACGTTACGCCGATTCGGTGACTGCCGATCGTCCGCTACCTCTGCCGAACGTCGGCAGTAGCGAGTTAAGCAAGCTGGCGCAGGCACTGGAGAGCATGCGCGTGAAGCTAGAAGGTAAAAACGCGATCGAAAACTATGTCTACGATCTCACCCATGAACTCAAAAGCCCGCTGGCGGCAATTCGCGGCGCGGCGGAGATCCTGCGCGAGGGGCCGCCGCCTGAGATCGCTGCGCGTTTCACCGCAAATATTCTTGCGCAGAATACGCGCATGCAGCTGTTGGTGGAAAAGTTGCTGCTGCAGGCGCGGCTGGAGAATCGGCTGGAGATAACGCCGCAGTTGGTTTCGGTTGATGCGCTTTTCCAACGTCTGGCGGAAGACCGGGACATTGCGCTGGCGGCGAAAGCCATCACCCTGCGCTGGCAGAAGAGCGGAGTAACGGTGAATGGCGATGGCGAACTACTGGCGCAGGCGTTGGGCAATCTTATCGACAATGCGATTGACTTTACCCCTCATGGCGGTGAAATCGCTCTGGCGGTGGAGATGTGCCACGAAGAAGCGCTGCTAAGCGTGACGGACAACGGTCGCGGTATTCCTGACTTTGCGCTGACGCGCGTCTTTGAACGCTTTTACTCGCTGCCGCGGGAAGACGGCCACAAGAGCAGCGGTCTGGGACTGGCGTTTGTTCGTGAGGTGGCGCGCCTGCATCAGGGCGATATCAGCCTGCGTAATCGCCCTGAAGGCGGCGTTGTCGCGACGCTACAACTTCACCGTCCCTTCACATAGCTTCAAATACACTGCACATAGCCACCCTACAGTGAACCCATCACCATTGGGAGAAGAAGGCTATGATGAAATCACCGTTATTCTGGAAAATTAGTACGCTGTTGGGCTGTATTTTGCTGTTGTCCGTACCGCTGATGATGGTCAGAGTGCTTATCGCCGAGCGCGCGGACTATCGCAGCGATGTAGTGGATGCGATAGAGCGCAGTACCAGCGGTTCACAAAAGCTGACCGGGCCGCTGGTTGCCATCCCGGTGACCGAGACGCTGACCCGCATGGAGAATCAAAAAGAGGTCGAATATCAGCGTAGTTGGATCTACTACTGGCTACCGGAATCGCTGGCGGTCAACGGCGTGCAAAATGTGGAGTCGAGAAAAGTCGGCATATACAGTGGGCAGGTCTGGCATAACGCTCTGCAAATTCAGGCGCAGTTCGATCCCGCGCGGCTTAAGGAATTGAAAAAGGCGAATACCGCTTTAGGGAAACCTTTTTTAGTGCTTAGCGTGAGCGATGCCCGCGGCATTGGCGTCATCAACGCGCCGGTAATTGATGGTACGACGCTGACCGTTGAACCAGGGGTGGGGTTGAACGGCGGCGGTATGGGCATTCATATGCCGATGCCCGCGTTAACCGCAGACAATAAACCGCTGAATATTGCATTTTCCCTCGGCCTTAACGGTACCGGCGACTTCTCCGTTGTACCGCTGGGACGTAACAGCGAGCTGCAGTTAACCAGTAACTGGCCGCATCCTGGCTTCCTTGGCAACTTCCTGCCTACAAAACGTGAAGTGAGCGCTTCGGGTTATATTGCCCACTGGCAAAGCAGTTGGTTTGCCAACAATATGGGCAACTATTTCACCGATGACACCGATATTGAGTGGTCGCGTTTACCCGCCTTTAGCGTGGAGGTGATGTCGCAGGCCGATCAATATCAGCTGACTGACCGGGCGACCAAATATGCCATCCTGCTAATCGCATTGACTTTTATGGCCTTTTTCGTCTTCGAAAGCCTGACACATCGTCGTCTGCATCCGATGCAGTATCTGCTGATAGGGTTATCGCTGGTGATGTTCTACCTGGTGTTGCTGGCGCTTTCTGAGCATATTGGCTTTACCCAAGCCTGGACAGTTGCCAGCTTGATTGGCGCGGTGATTAACGGTGTTTATTTACAGGCGGTATTGAAAGGGTGGCGTAATAGCCTGCTGTTCGTAATGGCGTTACTGCTGCTGGATGGCGTGATGTGGCTGTTACTGCGCTCAGAAGATAGCGCGCTGCTGCTTGGCTCCGGGGTGTTACTGCTGGCGTTGTGCGCGCTAATGTTCCTGACTCGCCGCGTGGACTGGTACGCCTTATCACTACCGCAGAGCAAGCCGGAAAAGCCGCAAAGCAAGGATGACGACACGTTTCGTATCTGGAAGTAAAATAGCTATAAAAAACGGCGCCAGAAGGCGCCGTTTTGCATTATGACAGCAGGAAAAGCGAAATTATTCCTGCAGGTCGCCACAGAAACGGTAACCTTCACCGTGAATTGTAGCGATGATTTCCGGGGTATCCGGCGTGGATTCGAAATGCTTACGAATGCGACGAATGGTCACGTCCACGGTACGGTCATGCGGCTTCAGCTCGCGACCGGTCATTTTCTTCAGCAGCTCTGCGCGTGACTGGATTTTGCCCGGGTTTTCGCAGAAGTGCAGCATCGCGCGGAATTCACTGCGCGGCAGCTTGTACTGCTCGCCGTTTGGGCTCACCAGCGAACGGCTGTTGATATCCAGTTCCCAACCGTTGAACTTGTAGCTCTCAACGCTGCGACGCTCTTCGCTCACGGTACCGAGGTTCATGGTACGGGAGAGCAGGTTGCGCGCGCGGATAGTCAGTTCACGCGGGTTAAACGGTTTAGTGATATAGTCATCGGCGCCGATTTCGAGGCCAAGAATTTTATCAACTTCGTTGTCGCGGCCGGTAAGGAACATCAGCGCGACGTCAGCCTGTTCACGCAGTTCACGCGCGAGCAGAAGACCATTTTTACCTGGCAGGTTGATATCCATGATCACCAGGTTGATATCATTTTCAGACAGGATCTGATGCATTTCCGCGCCATCGGTCGCTTCGAATACATCATAACCTTCTGCTTCGAAAATACTTTTTAACGTGTTGCGTGTTACCAACTCGTCTTCAACGATAAGAATGTGCGGGGTCTGCATGTTTGCTACCTAAATTGCCAACTAAATCGAAACAGGAAGTACCAAAGTCCCTGACCTGCCTGGTACATGCCACAAATTAACATGTCCGGCGTAACATGACTAAAGTACGTAATTGCGTTCTTGATGCACTTTCCATCAACGTCAACAACATCATTAGCTTGGTCGTGGGTACTTTCCCTCTGGACCCGACGGTGTCAAAAACGGCTGTCATCCTAACCATTTTAACAGCAACATAACAGGCTAAGAGAGGCCGAACACCCAATAAAACTACGCTTCGTTGACATATATCAAGTTCAATTGTAGCACGTTAACAGTCTTGTGAAATCATTGCATCGATTTGCGAATTATCGTCACATTTCTTACACAGCTCAATTAGTTGCAGCTATGAATTAATAAATGCAATGAATCCAAAGTCTGTGGACGAATGAAAACTGAAATATCATTGCCAAACATATGGATAAATGCGTTCTGTTAACATACTCCGTATTGGTGTCCAATGTGAACAGTTTAGTTTTTTTTAAGAGTAATAAAGCCCATTTTTAGTGATTTTTGTTGCAAATTTGTAAATTTTCGCCGCGTAAAATGAGGGTGACCGCAGATTAGCGCCGCGTAAGAGGATAAGAGAAGCACAATGCGTTTATCGATTATTTTGGTGGCCCCCGCGAGGGCGGAAAACGTTGGCGCGGCGGCGCGGGCGATGAAAACCATGGGATTCAGCGAATTGCGGATTGTCGATAGCGAGGCGCATCTGCAGCCCGCCGCGCGCTGGGTGGCGCATGGTTCGGGAGATATTTTAGATAATATAAAAACCTATCCGACGCTTGAGCAGGCTTTGCACGATGTCGACTTTACCATCGCTACCACCGCCCGTAACCGCGCGCGTTTTCACTACTACGCCACGCCGCAGGAGTTACTGCCGCTGCTGGAAGAAAAAGCACAATGGATGACGCATACGGCGCTGGTCTTTGGCCGTGAGGATTCCGGATTAACTAACGATGAACTGGCGCTGGCCGATGTGCTTACCGGCGTGCCGATGGTTGCCGATTATCCCTCCCTGAATCTTGGGCAATCGGTGATGGTATATTGCTATCAACTGAGCTCACTACAGCAGCAGAGTGCTGTTCAGGCGCCTGAAACCGACGAAAAACAATTGCAGGCGCTACGCCAGCGGACGCTTTCGCTACTTGGACGGTTGGGGGTGGAGGACGACATCAAACTGGCCGACTGGCTACAGCAGCGTATTGGCCTTTTACAGCAGCGCGACACCGCCATGTTGCATCGATTGCTGCATGATATTGAAAAAAATCTACCTGAATAAAATCCTGCGATAAGTTTTTTTTATAGTTGAATATACTGATTTCAACGGCAACCGTCCGGCAATGTGGCGGAATTATCGGGGCGTTGTGGCGTAATGACGGTGTTGGCTAAAAAGTCGCCATTTTAGAAATTCGTTGACTTAAGCAGGCAGATACTTTAACCAATATAGACAGGACACAAGACAGATAAAAATACAGAGTACACAACATCCATGAATCGCATCGGCATGATTACCACCATTATCACCACCACCATTACCACAGGTAACGGTGCGGGCTGACGCGTACAGGAAACAACAGAAAAAAGCCCGCACCTGAACAGTGCGGGCTTTTTTTTTGACAAGAGATCAAGGGGTAAGAACCATGCGAGTGTTGAAGTTCGGCGGTACATCAGTGGCAAATGCAGAACGTTTTCTGCGGGTTGCCGATATCCTGGAGAGCAATGCCAGGCAGGGGCAGGTTGCGACCGTGCTGTCTGCCCCGGCGAAAATCACCAACCATCTGGTCGCGATGATTGAAAAAACCATCAGCGGTCAGGACGCTCTGACCAATATCGCCGACGCCGAACGTATCTTTGCCGACCTGCTGCAGGGGCTGGCCGACATTCAGCCTGGCTTTCCGCTCGCACAACTGAAAACTTTCGTAGACCAGGAATTCGCGCAGATTAAACACGTGCTGCACGGTATCAGTCTGTTGGGCCAGTGCCCGGACGGCGTTAACGCCTCGCTGATCTGCCGCGGTGAAAAGCTCTCTATCGCTATCATGGCGGCGCTGCTGGAAGCGCGCGGTCACAAGGTCAGCGTGATTAATCCGGTCGAAAAACTGCTGGCCGTCGGCCACTACCTTGAATCCACTGTCGATATTGCTGAATCCACTCGCCGTATCGCCGCCAGCCAAATCCCGGCAGACCACATGGTGCTGATGGCCGGCTTTACCGCCGGCAACGAAAAGGGTGAACTGGTGGTGCTGGGGCGTAATGGCTCTGATTACTCCGCTGCCGTGCTGGCCGCCTGTATGCGCGCCGACTGCTGCGAAATCTGGACCGACGTCGATGGCGTCTATACCTGCGACCCGCGTCAGGTACCGGATGCGCGGCTGCTGAAATCCATGTCGTATCAGGAAGCGATGGAACTCTCCTATTTCGGCGCTAAGGTGCTGCATCCGCGCACTATCGCCCCTATCGCCCAGTTCCAGATCCCATGCCTGATTAAAAATACCGGTAATCCACAGGCGCCGGGGACGCTCATCGGCGCCAGCCTTGATGAAGACGGCCTGCCGGTAAAAGGGATCTCGAACCTCAACAATATGGCTATGTTCAACGTTTCCGGTCCGGGAATGAAAGGCATGGTCGGCATGGCTGCGCGCGTTTTCGCCACCATGTCTCGCGCCGGTATCTCTGTGGTGTTGATTACCCAATCTTCATCGGAATACAGCATCAGCTTCTGCGTGCCGCAAAGTGATTGCGCGCGGGCGAAGCGGGTGATGGAAGAAGAATTCTATCTCGAATTGAAAGAAGGACTGCTGGAGCCGCTGTCAATCATGGAGCGCCTGGCAATCATTTCCGTCGTGGGAGATGGGATGCGCACGCTGCGCGGCATCTCGGCGAAATTTTTCGCCGCGCTGGCGCGCGCCAATATTAATATCGTGGCGATTGCCCAGGGGTCTTCCGAGCGTTCAATCTCGGTGGTCGTCAGCAATGATGACGCGACCACTGGCGTGCGCGTCACGCATCAAATGCTGTTTAACACCGACCAGGTCATTGAAGTCTTCGTGATCGGCGTCGGCGGCGTGGGCGGCGCGTTAATCGAACAGATTAAACGCCAGCAGAGCTGGTTAAAGGGCAAGCATATCGATCTGCGCGTATGCGGCGTCGCCAATTCGCAGGCGCTGCTGACCAACGTCCATGGCTTGAATCTGGAAAACTGGCGTAGCGAACTCGCGGAAGCGAAAGAGCCCTTTAATCTGGGCCGTTTAATCCGCCTGGTGAAAGAGTATCACCTGCTGAACCCGGTTATCGTCGATTGTACCTCCAGCCAGGCGGTGGCCGATCAGTACGCTGACTTCCTGCGTGAAGGTTTCCATGTGGTGACGCCGAATAAAAAGGCCAATACCTCTTCGCTGGATTACTACCACCAGTTACGCCACGCCGCCAGCAGCTCACGACGTAAGTTTCTCTATGACACCAACGTTGGCGCGGGTCTGCCGGTCATTGAAAACCTGCAGAACCTGCTGAATGCCGGCGATGAACTGCTGCACTTCTCCGGTATCCTGTCTGGTTCGCTTTCATTCATTTTTGGTAAGCTGGATGAGGGTATGGGCCTCTCCGAAGCCACTAAACTGGCGCGCGAGATGGGCTATACCGAACCGGATCCGCGCGACGATCTTTCCGGCGTGGATGTGGCGCGCAAGCTGCTGATCCTTGCCCGCGAAACCGGGCGCGAGCTGGAGCTCTCGGATATTATCGTTGAGCCTGCGCTGCCTGCCGACTTCGACGCCAGCGGCGATCTCGAAAGCTTTATGGCGCGCCTGCCGACGCTTGACGATCAATTCGCCTCGCGGGTTGCTAAAGCGCGCGACGAGGGTAAAGTCTTACGTTACGTCGGCAATATTGAAGAAGATGGCGTCTGCCGGGTGAAAATCGCTGAAGTGGACGGTAACGATCCGCTGTATAAGGTGAAAAACGGCGAGAACGCGCTGGCGTTTTACAGCCACTATTATCAGCCGCTGCCGCTGGTGCTGCGCGGCTATGGCGCGGGTAACGACGTCACCGCGGCTGGCGTGTTCGCCGACCTGTTGCGTACCCTGTCATGGAAGTTAGGAGTTTAAGATGGTCAAAGTATACGCCCCGGCTTCCAGTGCCAATATGAGCGTCGGGTTTGATGTGCTGGGAGCCGCGGTGACGCCGGTCGACGGCACGTTGCTTGGGGATAACGTCTCGGTAGAGGCGGCGGCAGAGTTCAGCCTGCGTAACGTAGGCCGCTTCGCCGGCAAATTACCCTCGGCGGCGCAGGAAAATATCGTTTATCAATGCTGGGAAGCCTTTTGCCGCGAGATCGGTAAAACGGTTCCGGTGGCGATGACCCTAGAAAAAAATATGCCGATTGGCTCGGGTCTTGGCTCCAGCGCCTGTTCGGTGGTCGCCGCGCTGGTGGCGATGAACGAACACTGCGGTAAGCCGCTGAATGAAAATCGGATGCTGGCGCTGATGGGCGAGATGGAAGGGCGCATCTCCGGCAGCGTTCACTATGATAACGTGGCGCCATGCTATCTTGGCGGTATGCAACTGATGATTGAAGAGCAAGGCATCATCAGCCAGCAGATCCCGGGCTTTGATGAATGGTTGTGGGTGCTGGCCTATCCGGGCATTAAGGTCTCTACCGCCGAAGCGCGCGCGATTCTTCCGGCGCAGTATCGCCGTCAGGATTGCATCGCCCACGGTCGCCATCTGGCAGGGTTTATTCACGCCTGCTATAGCCGTCAGCCGCAGCTGGCGGCAAAGTTAATGAAAGATGTTATTGCCGAACCGTACCGTACCAAACTGCTGCCGGGCTTCAGCGAAGCGCGTCAGGCGGCGATGGAAATCGGCGCGCAGGCTTGCGGTATTTCCGGCTCCGGCCCGACGCTGTTCGCGTTGTGCGATAAACCGGACACCGCGCAGCGCGTCGCCGACTGGCTGGCCGCGCATTATCTGCAAAATCAGGAAGGCTTCGTTCATATTTGCCGGCTGGACACGGCGGGCGCTCGAGTAGTGGGATAAGTGATGAAACTGTATAACTTAAAAGATCATAACGAACAGGTCAGCTTTGCGCAGGCCGTGACGCAAGGGCTTGGCAAACAACAGGGGCTGTTCTTTCCGCACGATCTGCCGGAATTCAACCTGACCGAAATCGACGAAATGCTGGAACAGGATTTCGTAACCCGCAGCGCGAAAATCCTGTCGGCCTTTATTGGCGACGAGATCCCGCAGAATGAACTGCAATCCCGCGTTGCCGCGGCGTTCGCCTTCCCGGCGCCGGTCGCTCAAGTACAGGATGATATCGGCTGTCTGGAGCTGTTCCATGGCCCTACGCTGGCGTTTAAAGACTTTGGCGGCCGTTTTATGGCCCAGATGCTGACGCATATTGCGGGCGATAAGCCGGTGACGATTCTGACCGCGACCTCCGGCGACACCGGCGCTGCCGTGGCGCACGCCTTCTACGGTCTGCCAAACGTCAAAGTGGTGATTCTCTACCCGCGCGGTAAGATCAGCCCGCTGCAGGAGAAGCTGTTCTGTACCCTGGGCGGCAACATTGAAACCGTGGCGATTGACGGCGATTTCGACGCCTGTCAGGCGCTGGTTAAGCAGGCGTTTGATGATGAAGAGCTGAAGGTTGCGCTCGGTCTCAACTCCGCCAACTCTATTAACATCAGCCGCCTGCTGGCGCAGATCTGCTACTACTTCGAGGCGGTCGCGCAGCTGCCGCAGGAAGCCCGTAATCAGCTGGTGGTGTCGGTGCCAAGCGGCAACTTCGGCGATCTTACCGCCGGCCTGCTGGCGAAATCGCTGGGGCTGCCGATTAAGCGTTTTATTGCCGCTACCAACGCCAATGACACCGTGCCGCGCTTCCTGCAGGATGGCAACTGGGCGCCGAAGGCGACGCAGGCGACCCTGTCTAACGCGATGGACGTCAGCCAACCGAACAACTGGCCGCGCGTGGAAGAGCTGTTCCGCCGCAAAATCTGGCGTCTTAATGAGCTGGGATACGCCGCGGTTGATGATGAAACCACCAAAGCAACCATGCGTGAACTGAAGTCCATCGGCTACACCTCTGAACCGCATGCGGCAATTGCTTATCGCGCGCTGCGCGACCAACTGCAGCCGGGCGAGTACGGGTTGTTCCTTGGTACCGCGCATCCGGCTAAATTCAAAGAGAGCGTAGAAGAGATTCTGCAGGAGACGCTGCCGTTGCCGAAAGAACTGGCCGACCGCGCCGACCTGCCGCTGCTGTCGCATAATCTACCGGCCGATTTCGCCGCGCTGCGTAAGCTGATGATGGGCTAGTATTGCTATTCTACCGTTCGTTGAACCGGGCTCCGCGCCCGGTTTTTTTACGCCCGAAAATGGAGAAATTGTGTATAACCGACCAATAAATGCGGAAGGGAATAAATTCGGATTGCGGAGAATAAACAGGATAGTTTTGCGGGGTTAATATTTCGTTATCGACCCATAATGGGGGCGAATAGAAGAGGTTACTTATGACGATGCTGAAACCTGTTTTGCTGGCGCTTTCTCTGCTGCTGGTCGCTCCTGCGTTGGTTCATGCAGATGAAATTACCCTGATCCCGGCAGTGAAGCTGCAAATCGGCGACCGGGATGATTATGGCCGCTACTGGGACGGCGATCGCTGGCGCGATCATGGCTGGTGGGCGAGCCATTATGACTGGCGCGACGATCGCTGGCGCCCGCATGATGATTATCGCCGCCACGATCGTGATGACGATGACGATCAAGGCCATCATGGTCATGGCCACGAGCGGCATCACCACGACGACTGATCGTTCTTGCCCCCGGCGCCAGGCTGGGGGCATTCAGGCTTACTGCTCGTGGCGTTTAAACACCAGTTCACCTTTCTCCGATGCCTGCGCATCAAAGAAATAGCCTTCGCTATCAAACTCCTGCAGCTGTTCCGGACGGGTTAAACGATTTTCTATGATGTAGCGGCTCATCAGGCCGCGCGCTTTTTTGGCATAGAAGCTGATCACCTTGAATTTGCCGTTTTTCTCATCGAGGAATACCGGCTTAATCAACTGTCCCTGCAATTTCTTCGGTTTTACCGATTTAAAATACTCATCGGACGCCAGATTGATAACGATATCGTCGCCCTGCGCCTGCAGCGCCTGATTGATCTTATCGGTAATGACATCGCCCCAGAAATGATACAAATCCTTGCCCTGCGAATTTTCCAGCTTAATGCCCATCTCCAGACGGTAGGGCTGCATCAGATCCAGCGGGCGCAATACGCCGTAAAGCCCGGAAAGCATACGCAGATGCTGCTGGGCGAAATCGAAATCCGCTTCGCTAAAGGTTTCGGCCTGCAGGCCGGTATAAACGTCGCCTTTGAACGCCAGTATCGCCTGACGGGCATTCTGCGGGGTAAAGTCCGGATGCCAGTCGTGAAAACGGGTGGCATTGAGGTCGGCCAGCTTATCGCTGATGCTCATCAGCTTACCGATTTGCGGCGCCGTCAGCTGACGGGCGATACCGATAAGCTGTTGAGAATACTCCAGGAGTTCGGGCTGGGTATAGCGAGTCGTTGCCAGCGGGCTTTGATAATCGAGCGTTTTTGCAGGTGAAATCAGAATCAGCATATCCAGTCCTTGCAGGGAATTTCGACGAATTTTAACAAAAAAAGCGCATGGTGGGATCGATTGCTGCGATTACCGCGCTATTCGCGCGGTATCTCATCCCAGGCGCCGGGCGCCAGATGTTGCTGAATTTCCGGATAGCGAGCGGGGTCGAAGACCGGCTGCACGCCGAGTTTACGCTGGCGCAGATAATCGCTGGCGAGGATGCGTACCGTTGGCGAAAGCAGCAAAATCGCCGTTAAGTTAGTGATGGCCATTAACGCCATAATAATATCCGCCAGCTGCCAGACCACCGGCAAACTCACCAGGGTGCCTGCCATCACCATTAATACGGTGATAACCCGGAGCGTCCAGATATGCAGCGGCTTATTGAGCCGCAGGAAGATCAGATTATTTTCGGCATAAATATAATTGGCGACAATCGAACTGAAAGCGAAAAGCAGCAGCACCGTGGCGACCAGACCCGGCCCCCAGCTACCAATGAGATCGCCCATCGCGTGCTGCATGGTTTGAATACCGCTGACCACATTATCGCGGTTTTCGCGCGGCGCCAGCAGGATAATTACCGCGCTGGCTGTACAGATAACAATGGTATCTATAAAGACGCCAATCATCTGTACGATGCCCTGCGCCGCCGGATGCGGAGGCCATGAGGCCGCGGCTGCGGCGGCGTTTGGCGTTGAACCCATCCCCGCTTCGTTGGAAAACATCCCGCGCTGAAACCCGCCGGTAAGCGCCTGGCTAATGGTATAGCCCACCGCGCCCGCCGCCGCTTCCTGCCAGCCGAAAGCGCAGCGGAAGATGGTTTCAAAAACCGCCGGCAGGGCAGCGAAGTGCCAGAGGCCAATCAACAGGCTGGCGCCGACCCACAGCAGGGCCATCAGCGGGACAAACCACTGCATCAATTGCGCCACGCCGCGTAAACCGCGGACGATAATCAACAGCGTCGCGGCTGCCAGCGCGGCGCCGACGGCGACCATCGGTAAATCGAAAGCATAGGCCATAGCGTGCGCCACCGAGTTAGCCTGCACGGTATTGAAGATAACCCCATAGGCCAGCAGCAGCAGGATCGAGAAGACCACGCCCATCCAGCGCATCTCAAGTCCGCGGGCCATATACCACGCCGGGCCGCCGCGGAACTGGCCTGCGCTATCGCGCTCTTTGTACAGCTGGGCAAGCGAGCATTCGGCGAAGCTACTGGCCATGCCGAGTAGTGCGGAGACCCACATCCAGAACACGGCGCCGGGGCCGCCAGCGGCAATCGCTAACGCCACGCCTGCCAGGTTACCGCTGCCGACGCGAGCCGCCAGGCTGGTGCACAGCGCCTGAAAAGACGTTAATCCGCCGGGCTGCGGACGAAGGCTTTTTTTAAGACTTTTGCCAAACTGGCGAATATAACGGAACTGAATAAACTCCGTTCGCCAGGTGAACCAAATACCGGCGCCCAGTAACAGATAAATCATTACCGAGCCCCAGAGTATTTCATTGATAAACGAGAGAAAATCAGGCATTAAACGTCCTCTTGTCCATGCCGGCGCGCGGTGTAAGCGCTACCACTCCGGTGACAATCCTTTAGCATTCAGATAATTAATATGTCGAGTTTATCACACTCTGCGCTCTTGCATTGTCGGCGGTTGCGCTGACCCTATGGCGTGTTATCATCTTGGCAGACCGGTTACATCCCCTTAACTGCTGTTTAAGAGAAACACTATCATGACGGATAAATTGACTTCTCTGCGTCAGTACACCACTGTCGTAGCTGACACCGGAGATATCGCGGCAATGAAGCTGTATCAGCCTCAGGATGCCACCACCAACCCTTCTTTGATCCTCGGCGCGGCTCAGATCCCTGAGTACCGTAAGCTGATTGACGACGCTGTTGCCTGGGCTCGCGGCCAGAGCAGCGATCGCGCGCAGCAGATTATCGATGCTTCCGACAAACTGGCGGTGAACATCGGTCTCGAAATCCTTAAACTGATCCCGGGCCGTATTTCTACCGAAGTTGATGCCCGTCTGTCCTACGACACCGACGCCTCTATCGCGAAAGCGAAACGCCTGATCAAACTGTATAACGATGCCGGTATTGGCAACGATCGCATCCTGATCAAACTGGCTTCGACCTGGCAGGGCATTCGCGCCGCTGAGCAGCTGGAAAAAGAAGGCATCAACTGTAACCTGACCCTGCTGTTCTCCTTCGCTCAGGCTCGCGCTTGCGCTGAAGCGGGCGTCTTCCTGATTTCTCCGTTCGTTGGTCGTATCCTCGACTGGTACAAAGCGAACACGGATAAGAAAGAGTACGCGCCGGCAGAAGATCCGGGCGTGGTTTCCGTTAGCGAAATCTACGAGTACTACAAGCAGCACGGCTATGAAACCGTCGTGATGGGCGCAAGCTTCCGTAACGTTGGCGAAATCCTTGAGCTGGCCGGTTGCGACCGTCTGACCATCGCCCCTGCGCTGCTGAAAGAGCTGGCGGAAAGCGAAGGCGCTGTCGAACGTAAACTGGCGTTCAGCGGCGAAGTGAAAGCGCGTCCGGAACGCATTACTGAATCCCAGTTCCTGTGGCAGCACAACCAGGATCCGATGGCGGTAGACAAACTGGCGGAAGGTATCCGTAAGTTTGCCATCGACCAGGAAAAACTGGAAAAAATGATCGGCGACCTGCTGTAATCATCCCAGCGTGACCGGGCTACCGGTCACGCTACTTCTTTTGAATCCTGTCTGTAATTCTCTCCAGCGTGTATCATTCCGCTTAATTGCACTATTTGAACGGAATGAATATGAATAAATTACGCATCGGCTTAGTTTCTATTTCTGACCGCGCCTCCAGCGGCGTTTACCAGGACAAAGGTATTCCTGCGTTGGAAGAGTGGCTGTCGCGTGCGCTGACAACGCCCTTTGAACTACAGACACGCCTGATCCCTGATGAACAGCCCATCATTGAACAAACGCTGTGCGAGCTGGTTGACGAGATGGGCTGTCATCTGGTGTTAACCACCGGCGGCACCGGCCCGGCGCGCCGTGATGTGACTCCGGACGCAACTTTAGCGATTGCCGATCGCGTCATGCCCGGTTTCGGCGAGCAAATGCGTCAGGTTAGCCTACACTTTGTGCCGACGGCTATCCTATCCCGGCAGGTTGGCGTCATCCGCAAGCAGGCGCTGATCCTCAACCTGCCTGGCCAACCGAAAGCGATTCAGGAGACTCTTGAAGGAGTTAAAGACGCGGAAGGTAAGGTGCTGGTGCATGGTGTTTTTGCAAGTGTACCTTATTGTGTACAGTTGCTTGAGGGGCCGTATGTGGAGACGGAAGCCAGCGTTGTAGCAGCTTTTCGCCCGAAAAGCGCATGACGTGAAACTTTATCCTGAATTTAATGCATTGCTGATATAACCTGCATTGCCGGTGGTGTGCTGTTTTATTTACGGTATAGTGTTTTTTACTTTACACATTGCGTAATATTACTGCGGACGAAGCGCCAGTTATGTCACAACACACCCGAGCACTGAATCGACAGGATTATAAAACTCTGACGCTGGCCGCCCTCGGCGGGGCGCTGGAGTTTTATGACTTCATTATCTTTGTCTTCTTCGCCGCCGTCGTCGGCGAACTGTTCTTCCCCGCCGATATTCCGGAATGGCTACGTCAGGTACAGACCTTCGGTATTTTCGCCGCGGGTTATCTGGCGCGTCCTCTTGGCGGCATTATCATGGCCCATTTTGGCGACCTGGTCGGCCGCAAGAAAATGTTTACGCTTAGCATTCTGCTCATGGCGCTGCCGACGCTGGCGATCGGTCTGCTGCCGACTTATGCCTCTATGGGCATCGTTGCGCCGCTGCTATTACTGCTCATGCGTATTTTACAAGGGGCGGCGATTGGCGGCGAAGTGCCGGGCGCCTGGGTCTTTGTAGCCGAACATGTCCCGGAAAAACGCATCGGTATCGCCTGCGGCACCCTGACCGCGGGGTTGACCGTTGGGATCCTGTTAGGTTCGGTGGTGGCGACGCTTATCAACACCAGCATGACGCCGCAGGGTATCCACGACGGCGGCTGGCGTATTCCTTTCCTGCTGGGCGGCGTTTTTGGCCTGGTGGCGATGTACCTGCGTCGTTGGCTACAGGAGACGCCGATATTTCTTGAGATGCAACAGCGCAAAGCGCTGGCGCAGGAGTTGCCGGTGAAGGCGGTGGCGCTTAAGCACCAGAAGGCCGTCATCGTTTCGATGTTGCTCACCTGGCTGCTTTCCGCCGGCGTGGTGGTAGTGATCCTGATGTCGCCGGTCTGGCTGCAAAAACATTATGGCTTTGCGCCGGCGATTACCCTGCAGGCCAATAGCATCGCCACGATTATGCTGTGTATCGGCTGTTTACTCGCCGGTCTGGCGGCAGACCGATTCGGCGCCAGCCGCACTTTTATTGTCGGTAGTCTGCTGTTGGCGGCCGCCAGTTGGGCCTTTTACCACCTTTCCGGCGCCAGCCCGCAGCGATTGTTCCTGCTGTATGGCACGGTTGGATTGTGCGTCGGCGTGGTGGGGGCGGTACCTTACGTAATGGTGCGCGCCTTCCCGGCGGAAGTGCGTTTCACCGGCATCTCGTTTTCCTACAATCTGTCATACGCCATTTTCGGCGGCCTGACGCCGATTGCCGTCACCATGTTGATGGGGGTCTCGCCGATGGCGCCGGCCTGGTACGTACTGGCGCTGTCTCTGATGGGGCTGGGTTTAGGTATTTGGCTGCGTCAGGGGTTGACGACGCAGGCGGTTTTACCGCAAGGAGAACTGCAGCGTTAAATTTAACGCCGCCGCCCGGTTTGCGGGCGGCGGCAGGCCATTAGCGTGGTTCGCCAATCGGCAGAACGGTGCGCCCGAACTGCTCGTTCAACACTTCACCCATCGCCAGGTAAATAGCGCTCGCGCCGCATACCAGGCCAATCCAGCCGGCAATTTTAACAATGCCTTCGTTATCGACCAGGTGGCCAATCGCCAGCAGCGCGAACAGCACCGTCAGGCTCAGGAAGACGAACTGCAGCATGCGCGCGGCTTTCAGCGTGCCGAAGAACATGAACAACGTAAAGATACCCCACAGGCCAAGATACATGCCCAGGAAATGCGGGTTCGGCGCATCAGCCAGACCCATTTTCGGCATCAGGAGGATCGCGGCCAACGTCAGCCAGAAGGAGCCGTAGGACGTAAAAGCGGTTAAACCAAAGGTGTTGCCTTTTTTATACTCGAGCAGGCCGGCAAAAATTTGCGCAATGCCGCCGTAAAAAATGCCCATCGCCAGGATAGCTACATCGAATGCGAAAAGGCCGCTATTCGCCAGGTTAAGCAGAATAGTGGTCATGCCAAAGCCCATAAGGCCCAGCGGTGCCGGATTAGCCAACTTAGTGTTGCCCATAATTCCTCAAAATAATGATTAGAAAGGGAAGCATTACCCCGCCACTTGCGGTGGGGCGCGGCATAATAATGAGGCGCGTGGTTACTGTCTATGATCTGGCGGGGTATTTTTCAGCAATTTACCTTACGCCGCGATAATCGCGAACTCTTCGCCGAACATGTGCGATATCCGATGAATATGTTCTTATTTACTATTTATGTTTTGTATGAGTTATGGCGACTATTTTGCCCGGCTGGCGTGTTGTTTACTCTCGCGTCTGTGTTTTGCCATAAAAATTTTTTTTGGCTTGCCCCTTGATGAAAACCAGGGCGACCCCATCTTGTAGTCAACCGCAGTGAAGAACCTGAAAAAAAATGATGTCAGGGCAGTTGAAACCGCACGTTTCGCCCTTATTACAGGTTCACAACCACATGTTGATCGAATTTTTAGTGGAGACGTTTAGATGGGTAAAATTATTGGTATCGACCTGGGTACTACCAACTCTTGTGTAGCGATTATGGATGGCACTACCGCTCGCGTGCTGGAGAACGCCGAAGGCGATCGCACCACGCCTTCTATTATTGCCTATACCCAGGATGGTGAAACTCTGGTTGGTCAGCCGGCTAAACGTCAGGCAGTGACAAACCCGCAAAACACCCTGTTTGCGATTAAACGCCTGATTGGTCGCCGCTTCCAGGATGAAGAAGTTCAGCGTGACGTTTCCATCATGCCGTACAAAATCGTTGCCGCAGATAATGGCGACGCCTGGCTTGATGTGAAAGGCACCAAAACCGCACCGCCGCAGATTTCTGCTGAAGTGCTGAAGAAAATGAAGAAAACCGCTGAAGATTACCTGGGTGAGCCGGTAACTGAAGCTGTTATCACCGTACCTGCGTATTTCAACGATGCTCAGCGTCAGGCAACCAAAGATGCCGGCCGTATCGCGGGTCTGGAAGTCAAACGTATCATCAACGAACCGACTGCCGCTGCGCTGGCTTACGGTCTGGATAAAGAAGTCGGCAACCGTACTATCGCGGTATACGACCTCGGTGGCGGTACCTTCGATATCTCTATTATCGAAATCGACGAAGTTGACGGCGAAAAAACCTTCGAAGTTCTGGCAACCAACGGTGATACCCACCTGGGTGGTGAAGACTTCGATACTCGTCTGATCAACTACCTCGTTGACGAGTTTAAGAAAGAGCAGGGCATTGACCTGCGCAACGACCCGCTGGCGATGCAGCGTCTGAAAGAAGCCGCAGAAAAAGCGAAAATTGAGCTGTCTTCCGCTCAGCAGACCGACGTTAACCTGCCGTATATCACCGCAGACGCGACCGGTCCGAAACACATGAACATTAAAGTGACTCGCGCGAAACTGGAAAGCCTGGTTGAAGATCTGGTTAACCGTTCCATCGAGCCGCTGAAAGTTGCCCTGCAGGATGCCGGTCTGTCCGTTTCCGATATCAACGACGTGATCCTCGTTGGTGGTCAGACTCGTATGCCGATGGTGCAGAAGAAAGTTGCTGAGTTCTTTGGTAAAGAACCGCGTAAAGACGTTAACCCGGATGAAGCTGTGGCTATCGGCGCAGCGGTTCAGGGTGGTGTACTGACTGGTGAAGTTAAAGACGTTCTGCTGCTGGACGTTACCCCGCTGTCGCTGGGTATCGAAACCATGGGCGGCGTGATGACCGCGCTTATCAGCAAAAACACCACGATCCCGACCAAGCACAGCCAGGTGTTCTCTACTGCGGAAGACAACCAGTCCGCGGTAACCATCCATGTGCTGCAGGGTGAGCGTAAACGCGCTTCTGATAACAAATCTCTGGGTCAGTTCAACCTGGATGGTATTAACCCAGCGCCGCGCGGTATGCCGCAGATCGAAGTAACCTTCGATATCGATGCTGACGGTATCCTGCACGTTTCCGCGAAAGATAAAAACAGCGGTAAAGAGCAGAAGATCACCATCAAGGCTTCTTCCGGTCTGAATGAAGAAGAAATTCAGAAAATGGTTCGCGAAGCGGAAGCTAACGCTGAATCTGACCGTAAGTTCGAAGAGCTGGTTCAGACCCGTAACCAGGGCGACCATCTGCTGCACAGCACTCGTAAGCAGGTTGAAGAAGCAGGCGACAAACTGCCGGCTGATGACAAAACTGCAATCGAGTCTGCGCTGACCGCACTGGAAGCTTCCCTGAAAGGTGAAGACAAAGCGGACATCGAAGCGAAGATGCAGGCGCTGGCCCAGGCTTCCCAGAAGCTGATGGAAATCGCTCAGCAGCAGCACGCTCAGCAGCAGGCTGGCGGCGCTGACGCTCAAGAGAACAGCGCGAAGGACGACGATGTTGTCGACGCTGAGTTCGAAGAAGTGAAAGACAAAAAATAATCGCCCTTTGAACGGGTAAAACACTGGCACGGGCGAAGAGGTTTCCTCTCCGCCCGTGCACGCATGTTAAGGGGCTGAAAAACACCAATGGCAAAGCAAGATTATTACGAGATTTTGGGCGTTTCCAAAACAGCGGAAGAGCGTGAAATCAAAAAGGCGTATAAGCGCCTGGCCATGAAGTATCACCCGGACCGTAACCAGGGTGACAAAGAGGCCGAAGCCAAATTTAAAGAAATCAAAGAAGCGTATGAAGTCCTGACTGATGCCCAGAAACGTGCAGCCTACGATCAGTACGGCCACGCCGCGTTTGAACAAGGCGGCATGGGCGGCGGCGGTTTCGGCGGCGGCTTCGGCGGCGGCGCGGATTTCAGCGATATCTTTGGCGACGTGTTCGGCGATATCTTCGGCGGCGGTCGTGGCCGTCAACGCGCGGCGCGCGGTGCAGATTTACGTTACAACATGGAATTAACGCTGGAAGAAGCGGTCCGTGGCGTCACTAAAGAAATCCGCATCCCGACGCTGGAAGAGTGCGATGTTTGCCACGGCAGCGGCGCCAAATCCGGTACTCAGCCGCAGACCTGTCCGACCTGTCATGGTTCCGGTCAGGTTCAGATGCGCCAGGGATTCTTTGCCGTTCAGCAAACCTGTCCGCACTGTCAGGGGCGCGGTACGCTTATCAAAGATCCATGCAACAAGTGTCACGGTCACGGTCGCGTTGAAAAAACCAAAACACTGTCGGTGAAAATCCCGGCTGGCGTCGATACCGGCGATCGCATTCGTCTGGCTGGCGAGGGTGAAGCTGGCGAGCATGGCGCTCCGGCGGGCGATCTGTACGTTCAGGTTCAGGTCAAACAGCACGCGATCTTCGAGCGTGAAGGGAATAATCTGTACTGCGAAGTACCGATCAACTTCACCATGGCTGCGCTTGGCGGCGAGATTGAAGTACCGACGCTGGATGGCCGCGTTAACCTGAAAGTGCCTGGCGAAACGCAAACCGGCAAACTGTTCCGCATGCGCGGCAAGGGCGTGAAGTCCGTACGCGGCGGCGCTCAGGGCGATCTGCTGTGTCGCGTGGTGGTGGAAACGCCGGTGGGTCTTAACGATAAGCAGAAGCAATTGTTGAAAGAGCTGCAGGAAACTTTCGGTGGTCCGACGGGTGAGAAAAACAGCCCGCGTTCCAAAAGCTTCTTCGATGGCGTAAAAAAATTCTTCGATGATTTAACGCGTTAATTGCGTTAAATTACGTTATTAGCACAAGCCTGAACATCCTGTTCAGGCTTTTTTCTGCCCTAGCCTCAGCCTTGAATAGAGACGCTATACTTTGTTTAGCATGTCCGGGTTTGATTTATTTTGAGTATTATCTATATTGCTTTTTTCGATAAAAGAGGCTGACAGTGGATGGGATCGAAAGGTGCCAATAAGGGCTTTGATTATAATTTAATCAAGGTTCTTGACGCTGTCATTTCGGCAGGTAATGCCGCGAAGGCGGCGAAAAAATTGGCCATTACTCCTGCCGCGGTCTCTCTGGCATTAAGACGACTACAAAACTTCTATCATCAGGAGCTGTTTGTCAGAAGTAAAGATGGTTTACTGCCAACAGCGAAAGCACTCGAGATCCACCATAGTTTTCGCCAGGCCATGTTGCTTGTCGATAATACCTTTCTGACAGAAAACAAGGATGATGATACCCGGATTACGATCCTTGGTAGCGACTTCATCGAAAGTTATTACCTTTCCCAACTGTACGGCAGCGCGCTTTTTGAACAGGGCGTGATCAATCATTTTTCATCCCGCAATATTAGCCGCGATAAAGCTAAAGAGCTTCTACTGACGGCACAATGCGATTTATCGATTGGTTCTGAGCCGTTGGTTGAACCTGGGCTCGATAATCAAATGATTGATAGCTTCAGAAATTTCGTCTGTATTTGTGCCAAGGGCCATTTGTTCAGCGAACTGTCGCAGCTTTCTTTACATCAGTTCTACTCTTCCCGCCATGCCATGTATCAACCCGGCATTTCTTCTCCTTCCATCATCACTGATAACGGATTATTTAAAGATGATGTTTATTATGACGGTTCACGTACCATGGGCTATTGCAGCGATTCTATCACCGGACTGGTTGGCATGGTAGAAAGAACCGCGTTGATTGCATTATTGCCTTTAAAGCTGGCGCTATTTTATAAAAATCAGCGTAAATACGATATAAATTTTATCCAACCGCCACCTGAATTGATGTTTAAGTCCGTGCAGGTTTATGCTTCATGGAGCAAAAATAGTAGAAATATTTCAGCGATAAATGAAACAGTTTCCATGTTACATACGCTGTCATCATTCAGACGGTAAGTTCCATCATCTTACCGTCATTAATATGATGTGGTTAGTCTTGATATTCTTTGATTACCTTTCCCCAGTTACGCCACTTACACTCCTGATGAATCTTTTTTTACTTTAGTTATGCAGGAGCGATTATGTCTATACCTAATCATTTAGAAACAACGGAAGTTGTATTACTGGAAGTAGAGATACTTCTGACCATTATTTCTATCGGCGCCTGGGGGGGATTCGTCAGTTTCCTTCTCCGTAAAAATAAGGAAGACAGTGGCGAAGCACATCAGGGAATTATGAACTGCCTGACCCAGGTAGTGATATCTTGTTTTACCAGTTTTCTCCTTAGCGCTATCGCTATCGAAAAAGGATTTAGCTTTAATATGGTGCTGTTAGCCGCAGGATTAGGCGGTGTTTTTGCCGGTCCAATTTTAAAAATACTGGGTGAGAAAGTAAAAAATACGCTTGGCGGTACTAAGCTCAAGTAGTATTACTACGTAATAAAAGGCTCATCCTTGAGTCTTTTATTACAGATTAGTGCGCCTCAACTATGTCACCCGGTTTTTAAGCCAGCCGTAAATGAACTCTTCATTTTGTCGATGATTCTCGCTGATCTCCAGGTAATAAGCCCCTTGGCTGCAGTTTAGCGCTTTGACTAACACCTGTTCTCCTTCTTTACCTCGTCGCGTTAAATAGCAATTCAGCGCATTCAGGGTTCGCGGGCCAATGTTGCCATCTGTTTTTATATCCGGGTAGTATTGCTGCTCGCGATTCATCACGTTAAGCCAGCGCTGTAGCCACATACAGGGGTGGTGAGGACCAATATTCACTGCCGCGTCGCACAGCTCAAATGCTACTGACCAGGAGAGTTGCGATACCTGCTCAAAGCCGGGTTTGATCCAGTAATCGGTCTCCAGAATCGCATAGGCCTCGTTGTGAGAAAGTTCGCTCATCTTTCCCTGGTAACCGTGCGCTCGCGCCGTTGCTTCTGTGATGCCCCAGTTAGTCTCGCCGCCTTTATCCTTAGGATTGGCGCTATAGCCGCCTTCCAGTCCGAGGATTCCATCAATAATTGGATTCATTTTATTCTCCCTGAATTAATGAATGTGCATGTACATCATTGTACCTAGCGTGACGGAAAAGACGGTGGTTAGCGCCGCCAGCGTTTTACGGAAAAACTGCTTTCTGACTTTTGGTTTCCTGGGTTCGACTTTTTCAATGGTAATGTCTTTGTTGACCTGCAGCCCCTGGCGCGGGATGGTAATGAAAAGATCGTTTATACCGAGTGCTTTGAGATCTCGTCTGATTAAATACAGTATCTGCGTTAGATTGGCATCATTCACAAAATGACTTCTGCTACCCCATAACTCATTGGTGATTTTCTGCCGTTCGATAATCTCCAGATGAGCGTTTTCAATAATGAAACTAAGACATTTAGAACGCATTGCCGTCATTCGAATAACTTGCGAATTTGAGCTCGTTCTTAGTTCATATTTCTGTTCGTTGTAGATGCAGTTGTTATTGATGAGATAAGTTTTCATAACGTCTTCCTTTAGATTTGCACATCCTGATTGTCGTCGATGAATATATTGCACAAGAAATGGCTTAATCCATTTTTTGTCATCGGTTTTATTGTAGTGTTGTTTGTTGGGGAGACCTCTGTCACATAATCTCATGTAAGTTAAATGACAATTAATTACTACCTAAATTATATTTAATATGCTGTTTGTTTTTTATTCTTCAGGTAGGTTTGATGGCCTCTCAGACCCGATGATGTCGTGCTGATGTTCCTCATTGAGGTCTCAGTGAAATAATTATTTGGCGTTGATTAATTGCTGATGCTTTGTGATTAGCCAATTTTTCATGAGTCATGGATTATTGGTCTCGCAGAACGAACTGCGATAAATTTTAAACTTAAAAGGAAATTTAAAATGGCTACCAGCAAACTGATTAAAGGCGATACTCTTACCGAAACCAGCAACGCCGCTGATGGTTTTAACCCAGCAACTGAAGTTAGCAACTATAGCTATACATCAGCTCGTGTCGCAAAGCCGGTCTATAACAAATATAAAGCAGCAACCACTAAGCCGAAGGTATTTGGCTATTATACCGACTGGTCTCAGTATGATGGTCGCCTGCAAGGGGACGATTCTAAAGATAACCGCGGTCGCGGCTACGACCTGACCAATATCTCACCGACCGCTTACGATAAAATTATTGTCGGCTTCGTTGGCGTGACTGGTTTCCATAAAATTGATGGCCAGTATCGCGACGTGGTGGCCGAAGGCGCTGAGCAGTGCGGCAAAGTCAAATATGAACCAACCTTCCTGGATCCGTGGGGCGACTTCCAGTCCTACATTAACGTTGGTCACAGCGTCAGCGGCTGGGATGTCGATCCGAAAACCGTAACCCAGGAGAATACCAAAGGCCTGCTCGGCGGCCTGCGCGACCTGCAGGCGAAAGCCAAACAGCAGGGCCACAACCTGGTGCTGTCCATGAGCATCGGCGGCTGGACCATGAGTAACGGCTTCCATGAAACCGCGGCATCTGATTCCGCACGTAAAACCTTCGCTAAAGGCGTGGTGAAGCTGTTCAAACAGTTCCCGATGTTCAGCGAAGTGGATATCGACTGGGAATACCCGAATGCCGAAGGCGCGGGCAACCCTTGCGGCCCGGAAGATGGCGAAAACTACGCCCTGCTGATTGGCGAACTGCGTAAGCAGCTGGATTCCGCCAACCTGAGCAACGTGAAAATCTCCATTGCCAGCTCCGCGGTGGTGAAGACTTTCGATTATTCCAACGTCAAAGCGCTGATTAATGCTGGCCTGTACGGCATCAACCTGATGACCTATGACTTCTTCGGCACTCCGTGGGCGGAAACCGTTGCTCATCACACTAACCTGAAGGCGCTGGAAGAGGGCGGCTGGGGTGTAAACACTATTGTGGAACATCTGCTGTCTGAAGGTTTCCCGGCTGAAAATATCAACATTGGTTATGCCGGCTATACCCGTAACGGCCGTAACGTTGAGCTGGAGTCGCTGTCTCCGCTGAAAGGTACCTATAACCCGGGTAACGGGGATACCACGGGTACTTTCGAGTCCGGCACTAATGAATGGTATGACGTGATCTACAACTACCTGGATCTGGAAAACCAGAAGGGCCGTAACGGCTTCAACGTTTATACCGATCAGGTTGCTGACGCTGACTATCTCTACAACCCAGAATCCAAACTGTTTATGTCGCTGGATACGCCGCGCACCGTGAAAGCCAAAGGCGAATACGCGGCGAAGCTGGGTCTGGGCGGCATGTTCACCTGGACTATCGACCAGGACAACGGCGTGTTGGTCAATGCGGCGCGTGAAGGGCTGGGTTATGAAATTGAGTCAGAAACTATCGATATGGATCCGTTCTACTTCGACGGCATCAACGTTGAAAAAGATGAATCTGCTGAAGACGATAAGAAAACGGACGTCAACCATGCGCCGAAAGCGGCTATTGAGCTGCTGGTAGTGGGCGGTTCTACCGTTCAGCTGTCCGGCGCCGGTTCTTCCGATGAAGATAAAGACGAGTTGACCTTTAGCTGGGGCGTACCGTCTGAAATTAACGTCGCGGATAAAACGGCGGAAGTGATTGAGTTCGTCGTGCCTGAGGTAAGTGCGAAGACGGCGTTCCAGTTCACTCTTTTCGTACGTGACTGCTACAACGAACCTTCAACTCAACAGCGTTTTGTACTGACTGCGGTTCCGGCTGCTGCCCAGGTTGAACCAACACCGGCTGATGAAGAAGATGAAACCGACGTGATTCCGGTTCCCGACGAGGATACCAAACCGGCTGAAGATGACTCCTCTTCCGATGAGGCGGCTGACCATGATGCGCCATATGCGCTGTGGGATGCTAACACCGTATACGGCGCAAGCTGGGGTACCTTCGAAATTGTTAGCTGGAATGGTCACAACTACCAGGTGAAATGGTGGTCCCAGGGCGAACAGCCTGACCTGAACTGCGGTCAGAGCGGCACATGGACTGACTTAGGCGCCTACTAATACATCTCTCTTTTAATGGCGTATTGGGCTCTATAGCAAAGCCCCGGTTTACCGGGGCTTTTTTCCACCAGGGAATGAGGAATCGAGTTGATGACCGTTGTAATTAAAAATAGCCAGATTGATGTGAATAGTTGGTACCAGAAAGTCACGTTAACCTTCACAAACGAAAGTAATCGAACTGTTGATCTGAACCAGGCGGCGATTAGCTTTACTGCCTCCGGACATCCGGATCCGTGGGGGAATACGGGAGGCACGCTGAAAGGGGATCGTTCATTAACGTTGCGTGACACCGCCCAGGGAACCCTGGAATTCAATGAAATCATTATAAACAACAGCAGCGAGCTGCTACTGCCGGCTGGGGAAAGCGGTACTCTATTCTTTAGCCTGGCGGCCACCCAGGTACCGGTAAAATTATCTACCTTCGCTCTGACTCTGGCGGCTTCCGATAGCGATGACGCCGTTGATGAGCTTGAACCAGTCCCTGAAGCGCCCGCCGATGATTCAGCTGATGAGGCTGAACCAGAATCTGAAACGCCTGCGGATGATTCAGCTGATGAGGTTGAACCAGTCCCTGAAGCGCCTGCGGATGATTCAGCTGATGAGGTTGAACCAGAACCTGAAACGCCCGCCGCCGACGCGATTACCGGTACAGGACTGACCCTGGTTTCCGGAGAGGTGAACGCGTCCAGCTGGTATCAACGCATGGCCCTGACGTTGACGAATCAGTATTCGCAGTCTGTCGATATTAATCAGCTGAAATTAGGCTTCACCGCGACAGCGCATCCCGATCCGTACAGCCCATTTAGCGGTACCATGCTGGGTAACCAGGCGGTTACGCTGGCCAGCGACGGTGGCTGGCCGACAGAAAAAAATACCATCACCATCAATAACGACGGCGAGTATCTGTTGGCTGCTGGCAAATCGGCGGTACTGGAGTTTTATCTTTCGGCCACACAAACGCCCGTCGTGCTGAGTGACCTGACGGCGACGCTGGCGCATGACCCGGGACGCCAGGGACAAATTATTGTTCAATTCCCGGCGCAGGCGCAGAGCACCTCGCTGAAGCCGGAAATTGAGCTGCGGTACTCTGATGGCCGTCAGCAGCGCTTCGCCGGGGAATGGGGCGCGACGCTAACCATCGGCGATCTGAGCGCCGGCAGCTACGGTATTACGGTACTGGAACTGTGTAACGACGAGATGAGAATTTCGCCCGTGACAGAAAGCTATACGCTGGAACTTGCTTCAGGTAACGCCGTTGAGCGCTGTCAGATTGCTTATCAGCCAGCGGTGACCTTTGCCGCGATCGAGTTGCTGCTGGCGGACGATGAACTGGAAGGCGCGGAAGTCGTTGTTGAGCTATGGTCGGAGGCGGGCGTGTGCGAAAGAACACTGACGCTGATGGCGAATCAACCGCAGCGCGTTACCCAGCTCCTGGCGAATCATCAATATGCTATCTGCCTGCAGCCGACGACCATGAACAACCAGTTGCTCACGACCGCAGCGCAGCCTGCAACCATTGTGCCGAAGGTCGGCATGACGATGCAGGTGAACGTAGCATTACAAAAAACGCCCGTTGCGAGCGACACCTTTGTTGAGGTCGCGGTAACGGTATTAGGCTTACCACAGGGGACGGCCACGCAGCGCTATCGTTTCTGCTGCGGCGGCTATCAGTATAGTTTCGTGCTGGAAAGCGATACTCGTCAGCAGAAACTGCCGCTGCGTTTATCTGCCGGGGAATATAGCGTACAGGTAGCGGATGTATATATCGCCGGTACGCCTTGGCGTTGCGACGTCAGCGCGCCATTGCGTTTACTACAAAGCGTCAATAACGTCGCGCTTGAGTTTATCCAGGGCGTTCCGCTGCAGGTAAAAGGCTGGCCGAATTATCTGGCGCACGGCGGCGTGACGGTAAATGCGGCAGAGACGACCGATCTGTATCGCAATGTGCCTTGCAGCGCGCTGTTTAAATACGATGGGTTTGATGGCGGCGGCGATCCGATTCCGGCGGCGGAAGTGGACAGCAATGGCGATGGTTTCCTGGATTATGCTTCGCTACCGATCCACAAAACCGTGCCGCTGGTTCGCGAGATAGAAGCCGAAGCGGGTCGCGCGGTGATGCCGGTGATGGTGGTCTATACCGCCAATGCCAGCGGCGGCAGCGCGGTATCGGATCTGCAGGATGAGCAGCGTTTACGCAACCACTTTGGTAACTTCATTACCCAGTGCCTGGCGGCACAATCCTGGAAAGATGACCAGCATCCGGTTCCGGCAACCTTCGTCCTGAATCCGGACTTCCTGGGCGCTATGCAGCAGGAGCCTTATGGCTATACCGCGTTGCGTAAAGCCAATAGCGTGCAGGTGAATGTACAACTGGCGGCGGCGATCAATGCGCTCCCTGCGATTCCAGGTTTCAGCGCGCCGGCGCTGCCGACCTTCAGCAACGATTTGTATGGCTACGTACAGGCGATTAACTATATCGTTCGCCAGTTCGCGCCTGATATCGCTTTTGGCTGGCAGACCAACGTTTGGGCGACGGGCACGGCAGATTGGCTGCTGCGCGCCAACGCCGCACCGTGTGAACAAGGGGCGGCGATTGCTGAATTCATTAATGAACTGGGCGTATACAGCGGCGATTATGCGCCAGACTTTATCGCATTTGATAAATTCGAACGCGACTGCTTCAGCCCGGATGCCCTGGCCCACTACGGCTGGAACGCCAGCTGCTGGTTTAACTATCTGGGCATGGTGAAGGAGGCCGCCAGAGCGTTGCAAAAACCGGCGATGCTGTGGCAGATACCCGGCGGCCATATGCCGACGGTTGCGGAAGGGACCAGTAAAATCGCTGCGGCGCATTTTGCATCCGGCGGTACGTTCTTCATGGGGGACTCGCGGATTGGCAGCGATATCAACGCCATTACCCCGGCGCTGTTAAATACCGCGGTGAACAGCACGACGTATGGTGTTGCGACGGTGGGGGATTTTCTGCGCCAGGATGAGGGATACGATTGGAGCCAGGTGCAGGCGCTAAATCTGCCGGACTATAACGTTTTTGCCGTGCTGTGGGGCGGCGGTTCGACGGTCAGTATCACCACTATTCATTCCAATGGTGAAGATGGCGGTTGGCTGGCGGAGAAAATGGCGGAGTACTACGCGGCCCCGCGATATTTTAGTTAATTGATCTTTATTTCATGTAGCGTAAAGGCGGTGATTCAGTGGAGGTACTATTCTGGATCGCCGCCTTTTCTCTTTCTTGTTATATCATAAGAAATAATTTCATTTGTTATAGTGTGTAATGTTAAAAATGCTTAATAACATTTTGAGATCTTTGTTGGTTATTTGTTTGAGGATTATCTTATTTGATTAATGATTGATTATTTGTGCTTTCATTATACATTTATTCTATATTTAGTATTTATTTATTATTAATTGCAGGCTAACTAATGTGCGTATATCTTTATTTCTCATATGATTATGGATGTTTAATGAAGATATAATGAAATTAAATGGTTTCGAAAATGATAATGAGAATGCCTTGCACTCATATATTTTCTCCCAGCAGGCTAAACCTCATGCGGCGATTGATGCTTTATTTTCTGCACTCTTGCCCTTCGGCAAGCCTTTCGTCGTGCAACCGGGTGAAGAGTTTTCGCTGTATACGAAACAAAGTAGCCGCATTGTGTTGCTGGAGTCCGGTATCTTCTCAATTTGCCGCAGCGACAGAGGGCTGAATGTGTTGTCGGTTTTTGCCCCGTCAATCGCAGGACTGATTGATAGCTACGGTCTGACTTACGATGTTCCCACTCGCCCGGAACATTTTTTGATTGCGGAAACAGAATGCTGTGGTCGCGCGGTTTCGCTAGCGGATTTTATTAAGGTGACGGACGAATGCAATCTTTGGCACGATGTGGCTCGTTTTCTCGCCTATCGTCTGATGGTGATGAACGTTCGCGATCGGGAACTGGTTGGCGTTGACTCTTATCTCAAGGTTCGTGCGTTATTAATCGAAATTGCCGCCTACAGCGACGAATATCGCCAGAGCATTAATGTCCTGAATTTTATTCAACGACGAACCGGAATATCACGAAGCCGCACCATGAAGTTACTTTCTGAATTGAGGAAGGGCGGTTATATCAATATAGATGGTGGGCGTTTGTTAGGGGTTAAGAAACTACCGTTGGCTTACTAATTGCCGCTTTAAATAACAAAGTAAATAAATTATTTGCTGTAAAAACATGTAGTTAAGATGAGTCCTATAAAAACAGCCATTGTAGATTGCAACTCCCTGGCCAATTTATAATAATTAAATAACGGCAGAAATTTACTTCCCATTAGCGCTTATAAATCAGTGCAGGGCTTGCTATTCATTGAATATAGTATTTCTGTACGCTACAACTTTTAACGTTTTTTGCGCCCGGTACCAGCAAGAGATCTCTGTGAAGAGGGCTCGGTACTAAAATTCGTTATTAATTCTATTTTCGACTTGTGTATTTAAAAGGTTATTTATGAAAAAACATCTTTTAGCGATGGCAATAACCGCCATGGCGGCGGGCGGTATGACCTGCGCAGCTAATGCGGATACTTCGACGGTTTCCGGCGGTACGGTGAATTTTACGGGGCAGGTTGTGAATGCTGCATGCTCCGTTTCTGCTGACTCTATCGATCAGACCGTAATCCTGAGCCAGGTTCGCACCAGCAAACTGACGGCATCTGGAATGGTTGCCAATCAAAAAGAAGATTTCTCAATCAAACTGGAGGACTGCGACACCACGGTCAGCCAGAACGCGGCGGTTATTTTTAATGGTCAGCAGGACAGTACGCTCGCGGGTTCGCTGGCGAATACCGCTGGCGCGGGTGCGGCGACTAACGTTGCGCTGCAGTTATACGGCCCGGATGGACAGGTTCTGAATATCGGCGATACCTCCGGCACCATCACCCTGATTGATGGCGAAAACACCGTACCGCTGAGCGTGGATTATGTCGCTACCGGCGCGGCCACTGCAGGTAACGTTGCGGCGACCGCGACCTTCAGCATGGTCTATTCCTGATTGGTATCCGCATCTCCTCCGTTGCTGGCAGCGGAGGGATGCATTTCATCTCCTCCCTGGTTATCAAAAGAATGAGTACGCGAATTACCCCGATTTTATTTTCGTTATTGCTGCTGGCGGCGCTGGGAATGACTCAGTTGGCTCATGCTGGCGGTATCGCGCTGGGTTCGACCCGGGTTATTTATCCGCAGGGTGATAAGCAGGTCTCTCTGCCGGTAATTAACTCATCCAGCAATAATGTATTTTTAATTCAGTCGTGGGTGTCGAACGCCGATGGCGGTAGAAGCGCCGATTTTGTCGTGACGCCGCCGCTGTTCGTCATTCAGCCGGGAAAAGAAAACCTGCTGCGTATTATGTACGTTGGCCCTTCGTTGCCGGAAGATCGCGAAAGCGTGTTTTATCTCAACAGCAAAGCCATTCCCTCGGTTAATAAAAGCAAGTTGGCGGCGAATTCGCTGCAAATCGCCACGCAAAGCGTTATTAAACTGTTTATTCGCCCTAAACATTTGCCCATTGCCTCGGTGGACGCGCCGGCGATGTTACGCTGTCAGCGTGCCGGCGAGCGTCTGAGCATCGCCAATCCTTCACCGTATTATGTTTCGCTGGTTGATATTCATGTTGGCGGGCAGAAATTGGCCAATGCGATGGTGCCGCCGAAAAGCGAGATAACCTTGCACGGCGGGGCAGGACAGGTGACTTTCCAGTCGATTAACGATTTCGGCGCCACTACGCCGCAGCAAACCTGTCTGAGCCAGTAAGATTGTGTTGAAACTCGATGTCGCCGCTCGCCAGTTGACGGTGGGTAGACTGCCTGCGCTTATCAGCCTGGCTCTAATCTCGGCAAATGCGTTTATGCTGCCGCGCGGCTGGGCCGAAAACTATTTTAACCCTGCCTTTTTATCTGACGATCCGTCGAAAATCGCTGACCTTTCGCATTTTGAGGGTAACGGTCAGGCGCCGGGGGTTTATCGGGTCGATGTCTACCTTAATGGCGCATTATTGACGACGCGCGATATCGCTTTTCGCGCCAACAACCAGGCCGCCGATGGCTCAGGTCTGCGCGCCTGCGTAACGCCTGAAATGCTCAACGGCATGAACGTGAATCTCAGCGCCTTTCCACCGTTGGCGAAGGCCGGTGCCGGCGACTGCGTCGATCTTACGGCGGCTATCCCGGCAGCCTCTACCGCTTTTGACTTTAGTCAGCAGCGGCTAAATATCAGCATTCCGCAGGCGGCGCTGAACAACCAGGCTCGGGGCTATATTCCGCCACAAAACTGGGATGAAGGTATTAATGCATTGTTGCTCAACTATACGTTTACCGGCGCGAATAGCCGGGACCGTAGCGCTGGCGGCACCAATAGCGACAACGACTTCCTCGGCCTCAATAGCGGATTAAATCTCGGCGCCTGGCGTTTGCGTGATTACTCGACATGGAACTACAACAGCGATAATCAGCAACATAAAAGCGACTGGCAGCACATCAGTACCTATGTGGAGCGTGATGTGGCGGCGCTAAAAGGCGAATTGACGGCGGGCGATAGTTATACCCCTTCTGGCGTTTTCGATAGCCTGCCGTTTCGTGGGCTCCAGCTGGCGTCTGATGACAATATGCTACCGGACAGCATGAAAGGCTTCGCGCCGACTATCCACGGCATCGCCAAAAGCAATGCCCAGGTGACGATTCGCCAGAATGGCTACACCATCGACCAGCGCTATGTATCGCCTGGCGCCTTCACCATTGACGACCTCTATCCGACCTCCTCCAGCGGCGATCTCAACGTTGAGATCAAGGAGTCCGACGGCAGCGTCTCCAGCTATAGCGTGCCATATGCCGCCGTACCGGTTCTGCAACGCGAGGGGCGGGTGAAATATGCCGCCACCGCGGCGAGCTATCGCGGCGATAGCAGCCAGAAGCGGGAGATGAGTTTCGGCCAGGCGACCCTGATGTGGGGGTTGCCGCACGGCTTTACGCTGTACGGCGGAACGCAGTTTTCCTCCGATTACCGTGCGCTGGCGCTGGGAACTGGAGCTAATTTCGGTGACTGGGGGGCGATTTCCGTCGATCTTACGCAAGCCTACAGTACGCTGGCGGATGACAGCGAACACCAGGGGCAATCGCTGCGCTTTTTATATGCTAAATCGTTAAACAACCTGGGCACCCATTTTCAACTGTTGGGCTATCGCTATTCGACCTCTGGTTTTTATACGCTCGATGATACCGCGTGGAAGCAGATGTCCGGCAATAGCGGCCAGCAGGAGGATGACAGCGATCGCGATGTCGGCGATGACTACAACCTGTATTACACCAAACGCGGCAAGGTACAGATCAACCTCTCTCAGCAGTTCGGTCATTTTGGCTCACTGTACGTCACCGGTAGCCAACAGAGCTATTGGCACACCGATGAAACCAATAAATTACTGCAAATTGGCTACAGCGACACGCTGGCCGGGGTCTCGTGGAGCCTGTCATATAGCAGCAGCCGCGCCCCCGGCGAGGAGGAACGCGATCGGACGCTGGCGCTCAATATCTCACTACCGCTCAGCCAGTGGCTTAGCCACGGCGACGATATTACCCAGCGGCGTCATAACGTTTATGCGACGTTCTCCACCAGTAGCGACGGGCACGGCGGCGTGACGCAGAATAGCGGTATCAGCGGCACGTTGTTGGATCAAAACAACCTGAGCTACAGCGTGCAGCAGGGCTATCAGAATCAGGGAGTTGGTGCGAGCGGCTCCGCCAGCCTCGAATACGACGGGGCAAAGGGCAACCTGAATGTCGGCTACAACAACAGCAACCATGGCGATTATCGGCAACTGAACTATGGCCTCAGCGGCGGCATGGTCGCGCATGCCCATGGTCTCACCCTCAGCCAGCCGTTGGGCGATACCAATGTCCTTATCGCCGTGCCGGGGGCTGGCGACGTCAATATTGAAGATCAGCCGGGGATCCACACCGATGGCCGCGGCTACGCGGTGGTGCCGTACGCCACTACTTACCGCCAGAACCGCATGGCGTTGGACGTCAATTCGCTAAAAGAAGATGTCGATATTGATGATGCGGTGATCAATGTGGTTCCCACCCAAGGAGCAATGGTGCTGGCGAACTTTACCGCACGGGTCGGCGAGCGCGCGCTGTTGACGCTAAACCATGACGGAAAACCGCTACCGTTCGGCGCCACGGTCTCTATTGCAGGCGTGGCTGAAGAAGGCATCGTTGGCGACGACGGCGAAGTATATCTCTCCGGTCTTAGCCCGCAGGGCACGCTGAAAGCGCAGTGGGGGCCACGGCCAGGCCAACAATGCCTCACCCATTATCATCTCCCTGACGTGAGCCAACCGCTGGCGCGTCAGCATCTGGAATGTCGCTAAATGAAGCTTGTCTCTTTTCTTTTTCTGTTAATGGGGTTGTTGCTGGCACGCGGTGGTCTGGCGGCCGTTTGCCAGAATACCAATGGCTCGCCTGCGACGGTCGATTATGACCTGACGACGACGCTGACGGCGGCGCAGAATCAGGCCGGTTCGACCACGCAGCTCAGCAAAAACCAGGATGTAAACGTACAGGCGATTTGTCCCGCCGGTTCTTCGGATTCCGGGCGGACGTATCGTTCGTATGTCGCTTCTTCATCGATAGTGGAAACCAACGGCGACTGGAAATATATGCAGCTGGATGGCACCTATCTTGAAGGGGCGATGCGCATCGAAGACTCGGCGGCCGGGGTGTTTTATCCTCCAATGGATTATGTCTATATGGGCTATGACGCCAACGTCAACAATGGCTCACCGTTTCCGGTACATGATTCAAATCTGGTTTTTCAACTTAAGGTTGTGAAGCCATTTATTGGCACGGTAAATATCGAGCCGAAGACCATGTTTAACGTCTATGTCACCACCACCGGGAACGATCCGCTGAGTACCGTGGTATACAGCATTGTCTACAGCGGCAGCGTGACCGTGCCGCAAAGCTGCGAGATTAATGCCGGGCAAACTATCCTCGTTGATTTTGGCTCGCTGTACAGCGGCGGTTTCAATCGCGCCGGAGAAAAACCAACCGGCGTCCGCAATAAAAGATTCACCGTGCCGGTGAAGTGCAGTGGGGTGGATTCACAGGTTAACCTGAGCCTGCGGCTGATAGCCACCGCCGATAGTCACTTAAGCCAGGCCATCGCCACCGATAATCCTGATGTTGGCGTGGTGGTCGAAAGCAGCGACGGCACGGTATTAACGCCCAATGACGCCAGCAGCATCGAGCCTTTTACTACCGATCAAAACGGACAGGCGACCCTTTCCCTGCAAGCGTATCCGGTCAGCACCACCGGCCAGACGCCGACGGAAGGCGCTTTTACCGCGTTGGCTAACTTACGGGTGGATTTCGATTAATGCGCCTGTTTCAGTACTTCATCTTACTTATCCTGCTGTGCGGTAACGGCTGCTACGCCGACGATAGCGGTTACAACCTGGAATTTACCGGCACGATTGTCGCGCAAACCTGCGATGTCGAAATTTCCAGCCTTAGCCAGAGTATCGATTTAGGTCAGTTCTCGGTGGCAGATTTTCCCGCCACCGGTACGACGACGAAATTTAAACCGTTCAACATCAACCTGAAGAACTGCTCGCGCGGCATTACCGGCAGCAAAATCTGGTTTACCGGCACTGCCGACAGCGACAATCCGGCGCTGCTGGCGCTGAGCGACACCGGGATGGGTAGCGAAAAAATGCTGGCAGGCGGCGTTGGCGTGGAGATCCTTGATGAGGATCAGGATGCCGTCAGCATCAATAACACCAGTTCGGTGGTCTATCCGCTGAAAACGGGCCGCAACACCTTATCGTTTTATATTCGCTACAAATCTACCCGGCCAACCGTGACCTCCGGAAATGCGACGGCGGTGATGTATTTCGATCTGCAATATGAATAGGCGCGCGGCAATGATCAAACCACTGTTTTTCTGCTGTGGACTCCTTCTGGCGGTGAACGGCGCGCTGGCCCATGACGGTAGGGTCTATGTGACGGGCACGATTACCGACAACACCTGTACGCTGTCGCCGGATTCCGAGAATATTCAGGTCGATATGGGAACCGTCAGCAACCGCCAGTTTTATCAAGCGGGGGCCGGCGCGGAGTGGCAGCCATTTTCGATCACCCTACAAAATTGCGGCAGCACCGCCAGCGGCGTGACGGTGAGCTTTAGCGGTACCAGCGACTCGCAAAGCGGCGATCTTTTCGCTTTGGATAGCGGGGCGAACGCGGCCTCCGGTATCGGGATTGCGTTATACGACAAGAACAAACAACAGGTAGCGCCGGGGGCGCAAAGCGATGTGCTCGCGCTAACTGCGGGCGCCGCGTCCGAACGTTTACAGTTTTATGCCCGCTATGTGGCTGATGGCGCTCCGGTGGCGCCGGGTGTAGCCGATGCTTCCGCGACTTTTGTGCTGAGTTATGAATAGACGACTTTTCTGCTGGTTTTGGCTCTGGCTGTTGCCCTTTGGGATAGGCCATGCGGGCGTGGTGATTGGCGGCACGCGTTTTATTTATCACGCTGAGCGGACGACGCTGAGCGTTCCGCTGCGCAACACCTCGGAGAGTGACTGGCTGGTGGACAGCCACGTGCTGAGCGGTGGACGCTGGCCAGGCGCCGATGATTTGTCGACCCGTAAAACACCATTCGTGGTCACGCCGCCGCTCTTCTTATTACGCGCGAGCCAGGAGAACACGCTGCGCGTCGCGTGGAGCGGCGAGGCGCTGGCGCAGGATCGTGAAAGTTTGTTCACCCTGAGTATTGCCGCTATTCCATCGGGAAAAACCGGCGCCAATAGCGTGCAGATGGCTTTTCGCTCGGCGTTAAAGCTGATTTATCGGCCTGCAGGGCTAACCGGCGATCCGCAGCAGGCTTATCGCCAACTGGCCTGGAACTTAACGGCGGATGGGCTGACGGTACGCAATGCTGGACCCTACTACATCACTCTCTTTTCCACCCGCGTCAACGGTAAGCCTATAGACGCCGCGGGGGTGGTCGCGCCGTTTTCTACCCGCCGTACATCGTGGTGTCGGCAGGCGAAAAGCTGCGCCGTGCGCTGGCAAAGCCTCAACGATGCCGGGGGCGTAATGCCGGCGGTCACGGTAACGGCGCAACGGCGATGACGATTTTACTCTGCCCCTGCGGGCATCCCCTGAACTTAATAATGAGAACTCAATAATGCGCAAACTTTCCTGTAAATCGGCGGTGTGTATGGCGGTTGGCGGCGTCATCTCTTTTTCCGCGTTGGCCGTAGATACACAACCTGTTGCCAGCGATATTGGACCGAGCGCTGAGGCGTATATCGTCAGCCATCCGGATAAAGTCGGCGAAGCGGTGGCGACGTATCTGGCGGATCATCCGGAATTCCTTATCGCCGCCAGCGAAACGCTACATCAGCGTCAGCAGGTGGCCCAGAAGCAGGCTTATGCGCAACTGGCGCTGCAGTACCGCTCTGAGTTGCTGAGCGATAGCTCTCCCTCTGTTGGCCCGGCGGATGCTAAAGCGGCGGTGGTGATGTTTTTTGACTACCAGTGTTCCTGGTGCAGCAAGATGTCGCCCGTGGTGGAAGAGCTGGTGAAATCGAATCCTGATACGCGTTTTATCTTTAAAGAGTTTCCTATCTTTTCATCCCGCTGGCCGGTGTCAGGTTTGGCGGCGAGGATCGGCGAACAGGTGTGGTTGAACGATGGCGGCGCGAAGTATTTGGCCTGGCATAATGCCCTGTACGCCACCGGCAAAGTGGAGGGGCAGCTAACCGAGAAGGAGGTTTACGCGCTGGCGTCGCATTATCTCACCCAGCCGCAAATGACGGCGGTAAAAACCGCCCAGCAGAGCGGGGCGGTGCATGACGCGCTGCTAAGTAATCAGGCGCTGGCTCAACATATGAATTTTTCCGGTACTCCGGCTTTTGTGGTGATGCCACAGGCTACCGCCCCGGATGCCGGGCGTATCTCGGTCGTGCCGGGCAGTACGTCGCAGGATGCGTTGCAGATGGCGATTCAGAAAGCTAAAGGTTAAGTCTCAGCGACCGGGGCGCGGACCCCGGTTACCTGCTTCCTCCGAACGAGGGTTTCGCGTATGCAGTCCAGGCACAGATGGTTAGTGTTGGCGGCCGTTCCACTGTTCGCCATCGGCGGCGTTCAGGCGCACTCTGCCGGTAATATCCAATTTTTTGGCAATGTTGTTACTGAAAGCTGCTGGAACGAAACGGAAAGTAGCGAGATTTTGTGCCAGCGCGCCGATCGTATCGAACGCCACGTGATCGTGGAAAATATCACGACATCGCTGGCCTCGGCTTACGCGACGGTAGAGAAAAGCTATCTCGATGCTGACAAGCAGCTCACCCTGCTACGGGTGGTCTATGATTAATGAGAGGATAAGATAGCTCGGAAAAAATGAGTGTAATGGCAATTTAAATCTGATTTTTTCGATGTGTTGTCGGCTGTATCATACTTTTATCGAGTTATTGACCAACAAGGTGAGAGTAAAAGTGAAACATCTGCAACGATTTTTCAGTAGCGATGCTTCCGGGGGCATTATCTTAATCTGCGCCGCCGCGCTGGCGATGATTATGGCCAATAGCGGCGTCACCAGCGGTCTGTATCATGCCTTTTTGGAGACGCCGGTGCAGCTGCGCGTTGGCGCGCTGGAAATTAACAAAAACATGCTGTTGTGGATCAACGATGCGCTAATGGCGGTGTTTTTCCTGTTAATTGGCCTGGAAGTGAAGCGTGAGATGATCCAGGGGGCGCTTGCCAGCCGCCGTCAGGCGGTGTTCCCGGTGGTCGCCGCGATTGGCGGCATGGTGGTGCCGGCGCTTATCTATTTAGCTTTCAATGCCCAGGATCCCGTTGCGCGGGAAGGGTGGGCGATCCCGGCGGCGACTGATATCGCCTTTGCGCTTGGCGTTTTGGCGCTATTAGGCAACCGTGTACCAACAGCGCTGAAAATTTTCCTGATGGCGCTGGCTATCATTGATGACCTCGGGGCGATCGTGATTATCGCGCTCTTTTATACCAACGATCTGTCGGTGCTATCGCTGGCGGTCGCCGCTGGCGCGATTGTGGTACTGGCGGCGCTCAATCTCAGCGGCGTACGGCGCACCGGTATCTATATCCTGGTTGGCGCGGTGCTATGGACGGCGGTACTGAAATCCGGCGTACATGCGACCCTGGCGGGGGTTATCGTCGGTTTTATGATTCCTTTGAAGGAGCAGAATGGCAAATCGCCGGCGAAACAGCTTGAGCATGTGCTGCATCCGTGGGTCGCGTTTCTTATCCTACCGCTGTTTGCTTTTGCCAATGCCGGGGTTTCGCTGCAGGGCGTTACCTTCGCGGGGCTGACCTCGCTGCTGCCGCTTGGGATCATTGCCGGACTGTTTATCGGTAAGCCGCTCGGAATTAGCCTGTTCTGCTGGCTGGCGCTGAAGTTTAAGTGGGCCTCGTTGCCGCCGGGAACCCGCTTCCCGCAGATTATGGCGGTCGGCGTACTGTGCGGAATCGGCTTCACCATGTCGATTTTCATCGCCACGCTCGCTTTTAGCAGCGTGGATCCCGGATTGATCAACTGGGCTAAGCTGGGCATTCTGATAGGGTCTATCCTGTCTGCCGTCATCGGCTACATGATTCTGCGTAAGCGCGTAACGGATCTTACTCACAGCGTGTAACTTCATCGGGAGGGCCTGTGGGCCCTTCCGGACATATCAGGGAGGGATGTATGTCGCACATCAATTACAACCATCTGTACTATTTCTGGCACGTCTACCGTGAGGGCTCGGTCGTCGGCGCCGCCGAGGCGCTCTATTTGACGCCGCAGACGATCACCGGGCAGATAAAAGCGCTTGAAGAGCGCTTACAGGGGAAGCTCTTTAAACGCAAAGGACGCGGCCTGGAACCCAGCGAGCTGGGAGAGTTGGTGTTTCGCTACGCGGATCGCATGTTCACCCTGAGCCAGGAGATGCTCGATATCGTCAACTACCGCAAAGAGTCGAACCTGCTATTTGATGTCGGCGTCGCCGACGCGCTTTCCAAGCGATTAGTGAGCGGCGTTCTGGATGCGGCGGTAGTTGAAGATGAGCAAATTCACCTGCGCTGCTTTGAATCCACCCACGAGATGCTGCTGGAGCAACTGAGCCAGCATAAGCTGGATATGATTATCTCGGATTGCCCGATTGACTCCACCCAGCAAGAGGGGCTGTTTTCGGTGAAAATCGGCGAGTGCGGGGTGAGCTTCTGGTGTATGAATCCGCCGCCGGAAAAAGCGTTTCCCGCCTGTCTTGAGGAGCGTCGCCTGCTCATTCCCGGTCGCCGTTCAATGCTCGGGCGCAAGCTGCTGAACTGGTTTAATTCGCAGGGGCTGCAGGTGGAAATTCTCGGCGAGTTCGACGATGCGGCGCTTATGAAAGCCTTCGGCGCGGCGCATAATGCCATTTTTGTGGCGCCAACCCTCTATGCTCACGATTTCTATGCCGATGAGTCGATTGTCGAAATTGGCCGCATGGAGAACGTCATGGAGGAGTATCACGCTATTTTTGCCGAGCGAATGATTCAGCATCCAGCGGTACAGCGTATCTGCAATCGCGATTATTCATCGCTGTTTGCGCAACCGCAAAGTTAAGTACCGGCAAACAACAGACATAAAAAAACCCGCTTTCGCGGGTTTCTTTAACAAAGTTCAGCAAGCGGGCGATTAAGCCAGTTTGTTGATCTGTGCAGTCAGGTTTGCTTTATGACGCGCAGCTTTGTTTTTGTGGATCAGACCTTTAGCAGCCTGACGGTCCACGATTGGTTGCATTTCGTTAAATGCTTTCAGTGCAGCAGCTTTGTCGCCAGCTTCGATAGCTGCGTATACTTTCTTGATGAAAGTACGCATCATAGAGCGACGGCTTGCGTTGTGCTTGCGAGCCTTTTCAGACTGAACGGCGCGCTTCTTAGCTGATTTGATATTAGCCAAGGTCCAACTCCCAAATGTGTTCTATATGGACAATTCAAAGGCCGAGGAATATGCCCGTTTAGCCTTCTTTTGTCAATGGATTTGTGCAAATAAGCGCCGTTTAAGATAACGAGGCTTCATTACGTAGTGATGGCGCAAGATTCTACCAGCTTGTTGTAGTCGAATACAGTCTTTCCACCATAAAAATCGACGGCCGCGTATAGTTTTTCCTGCATTCTTACGCTGAGTGAATGAATTAGCAGGATCTTTCGTAATCGAGGTGCAATCGCTGGTTAACGTCGCCTGTTGTACAAGGTATACTCGGACGATTTTCACTGTTTTGAGCCAGACATGAAGCTGATACGCGGCATACATAATCTCAGTCAGGCCCCGCACGGGTGCGTGCTGACCATTGGAAATTTCGACGGCGTGCATCGCGGGCATCAGGCGCTGCTGCAGCGCCTGCGCGCAGAGGGCCGCCGGCTCGGTCTGCCGGTTGTGGTGATGATTTTTGAGCCGCAGCCGCTGGAGCTGTTTGCCGCCGATAAAGCGCCGGCGCGGATCACGCGGCTGCGTGAAAAACTGGGCTATCTGGCGGAAAGCGGCGTCGACTACGTGCTGTGTGTTCGTTTTGACCGGCGTTTCGCAGCGCTGACGGCGCAAGATTTTATTAGCGAGCTGCTGGTGCGCCAGCTGGGCGTACAGTTCCTTGCCGTGGGTGATGATTTCCGCTTTGGCGCTGGTCGTCAGGGGGATTTCTTGTTATTACAGAAGGCCGGGGCGGAGTACGGTTTTGACGTCACCAGCACCCAAACCTTCTGCGAAGGCGGCGTACGTATCAGCAGCACCGCGGTGCGTCAGGCGCTGGCGGACGATGACCTCGCGCAGGCGGAAAACCTGCTGGGGCATCCGTTTACCATTTCTGGCCGCGTCGTGCACGGCGATGAGCTGGGGCGCACCATAGGTTTCCCGACGGCGAACTTACCGCTGCGTCGTCAGGTTTCCCCGGTTAAAGGGGTCTTTGCGGTAGAAGTGGCAGGGCTCGGCGATAAGCCATTACCCGGCGTCGCCAACATTGGCACGCGTCCAACGGTCTCCGGCGTGCGACAGCAGCTGGAAGTTCACCTCCTGGACGTTGTAATGGACCTCTACGGTCGCCATATAGATGTAATACTGCGTAAAAAAATACGTAACGAGCAGCGTTTTGCGTCGCTGGATGAGCTAAAAGCGCAAATCGCACGAGATGAGTTAACGGCCCGCGAGTTCTTTGGGCTCACCAGGCAGGGATAATCCTACTGGTATTTATCAAACCGAAATAACGGAACCGAGAATCTGATGAGTGACTATAAATCCACCCTGAATTTGCCGGAAACAGGGTTCCCGATGCGTGGCGATCTCGCCAAACGCGAACCGGGAATGCTGGCGCGTTGGACCGATGATGACCTGTACGGCATCATCCGTGCGGCGAAAAAAGGCAAAAAAACCTTCATTCTGCATGATGGCCCTCCTTATGCGAATGGCAGCATTCATATTGGTCACTCGGTTAACAAGATTCTGAAAGACATTATCGTTAAGTCCAAAGGACTGACGGGCTTTGACTCGCCGTACGTTCCGGGTTGGGACTGCCACGGTTTGCCGATCGAACTGAAAGTCGAGCAACAATACGGTAAGCCGGGTGAGAAATTCACCGCTGCAGAATTCCGCGCCAAGTGCCGTGAATATGCCGCCGAGCAGATCGACGGCCAGCGTAAAGACTTTATCCGCCTGGGCGTACTGGGCGACTGGTCGCGTCCGTACCTGACCATGGACTTCAAAACTGAAGCCAATATCATCCGCGCGCTGGGTAAAATCATCGGCAACGGTCACCTGCATAAAGGCGCTAAGCCGGTGCACTGGTGCGTGGACTGCCGTTCCGCGCTGGCGGAAGCGGAAGTTGAGTATTATGACAAAACGTCTCCGTCTATCGATGTGGCGTTCCACGCGGTAGATAAAGCCGCGGTTTTGGCCAAATTCGGCGTAGCCGACGTCACTGGCCCGGTTTCGCTGGTTATCTGGACCACGACGCCGTGGACCCTGCCGGCTAACCGCGCCATCTCTCTGTCGCCTGAGTTCGACTATGCGCTGGTGCAGGTTGACGGCCAGGCGCTGATCCTGGCGAAAGACCTGGTGGAAAGCGTGATGCAGCGCATTGGCGTGGCGGATTACACCATCCTGGCGGCGGTGCAGGGTTCCGAGCTTGAACTGATGCGCTTTAAGCATCCGTTCCTCGATTTTGACGTGCCGGCTATCCTTGGCGACCACGTGACGCTGGACGCGGGTACCGGTGCGGTGCATACCGCCGGCGGCCACGGTCCGGACGACTACACGATCAGCCAGAAATACGGTCTGGAAATCGCCAATCCGGTTGGCCCGGACGGCTCTTACCTGCCAGGTACTTATCCGTCTCTGGACGGTATTAACGTCTTCAAAGCCAACGACATCATCGTTGAGATGCTGCGCGATAGCGGCGCGCTGCTGCACGTGGAAAAAATGCAGCACAGCTATCCGTGCTGCTGGCGCCACAAATCGCCGATCATCTTCCGCGCTACCCCGCAGTGGTTCGTCAGCATGGATCAGAAAGGCCTGCGTGCCCAGTCTCTGAAAGAGATCAAAGGTGTACAGTGGATCCCGGACTGGGGCCAGGCGCGTATCGAATCGATGGTGGCCAACCGTCCTGACTGGTGTATCTCCCGTCAGCGTACCTGGGGCGTGCCGATGTCGCTGTTCGTGCATAAAGAAACCCACGAGCTGCACCCGCGTACCCTCGAACTGATGGAAGAAGTGGCGAAACGCGTTGAAGTCGACGGCATCCAGGCGTGGTGGGATCTCGATTCCCGCGACATCCTTGGCGATGACGCTGACAGCTACGAAAAAGTGCCGGATACCCTCGACGTGTGGTTTGACTCCGGGTCTACCCACTCTTCTGTGGTTGATGTGCGTCCGGAATTCGCCGGTCACGCCGCGGACATGTATCTGGAAGGCTCCGATCAGCATCGCGGCTGGTTCATGTCTTCACTGATGATCTCCACGGCGATGAAAGGCAAAGCGCCATATCGTCAGGTACTGACCCACGGCTTCACCGTCGACGGCCAGGGCCGCAAAATGTCCAAGTCTATCGGTAACACCGTTAGCCCGCAGGACGTGATGAACAAACTGGGCGCCGATATTCTGCGCCTGTGGGTGGCTTCCACCGACTATACCGGCGAAATGGCGGTCTCCGATGAGATCCTCAAACGCGCCGCGGACAGCTATCGTCGTATCCGTAATACCGCGCGCTTCCTGCTGGCGAACCTTAACGGTTTCGATCCGGCAAAAGATATGGTTAAACCGGAAGAGATGGTCGTTCTGGACCGCTGGGCGGTCGGCTGCGCGCAGGCGGCTCAGGAAGATATTCTCAAAGCCTACGAATCCTACGACTTCCACGAAGTGGTGCAGCGCCTGATGCGCTTCTGCTCCATCGAAATGGGCTCGTTCTATCTCGACATCATCAAAGACCGCCAGTACACCGCGAAAGCGGACAGCGTGGCGCGTCGCAGCTGCCAGACCGCGTTGTTCCACATCGTGGAAGCGCTGGTGCGCTGGATGGCGCCGATCATGTCCTTCACCGCGGACGAAATCTGGGGCTATCTGCCGGGCGAGCGTGAAAAATACGTCTTCACCGGCGAGTGGTATGAAGGCCTGTTCGGCCTGGCCGACGACGAAGCGATGAACGACGGTTTCTGGGATGAACTGCTGAAAGTGCGCGGCGAAGTCAACAAGGTGATTGAGCAGGCGCGTGCGGATAAGAAAGTCGGCGGTTCTCTGGAAGCGGCGGTTACGCTGTATGCCGATGCTGACCTGGCGGCCAAGCTCAACGCGCTGGGCGAAGAATTACGATTTGTCCTGTTGACCTCCGGCGCTAACGTTGCCGATTATGCACAGGCGCCGGCTGATGCCTGGCAGAGCGATCTGCTGAAAGGGCTGAAAGTGGTCCTGAGCAAAGCCGAGGGCGAGAAGTGCCCACGCTGCTGGCATTACACCAGCGATGTCGGCAAGGTGGCGGAACACGCAGAAATCTGCGGTCGCTGTGTCAGTAACGTCGCCGGTGACGGCGAGCAACGTAAATTCGCCTGATGAGTAAATCGATCTGTTCAACGGGGCTACGCTGGCTGTGGGTCGTCGTAGCCGTGCTGATTATCGATCTGGGCAGCAAATTCCTGATCCTCCAGAACTTCGCTCTGGGGGAGACGGTTTCGCTGTTCCCGTCGCTTAATCTGCATTATGCGCGCAACTACGGCGCGGCCTTTAGCTTCCTCGCCGACAGCGGCGGCTGGCAGCGCTGGTTCTTCGCCGGGATTGCCGTCGGCATCTGCGTGGTGCTGGCGGTGCTGATGTACCGTTCGAAGGCGACGCAAAAGCTGAACAATATTGCCTACGCGCTGATTATTGGCGGCGCGCTGGGTAACCTGTTCGATCGTCTGTGGCACGGCTTTGTCGTCGATATGATCGACTTCTACGTCGGCGACTGGCATTTCGCCACCTTCAACCTTGCCGATAGCGCTATCTGCATCGGCGCGGCGCTGATCGTGCTGGAAGGCTTCTTGCCATCCAGCGATAAAAAAGCATCATAAAAAATTGCCGGATAAGACGCTAAAGCGTCTTATCCGGCCTACAGTATACATCGGCCTTTGTTTGCCCGGTAAGCGCAGCGCCACCGGGCAAACAAGCGGCGGTAATGTAAAAGAGCAAACCTGCATGTCTAACTCTGTACAGAGCAACAGCGCGGTGCTGGTGCACTTCACGCTGAAACTGGATGACGGCTCCACCGCCGAATCCACGCGCGGTAACGGTAAACCGGCGCTGTTTCGTCTTGGCGATGCCTCGCTTTCCGAAGGGCTGGAGCAGCATCTGCTAGGGCTGAAAGCCGGCGATAAAACCACGTTCTCGCTGGAACCTGATGCCGCGTTCGGGGTACCGACGCCGGACCTGATCCAGTATTTCTCTCGCCGCGAGTTTATCGACGCCGGCGAGCCGGAAATTGGCGCAATTATGCTCTTTACCGCAATGGATGGCAGCGAAATGCCCGGCGTGATCCGCGAAGTGAACGGCGATTCCATCACCGTCGACTTCAACCATCCGCTGGCCGGGCGCACCGTTCATTTTGATATTGAAGTGCTGGAAGTCGATCCGGCGCTGGAGGGGTAAGATGCAGATCCTGTTGGCTAACCCGCGCGGTTTTTGCGCCGGCGTTGACCGCGCTATCAGCATTGTAGAAAACGCGCTGACGTTGTACGGCGCGCCAATCTACGTTCGTCACGAAGTCGTCCATAACCGCTACGTCGTCGATAGCCTGCGCCAGCGTGGGGCGATTTTTATCGAACAGATTAGCGAAGTGCCGGACGGCGCGATCCTGATTTTCTCCGCCCACGGCGTTTCGCAGGCTGTACGCAACGAAGCGAAGAGTCGTGACCTGACGGTTTTCGACGCCACCTGTCCGCTGGTGACCAAAGTCCATATGGAAGTCGCCCGCGCCAGCCGCCGCGGCGAAGAGTCGATTCTGATTGGCCACGCCGGGCACCCGGAAGTTGAAGGCACCATGGGCCAGTACAATAACCCGGAAGGGGGTATGTACCTGGTGGAGTCGCCGGAAGACGTGCTGACGCTGGAAGTGAAAAACGATGCCCGACTGTCGTTCATGACCCAGACCACGCTCTCGGTCGATGATACGTCTGACGTTATCGACGCGCTGCGCGAGCGCTTCCCGAAAATCGTCGGCCCGCGTAAAGACGATATCTGCTACGCCACCACCAACCGTCAGGAAGCCGTACGCGCGCTGGCGGAGCAGGCTGACGTGGTGCTGGTGGTCGGTTCGAAAAACTCCTCTAACTCCAATCGCCTGGCTGAACTGGCGCAGCGGATGGGGAAAGCGGCCTATCTCATCGACGATGCCACTGATATCCAGGAACAATGGGTTAAGTCTGCGGCCTGCGTTGGCGTAACGGCGGGCGCGTCGGCCCCGGATATCCTGGTGCAGAACGTAATTGCCCGCCTGCAGGAGCTGGGCGGCGGCGAAGCGGTGCCGTTGGAAGGCCGTGAAGAGAATATCGTTTTCGAAGTGCCGAAAGAGCTGCGTGTGGATGTCCGTGAAGTAGAGTAAGTTCTTTCCCCCAGCAGTATGAGAAGATGCCAGACTTAACGTCTGGCATTTTTTTTGGGAGAAAACCATGCGCTTACCGATTATTCTCGACACCGATCCGGGTATTGACGACGCGGCGGCGATTGCTGCCGCGCTCTTCTCGCCGCAGCTGGATCTGCAACTAATGACGACGGTCGCGGGCAATGTCTCGGTAGAGAAGACGACCCGCAACGCGCTGCAGTTACTGCATTTCTGGAATGCAGATGTCCCGCTGGCGCAAGGGGCATCGATGCCGCTGGTGCGTCCGCTGCGCGATGCCGCCTCGGTGCATGGCGAATCCGGCATGGAGGGCTATGATTTCGTCGAACATAACCGCCAGCCGCTGGCTAAACCGGCTTTTCAGGCGATTCGCGATGCGCTGATGCACGCAGCGGAACCCGTGACCCTGGTGGCCATTGGCCCGCTAACCAATATTGCCCTACTGATTACGCAGTATCCTGAGTGCCTGTTTAATATTCGTCGACTGGTGCTGATGGGCGGCTCGGCCGGGCGCGGTAACTTCACCCCCAACGCCGAGTTCAATATCGCCATCGATCCGGAAGCCGCCGCGAAAGTCTTCCAGAGTGGGTTGGACATTGTGATGTGCGGGCTGGATGTCACCAATAAGGCGATGCTGAGCGCGGACTATCTGGCAACCCTACCGACGCTCAATCAAACCGGTAAAATGCTTCATGCGCTATTTAGCCACTATCGTAGCGGCAGCATGAGTAGCGGCCTGAGAATGCACGATCTCTGCGCTATCGCGTGGTTGGTTCGCCCGGATCTATTTACGCTCAAACCCTGCTTTGTGGCGGTGGAGACGCAGGGGAGCTGGACGGCTGGCACCACCGTGGTGGATATTGAAGGACGTCTGGGACAGTCGGCCAACGCGCAGGTAGCGCTGGATTTAGATGTCGCGGGTTTTCAACGTTGGGCGGCGGAAGTTTTCGCTCTCGCGCCGTGACCGTTATAGCTGCTGGTGTGAATCGACCACATTGCACCATAACTCGCTCGCTTCATCCGTCCACATGAGTAGCAATAATGAAGCGAAGCGTTCAGCCGCAGCGGAAAGCGGGCGGTTTTTAACGCGAATCATGCCAAGCGTGCGTCTGATGACCGGTTCAACCAGCGGCACGCTGACGACTGCGCTGTTGGCGTGATGCGGCATGGCCAGGCAGGGCAGAGCCGATATGCCAAGCCCCGCCTCGACCAGCCCCAGAGAAGTGGATAAATGTCTGACTTCGTAAAACCAATCCAATTTCCATGGTTTATCCTGCAGGCAACTTTCAATAAGTTGCCGATTACCGCTTGAGCGTCTGACGCCAATTAATCTCTGCGAGACGAGCTCGCGCCATTCCACTAATTTTTTACCGGCCAGCGGATGATCCTGTCGGCAAGCCAGGACGAAGGGTTCGTTGACCAGCGGGCTAAATTCGATATCGGGATGTGTGATGAAGTTCATATTTATTCCAAAATCGACTTCGCCTTTTCTCACCGAAGCCATGCAATTTTCTATACCTTGTTCATAAATTCGAACTTTGATGTGCGGGTAGCGCTGATTAAATTGAACGATGGCGCGAGGTAAAAAATAAAATACCGCCGTCGGGATACAAGAAAGCGTTACCGTATCATGCACATTAGAAGTCAGGTTGCTGAGATTAAAAATGGCGGCATCGAGGCTGGCAATCAGTGACTTTGCCTTGGGAAGGAGTATTTGTCCTGCCTGGGTGAGCATGATTTTTCGGGTGGTTCGCTCGAACAGGGGGGTATTAAGGTTACTTTCTATTTTCTGTATTTTTCGAGTTAGTGCGGGTTGCGTCAGGTTAAGTACTTCAGCGGCTTTGCTAAACGACCCCAGTTCGGCAACAGTGACGAAGGCTTTCATTCCGGATAGTTCATTGTTCATTGTTACTCCGTAATCTGAAATAAATATATTAATATGCAGAATGACCTTGTTAATTATTATTGTGCCGATAGCTATTATTAATGCTTTGTAGGTATAAGTCTTATTTTTATATTTTATCAATCACTATCCGCCTTGCAAGTAGAATCAGATGATAAACGGCTGTGCGAGCAAATGAATAATAAAGTAAATAAAAAACTTTAAATGCATTAAGTGCATTAAATTCACGCCCCGTTTATTTGTTCTTTTTCTTCTATATTTGTAAGGAGGGTATTATGAAACAAATTCCGTGTGTTCTCATGCGGGGAGGAACATCAAAAGGGGCTTTCCTTTTAGCGGAGGATCTACCTGAAGATATTCAAAAACGCGATGAAGCATTATTAACCATCATGGGTTCTGGTCATGAACTGGAAATTGATGGTATTGGCGGCGGTAGCCCGCAAACCAGTAAAGTGGCGATTGTCAGTCGCTCGGCCAGCCCACAAGCTGACATTGACTATTTATTTGTGCAGGTCATTGTCAATGAACGACGGGTTGATACCACGCCGAATTGCGGCAATATGCTGTGCGCGGTAGGTGGATTTGCTATCGAAAAAGGGCTTATCGCGGCGAATTCCCCGATAACACGGGTGCGTATCCGAAACGTCAATACCAACACCTTTGTCGATGCTGACATTCAAACGCCGGACGGCCTGGTCGTTTATGACGGGGATACCCATATTGACGGCGTTCCCGGGCATGCAGCCCCTGTTGCGCTGACGTTTTTAAACGCCGCCGGGGCGAAATCTGGCCAGCTTTTTCCAACCGGCAACCGGGTTGATTTTTTTGATGATATTCGCGTCACGTGTATCGATATGGCGATGCCAATGGTCATTATTCCAGCGCATAGCTTGGGTAAAACCGGATATGAATCGGCCGCTGAATTAGATAAGGACAGCGCATTTTTCCAGCGCCTTGAGTCTATACGTCAACAAGCCGGCGCGGCAATGGGGTTTGGCGATGTATCCAACATGGTTATCCCTAAACCAGTACTGGTTGCTCCACCGCAACACGGCGGGACAATGAGCGTGCGTTATTTCATGCCCCACAGCTGCCATAAGTCGCTAGCGATTACGGGCGCTATCGGCCTGGCGAGTTCGTGTGTTATTGCCGACACCGTGGTTAACGAGCTTACGCGAATGTCGGGTGAAGGGTTAATTAACGTTGAACACCCAAGCGGCAGCATTGAGGTGAACTTAAGTAACGCTAATGGAAATCCTGAAAATATTCGCGCATCGGTTATTCGTACCGCGCGTAAGATTCTTTCTGGCATGGTTTATCTCCCTGAATAATTTTATTACTGCTCTTATATTATTCATTCAGGTAAGGGATCAAAATGGATAAAAAAACAGTATGCAAGCTATTAGTGCTTGTAGCCATCCCATTGCTTATTAGTTTATTCCCGGCCCCGGCTGGGCTGACTAAACTGGCATGGGTGCTATCAGGAATTTATCTGGCAGCAATCGTCGGTTTGGTGATTAAACCCTTTTCAGAACCAGTAATATTGTTAGTGGCGGTTGCCACATCAATGGTCGTTATTGGTAATTTAGGTGATGGCGTAATAAAATCATCGAGCGTATTAAGTGGCTATGCGTCGGGGACGACCTGGCTGGTTTTCTCAGCGTTTACCTTAAGTGCCGCCTTTGTTATTACTGGTTTAGGTAAACGGATTGCTTATATTCTTATCGGCAAGATAGGGAGTACCACGCTTGGCTTAGGCTATGTTACCGCCTTTCTTGATCTCATCCTTTCCCCGGCGACACCGTCGAATACGGCTCGCGCCGGCGGTATCGTGTTACCTATCATCAATAGCGTGGCCGTTGCGTTAGGCTCGGAACCGGAGCATACGGCAAAACGTGTTGGCCATTATTTGATGATTAACGTCTATATGGTCACCAAAACGACCAGTTATATGTTCTTTACCGCCATGGCTGGGAATATACTGGCGCTCAAAATGATTGAAGATATTTGTCATATCAAACTGAGCTGGGGCGGATGGGCATTAGCCGGAATATTACCTGGCATTATTATGCTATTACTGACACCGCTCATTACCTATAAGTTATATCCACCTGAATTAAAAAAAGTTGATAATAAAGCGATTGCAAAGGAAGGTCTTGAGTCTTTAGGACCGATGACCTTGCGCGAAAAGATGCTCTCCTGCCTGTTTGTCATGGCATTGGCAGGTTGGGTGTTTAGTAAATCGCTTGGCGTCAACGAATCAACGGTAGCGATTTGCGTCATGGCGTTGATGCTGGTGTTAAAAATCGTCAGCTGGGATGATGTTATAAAAAATAAAGGGGGCTGGAATACCCTTATTTGGTACGGCGGTATCATTGGTTTAAGTTCTTTGCTTTCTAAAGTTGGTTTTTTCTTGTGGTTGGCCGGGTTACTGAAGGATAACATTTCATTTGGCAGTCATAGCACGCTGGCTTTCGTTGTCATCGTCGCACTGAGCATACTGGTTCGTTATTTCTTTGCCTCGGGTAGCGCCTATATTGTGGCGATGGTTCCGGTCTTTGCCATGCTGGCGAATGTTTCCGGCGCGCCGGTTATGTTAACTGCGTTAGCTCTTCTGTTTAGTAATTCCTATGGCGGCATGGTCACCCATTATGGTGGCGCGGCTGGCCCGGTTATATTTGGGGTTGGTTATAATGATATTAAATCCTGGTGGATTGTTGGCGGCATATTAGCACTGTTGACTTTTATCCTACATATCACCGTAGGAGTCTGGTGGTGGGAATTATTAATGTACTGGAAAGTTATTTAACTATAACTTGAAATTTATAAAACGCTGCATCACCTGCTTAGACTAATTATTGAACCCACACACTGAAGAGGTGTTATATATTTATGTCACCAGTAGCAATTACATTGTCACTGTTGTTATTTTCAATTGTGATGTTTGTTTGGGAAAAAATTCCTTTAGCCGCTACGGCTATGATCGTCTGTATTACTTTAGTCGTAACAGGCGTTTTTGATGTAAAAACGGCTTTCGCGGGGTTTATTAACCAGAACGTCATTTTGTTTGTCGCCATGTTTGTGGTCGGCGGCGCCTTATTTGAAACTGGCGTCACGGACAAAATTGGCGGAATAGTGACCCGTTACGCCCGCTCGGAGCGGCAACTAATCGTTATTATTATGTTGGTGTGCGGGGCCCTCTCCGGTTTTTTGTCGAATACGGGAACGGCTGCGGTACTGATTCCTGTAGTCATCGGCGCCGCTATTAAGTCGGGCTATGCGCAATCTCGTTTGCTAATGCCATTAGCGTTCGCTTCGGCGCTGGGAGGAAACTTATCGCTTATTGGTTCACCGGGTAATCTGATCGCCCAGTCGGCGCTGGAGCAAGTTGGGCAACGCTTCGGTTTTTTCGAGTATGCCAAACTGGGCATCCCCATGCTGCTTTGCGGGATCATCTACTTTTTGACCATCGGTTATAAACTACTGCCAGCGCAATCTGTCAATCTCAAAGACAAAGCTGAAAAAAGTAGCAAAAATGATTGTCCTAAATATAAGCAGGTGATTGCTGTTTTAGTGTTGGTATTTACCGTACTGGGGATGATTTTTGAGAATGTTATTGGCTTGCCGATTGCGATTATCGGTTCAATTGGCGCGTTATTTTTGGTTATTACGCGAGTGATCACAGAAAAACAGGCCTACCAGTCAATTGACTCCCAGACGATTTTTCTTTTTGGCGGCACATTAGCTTTAGCAAAAGCGCTCGAAACCACCGGCGCGGGTGCAATCATGGCCCGCTCAATTATCGATCTGCTTGGTCAACAGGCTTCACCGTTCTTATTATTAAGTGCCGTTTTAATAATTTCCTGCATATTAACCAATTTTATGTCGAATACCGCAACGGCGGCTTTACTTATTCCCATTGGCTTGTCTATTGCACATTCAATGGGCGCTGACCCGCGAGCGGTGCTGATGGCTATAGTCATTGGCTGTTCATGTGCTTATGCGACTCCGGTTGGGACGCCGGCGAATATGATGATTTTTTCCGCCGGGGGATATCGGTTTATGGATTATGTCAGAGTCGGATTACCGCTGATTATTATATCTGTGGTGGTGAGCTTTATTTTACTACCGATATTTTTTCCTTTTTATTAGTAACAAGACGGATAAAAGCATCGCCTAATTATTTAATCTATCTTAAGGACACACGTCATGATTAAATTACACGATCGTGGGATATATTTATCCCATCAGCATGGGATTATCCCAGAACAGGAATGCGCCACTCCTGTTGCCAAAGAGATTGCGCGGAAGGGAACCATCGCCTGGTCAATATTGTCATCGCATAATACTTCTGGCGATGAACGGAAATTAAAAATTAAATATGATTCCATGACCTCCCATGATATCACCTTCGTGGGCATCATCCAGACGGCCAAGGCCTCTGGAATGACGCGCTTTCCCTTGCCGTATGTTTTAACCAATTGCCACAATTCACTTTGTGCAGTGGGCGGAACCATTAACAGCGACGATCATATTTTTGGTCTTACATCAGCACAGAAATATGGCGGCATTTATGTACCGCCGCATATTTCGGTTATTCACCAGTACATGCGGGAGATGATGGCCGGCGGCGGCCAAATGATACTGGGCTCGGATAGCCATACGCGTTATGGCGCGCTGGGGACGATGGCCGTCGGCGAAGGGGGCGGTGAGCTAGTTAAACAACTATTGGGAAGCACCTGGGATATTGATTACCCCGAAGTTGTCGCCGTTTATCTAACCGGTAAACCTGCCGCTGGCGTTGGCCCTCAGGATATTGCGCTGGCATTAATTGGCGCGGTATTCAAAAACGGTTTTGTGAAGAACAAAGTGATGGAATTCGTTGGTCCCGGCGTGGCCAGTATGTCGACCGACTACAGAAACAGTATTGACGTCATGACTACTGAGACCACCTGTCTGACTTCTATCTGGCAGACCGATGAAGAGACGCGGCATTTTTTACGGCTTCATGGTAGAGAGAAAGATTATCGTGCGCTGTCAGCACAAGAGATGGCTTACTACGATGGCTGCATTGAGATCGATTTAAGCACCATCAAGCCGATGATCGCGCTACCGTTTCACCCAGCCAATGTCTATGAAATTGATACGCTTAATCAGAATTTGCCGGACATTTTACGTGAAGTTGAAATTGAATCTGAGAAAATATCGCTGGGGCGCGCGAAGCTGTCTCTGTTGGACAAAATAGAGAATGGCAAATTACGCGTTCAGCAGGGAATCATTGCGGGTTGCGCCGGGGGGAACTATGTCAACGTGGCGCAGGCGGCTAATGCCCTGCGGCATCATTCCTGTGGCGACAATATTTTCTCGCTTTCAGTTTACCCTTCCTCGCAACCGGTGCTGATGGCGTTAACGAAACAGGGAATGATCAATGATTTAATGAGCGCGGGCGCCATTATTCGTACCGCATTCTGCGGCCCTTGCTTTGGCGCCGGCGATACCCCGATGCATAACGGCTTGAGCATCCGCCATACGACGCGTAACTTTCCCAACCGTGAGGGTTCCAAGCCAGGAAATGGGCAAATGTCGGCGGTGGCATTGATGGATGCGCGTTCAATTGCCGCGACGGCCGCTAACGGGGGATTGTTAACCTCGGCGGCGGAGCTCGATTGTTGGCACGAAGCGCCGGAATATGAATTTGATGTTTCCCCCTATAAAAACCGGGTATACCAGGGGTTCGTTAAAGGCGCTACACAGCAGCCGCTAATCTATGGACCGAATATAAAAGACTGGCCGGAAATGAATGCTTTAACGGATAACATTCTGTTAGCCGTTACTTCAAAAATAATGGATCCGGTGACCACTACCGACGAACTGATACCATCAGGTGAAACATCATCGTTTCGTTCAAACCCGTTAGGCCTGGCCGAATTTACGCTCTCTCGCCGCGATCCGCAGTATGTGGAGCGGGCTAAAAAAATTGCCGCTATGGAGCAACAACGCGTTAAGGGTGAAGATCTTTGCCGTTTAAATCCACAGCTGGAAAATATATTTTCCCAGATACGGCTGCTGCCGGGTCAGGAAAATATTACCGCGGCACAGACTGAGATAGGTAGCATGATCTATGCGGTTAAACCCGGTGATGGTTCGGCGCGAGAGCAGGCCGCCAGCTGCCAGCGCGTGCTTGGCGGGCTGGCAAATATTTGCCAGGAGTTCGCGACCAAGCGTTATCGTTCTAATGTAATTAACTGGGGAATGCTGCCGCTGCAGATGAAAGAGGCGCCTGATTTTGAGGTCGGTGATTTTATCTATATCCCGGCAATAAAATCTGCGTTAGCGGGCGATCTGAGCGATATTACCGCATTTATCCTTAGCGCTAAAAAACCTATTCAGCGGATTAGCCTCTATATGGAGAAATTAACCAGCGCAGAGCAAGATATTATTAAGGCCGGGAGTCTTATTAATTATAATAAAGATCAACCAGCAGGTAGCCTTTAATTAATTTTTACTCATCTCTTGCTGGCAGTTTGAATGCTGTCAGCATTTTACCTGGTTGTTGGCAATGTGCTGCCTGCGTTCAACGCCGGCACCGTCTCGCTAAGAAAATCAATCATTGCCCGCATTCTGGCGGGCATATGCTTATGGCCTGCCCATAACAGCCACAGATTGCCGGAGTAGCTGCTGATAAACTCCCACTCCGCCAGCACCTGCACGATTTCACCCTTTGCCAGCGCTTCGCGGGCGGTAAACAGCGGCAGGCTTCCGATACCCAGATGCTGTTTAACCGCATCAAGACGCACGGCAGTGTGGTTAGCGGCGTAGCGTCCATGCGTCTGCACCGTTTCGTTTTTGCCTTCGCGACGAAATTTCCACCGCGCGTCGGCGGGCGTTTCGCCAAGGCTGATACAGCTATGCGTACGCAGATCCTGCGGAGTCCGCGGCATTCCGTGGCGCTGTAAGTACTCCTTGGTGGCGCAGATGACATGAACAATCGGCATCAGCGGTTTGCCATGCAGTCCAGGGGAAGGGGTATGGGTAATACGCAGCGCGAGATCGATGCCGTCATCAATAAAGTCGAGGTCGCGATCTTCTAAGCGTAAACAGACGTCAACCTGCGGATAACGGTTGAAAAAGTCGATCATTAGCGGATGGATGACAAAGCGCCCGACGGCTTTCGGTACGCTCAGCGTGAGTTTACCTTGCGCCACCGTCTGGGTACTTCCGGCGCAGTCCATAGCCTGGCGCGCCGCTTCCAGCATTTCCAGCGCATGTTCATACACCGCTTTCCCGGCATCGCTCAGCCGCAGCTTGCGGGTGGTTCGGTGCAACAGCTTGCAGCGCATCTCCTGTTCCAGCCGCGAGACGCTGCGACTGACGGCGGATGGCGTAATCCCGCTCTGACGGGCGACGGCGGAAAAGCTGCCTTGTTCGACAATCTGTACGAAGAGGGCGAGGTCGGGGAGAAGGTTTAGATTCATTTGTGCCCTCAAGGCAAAAGTGCATTGGTTGTGGAGGCCATTATCGCGGCCAATATTATCAATATACTGTGCTGACAGAGAGGAGAACAATCATGACTGAACGTGTTTATTACGCCAGCGACGCCACCGAAGGGCACGCACAGATTATCAGCTGCAGCGCTGAAGCCGATGGCCGTTATGCGATTGAACTGGACCGCACGTTGTTCCATCCGCAGGGCGGCGGCCAGCCCTCCGATCGCGGCTGGATCGATGAGCAGCCCGTAATGGCGGTCACGACGCGCGGCGATAGCGTGTTGCATATCGTTGCCCAGCCGCTGCCGCTTGGCGAGGTGGGGATGAGCATTGATGCGCCTGTGCGACAGTTACATGCCCGTCTGCACTCCGCCGGTCATTTGCTGGGGTTGGCCGGCGAGCAGTTCGGCTGGCGGCCGGTGAAGGCGCATCACTGGCCGGGAGAGGGGAGGATTACGTTTGCTGCCGACGCCGGCGCCGCGTTACCGGAAGCTAGCGCCCTGCTGGCGCAGGTGAAAGCGTGGCAGATGCAGGATTTACCGCGCCGCATCACCTTCGCTAATGGCTTGCGCGCCGTGGGATTTGGCGATTTGCCGGCTTATCCCTGCGGCGGTACTCATGTTGCCAGTCTGGCGATGCTGGGGAATATCGTCATCAGCCAGTTGAAAATGAAAAAAGGGCAGATGATCGTCAGCTACACCCTCGAATAAGCATTTCAGGCGTGCTCAGGGTAGGGATGTTTGCCACGATAAATGCGCTCCGGCCTACCGACTTTGCCATAACTGATCTCTGCTTCCAGAAAATCGTTTTTAACGCCTTGTTCCAGATAGCGGCGGGCGGTTGTTTTACTGCTGCCGAGGATGCGGGCCAGAGAGTCGGCGGTATGCACCACTTCCGGGTCTGAGAATAGCTGAAGCACGCGGTGAAAGGTGCTTTCATCGATCCCGCGCAGCGGCGCGTCAGCAGGCTCAGTATGCTCGCGAGCCTGGATATTAAACAGGGCGTCGACGTGGGTCTGGCTGGCCTGTTCACTCGAACGCAAGGAACTGCGGTAGCGGGCGAAACGCTCGAGCGTATGCTGTAAACGTTGATAGTGCACGGGCTTAATCAGGTAATCGAATACCCCCAGACGTAGGGCCTCGCTGATGGTCTCCATATGATTATCGGCGGTAATAAAAATGATTCGTCCTTTGTAATTCGTGCTGACAGCGTGGCGAATCAGATCCAACCCCTTGCCGTCAGGGAGAAAGTTATCCAGCAGGATCAGCTGCGGCTGGTAGAGACGCATCAGTTTTTTCGCGCTTTCCAGTTTATCCGCGATGCCGATAACGTTGAACTGGGGGAACTGTTTGATGGTATCGACCAGGATTTCCGCCAGCATAGGTTCGTCTTCAACGATTAGAGTAGTAATGCTATCCATGATGTTCATCTCGGGTCAGGGGGATATAAAGGGTAAAGATGGTGCCAAAGGGAATGTTATTTTCGACGACGATAGTGCCGCCTGCTTGTTCTACGTAACTGCGCACCAGCCAGAGCCCAATACCGTGCTCGGCGCTGGCGCTACTGGTGACGCCGCGCTCGAAGATGCGGTCGCGTAGCGTCTCGTCAATGCCGCATCCCTGATCGGCGATCTCGACGATCAGTTCATGGCCGTCGCTATTTATTAAACACTCGATCTGCTTCGATCCCAGCGGCTGGCGTAACGAGGCATTGTAGGCGTTGTCGAGAAGATTCCCCACGATCGAGATCCATTCGCTGGGAGAAAGCGCGGTGGGAAGGATATCGACGAAACAGGCGGGATCGAATACCAGTTCAAGACCGAGCTCCTTGGCCCGATAATATTTACCGATCAGTAGCCCGGCAAGGTGGTTATCCTGGAAATTACGCGCAATAAAATCGAGCACCTTCTGGTGGCTTTCGGACTGTTGCTGAATCAGATCCAGCGCGTGATCGTAGCGTTTGAGAAACAGCAGCCCGGCGATGGTTGAGATCAGATTACGATGTTCATGCTGCACGGCGCGCAGGTTATCGGCGTACTGCTGTACCTGGCTCAGCTGCAGACTGAGGGTGTTGATGTCATCTTTGCTGCGAAAACTAATCACCCACCCCTGAGGCGCATTATTTAAGATCACCGCCATTCGGCTGGCGATCACTTTGATCTGATTAAAGGTGACAATGGCGTCTTTTTTGTTTTCATGCGGGGCATCGTAGAAGAAGGTCTCTTGCGCAATGACGCTACTGATCTTTTTACCGATCAGTACGGGCTCCGGCTGGCTCAGATTAAGCAGACGACGGGCGGTCTGATTAATAGCGGTTATCTTATAATTTGAGTCGATGGCGATGAGCCCCTCAAACACCGATTCAAATAGCACGCTCTGCTGGATGAGCAGCTGCGATAGCTGCTGGGGCTCCATATTGAGCATCTGCTTTTTGATATGCAGCGAGAAGCGCCGAGCGCAGTACAGCAGCAATAGCAGGATAATCGCCATCGGGATCAGTAGCGAGCTTACCTGCAGGCTGAGCCAGTTTTCTAACTGTTCAATGGTATAACCGACCGAGACGATGCCGATGACTTTGCCGGTGGCGTCCTGCACCGGCGATTTACCCCGTAATGATGAACCTAGCGAACCTTTGCGTACCGAGACATAGCTTTTGGCGTTATACAACGCCTCATCGCTATCGCCGCCTTCCATCGATTTACCGATTTCGTCAGGATTCACATGATAGAGGCGCTGCCCGTTGGCGTCGCCGACGGTGATATAGGTAGCGTCAGAGAAGGAACGCATGGGGTCGATAAGCTCTTTAATTCTGGCGAGATCGCGTTTCTGTACCGCTTCCACCAGCTCCGGCATCGCCGAAATCTGCATCGCCTGAATTAATGCCCGCTGCCCGACCTGGTAATGAAGACGTTCCTCGGTTATGTCTGTCAGATACCAGGACATACCCAGCATGACGACAGTAGAGGTAAATAAGATCAGCAGGAAGATACGATTCTGAAAGGATCGCCTTGCAAACCAGTGGGTTATTTTTCGGGTGTACATAGGGCCGATAGACATTAAATGGCTAGTTTCCTCGTTTGGCGGTCGGTGTACCTGCAGTTGGCGCACAGAACCAAAAATTTCAGAAAAACGCCCGATCAAAAACATTGAGTCGGGCGTTGGTTTGGTAGCCCGGATAAGGCGCCAGCCGCTATCCGGGAAGGATGCCGGCTTACATCGCCAGCACGTACTTGAGCATCACCCCGGCGGCGATCGCCGAGCCGATCACCCCGGCCACGTTCGGGCCCATCGCGTGCATCAGCAGGAAGTTCTGCCCGTCCGCTTCCAGACCCACCTTGTTGGACACCCTCGCCGCCATCGGCACCGCCGACACCCCGGCGGAGCCAATCAGCGGGTTGATCTTGTGTTTACTGAACACGTTCATCAGCTTCGCCATGATCACCCCGGCCGCGGTGCCCACGCAGAAGGCGATCACCCCCAGCAGCAGGATCCCCAGCGTCTGCGGCTGCAGGAACTTGTCCGCCACCAGTTTGGCCCCCACCGACAGCCCGAGGAAGATGGTGACGATGTTGATCAGCGCGTTCTGCACCGTGTCGCTAAGACGATCCACCACCCCGCTTTCGCGCATCAGGTTGCCGAAGCAGAACATCCCCAGCAGCGGCGCGGCGTCCGGCAGCAGCAGCGCCACCAGCAGCAACAGCACCGCCGGGAAGAGGATCTTCTCGCGTTTGCTCACCGTACGCAGCTGCACCATGCGGATCTTCCGCTCTTTGTCGCTGGTCAGCGCCTTCATGATCGGCGGCTGGATCAGCGGCACCAGCGCCATGTAGGAGTAGGCGGCCACCGCGATGGCCCCCAGCAGCTCCGGCGCCAGCTTGCTCGACAGGTAGATGGCCGTCGGGCCGTCGGCGCCGCCGATGATGCCGATGGCCGCCGCCTGCGGCAGGGTGAAGTGGATGAAGCCGAAGTAGTTCAGCGTCAGCGCCCCGAGCACGGTGGCGAAGATCCCGAACTGCGCCGCCGCCCCCAGCAGCAGGGTGCGCGGGTTGGCCAGCAGCGGGCCGAAATCGGTCATCGCCCCGACGCCCATAAAGATCACCAGCGGCGCGATACCCGAGCCAATCGCCACCTTATAGAAGATGGCCAGCACCCCGGAGGAGTAGCCCATGTCCACCGCCAGCGTCTCCATCTGCCCCTGCACCGACGGCAGGGCCAGCGCCAGCGCCTCCTTGATGGCGTGGACGTCCGGCGCGCAGTTGAGCTTCGCGGCAATCACCGCCAGCTGGACCGGGTCGTGATGGGCCAGCAGGTTTTCCAGCGCGCTCAGCGCCAGCCCGGCCTCCGGAATATTGGAGAGCAGGCCGCCGAAGCCAATCGGCAGCAGCAGTAACGGCTCGAACTTTTTCGCAATCGCCAGCCACAGCAGCAGCAGGCTGACCAGCAGCATCACCGCCTGGCCGGCTCCCAGGTGCATCAGCCCCATGCCCTGAATCAGGGCGTTCAGACTTTCCATTTGCGCTCCTCGTCCTTACGCCAGCTGCAGCAGGGTGTCGCCGACCGCCACCGCATCGCCGGATTTCACCGCGATACCGCGTACGGTACCGGCCTGCGCGGCGCGGATTTCGGTTTCCATCTTCATGGCTTCCAGAATCAGCAGCACCTCGCCCTCCGCCACCGCCTGGCCTTCGCTGGCCAGCACCTTCCAGATAGTGCCCGCCAGCGGCGCGGTCACCGGGGTACCGGCGCCTGCCGGGGCCGGGGCCGGGGCGGCAGCGGCTACCGGCGCAGCGGCGCTGAGCTGGCTGACGTCGCCGCCGTCGCTGACCTTGACCACGAAGGCTTTGCCTTCCACTTCGACGGTGTAGATGCCGGAGGCGGCGGCTTTTGCCGGCGCGGCAGATTTTGCTTCTTCCACCTGCGGCACGGGCTCAAAGGCCGCCGGGTTGTAGCGGTTTTCGAGGAACTTCAGGCCGACCTGCGGGAACAGCGCCACGGTGAGCACGTCGTCGATGGCGTTATCGGCAAGCGTGATGCCCTTCTCCTGCGCCTGGCGTTTCACGTCGGCTTCAAGCTCCGCCAGCTCCGGCTTGAGTAAATCCGCCGGGCGGCAGGTGACGGCGTCGGCGCCGTTGAGCACCCGCGCCTGCAGGGCGGCGTTAACCGGCGCCGGGGTGTGGCCGTATTCGCCTTTCAGGATACCAGCGGTCTCCTTCGCAATGGTTTTGTAGCGCTCGCCGCCCAGCACGTTGAGCACCGCCTGGGTGCCGACAATCTGCGAGGTCGGGGTCACCAGCGGGATGAAGCCGAGGTCCTCGCGCACGCGGGGAATTTCCGCCAGCACCTCATCCAGCCGGTGGGCGGCGCTCTGCTGTTTCAGCTGGCCTTCGAGGTTGGTGAGCATCCCGCCCGGCACCTGGGCGACCAGGATGCGGCTGTCGGTGCCTTTCAGCTGGCCTTCGAAGGCGTGGTATTTTTTGCGTACCTCGCGGAAGTACGCGGCGATGCTCTCCAGCTTGTGGATATCGAGGCCGGTGTCGTACGGCGTGCCGGCGAGGGTGGCCACCAGCGCTTCGGTTGCCGGGTGGCCGTAGGTGGCGCTCATCGAGGAGATGGCGGTATCAACGCCGTCGACGCCGGCTTCAATGGCCTTCAGCAGCGCCATTTCCGCCATGCCGGTGGTGGCGTGGCAGTGCAGGTGCAGGGTGACGTCATAGCGTTTTTTGATTTCGCTGACCAGCTCAAAGGCGGCATGCGGGGTGAGGATGCCGGACATGTCCTTGATGGCGATGGAGTCAACGCCGGTCTCCAGCAGCTGTTCGGTGAGGTCGAGCCAGGTCTGCAGGGTGTGCGCCGGGCTGGTGGTGTAGCTGAGGGTGCCCTGGGCGTGGGCGCCGTGGCGGCGGACCGCCTGCAGGGCGGCCTGCATGTTGCGCGGGTCGTTCATGGCATCGAAGACGCGGAACACGTCCATGCCGTTTTTGACGGCGCGCTCCACAAAGCGCTCCACCACGTCGTCGGCGTAGTGGCGGTAGCCGAGCAGGTTCTGGCCGCGCAGCAGCATCTGCAGCGGGGTTTTCGGCATCGCTTTTTTCAGCTCGCGCAGGCGGACCCACGGGTCCTCGCCGAGGAAGCGGATGCAGGCGTCAAAGGTGGCGCCGCCCCAGCATTCCAGCGAGCGGTAGCCGACGTCGTCGAGCGCGGCCGCAACGGGCAACATGTCGTCGAGACGCAGACGGGTGGCGAACAGGGACTGGTGGGCGTCGCGCAGGACGACATCGGTAATGGCAACGGTCATAAATTCCTCCGTGAATTAAGGATTAAGGCGGCGATGGTGGTGAATGGCGGCGACAATCGCCGGCTTTAAACGGGCGAAGTCGTCAGCGGGCGCGACGGCGGCCGTCGCCGCTTTGGGCGCGGCAGGCGGCTCAGGAAACAGACGGGTAACGGCGACGGACATCCCCCGGATGGCGAAAATGAGCAGCAGCAGAAACAGCAGCACGAAGCCCATGCCAAGAAACATCAGGGTGAAGCCTTCGCCTAACAGCGCAGCATCAGTCATACAAAATCTCGTATAAGGGCACGATGGCGCGTTGGTTGGCGAGCTTGTCGACGCTTCCGGCTAAGGAGCAGGGTGGATTTCCCGCAGCCGCCCCCGGCGCTGGTCCCTGACTGGGTCAACTTCTTCGGCCGCTCAACGGCGCCATCGTGCGTATGGGTTAAATCATCATGCCGAACACGATGCTGGCGATGACCAGCACAATACCGCCGCCCAAACGAGAGGAGATTTGCGCATAAGAGATAAGGCTCATACGGTTACAGGCGGAAAGAACTTCCAGGTCTCCGGAACCGCCGCGGTTAGCCATACACAGGCCTGCGGTGATCGCCGATTCAATCGGGAAGAAGCCCATCATCCAGCCGCCGATCGCCGCGCCGAGCACTGCGCCGATAACGATGACGGCGGCGATAACGACGTTATAGACAGTAATGGCATTGATGATTTCCTGCAGGTCGGTGTAGCAGACGCCGACGCCGACCATCAGTACCCACAGCAGCTGTTTAGAGAAGAAATCAGACAGACGCTTGGCGCCGGCTTTGATTTCCGGTGAGCACAGGCCGGAGGCGTTCAGCGCCGCAACGATCAGTACCATCCACGCGAAGTAGTGAATCGAAACGCCGCCAATGCTTGGCAGGATTTTCTTCGCGACGACGTATGCCAGCAGGAAACAGGTCGTGGAAAGCACCAGACCGACGGCGGTTTCACGATGCGTGATTTGTCCCGCCTTCTCGTCTTCTTCGACTTTGAACGAGGCTTTACGCACCAGTTCGCCTTCGCCGCTCAGCCAGGGGTATTTTTTGCCGATGATATCGAGGACTGCGGCGAAGACGATGGCGAAAATGTTAGCGATGGTCAGAATAGCGATAGCGGTTGAGTAGTACTCATCACGCGAACGACCGGTGACGGAGTGATAAATCTCCGACAGCGGAACCGCGCCCGCGCCGTTGCCGCCGCCCATGATCGGCAGGACGTACAGCATCATGATGCGATCTACCGGAATGCCGAACACCAGACCGATAGCGATGCCGAAAATCGACGCGCCGACAATGCCCATCAGGATAGTTGGAATATAGCCGAGCAGCGATTTCAGCAGCAGACGGCGGTTTACCGACAGAATCGCCCCGGTAATGAGTACCGCGATGAATAAGTTAAGGAAGTTACTTTCATCCATAACGTTGCTGATAGCATCGATTTCTTTTTGCGTGAAAATACCGGCATAAACGAAATAAGCGGCGACCAGGAAAATCATTACCGGGGCGCCACCTATATATTTGTTGAATATCGGTAGGCGTTTACCTATTTCGCCGAATATGGCGCCGATAATAAACATGATAGCAAAGCCGCCAACGATGTCGGTGGGTAAAGCGTTATAAAAATGTGAAAGTAATAGCGTAATTAACGCAAACGCGTAAAGGGGGAGCGGCATGCCGAAGATTTTAAATCCCAGCAGGTCGCTAACGCCCTTTTTCTCCGTCGCCGGAGCCTGACTCATGTTGGTCATAAACGTTTTCCTGTTTATTGATGGAGTAGTAATACCGGCGCATAGTAATAAATAGACTTAGTGCTAAGGTGTGATTGCCTTCACTGAATACTCGTGTTTTTTATTAATTTAATTATTTTTATTATTCTGAATTAATTAACAACATAAAAACCATAAAGCTAATTAAGCCACGGGAAAAACTGTGACTTAAATACAAGTATCAATAGTCGAACGCTGGCGAAATACAGTTCGTTTTAGAATAACGAAGCGCTAAAAAATGACTCTGATATTAAAACGCGTTCAGCTATTAAAGGATCAACCGCGGCGAGAGGCGATCGATCGGTTTCTTCATCAGCATCAGTTGTCGTTAGAAGCCGATTGCGAGATGGCAATCGTGGCGGAGTATCGGCAGCGGCTGGTCGGCTGCGGCGCCATTGCCGGTAATGTACTGAAATGCATCGCCGTCGATCCCTCGCTACAGGGGGAGGGGCTGAGCCTTAAATTACTGACCGAACTCCTGACGCTGGCCTATGAACTGGGGCGCAGCGAACTGTTCTTATTTACTAAGCCGAGCAATGCCGCGCTGTTCTCCGGCGCCGGCTTCTGGCCGATAGCCCAGGCGGGCGACCGCGCCGTATTGATGGAAAACAGCCGCGAACGTCTGACTCGTTACTGCCGTCAGCTGGCAATGTACCGTCAACCGGGAAAAAAAATCGGCGCTATTGTGATGAACGCCAATCCCTTCACCCTTGGTCACCGCTGGCTGGTGGAACAGGCGGCACGGCAGTGCGACTGGCTGCATCTGTTTGTGGTCAAGGAGGATGTGTCCTGCTTTTCCTATCACGATCGCTTCACGCTGATCGAACAGGGGATTACCGGCATCGACAAAGTGACGCTGCACCCCGGTTCGGCGTATCTGATCTCGCGGGCGACGTTCCCCGGTTACTTCCTGAAAGAGCAGGGCGTGGTCGATGACTGCCACAGCCAGATTGACCTGCAGCTCTTCCGCGAACGTCTGGCCCCGGCGCTGCAGATAACCCATCGTTTTGTCGGCACCGAGCCGCTGTGTCCCCTGACCCGTAATTACAACCAGCGCATGAAGTCACTGCTGGAAGCGCCAGGCGACGCGCCGCCCATTGAAGTGGTTGAGCTGGCGCGAATCGAAAAAAATGGCGGACCCGTGTCGGCCTCGCGAGTGCGCGAACTCTATCGGCAACGCAACTGGCAGGCGGTCGCGGCGCTGGTGCCGCCGGGAACCCTCTCTTTTCTGATGCAACTGGCGGAAAGCGAACATCAAACCGCCTGATTTTTATGCCCTAACTAAGGATTTTCCCCTATGGAAATGAAGATTGACGCCCTGGCCGGCACGCTGGAATCCAGCGATGTGATGGTCAGGATTGGACCGGCGGCGCAGCCGGGCATTCAGCTGGAAATCGACAGCATTGTGAAACAACAGTTTGGCGCCGCGATTGAGCAGGTGGTCAGAGAAACGCTGGCGCAGCTTGGCGTGAAGCAGGCCAACGTGGTGGTCGATGATAAAGGCGCGCTGGAGTGCGTACTACGTGCCCGCGTACAGGCCGCGGCGCTGCGGGCGGCGCAACAGTCCCAATTACAATGGAGCCAGCTATGAAACCACGTCGCAGTATGCTGTTCATCCCTGGCGCCAATGCCGCCATGTTAAGCACTTCATTCGTTTACGGCGCCGATGCGGTGATGTTCGACCTTGAAGATGCCGTTTCGCTACGCGAAAAAGATACCGCTCGCCTGTTGGTGCATCAGGCGCTGCAGCATCCGCTGTATCAGAATATCGAAACCGTGGTGCGTATTAACCCGCTGAATACGCCATTCGGTCTTGCTGACCTGGAAGCGGTAGTCCGCGCGGGCGTGGATATGGTGCGTCTGCCGAAAACCGACAGTAAAGAAGATATCCATGAGCTGGAAGCGCATGTTGAGCGGATTGAGCGCGAATGCGGCCGGGAAGTGGGCAGCACCAAACTGATGGCGGCTATTGAGTCGGCGCTGGGGGTGGTGAACGCGGTGGAGATCGCCCGCGCCAGCCCGCGTCTGGCGGCGATTGCGCTGGCGGCCTTCGATTACGTTATGGATATGGGCACCTCCCGCGGCGACGGTACTGAACTGTTCTATGCCCGCTGCGCCGTACTGCATGCGGCGCGCGTTGCCGGCATCGCCGCTTATGACGTGGTGTGGTCGGATATCAATAACGAAGAGGGCTTCCTGGCGGAAGCGAATCTGGCCAAAAACCTCGGCTTTAACGGCAACTCGTTGGTTAACCCACGACAAATAGAGCTCCTGCATCAGGTCTATGCTCCGACGCGCAAAGAGGTCGACCACGCGCTGGAAGTGATTGCCGCGGCGGAAGAAGCCGAAACGCGCGGTCTTGGCGTGGTATCGCTGAACGGCAAGATGATCGATGGACCGATTATCGACCACGCTCGCAAAGTGGTGGCGCTCTCGGCTTCCGGTATTCGTGATTAAGGGGAATAAGATGAAAGAGACAGTAGCAATGCTTAATCAGCAGTACGTGATGCCGGAAGGGTTAGCGCCTTATGCGGGCGTGACGGCGAAAAGCCCGTGGTTGGCCAGCGAAAGCGAAAAACGTCAGCGTAAAATCTGTGATTCGCTGGAAACGGCAATCCGTCGCTCCGGCTTGCAAAACGGCATGACCATTTCGTTCCACCACGCGTTTCGCGGCGGTGACAAAGTCGTCAATATGGTGGTGGCGAAGCTGGCGGAAATGGGCTTTCGCGATCTGACGCTGGCATCCAGCTCGCTGATCGACGCCCACTGGCCGCTGATCGAGCATATTAAAAATGGCGTGATCCGCCAGATCTACACCTCCGGCCTGCGCGGTAAGCTCGGCGAGGAGATCTCCGCCGGCTTGATGGAAAACCCGGTACAGATCCACTCCCATGGCGGTCGCGTACAGCTGATTCAAAGCGGCGAGCTGTCGATTGATGTCGCGTTTCTCGGCGTCCCTTGCTGCGATGAGTTTGGCAACGCCAACGGCTTTAGCGGTAAATCACGCTGCGGTTCGCTGGGCTACGCGCGCGTTGATGCGGAACATGCCAAATGCGTAGTGCTGCTGACCGAAGAGTGGGTGGATTATCCTAACTATCCGGCCAGTATCGCCCAGGATCAGGTCGATCTGATAGTCCAGGTGGACGAAGTCGGCGATCCGGAAAAAATCACCGCTGGCGCGATCCGTCTGACCAGCAACCCGCGTGAGCTGCTAATCGCCCGTCAGGCGGCGAAAGTCGTTGAGCATTCCGGTTACTTTAAAGACGGTTTTTCGCTGCAGACCGGTACCGGCGGCGCCTCGCTGGCGGTGAGCCGCTTCCTCGAAGACAAAATGCGCCGTAACGGTATTACCGCCAGCTTTGGCCTTGGCGGGATCACCGGGACGATGGTTGACCTGCACGAAAAAGGGTTGATTAAAACGCTGCTCGATACCCAATCGTTCGATGGCGACGCGGCGCGTTCATTAGCGCAGAACCCGAACCACGTAGAGATTTCCACCAACCAGTATGCCAGCCCGGGCTCTAAAGGCGCCTCCTGCGAGCGCTTAAATGTGGTGATGCTCAGCGCGCTGGAAATTGATACCGATTTTAACGTCAACGTGATGACCGGCTCCAATGGCGTACTGCGCGGCGCATCCGGCGGCCACAGCGATACCGCCGCTGGCGCGGATCTGACCATCATTACCGCGCCGTTAGTTCGCGGCCGTATTCCCTGCGTCGTGGAAAAAGTGCTGACTCGCGTCACGCCGGGAGCCAGCATAGATGTGCTGGTCACCGACCACGGCATTGCGGTAAATCCGGCGCGCCAGGATCTGATCGACAATTTGCGCAATGCGGGCATTGCGCTGATGACTATTGAGGAACTGCAGCAGCGTGCGGAACTGTTAACCGGCAAACCGCAGCCGATCGAGTTTACCGATCGCGTGGTGGCGGTGGTGCGCTATCGCGATGGCTCCGTGCTTGATGTTATTCGTCAGGTGAAAAACAGCGACTAAACGCAGAGGGGGAAGGGCAATGAGCGAAGTGTTAATCAATCCGCACCGTTCGCTGCGCGTGAAACCGCTGAACGCTGAAGAGGTGGTCAGCGCGGTAGAGCGCGCGCTGCTGACTGAAGTTCGCCTGACCCCAAAGCCTGGGTTGGTGGATATTCGTAATGCGGGCGCCCATCACGATATGGATCTGGCTTCGTTTGAGGCCAGCACCGCGGTGGTGGCGCCGTGGATGGAGAAATTTTTCATCATGGGCCACGATACCGCGGCGATTGTCCCGGAGCAGGTACTAATGATGCTGCGTCCGGTGGGGATGGCCTGCGAAAACGATATGCTGGAGGCCACCGGCGGAGTGAATACCCATCGTGGGGCGATCTTCGCTTTTGGTTTGCTGAGCGCGGCGGCGGGAAGGCTGGTGTCGAAAGGCGAGCCGATTGAACAGCATCGGCTTTGCGACCAGGTGGCGCGATTCTGTCGCGGCATGGTTATGCAAGAACTCTCCGCTTCCAGCGGGGAACCGTTAAGCAAAGGCGAGGCCCATTTTCTACGTTACGGCCTCTCCGGCGCTCGCGGCGAGGCCGAGAGCGGCTTTCGAACCGTACGCACCCAGGCGCTGCCGGTGTTCAACCGCATGATGGAAGAGACCGGCGATAGTAACCTGGCGTTGCTGCAAACCTTGCTGCATCTGATGGCATGGAATGATGACACCAATCTGGTTTCGCGCGGCGGGCTTGCCGGCCTGAACTTTGTGCAGCAGGAGGCGCAGCGGCTGTTGTGGCAGGGCGGCGTCATGGCTGACGGTGGGCTGGAGGCGCTACGCCAACTCGACGACGAGCTGATTGCTCGCCATCTCAGCCCCGGCGGCAGCGCAGATTTATTGGCGGTAACCTGGTTTTTATCCGCTTTCCCCGCAGGCGCGCTTTTCCCCCTTTGATTGCGTACAACAACGCCTTAGCCCGCCTCGCGCGGGCGGGGCGCTACGTGCCCCTCCAGAATTTCACTACTTAAACGCCGAATCGCGGCACAATCATATAGTTTTTACTGATATCGACCGCCGTTTGTCATAAATTTCTAATTATCGGCGTTTTTGAGTAGCGGCTATGCAATGGGCTGGTTACTCTGAAAACAATTCACGTGAAGTTAACAAAAGAGAATAGCTATGCAAGATGCACAAATCCGCGTGGCCATCGCCGGCGCGGGCGGCCGGATGGGACGCCAGTTAATTCAGGCTGCGCTGCAAATGGACGGCGTGGCGCTTGGCGCTGCGCTGGAGCGCGAAGGTTCGAGCCTGGTGGGCAGCGATGCGGGCGAGCTGGCGGGCGTTGGTAAATCAGGCGTTACCGTCCAAAGCAGCCTGGCGGCGGTAAGCAATGATTTCGATGTTTTAATCGATTTTACCCGCCCAGAAGGCACGCTCAACCATCTGGCTTTCTGCCGTCAGTACGGCAAAGGGATGGTGATCGGCACTACCGGTTTTGATGATGCCGGAAAGCAGGCGATTAGCGATGCCGCACAGGAGATTGCTATCGTCTTTGCCGCTAACTTTAGCGTTGGCGTCAACGTGTTGTTAAAGCTGCTGGAGAAGGCGGCGAAGGTGATGGGCGATTATACCGATATCGAAATCATCGAAGCGCACCATAGGCATAAAGTGGACGCCCCGTCAGGCACCGCGCTGGCGATGGGTGAGGCGATCGCCGGGGCACTGAACAAAGATCTGAAGGACTGCGCCGTCTACAGCCGTGAGGGCCATACCGGTGAACGTGTTCCGGGTACTATTGGTTTCGCTACCGTTCGCGCGGGCGACATCGTCGGCGAACATACGGCGATGTTCGCTGATATCGGCGAACGTATCGAAATTACCCATAAGGCCTCCAGCCGGATGACATTTGCCAATGGCGCCGTTCGTTCTGCTTTGTGGCTGAAAGGCAAAAAAAATGGTCTATTTGACATGAAAGATGTGCTTGATCTGAATGCTTTATAATGATTATTACCCATCGTGATGTGGTTATTGCATTCAATATGTAATTGATTGCAAAGGGCAATATTTTATTGCCCTTTTTTATTTTGAGTGCTTTTGTCTTTTTTTCTTCTTAAAGCTTCAAAAAAATATATCTTACTAATGTTTTTAGTTATTGAATTGTAAATTTTGACCATCTGGTCCACTTTTTCCCCCTCCGTCGAGTGATTTTACAGTTTTCCTCGCCCGCAAGCGTTTTCTCAACCAGGTTAGTTGATCTTTTTACCGTGAAAAACGCCCGTTACGCGCCAGTGGCGTAAAATAAGATTAAAAATATCCGCTTTAAGTTGACTTTTACCCGACATCTCTCCAGAATGCCGCCGTTTGCCAAAATTCTGCGGGCAAAAATTTGCATTGATTCAGATCTACGTTCTGCATTAATATGCAAATAAAGTGAGTGAATATTCTCTGGAGGGTGTTTTGATTAAGTCAGCGCTTTTGGTTCTGGAAGACGGAACCCAGTTTCACGGTCGGGCCATTGGGGCAACCGGCACGGCGGTTGGGGAAGTCGTTTTCAATACTTCAATGACCGGTTATCAAGAAATCCTCACTGATCCTTCCTATTCCCGCCAAATCGTCACTCTTACTTATCCCCATATTGGTAATGTCGGCACCAACGCCGCCGATGAAGAATCTTCCCAGGTACACGCACAAGGTCTGGTGATCCGCGACCTGCCGCTGATTGCCAGCAACTTCCGCAATACCGAAGACCTTTCTTCTTACCTCAAGCGCCATAACATTGTGGCCATTGCCGATATCGATACCCGTAAGCTGACGCGTTTACTGCGTGAGAAAGGGGCGCAGAATGGCTGCATCATCGCGGGCGATAACCTTGATGCCCAGCTGGCGCTGGAAAAAGCTCAGGCGTTCCCTGGCCTGAACGGTATGGATCTGGCGAAAGAGGTCACTACCGCAGAAACCTACGCCTGGACCCAGGGGAGCTGGACACTGGCGGGCGACCTGCCGGAAGCGAAGGCGGAAAGCGAGCTGCCGTTCCACGTCGTGGCTTATGACTTCGGCGCCAAGCGCAACATCCTGCGGATGCTGGTTGACCGCGGTTGTCGCCTGACTATCGTTCCGGCGCAAACGTCGGCTGAAGACGTGCTTAAGCTGAATCCGGACGGTATTTTCCTCTCCAACGGCCCAGGCGACCCGGCGCCGTGCGATTACGCCATCGCGGCGATTGAAAAATTCCTCACCACCGATATTCCGGTCTTTGGCATCTGTCTCGGCCATCAGCTGCTGGCGCTGGCGAGCGGTGCGAAGACCATTAAGATGAAATTCGGCCACCACGGCGGCAACCACCCGGTTAAAGATATCGATAACAACGTCGTGATGATTACCGCCCAGAACCATGGCTTTGCCGTTGATGAAGCGACGCTGCCTGCCAACCTGCGCGTGACCCATAAGTCACTGTTCGACGGCACCCTGCAGGGGATCCATCGTACCGACAAGCCGGCGTTTAGCTTCCAGGGTCACCCTGAAGCGAGCCCGGGCCCGCACGATGCCGCGCCGCTGTTCGACCACTTTATCGAGTTAATTGAGCAATACCGTAAGTCCGCGAAATAATCAGGAGTAAAAGAGCCATGCCAAAACGTACAGACATAAAAAGTATCCTGATTCTGGGCGCGGGTCCGATTGTTATCGGTCAGGCGTGTGAGTTTGACTACTCTGGCGCCCAGGCCTGTAAAGCCCTGCGCGAAGAGGGTTACCGCGTTATTCTGGTGAACTCCAACCCGGCGACTATCATGACCGACCCGGAAATGGCCGATGCGACCTATATCGAGCCGATTCACTGGGAAGTGGTGCGTAAAATTATCGAAAAAGAGCGCCCGGACGCGGTGCTGCCGACCATGGGCGGCCAGACCGCGCTGAACTGCGCGCTGGAGCTGGAGCGTCAGGGCGTGCTGGCAGAGTTCGGCGTGACCATGATTGGCGCGACCGCCGATGCGATCGATAAAGCGGAAGATCGCCGTCGCTTCGACGTGGCGATGAAGAAAATCGGCCTCGACACCGCGCGTTCCGGCATTGCGCACACCATGGAAGAAGCGCTGGCGGTGGCCGCTGACGTTGGCTTCCCATGCATCATCCGTCCGTCCTTTACTATGGGCGGCACCGGCGGCGGTATTGCCTATAACCGCGAAGAGTTCGAAGAAATCTGCGAACGCGGCCTGGATCTCTCTCCGACCAACGAACTGCTGATTGATGAATCGCTGATCGGCTGGAAAGAGTACGAGATGGAAGTGGTGCGCGATAAGAACGATAACTGCATTATCGTCTGCTCGATTGAAAACTTCGATGCCATGGGGATTCACACCGGCGACTCCATCACCGTCGCCCCGGCGCAGACCCTGACCGACAAAGAATACCAAATCATGCGTAACGCCTCGATGGCGGTACTGCGTGAAATCGGCGTGGAAACCGGCGGCTCTAACGTACAGTTCTCGGTGAACCCGAAAGATGGTCGCCTGATCGTCATCGAAATGAACCCGCGCGTCTCCCGCTCTTCGGCGCTGGCTTCGAAAGCGACCGGCTTCCCGATTGCCAAAGTGGCGGCGAAGCTGGCGGTGGGTTACACCCTCGACGAACTGATGAACGATATCACCGGCGGCCGTACTCCGGCCTCCTTCGAACCGTCCATCGATTACGTTGTGACCAAAATTCCACGCTTTAACTTCGAAAAATTCGCTGGCGCTAACGACCGTCTGACAACGCAGATGAAATCCGTCGGCGAAGTGATGGCGATTGGCCGCACGCAGCAGGAATCGCTGCAGAAAGCACTGCGTGGCCTGGAAGTGGGCGCCACCGGCTTCGACCCGAAAGTCAGCCTCGACGATCCGGAAGCGCTGACCAAAATCCGCCGCGAGCTGAAAGACGCGGGCGCCGAGCGTATCTGGTACATCGCTGATGCCTTCCGCGCCGGTCTCTCCGTCGACGGCGTCTTCAACCTGACCAACATCGACCGCTGGTTCCTGGTACAAATCGAAGAACTGGTGCGCCTGGAAGAGAAAGTGGCGGCAGTGGGCATCAACGGCCTCGACGCTGATTTCCTGCGTCACCTGAAGCGTAAAGGCTTTGCCGATGCGCGTCTGGCGAAGCTGGCGGGCGTGCGCGAAGCGGAAATCCGCAAGCTGCGCGACCAGTACAACCTGCACCCGGTCTACAAGCGCGTGGATACCTGCGCGGCGGAATTCGCCACCGATACCGCCTACATGTATTCCACCTATGAAGACGAGTGCGAATCCAACCCGTCCGTAGACCGCGATAAAATCATGGTGCTCGGCGGCGGCCCGAACCGTATCGGCCAGGGTATCGAATTTGACTACTGCTGCGTACACGCCTCGCTGGCGCTGCGCGAAGACGGTTACGAGACCATCATGGTTAACTGTAACCCGGAAACCGTTTCGACCGACTACGACACCTCCGACCGTCTGTACTTCGAGCCGGTAACGCTTGAGGACGTACTGGAAATCGTGCGCATCGAGAAGCCGAAAGGCGTTATCGTGCAGTACGGCGGCCAGACCCCGCTGAAGCTGGCGCGTGAACTGGAAGCCGCAGGCGTACCGGTTATCGGCACCAGCCCGGATGCTATCGACCGTGCTGAAGACCGCGAGCGCTTCCAGCATGCGGTTGACCGCCTGAAGCTGAAGCAGCCGGCGAACGCCACCGTGACCGCGCTTGAGCAAGCGGTTGAGAAGGCAAAAGAGATCGGTTATCCGCTGGTGGTGCGTCCGTCCTACGTACTGGGCGGCCGCGCGATGGAAATCGTCTACGACGAGGCTGACCTGCGCCGTTACTTCCAGACCGCGGTGAGCGTCTCCAACGATGCGCCGGTACTGCTGGACCGCTTCCTCGACGACGCGGTTGAAGTTGACGTCGACGCTATCTGCGATGGCGAAATGGTGCTGATTGGCGGCATCATGGAGCACATCGAACAAGCGGGCGTACACTCCGGCGACTCCGCCTGTTCTCTGCCTGCCTACACTCTGAGCAAAGAGATTCAGGATGTGATGCGCGAGCAGGTGCAGAAGCTGGCCTTCGAGCTGCAGGTTCGCGGCTTGATGAACGTACAGTTCGCAGTGAAGAACAACGAAGTGTACCTGATTGAAGTCAACCCGCGCGCGGCGCGTACCGTACCGTTCGTGTCGAAAGCCACCGGCGTCCCGCTGGCGAAAGTGGCGGCGCGCGTGATGGCTGGTAAAACGCTGGCGCAGCAGGGCGTCACCAAAGAAATCATCCCGCCGTACTATTCGGTCAAAGAAGTGGTGCTGCCGTTCAACAAATTCCCGGGCGTTGACCCGCTGTTAGGGCCGGAAATGCGCTCTACCGGGGAAGTGATGGGCGTGGGCCGCACCTTCGCGGAAGCGTTCGCCAAAGCGCAGCTGGGCAGCAACTCCACGATGAAGAAACAGGGCCGCGCGCTGCTCTCCGTTCGCGAAGGCGACAAAGAGCGCGTTGTCGACCTGGCGGCAAAACTGCTGAAACAGGGCTTCGAGCTGGATGCAACCCACGGTACTGCGATTGTTCTGGGCGAAGCCGGTATCAACCCGCGTCTGGTGAACAAGGTGCATGAAGGTCGTCCGCACATTCAGGACCGTATCAAGAATGGCGAGTATACCTACATCATCAATACCACCGCAGGACGTCAGGCGATTGAAGACTCCAAGCTGATTCGCCGCAGCGCGCTGCAGTACAAGGTGCATTATGACACCACCCTGAACGGCGGTTTCGCCACCGCGATGGCGCTGAATGCCGATGCGACCGAGAAGGTCATTTCGGTGCAGGAAATGCACGCGCAAATCACCAAATAAGCGCACCGGCCGGGCCGGAAAGCGAAACACAGGGGCTGACGATATCGTCAGCCCCATTTTTTTACGGCACTCATCTTCGGAGAGTTCTGCTTTTATCTATCTGTCAGGTCAGGCTAACTATAGTTAGCACGATAACGATACCAATTGATGAAAAGACAGGAGGATACAATGCGGAACAAAATTCTGGTGGCATCCGCGCTGGCGGCAACGGCGATGGTATTTGTGGCAGGTTGCTCATCAAATCAGTCGCTCAAAACGACAGATGGCAAAACAATTGTGACCAGCGGTAAGCCGCAGGTCGATGATGATACTGGCCTGGTATCCTACAAAAATGCGGAAACCGGTCGCGTGGAGCAGATTAATCGCGACCAGGTGAAGTCAATGGACGAGCTGGATAACTAAAAAAAGGCAGTGGCTTCGGCCACTGCTTTTTACCTTTCATTGTACGGCGATTACCAACGGTGATTCAGCAGAATGTGGCCGCCATAAGCGGCGTAGCTGTTTTCACCCCATTCGCCGCTGGCGCGCAGCGAGATAGTGGTCGTCTCGTTCACATTGCCGGTCACGCCCAGCTCTAACTGACCGCGGTCGTCCGGCGTATCGTTGCTGACTTTTTCACCATTGAACGCCAGATCGTTTTGACCCGCGCCTTTCAACCAGTTCACCGCGATATACGGCTGCCATGCTTTAACATCGTGCTGCTCGAAGTAGCTGCTCTTCACGCCGAGACGGCCAAACAGGCTATTGTTGTCCAGGGTGGTTACCCGCACGCCATCCGGGTCGGTATGATTTTCCTGATCGAGATAGCTGTAGATCACCTGCGCCTGAGGCTCAATCTTCCACGTACGCGCGCTTTCTGAAGGGATCACCCACGCATGGCCGACTTCAACAGAGGCGGCAAAACCTTTACTGTCATACTTTTCATTGTTGCGATTGCTGGTGACGGTGTTGTTATACCAGCTGTATGACGCCCAGGTATCGATGTAGCTGCCGAGACGTAATTTCGGATCTTCCTGCCAGGTGGCGTACAGGCCAACGTTGAAACCGTCGACTTTACCCTGCGCATCACGCACGTTGTGTTTCGCATCCGAATCCGTTTTCGCCTGGCCTGCGCCAAACATGCCGCCCGCACGCAGCATTCCTTTGTCCATCGGCTTGCTCATGAAATCACTGCCGAGCTGGAGCACGGTGGTGGTGGTGTCGTAGCTGACTTTATCGCCGCCGGCGTCGTTCTCATGATAGCGGCCCTTCACGTACATCCAGGTGTTCAGATTGTCTTCGTTGCGGAAAGTGAGCTGGTCGCGATCGTCACGTTTATGCAGGAACATACTCTGTGCCGCAAGGTAGTTGCCCATATAAGCACCGACTTCCGGGGCCATTACTTCTGGCGCGGATTGATCGCCATTATCGGTATTGCTGCCGCCATCGGTATTGCTGCCGCCATCGGTGCCGCTGCCGCCATCGGTGCTGCTGCCGCCATCGGTGCTGCTGCCGCCATCGGTGCTGCTGCCACCATCGGTGCCGCTGTCATCATCGTCGGTATCATCCGACGGATCGTCAGACGGGGTCGCTTTGGATTCCAGATACCAGTTGCCGTTGTTGTGCTGATAAAGATCGTATTCATAAGCTCCGGCGACAACTGGTTTTGACAAGGTTAGCTGTGCTTCAGAACTGCCGCCGACGCTGACAATCTCCATGCCATTAACGGTTTGCGCGCCCATTCCGCCGATGTTGGCGATACTGATGCCGGATTGACCGTAGCTGCTGCCGGTGATCGACAAATGGTCGGTCGGTGAACTGTCTTCGCCAACCTGACTGTTCATCACGATTTGGCTGCCGGCAGAACCGCTATAGTCGCCGTTAATCGTAAAATTGTTGCCAACGCTATTATCCGCGGCGCTAAGCAACAGCGTGCCGCTGTTGCTCACATTGCCATTGATGGTGTCGACGCCGGATGTTCTTAGCGTTGAGTTACCGTCAACCGCATTCCACGCCGCGAGGATACCGCCGCTGAGGACATCAATGTTGTTATTGACTTCGCCTGCGCTGGCAAATTGCGCGCCATTTTCGATGGTGAGGGTGGCGTCGCTGCCGGCGACGCCGAGAGTAGCGCCTTCCGCGACCAGAGTGGTGCCGCTTTTGAGCACGGTATCGCCGGTATAGCTATTGGCGCCGGTGAGCGTCAGCGTGTTGGTATCGACTTTTTCCACGTTACCGCTACCGATGATGCTGGTGGTAAAAGTAGAGTCGCTTCCCTGATTGAAGATCAGCGTGCCGTTATTGGTCAGGCTACCGGTGAGGGTTGCGGTTTTCTGCCCGTCGCCCAACTGCAGCGTGGCCGCTTCCGCGACCAGCGTGTTACCACTATTAGCGACAGCGCCCGCCAGCGTCAACTGGCCGCTATTAACCTGGAGGGAATCGCCGCTGCCGATGATGTCGAGGTTGCCGGTGAGCGTCCAGTCTTCACCGTTCATTTTCACGGAGGCAAAACCGTCGCCGTCGTTAAGGCCGACAAAGTTACTGTCTTCCGTTCCGGTACCGACCAGCGAGACGGTGTTACCCGTTGAGCCCGTGGAGATGACATCGCCGATGAGGGAAGAGCCGGTATTGAGTACCAGGCTGTTATTTTTGCTGCTGGCAAACATAACGGCCGCATCGCCGCCGCCAAGTAAACCGCTATTGATGATATCGGCTTTCGCGCTATCAACGATGTTGATCCCGTTCTGGCTGCCCTGCACGGTGCCGCTGTTGTTAATTTTGCTGTTGCCGTTGCTTAACGCAACACCATCGCCTGCGGTACCGGTGATGGCGCCGCTGTTATCTAACCCGAGGCCAATTTGCGAACTCAGGCCGTTTTTCCCGGTGATCACGCCGGTATCGGTATTGGTGATACTAATTGCCGATGACTCTTCGCTAACGAAAATACCGTTGTTAGCGCCAGTAATGATTCCGCTATTATTAAAATCACCTGCCATTGATTGTACGTTAACGGCATTATCAGTTGCAGATGAAATAATTGCATTTTCATTATTATTAATTTCAACGGATTGACCTTCGATATTAATATCCAGTCCGATTCCCGTTCCGGCAATATTGCCTTCATTGGTGACTTTTTTGACGTTCATTCCGCTAACGGATACTGCTGGGGTGTTATCTGCGGAGGAGACGGTGACGTCTCTACTGATGGCGTATTCCGTGTCGGTGGAGAAGTTTTGCGGTACTGAAGTTGACTGGTCAATCGTGCCTGCGCTGACAACAATTGGCGTAAACATTAATAAGGCGGGAAATATTCTCGCCAGTGTTTTGGTTGTTCTGTTTAGTTCAAAGTGTTTGTTGCTCATATACACGTCCATTTGCGTAAATAGCGCTTCCGGTTAACGCTATATATTAGAATTGCGTTTTTAGATTGAAAATTTTTGGGCTCAAGATGAAGAGCGTAAAATTATTGGTTGTACATTGTGGAGTGTATAGGTTTATTTATTAAAGAATGATTTAATCTCGTCTTAAAATATGCATTGACTGTATTATTTGTAATAATAAATTCGTATGGGGAATTGAATGGGACGACGATTGCCCCCTGGAGCGTCTGCAATTCTTTCGTGATGGAAGGATTATCATTGGCTGTATTCGACTTCTCCTCAGGCATTCCCCCCTTTCAGTGAGCGAGTTAACTGTCTACACTCACTGCTACAAGAATACAAAAGACAGGCCCATTCATGATTCTGATAATTTACTCGCATCCTTATCCGCATCACTCGCATGCGAATAAGCGGATGCTTGAGCAAGCAGGGACGCTTGATGGCGTAGAGATACGCTCCCTCTATGAGCTATATCCCGACTTCAATATCGATATCGCTGCCGAGCAGGCGGCGCTGGCGCGCGCCGATCTGGTTATCTGGCAGCATCCGATGCAGTGGTACAGCGTTCCACCGCTGTTAAAACTGTGGATGGATAAAGTACTGTCCCACGGCTGGGCGTACGGCCACAACGGTATTGCGTTACACGGTAAATCGCTGATGTGGGCGGTTACCACCGGCGGCGGCGAAAGCCATTTCGATATTGGTTCATTCCCCGGCTTTGACGTGCTGGCGCAGCCTCTGCAGGCGACGGCGCTGTACTGCGGCATGAAATGGCTGCCGCCGTTTGCGATGCACTGTACCTTTATCTGCGATGACGAAACGCTGCAGGCGCAGGCCCGTCATTATCGTCAACGCTTAATCGAATGGCAGGAGACGCATAACAATGGATAGCCATACGCTAATACAGGCGCTGATTTACCTCGGCTCCGCTGCGCTTATCGTGCCGATCGCCGTGCGTCTGGGACTGGGATCGGTGCTGGGATATCTCATTGCCGGCTGCGTTATCGGCCCGTGGGGACTGCGACTGGTCACTGACGCTGAGGCGATTCTGCATTTCGCCGAAATCGGCGTGGTGCTGATGCTGTTTGTTATAGGCCTTGAGTTGGATCCGCAGCGCCTATGGAAACTGCGCGCCTCGGTATTTGGCGGCGGTGCGCTGCAAATGGTGGTGTGCGGCGCGTTTATCGGGCTGTTCTGCATGCTGCTTGGCTTGCGCTGGCAGGTGGCGGAGCTTATCGGGATGACGTTGGCGCTGTCGTCGACGGCGATTGCCATGCAGGCGATGAACGAGCGTAACCTGACGGTGACGCAACTAGGGCGGAGCGCCTTTGCCGTGCTGTTGTTCCAGGATATCGCCGCTATTCCTTTGGTCGCGATGATTCCGCTGCTGGCGGCCAGCGGCGGTTCAACGACCCTGGCCGCGTTTGCGCTGTCGGCGTTGAAAGTGGCCGGCGCGCTGGCGCTGGTGGTGCTATTAGGGCGCTATCTGACCCGCCCGGTGCTGCGCTTCGTTGCCCGTTCCGGTCTGCGCGAAGTATTCAGCGCCGTGGCCCTGTTCCTGGTCTTTGGCTTCGGATTGCTGCTTGAGGAAGTCGGGCTGTCGATGGCGATGGGCGCGTTTCTTGCCGGGGTGCTTCTGGCAAGTTCGGAATACCGCCATGCGCTGGAGAGCGATATCGAACCGTTTAAAGGGTTGCTGTTGGGGCTGTTCTTTATCGGCGTCGGTATGTCTATCGACTTCGGTACCCTCGTCACCCATCCGCTACGTATCCTGATCCTGCTGGTGGGTTTTTTGGCGATTAAAGCCTTGATGCTATGGCTGATTGCTAAACCCCTGGGTGTACCGCGCGCGCAGCGACGCTGGTTTGCCGTACTGCTGGGGCAGGGAAGTGAGTTCGCTTTCGTGGTCTTCGGCGCCGCGCAGATGGCCGATGTGCTGGATAGCGAGTGGGCGAAGGCGCTGACGCTGGCGGTGGCGCTATCAATGGCGGCAACGCCCATTCTGCTGGTGCTGCTGACGCGGATGGAGAAATCCGCCAGCGGCCAGGAGCGCGAAGCGGATGAGATTGACGAAGAGCAGCCGCGGGTGATTATCGCCGGTTTTGGCCGCTATGGGCAGATTGCCGGGCGCGTGCTGCTTTCCAGCGGCGTGAAAATGGTTATCCTCGATCACGACCCGGACCACGTTGATACCCTGCGCAAGTTCGATATGAAGGTGTTTTACGGCGATGCCACGCGGGTGGATCTGCTGGAATCGGCGGGGGCGGCAAAGGCTGAAGTGCTGATTAACGCCATCGACGATCCGCAGGCTAGCCTGCAGCTGGTGGAGTTGGCGAAAGAGCACTTCCCACATCTGCAGATCATTTCGCGCGCCCGCGATGTCGATCACTACATTCAGCTGCGCCAGGCCGGAGTGGAAGCGCCGGAGCGCGAGACCTTCGAATCGGCGCTGAAAAGCGGCCGTATGACGCTGGAGGCCTTAGGTCTGGGCGCTTATGAGGCCCGCGAGCGCGCCGATCTGTTCCGCCGTTTCAACCAGCAGATGGTGGAAGAGATGGTGGCGATGGCGGAAAATGATGCCGCCTCTCGCGTGGCGGTGTTCAAGCGAACCAGCGATATGCTTACCGGCATCATCAATGAGGACCGTAATCATCTGTCGTTGGTGCAGCGTCACGGCTGGCAAGGTACCGAAGAAGGGCGGCACACCGGAGACGTTCGCGATGAGCCGGAGAATAAGCCTTCAACCTGAGGTGGTAAGCAGATGTTGCGTTAACTTTACAGCTAACATTTTGTTTTCAATTTAGTTCCTGATCTGGCGGCTCATGAGGGTTACGTGGGCTCGCCAGCAAATCTAAAAATTTTCTTATTCTTTACTCTTCGTTCAGTCGACGAAGTATTACGCTTTCCGTATAGTGGCGGCAATTTTTTGCATTCGGGATATTTTCAATGATTAGTCTGATTGCGGCGTTAGCTGTAGATCGCGTAATTGGCATGGAGAACGCTATGCCATGGGACTTGCCTGCCGATCTCGCCTGGTTTAAACGTAATACCTTAAACAAGCCGGTGGTAATGGGGCGTTTGACCTGGGAATCCATCGGTCGCCCGTTGCCAGGACGTAAAAATATCGTTATCAGCAGCAAGCCAGGCAGCGACGATCGCGTGCAGTGGGTGAAGTCTGTTGATGAAGCGATTGCCGCCTGCGGCGACGCGGAAGAGATTATGGTGATTGGCGGTGGCCGCGTTTACGAGCAGTTCCTGCCGAAAGCGCACAAACTCTACCTGACCCATATTGATGCGGAAGTGGAAGGCGATACCCATTTCCCGGATTACGATCCGGACGAGTGGGAATCGGTGTTCAGTGAGTTCCACGATGCCGACGCGCAAAATTCCCATAGCTACTGCTTCGAGATCCTCGAGCGTCGTTAAGCTAACATAGCGTGGATTAAAAAACCCCGGTCGCGTCAGGCGTGGCCGGGGTTTTGTTTTATCAGGAATCTCCCATACCGGAGGTAGCCCGGATAAGGCGCAGCGCGCCGCCATCCGGGATCGACTCAGGAGGCGACCGCTTCGCCTTCGTCGAGGCTTTTCTGGCGGTTGGAACGCTGGGTGAAATACGTTTTATCTTCCCAGCGCAGGCAGGTCAGGTCCCCTCCCCAGCAGCAGCCGGTATCCAGCGCGTAGATGCCTTCCGGGGTACCGCGGCCTTCCAGCGACGCCCAATGACCAAAGGCGATACTGTACTCGCGGGCAACCGGGCCCGGAATGGCAAACCATGGCTTAAGCGGGGCAGGCGCGTCTTCCGGCGCCTCTTTGCTGTACATATCCAACTGGCCGTTCGGGAAGCAATAGCGCATGCGGGTGAAGGCGTTGGTGATAAAGCGCAGGCGCGCCAGACCGCTGAGCTCGTTGCTCCAGTGGTTCGGCATATCGCCATACATCGCGTCGAGGAAGAACGGATAGGAGTCGCTCGCCAGCACGGCTTCGACATCGCGCGCGCACTGTTTGGCGGTTTCCAGATCCCACTGCGGCGTGATGCCGGCATGAGCCATCACCAGCTTTTTCTCTTCGTCGACCTGCATCAGCGGCTGGCGACGCAGCCAGTTGAGCAGTTCGTCAGCGTCCGGTGCTTCCAGCAGCGGCGTCAGACGGTCTTTGGGCTTGTTGCGGCTAATGCCGGCAAACACCGCCAGCAGATGCAGGTCATGGTTGCCCAGCACGATGCGCACGCTATCGCCGAGCGTTTTCACGAACCGCAGCACTTCCAGAGAGCCGGGGCCGCGCGCGACCAGGTCGCCGGTGAGCCACAGCGTGTCCGTATCAGGGTTAAACTCCACCTGCTCCAGCAATGCGATCAGTTCATCGTAGCAACCATGAACGTCGCCAATAAGGTATGTAGCCATTGTTTTAATGTATAAGCGTTGGAACTGCGAGACGGAAGACAGGGATCTCGATAGTGAACGGTACGCCGTTGCTATCAATCATCTCATAATGACCCTGCATGGTGCCCAGCGGCGTTTCGATAACCGCGCCGCTGGTGTATTGATACTCTTCGCCGGCAGGGATGTGCGGCTGTTCGCCGACGACCCCTTCACCCTGGACTTCCGTCTCGCGACCGTGTCCATTGGTGATAAGCCAGTAGCGGCCGAGAAGCTGAACCTGACTCCGCCCCAGGTTGCGAATGGTGACGGTGTAAGCGAAGACGTAGCGCTCTTCTTCCGGAGAAGATTGCGATTCGATATAGACGCTTTGCACCTGGACGCAAACACGAGGCGAATTAATCATGGTTAGCTCTCCTTCGAAGGCAGATTGTTGGATAACCAGTTGGCCATCTTACAGTACTGCTCTACAGAAATATTTTCCGCACGTACCGCCGGGTCGACGCCCAGCTCCGTCAGCACTTCAACGCTAAACAGATTGCCGAGACTATTGCGAATGGTCTTACGGCGCTGGTTGAAGGCTTCGGTAGTGATACGGCTCAGCACGCGGACATCCTTCACCGGGTACGGCATGGTGCGATGCGGCACCAGGCGCACGACGGCGGAATCCACTTTTGGCGGCGGCGTAAAGGCGGTCGGCGGGACTTCAAGTACCGGGATCACCTGGCAGTAGTACTGCGCCATTACGCTTAATCGACCATACGCTTTACTATTCGGCCCGGCAACCAGACGATTAACCACTTCCTTCTGCAGCATAAAGTGCATATCGGCAATGGCATCAGTATAGCTGAAGAGGTGGAACATCAGCGGCGTAGAGATGTTGTACGGCAGGTTGCCGAAGACGCGCAGCGGCTGGCCCATTTTCTCCGACAGTTCGCCGAAGTTCATGGTCATCGCATCCTGCTGGTAAATGGTCAGCTTAGGTCCGAGGAACGGATGGGTCTGCAGGCGGGCCGCCAGATCGCGGTCCAGCTCGATAACGGTTAACTGGTCGAGGCGTTCGCCGACCGGTTCGGTCAGCGCGGCGAGACCCGGGCCGATTTCGACCATCGCCTGGCCTTTCTGAGGATTGATGGCCGAAACAATGCTGTCGATCACGAACTGATCGTTGAGAAAGTTTTGCCCGAAGCGTTTACGGGCTAAATGGCCCTGATGGACTCGATTATTCATTGGGTATTAACAATCATTTTGATGGCGAGATTAAGCGCCGTGATAAAACTGCCGACGTCCGCTTTCCCCTGACCGGCTAATTCCAGCGCGGTACCGTGGTCAACGGAGGTACGAATAAAAGGTAAACCGAGCGTAATATTCACGCCGCGGCCAAAGCCCTGGTATTTTAGCACGGGCAGGCCCTGATCGTGGTACATCGCGAGTACCGCATCGGCATTATCGAGATATTTTGGCTGAAAAAGGGTATCCGCAGGCAGCGGACCGCTTAAATTCATGCCCTTCGCCCGCATCTCTTCGAGCACCGGAATAATGGTATCGATCTCTTCCGTCCCCATATGACCGCCTTCGCCGGCGTGGGGATTCAGGCCGCAAACCAGCACGTGCGGCTGAGCGATACCGAATTTATGCCGCAGATCGGCATCCAGAATGGTTATCACTTCACGCAGCAGCTCCGGCGTAATCGCCTCGCTTATCGCTTTTAACGGCAGGTGGGTGGTGGCCAGTGCGACCCGCAGTTCTTCGGTCGCCAGCATCATGACCACTTTGCTGGCGTGAGCGCGTTCTTCAAAGAACTCGGTATGGCCGGTGAAGGCAATACCGGCGTCATTGATGTTGCCTTTGTGCACCGGCCCGGTAATCAACGCGGCGAATTCACCCTTAAGGCAGCCATCGCAGGCGCGCGCCAGGGTTTCCACCACATAGCTGCCGTTAGCGACATTAAGCATACCCGGCTGTACCGGCGCGTTGAGGGCAACGGGAAGTAGCGTAAGCGTGCCCGCCCGCTGCGGCTGTGGAGGACGGGTTGGATCGTAAGGGAGGAGCGATAAAGGAAGACCGAGCTGGCGGGCTCGGTCAGTTAACAGGGCGCCATCGGCGCAAATAACCAGTTCAACCGGCCAGTCGCGCTGCGCAAGCTCGGCGACAAGATCGGGACCAATCCCTGCGGGTTCGCCGGGAGTGATAACAACACGTTGCATAGAAACGTTCCTTCGGGCCAGGAAGGCCCGGCTGCGCAGTCGACCCCAGCCGTAGCTGGGGCTACCGGTCTACCCTCCCGATACGCCTTTAAGGCGTGGAGAGGGGAGAGCTTTAGTTGCTCAGAATTTTGACGTAAGCGCTGGCGCGCTGTTCCTGCATCCAGGTGGCCGCTTCTTCAGAGAATTTACGGTTCATCAGCATGCGGTAAGCACGATCTTTCTGCGCGGCGTCGGTTCTGTCGACGTTGCGGGTATCCATCAGTTGGATCAGGTGCCAGCCGAAAGAGGAGTGAACCGGGCCGCTAGTCTGGCCTTTGTTGAGGCGCATCAGCGCATCGCGGAACGCGGGATCGAAGATATCCGGCGTCGCCCAGCCTAAGTCGCCGCCCTGATTGGCGGAACCCGGATCCTGGGAAAACTCTTTCGCCGCTTTATCGAAAGTGGTCTTACCGCTCTTAATGTCAGCCGCAATCTGTTCCAGCTTCGCCTGGGCCTGCGCGTCGTTCATGATCGGCGACGGCTTCAGCAGGATGTGGCGGGCATGGACTTCGGTGACGGAGATGTTCTGGCTGCCGCCGCGCATATCGTTAACTTTCAGGATATGGAAGCCGACGCCGGAACGAATCGGACCGACAACATCGCCTTTCTTCGCGGTGCTCAGCGCCTGAGCGAAGATACCCGGCAGCTCCTGAATACGGCCCCAACCCATCTGGCCGCCTTTCAGCGCCTGCTGGTCAGCGGAATAGGTGATAGCCAGTTTGCCGAAGTTAGCGCCGTTACGGGCTTGTTCAACGACGGACTTCGCCTGCTCTTCCGCAGCCGCAACCTGATCGGAGGTCGGATTTTCCGGCAGCGCGATCAGAATGTGGCTCAGGTTCAGCTCGGTGCTGGCATCGTTCTGATCGCCAATCTGCTTGGCCAGCGCTTCAACTTCCTGCGGCAGCACGGTGATGCGGCGGCGCACTTCGTTGTTACGCACTTCCGAAATCAGCATCTCTTTACGGATCTGATTACGGTAGGTGTTGTAGTTGATGCCTTCATAGGCCAGACGGCTACGCATCTGATCCATCGACATGTTGTTCTGTTTGGCGATGTTGGCAATGGCCTGGTCAAGCTGATCGTCGCTGACTTTCACGCCCATTTTCTGACCCATTTGCAGAACGATCTGGTCCATGATCAATCTTTCGAGGATCTGATGACGCAGGGTCGCGTCATCCGGCAGCTGCTGTCCCGCCTGACCAGCGTTGAGCTTCACCGACTGCATCAGACCATCGACGTCGCTTTCCAGAACAACGCCATTATTGACGACAGCCGCTACTTTATCGACCACCTGCGGGGCGGCGAAACTGGTATTCGCGATCATGGCGATACCGAGAAGCAGCGTTTTCCAGTTCTTCATACTTTTTCCATTTCAATTAACCGCAAATGCGGATTACGTTTTAAACCAGACGCCTTACAGCGAGCTCTGGTACGGCAAAATGTTCGAGCGCAGCATCTGCTGGGTGCCAAGACCATAGTTGGAGCTCAGACCACGCAGTTCGATGTTGATACCGAAGGTGTTGTCGTATTTGCTTTCGCCGCCGTTGTTGTTATCCCAGCCGTTGATCTTACGTTCGTAGCCAAGGCGGATAGCGTAGCAGCAAGAGTTATACTGTACCCCTAACATCTGGTTAGCCGCTTTTTTGGTATTGGTATCGAAGTAGTACGCGCCGACCACTGACCAACGATCGACAATCGGCCAGCTTGCGGTCATTCCCACCTGAGAAATACCCTCTTTATACTGCTGAGCGGTGGAATACGAAGGCAGCGTCGCCTGAATATATTCCGGACTCGCGTAACGGTAGTTCAGTTGCACTAAGCGGTTTTCGTCGCGGCGGTATTCAATGGTTCCGTTGCCGGTTGCGACGTTATCCAGACGCGTATCGTACTGGATCCCCCCGCGTAAACCCCAGTTATCGGTGATGCGCCAGTAAGTATCGCCGGCCCAGACCAGTGAACCCGTGGTGTCGTTATTCTCCCAGTTGATGTTGTCCGCACCGGTACGAGACTCGGTGAAATAGTAGATTTGACCAACGGAAATATTAAAACGTTCAACGGCCGCGTCATCATATACGCGAGATGTGACGCCGGTGGTGACCTGGTTGGCTGACGCGATACGGTCAAGGCCGCTGTAGGAGCGGTCGCGGAACAGGCCGCTATAGTCGGACTGCAGCAGGGTCGAGTCGTAGACGCCAATGTGGCTCTGGTCGCGATACGGGATATACAGATACTGCATGCGCGGTTCCAGGGTCTGGGTATAACCCTCCTGCATATCGCGTTCGAAGACCATTTTGCCGTCGATTTTGAACTGCGGCATCACGCGGTTAACCGAATCTTTGTAATCGGTACCGTTAGCGGTGTTGTACTGATCGAGGTTACTCTGCTGATAGTGGGTCGCCAGCAGCTTCGCCTCGGTATTGATGCTTCCCCAGCCGTTAGACAGCGGCAGGTTGATCGTCGGCTCCATGTGCAGGCGCGTCGCTTCCGGCATATCGCCGTTGGTGTTGACGAAGTGCACCGCCTGCGCATACAGATGAGTATCGAACGGACCGACGTCATTCTGGTAGGCGTTAATATCGAGCTGAGGCTCAGCAGCGTAGGAGTTGCTTGAGCTACGGTCGAAGACCTGGAACTGCTTGGTCGACACGGTGGCGTCAAAGTTCTGGTTAACGTAACCGGCGCTGAATTTCTGCGTCGCGTAGCCGTCGGTACTGGAACCGTACTTAGAGCTGAAGTCGTTAAAGTAATCCGGGTCGCTGACTTTGGTGTAGTCGGCGTTCAGACGCCACACCTGATCGATAACCGCGTTGTGGTTCCAGTAGAACATCCAGCGGCGGCTGTTGCTGTCGTTGGAGTGATCGTCTTCGTACACTTTATCGGAAGGCAGGTAATCGAATTCGAATAAACCTGCGCCCGCCTGGGTCAGATAGCGGAATTCGTTTTCCCACATTACGCCGCCACGTTTATTCATGTAGTGCGGCGTAATGGTGGCGTCGAAGTTCGGCGCGATATTCCAGTAATAGGGCAGCGAGAACTCAACGCCATTTTTAGTGCTGTATTTGGCGTTGGGGATCAGGAAGCCGGAGCGGCGCTTATCGCCGACAGGCAGCTGCAGATACGGGCTATAAAAAATAGGGACGGAACCCAGCTTAAAGCGCGCGTTCCAGATTTCGGCAACCTGCTCTTCGCGGTCATGGATAACTTCGCTGCCGACGACGCTCCAGGTATCAGAACCCGGCAGACAGGAGGTGAAGCTGCCGTTTTCCAGAATGGTATAGCGGTTTTCGCCGCGCTGCTTCATCAGGTCGGCGGTACCGCGCCCCTGACGGCCAACCATCTGATAGTCGCCTTTCCAGACGTTGGTATCTTTGGTGTTCAGGTTCGACCACGCCTTCGGCCCCTTCAGAATGACCTGGTTGTCGTCATAGTGAACGTTGCCAAGCGCATCAACGGTACGCACCGGCTGCGGTTGGCCCGCCGGCTGCTGCTGATGCAACTGCACCTCGTCGGCCTGCAGGCGACTATTCCCCTGATTAATATCAACGTTGCCGGTAAACACGGCATTATCAGGGTAGTTGCCTTTCGCATGATCGGCGTCAATCGTTACCGGTTGATCGTTAGGCTTTCCTTCAACGAGAGGACGATTATAGCTTGGCACGCCAAGCATACATTGCGTGGCGAGATCGGCGGCCATGCCCTGTTGGCTATACAAGGCGCTGGCGATCATGGTGGCCAGGAGGCTGGGGATACGTTTTTTCATACGTTTTATTTGTTGTTCCGTCATCTTGTGGCAGCGGCTTGCAAACGGTCAGAGCCTAACGTACTCATCTTAATCGCGCTAGTCTTAATCCGCTCGTTTCGTTTCTGAGCGTTAGGCACCGTGTAGAATGGCGAGTATGATAAAGCAAATTATAGGCGATGTCCCACATGACCGTGGCGTCAACGCTTGGTAACGTGCGGTCATATATAGCTTAACTGGTAGCACAAAGATTGGGGAGTCTATGCAGTATTTGGGTAAAGTGATTGGTGTCGCGGTTGCATTATTGATGGGCGGCGGCTTCTGGGGCGTGGTGCTTGGCTTTTTAGTCGGGCATATGTTTGACCGGGCCCGTAGCCGTCGACTGAATTTATTTGCCAACCAGCAGGAACGGCAGTCGCTGTTCTTTTCCACCACGTTTGAAGTGATGGGACATTTGACCAAATCGAAAGGGCGCGTGACGGAAGCCGATATTCATGTGGCGAATGTGCTGATGGATCGTATGAACCTGCACGGCGAGTCGCGCACCGCGGCGCAGCAGGCATTTCGCGCCGGAAAGGCCGATAATTACCCGCTGCGCGAGAAAATGCGCCAGCTGCGAAGCGTCTGTTTCGGTCGCTTCGATTTAATTAGGATGTTTCTGGAAATTCAGCTGCAGGCAGCCTTCGCCGACGGCGAATTACATCCCAATGAACGCGAAGTGTTGTTTGTTATCGCCGACGAGCTTGGTATCTCGCGTGCGCAGTTTGAGCAGTTCCTGCGCATGATGCAGGGCGGCGCGCAGTTCGGCGGCGGCTCGCAGCAGCAATCCTATGGTCAGCGCGGCGGCAATGGCGGCTGGCAGCAGGCACAGCGCGGCCCGACGCTTGAAGACGCTTGTAATGTTCTCGGCGTCAAGCCGACCGATGATGCTACAACCGTCAAGCGCGCTTACCGTAAACTAATGAGCGAACATCACCCGGACAAGCTGGTGGCCAAAGGGCTGCCGCCGGAGATGATGGAAATGGCGAAACAGAAAGCGCAGGAAATCCAGAAAGCCTGGGAGCTTATCAAAGAGCAGCGCGGCTTCTGAATCCCGTAAGGCTTCTCCTTCATGGAGAAGCCTTAGTTCGCGCCCTGCGCGCGGCGATACATCCGCCGCGGGTGGCCAATTTTTCCGTACAGCATTTCCACTTCCAGAAAACTCACTTCCACGCAGTGCTCGAGATAACGACGGGCGGTGGTCTTGCTCAGTCCGGTTTCGCTGACCACTTCGTCCACTGAAAAGCAGTGCGTTTCGCGGCCATGAAATAAATTCTGCACCAGCGCCAGGGTCTTTTCCTCGATGCCTTTGCTGCCGTTATCGGCGCGAAAATTTTTAGCCTGCAGCTGATACAGGGAATCAACGTTTTGCTGATCGACGATTTTCCATTCCCGCTGCTGGTCGTAAAACTGAATAAAGCGCTCCAGCGACTGGCTCAGGCGTTTCCACGAAACCGGTTTGAGAATGTAGTCGAAGGCGCCGTTGCGTATCGCCTGGCTGCAGGTTTCCATATCGCTGGCGGCGGTGATGAAAATGACCGAACAATTGGCGTTGGCCAGAATCGGGTCGGTCATCAGCGTGACGCCTTTGCCGTCCGGCAGATAATTATCCAGCAGGACCAGCTGCGGCGGCCTGGCGTTGAGCATCTGCCGCGCCTGAGAAAGCGAGGCGGCCATCCCCGCCAGCCGCATGCGCGGGTGTTTTTGAATGAGCTCGGCGTGCAGGCGGGCCAGCTCGTTTTCATCTTCGATGATCAGCACATCGACCAGGTCATGATGCATCGTTGGTCTCCGGTTGCGGATGGGCTGGCGGGTCAGCGGGAATAAACAGGGTAAATATCGTTCCGCGCGGCGCGTTATCGGCGACTTCAATCGTGCCGCCAGCCTGAGTCACATAATGTTCAATAAGATACAGACCAATACCGTGATCGCCACGGGTTTTTGTCGTCACCCCGCGCTCAAAAATACGCTCGCGAATATCCGGGCGGATACCGACACCGCGGTCGGCCACCTCAATCATCAGCTCGCGGGCGTTGAGTTGAATCAGTACCTCGACCGGTTCGTGCGGCAGTTCGGCGCGTTGCGTGGCTTCAATGGCGTTATCCAGCAGATTGCCGATGATTGAGATAAGTTCCGACTCCATCAGCGACGACAGCGGGCGATCGATACGACAGGCCGGATCAAAGCTCAGTTCAACGCCTTTTTCATAGGCGCGAGTGGCTTTACCCAGCAGCAGGCCGCACAGCGTCGGCGAACGAAATCGCGAGGAGATGAAGTCCAGTAGCTCCTGGGCATGCTCCGATTGCGCCTGTATATAGCGAATAGCTTCGTCGTAGTGGCCCATATGCAGCAGGCCGGAGAGCGTGGTCATGCGGTTGAGCTGTTCGTGGCGCATAATGCGCAGGTTATCGACATAGCGTTTCACCTGGCTGAGCTGAGCGGTGAGGGCGTTGATTTCATCGCGGTCGCGGAAAGTGATCACCCAGCCCTGTAGCGAGTTTTCCAGCATGATGCGCACCCGGCTGGCGAGTACCGTCAGCTGGTTAAAGCGACACAGTTCATCGTGCGTATCGTTCGCCAGCATCGCGCTGCTGGCGAAAAACGGCTGCGGGGCGATCACGCTATCAATCGATTTGCCGCGCAGCAGATGCGCGGGCTGCTTAAGCCCCAGCAGGCTGCGGGCGGCGTGGTTAATCACTTCAATCCGTCGCTGGCTGTCGATAACGATAACCCCTTCGAAAATCGATTCCATCATCGCTTTTTGCTGGCGTACCAGCAGGCCAATTTCGCGCGGCTCCAGCGAAAAAATCTGCTTTTTAATGCTGCGGGTAAAATACCAGGAGAAGATAAACAGGGCGATCAGCAACAGGATGGCGGCGACAAAAATATTCACCACCTTTTGCACGGTGATGCTATCGAGATAGCTGGTCAGATAGCCAACGGAGACAATGCCGATCACCCGCCCGTTGTCATCGACAATGGGCGTTTTACTGCGAAGTGAGACGCCCAAACCGCCTTTACGGATGGTGGTGATAGTTTTGCCTTCCAGCACCGCCTGGTTATCGCCACCCACTAAGCGCGTGCCGACCCATTCCGGGTGTACGGAATGAAACAGGTGTACGCCTTTATCATCGCCGATGACGATAAAGCTGGCGTCACTGTGGGCGGCGATTTGCTTCATGAAGGCGCCGATAGCCTGCGGATCGTGCAGGCTGACCTGCTGGCGCAGATTGGGCATCAGCGCAATCTCTTCGGCCTGAATTTTCGCCCTGGCGCTCATTTCCTGATACAGCTGGCGGCTGGCGTCAAGATAATAATAAACGCCAAGCAGAGCGAATAAGATGGAGAAAAAGGCCACCAGGGAGATGAACAGCTTAAATTGAAATGAAACTTTCATAGTTATGCGCACAGTATTTGAGATGCGGTAACGATATCGTCAGCGGCCAGAAGGACAATTTATCTACTGGCGCCTATTTATAAAGGGTAATTATCCGGTTAATAAAAAAACCATAAAAACCACGCTAAGAAATTAGATATATATCACTAGAGTCAATAGAAACCATAAAAACCATAACGACCATTAAAACTTCTTTTTTAATCTGCCCCCTCTCACATTAACCGCGCGCCCGGCCCTCTACCCTGAACAGGAATAATAACTACAGGGCTGAATTTATGAGCACCACAGACAACGCATTCTCTGCAACCCTTGAACCTATTAACAAACCGAAAGCCTCGTTGAAGCAGCGCTGGTGGCACGTGATGGATAGCTGGAAAGTGGGGATTATCCCGCTGCCGCTATTTTTGCTGGCCGGTGGTCTTATCGCGCTGGATTGCCTTGGCGGCAAGCTGCCGAGCGATATCGTGGTGATGGTGGCGACGCTGGCCTTCTTCGGTTTCGCCTGCGGCGAGTTCGGCAAGCGCCTGCCGGTACTCGGCAAGCTTGGCGCGGCGGCGATTTGCGCCACCTTTATTCCTTCCGCGCTGGTCCATTACGGCCTGCTGCCGGATGTGGTGGTTGAATCCACCACCAAATTCTATAAATCGACCAATATTCTTTATCTCTACATCTGCTGCATTATCGTTGGCAGCATTATGAGCATGAACCGCACCACGCTGATTCAGGGGTTCCTGAAGATCTTCCTGCCGATGCTGTGCGGCGAGGTCGTCGGTATGTTGGTCGGCGTGGGAGTTGGCAGCCTGTTGGGGATGGATCCGTTCCAGGTCTTCTTCTTTATCGTGCTGCCGATTATGGCCGGCGGCGTGGGCGAAGGGGCGATCCCGCTGTCGATTGGCTATGCGGCGCTGATGCATATGGATCAGGGCGTTGCGCTGGGACGCGTGCTGCCGATGGTGATGCTGGGCAGCCTGACGGCGATCGTCATTGCCGGCTGTTTGAACCAGCTCGGTAAGCGCTTCCCACATTTGACCGGCGAAGGCCAGCTAATGCCTAACCGCAGTAATGAAACCCGCAGCCTGAGCGAAAGCGAAGGATTTGGCGGTAAAACGGATGTGGCGACGCTGGCCTCCGGCGCGCTGCTGGCGGTGCTGCTGTATATGATGGGCATGCTGGGACACAAATTGATTGGCCTGCCGGCGCCGGTTGGCATGCTGTTCCTCGCGGTGCTACTGAAGCTGGCGAATGTGGTTTCGCCGCGCCTGCAGGAGGGCTCGCAGGTGGTGTATAAATTCTTCCGCACCGCGGTGACTTATCCGATTCTGTTTGCCGTCGGCGTGGCGATTACCCCGTGGCAGGAGCTGGTAAACGCCTTCACGCTGACCAACCTGCTGGTCATTGTCTGCACCGTGTCGGCGTTGGTGGCCACCGGGTTCTTTGTCGGCAAGAAAATGGGGATGCATCCGGTCGACGTGGCGATTGTCTCCTGTTGCCAGAGCGGGCAGGGCGGCACCGGCGACGTCGCTATTCTGACTTCCGGCAACCGTATGAACCTGATGCCGTTTGCTCAGATAGCCACCCGTATCGGCGGCGCGATTAATGTGTCGTTAGGGCTGCTGTTCTTAAGTCATTTCTTATCGTGATTTAGTTCTGCGCTAATAGCAAAAACTGCCATTTCCCTCCGCAGGACGAAGAAAATTTCTTTGTCCTGCGTCCTAAATTCTGTGCAATTAGCGATACAATAGGCGGCGTTATCCGCGATAGCGACGGCAGCTCCGAGCTGCCTTTTTGATCATTAAAGGAGAGGAAAGAATGTCAGTGCATACTCCCGCCCGGGCGGGCGTCAGCATGGAAAATCTGCTGGCGGCGAAAGAGCAGCGCGCAGCCCGTCAACAAGACTGGCTCAACCATTATCAACAACCGGTCATTTCTCTCACCCTGGTAACGCCAGGGGCGGTAAAAGACAGTATTCGCTATCGCAATATGATGGGTGTTGCGCTGCAGGCCTGTGACCAACTTCTGTGGCAGCAGCGCTGGAAAACGCTCGACCGCCAGGTGTTGTGGCTGCCTACCGGCCCGGAAGCGATGTGGTGCGTTGAGCACTCCGCGGAAGAGATCAAAGCGCGATGCAGCGAACTGGAACAGAATCATCCGCTGGGTCGCCTGTGGGATATCGATGTCATTTGTCCGCAAGCGGGGCTGATTAGCCGCCAGGCACAGGGCGAATCGATGCGCCGCTGCCTGCTGTGCGATGAGCCGGCCCACGCTTGCGCGCGCAGCCGTCGTCACGACACCGAGCTGGTGGTCGCTCGCGTCGAGCAGATGATTGATGCGTGGTTCGCCCGCGATTAATCGCGTTTGCGTTAGAGATTTCCCCGGCGGCGAAGCGCAACCGGGGGCGTCCGGATAACGACTTAAAAGTCGATCGGCGCGCGGAAGGTCATCGCGTTGCCGTAAGCGGGATGGGTGATGGTTAACGTTTCGGCGTGCAGTAGCAGGCGCGGGGCCATCGCCAGCGCCTCCGGCGTGGCGTAAAAGCGGTCGCCGAGGATCGGATGCCCTAACGCCAGCATATGCACCCGAAGCTGATGCGAGCGCCCGGTAATCGGCTTCAGGCGCACGCGGGCGGTGTTGTCCTCCGCGTACTCCAGCACCTCATACTCGGTTTGCGCCGCTTTGCCGGTTTCATAACACACCTTCTGCTTTGGCCGGTTCGGCCAGTCGCAAATCAGCGGTAAATCCACCAAACCTTCCGCAGGCTGCGGATGGCCCCAGACGCGGGCGACGTACTGCTTCTTCGGCTCGCGCTCCCGGAACTGACGTTTCAGTTCACGCTCGGCGGCCTTATTCAGCGCCACCACAATCACGCCGCTGGTGGCCATATCCAGGCGATGCACCGATTCGGCCTGCGGGAAATCGCGCTGGATACGCGTCATCACGCTATCCTTATGCTCCTCCAGCCTGCCGGGCACGGACAACAAGCCGCTCGGCTTGTTGACCACCATAATGTGCTCATCCTGATACAGAATCACCAGCCAGGGATCCTGCGGCGGATTGTAGTTTTCCATCGCCATTTTCGCGTTCCGTTACTGGTGAGTGACGACGATCAGACGCAGCGCGTCCAGACGCCATCCTGCCTGCGCCAGCGCATCCATCACCTGCTGGCGGTTGCTTTCGATCGCCGCCAGTTCGTCGTCACGGATGTTCGGGTTCACCGCTTTCAGTGCTTCGAGACGCGACAGTTCCGCCGTCAGTTTATCATCGGCTTCGTTACGCGCCGCGTCGATCAGCGCCTGCGCCGCTTTGGCTATCTGCGCTTCGCCCTGTTGCAGAATCGCGTGAACGTCCTGCTGCACCGCATTGACCAGCTTGCTGCCAGTGTGGCGATTGACCGCGCTCAGCTGGCGGTTGAAGCTTTCGAACTCCACCTGCGCGGCGAGGTTGTTGCCGTTTTTATCCAGCAGCATGCGAACCGGGGTCGCCGGCAGGAAGCGGTTAAGCTGTAATTGCTTCGGCGCCTGCGCTTCGACGACGTAGATTAGCTCCAGCAGCAGCGTGCCGACCGGCAGGGCCTTGTTCTTCAGCAGAGAAATGGTGCTGCTGCCGGTATCGCCGGAGAGGATCAGATCCAGACCGTTGCGAATCAGCGGGTGTTCCCAGGTGATGAACTGCGCGTCTTCACGCGACAGCGCCACGTCACGCTCGAAGGTGATGGTGCAGCCATCTTCCGGCAGGCCCGGGAAATCCGGCACCAGCATATGATCGGATGGAGTCAGGACGATCAGGTTTTCGCCGCGGTCATCCTGGTTGATGCCGACGATATCGAACAGGTTCATCGAGAAGGCGATCAGGCTGGTATCGTCATCCTGCTCTTCGATGCTCTCCGCCAGGGCCTGCGCTTTTTCGCCGCCGTTGGAGTGGATCTCCAGCAGACGGTCGCGGCCCTGTTCCAGCTGCGCTTTCAGCGCTTCATGCTGCTGGCGGCAGGATTTGATCAGATCGTCAAAACCATCGGTGGATTCCGGCGCGGCAAGGTAGTTAATCAGGTCGTCGTGAACGCTATCGTAGACGGTACGACCGGTCGGGCAGGTATGTTCGAAGGCGTCGAGCCCTTCGTGATACCAGCGCACCAGCACCGACTGCGCGGTTTTTTCCAGATACGGCACGTGGATCTGGATATCGTGCGCCTGGCCGATACGGTCGAGACGGCCAATACGCTGCTCCAGCAGATCCGGGTTAAACGGCAGATCGAACATCACCAGGTTGCTGGCGAACTGGAAGTTACGCCCTTCGGAGCCGATTTCGGAACACAGCAACACCTGCGCGCCGGTGTCTTCTTCGGCAAACCACGCCGCGGCGCGGTCGCGTTCGATAATCGACATCCCTTCATGGAATACCGCGGCGCGAATACCTTCGCGCTCGCGCAGTACCTGCTCCAGCTGCAGCGCGGTGGCGGCCTTGGCGCAAATCACCAGCACCTTCTGCGAACGGTGGCTGGTCAGGTAACCCATCAGCCACTCGACGCGCGGATCGAAGTTCCACCAAGTGCCGGTATCGCCTTCAAACTCCTGATAGATCTGCTCCGGATAGAGCATGTCGCGCGCGCGCTCTTCCGCGGTTTTGCGCGCGCCCATGATGCCGGAGACCTTGATGGCCGTCTGGTACTGGGTCGGCAGCGGCAGGCGAATAGTGTGCAGCTCGCGTTTCGGGAAACCTTTCACGCCGTTACGGGTGTTACGGAACAGTACGCGGCTGGTGCCGTGGCGGTCCATCAGCATCGAAACCAGCTCCTGGCGCGCGGCCTGAGCATCTTCACGATCGCTGTTGGCGGCCTGCAGCAGCGGCTCGATGTCCTGTTCGCCGATCAGATCGCCAAGGGTGTTGAGTTCATTATCGTTCAGCTTGTTGCCTGCCAGCAGCAGGGCGACGGCGTCGGCGACCGGGCGATAGTTTTGCTGTTCTTCAACAAACTGTTCAAAATCGTGGAAGCGGTTTGGATCCAGCAGACGCAGGCGCGCAAAGTGGCTCTCCATGCCCAGCTGTTCCGGCGTCGCGGTCAGCAACAGAATGCCCGGCACGCGTTCGGCCAGCTGTTCAATAGCCTGATATTCACGGCTCGGCGCCTCTTCGCTCCACACCAGGTGGTGCGCTTCATCGACCACCATCAGGTCCCACTCGGCGTCGCACAGGTGCTCCAGGCGTTGCTTGCTGCGGCGCACGAAGTCTAAGGAACAGATAACCAGCTGTTCGGTTTCGAACGGGTTGTAGGCGTCGTGCTGCGCTTCGGCATAGCGTTCGTCGTCAAACAGCGAGAAACGCAGGTTGAAGCGGCGCAGCATTTCCACCAGCCACTGGTGCTGGAGGGTTTCCGGGACCACGATCAGCACGCGCTCGGCGGCGCCGGAGAGCAGCTGCTGGTGCAGGATCATCCCGGCTTCGATGGTTTTACCTAAGCCCACTTCATCGGCCAGCAGAACGCGCGGCGCGTGACGACGGCCTACGTCGTGGGCGATGTTCAACTGATGCGGGATCAGGCTGGTGCGCTGGCCGCGCAGGCCGCTCCACGGCATGCGGTACTGTTCGCTCTGGAACTTACGCGCGCGGTAGCGCAGGGCAAAGCGGTCCATTCGGTCGATTTGCCCTGCGAACAGGCGGTCCTGCGGCTTGCTGAAGGCCAGCTTGCTGTCGAGCAGGACTTCGCGCAGGGTAACATTTTCTTCTTGCGTATCCAGGCGGGTGCCGGTGTAGGACAGCAGCCCGTTTTCTTCATTTACTTCGTCAACGTGGAGCTGCCAGCCTTCGTGGCTGGTAATGGTATCGCCCGGGTTAAACATTACGCGGGTGATCGGGGAATCGTTGCGAGAGTACAGACGGTTTTCGCCGATGGCGGGGAAAAGGAGAGTGACCATGCGCGCATCCAGCGCTACCACTGTCCCTAGTCCTAGTTCGCTCTCTGTATCGCTAATCCAGCGTTGACCAAGTGTAAAAGGCATATGTGTTCGGCTCTTTGTTCTTTAATTGCAGGCAATAGTGCATCCTCAGCATAGTTACGCTGAGGAATCAAAATTGGGTCCAGGAATGGAAAGGGCGCTATGGTACTGGATGCCGCGGTGTTAGTCACCTGTCAAAATAGCCCCAGTTGCCCTGTCACTATTGTAGCAAAGTCGTCGTTGACGAAGGGAAGGATTCCTTCCGCCACCGGCTGCAATTGCTTTGACAGATAGTGATCGTAATCGAGCGGCGACTGCTGGTAATCCACCGGCTCCGGGCCGCCGGTAGTCCAGACGTATTTAATGGTGCCGCGCTGCTGATACTGCTGCGCCCGCCCAAGCTTCACGTTGTGTTCATCGGCAAGCCTCGCGGCGCGCACGTGCGGCGGCACGTTGCGTTGATACTCCGCCAGCGGTCGGCGCAGGCGCTTGCGATAAACCAGCTGCTCATCGAGCTCGCCGTTCATCAGCCTGGCGATAGTCTCCCGAACATAATCCTGATACGGCTGATGGCGGAAGATGCGCAGGTACAGCTCCTGTTGAAACTGCTGGGCCAGCGGCGTCCAGTCGGTGCGTACCGTCTCCAGCCCCTTGAACACCATGCGCTGGGCATCGCCTTCCTGAATCATCCCGGCATAACGCTTTTTACTGCCGGTATCGGCGCCGCGGATCGTCGGCATTAAAAAGCGGCAAAAATGGGTTTCATACTCCAGCTCCAGCGCGCTGGTCAGCTGGCTTTTGCTCAGTTCCTGCGCCCACCAGTCGTTGACATAGGCAACCAGTTTGCGGCCGATTTCCGCCGCCTGCGCTTCGCTATGCGGGCGCTTGAGCCAGACGAAGGTGGAGTCGGTATCGCCGTAGATAACGTCATAGCCCTGGGCTTCAATCAGCGCTTTGGTCTGGCGCATGATCGCGTGGCCGCGCATGGTGATCGACGACGCCAGCCGTGGATCGAAAAAGCGGCAGGCGCTGGTCCCCAGCACGCCGTAAAAGGCGTTCATGATGATCTTCAGCGCCTGCGACAGCGGCTTATTGTGCTGACGCTTGGCTTCATCGCGGCCGTGCCAGATCTGCCCGACGATGCCTGGCAGGCAGTGCTTTTCGCGCGAGAAGCGGGCGCCGAGAAACCCTTCGGTGCTGTGGCGATCATCGGGCTGCGCCAGTCCCTCAACCAGGCCGACTGGGTCGATTAAAAAGGTGCGGATGATCGACGGATACAGGCTTTTGTAGTCCAGCACCAGCACTGAGTCATACAGGCCGGGGCGGGAGTCCATGACGTAGCCGCCGGGACTGGCCTGCGGGGGAACTTCGCCGAGAATCGGCGCCACGTAGCCCAGCCGGTGCATGCGCGGGAAATAGAGATGGCTGAAGGCGGCGACCGATCCGCCGTGGCGATCGGCGGGCAGACCGTTGACCGTCGCCCGTTCGAGCAGAAACGGCATGATCTCCGTTTTGTGGAAGATCCGCGTCACCAGCTCGCAATCCTGTAGGTTATAGGTCGCCAGCGCCGGTTTATCTTCATGGAAGCGGCGATCGATTTCGTCCATCCGATCCCACGGATTGTCGATAGCTTTGCCTTCGCCCAGCAGCTCACGGGCGACGGCCTCGAGTGAAAATGAGGAGAAGTTCCAGAACGCCGATTTTAGCGCTTCGATGCCGTCGATAATCAGCCGGCCGTTGGCCTGGGCGAAAAAGACGCCGTTCTTAAAACCGTGCTCGCGCCACTCCAGCTCGCTATTGCCGCGGCCGAGCAGCAGCGGGATGCGGTAGCGCTCGGCGTGTTTTTGCAGGACCCGCAGATCGAACTGCACCACATTCCAGCCGATCAGCACGTCGGGATCGTGTTCGGCAAACCAGGCGTTGAGCTTTTCCAGCAGCAGCGGGCGGCTGGCGACATAGACCAGGCTGAAGCCCACATCCGGCGGCGTGGCGGGCTCGGGGCCTAACATGTAGACCATCCGCTGGCCGCAGCCTTCCAGGCCGATGCAGTAGAGCTCGCCGTGGCGGCTGGTTTCGATATCCAGCGAGACCCATTTCAGCGGCGGGCGGTAATCCGGATTAGGTTTCATGCGCGCGTTAACCAGCTGCGAACCGCGCGTTTCGCCTTCTACCCACACCGGGGCGGTGATAAAGCGCTCCATCAGGTAGCGCTCCGGCGGGCGGATATCGCCTTCGTAAACGGTGACGCCGTTTTCACGCAGCTTTTTTTCCAGCCGCATCAGCTGGCGATGCGCGCGGCAGTACAGGCCGAAAACCGGCTGGCGGTGGAAATCTTTTAGCGCAAGCGGGGCCAGACGGTAGCCGTTTTCACCCTGCAACAGGCTTTCAGCCTGCCGCCGCTGCGTTTCGGGGATAAACGCCACGGATTCCTGCGGCGGCAGCGTGACCTGCAGCGGGCCGTTATCGGTCGCCAGCCAGAAGGCCAGTTCCGTTCCCTGCGGGGTATCCCGCCAGTGACGGGTGAGTAAAAATCCTGCTTGCGGCTGCGTCACGCGTGCTCTCAACGATAAAAAACCAGGCCTGATTATAGCCTGGTTTCATGATGGGTGCTGGGGTTTTATACAGGGGTGATTACTGGCCGTAGTAGGCTTTGGCCCCGTGTTTACGCAGATAGTGCTTATCGAGCAGCGTCTGCTGCATATCCGGCAGTTGCGGCGCCAGCTGGCGGCAGAAAATTCCCATATAGGCGATCTCCTCCAGCACGATGGCATTGTGTACCGCGTCTTCGGCGTTTTTACCCCAGGCGAACGGGCCGTGGGAATGCACCAGCACGCCGGGCATTTGCGCCGGGTCGATGCCCTGCTGACGGAAGGTTTCGACAATCACATTGCCGGTTTCCCACTCATATTCGCCGTTGATCTCCGCATCGGTCATCAACCGGGTGCAGGGGACCGGGCCATAAAAATAGTCTGCGTGGGTAGTGCCGGTTGCCGGAATAGATTGCCCGGCCTGCGCCCAGATGGTGGCGTGGCGCGAATGGGTATGCACAATCCCCCCAAGCGACGGAAACGCCTGGTATAGCAGGCGATGGGTCGGCGTATCGGAAGAGGGCTTCTTGTTGCCTTCCACCACTTCACCGGTCTCCAGACTGACGACGACCATGTCGTCAGCGGTCATCAGGCCGTAATCCACGCCGGAGGGTTTAATAACCAATACCCCTTTGTCACGATCGACGGCGCTGACGTTACCCCAGGTTAAGGTCACCAGATTATGCTGCGGTAGCGCTAAGTTGGCCTCCAGCACCTGGCGTTTGAGATCTTCTAACATCTTGTTCTCCCTGCCCGATGAGCGGATTGTCATCGGGCGTTCTGCTTGTGCGCTTAGCGTTTTGAACCGTAATAGACTTCATTCCAGCGCAGCGCGTCTTTGAACGACGGCAGGCGGGTATCGTTGTCGATGACGGCCAGCTCAATATCCTGCAGCTCGGCAAACTGGCGCATATCGTCGAGGGTTAGCGCATGGCTGAAGACGGTATGGTGCGCGCCGCCGGCGATGATCCAGGCTTCCGACGCGGTGCGCAGATCCGGCTGCGCCTGCCACAGCGCGTTGGCCACCGGCAGCTTCGGCAGATCGTGCGGCGTCGCGACGGTTTCGATGGTGTTGACCAGCAGGCGGAAGCGATCGCCTAAATCAATCAGGCTGGCGACGATCGCCGGGCCGGTTTGGGTGTTGAAGATCAGACGGGCCGGATCGGCCTTACCGCCAATTCCCAGCGGCTGGACGTCGAGGATCGGTTTCTCGGCGGTAGCGATAGTCGGGCACACTTCCAGCATGTGCGAGCCCAGCACCAGATCGTTGCCGTTGTCGAAGTGATAGGTGTAATCCTCCATAAAGGAGGTGCCGCCCTGCAGACCGGTCGACATCACTTTCATGATGCGTAGCAGAGCGGCGGTTTTCCAGTCACCTTCGCCGGCAAAGCCGTAGCCCTGCTGCATCAGGCGCTGTACGGCGAGACCCGGCAGCTGTTTCAGGCCGTGAAGGTCTTCAAAGGTGGTGGTAAAGGCGTGGAAACCGCCTTGTTCAAGGAAGCGTTTCATCCCCAGTTCGATGCGCGCGGCGTCCAGCACATTCTGGCGCTTATCGCCGTGCACCTGCGCTGCTGGCGTCAGGCGGTAGCTGCTTTCGTATTCATCGACCAGCGCGTTGATATCGCCGTCGCTGATGCTATTCACCACCTGCACCAGATCGCCTACCGCCCAGGTGTTGACCGAGAAGCCGAACTTAATCTGCGCCGCCACTTTATCACCGTCGGTTACCGCCACTTCTCGCATGTTATCGCCGAAGCGGCACACTTTCAGATGACGGGTATCCTGCTTCGAAACCGCCTGGCGCATCCAAGCGCCGATGCGCTGGTGCGCTTCTTTATCCTGCCAGTGGCCGGTGACGACGCTGTGCTGCTGGCGCATGCGCGCGCCGATAAAGCCGAATTCGCGGCCGCCGTGCGCGGTCTGGTTAAGGTTCATAAAGTCCATATCAATGCTGTCCCACGGCAGGGAGGCGTTGAATTGGGTATGGAATTGCAGCAGCGGCTTGTTGAGGAGCGTCAGGCCGTTGATCCACATTTTCGCCGGTGAGAAGGTGTGCAACCAGACCACTAATCCGGCGCATTTATCATCGTAGTTGGCGTCGCGGCAAATATGCGTGATTTCATCCGGCGTGGTGCCGAGTGGTTTCAGCACCAGCTTGCACGGCAGTTTTGCTTCCGCATTCAGGCTATTCACCACATGTTCGGCATGTTTCGTTACCTGGCGCAGGGTCTCCTGGCCATACAGGTGCTGGCTGCCAATTACGAACCATACTTCATAGTTATCAAAAATCGTCATTTTCGTATCCTTAATGGGTGAGCGCTGCCGGAGATTGCGGGGCGTTTTCCGCCTTTGCAGCCGAAGGGAGATAGTGTTGTTCCGCGCTAGCCGACCACTGCTGGTAGCGCTGATACAGTTGTTCGAAACGCTGCGCCTGTTGCGCGCGCGGCTGCAGGGTGTTTTCCACTTCGCTTGCCATGTTGCGCTGCGCGGCGGGGATATCCGGATAGACGCCCGCGGCGACGGCGGCGAAGATGGCGGCGCCCAACGCGCAGCACTGATCGGAGGCGACAATCTGCAGCGGACGGTTCAGGACGTCGCAGCAGGCCTGCATGATGACCTGGTTCTTGCGCGCGATGCCGCCGAGCGCCATCACGTTATTCACCGGAATGCCCTGCTCGGTGAAGCACTCCATAATGGCGCGAGCGCCGAAGGCGGTGGCGGCAATCAATCCGCCGAACAATGCCGGGGCGTCGGTGGCCAGATTTAAATCGGTAATAACGCCTTTCAGCCGCTGGTTGGCGTTCGGCGTGCGGCGGCCGTTGAACCAGTCCAGCACCACCGGCAGGTGATCGAGGGACGGATTATTGGCCCAGGCTTCGGTGAGCGCCGGCAGCAGCTGTTTTTGACTGGCTTTGATAGGCTCGCGCAATTCAGGATGCTGTTGGGCAAGCTGTTCCAGCGGCCAGCCGAGAATGCGGCCAAACCAGGCATAGATATCGCCGAATGCCGACTGACCGGCCTCCATACCGATGAAATCCGGCACCACGCTGCCGTCCACCTGGCCGCAGATACCTTTTACCGTGCGGTTGCCCACGCTCTGTTTATCGGCGATCAGAATGTCGCAGGTGGAGGTGCCGATCACTTTAACCAATGCGTTAGGCTGCGCGCCGGCGCCGACCGCGCCCATATGGCAATCGAAGGCGCCGCCGGAAATGACCACCGTCTCCGGCAGGCCGAGGCGCTGCGCCCATTCGGCGGTCAGATTGCCGACGGGGAGATCCGCAGTCCAGGTGTCGCGGAACAGCGGCCAGGCAAGGTGGCGGTTAATAATCGGGTCGAGTTCGTCGAAGAAGCTGGCGGGCGGCAGTCCGCCCCAGCTCTCGTGCCACAACGATTTGTGTCCGGCGCTACAGCGACCGCGGCGGATATCCTGCGGACGGGTGGTGCCGGAAAGCAGGGCGGGCACCCAGTCACAAAGCTCAATCCACGACGCCGCGGCCTGCGCGACGGCGCTATCTTCGCGCGTGACGTGGAGGATCTTGGCCCAGAACCATTCGCTGGAGTAGATGCCGCCGATATAGCGCGAGTAATCTTCTTTACCCGGCGTGTGGCACAGGCGGGTGATGGCCTCCGCCTCTTCCACCGCGGTATGATCTTTCCACAGCACGAACATGGCGTTCGGGTTGTCAGCGAACTCTTCGCGCAGCGCCAGCACGTTTCCATCAGCATCAATCGGCGCTGGGGTTGAGCCGGTGCTGTCGACGCCGATACCGACCACCGTCGCCCGTTGTTCAGCGCTTAATGCCGCCAGTACGCTTTTCAGCGCCGATTCCATGGATTCAATGTAATCGCGCGGGTGATGGCGGAAGCGGTTATTCGGCCCATCGCAGAACAGCCCTTCCTGCCAGCGTGGATACCACTCTACGCTCGCGGCCAGTTCCGCGCCGGTAGCGCATTCCACCGCCAGCGCGCGTACTGAGTCACTACCAAAATCGAGGCCAATCGCAATTGCCATCTTGTTACTCCATGCTGAAATCATTCATGCAGCAACAGTAGATATCCCCGGATAAATCCGTCAGGCCGTATTCGCTAATCTTATGGACTATATTGCTGTCACCACGCAAAGTGTGACGCCGTGCAAATATTCGATGTGGACTTTCCTGCCGTATTTATAGACACTTTTGTTATGCGCTGGATCAACGCGAAATGCGTGCTGGTAGCGCTTTTTTCGCTCGCCGTGCGGGTTTTTGTCTAAATTCCCACCGGTATCGCAGTCGCAACGGCGCGGATGGCGATAAAATGATGAATATGGACAATTGGTGTCAAAAATACCTCGTGGAGAACGACGCTTATGGCCGAAACGCAAAACGATCCGCTGCTTCCGGGCTATTCCTTTAACGCCCATCTGGTCACCGGCCTGACGCCGATTGAGGCGCAGGGATATCTCGATTTCTTTATCGACCGTCCGCTGGGCATGAAAGGCTATATTCTCAACCTGACGATCCGCGGCGAGGGGGTGATTAACAACCACGGCGAACAGTTCGTTTGTCGCCCCGGCGATATGCTGCTGTTTCCGCCGGGGGAGATTCATCACTATGGCCGCCATCCCGACGCCAGCGAGTGGTATCACCAGTGGGTCTATTTCCGCCCACGCGCCTACTGGCATGAATGGCTCAACTGGCCGACGATCTTCGCCCATACCGGTTTCTTCCGCCCGGATGAACAATGGCAGGCGCGGTTTGGCGAACTATTCGGGCAGATTGTCGATGCCGGGCAGGGGGCGGGGCGTTATTCCGAACTGCTGGCGATTAACCTGCTGGAACAGCTGCTACTGCGGCGCATGGAGGCGATTAACGAATCGCTGCATCCGCCGCTGGATAACCGGGTGCGCGACGCCTGCCAGTACATCAGCGACCATCTGGCGGACAGCCATTTCGATATCGCCAGCGTCGCCCAGCACGTCTGTTTGTCACCTTCTCGTTTGTCGCATCTGTTTCGCCAGCAGTTGGGGATAAGCGTACTTGGCTGGCGGGAAGATCAGCGAATTAGCCAGGCCAAACTGCTGTTGAGTACTACCCGGATGCCGATTGCCAGCGTCGGCCGCAACGTTGGCTTCGAAGATCAGCTCTATTTCTCGCGGGTCTTTAAAAAATGCACCGGCGCCAGCCCCAGTGAATTCCGCGCAGGATGTGAATAAAAAGTAAAGAAAGTGAAATGATGACCCGCTTAAATGTCACAGCCAGTAAACTATTAAGACAATTGGTGGCTTGACGACGACGTGACGGCTCCGGAGAATCCGGGCTTCGTTTTTTAACCGGGTACATTATGCAGGCATTGCTGGAACACTTTATCACCCAATCCACGGTCTACTCGTTGATAGCCGTGATGCTGGTGGCATTTCTTGAGTCGCTGGCGCTGGTGGGGCTTATCTTACCCGGCACGGTTATGATGGCTGGTCTGGGGGCGCTCATCGGCAGCGGCGAAGTTAACTTCTGGCAGGCGTGGCTGGCGGGGATTGTCGGCTGCCTGTTGGGAGACTGGATCTCATTCTGGCTCGGCTGGCGCTTTAAAAAGCCGTTACACCGCTGGTCGTTTATGAAAAAAAATCGCGCGCTGCTGGAGAAAACCGAACACGCGCTGCACCAGCACAGCATGGTGACGATTCTGATTGGCCGCTTTGTCGGGCCGACGCGGCCGCTGGTGCCGATGGTGGCCGGGATGCTCGACCTGCCGGTGGCGAAGTTCGTGCTGCCGAATATTATTGGCTGCCTGCTCTGGCCGCCGCTCTATTTCCTCCCCGGTATTCTGGCGGGGGCGGCGATTGATATTCCTGCCGATGAAAACAGCGCCAGCTTCAAATGGCTGCTGCTGGGCGCGGCGCTGCTGGCGTGGCTGGCGGGCTGGCTGTGCTGGCGGCTGTGGCGGAGCGCGAAAACCTCCGGCGATCGCCTGACCCGTTGGCTACCGCGCGGACGCCTGCTGTGGCTGGCGCCGTTGATGGCGGCGCTGGCGGTAGCGGCGCTAACATTTGTTTTCCGCCATCCCCTGATGCCGGTCTATCTTGAGATCCTGCATAAGGTCATTTCGCGCTAATTCCCAACAGCGCCGAGGCACTGCTGTTGCCGCTTAACAGATCGTCAGTGGCGCCGTCCCAGGCAATGCGCCCTTCGGCGACCACGATGGAACGAGGCGCAATGCGCGACGCATCCTCCACGCTGTGCGATACCATCAACAGCGTCAACTGTTGCCGCTGACAGACATCGGCGACCAGCGTCAGCATCTCCTGACGCAGCGCCGGATCGAGCGCCGAGAAGGGTTCATCAAGCAGCAGCACCGGCTGTTGGCGTACCAGACAGCGGGCCAGCGCCGCCCGCTGCCGCTGGCCGCCGGATAGCTCGCCAGGCAAGCGATCCAGCAATGTATCCATTCCCATCTGCCCGGCTATCGCCATGACCTGCGCGTGCTGCTCGCGGTTCAGCTTAAGGCCGGGGTGGATGCCGAGGCCAATATTCTGCCGGACGGTGAGATGGTTAAACAGGTTGTTCTCCTGAAACAGCATAGAAACCGGGCGTTGCGCCGGCGGCGTGGCGTTATGCTTCTCGCCGTCGATCAGCAGGCTACCGCTGGCGGGGGGCAGAAACCCGGCAATCAGATTCAGCAGCGTGCTCTTTCCGGCGCCGCTGGGACCGAGCACGGCGATGCGCTCTCCGCGCTCGACGCTGAGCGTAAATCGCATCGGCAAATGCTGATACAGCCAGGTGACATCATTGAGTTTTAGCATCGCGTCCCGGTAGTTTCTCGATCAAAGTAAAAAGGATAAAGCACAGCAGCAGGAGCAGGAGCGCGGTGACCGCGCCGTCCTGGCTGCGGTAGGAGCCGATCTGCTGATACAGATAGAAAGGCAGCGTGCGGAAGGATTCATTGCCGAACAGCGCCACCACGCCGAAGTCGCCAATCGACAGCACGCAGGCGAAAGCCAGGGCCTGCGCCAGCGGCCGTTTCAGCGCCCGCAGCTCCACCACCCGCAGCCGGTTTAAACCTCGTAGCCCCAACGACTGACACAGGGCGCCATAGCGGGCGGCAATATCGCGCATTGGATTTTCCAGCACCTTCAGGGCATAGGGGATTGCCATCAGCGCGTTGGTAAAGATGACAATCCCGTCGGCGGATTCCGGCAGGCCGATACTGTTATTGAGCAGCAGGAAGAAACCGGTCGCCAGCACAATCCCCGGCATGGCAAGAATAAGCATACCGCTGAGCTCCAGCGTCTGCCCGGCTAGCGGCAGGTTGCGGGCGCGCAGTTCGCGGCTGCTCCACAGCAGCATCATGGTCAGGATAACGCTGAGCAGTCCGGCGGCGATAGCGATACGCAGCGAGGTCCACAGCGCCTGCCACAGTGCGGCTTGGCCGAGCACCTTCGGCAGATTGACGTTGAGCCCATCGACGATCACCGCCAGTAGCGGCGGTAGCAGCAACAGCAGAGCGACGGCGATCAGCGCGTAATCACACAGGCGACTATGCAGACGGTCGTCGGGGTCGCGCCAGCCTTGCACCTGACTGGCGCCGATCGCCACGGCTTTGCTCAGGCGCTGGCTCAGCAGCACCAGCCCAAGGCAGCAGATCATTTGAATAATCGCTAACAGCGCCGCCCGCGCCGGGTCGTAATCAAAGCTTAGCGCCTGATAGATAGCCAGCTCAATGGTGGTGGCCCGCGGCCCGCCGCCTAGTGACAGCACGGTGGCGAAACTTGCGAAGCACAGCATAAAAATCAGCGCGGCCACCGGCGGGATCTGCCGACGCAGCCACGGCCATTCCACAAGACGGAAGAAGACGAAACCGCGCATCCCGAGCTGAGCGGCGATCTGCCGCTGTTCGCCGGGAATGTTTTCCAGCGCCTGCAGCAGCAGGCGGGTCGCCATCGGCATATTAAAGAACACATGGGCCAACAGGATACCCTGTAAGCCGTATGGCGAGAAATCCCACTGCCAGCCGAGCGCGTGGAACAGCGCGGCGAGCCACCCCTGGCGGCCATAGACGCTGAGGATGCCGAACACCGCCACCAGTACCGGCAGGATCAACGTCATCGCGCACAGGCGCAGCAGCAGCGTGCGCCCCGGAAAGCGGCGGCGATACAGGGCGCGGGCGAGGAATATCGCCGGCACCACGGAAAATAGCGCCGACAAAAACGCCTGCCAGAAAGAAAAGCGTACGACGTGCCAGAGATAGCTATCGCTGAGGATCGTCTGCCAGGGCGCCTGCGGCGCTTCCAGCCACAGCGCCAGAAACGCCGCCAGCGCTACGATGACCAGTAAGAAAGCCGCCGCGGCGCCGGGGATCAGCCAGCCGAAACTTAGCGGCTGACGGCGCGTTGCCATGAACCGATCCAGTTTTGACGTTCAGCAGCGACCTGCTGCGGGGTGAACTGCAGCGTGGTTTGCGGTTTGGTTAGCGTATTGAAGCCGGCCGGCAGCGCGACCTGGGTTACCGGGTACATCCAGTTGCCGGTGGGAATGGCGTTCTGGAAGCCTGGCGAGACCATAAATTTCAGGAACTTCTCCGCCAGTTCCGGTTGCTTGCTGGCGGCGGTACGCGCGGCGACTTCAACCTGCAGATAGTGGCCTTCGGTAAAGTCCGCCGCGGCATAATTATCTTTTTTCTCTTCGATGAGGTGATAAGCCGGCGAGGTGGTGTAGCTCAACACCAGGTCGCTTTCGCCTTTCAGGAACAGGCCGTAGGCTTCGCTCCAGCCCTTGGTGACGGTGACGGTTTTGGCCGCCAGCTTCTGCCAGGCTTCCGGCGCCTTATCGCCATACACTTTTTGCATCCACAGCAGCAGACCGAGCCCCGGCGTACTGGTGCGCGGGTCTTCGTAGATCACGCGCCATTTCTGCGGGCTCTCGACCAGCTCTTTCAGGCTTTTCGGCGGGGTTTTCAGCTTGTTTTTGTCATACACGAAGGCGAAGTAGCCGTAGTCGTAAGGCACGAAGGTGTCATTATCCCAGCCGCCGGGTACGGAGACTGCGCTGGCCGGCACGCCGCTTTTGGCAAACAGTTTGCTCTGCGCCGCGGCTGCCAGCAGATTGTTATCAAGGCCGAGCACGACATCGGCTTTACTGTTTTTGCCTTCCATTCGCAGCCGGTTAAGCAGCGAGACGCCATCTTCGAGGGCGACATATTTCAGTTCGCAGCCGCAATCGGCCTCAAATGCCTTTTTAACCGCCGGGCCAGGACCCCAGTCGGCAGAGAATGAATCGTAGGTGTAAACGGTCAGGACCGGTTTAGCAAAGACCGGGGCGGCGACCAGCGCCAGCAGGGGAAGCAGTTTTTTCAACACTTTGCACCTCAATATATGGGGAGGCAAAGGATTTTGAGTAGGCCTCAAATCCCTTCGCCGGCGTTATCCGGATCAGGTTCGACGGGTATTTTCTCAGCCCATACGCTTCATCCTTCAAGCCGCATCTGCGTTAGCTTCGCGCGTTCACCCCAGTCACATAGTTATCTATGCTCCAGGGGATTCACCCGCTTGCTGCCTTGATGCAACTTGAATGATATTGCGTATGTTTATTAGCACCCCGTTGAGAACGGCGATAGTGTAATGATTTTGTTAGATGACGCAAAGCATTCAGGGCTCCGGCGGGGCGAACCACGCCGATTTAAAGTCAAACCAGCCGAGGGTGTTCATGCGCACGCCGCGCATACTGCGCTGGCCCTGAATCATAAGCCAGTGGTGAATCAGCGGAACAATATGCTGTTTCTCCAGCAGTTGCTGGCTCCAGGTCGCCGGGTTGAATTCGCCCGCGCGCCAGCGGTTGGCGTCTGCCTCCCAGTCGATGGGAATGCAGTGATGCATGAGCGGCACTTCATATAAATAGGCGAACAGGGAAAAATCGATCGGCAGCGTGAAGTTGACGCTGTTAAGCCAGATATCGCTCACCGTTTCGCCGCGATGCCAGTCATCATACTCCAGCTCCTGAATGTTCAGCTTCACCTGATGTTCCGCCAGCAGCGCCCGCATGATCCCGCCAATGACCCGATGTTCCACATGATCGCGATAGTAGGTGAGGGTGACTGACTCCAGACCGGCTGGTTTTTCGCAGGCGTGGCTGCGGGCGTGGTGCCAGCGCGGCAGCAGGCCGTAGGCCGGGAACCAGTTACCTTGATAGTGCTCGCCGGCGTGATACAGCAGATTGGCGGGCTGGAACAGATAACTTAACCAGCGGCGCACGTCATCATTGCCGCCCAGCGGGCTGCGACTATCAAAGAGCAGGTAATAGCACCCCTCTTCCAGGCGGCTCTCTACGGCTTTTTCGCTCTCGGTATTACCCTGCAGGGTTAAGCCGCCGTTGGGTTCTTCGCTAATTTCCGGCAGCACCCAGACGTTAACCTCATCGATCAGCGCCCGGTAGCCGAAGTACTCTTCAAAGGCATGGATTTTCAACTGGTTTTGATTATTGCGCGCGACCGCGTAAGGGCCGGTACCGATAGGCATACTGGAAAAGTTCTCCATCGTCCGCCATTCCCGCGGCAGCACCATTGCCGGGACCTGGCCTAACAGCCAGGGCAGCCAACGGTCCGGCTGGCTGAGGTGAATATCCAGCGTCCAGGCGGTCGGCGAGACGATGCGCTCGATATGGGAAAATAGCGGCAGTTCGCTGCTGCGCTGTAGCGAGGAGATAACGTCGGCCATCTCCAGCTCCCGGCCATGATGGAAATGAATGCCGGGACGCAGGAAAAAGCGCCAGTGGTTAGGCGAAATTTGCTGCCAGTGGTGGGCGATATCGGCCTCCAGTTCCCCATTTTCCTCATTTACCCGCGTCAGGGCGCTAAAAATTTGCCGCGCGATGTGGGTCTCCGAACGGCGCAAGGCGCTGCCGGGCAGTAGATTCTTCATCGGCCGATAGTAGAGCACGCGCAGAATGTGCCTCCCCTGGCGGAAACTGCGGCCAAGATGGGAGATCAACATTTGCCTGACCGCCGTTTTATCGCCAACCAGTTGCACCAGCTGATCGATGCGATCCTGCTCCAGTAAATCTTCGGCACGCTGCTGCTGCAGCGCCAGACCGGTATAAAGGAAGGTCAACCTGGAACGCTTGCCGCGCCCGGCTTCGGATTCCCACGCCAGCCAGCCGCGCGCTTCCATCAGGTTGAGCAAGGTGCGCATATGGCGGCGCGAACAGCTAAGCATTTCCGCCAGTTCGTTGAGGGTGGTCTGCTGCGACCTGCCGTCGCAGCATTGCCACAGGCGGATGAACTGTTGTTGCAGACGGCTGGAAGGCATAAAAGAGGAACTCCTGACGAAAACTCAGCAATTTATGAGTTCCTATATTAAGCCAATAATGAACCTCGATGAAGTAAGGAGATGAATATGACGAGGTCAACCACTAAGCAGTTCTATCAACGGTACTTTTCTGCGACGCAGGGCGCGTCCTGGCTGGCCCGCCAGTTAGCAGGAAGGCAGCAGAAAATGCTGGAGGAATTGATGCAGTGGGGAGTTACGTCGCCGACCTCCGATCGTTGACTTGCCGACATCATGTGTGACTGAGTATTGGTGTTATACTCGCCGTTTTCAGGCTGCAAGCGTATTGGCTGCAACTCGAAATCCACAGAGTATAGAATCACCCGCCAGCAGATTGCTTCTGCTGGCTTTTTTCGTTTACTTCGCGTGTGTTAAGGACATTTCATGCTGTGGTTGATGACGATGGGGCGACGGTTAAACGGCGTCTACGCCGCCTTTATGCTGGTGGCTTTTATGATGGGCGTGGCCGGGGCGCTGCAGGCGCCGACGCTTAGTCTGTTTCTCAGCCGTGAAGTCGGCGCACAGCCGTTCTGGGTCGGCCTGTTTTATACGGTGAATGCGATTGCCGGTATCCTGGTGAGCCTGGCGCTGGCCAAACGATCCGATAGCCGCGGCGATCGTCGGCGGTTAATTATGTTCTGCTGCCTGATGGCGGTGGGTAACGCGCTGTTATTCGCTTTCAACCGCCATTATCTGACGCTTATCACCTGCGGCGTCATGCTGGCGTCGGTCGCTAATGCGGCAATGCCGCAGCTGTTTGCCCTCGCCCGCGAATACGCCGATAGCTCTGCCCGCGAAGTGGTCATGTTCAGCTCGGTGATGCGCGCCCAGCTGTCGCTGGCGTGGGTCATTGGCCCACCGCTGGCTTTTATGCTGGCGTTGAATTATGGCTTTATGACCATGTTCTCCATCGCCGCCGGGATTTTTGTCATCAGCCTGGCGCTGATTGCCTTTAAGCTGCCTTCGGTGGCGCGAGTGACGCAACTGCAGGAAGGCAGCAGCCTGCCGGAGCTGGAAGGCGGCTGGCGCGATAAAAACGTGCGCATGCTGTTTATCGCCTCTACGTTGATGTGGACCTGCAACACGATGTATATCATCGATATGCCGTTGTGGATCAGTAGCGATCTTGGCCTGCCGGATAGCCTGGCGGGGATACTGATGGGAACGGCAGCCGGTCTTGAAATTCCGGCGATGATCCTGGCCGGCTACTACGTTAAGCGTTGGGGGAAACGTAAAATGATGGTGGCGGCAGTCGCCGCTGGCGTGCTGTTCTATGTGGGGCTGATTATGTTCCATGGTCGCACGGCGCTGCTGGCGCTTCAGTTATTCAACGCCATCTTCATCGGTATCATCGCCGGGATCGGCATGTTGTGGTTCCAGGACCTGATGCCGGGGCGCGCCGGGGCGGCGACCACGCTGTTTACCAACAGTATCTCCACCGGGGTGATTCTGGCCGGGGTGATTCAGGGAGCGCTGTCGCAAAGCTATGGTCACGCCAGCGTTTACTGGACAATCGCGGCGATTTCGCTGCTGACGCTGTTTTTGACCAGTAGGGTTAAAGATATTTAAGTTATTCTCCCGCGCCGGCCATGCTGGCCCGGCGCGGGATAGCGTTATTTCAGCACGATTTGCTTGATGTCGCCGATGATAAAGATGTAGGCAATCACCCCGATCAGTGCGGTCACCCCAACGTAAATGAGGGCATAAAAGAAGTTACCGGTGGCTGATATAATCACGCCAATGATGAGTGGTGCGATAATTGAGGCCAGATTGGCGCAGAAGTTAAATATACCGCCGGTCAACCCAGCCATATTATCCGGGGCAATATCAGATATTAACGTCCAGCCCAAACCGACCATTCCCTGACCAAAGAAAGCGATCGACATGATAATAATCACCGTCGAATTCGCACTGACCCAATTAGCGGCGATAATGCAGCTAGAAAGGAGCAGTCCGGAAATTATTGGAAGTTTTCGGCTAATGTTTGCCGAACCGGTACGCTTAAGTAGCTTGTCGGAAAGCCAGCCGCCGAAGATGATGCCAACCGCGGCGGCCAGGAATGGCCAGGTGGCGAAAAATCCCACGTGAAGCCACGGCAGATGGCGTTCGTTGGCCAGGTAAGTGGGGAACCAGGTAAGGAAAAAGACAAGCGTAGTGTTACCGGCAAACTGCCCCAGACTGGCGCCGATAATTTGTCGGCAGCAGAGTAGCCGTTTGGCATCGCGCCAGTTAAATGGAATATTTTCACTCGTATTGGTAATCTGGTTGGCGCCAATATAATCCAGCTCTGCTTTATTTGCCGTTTTTGATTCATGTGGCTCATGATAAAAACGCCACCATACGAAAGTGAATAAAATACCCAGTCCGCCGGTCAGGAAAAATAAGGTTCGCCAGCCGTGATGTTCAAGAATTAAATATAGCAATGGCGAGAAGGCGGCTAATCCAATATATTCCCCAACTGTATAAGTGGCGGTGGCTCTGGCGCGTTCATGCTGGGGAAACCATTTGCTGACGATGCGGCTATTGGCTGGAAAGCAGGGGGCCTCGCTGACACCTAGCCCCAGACGCAGAAGGAGCAAAGATTTCAGCCCCAGAGAGAAACTTTGCAGTAGGGTAAATAGTGACCAAAAGAAGATGGACAGGGCGTAGGTCAATTTATTACCGAAACGGTCTAAAAACATGCCGCCAGGAATTTGCGCCAGCGCATAAGTCCAGGCAAAAGCGGAAAAAACAATGCCCATCATTGCCGGGTCAATGTGGATTTCAGTGGTTAATTTTGGAGCGACGATTCCAAGAATGGTACGATCGAGATAATTAATCATCGTACCCAGCGATAACAGCGTTAAAATAAAAATACGCGTTCTGCTTCTTTTTAGCGTGCCGGGCGATGACGCCAGGCTTCCTTGAGAGCCAGGTATAGACATAAAGATTTCCTTTAAAGTTTAAAATATTTTTGCATGTATTTATTCATGCAGAAATATTCTAATGACTCATAGACTGGGTCTATGAATGGCAACGCTTTGTTACGCACAAAAGAAAATATCAAATAATATTTGATGTGAATCTGATATTGACTCGTTGTAGCGTATTATCAACCTGCCGCATGGTATATTAAGCGCAGTGATCTTATTCTTATATTATACGGACAAAAATAATGAACCTGAAGCAACTTTATTATTTTAAGCGATTGAGCGAGACGGAACATTACACCGAAGCTGCCTCCAGCCTGTTCATCACACAACCTTCGCTAAGCCACGCCATATCTGAGTTGGAGAAAGAACTTGGCGTGGCGCTGTTCGCCAGAAAAGGGCGCAACGTCAAAATTACGCAAAACGGTAAACGTTTTTTACCCTATGTGGAAGATGCGCTCGCTTCTTTAGAGAATGGGCGGCTGACGCTGCAAAACAATGATAGCGAAAAGAAAGAGAATATTCGTATCGCCTTTATTTATACGATGGGTGAATTTGTTGTTCCGCAGTTAATTAATAAATACACTAATTCACCATCCAGTCACAAGGTGACTTTTTCCTTTACGCAAGGCACTTCGCTTTCGTTATTACAAGCGTTAAAGGCAGGAAAAACCGATCTGGCGATTTGTTCATATATTGCCGATGAACCAGACATCGACTTTATTCCCATCATTCAGCAGGAACTGGTGGTGGTGACGGCGAAAGATCATCCGCTTGCCAGATTGTATGAAAATGAGGTTGATCTGGTTGAGACGATTCACTATCCCTATATCTACTTCTCGGAGAACAGCGGTTTGCGGCCTTTTATTGATAATGTCTTTATGCAGCAAAAACTGGTGCCGGATATCGCCTGCTACGTCGATGAAGATACCGCGATGGCGGGGTTGGTTAGCATCGATTATGGTATTGCGATTATGCCGAGGATCTCCGCACTGGCAAATTATAACGTGCACATTCTGAAAATAAAAAATGAGCTCCCCCCGCGTTATATCTACCTTGCAACGATGAAGGAAAGGGTACTTTCTTCAGCAATTCAATCGTTTAAAAACGTCATTATTAACGATAGCCAGAGAATCAACTGAGCAAGCGCCCGGAGAGTGGCTCCGGGCAGCCTGTTTATCAGGACAGGATGTCCATTAGCTCGCGCAGCTTAGCAATGGCAATCTGACCCGGCGCGGAGGCCTGGCCGACGGTGCCAAAGGTCATCGCTGAACCGAACAAGCGTCCGGTTACCCGGCTAACGCCGCCGGATTTGCCCATCGACATGGTGATCAGCGGGCGCGTCGCGTACTTCTCTTTCATGGTCAGCGTGGCGGAAAGCAGAGTGAGAACGTCCTGAGGTGTCTGCGGCATCACCGCGATCTTTGGTAGATCGGCACCCAGATCCTGCATTCGACGCAGTCGATAGATGATATCTTCCTGCGCCGGCGTTTTATGGAAATCATGATTGCTCATGATCACTTTTACGCCGGCTTGATGCGCATCGTTCACCAGCGCGCGGATTTGCGCTTCGTCGTTAAACAGCTCGATGTCGATAACATCGGCTAATCCGCTTAGCGCCGCCTGACGGTTAAGTTCAAAATACGCTTCGTCGCTGATTTCCGTTTCGCCGCCCTCTTTCTTACTGCGAAAGGTGAACAGCAGCGGTAGAGCCTTCAGCGTATGACGGATTTCCGCCAGCGCGGCCAGCACCTGGGGGATTTCCCGGACGTGGGTAAAATGGTCAACTCGCCATTCGATAATATCAGCGCCAGCGTCAACCAGGCCCTGCGCATTAGTCAGCAGTTCATCCAGCGTTTTCCCGATCAGCGGTACGCAAATTAAGGTTTCGCCTTCCTTGAAGGTGATGTTCTTTACGGTTACTGCAGTTGTCATGTAGGTATCCATTATTGTTGTCGTGAACCTCAGGCGGTGACGGTGGTGCGAGACACTCTTTGCGCCGCGCGCGCCTGAAGTTGACGATAGCCGATGTACAGGGCGATCACAAAGCCGATAACGGCGATCAGGAAATCAAACCACATAATGCTGGCAATACTAATCTGTGAAAGCCTGGCGGTGATAAGCGGGATCGTGAAGCTCGCGATACTGCCTGCGGTGTAGAAGATCCCGGTCGCCTTGCCTTTGCCATTCGGAAAGCTCATTGCCATGATGGTCGCTCCCAGCTGCAATACCCCGCCGGCAGCGGCAAAGCCGATGACGAAGGCGAAACCGGTAACCATCAGCGGGGTGGGGAACAGGCACACTAACAGCAGTGAGACCATCGACAGGCAGGTATAGATGATCATCGCTACCGCAGAGCTGAATACCTCTTTGACGAAAGCGGCGGTCACGAAGACGCAGACCAGCGAACCGACGGTGTAGATGCTCAGGAGCTTGATCGCCGATGCATAAGGCATACCGACCACGAACTGACCATATTGCGCCAGCCACTGACTGACCAGGTAAAAAGTTGCCATGCCGATATAGCCGTACAGGGTAAAGACAACCATATCCAGTTTGTTGGCTTGCGGTTTAGCTGAAGCCGCTGCCTGCGCCGTTGGAGTCTCTTCCTTTTTGGCCGCCTGGCTATCGGGGAACGGCATCTTGAGCAGATAGATTGCGCTCAGTACAAACAGAGCCGCCGCGATCACGAACGACCAGCCAAACCACAGATTTGCCCATATCAGCAGGCTGATAATGAACGGCAGCAGAAATTGCCCTGCGGAAACGAAGGCTTTGATGAGTACATTAGCGCGGCTGGCGGAGTGCGGGAAAGACTCCATCAGCGCCGGATAGGTTCCGGAGTCGAGGAAGCTGTTCGCCAGACCAGCCATGATGCCAAATACGTAGGCCAGATAAATATTTTTAGTCAGCAGAATGCCGACGAATAAGATCAGATAACTCAGGATCCCGAGATAAATAAAAGGCTTGCGACCAAAGCGATCCGACAAAAAACCGGTCACGATCGTCGCCAGTTTACCGATACCTAATGAGGAGATAACGATCGATACGCCAGCAGCATCTGTTCCCCACTGTTCCTGAAGATGGGCCATGTTGAGGGTGATTAAAAGCACCCCCATGCCGTGGATCAGGTAGTTGAGATACAGCCCTGCCGCAGTAGGGATGTATTTGTTTTTCATCTCTTGCCTCTTAGAACAGAATGCTCTTGACGTAGTCAACCGGCATCTCTTTGCCCGTCCAGATTTCGAACGCGCGCGCGCCTTGCCACAGCATCATTCCCAGGCCGTTGAGGGTGCGGCAGCCTTTTTTCTCCGCCACTTCCAGCAGATGGGTTTTACGCGGGTTATAGACGACGTCGGAGACAATCAGGTCCGGGCGCAGGAAGCTGTCGTTTGGCAGCAGCATCTGGCCTTCGAATGGTTTCATACCGACGCCGGTGGCGTTGGTGAGGATCACGCTGCTGTCGATTTCGGCGCGCAGCTTGTCATGATCGTCGAGATCGAAAAGGTGGATCTCGCAGTCGGTGTTATCGCGGATCTTGGCGACGGTCTGCTCGGCATTGGCGAAGAACTTGTCTTTACGGTTGAAGATCGAGATGGCCTTCACGCCGTCGAGCGCGGCCTGTACGCTGATAGCGGTAGCCGCGCCGCCCGCGCCGAGGATGGTCATCTTTTTGCCGATGATATCGATACCGGCTTCTGACAGCGCGCGCATATAGCCGGTGCCGTCGGTAATGTGACCGGTCAGGACGCCATTATCGTTGACGACGGTATTGACCGCGCCGACCAGCTGCGCCGCCGGTGAAAGCTTGTCGAGATACTGACAAATCTCGGTTTTATTCGGCATTGAGACGTTGTAACCGCGCAGTTTCAGCGCGCGGAAGCCCTGCACGACATCCTTTAGCTCCTGGTTATCGACTTCGAACGCCAGGTAGGCGTAATCGAGACCAAGATGCGCAAAGGCTTCGTTGTGCATGGTCGGCGACATGCTGTGTCTAATCGGGGTAGCGATTAAGCCAATCAGCTCGGTATGACCGGTAAGACGTTCTGCCATGATAAATATCCTCAATATGTTAAAAATGGAATCTGTTGCGTTTCGCGATTGCCGAGTACGCCCATGTCTTCGAGTATTTCCAGCACGTTGCGGCCTTCGCGCACGCCGTCAATAATTCGCCGGGCCGACAGGCTGTCGCCGATATTCATGATTTTTACGTTGTTGGCGGCGGCCCACTGGGCGATATCGTCGAGACCTGCGCGGTTGGCGCGCATTCCCAGGCACACAAAGCCGTAGTCGAAGGGAATATCGAACGTGCCGCTGGCGGTATTAACGGTGAAATGGTCTGGAGCGACGGCGGTCAATCGGGTCTGCATGTGTTGCTCCACCTGGTGTTCTTCCAGCATGGTCAACATCGCGTTTTTGGTAATAATGTCGAGGTCCTGTCCCGGCGCGTCCTGCATTTCAATCAGCACTGTTTCGGCGCCGCGCGCGGAGAAGTATTCGATGACGTCCAGGCCGACGGCGCCGCCGCCAACCACCACGATGCGTTTACCTGCGGCATCGGCAAAGGCGTCAAGGTGTTCAATCATGCCGGTTATTGAGAACAGGCAGCCACCCTTGACGTCAATGTTCTCGCGCAGGCCGTCGATCGGCGGCAGTAGGGGAACCGAGCCGGTGGCGTTAACGATGAGCTGTGGATGCAGCGCGGCGACTGAAGCGACGTCGGCGCGTTTACCGACCTGCAGCATCAGATTACTGAGCCCGGAAAGGCGGTTTTTCATAAACTGCGGGAAATCGGCGATGCGCTTTTTCTCCGGCAGCAGCGCAATGGTGCTGGCCAGTCCGCCAACGTGGCTTTTCTCTTCCAGCAGCCAGGTGTTGCAGCCGACTTCCGCGGCGGTACAGGCGGCTTCCATTCCGGCCGTGCCGGCGCCGATTACCACGACGTTGGTTTCGCGCGAAACACGCTGCTGTTTGTAAGCGTCGCCGTGGATGATGTCCGGGTTGATCGAGCAGCGCAGCGGGCGAGAGCGGGCGATGCGGTGATCCGCGCAGCCGATATTACAGGAGATGCATTTGCGCATCAGACGCTCATTGCCGCTTTGTACTTTCTGCACCCATTCAGGCTCGGCAATCAACCCACGACCAATGGCGATCAGGTCGGCATCGCCGGTCGCGAGGATATCTTCGGCGATTTTTGGCGAACGAATGTTGCCGGCGATCACCGTCGGCTTATGGAATTTGTCGCGTACCGCGCGGGAGAGATAGCGCTTCCAGCCATCTTCCAGCGACATCTGGTCGATTTGCAGGTTCAGGTTATCGTTCTGCGCGGCAGAGACGTTAATGATGTCGACTTTGTCCTGACACAGTTCGAGGATGCGCAGCGAATCTTCTAGCGTGTTGCCGCCCTTTAAGAAATCGTCGGCGCTGATGCGTAGACTTATTGGGAAACGCGGCCCGACGCAGGCGCGAACCTTATCGATAATCAGGCTTAATATGCGGGTGCGGTTTTCGATACTACCGCCGAATTCGTCGGTACGTTTATTAAATAGCGGCGATAAAAACTGGCTAATTAAATAGGAGTGGCCGCCATGAATTTCTACACAGTCAAAACCGGCGCGGCGTACGCGCTCCGCGGCGTCGCCAAATTTGTCTACCGCGTGATAAATTTCTTCATGGGTCATTGGCCGCGGAATATTACCGTGCTTTTTCGACGGCGTGCTGGAAGCGGAAAGCGGCGTCTGCCCATTCAGGCGATAAGCATAAGCCGAAGCGCCAGCGTGATTTAGCTGAATCGCTACGCAGGCGCCGTGTTTATGAAGGGTTTCGGTTAATTTAAACAGACGCGGAATATATTGATCGTTATCGATACGTAACTGCGTCGTGCCATTGGAGGCGAAGGGAAAATCGATGCAGATATTTTCCACGGTAATGAGCCCGGTACCGCCTTTCGCCCGCAGTTCGTAGTATTCAAGCTGTTCCTGCGAGACTTCGCCATTCAGGGTGGCCATATTGGTACCCATCGGCGGCATGATAATGCGATTTTTTATGGTCATCCCGTTGATAGTTAGCGGGCTGAATAGATGAGGATAGTGGCTCATTTAGGCTCTCCACAAGAACGGCAGGCGGCCCACGTTGTGAAGCAGGCGTCGTGACGTATCTAAAGTTAATATTTCTCTGTCAGGAAAGATAACGAGCCGGGGAGGGGAAAAATAATGCTTTTTTTTGTGCTGAGCTATAGGGGTTTTCTATGGAGTTAACCGTTAATTCACATATTGGACGGTTTGTTTTAAATACTTCTGCTGATTATTTACTTGTCATTGTGGATCTATACAAAAATAGCCCGGCAACGCCGGTATAAATGCACGATGAGGTACGGGAAGGATAAATTTATCTATAAATTATACGTAATAATAGGCGCCGGAGAGAAACACAAAGAGAAAGCCCGGCTTGTTCGCCGGGCTTGAAGGTTAGTTCATAAAGGCGGGCTGTTGGCGCTCGTAGGCGGAAATCGCCTCTTCATGCTGCAGCGTCAGGCCGATGCTATCCAGGCCGTTGAGCATGCAGTGGCGGCGGAAGTCGTCGATTTTAAAGCTGTAGGTTTTATCCCCGGCTTTAACCACCTGCGCTTCAAGATCCACTTCAAAGCGGATGCCCGGGCTCGCCTGTACCAGCTTGAACAGCTCATCCACCTGCTCATCGCTGAGCGTCACCGGCAGCAGTTGGTTATTGAAGCTGTTACCGTAAAAGATATCGGCAAAGCTTGGCGCAATCACCACTTTGAAACCGTAATCGGTCAACGCCCACGGCGCGTGCTCGCGCGAGGAGCCGCAGCCGAAGTTTTCACGCGCCAGCAGGATAGACGCCCCTTTATATTGCGGGAAGTTCAGTACGAACTCCGGGTTTGGTTGCTGCCCCTGGTCGTCGAGAAAACGCCAGTCGTTAAACAGGTGCGCGCCAAAGCCGGTACGCGTTACTTTCTGCAGGAACTGCTTAGGAATGATCGCATCGGTATCGACGTTTGCGGCATCCAGCGGAACCACCAGGCCAGTATGTTGGGTAAATTTTTCTGCCATGATGGTCTCCTTATTTCAAGTTACGGATATCGGCGAAATGGCCGGTCACCGCTGCCGCCGCGGCCATTGCCGGGCTGACTAAATGAGTGCGTCCGCCGCGGCCTTGACGGCCTTCAAAGTTACGGTTGCTGGTAGAGGCGCAACGTTCGCCGGGATTCAGGCGGTCGTTGTTCATCGCCAGGCACATGGAGCAGCCCGGTAAGCGCCACTCAAAACCGGCGTCGATGAAAATCTTATCCAGACCTTCGGCTTCCGCCTGCGCTTTCACCGGGCCGGAGCCGGGAACCACCAGCGCCTGTACGCCCGGCGCCACTTTACGCCCTTTGGCGATTTCCGCCGCCGCGCGTAAATCTTCGATTCGCGAGTTAGTGCAGGAACCGATAAAGACTTTATCGATCGCGACCTCGGTCAACGGCACGCCGGATTTCAGCCCCATATAGGCCAGCGCTTTTTCGGCGCTGGCGCGCTCGACCGGATCGCTGAACGATGCCGGATCCGGGATAATATCGGTGACGGAGATGACCTGGCCGGGATTGGTACCCCAGGTGACCTGCGGCGCAATCTCTTCTGCCTGCAGCGTCACCACGGTATCGAAGGTGGCGTCATCGTCGGTTTTCAGCGTTTTCCAGTATTCCACCGCGTCGGCGAAATCCTGGCCCTTCGGCGCGTGCAGGCGGCCCTGCACGTAATTGAAGGTGGTCTCGTCCGGCGCGACCAGACCCGCTTTGGCGCCCATTTCGATTGCCATATTGCACAGAGTCATACGGCCTTCCATGCTCAGGTCGCGAATGGCTTCGCCGCAGAATTCGACCACGTGACCGGTACCACCGGCGCTACCGGTTTTGCCGATGATCGCCAGCACGATGTCTTTCGCGGTAATGCCCGGCGCCGCTTTGCCACGAACTTCGATTTTCATCGTCTTCGCGCGACCCTGTTTCAGGGTCTGGGTCGCCAGTACATGTTCAACTTCAGAGGTGCCGATACCGAACGCCAGCGCGCCGAATGCGCCGTGAGTGGCGGTATGGGAATCGCCGCATACGATGGTCATCCCCGGCAGGGTGACGCCCTGTTCCGGGCCCATGACGTGTACGATGCCCTGGAATGGGTGATTTAAGTCATACAGCTCAACGCCAAACTCTTTGCAGTTCTTAATCAGCTCCTGCATCTGAATACGGGCCATTTCGCCGGAGGCGTTGATATCTTTGGTCTGCGTTGAGACGTTGTGATCCATGGTGGCGAACGTTTTGCCCGGCTGACGCACCGGACGACCGTGCGCGCGCAGCCCGTCAAACGCCTGCGGAGAGGTGACTTCGTGCACCAGATGGCGGTCGATATACAGCAGTGGGGTTTCGTTCTGCGCTTCGTACACCACGTGCGCATCAAACAATTTTTCGTATAAGGTCTTCGCCATGATTACACCCCTTCCGCGACATAGCGGGCAATGATATCGCCCATTTCATCTGTACTGACCGCCGCCGTACCGCGCGCTAAGTCGCCGGTACGAATGCCTTCTTCTAATGCGCGGTTGATAGCGCGTTCAATGGCGCTCGCCGCGTCGCCCGCATCCAGGCTGTAGCGCAGCAGCAGCGCCAGCGACAGGATTTGCGCAATCGGGTTGGCGATATTTTTGCCCGCGATGTCCGGCGCCGAGCCGCCCGCCGGTTCATACAGGCCAAAACCTTGCTCGTTGAGGCTGGCGGACGGCAACATGCCCATAGAGCCGGTGATCATCGCGCACTCGTCGGACAGGATGTCGCCAAACAGGTTGGAGCACAGCAGGACATCGAACTGCGACGGATCTTTGATGAGCTGCATAGTGGCATTATCGATATACATATGCGCCAGCTCGACGTCCGGATACTCTTTGCCAATCTCGTTGACGATTTCGCGCCACAGGATAGAAGACTGCAGGACGTTGGCTTTATCGATTGACGTCACTTTGTGACGACGCTTGCGCGCCGATTCAAAGGCAATACGCGCGATACGCTCGATTTCAAAGCGGTGGTATACCTCGGTGTCGAAGGCTTTTTCATGCTGGCCGCTGCCTTCACGGCCTTTCGGCTGACCGAAGTAAATGCCGCCGGTCAGTTCGCGCACGCACAGAATGTCGAAGCCGTTGGCGGCGATATCGGCGCGCAGCGGGCAGAACGCTTCCAGCCCCTGATACAGTTTAGCCGGGCGCAGGTTGCTGAATAATTTGAAGTGCTTACGCAGCGGCAGCAGCGCGCCGCGCTCCGGCTGCTCGGCCGGCGGCAGATGTTCCCACTTCGGGCCGCCGACGGATCCGAACAGAATCGCGTCAGCCTGCTCGCAGCCATCAACGGTGGCTTGCGGCAGCGGCATGCCCTGACGGTCGATGGCGATGCCGCCAACGTCGTACTGGCTGGTGGTGATACGCATTGAAAAACGGTTACGAACGGCTTCCAGTACTTTCATCGCCTGGTTCATCACTTCCGGGCCAATTCCATCACCCGGCAAAACGGCAATATGATAATTCTTCGACATTACACGGTTTCCTTGTTGTTCTCTTTATTCTGAGCTTGGCGTTGCAATTCTTTTTCGACTTCGGCGGCGCGCCAGATATTGTTCAGCACGTGTACCATCGCTTTTGCTGACGATTCGACGATATCGGTCGCCAGACCGACGCCATGGAAGCGGCGACCGTTGTATTCCACAACAATGTCCACCTGACCCAGCGCATCTTTGCCGTGGCCTTTGGCGCTTAAGCCATACTTCACTAAGTCGATGTTGTAGTCCGTCACGCGGTTGATCGCCTGGTAGATAGCGTCAACCGGGCCGTTGCCATTGGCGGCTTCGGTTTTGATTTCATCACCGCAGGCCAGCTTGATAGAGGCGGTAGCGATATCGCTGGAGCCAGACTGGACGCTGAAGTAGTCGAGACGGAAATGCTCTGGTTCTTCCTGCTGTTTGTTAATGAAGGCCAGCGCCTCCAGGTCGTAGTCGAAGACCTGGCCCTTTTTATCCGCCAGCTTCAGGAAGGCGTCATACAGATGATCCAGGTTGTAGTCGCTCTCTTTGTAGCCCATCTCTTCCATACGGTGTTTCACCGCCGCGCGGCCGGAGCGTGAAGTCAGGTTCAGCTGTACCTGGTTCAGGCCGATGGATTCCGGGGTCATGATTTCGTAGTTTTCGCGGTTCTTCAGCACGCCATCCTGATGAATACCGGAAGAGTGGGCGAAGGCGCCGGTACCGACGATAGCTTTGTTAGCCGGGATCGGCATATTGCAGATTTGGCTGACGGTCTGGCTGGTACGCCAGATTTCGTGGTGATTGATGTTGGTGTGCACGTTCATAATGTCTTTGCGCACTTTGATCGCCATGATCACTTCTTCCAGCGCGCAGTTACCGGCGCGTTCGCCGATACCGTTCATCGCGCCTTCTACCTGACGCGCGCCAGCGTGGACGGCGGCGAGGGCGTTGCCGACGGCGATGCCTAAATCATCATGGGTGTGGACTGAAATAATCGCTTTATCAATGTTTGGTACGCGTTCGTACAGGCCGCTGATGATGTTGGCGTATTCAAACGGCATGGTGTAGCCGACGGTATCCGGGATATTAATGGTCGTGGCGCCAGCGCGGATAGCCGCTTCGACAACGCGAGCCAGATCGTCGATCGGCGTACGGCCTGCGTCTTCACAGGAAAATTCGACGTCATCGGTATAGTTACGCGCGCGTTTCACCATGTAAATAGCGCGCTCGATGACTTCATCCAGCGTACTGCGCAACTTGGTGGCGATGTGCATCGGTGAGGTGGCGATGAAGGTGTGAATACGGAATGCTTCCGCCACTTTTAAGGATTCCGCCGCCACGTCGATATCTTTCTCAACGCAGCGCGCCAGCGCGCACACGCGGCTATTTTTGATGGTGCGAGCGATGGTCTGCACCGATTCAAAATCGCCTGGGGAAGAAACCGGGAAACCGACTTCCATCACATCGACGCCCATACGTTCAAGGGCCATGGCTATTTGCAGCTTCTCTTTCACGCTCAGGCTGGCCTGTAACGCTTGTTCCCCATCACGTAAGGTCGTATCGAAAATAATGACTTGCTGGCTCATGGTTTAGATCCTTAATCTGTTGCCTGGCGCCTTGCTTCGAGCATAAAAAAACCCGCGCAATGGCGCGGGTTTAGTGTCTTGCTGGAAGATGACTTAACGCTGAACGTCGCCCAACAGCCTACCGCGCACAATGGATGCGTTTAGTAGTAGTAGGCTGGTGAAGCGAGTAGTGCGAATCATGCGTCATACTCCAGTTGAAATCGATATGCTTTTAGAGTTACTGGATAGCGGTTTTGATGTCAACCCCAGGCAAGATAAAAACTGTTTTTCACAAGCCTGGTGAATTAGCTAATTGTGCTGGATTATCCCTTGTTTCGCCGACGATCCTATTTGAGACATTTATCTGCCTCTGGAAAAATAAAACAATTAGAAAAAATTTTTATCATAAAGGGGGGCGATAAATACAGGAGGGAGGAATGTGCTTATCTTAATGAAACATAAGGGATTAGTGGTGTTGTCCTTGCTGGTTTTGAGAGTTTTAGGCGAGAGGAAGGATAACAAAGTGTTAATTAATAGCAGAGGGAAAATAGATAGTTAATTGATACTTAAATTGCAATTAACTAATAGTGGTGTTGTTTATTCCTGTGATCTATGGGTACACTTTATATCATCAAGTAAATGATATGTTTTAGGCGGGTTCCGGTGATGTCCTGTGAGGTTTTTCGTCGCTACTCATAACCTTGATATATTCCTAAAATTCAACTTTACCCTTTTGCAGATTTAATATGCATGATAAATGATATTGTCTTAATTAATTACTGCACTTTGGTAAAAGGAATTTAGCGTGACGGTGGAGTTAGATATGTTAATTGAAAATACTGAATATAAATCAGCCCCGGGACAGGAAGTCGTTAAACCACAACTGCGGATGGTGGATCTCAACCTGCTGACCGTCTTTGATGCGGTGATGCAGGAACAAAATATTACCCGCGCGGCCCATACTCTCGGCATGTCCCAACCGGCGGTAAGTAACGCGGTATCTCGTCTTAAGGTGATGTTTAATGATGAACTGTTTGTTCGCTATGGGCGCGGCATTCAGCCAACGGCGCGGGCATATCAGCTGTTTGGCTCGGTACGCCAGGCATTGCAACTGGTGCAAAATGAGCTGCCGGGTTCCGGTTTTGAACCGCTGAGTAGCGAACGCGTATTTAACCTCTGCGTTTGTAGCCCATTGGATAATTACTTAACCTCGCTAATATTTAATAAAGTTGGTGAAATCGCGCCAAATATTCATCTGGTCTTTAAATCAGCGCTACATCAAAACACCGAACATCAGCTGCGTTATCAGGAAATTGAATTTGTTATCGGCTATGAAGAGTTTCGTCGTCCTGAGTTCGCCTGCATACCTTTATTCAAAGATGAAATGGTTCTGGTGGCCAACCGTAAACATCCGCGTATTTCCGGGCCGTTAACGGAAGCGGATATTTATCAGGAAGAGCACGCGGTCGTCGCATTGGATCGTTATGCGTCATTTAGCCAGCCGTGGTATGACTCCGTAGATAAACAATCCTGTATTGCTTATCAGGGCAATGCCATGGTCAGTGTATTAAATGTAGTTTCGCAAACCCACATGGTGGCGATAGCGCCACGCTGGTTAGCCAATGAATTCGCGGATAAATTAGACCTGCAGATATTACCGCTGCCGCTGAAGGTAAATAGCCGCACCTGCTTCCTCTCCTGGCACGAAGCGGCCGGTCGCGATAAAGGCCATCAATGGATGGAAGAGTTACTGGCAAATATCTGCCAGCGCTAATTGCCGTTATCTACAAAGGGGAGCGAAAGCTCCAGCTTATCTGAATAAATAGCCAAAAAGCAGAATATTATTCTGTTTATCACCGCGGGTTCTCGCAACCCGACGGTGAAAAATGGATGATTTTCTGCCGTAAGCCATTTTCCCCGAGTATTGGCTGTCTCATTTTGCTATTCATGAAGCAATCCTCCATATATTTCTCCAGATGCTTTCTTTTCTGCTTTTGAGACCCGCTGCAGACCCCGGCAGGCGAATTGCCTGCCTGTTGGCGAGCAGTTATGGTAATGCACAGCAAGTCGTTCACCTCAATGCGCTGCCGCTGGCGGCGCATCATACGACGCGCGCGGAAAATGACTTCCGCCGTCGTGAAAACAATAAGCCTGGAGGCAAACCATGGAGATGTTGTCAGGAGCCGAGATGGTCGTCCAATCGCTTGTCGATCAGGGCGTCAAGCAAGTATTCGGCTATCCCGGAGGCGCAGTCCTCGATATCTATGATGCATTACATACCCTCGGCGGCATTGACCATGTGCTGGTGCGCCATGAGCAGGCGGCGGTGCATATGGCCGACGGGCTGGCGCGCGCGACTGGCGAAGTCGGGGTGGTGCTGGTGACCTCCGGCCCGGGAGCGACAAACGCTATTACCGGTATTGCAACGGCTTACATGGATTCTATTCCGCTGGTCATTCTTTCCGGGCAGGTCGCGACCTCGCTGATTGGCTACGATGCCTTCCAGGAGTGCGATATGGTGGGGATCTCGCGGCCGGTGGTCAAACACAGCTTCCTGGTGAAACAGACTGAAGATATTCCAGGTATTCTAAAGAAAGCGTTCTGGCTGGCCGCCAGCGGCCGTCCAGGGCCCGTGGTGGTCGATTTGCCGAAGGATATTCTTAATCCGGCGAAGAAGCTGCCTTACGTTTGGCCGGATGCGGTTAGCATGCGTTCCTATAACCCGACGACCAGCGGCCATAAAGGGCAAATTAAACGCGCGCTGCAAACGCTGGTGGCGGCGAAAAAACCGGTCGTATACGTTGGCGGCGGGGCAATCAATTCGCAGTGTGAAGCGCAGCTGCGTACGTTGGTCGAAAAGCTGAAGCTACCGGTGGTCTCTTCATTAATGGGTTTAGGCGCTTTTCCGGCGACTCATCAGCAGGCGCTGGGGATGTTGGGGATGCACGGTACCTATGAAGCCAACATGACTATGCATCATTCTGACGTTATTTTTGCAGTTGGCGTCCGCTTTGACGATCGCACCACCAACAATTTGGCTAAGTATTGCCCGAACGCCACGGTGCTGCATATTGATATCGATCCCACGTCGATCTCCAAGACCGTCCCGGCGGATGTGCCGATCGTCGGCGACGCGCGTCAGGTGCTTGACCAGATGTTTGATCTGCTTGAACAGGAAGAGAGCCAGCAGCCGCTGGATGAGATCCGCGATTGGTGGCAGCAGATCGAACAGTGGCGTTCCCGCCATTGCCTGCAATACGACACGCAAAGCGGCAAGATCAAACCGCAGGCGGTGATTGAGGCTATCTGGCGCCTGACCAACGGCGACGCTTACGTGACTTCCGACGTCGGCCAGCATCAGATGTTCGCCGCGCTCTATTATCCATTTGATAAACCAAGACGTTGGATTAACTCCGGCGGCCTCGGCACGATGGGCTTTGGTCTGCCTGCGGCGCTGGGCGTGAAGATGGCGCTACCGCATGAAACCGTTATCTGCGTGACCGGGGACGGCAGCATCCAGATGAACATTCAGGAGCTTTCCACCGCCCTGCAGTACGAACTGCCGGTACTGGTATTGAACCTGAATAACCGTTACCTCGGGATGGTGAAGCAGTGGCAGGATATGCTCTATTCCGGCCGCCATTCGCAGTCCTATATGGAATCGCTGCCGGACTTCGTGCGCGTCGCTGAGGCTTATGGCCACGTCGGTATTCGCATCAGCGAGCCGCAAGAGCTGGAGGCTAAACTGGCGGAAGCGCTGGAGCAGGTGCGTAATAACCGTCTGGTGTTCGTTGATGTTACGGTTGATGGTAGCGAGCATGTTTACCCCATGCAGATCCGCGGCGGTGGCATGGACGAAATGTGGTTGAGCAAAACGGAGAGAACCTGATTATGCGCCGGATATTATCTGTATTACTGGAGAACGAATCGGGGGCATTATCCCGGGTGATCGGCCTGTTTTCCCAACGCGGCTACAATATTGAAAGCCTGACGGTAGCGCCAACCGACGATCCGACGTTGTCCCGCATGACCATCCAGACGGTGGGCGACGAAAAAGCCATTGAGCAGATCGAAAAGCAATTACATAAGCTGGTGGACGTGCTGCGGGTTAGCGAACTGGGCCAGGGCTCCCACGTCGAGCGTGAAATCATGCTGGTGAAAGTGCAGGCCAGCGGTTATGGCCGCGAAGAGGTGAAACGCAACACCGAGATATTTCGCGGGCAGATTATTGATGTCACGCCTTCTATCTATACCGTGCAGCTTGCCGGAACCAGCGATAAGCTGGATGCCTTCCTGGCCTCCTTGCGCGACGTCGCGCGCATTGTTGAAGTGGCGCGCTCCGGAGTGGTCGGCCTGTCGCGCGGCGATAAAATCATGCGCTAAACGCTGAAAAAATGACGTAAAAATAGCCCGACACAAACTGTCGGGTTATTTTTTTGCGAATTCCGTAGGAACTGTGGACGAAAGCGGTTGCCGCGCTAACTATTCTGCGTTTAGATGTTATAAAAATGGATCTCTATACTCTAATGAGTATATCTATTTAATGGTTGTTTTTTGTACTTCTTACCCAAGGGGCAATTGTGAAACTGGATGAAATCGCCCGGCTGGCCGGTGTTTCAAGAACCACCGCGAGCTATGTGATTAATGGCAAAGCGAAGCAGTATCGCGTCAGCGATAAAACGGTCGAGAAGGTGATGGCGGTGGTGCGCGAGCATAACTACCACCCGAATGCGGTCGCTGCTGGCCTGCGCGCAGGACGCACGCGTTCAATTGGTCTGGTGATCCCGGATCTCGAGAATACCAGTTATACCCGTATTGCGAACTATCTGGAGCGTCAGGCGCGTCAGCGCGGCTACCAGCTGCTGATCGCCTGCTCGGAAGATCAGCCGGATAACGAAATGCGCTGTATTGAGCATCTGCTGCAGCGCCAGGTGGATGCTATTATCGTTTCGACTTCACTGCCGCCGGAGCATCCATTCTATCAGCGCTGGGCGAACGATCCTTTCCCGATTGTCGCGCTCGACCGCGCGCTCGATCGTGAACACTTTACCAGCGTCGTCGGCGCGGACCAGGACGACGCTGAAATGCTCGCCGCCGAGCTGCGCAAATTCCCCGGTGACAATGTGCTGTATCTGGGAGCGCTGCCGGAGCTGTCGGTAAGCTTCCTGCGCGAGCAGGGGTTCCGTTCGGCGTGGAAGGATGACCCGCGGGAAGTGAACTTCCTCTATGCCAACAGCTATGAACGCGAAGCCGCGGCCCAGCTGTTTGAAAAGTGGCTGGAAACGCATCCGATGCCGCAACTGCTGTTCACCACCTCTTTCCCGCTGCTGCAGGGCGTGATGGACGTCACGCTGCGCCGTGAAGGCAAACTGCCATCCGAACTCGCCATCGCCACCTTCGGTGATAACGAACTGCTCGATTTCCTGCAGTGTCCGGTGCTGGCAGTTGCGCAGCGTCACCGCGACGTTGCCGAGCGTGTTTTAGAGATTGTACTGGCAAGCCTGGATGAACCGCGTAAGCCAAAACCAGGCTTAAGCCGTATTCGTCGTAACCTTTATCATCGCGGAAGTTTGAATCGCCGCTGATCCATTAGTGAAAAAAGGTTAAGATTCTTCGTAGGTTATTCGCCAGATGGATTAGCATCTGGCGATAATCCATACAATTTACGTAGAGATTCGTAAATCTATTCGCTTTCAGACAAATCCCTAAACTTCTTTACGCCTTATTTTGTTTTATTCCTGAGAAAGATTTTTTTGTATCCAAATGGTGCAAGAAAATGCGCAATGCCATCTGTTAGTATTATTTTGTTACATTCATTGGAATAATTGCTGAATTAACAATCGCTTTATCCTACCTTCATCGCCGTTGAGAGCGTCAGGCCGCGGCACAAGTGCTTCTCCGTCCACAACAGGCACTGTTAACGGACATCAGAATGGCCTAAAATGCCGCTCGCGTCGCAAACTGACACTTTATATTTTCCCGCTGAAGATATTTTGTCGCTTTTAACTGTTACGAGTTTGTTGGTTATTTTCTTACACGTATTCATAACGTTAATTTGCCTCGTTTGTTGGTGATTTATTCATCAGGGCTAATATCGGCTGTAAATAATGGGTTTTTGCGCTCCGTTGGCATTAGTGCTGGCTTGACAAGCTTTTCCTCCGCTCCGTAAACTCCTTTAGGTGGGAATTTGTGGGGTAAAGTGGCGAAAAGGGGTGAGGCTGGCATGTTCCGTGGAGCAACGTTAGTCAATCTCGACAGTAAAGGCCGTTTGGCCGTACCGACGCGCTACCGCGACGGGCTGATCGAGGATGCTTCTGGTCAAATGGTGTGCACCATTGACATTCATCACCCGTGCCTGCTGCTTTATCCTTTGCCTGAATGGGAAATCATCGAGCAAAAATTGTCGCGTTTGTCGAGCATGAATCCCGTTGAGCGGCGTGTACAGCGTCTGCTTTTGGGGCATGCCAGCGAATGTCAGATGGATAGCGCCGGACGATTGCTAATCGCGCCGGTGCTGCGGCAACATGCCGGGCTGACAAAAGAAGTGATGCTGGTCGGACAGTTTAATAAATTTGAACTGTGGGATGAAACGACCTGGTATCAACGGGTCAAGGAAGATATCGACGCTGAGCAGTCCGCTACCGGTGAACTGTCGGAGCGCCTGCAGGATTTGTCTTTATAAAATGATGGAAAATTTTAAACATACTACGGTACTTCTGGATGAAGCCGTTAACGGCCTGAATATTCGTCCAAATGGTATCTACATTGATGGAACCTTTGGCCGCGGTGGTCACTCGCGTCTGATCCTCTCCCAACTGGGGGCGGAAGGGCGCCTGCTGGCAATCGATCGCGACCCAACGGCTATTGCCGTTGCGAAAACCATCGATGACCCACGCTTTTCCATCGTACATGGTCCTTTCTCGCAGCTGGCTGACTACGTCGCCGAGCGCAATCTTACCGGCAAGATCGACGGTATTCTTCTCGATCTTGGCGTTTCTTCACCGCAGCTGGACGACGCGGAACGCGGATTCTCCTTTATGCGCGATGGTCCGCTGGACATGCGCATGGATCCGACTCGCGGTCAGTCCGCCGCCGAATGGTTACAGACCGCCGAAGAAGCCGACATCGCCTGGGTAATCAAAACCTTTGGCGAGGAGCGTTTCGGTAAACGTATCGCGCGCGCGATCGTTGAGCGTAACCGCATTGAGCCGATGACCCGTACCAAAGAGCTGGCGGAAGTTATCGCGGCGGCAACGCCGGTGAAAGATAAGCACAAACATCCCGCGACCCGTACCTTCCAGGCGGTGCGCATTTGGGTGAACAGTGAACTGGAGGAGATAGAGCAGGCGCTAAAAAGCTCGCTCGGCGTGCTGGCCCCCGGCGGTCGGCTGTCGATAATCAGTTTCCATTCGCTGGAAGACCGCATTGTGAAGCGCTTTATGCGTGAACAAAGTCGCGGTCCGCAGGTTCCAGCGGGGATCCCGATGACTGAAGAGCAGCTCAGGAAACTGGGCGGCCGTCAGTTGCGAGCACTAGGCAAGTTGATGCCGGGCGAAGAAGAGGTGGCAGAGAATCCACGCGCCCGTAGTTCAGTGCTGCGTATCGCAGAGAGGACGAACGCATGATCGGCAGAGTGACAGTAGCCTTAAGCAAAGTTAAAGGATCGTTAGGAAGCAACGAGCGCCATGCCTTGCCTGGCGTTATCGGGGACGATCTTCTGCGGTTTGGGAAGCTGCCACTCTGCCTGTTCATTTGCATCATCATAACGGCAGTGACCGTGGTGACGACGGCGCACCATACCCGTCTGTTAACCGCGCAGCGTGAACAATTAGTTCTGGAGCGTGACGCTCTGGATATTGAATGGCGCAACCTGATCCTCGAAGAGAACGCCCTTGGCGATCACAGTCGGGTTGAGCGGATCGCGACAGAGAAGTTGCAGATGCAACACGTTGATCCATCACAAGAAAATATAGTGGTACAGAAATAAGGATTATTGCGACGCATGAAAGCAGCGCCGAAAACGCCAAAAGCAAAACGTCAGGAAGAACAGGCCAACTTTATCAGTTGGCGTTTTGCGTTGCTGTGCGGATGTATTTTAATCGCTCTCGCCTTCCTGCTTGGCCGCGTCGCGTGGCTGCAGGTGGTGAGTCCGGATATGCTGGTGCGTCAGGGAGATATGCGTTCCCTGCGTGTGCAGGAAGTGTCAACCGCGCGCGGCATGATTACCGACCGCTCCGGCCGCCCGCTGGCGGTCAGCGTGCCGGTAAAAGCCATCTGGGCCGACCCGAAAGAGCTGCATGATGCGGGCGGCGTGACGCTCGATAACCGCTGGAAAGCGTTAGCCGATGCGCTGAATATGCCGCTGGACCAGCTGGCATCGCGTATCAACAGCAACCCGCGGATGCGTTTTATCTATCTGGCGCGTCAGGTGAACCCTGACATGGCCGACTACATCAAAAAACTGAAGCTGCCGGGGATACATCTGCGCGAGGAGTCTCGCCGTTATTATCCGTCAGGCGAAGTAACCGCTCACCTCATTGGCTTTACCAACGTCGATAGCCAGGGGATTGAAGGGGTTGAGAAAAGCTTCGATAAGTGGCTAACCGGCCAGCCGGGCGAGCGTATCGTGCGTAAAGACCGCTATGGCCGCGTGATTGAAGACATTTCTTCCACCGACAGCCAGGCGGCGCATAACCTCGCGCTGAGCATCGACGAGCGCCTACAGGCGCTGGTGTATCGTGAACTGAATAATGCGGTGGCGTTCAACAAAGCGGAATCAGGCACTGCCGTTTTGGTCGACGTCAACACCGGTGAAGTGCTGGCGATGGCCAACAGCCCGTCGTACAACCCAAATAATTTCGCGGGTACGTCCAAAGATACCATGCGTAACCGCGCCATCACCGACGTATTTGAACCGGGTTCAACGGTGAAGCCGATGGTGGTGATGACGGCGCTGCAGCGCGGCATCGTCAATGAAAATACCGTGCTGAATACCATTCCATATCGAATTAACGGCCACGAAATCAAAGACGTGGCGCGCTACAGCGAATTGACCCTGACCGGGGTGCTACAGAAGTCGAGTAACGTCGGCGTTTCTAAGCTGGCGTTAGCGATGCCGTCCTCAGCGTTAGTAGATACTTACTCACGTTTTGGGCTTGGAAAGGCGACCAATTTGGGGTTGGTCGGAGAACGCAGTGGCTTATATCCTCAAAAACAACGGTGGTCTGACATAGAGAGGGCCACCTTTTCTTTCGGCTACGGGCTAATGGTAACACCGTTACAGTTAGCGCGAGTCTACGCAACGATTGGCAGCTACGGCATCTATCGCCCGCTGTCGATTACCAAAGTTGATCCACCGGTGCCGGGCGAGCGCGTATTCCCGGACTCACTGGTACGTACCGTCGTTCACATGATGGAAAGCGTGGCGCTTCCCGGCGGCGGCGGCGTGAAAGCAGCGATCAAAGGCTATCGTATCGCGATTAAAACCGGTACGGCGAAAAAAGTGGGGCCGGATGGCCGCTACATCAACAAATATATTGCTTACACCGCAGGCGTTGCGCCCGCCAGCCACCCGCGTTTCGCGTTGGTGGTGGTGATCAACGACCCGCAGGCAGGTAAATACTACGGTGGCGCCGTTTCCGCGCCGGTGTTCGGTGCCATCATGGGCGGCGTATTGCGCACCATGAACATCGAACCGGATGCGCTGGCAACGGGCGAAAAAAGTGAATTTGTGATTAATCAAGGCGAGGGAACAGGTGGCAGATCGTAATTTGCGCGACCTTCTCGCTCCGTGGGTGCCAAATGCGCCGGAGCGAATTCTGCGAGAGATGACGCTGGACAGCCGCGTGGCGGCGTCCGGCGACCTCTTTGTCGCGGTACAGGGTCATCAGGCGGACGGGCGTCGTTATATCCCGCAGGCGATAGCGCAAGGTGTTGCTGCCATTATTGCTGAGGCGCAGGGCGAGGCCGCAGACGGCGAAGTTCGCGAGATGCACGGCGTGCCGGTCATCTACCTGAGCCAACTGAACGAGCGGTTATCCGCGCTGGCCGGGCGTTTTTACCAACAACCTTCGCAGCAGATGCGTCTGGTGGGCGTCACCGGTACTAACGGTAAAACCACGACTACGCAGCTGTTGGCGCAGTGGGCGAAACTGCTCGGCGAAACCAGCGCGGTGATGGGGACCGTCGGTAACGGCCTGCTGGATAAAGTAGTGCCGACCGAGAACACCACCGGCTCTGCGGTTGATGTTCAGCACGTGCTTTCCGGCCTGGTAGGGCAGGGGGCGACTTTCGGCGCGATGGAAGTCTCTTCTCACGGCCTGGTTCAGCATCGCGTGGCGGCGCTGCAGTTTGCCGCCTCGGTGTTTACCAACCTGAGCCGTGACCACCTCGACTACCATGGCGACATGGAACATTACGAAGCGGCGAAATGGCTGCTCTATTCCACCCACCATTGCGGCCAGGCCATCGTCAACGCTGACGATGAAGTCGGGCGCCGCTGGCTGGCGAAACTGCCGGATGCGGTGGCGGTGTCGATGGAAGATCATATCAATCCGAACTGCCATGGCCGCTGGCTGAAGGCGACCGCGGTCAACTATCACGACAGCGGCGCGACCATTCAGTTTGACTCGAGCTGGGGCAAAGGCGAAATCGAAAGCCGCCTGATGGGCGCCTTTAACGTCAGCAACCTGCTGCTGGCGCTGGCGACGCTGCTGGCGCTGGGCTATCCGCTGGCGGATCTGCTGAAAACCTCTTCGCGTTTACAGCCGGTGTGCGGCCGTATGGAAGTGTTCAGCGCGCCGGGCAAACCGACCGTGGTGGTCGATTACGCCCATACGCCTGACGCGCTGGAAAAAGCGCTGCAGGCCGCGCGTCTGCACTGTAGCGGCAAGCTGTGGTGCGTCTTCGGCTGCGGCGGCGACCGCGACAAGGGCAAACGCCCGCTGATGGGCGCTATCGCGGAAGAGTTTGCCGATATCGTGATCGTGACTGACGATAACCCGCGTACCGAAGAGCCGCGGGCGATTATCAACGACATTCTGGCTGGCATGCTTGATGCCGGGCAGGTGAAGGTGATGGAAGGCCGCGCGGAAGCGGTGACCGGCGCGGTGATGCAGGCGAAAGCGAACGACGTTGTGCTGGTAGCGGGCAAAGGCCACGAAGACTATCAGATCGTCGGTAACCGCCGTCTGGATTACTCCGACCGCGTGACCGTCGCGCGTCTGCTGGGAGCGGTAGCATGATTCGCTTTACATTAAGCCAGCTCGCCGATATCACCCGCGGCGAACTGCAGGGTAGCGATATCGCTATCGATGACGTGACGTCCGATACCCGCAAAGTCACGGCGGGTTGCCTGTTTGTGGCGCTGAAGGGCGAGCGATTCGACGCGCATGATTTTGCCGAACAAGCGAAAGCGGCGGGCGCAGGCGCGCTGCTGGTAAGCCGCCAACTGGCCTGCGATTTACCGCAGGTGGTAGTGAAAGATACCCGTCTGGCTTTTGGCGAGTTAGCGGCCTGGGTGCGTCAGCAGGTGCCGACCCGCGTGGTGGCGCTGACTGGTTCGTCCGGTAAGACCTCGGTCAAAGAGATGACCGCGGCGATCCTCAGCCAGTGCGGTAATACGCTGTATACCGCCGGTAACCTGAATAATGATATCGGGGTACCGATGACGCTGCTGCGTCTGAACAAAGATCACCAGTATGCGGTGATTGAACTTGGCGCCAACCACCAGGGCGAAATCGCCTGGACCGTCAGCCTGACGCGTCCGGAAGCGGCGCTGGTCAACAACCTCGCCGCCGCGCACCTCGAAGGCTTCGGCTCGCTGGCGGGCGTGGCGAAGGCCAAGGGTGAAATCTTTACCGGCCTGCCGCAAAACGGCATCGCGATTTTGAATGCCGACAACAATGACTGGCTGAACTGGCAGAGCGTGATTGGCGATCGCAAAGTGTGGCGCTTCTCGCCGAACGCGGCGAACAGCGACTTCACGGCGACCAACGTACATATCACCAGTCATGGCACCGAATTTACGCTGCAGACCCCGTTCGGCAACGTGGACGTACTGCTGCCGCTACCGGGGCGCCATAACATCGCTAACGCGCTGGCGGCAACTTCGCTGGCGATGGCGGTAGGCGCCGATCTGGCCGCGGTGAAAACCGGGCTGGCGCAGCTGCAAGCGGTGCCGGGACGTCTGTTCCCGATCCAACTGGCGGAAAACCAGCTGCTGCTGGATGACTCCTACAACGCCAACGTCGGTTCGATGACCGCCGCGGTACAGGTACTGGCGGAAATGCCGGGCTTCCGGGCGATGGTGGTCGGCGATATGGCTGAACTCGGTGCGGAAAGCGCGGCGTGTCATCGCGAAGTTGGCGAAGCGGCGAAAGCGGCGGGGCTGGATTGCGTCCTCAGCGTCGGTTCCCTGAGCGCGGATATCAGCAGCGCCAGCGGCGTGGGCGAACATTTTAACGATAAAGCCGCCGTCGTAGCTCGCCTGCGCGAGCTGCTGGCAGAGCATAAAATCATGACCATTTTAGTGAAGGGTTCACGTAGTGCCGCTATGGAAGAGGTAGTACGCGCATTACAGGAGATTGCGACATGTTAGTATGGCTGGCCGAACATCTGGTCAAATATTATTCCGGCTTTAACGTCTTTTCTTATTTGACGTTTCGCGCCATCGTCAGCCTGCTGACCGCGCTGTTCATCTCTCTGTGGATGGGCCCGCGCATGATCGCCCGTCTGCAAAAAATGTCCTTCGGCCAGGTCGTTCGTAACGACGGTCCGGAGTCCCACTTCAGCAAACGCGGTACCCCGACCATGGGCGGGATCATGATCCTCACCGCGATTACCGTTTCCGTCCTGCTGTGGGCTTATCCGTCAAATCCATACGTCTGGTGCGTACTGACGGTATTAATCGGCTACGGCATCATCGGGTTTGTTGATGATTATCGTAAAGTCGTGCGCAAAGACACCAAGGGTCTGATTGCCCGCTGGAAGTATTTCTGGATGTCGGTGATTGCGCTGGGCGTGGCGTTCGCGCTGTATCTGGCGGGGAAAGATACCCCGGCGACCGAACTGGTTGTGCCGTTCTTTAAAGACGTGATGCCGCAGTTAGGACTGTTTTACATCCTGTTGGCTTACTTCGTTATCGTTGGTACCGGCAACGCGGTCAACCTGACCGACGGCCTCGACGGCCTGGCGATTATGCCGACCGTCTTCGTCGCCGCCGGTTTTGCGCTGGTGGCGTGGGCCACCGGGAACATGAACTTCGCCAACTACCTGCACATTCCTTATCTGCGTCACGCCGGGGAACTGGTTATCGTCTGTACGGCGATTGTCGGCGCAGGTCTGGGCTTCCTGTGGTTCAACACCTACCCGGCGCAGGTCTTTATGGGCGACGTCGGTTCACTGGCGCTCGGCGGCGCGCTGGGCATTATCGCCGTACTGCTGCGCCAGGAGTTCCTGCTGGTGATTATGGGCGGCGTTTTCGTCGTGGAAACCCTGTCGGTTATCCTGCAGGTCGGCTCGTTCAAGCTGCGCGGTCAGCGCATCTTCCGTATGGCGCCGATTCACCACCACTATGAACTGAAAGGCTGGCCGGAACCGCGCGTTATCGTGCGCTTCTGGATTATTTCGCTGATGCTGGTGCTGATTGGCCTGGCGACGCTGAAGGTACGTTAATCATGGCAGATTATCAGGGTAAAAAAGTCGTCATTATTGGGCTGGGCATGACCGGCCTGTCATGCGTGGACTTTTTCATGGCGCGCGGCGTAACCCCGCGCGTGATGGATACCCGCGTCGCCCCTGCCGGGCTTGAGAAGCTACCGGAAGCCGTTGAGCGCCACGTTGGCGGCCTTAACGACGACTGGCTGCTGGCGGCGGATCTGATTGTCGCAAGCCCCGGGATTGCTCTGGCGCACCCTTCACTGAGCGCGGCGGCCGACGCTGGCGTGGAAATCGTCGGCGATATCGAGCTGTTTTGCCGCGAGGCGCAGGCGCCGATTATCGCCATTACCGGCTCTAACGGAAAAAGCACCGTCACTACCCTGGTGGGCGAGATGGCGAAGGCGGCGGGTGTGAACGTCGGCGTTGGCGGCAATATCGGCCTGCCGGCGCTGATGCTGCTGGATCCGGCGCGTGAACTGTACGTGCTTGAACTTTCCAGTTTCCAACTGGAGACCACCTCCAGTTTGAAAGCCGTCGCGGCAACCATCCTCAACGTGACTGAGGATCATATGGACCGCTATCCGCTGGGGCTGCAGCAGTACCGCGCGGCGAAGCTGCGGGTCTATGAAAATGCTAAAACCTGCGTGGTGAATGCCGATGACGCGCTGACCATGCCGGTACGCGGCGCTGACGAACGCTGCGTCAGCTTCGGCGTCGATGTTGGCGACTATCACCTTAATCGCCAGCAGGGCGAAACCTGGCTGCGGGTGAAGGGTGAGAAAGTGCTGAACGTGAAAGAAATGACCATCAGCGGCCAGCACAACTACAGCAATGCCCTGGCGGCGCTGGCGCTGGCGGATGCCGCGGGCTTACCGCGCGCCAGTAGCCTGAAGGCGCTCACCACCTTCACCGGCCTGGCGCACCGTTTCCAGCTGGCGCTGGAGCATAACGGCGTGCGTTGGATCAATGACTCCAAGGCGACCAACGTCGGCAGTACCGAGGCGGCGCTGAACGGCCTGCATCTCGACGGCACGCTGTATCTGCTGTTGGGCGGCGACGGTAAATCCGCCGACTTTACGCCGCTGAAACGCTATCTTGGCGGCGAGAACGTTCGTCTGTACTGCTTCGGCCGCGACGGCGCTCAACTGGCGGCGCTGCGTCCGGAAATTGCGGTACAAACCGAAACCATGGAACAGGCGATGCGGCAGATCGCTTCGCAGGTCAAATCAGGCGATATGGTCTTACTGTCGCCAGCCTGCGCGAGCCTGGACCAGTTTAAAAACTTTGAACAACGGGGCGATGTCTTTACCCGTCTGGCGAAGGAGTTAGGTTGATGCGTTTCTCTCTCCCACGCCTGAAAATGCCACAGCTGGGCTTGCCCCGGTTGAAGCTGCCGCGACTGCCGGGGATGTTTATTTTTGCCTGGCTCTTCGCCGCGCTGAAAGGTTGGGTGATGGGCTCGCGCCCGAAAGATAACGATAGCCTGGTCATGTATGACCGGATGCTGTTGTGGCTGACCTTCGGTCTGGCGGCGATCGGTTTTATCATGGTGACTTCGGCATCGATGCCGGTCGGACAGCGTCTGGCGAACGATCCGTTCCTGTTTGCTAAGCGTGATGGGCTGTACATTGTACTGGCCTTCGCGCTGGCGATGATTACGCTCCGTCTACCGATGGAGTTCTGGCAGCGCCACAGCACCGCAATGCTGATCGCCTCGATTGTGATGCTGCTGATCGTACTGGTGGTGGGGAGCTCGGTTAACGGCGCCTCGCGTTGGATCGCGCTCGGGCCGCTGCGCATTCAGCCAGCGGAGTTTACCAAGCTATCGCTGTTCTGCTACATCGCCAACTATCTGGTGCGTAAAGCGGATGAGGTGCGTAACAACCTGCGCGGCTTCTTAAAACCGATGGGCGTGATTTTCGTACTGGCGATTTTGCTGCTGGCGCAGCCTGACCTCGGTACGGTAGTCGTACTGTTCGTGACCACGCTGGCGATGTTGTTCCTGGCCGGCGCGAAACTCTGGCAGTTCATCGCCATTATCGGCATGGGGATCTCGGCGGTGGTGCTGCTGATCCTCGCCGAACCGTATCGTATTCGCCGCGTCACCTCCTTCTGGAACCCGTGGGAAGACCCGTTTGGCAGCGGCTATCAGCTGACCCAGTCGCTGATGGCCTTTGGCCGCGGCGAGATGTGGGGACAGGGTCTCGGCAACTCGGTACAGAAACTGGAGTATTTGCCGGAAGCGCATACCGACTTCATCTTCGCGATTATCGGCGAAGAACTCGGTTATATCGGTGTGGTACTCGCGCTTTTAATGGTATTCTTCGTCGCCTTTCGCGCCATGTCGATTGGCCGTAAAGCGCTGGAGATTGACCACCGCTTCTCCGGCTTTTTGGCCTGTGCTATCGGCGTGTGGTTTAGCTTCCAGGCGTTGGTTAACGTCGGGGCGGCGGCGGGAATGCTGCCGACCAAAGGTCTGACCCTGCCATTGATTAGTTATGGTGGCTCCAGTCTGCTGATTATGTCGACGGCCATTATGTTTTTATTGCGAATAGATTATGAAACGCGCCTCGAGAAAGCGCAGGCGTTTACACGGGGTGTTCGATGAGCGGTCAGGAAAAGCGGTTAATGGTGATGGCGGGCGGCACTGGCGGACACGTGTTCCCGGGGCTGGCGGTCGCGCACCATTTAATGGACCAGGGCTGGCAGGTTCGCTGGCTGGGCACCGCCGATCGTATGGAAGCGGATTTAGTGCCGAAACACGGCATTGATATCGATTTTATTCGCATCTCCGGCCTGCGTGGCAAAGGGATAAAAGCGCAACTGTTAGCGCCGGTGCGGATCTTCAACGCCTGGCGACAGGCGCGGACGATCATGAAGCGTTTCCAGCCGGATGTGGTGCTGGGCATGGGCGGTTATGTTTCCGGGCCTGGCGGTCTGGCGGCATGGTCGCTCGGGATCCCTGTGGTGCTGCATGAACAAAACGGGATTGCCGGCCTGACCAATAAATGGCTGGCGAAGATTGCGAAGAAAGTGATGCAGGCGTTTCCCGGCGCCTTTCCGCACGCAGATGTCGTCGGGAATCCGGTGCGTACTGACGTTCTCGCACTACCGCTGCCGGGACAGCGTCTGGTGGGGCGGCAGGGGCCGATTCGCGTGCTGGTGGTCGGCGGCTCTCAGGGCGCGCGCGTACTGAACCAGACTATGCCGCAGGTGGCCGCGAAGCTCGGCGATACGGTGACTATCTGGCATCAGAGCGGGAAAGGCGGCATGGATACCGTGCGCCAGGCGTACGCCGCCGCCGGTCAGCCGCAGCATAAAGTGACTGAGTTTATTGATGATATGGCGGCAGCCTATGCCTGGGCCGATGTGGTTGTTTGTCGTTCTGGCGCGCTGACGGTCAGCGAAATTGCCGCCGCAGGTTTACCGGCGTTGTTCGTCCCGTTCCAGCACAAAGATCGTCAGCAGTACTGGAATGCGCTGCCGCTGGAAAAAGCCGGCGCAGCGAAAATTCTCGAACAACCCGAGTTCACGGCCGATGCCGTGGCGGCCACCCTGGCCGGTTGGGATCGGGAAACCCTGATGGATATGGCGGAACGAGCGCGTGGCGCTTCGATTCCGGATGCTACCGAGCGGGTAGCGGAAGAGGTCAGCGCCGTAGCTTTGGCGCGCTAATCGCGGTGATTTTCACCGCCCGAATAAAGAAGTTGATGGCGTAAAGAATGAATACACAAGATTTGGCAAAACTGCGTTCCATAGTGCCCGAGATGCGTCGCGTTCGGCACATTCACTTTGTCGGCATCGGCGGTGCCGGTATGGGCGGTATTGCCGAAGTGTTGGCGAATGAAGGCTACCAGATTAGCGGCTCCGATCTCGCGCCGAATCCGGTGACTCAGCAATTGTCGCAGCTTGGCGCCACCATTTATTTCAACCATCGCCCGGAAAACGTGCGCGATGCCAGCGTTGTCGTGGTGTCCAGCGCGATCTCCGCGGATAACCCGGAAATCGTCGCCGCGCACGAAGCCCGCATTCCGGTGATCCGCCGCGCGGAAATGCTGGCGGAACTCATGCGTTTCCGTCACGGGATTGCGATTGCCGGTACGCACGGCAAAACCACGACCACCGCGATGGTATCCAGCATTTACGCCGAGGCCGGCCTCGATCCGACCTTCGTCAACGGCGGGCTGGTGAAGGCGGCGGGCGTGCATGCTCGTCTTGGCCATAGCCGCTATCTGATTGCGGAAGCGGATGAGAGCGATGCGTCGTTCCTGCATCTGCAGCCGATGGTCGCCATTGTGACCAACATCGAAGCTGACCATATGGATACTTACCATGGCGACTTCGAGAACCTGAAGCAGACCTTTATTAACTTCCTGCACAACCTGCCGTTCTACGGGCGCGCAGTGATGTGCGTGGATGACCCGGTGATTCGTGAACTGCTGCCGCGCGTTGGCCGCCAAATCACCACCTACGGTTTTAGCGATGACGCCGACGTACGCATTGAAGAGTATCGTCAGGTCGGCGCGCAGGGCCATTTCCGCCTGGTACGCCAGGATAAAGAGGTCATGCAGGTGACGCTGAACGCGCCGGGTCGCCATAACGCGCTCAACGCTGCCGCGGCCGTTGCCGTCGCGACGGAAGAAGGCATTGAAGATGAGGCGATTCTGCGCGCGCTGGAAAGTTTCCAGGGCACCGGCCGCCGCTTCGACTTCCTTGGCGAATATCCGCTGGCGGAAGTCAACGGCAAGAGCGGTAGCGCGATGCTAATCGACGATTACGGTCATCATCCGACGGAAGTTGACGCCACTATCAAAGCGGCGCGTGCCGGCTGGCCGGATAAAAATCTGGTGATGGTATTCCAGCCGCACCGTTATACCCGTACTCGCGATCTGTACGATGATTTCGCCAACGTGCTGACCCAGGTTGATGCGCTGCTGATGCTGGATGTGTATCCGGCGGGCGAAGCGCCGATTCCTGGCGCCGATAGCCGCTCGCTATGCCGTACGATCCGCGGTCGCGGCAAAGTTGACCCGATTCTGGTTTCCGATCCCGCGCAAGCCGCGGAGATGCTGGCGTCGGTATTGACCGGCGACGATCTGGTGCTGGTGCAGGGCGCCGGTAACATAGGAAAAATCGCACGTCACCTGGCTGAAATCAAACTGGTACCGCAAAAAACGGAGGAGGACCGACATGGCTGATAAAATCGCGGTTCTCTTCGGCGGAACCTCCGCTGAACGTGAAGTCTCGCTGAACTCAGGCGCGGCGGTGTTGGCCGGGCTGCGTGAAGGCGGGGTGGATGCCCACCCGGTCGATCCGCGCGACGTTGATATCACCCAGTTGAAAAACATGGGCTTTCAGAAAGCGTTTATTGCCCTGCACGGGCGCGGCGGCGAAGATGGCACGCTGCAAGGCCTTCTGGAACTCATTCAACTGCCGTACACCGGCAGCGGCGTAATGGCTTCCGCTATTTCGATGGATAAACTGCGCAGCAAATTACTGTGGCAGGGGGCGGGATTACCGGTCGCGCCGTGGGTTGCATTGACTCGTGCCCAGTTCAACGCAGGACTTTCTGCTGGCGTTTCTGAGCAGATTGCGGCGCTGGGGCTGCCGGTTATCATCAAGCCGAGCCGCGAAGGGTCCAGCGTCGGCATGTCGAAAGTTAGCGAAAGTTGTGCAATGCAGGATGCATTGGCGCTGGCTTTTCAGCATGATGATGAAGTTCTGATTGAGAAATGGCTCAGTGGCCCGGAATTTACCGTCGCTATCGTCGGTGAAGAAATTTTACCGTCAATTCGTATCCAGGCGGCTGGAACCTTCTATGATTATGAGGCGAAGTATCTCTCTGATGAGACGCAATATTTCTGCCCTGGTTTTGAGGAACCCGCCCGCGAGACAGAAATCCAGAGCCTGGTGCTTAAAGCCTGGAATGTTCTGGGTTGCAAAGGATGGGGACGTATTGACGTGATGCTGGACAGCGATGGCCAGTTTTATCTGCTGGAAGCGAACACCTCACCGGGCATGACTAGTCATAGTCTGGTGCCGATGGCGGCCCGCCAGGCGGGGATGAGCTTCTCGCAGCTTGTTGTACGAATTCTGGACCTGGCGGGGTGATATGTCGCAGGCGGCGCTGAATACGCGGAACCAGGAAGAAGAATCGATTGCTTCTTCGCGTCGGAATAATGGAACCCGGCTGGCAGGGATCGTTTTCCTGCTGGCGGTGTTGTGTACCGTGTTGGTCAGCGGATGGATGGTTCTTGGTTGGATGGAAGATGCGCAGCGTCTGCCGTTGTCGAAAATGGTCGTCACCGGCGAACGTCACTACACGCGTAACGATGATATCCGTCAGGCGATTCTGGCGTTGGGCTCGCCGGGCACCTTTATGACTCAGGATGTCAATATCATCCAGAGCCAAATTGAGCGCCTGCCGTGGATTAAGCAGGCGAGCGTAAGAAAACAGTGGCCCGATGAATTGAAGATTCATCTGGTTGAATATGTGCCGATTGCGCGCTGGAATGATCAACATATGGTAGACGTGGAAGGTAATTCTTTCAGCGTGCCGGCGGATCGCACCAGCAAACAGAACTTACCGATGTTATACGGTCCTGAAGGCAGCGAAAATGAAGTGCTACAGGGATACCGCAACATGGGGCAGGTGCTGGCAAAGGATAAGTTCACGTTGAAAGTGGCGGCAATGACCGCGCGTCGCTCCTGGCAGTTGACGCTTAATAACGATATTAAGCTCAACCTTGGCCGCGGCGACACCATGAAACGGCTTCAGCGCTTTATGGAACTCTACCCGGTTCTTCAGCAGCAGGCACAGACCGACGGCAAACGGATAAGCTACGTTGATTTGCGCTATGACTCGGGTGCGGCGGTAGGTTGGGTACCTGCTCCCGTAGAGGAAAATAATCAACAACAGAATCAGGCACAGGCAGAACAACGATGATCAAGGCGACGGACAGAAAACTGGTAGTTGGACTGGAGATTGGCACCGCGAAGGTTGCCGCTTTAGTAGGGGAAGTTCTGCCCGACGGTATGATTAATATCATTGGCGTGGGCAGTTGCCCATCGCGCGGCATGGATAAAGGCGGGGTGAATGACCTCGAGTCGGTAGTGAAATGCGTACAGCGCGCTATCGACCAGGCTGAACTGATGGCCGATTGCCAGATCTCATCAGTGTATCTGGCGCTTTCAGGTAAGCATATTAGCTGTCAAAATGAGATTGGCATGGTGCCTATCTCCGAAGAAGAGGTGACGCAGGATGACGTGGAAAACGTCGTTCATACCGCGAAATCGGTACGCGTACGCGACGAACATCGCGTACTGCACGTCATCCCGCAGGAATACGCCATCGACTACCAGGAAGGTATTAAAAACCCGGTAGGGTTATCCGGCGTGCGTATGCAAGCGAAGGTACATCTGATTACCTGCCATAACGATATGGCGAAAAACATTGTTAAAGCGGTTGAACGTTGTGGTCTGAAAGTTGACCAACTAATTTTCGCCGGTTTAGCGGCCAGTTATTCCGTATTAACGGAAGACGAACGTGAGCTGGGTGTCTGCGTAGTGGACATCGGCGGTGGTACAATGGATATCGCCGTGTATACCGGCGGCGCGCTGCGTCACACCAAAGTGATCCCTTACGCGGGCAACGTGGTGACCAGCGACATCGCCTATGCCTTCGGTACGCCGCCGAGCGACGCCGAAGCCATCAAGGTTCGTCACGGTTGCGCATTAGGTTCAATCGTCGGTAAAGACGAAAACGTGGAAGTACCGAGCGTGGGCGGACGTCCGCCGCGTAGCCTGCAGCGTCAGACGCTGGCAGAGGTGATTGAACCGCGTTATACCGAACTGCTCAATCTGGTTAACGAAGAAATCCTGCAGCTGCAGGAACAGCTCCGTCAGCAAGGGGTCAAACACCATCTGGCGGCGGGGATTGTATTAACCGGCGGCGCCGCGCAAATTGAAGGCCTGGCGGCCTGCGCGCAGCGCGTGTTCCATACGCAGGTGCGCATTGGCGCGCCGCTGAACATTACCGGTTTAACGGATTACGCTCAGGAGCCGTATTATTCGACGGCGGTTGGGCTGCTGCACTACGGAAAAGAGTCACATCTCAGTGGTGAAGCAGAAGTAGAAAAACGCGTGACGGCGTCGGTGGGCTCGTGGATTAAGCGGCTCAACAGCTGGCTGCGAAAAGAGTTTTAATTTTTTAAGAGAACGCAGACAATTAGCGTTCTCAGGCGACAGGCACAAGACGGAGAGAAACTATGTTTGAACCTATGGAACTGACCAACGACGCGGTGATTAAAGTCATCGGCGTCGGTGGCGGCGGCGGTAATGCCGTTGAACACATGGTGCGCGAGCGCATTGAGGGTGTTGAATTCTTCGCGGTGAACACCGATGCGCAGGCGCTGCGTAAAACGGCTGTTGGCCAGACTATCCAGATCGGTAGCGGTATTACCAAAGGTCTGGGTGCAGGCGCGAACCCGGAAGTGGGCCGTAATGCGGCTGACGAAGACCGTGAAGCGCTGCGCGCTGCGCTTGATGGCGCGGACATGGTCTTTATCGCGGCGGGTATGGGCGGCGGTACCGGTACCGGTGCGGCGCCAGTGGTCGCGGAAGTGGCGAAGGATCTGGGTATCCTGACCGTTGCGGTCGTCACTAAGCCATTTAATTTCGAAGGCAAGAAGCGCATGGCGTTTGCTGAGCAGGGGATCACCGAACTGTCCAAGCACGTTGACTCACTGATCACCATCCCGAACGACAAGCTGCTGAAAGTACTGGGCCGCGGTATCTCTCTGCTCGACGCTTTCGGCGCGGCAAACGACGTACTAAAAGGTGCGGTGCAGGGTATTGCCGAACTGATTACCCGTCCGGGTCTGATGAACGTCGACTTCGCGGACGTCCGTACCGTGATGTCGGAAATGGGCTACGCGATGATGGGCTCCGGCGTGGCGAGCGGTGAAGACCGTGCGGAAGAAGCGGCTGAAATGGCTATCTCTTCTCCGCTGCTGGAAGATATCGATCTGTCCGGCGCGCGCGGCGTACTGGTCAACATCACCGCTGGCTTCGACCTGCGTCTGGATGAGTTCGAGACCGTTGGTAACACTATCCGCGCCTTTGCTTCGGATAACGCGACCGTGGTTATCGGTACCTCTCTGGACCCGGATATGAACGACGAACTGCGTGTAACCGTTGTTGCCACCGGTATCGGTATGGACAAGCGTCCGGAAATTACCCTGGTGACCAACAAACAGGTACAGCAGCCGGTAATGGATCGCTACCAGCAGCACGGTATGGCTCCATTGACTCAAGAGCAGAAACCGGTGGCCAAAGTGGTGAACGACAATACGCCGCAAACCGCGAAAGAGCCGGATTATCTGGATATTCCAGCTTTCCTGCGTAAGCAAGCTGATTAAGAATTGGCTGGAAGTTGGGCATCTGCGCTCTTTGTGCTAAACTGCCCTGCCGAATGTATAGTACACTTCGGTTGGATAGGTAACTTGGCGAGATTATACGATGATCAAACAAAGGACTCTTAAACGTATTGTTCAGGCGACTGGTGTCGGTTTGCATACCGGCAAGAAAGTCACGCTGACTTTACGCCCTGCGCCGGCAAATACCGGGGTCATCTATCGTCGCACCGACTTGAATCCACCGGTTGATTTTCCGGCTGATGCCAAATCTGTGCGTGATACCATGCTCTGTACTTGCCTGGTGAACGAGCATGACGTGCGGATTTCTACAGTCGAGCACTTAAATGCCGCACTGGCTGGCCTGGGTATCGACAACATTATTGTTGAAGTCGATGCGCCGGAAATCCCGATTATGGACGGTAGCGCCGCTCCGTTCGTTTATCTGTTGCTGGATGCCGGCATCGATGAACTGAACAGCGCCAAGAAATTTGTGCGTATCAAAGAGACGGTTCGCGTTGAAGATGGCGACAAATGGGCTGAGTTTAAGCCGTACAATGGTTTTTCGTTGGACTTTACCATCGACTTTAACCATCCGGCGATCGACTCCAGCACCCAACGCTATGCGCTGAACTTCTCGGCCGATGCGTTCATGCGTCAGATTAGCCGTGCTCGTACTTTCGGTTTCATGCGTGATATCGAATATCTGCAGTCCCGTGGCCTGTGCCTGGGCGGCAGCTTCGATTGTGCCATCGTTGTTGACGATTATCGCGTACTGAACGAAGACGGTCTGCGCTTTGAAGATGAATTTGTTCGCCACAAAATGCTGGATGCGATCGGTGACCTGTTTATGTGTGGTCACAACATTATCGGCGCATTCACGGCGTTCAAATCCGGTCACGCGTTAAATAACAAACTGCTGCAGGCTGTTCTGGCAAAACAGGAAGCCTGGGAGTATGTGACCTTCGAAGACGACGCAAAACTGCCGCTGGCATTCCGCGCACCGTCAATGGTTCTGGCGTAAGCCTGACCATTCAGTAAATTCGACTGGTAACCTGGTACTCTCTCCGTCCAGGGAACCAGTCGTTTTTCTTTTTAGCCTCCCCAAACCGCTTTTGACTGTGTTTCGCTGGCAATAACCTGTGCGCGTTCGCTGCTTTATTAAGCGTTTTCCCGCAGCATTAGCGTTCATTCCTGCTGTCTCGGCGCGGTATTAATGTTAGTATTTGGGCGCAAAATTTTTCTCTGGGTTGCTTTATCCTGTCGATTTCAGGCTGTACTGCGAAGACCGCCAATAAAATGGACCGCCGGAAAGGACGCAGGAATACCAACTAAAGGTAAAGAAAGTGAGTGGATTGCTGACGCGTTGGCGACAGTTTGGCAGACGGTATTTTTGGCCGCATCTCCTGTTGGGGATGGTCGCGGCTAGCCTCGGCCTGCCTGCGCTTAACAACAGCCACGAAACCACTACGCCGGCGAAAGCCACGGCCAGCAACCATAACCCGAATAAAGTTAACTTCTCCCAGCTGGCGCTGCTGGAGGCCAACCGTCGGCCGAACTTTACTGTCGATTACTGGCATCAGCATGCGATTCGCACTGTCATTCGCCATCTGTCGTTTGCGATGGCGCCGCAGGCTTTGCCGGTGGCGGAAGAATCATCGCCGCTTCAGGCCCAGCATCTGGCCCTGCTCGACACGCTCAGCGCGCTGCTGACCCAGGACAGCAAACCGCCGGTGGTTATCCGCCAGGCGGCTTATATCCCTTCCTCTTATTCTGCCTTCCGCGTCAGCGCCTGGATAAGCCAGGTGGCGGGGATCCGCGCAGGGCCTCAACGTCTCAGCTGAAAATAAACACGGACCATCCTATTTTTGTGACTCCGCACCGCGGGGCGTTTGAGATTTTATTATGCTAATTAAAATGTTAACTAAAGTGTTCGGTAGCCGTAACGACCGTACGCTGCGCCGTATGCGCAAAGTCGTCAATATCATCAACGGTATGGAACCGGCGATGGAAAAGCTCTCTGATGATGAGCTGAAAGCCAAAACCGGAGAATTCCGCGCGCGTCTGGAGAAAGGTGAAAGCCTGGAAAGCCTGATCCCGGAAGCTTTTGCCGTAGTGCGCGAAGCGAGTAAACGCGTCTTCGGCATGCGCCACTTCGACGTGCAGCTGCTGGGCGGTATGGTACTGAACGACCGCTGCATCGCGGAAATGCGTACCGGTGAAGGTAAAACCTTGACCGCGACCCTGCCGGCCTACCTTAACGCGCTGACCGGTAAAGGCGTTCACGTCGTTACCGTCAACGACTATCTGGCGCAGCGTGACGCCGAAAACAACCGTCCGCTGTTCGAATTCCTCGGCATGAGCGTGGGCATCAATATGTCCGGCCTGCCTGCGCCGGCGAAGCGTGAAGCCTACGCAGCCGACATCACCTACGGTACCAACAACGAATACGGCTTCGACTATCTGCGCGATAACATGGCGTTCAGCCCGGAAGAGCGCGTACAGCGTAAACTGCACTATGCGCTGGTGGATGAGGTGGACTCCATCCTGATCGACGAAGCGCGTACGCCGCTTATCATTTCCGGCCCGGCTGAAGACAGCTCCGAAATGTATCGCAAGGTGAACAAAATTATTCCGCACCTGATCCGCCAGGAAAAGGAAGACTCCGACACCTTTACCGGTGAAGGCCACTTCTCCGTGGATGAGAAAGCTCGCCAGGTTAACCTGACCGAACGCGGTCTGGTACTGATCGAAGAGCTGCTGGTGCAGGAAGGCATCATGGAGGAAGGCGAATCGCTGTATTCTCCGACCAACATCATGCTGATGCACCACGTTACCGCCGCGCTGCGCGCCCACGCGCTGTTTACCCGCGACGTTGACTACATTGTGAAAGATGGCGAAGTCATCATCGTCGATGAACACACCGGCCGTACGATGCAGGGGCGTCGCTGGTCCGATGGCCTGCACCAGGCGGTAGAAGCTAAAGAAGGCGTGGAGATCCAGAACGAGAACCAGACTCTGGCATCCATCACCTTCCAGAACTACTTCCGCCTGTACGAGAAGCTGGCGGGGATGACCGGTACCGCGGATACCGAAGCCTTTGAATTCAGCTCCATCTATAAACTGGATACCGTTGTCGTCCCGACTAACCGTCCGATGATCCGTAAGGATATGGCGGATCTGGTCTACATGACCGAAGCGGAAAAAATTCAGGCGATTATCGAGGATATTAAAGATCGTACCGCTGCCGGTCAGCCGGTGCTGGTCGGTACTATCTCAATCGAAAAATCTGAAGTGGTTTCCCGTGAACTGACGAAAGCCGGCATCAAGCACAACGTCCTGAACGCCAAGTTCCACGCCAGCGAAGCGGATATCGTCGCCCAGGCGGGTTATCCGGCTGCGGTCACCATCGCCACCAACATGGCGGGCCGTGGTACCGATATTATGCTCGGCGGTAGCTGGCAGGCGGAAGTCGCCGCGCTGGAAAATCCAACGCCGGAGCAGATTGAAAAAATCAAAGCTGACTGGCAGGTGCGCCACGATGCGGTCCTGGCCGCAGGCGGTCTGCACATCATCGGTACCGAGCGTCATGAATCCCGCCGTATCGATAACCAGCTACGTGGCCGTGCTGGCCGTCAGGGTGATGCCGGTTCTTCCCGCTTCTACCTGTCGATGGAAGATGCCCTGATGCGTATCTTCGCCTCCGATCGCGTATCCGGCATGATGCGTAAACTGGGGATGAAGCCGGGCGAAGCTATCGAGCACCCGTGGGTGACCAAAGCGATTGCCAACGCTCAGCGTAAAGTGGAAAGCCGCAACTTCGATATTCGTAAACAGCTGCTGGAATATGATGACGTCGCCAACGATCAGCGTCGCGCTATTTACACCCAGCGTAACGAGCTGCTGGATATCTCCGACGTGAGCGAAACCATCAACAGCATCCGCGAAGATGTCTTCAAAGCCACTATCGATGCGCACATTCCGCCGCAGTCGCTGGAAGAAATGTGGGATATCGAAGGCCTGCAGGAACGTCTGAAAAACGACTTCGACCTTGATCTGCCAATCAAAGAGTGGCTGGATAAAGAGCCGGAGCTGCATGAAGAGACCCTGCGCGAACGTATTCTGCAGAGCGCGGTAGAAACCTACCAGCGTAAAGAAGAAGTGGTCGGCGCCGAAATGATGCGTCACTTCGAGAAAGGCGTCATGCTGCAAACGCTGGATTCCCTGTGGAAAGAGCACCTGGCGGCGATGGACTACCTGCGCCAGGGTATTCATCTGCGCGGCTATGCGCAGAAAGATCCGAAGCAGGAGTACAAGCGCGAATCCTTCTCAATGTTCGCAGCTATGCTCGAATCGCTGAAGTATGAAGTCATCAGCACCCTGAGCAAGGTGCAGGTGCGGATGCCGGAAGAAGTCGAAGAGATGGAACAGCAACGTCGTGAAGAGGCGGAGCGTCTCGCGCAGATGCAGCAGCTGAGCCATCAGGATGACGATACTCTGGCTGCCGCCTCGCTGGCTGAGCAGACCGGCGACCGTAAGGTTGGCCGTAACGATCCGTGCCCGTGCGGTTCCGGTAAAAAATATAAACAGTGCCACGGCCGTCTGAGCTAAGGGCTGATAAAAAGCAAACCAGGGCGCAGATTTCTGCGCCTTTTTTATGGAGCTGATTCAATGAAAAAACTGCAAATCGCCGTCGGGATAATTCGCAATCCGCAAGGCGAAATTTTTATTACCCAGCGTGCCGCAGACGCGCATATGGCCAATAAACTGGAATTCCCCGGCGGCAAAATAGAATCAGGTGAAACGCCGGAACAGGCGCTGGTACGTGAACTGCAGGAAGAGGTCGGGATTACGGTGACGACGTCTGCGTTGTTCGACAAACTGGAGTATCAGTTCCCTGACCGCCATATCACGCTATGGTTCTTCCTGGTGGAAAACTGGCAAGGCGAGCCGTGGGGTAAAGAAGGACAACCGGGGCAGTGGATGGCGCAGCAGGCGCTGGATCCGCAGGCATTTCCGCCGGCGAACGAGCCGATAATTAATAAACTTATTACGCTTGCCTGAGCGCCGGGCTACCCGGCGCCTGCCTGAAACGCTAATCCGGATCGTCCCGGGTTAGCGATAGGGAAGGTTACTGCTGCGGCTCGCTCCAGTCATCGCTGTCGGACAAGTCGCCGGAACTGGGTATACGTTTCTCTTCCGCCGCCCACTCGCCAAGATCGATAAGCTGGCAGCGTTTCGAGCAAAACGGGCGAAACGGGCTTTGCTCGCTCCAGACGACGTTTTTACCGCAGGTTGGGCAGTTAACGATAGTCTCTTCTGACATAGTATCTCCTTAGCAACAAGCCAGTTCAAAATCAAAGCGTTCCGGCACGATGCCATGCTCGCTGTCCAGTGGCAGGAAACGGATAGCAAAGCGGCTTTTATGGCCGGAAATTTGCGGATACAGCTGGCTTGCGAGATCCAGGCGCAGGCGCAGCAGATCGGCATCGTCGCCGTTATCCTGATAAAAACCATTGAGGCTGGTTTGCTTACGGAAAGGCGCGGAGTTACGAATCAAATCAAGGATCAGCTCCAGCGACTGCATCAGCGGCGTCAGGCTCGCTAACCATCTCGCCACCTGCTCATCACGATACTCTTGCGGCATATGCAGCCAGATATGCAGCGTTGGTAAATCAAAGCCGCAACAGCCTCCAGGGATGCTCAGACGCTGGCGCACCAGGCCAATCAGCCGATCTTCACGAAGAAACTGGCCAATGCGCGGAGCGGAGATCAAGGTGCTGCCGGACTGTTTAAGCTGCTGACGTAGGGCTTCAATACGCTGCTGGTCGACGCCGGGCACTTCGGCCCAGGTTTGTAATTTCCGCTGTTGTCGCTCCAGCTCTTTCAGCAGATCGGTACGCACTTCACCGCGTTCCAGCACATCCAGTAGATCGCCGGTATTGCGGAAAAAATGGAGGGCGTCCGCATAGCTGGCGATAGTGGGGCGAGAAGAGAGCTGCTGAAATAAAAATTCAATGCGCAGCCAGGTGCGCATTTTCTCATTGAGCGGGTGTTCGAAGAGAACAGGGGTATGCATTACGGTTTTTCCTGTGAGGCGGCCTGCGATGCCAGCATTAAATACTTTTCGTGCAGGCGGGCGACGTGGGATGCGACGGCATCCGCGGAGCCCATGTTTTCAATAACATCATCCGCTGCGGCAAGACGCTGTTCGCGTGTCGCCTGGGCGGCAAGAATATGTTCAGCGTGTTCGCGACTGACCCCATCGCGGCGCATGGTGCGCTCGATTTGCGTTTCTTTCGGCACATCGACAACCAGTACGCGATCGGCTTTATCGGTCAGGCGGTTTTCGACCAGCAAGGGTACGACCCAGAGGAGATAAGGTGAGGTTGAGGCCTGCATCTGACGGCGCGTTTCTTGCTGAATCAGCGGATGCAGCAGCGCGTTAAGCCAGGCCTTGTCCTCGCTATAAGCGAAAATGCGTTCGCGTAAGCGGCGGCGATTCAGGCTGCCATCGTCGTTGATCATCTGCGGACCAAATCTTTCGGCAATGGCGAGCAGGGCAGGTGTACCGGGCTCTACAACCTGACGCGCAATAATATCGGCGTCGATGACGGTTACGCCCAGGTGAGCAAACTCGTCGGCGACGGTACTTTTACCGCTACCGATGCCGCCTGTTAACGCTACCGTATACCCCATACACTTCAATCCCGATGTCACATTATTGTTCAAAACCCTGGCGATTCACCGCGCCCGTCAGGCGCCGGGGATAGCTTAATCGAGATTTTGCTAAATCGAAAAAGTATCCATTATGTGAATCGTTACTTTCTTTATATATGAAAATCAATTGGTTAAAAATGATGCACTGGTAAGGAAAGCACACGAGCGTGTTTTTCGCTATTCACCAGGTAAATTTAAACGATTGTAGCGTAAAAAAAGTGAAAATCGCAGTCTTGCGCGGCTATGATTCGTGCGTATGATAGCGTCACTGGAGTTGTGCTCTCACATTAATGCAATTAACCCCAGGAATTCGCACATGCGTATTGAAGAAGATCTGAAGCTAGGTTTTAAAGACGTTCTTATCCGCCCGAAGCGCTCTACCCTCAAAAGCCGTTCTGATGTTCAGCTGGAACGTGAATTCACCTTTAAGCATTCAGGCCAGACCTGGTCCGGCGTACCGATTATCGCTGCTAACATGGATACCGTCGGCACCTTCAGCATGGCGAAAGCCCTGTCCGCTTTTGGAATTCTGACCGCCGTGCACAAGCACTACAGCGTTGAAGAATGGCAGGCGTTTGTGCAGAGCGAATCCGCAGAAGTGCTGCAGCATGTGATGGTGTCCACCGGCACCTCTGACGCGGACTTTGAAAAAACTCAGCAGATCCTGACCCAGAATCCACAGCTGAACTTTGTCTGCATCGACGTGGCTAACGGCTACTCTGAACACTTTGTTCAGTTCGTGGCGAAAGCACGCGCCGCCTGGCCGCAAAAAACCATTATTGCCGGCAACGTAGTGACCGGTGAGATGTGTGAAGAACTGATTCTTTCCGGCGCTGATATCGTTAAAGTCGGCATCGGCCCAGGTTCCGTCTGTACTACCCGCGTGAAAACCGGCGTTGGCTATCCGCAGCTGTCTGCGGTGATTGAGTGCGCTGATGCCGCGCACGGTCTCGGCGGCCAGATCATCAGCGATGGCGGCTGCACCATGCCGGGCGATGTCGCGAAAGCTTTTGGCGGCGGCGCCGATTTCGTGATGCTCGGCGGGATGCTGGCGGGCCACGAGGAGAGCGGCGGTACCGTGGTTGAAGAGAACGGTGAAAAATTCATGCTGTTTTACGGTATGAGCTCTGAGTCGGCGATGACACGCCACGTCGGCGGCGTCGCGAAGTACCGCGCGGCGGAAGGTAAAACCGTCAAGCTGCCGCTGCGCGGCCCGGTGGATAATACCGCGCGTGATATCCTCGGCGGCCTGCGTTCAGCATGCACCTATGTCGGGGCTTCTCGCCTGAAAGAGCTGACTAAACGTACAACCTTTATCCGCGTACAGGAACAAGAGAACCGCGTGTTCAACAGCCTGTAATGACGTTGGCTGGCGCTCTGGCGCCAGCCATTAACTCCCCATTGTGCCCAGCGCATCCCCCAGATGAAAAACAGGTAGGTACATCGCTACCACCAGCACGCCGACGATCGTTCCGGTCACCACCAGCAGTATTGGCTCCAGCAGCGTCGCCAGATTATCCGCCTGTTGATGAGTTTGCTCGCTATGATGGCGCGCCAGGTTATCGAGCATCGTATCCAACACTCCCGATGCCTCGCCGGTACGAATGAGCTGCAGGCACAGCGAGGTGAATCCGCCGCAATTCGTCAGCGCCTGCCAGATTGGATTGCCGTGGATGATATCTGCGCGCGCCTGTGCAATCCGCTTCCGCCATAGCGGGCAGCTCACAGTTTCCTCGACGCTCTCCAGCCCCTGGACAAAGCTTATGCCCGCACTTTGGGTTAGTGAAAGAATGGTAAATATCTGGCTCAGTTGCTGGCCGTTGATCAGCCGACCGGCAATCGGAATCGCGTGTAATAATTTTTGCCTTAACAGCAGCCAGCGAGGCCGACGCCGGGCCAATCGGTTGAGAAATAGCGGAATAGCAAAAAGAGGCGGCAGCAACGGCCAGTAGCGGGCCAACGCATTGCCGATGTGAATGACCATTTGCGTCAGCAGAGGAAGCGGCGTGTTGAAGGTCCGATAGATGGCGGTAAATTCCGGCAGAACGAAAAACAGCATCGCCACGACCAGCGTCAGCGCTAATATCAGGATAATGAACGGATAGCGCAGCGCCTTCTTTACCTTTTCTGTCAGACGCTGCTGTTCCTGCTGCTGTCGCGCGAGCTGAAAGCAGCAGCGTTCCAGCTTACCGGTGAGCTCGCCGGTGCGGATCATCGCCAGATAGAGCGGAGGGAAGACCTGCGGCCATTGCGCCAGGGCGCTGGAAAGAGATACGCCCTGCGCCAGTTCCTGCGCCAGCATTCGCAGCAGCGCCTGCCACTGTTTGTGCGGCTGTTGTTGGGCCAGCAGCTCCAGCCCTTCGGCCAGCGGTAAACCAGCCTGCAGCAGCGTGGCAAGCTGGCGGATAACCTCACCGCTGTAGCGCGGGCGCCAGAGCGAATTCTGTACCGTTTTACGCCGTAGCGCCAGCGGCAGGATCCGCTGCTGTTCCAGTGATGCCAGCGCCTGCCCACGCGTTTCTTGCCACAGGGCGCCCTCGCACGGCATTCCTTGCTTATCCATCCCGCTCCACTGCCAAAGCTGCTTAGTCGCCATGCTGGATCCCCAGCACTCGGATAATCTCTTCAAGAGTGGTTAATCCACGCTCCACCGCTTCACAACCGCTTTCAAACAGCGTCATCATGCCGGCTTCGCGGGCCAGCGTTTCGATTTCCGCCGCGCTGAGATCGCGATTAATGGCCTGACGTAGCACGCTATCCACCGGCAGCAGTTCGAATAAGGCCAGGCGGCCGTAGTAACCGTGGTAGCACTGTGGGCAGCCAACCGCCAGCCAGCCGGGCAATGGGCGTGGCCAAAGACTGTGCGGCACCTCGGTAGGGCGGCCGCCATCGCGCCGGCAGTGGGGGCACAGTTTTCGCACCAGCCGCTGGGCGACCACCAGCGAGAGCGCCGAGGAGATCATCCAGCGCGCTACGCCCATTTGTTGCAGGCGAATCAACGTTTCGCTGGTGGAGTTAGTATGCAATGTAGAGAGCACCAGATGCCCGGTCTGTGCGGCCTTAATGGCGATTTCCGCGGTTTCGGCATCGCGAATTTCTCCGACCATGACGATGTCCGGATCCTGACGCAGCAGCGCCCGCAGGACGCTCTGGAAGGTAAGCCCGGATCGCGGGTTGATCTGCGTTTGGTTGAGCCCGGTAAGCGGGATCTCCAGCGGATCTTCCACGCTGCAGATATTGACCTCTTCGCGGTTTCGCGCCTGCAGCGCGCTATACAGAGTGACGGTTTTGCCACTCCCCGTAGGCCCGGTGACCAGTAGCAACCCCTGCGGCTGGTTCAATGCGGCGCGGAAAAAAGCAAGCTGACGAGAGGAGAGCCCCAGAGCTTCCAGATCCAGCGCCTGCTCCACCTGGTGTAATAAACGCAGGACGATTTTCTCCCCGCCGCGGCAGGGGAGGGTTGCAATGCGAAAGGAGACCGTGCGCCCGGCCAGTGTCAGAGTGAACTGTCCATCCTGCGGCAGACGATGCTCGGCAATATCAAGGTTGCCCAGCACCTTAAGCCGTGCTGTCATTGGCGCAGCCAGCGCGGCCTCAAGTCTCGGTAGGGCATGCAACACGCCATCGACGCGCAGGCGTATCCGCAGCTGATTTTCCGCCGGCTCAATATGGATATCAGAGGCACGCTGGCGCAGCGCCTGCTCCAGAATTTGATTCAGTAGATCGGTTACGCCCTGGGTGTTACCCGTGGCGGACTTTGATGCTGACTGTTGCGCCTCATGCTGACGCTTATCCATCCGCTCCTGGCTCCAGCATTCAATATCGATGCGCTTTTGGGTAGCGAAGCGCAGCGCTTCCATCAGTTCTGGCGCCGGCGCATCCACGACGGCGATAACAATGGTCTGCTCGTCGCTCTTCAACAACAGCGCGTGATGGCGCTGACAGAGTGAGAGTAGCTGTTCGGTTTTCATGGCTGTCACCTCAGTTAAAGCGGAAGACATCTTCGCAGGCCTGCTTTAACGCGCTGTCATCGCTGATGGCGCAGACGCGCTGCCAGCCGGTGATACCGTTGGCGTTATCCCAGGAAGGGGTCAGGGTGACGGCCAGGCCGTTAAGGCTCTCCTGCCCGGTCAGGGTGACCACCCCCTGGACGACGCTCATCGCCGATACATAGCGGGTAGTCGACGGTGAAGGGATTCCGTTACTGCCGCCATCGCAACTGGTTAGTCCGCCGTGGTCCAACGCGCACAGCTCTATTGCCGTGCGGTAGGGCACAAAGGTTTGCAGCATATCGGTGAGGGCGGCTTTGCGCAGGTAATTCTGGTAGGCGGGGATGCCGATGGCGCTGAGGATGGCGATAATGCCGATAACCACCATTAATTCGATCAGGGTAAAACCACGTTGCTTATCCATAAGTCACTCCTTGTTCGTTGTGGGGTGACTTTGGCGCGATTACGTCGCGGCGGCGAGGAGGAAAAATACGCTTAGGATGCAGGCATCCAGCTTTTCGGTAGCGCTTTCAAAGATGCACGGTAAGCGTGCGAGGCGTCTCGCAAAAATAGCCCCGATACCCGGCGGATATCGGGGAGAGAATTAACGAAAACGCATGGACAGGTCGAGGGCCCGTACGTGCTTAGTGAGTGCGCCGACGGAAATATAGTCAACGCCAGTTTCCGCGAATTCGCGAATGGTATCGAAGGTAACGTTGCCGGAGACTTCCAGCGCCGCCTGGCCGTTGGTACGTTTTACCGCCTCGCGCATCAGGTCGGTGGTGAAATTGTCGAGCATGATGATATCAGCGCCGGCTTTTAACGCTTCGTCCAGTTCATCCAGCGTTTCGACTTCGACTTCCACCGGTACGTCCGGGTGCAGCCAGAAGGCTTTTTCCACCGCCTGACGTACCGAACCGGAGGCAATGATGTGGTTTTCTTTGATCAGGAAGGCGTCGAAAAGGCCCAGACGGTGGTTCGCGCCGCCGCCGCACAGTACCGCGTACTTCAACGCGGTGCGCAGGCCGGGTAACGTTTTACGCGTATCAAGCAGTTGCGTTTTGGTGCCTTTGAGCAGGTCGACGTAGCGGCGCACTTCGCTTGCTACCCCGGAGAGGGTCTGCACGAAATTTAGCGCGGTGCGTTCGCCGGTTAGCAGCACCCGCGACGGCCCGTCCAGTTCGAACAGCGGCTGATCGGCTTTTACCGTATCGCCGTCAGCCACGTGCCAGGTGATGCTGACATCGTCGCCGGCAAGCTGAATGAACACTTCTTCTACCCAACGCTTACCGCAGAATACCCCATCTTCGCGGGTGATAACGATGGCGTGAGAGCGCGCGTCCGACGGCAATAGTTGCGCGCTAATATCGTTGTTAGCGTCAACTTCGCCGCCCAGATCTTCGCGTAGTGATTGCGCGACGGCGTCGGTAATATCGAGATTAATACGTTCCAGCAGCGCGTCACGGCGGCGGTCGGGGCTGTAGCGACGAGGCGTCATGATAAAGCTCCAGATAGATAAGATTCAGAAGTGGGAAACATGCTAACCTGAACCACGTTTCTGTACCACACATACCCAATGGATTTCGCGTCGCCTGTGGGGCCGCCGGGATCTACGTTTGCGAAAGGAGATTCCCCATGCAGTTGAATGGCGGATGGCTGGTGGGCGCGCGTCGGGTGCCTTCGCCGCATCACGATTGCCGCCCGGACGATGAAAACCCTTCTTTACTGGTGGTACACAATATCAGCCTGCCGCCGGGGGAGTTTGGCGGCCCGTGGATTGACGCGCTATTTACCGGTACGTTGGATGCCGACGCGCATCCTTACTTCGCCGGGATTGCTCATCTGCGCGTTTCGGCGCATTGTCTGATTTGCCGCGATGGCGAAATAGTCCAATATGTGCCCTTTGATAATCGCGCATGGCATGCGGGCGTCTCCAGCTATCACGGCCGCGAGCGCTGCAATGATTTTTCGATCGGCATTGAGCTGGAAGGGACGGATACTCAGGCCTACACCGAGGCGCAGTATCAGCAGCTAGTGGCGATTACCCAAGCGCTTATCCAGCGTTATCCTGGTATTGCTGATAATATTACCGGCCATTGCGATATCGCGCCGGTACGCAAAACGGATCCCGGCCCGGCCTTTGATTGGGCAAAATACCGCGGTATGTTGGCCGCATCGTCACATAAGGAGATACCATGACGTTGTTTACTACGCTGCTGGTTCTCATCGCCGAGCGTCTGTTCAAGCTTGGCGAGCACTGGCAGCTCGATCATCGCCTGGAGGTACTGTTCCGCCGCGTGAAGCATTTCTCGCTGTTCGGCACAGTGCTGATGACCGTCGTCGCGGTGGCGGTGGTATATGTTATTCAACGCCTGCTACAGGGGCAGCTATTTAACGTACCGCTGCTGGTGTTCTGGATTTTGCTTGGCCTGCTGTGTATCGGCGCGGGTAAGGTGCGCCTGCATTATCATGCCTATCTGAAGGCGGCGGCGAACAACGATAGCCACGCCTGCGATTCGATGGCCAGCGAGCTAACGCTTATTCACGGCGTGCCGCCGGGCTGCGATCGTCAGGAATATCTTCGCGAGCTGCAAAACGCGCTGCTATGGATTAACTATCGCTACTATCTGGCGCCGTTGTTCTGGCTGGTGGTCGGCGGCCCGTGGGGGTTATTGACGCTGACGGCCTATTGCGTCCTGCGCGCCTGGCAGACCTGGCTTGCGCGCTATCAGACGCCGCGCCATCGTTTACAGTCCGGCATTGACGGTATTCTGCATATTGTCGATTGGGTGCCGGTGCGGTTGGTTGGCGTGGTATACGCGCTGCTGGGACACGGCGAAAAAGCGCTGCCGGCGTGGTTTGCCTCGCTAGGCGACCGTCACTCTTCGCAGTATCAGGTATTAACTCGTCTGGCCCAGTTCTCGCTGGCCCGCGAGCCGCACGTCGATGCGGTTGAGACGCCAAAAGCGGCGGTTTCCATGGCGAAGAAAACCTCGCTGGTGGTGGTGGTGATTATGGCGCTGTTGACCATCTACGGGACTTTGATTTAACAGCCCGAAGCCAGGCGCTGCTGGGCTTGGCGCACTCATGTCGCCGGATGGCGCTGCGCTTATCCGGCCTACGGTCCGCGGCCCGGTAAGCGCAGCGCTCGCCGGGCGGGGATTGACTCGCTACAGCGTATCAGCGGGCGGGATGCCGAAGTCGGGCATCCCGTTTTCTTGCCAGCGTACCAGCTTTAGCCGGGTATGACGGTTAGGATCGTACAGCGGGTCGCCTTCAATTTCGGTGTAGTTGCGCGCGTGGTACACCAGCACATCTTCCCCCTGCGGCGTTTGCGTAAAGCTATTGTGGCCGGGACCATACTGGCGGTTTTCATAGCTGGTGCGAAATACCGGCTGCGGGGCTTTATGCCAGTTAGCCGGCTGTAGCGGATCGGCCTGAATATCTATCCATAATAATCCCATGCAGTAGTTTTCATCGGTCGCGCTGGCGGAATAGCTGATAAATAGCTTATCGCCGTGTACCAGCACCGCAGGCCCCTCATTGACCATAAATCCCCGGCATTCCCAGGCGAACTCCGGCTTGCTCAGCATGAGCGGCGCGCCTTTTAGCGTCCACGGGTTTTCCAGCTCCGCCAGATAGAGATTGCTATTGCCGGCGATCTGCGGGTCTTTCTGCGCCCATAAATACCAGCGTTTCCCTTGATGGCTGAAGGTGGTGGCGTCGAGGGCAAAGGTATCGAACGTGGTGATAATTTGCCCTTTTTCATGCCAACGGCCGCTGAGCGGATCGCTGTCGGTACACTCAAGGGCAAACATCCGGTGCTGGAACATCCCCTGGGCGTCGAGGTCATGGGTCGGGGCGGCGGCGAAATAGATATACCACTTGCCGTCGATGTGGTGGAGCTCCGGCGCCCAAATCAGCTGGCTCATCGGCCCGTTTTGCGGCTTGCGCCAGACGGTCACCGGCTCGGCTTCACGCAGGCCTTCCAGCGTGGCGGCGCGGCGAATCTCCAGCCGATCGTATTCCGGCACGGAGGCCATAAAATAGTAGTGGTCGTGATGGCGCAGGATAAAAGGGTCCGCGCGTTGTTCAATAAAGGGGTTAGGCCAGTTGTTCATCAGGCTTTCCTTATGTGTTCACTGGTTTTCAATTCCTGGAGCTCATTCAGTTCGCTGTAGTTACTGCGGCGCTTTTCCAAATCATTCTGGATTTGGCGCATCAGATTGCGGTCAACTTTCAGCAGGCGTACGACGCCTGCGGTAATCAGGTAGCCAACGCCGGGGATCACTGAGAACAGCAGCACGATACCATTTAGCGCCGAGGCGCTTTGCTCCTTCGCGCCGGCATCGTAGCCGTACCACGACAGCAGGAAACCCACCATAGCCCCGGCGACCGCCAGCCCCACTTTCAGGAAGAACAGGTTGCCGGAGAAGCTGATGCCGGTGATCCGTTTACCGGTTTTCCACTCGCCGTAGTCATCAACGTCGGACATCAGCGACCAGTGCAGCGGCGACGGGATTTGATGCAGGATATTGAGCAGGAAGTAGAGCACCAGAATCAGCGTCGTGGCATGCGGATTAAAGAAGTAGAACGCGCAGGAGAAGACCGCCAGTACAATGTTGGTCCAGAAAAAGACCTGCAGTTTACACCAACGGTCGGTCAGCACTTTCGCCAGCATGCTGCCGATCATCATGCCGACGACGCCAAGGCTGATAAACAGGGTGGCGAAATGGGTACTTTGCCCCATGACCCAGGTGACGTAGTACATGGTGGCGGCCATACGGATAAAGCCGGGGCAAACGTTGCACAGGGTTAAGAGCAAAATGCGAACCCACTGGTCGTTTTTCCACACATCTTTGAGGTCTTTTTTCAGCTCGTCGTTGGTTTGGACCGCCGGGCGGATGCGCTCGCGTACGGTGGCGAAGCAGAACAAAAACATACACATGCCGATGAACGCCAATACGGTCATCGCCATTTGATAACCTTTCGCTTTATCGGCGCCGCCGAACCACTCCGCCATAGGCAGCAGAGTCAGCGAGAGCAGAAGCGTCGCAATACCGACCAGCACAAAGCGGTATGACTGGCAGGCGACACGTTCTTGCGGGTCGGATGTCATCACCGTCCCCAAAGAGCAGTAGGGGATGTTTATCGCGGTATAGGTTATCGACAGCAGGAAGTAGGTGACGAAGGCATAGATAACCTTGCTGTTGTAGGTCCATTCCGGGGTGGTGAACATCAGTACGCTGAACAGGGCGTAGGGGAAGGCCATCCACAGCAGCCATGGGCGAAAGCGGCCATATTTACTGCGGGTGCGGTCGGCCATCGCTCCCATGATCGGGTCGGTGACGGCATCGATGACGCGCACCGAAAGCAGCAGCACCCCAACCAGCGCCGGCGCAAGACCAAAAATATCCGTATAAAAGTAGTTAACGAACAACATGATGGCGCCAAAGATAATGTTACATCCGGCGTCGCCCATCCCGTAGCCAATCTTTTCTTTCAGCGAAAGTGTATTGCCTGTCATCCTGGAACTCTCCATTGCAGTCTGGAGAGAATTATTGGTCTTAGCGTCGGGAATTACGTTGCAGTAATCCGTCATCGATATGGAGAAAACTGTTACAGGAAGGAAAGTGTGAAGCAGATAACAATGCGCCGTGCCCGTCGCTCGAGGACGGACACGGCGTGACGAGATGTATTATTGTGCTTTTACGACGCCGGCGCTTTTCTGTTTAAACAGATAGCCAACGCCGAGAACGGCAATCCATACCGGTATCAGCCACACCGAAATCGCCATCCCCGGGGTCATCAGCATGATGGCCAGTACCGCGATCATAAACAGCAGGCATACCCAGTTACCCAGCGGGTAGAACAGCGCCGGGAAACGCGTTTTCACGCCTTCCTGCTGCTTGGCGCGACGGAATTTGATATGCGCGAGGCTAATCATCGCCCAGTTAATCACCAGCGCGGAGACCACCAGCGCCATCAGCAGTCCGAACGCCGATTCCGGCGCCAGATAGTTGATCAGCACGCACAGCGCGGTGACCACGGCGGATACCAGAATGGTGTTGACCGGTACGCCGCGCTTATCGAGAGTCAGCAGCGCTTTCGGCGCATTGCCCTGCTGCGCCAGGCCGAATAGCATACGGCTATTACAGTATACGCAGCTGTTGTAAACCGAGAGCGCGGCGGTCAGCACCACGATGTTGAGGGCGTTTGCCACCAGCGTGTCGCCGAGTTCGTGGAAGATCAGGACGAACGGGCTGGTATCGGCGGTGACGCGCGTCCACGGCAGCAGCGAGAGCAGCACGGCCAGGGAGCCTACATAGAAAATAAGGATACGGTAGATAACCTGGTTGGTGGCTTTCGGGATGCTCTTTTCCGGGTTGTCCGCTTCCGCCGCGGTGATCCCCACCAGTTCCAGACCGCCGAAGGAGAACATAATGATCGCCATCATCATCACCAGCCCGGAGAAACCGTGCGGCAGGAAACCGCCCTGATCCCACAAGTTTCTGACCGTAGCCTGCGGGCCGCCGTTGCCGCTGAACAACAGCCAGGCGCCGAACAGAATCATGGCCACTACCGCGACGACTTTAATAATCGCGAACCAGAATTCCATTTCGCCGAACACTTTTACGTTGGTCAGGTTAATGGCGTTAATGGCGATGAAGAAGACCGCTGCCGAGGCCCAGGTAGGGATTTCCGGCCACCAGAACTGGATGTATTTACCGACGGCGGTTAGCTCCGCCATGGCGACAAGCACATACAGCACCCAATAGTTCCAGCCGGAGGCAAAGCCGGCAAAGCCGCCCCAGTATTTATAAGCAAAATGGCTGAATGAACCGGCTACCGGTTCTTCGACGACCATTTCGCCGAGTTGGCGCATGATCAGGAAGGCGATAAACCCGGCGATAGCGTAGCCGAGAATAATACCAGGACCTGCAGATTGAATCACTGACGCACTTCCCAGGAATAAGCCCGTACCGATAGCGCCTCCTAGCGCAATGAGCTGTATATGGCGGTTCTTCAAGCCGCGCTTGAGTCGATCGCCATGCTGTTGACCTTCCATCATGAAACCTCGTGTGTGGTTATTATGTTTATACGCTTCATCCTTCAGGTTGCTGCTTTGCTGTCCGTCTCTGCCAAATAGCATAGTTAGCTAATTTCAAGGCGTTTGAGGCCAGTTTTTACCCGAGTGACGCAACGCACACATTGTTGTGTTTGTGTAATTATGAAATTCCATTTTTGTATTGATTTCTTTACGGAAAGCAAAGCGGAAATTCCCTCAAAGACCTTTCGCCTGATGCAGAATAATGGTAAGGGCGTGCGAATGCACCTGCTTTATGAAGGGATGATGACGGAACGAACAAAAAGACACCGTTTGTCATTTTTTCTTACCACCGTCGCCGCTACCCTTTATTGGTTATCTATTCACTTTATTGGTTTATAAATGCACTTTTTCGCTTCTTGAATCGGTTCAGAAAGCGTAATTTTTCGTTTATATAAAGTTAATGCTACCCCTTGCTGGGTAAATGTAAGTTTTGTGCAAGGTTACATTTCTGAAACGTTATTTCTGTAAGGTTGTTAAAAAAGGCCAGGTTTACTGATTTCAATCAAAACCTGTATGGACAGGAGGTGAATACTTTGTTACTTTAGCGCTACGAACTTTAAATTGGTAAGACCAATTGACTCCGGGCGAATGGCAGAGACAGGGAATATGGCCTACAGCAAGATCCGCCAACCAAAACTTTCTGATGTGATAGAGCAGCAGCTGGAGTTTCTGATTCTTGAGGGGACGTTGCGCCCCGGTGAAAAACTCCCGCCTGAACGCGAACTGGCAAAACAGTTCGACGTTTCCCGTCCCTCGCTCCGTGAGGCGATTCAACGCCTCGAAGCCAAGGGCCTGTTGCTTCGTCGCCAGGGCGGTGGAACCTTTGTACAAAGCAGCCTGTGGCAGAGCTTTAGCGACCCGTTGGTCGAGCTCCTGTCCGACCACCCTGAATCCCAATTCGATTTGCTGGAAACCCGTCACGCGCTGGAAGGCATCGCGGCTTATTACGCGGCGCTGCGCAGCAATGATGAAGATCGCGACCGTATTCGCGAGCTGCATCAAGCCATTGAGCGGGCCCAACAGTCCGGCGATCTCGACGCCGAATCCGGCGCTGTCGTCCAGTACCAAATCGCCGTCACCGAAGCGGCGCACAATGTGGTGTTGCTCCATCTGCTAAGGTGTATGGAGCCGATGCTGGCACAAAACGTTCGTCAGAACTTTGAATTGCTGTATGCCCGCCGGGAAATGCTCCCGTTGGTCAGCAACCATCGTACTCGCATTTTCGAGGCGATAATGGCCGGGGAGCCGGAGCAGGCGCGTGAGGCGTCGCACCGTCACCTGGCGTTCATTGAGGAAATTTTGCTGGATCGTAGCCGTGAACAGAGTCGTAGAGAACGTTCACTGCGTCGTTTACAGCAACGAAAGGACGAGAACTCCGGTTCTTAAGCGCCATTTTTTAGAGCGCGGCAACTAAACGCAGAACCTGTCTTATTGAATTCTTGGTTGTTCATCAGAGTGAAACGCTAAAGAGTTCAATGGGACAGGTTCCAGTTAAATCAACGATTAGATAGATAAGGAATACCCCCATGTCAGAACGTTTCCAGAATGACGTGGATCCGATCGAAACTCGCGACTGGCAACAGGCGATCGAATCGGTCATCCGTGAAGAAGGTGTTGAGCGTGCTCAGTATCTGATCGACCAGCTTCTTTCTGAGGCCCGCAAAGGCGGCGTGAAAGTAGCGGCCGGTGCGGCAGCGCATAATTACGTCAACACTATTGCCGTTGAAGATGAACCGGAATACCCGGGCAATCTGGAGCTGGAACGCCGTATTCGTTCAGCGATCCGTTGGAACGCCATCATGACCGTTCTGCGCGCATCGAAGAAAGATCTGGAGCTGGGTGGCCACATGGCATCCTACCAGTCTTCCGCTACCTTCTACGAAGTTTGCTTCAACCACTTCTTCCGTGCGCGCACTGAGAAAGACGGCGGCGATCTGGTTTACTTCCAGGGCCACATCTCTCCGGGCGTATATGCACGTGCCTTCCTGGAAGGTCGTCTGACTGAAGAGCAGATGAACAACTTCCGTCAGGAAGTTCACGGTAATGGTCTGTCCTCTTATCCGCACCCGAAACTGATGCCGGAATTCTGGCAGTTCCCGACCGTATCGATGGGTCTGGGGCCGTTGGGCGCTATCTATCAGGCTAAATTCCTGAAATATCTGGAACACCGTGGTCTGAAAGACACCTCTGCGCAAACCGTTTACGCCTTCCTGGGCGATGGCGAGATGGATGAGCCGGAATCTAAAGGCGCTATCACCATCGCGACCCGTGAAAAACTGGATAACCTGGTCTTCGTCATCAACTGCAACCTGCAGCGTCTGGACGGCCCGGTCACCGGTAACGGTAAAATCATTAACGAACTGGAAGGCATCTTCGGTGGTGCTGGCTGGAACGTTATCAAGGTTATCTGGGGCGGTCGTTGGGATGAGCTGCTGCGTAAAGACACCAGCGGTAAGCTGATTCAGCTGATGAACGAAACCGTTGACGGCGACTACCAGACCTTCAAATCCAAAGACGGCGCCTACGTTCGTGAGCACTTCTTCGGTAAATATCCGGAAACCGCCGCGCTGGTTGCCGACTGGACTGACGAGCAGATCTGGGCCCTGAACCGTGGTGGTCACGATCCGAAGAAAGTCTACGCTGCACTGAAAAAAGCGCAGGAAACCAAAGGCCAGCCGACCGTGATTCTGGCGCATACCATTAAAGGTTATGGTATGGGCGACACCGCGGAAGGTAAAAACATCGCGCACCAAGTTAAGAAAATGAACATGGACGGCGTTCGCTACGTCCGCGATCGTTTCAACGTGCCGGTGGCTGATGCCGATATCGAAAAACTGCCGTACGTGACCTTCCCGGAAGGTTCCGAAGAGCACACTTACCTGCACGCTCAACGTGAAAAGCTGAACGGCTACCTGCCGACTCGTCAGCCGAAATTCACTGAGAAACTGGAGCTGCCGACCCTGGCCGACTTCAGCGCGCTGCTGGAAGAGCAAAACAAAGAAATCTCTACCACTATCGCTTTCGTTCGTGCCCTGAACGTGATGCTGAAGAACAAGTCGATCAAAGATCGTCTGGTGCCGATCATCGCCGATGAAGCGCGTACTTTCGGTATGGAAGGTCTGTTCCGTCAAATCGGTATCTACAGCCCGAACGGCCAGCAGTACACCCCGCAGGACCGTGAGCAGGTTGCATACTACAAAGAAGACGAGAAAGGCCAGATTCTGCAGGAAGGTATTAACGAGCTGGGCGCAGGCGCATCCTGGCTGGCTGCTGCGACCTCCTACAGCACCAACGACCTGCCGATGATTCCGTTCTACATCTACTACTCGATGTTCGGCTTCCAGCGTATCGGCGATCTGTGCTGGGCGGCAGGCGATCAGCAGGCTCGCGGCTTCCTGATCGGCGGTACTTCTGGTCGTACTACGCTGAACGGCGAAGGTCTGCAGCACGAAGATGGTCACAGCCACATTCAGTCGCTGACTATCCCGAACTGCATCTCCTACGACCCGTCTTACGCGTACGAAGTCGCTGTCATCATGCATGACGGTCTGGTACGTATGTACGGCGAAGCGCAAGAGAACGTTTACTACTACATCACTACGCTGAACGAAAACTACCACATGCCGGCCATGCCGGAAGGCGCCGAGGAAGGTATCCGTAAAGGTATCTACAAACTCGAAACCCTCGAAGGTAGCAAAGGTAAAGTTCAGCTGCTGGGCTCTGGTTCTATCCTGCGTCACGTTCGTGAAGCAGCGCAGATCCTGGCGAAAGACTACGGCGTGGGTTCTGACGTGTATAGCGTCACCTCCTTCACCGAACTGGCGCGTGATGGCCAGGATTGCGAACGCTGGAACATGCTGCACCCGCTGGAGACTCCGCGCGTACCGTACATCGCTCAGGTGATGAACGACGCTCCGGCTGTGGCATCCACTGACTATATGAAACTGTTCGCCGAGCAGGTTCGTACTTACGTACCGGCTGATGATTACCGCGTACTGGGTACCGATGGCTTCGGTCGTTCCGACAGCCGTGAAAACCTGCGTCACCACTTCGAAGTCGATGCTTCCTATGTGGTCGTTGCGGCGCTGGGCGAACTGGCTAAACGTGGTGAAATCGATAAGAAAGTCGTGGCTGACGCCATTGCTAAATTCGACATCGATGCAGAAAAAGTTAACCCGCGTCTGGCGTAAGAGGTAAGAGAATAATGGCTATCGAAATCAAAGTACCGGACATCGGGGCTGATGAAGTTGAAATCACCGAGATCCTGGTCAAAGTTGGCGACAAAGTTGAAGCTGAACAGTCGCTGATCACCGTAGAAGGCGACAAGGCCTCTATGGAAGTTCCGTCTCCGCAGGCTGGCGTCGTGAAAGAGATTAAAGTCTCCGTCGGCGACAAAACCGAGACTGGCAAACTGATCATGATTTTCGATTCCGCCGAGGGTGCAGCAGCCGCTGCACCTGCGCAGGAAGAGAAAGCAGCTGCTCCGGCACCGGCAGCAGCGCCGGCGGCAAGCGCAGCGAAAGAAGTTCACGTACCGGATATCGGCGGCGATGAAGTTGAAGTCACCGAGATCATGGTTAAAGTGGGCGACACCATCGCCGCTGAGCAATCCCTGATCACCGTCGAAGGCGACAAAGCTTCTATGGAAGTTCCGGCGCCGTTCGCGGGTACCGTAAAAGAGATCAAAATCAACACCGGCGACAAAGTGTCCACCGGCTCCCTGATCATGATCTTCGAAGTGGCGGGCGCTGCGCCTGCAGCCGCTCCGGCACAGGCTGCCGCTCCGGCTGCCGCGGCACCGGCTGCTGCAGCTGGCGTGAAGGATGTTAACGTACCGGATATCGGCGGCGACGAAGTTGAAGTCACCGAAGTGATGGTAAAAGTCGGCGATAAAGTTGCCGCTGAGCAGTCACTGATCACCGTCGAAGGCGACAAAGCTTCTATGGAAGTTCCGGCGCCGTTCGCGGGTACCGTAAAAGAGATCAAAATCAGCACCGGCGACAAAGTGTCTACCGGCTCTCTGATCATGGTCTTCGAAGTGGAAGGCGCCGCGCCTGCTGCTGCTCCAGCTCAGGCTGCTGCACCGGCACCGGCACCGGCTGCTGCACCGGCACCGGCACCGGCTGCTGCACCGGCACCGGCTCAGAAAGCTGCCGCGCCGGCTGCGAAAGCAGAAGGTAAAACCGAATTCGCTGAAAACGAAGCTTACGTTCACGCGACTCCGCTGATTCGCCGCCTGGCGCGCGAGTTCGGCGTAAACCTGGCGAAAGTGAAAGGGACTGGCCGTAAAGGTCGTATCCTGCGCGAAGACGTTCAGGCTTACGTGAAAGAAGCGGTTAAACGCGCTGAATCCGCACCGGCTGCTGCCGCAGGCGGCGGTCTGCCGGGCATGCTGCCATGGCCGAAAGTTGACTTCAGCAAGTTTGGCGAAATCGAAGAAGTGGAACTGGGTCGTATCCAGAAAATCTCTGGCGCTAACCTGAGCCGTAACTGGGTGATGATCCCGCACGTTACGCACTTCGACAAAACCGATATCACCGATCTGGAAGCGTTCCGTAAGCAGCAGAATGCCGAAGCTGAGAAGCGCAAACTGGATGTGAAATTCACCCCAGTGGTCTTCATCATGAAAGCCGTTGCCGCTGCGCTTGAGCAGATGCCGCGCTTCAACAGCTCGCTGTCCGAAGACGGTCAGCGTCTGACGCTGAAGAAATACATCAACATCGGTGTGGCGGTTGATACTCCGAACGGTCTGGTGGTTCCGGTCTTTAAAGACGTGAACAAGAAGAGCATCACCGAGCTGTCTCGCGAACTGACCACCATCTCGAAGAAAGCGCGCGATGGCAAGCTGACTGCTGGCGAAATGCAGGGCGGTTGCTTCACCATCTCCAGCATCGGCGGCCTGGGTACCACCCACTTCGCGCCGATTGTTAACGCGCCGGAAGTGGCCATCCTGGGCGTGTCTAAGTCCGCGATGGAGCCGGTATGGAATGGTAAAGAGTTCGTTCCGCGTCTGATGATGCCGATCTCTCTGTCCTTCGACCACCGCGTCATCGACGGTGCTGATGGTGCCCGTTTCATTACCATCATCAACAACACCTTGAGCGACATTCGCCGCCTGGTGATGTAAGCGAAAAAGCCGGCCTGACGGCCGGCTTTTTTCTGATAACCTCAGGCTGTTGAGGATTATCAGCAACAAAGGACAAAATCGTTTGCCGTTTGTTGTTTAAAAATTGTTAACAATTTTGTAAAATACACGCGGATAGAACGTCCCGGTGGACTTGGGCGTAATAATAAAAGCGTCAGACCCGCCGGATATAAATTACAGAGGTCATGATGAGTACTGAAATCAAAACTCAGGTCGTGGTACTTGGGGCAGGTCCTGCAGGCTACTCTGCAGCCTTCCGTTGCGCTGATTTAGGTCTGGAAACCGTCATCGTAGAACGTTACAGCTCCCTGGGCGGCGTTTGCCTGAACGTGGGGTGTATCCCTTCTAAAGCACTACTGCACGTTGCTAAAGTTATCGAAGAAGCGAAAGCGCTGGCCGAACACGGCATCGTTTTCGGCGAACCGAAAACCGACATTGACAAGATCCGCACCTGGAAAGAAAAAGTCATCACTCAGCTGACCGGTGGTCTGGCTGGCATGGCCAAAGGTCGTAAAGTGAAGGTGGTTAATGGTCTGGGTAAATTCACCGGCGCTAACACCCTGGAAGTTGAAGGCGAAAACGGCAAAACCGTGATTAACTTCGACAACGCGATCATCGCGGCGGGCTCCCGTCCGATTCAACTGCCGTTTATCCCGCATGAAGACCCGCGCGTTTGGGATTCCACCGACGCTCTGGAACTGAAATCTGTACCGAAACGCATGCTGGTTATGGGCGGCGGTATCATCGGTCTGGAAATGGGTACCGTATACCATGCGCTGGGTTCAGAGATTGACGTGGTTGAAATGTTCGACCAGGTTATCCCGGCTGCCGACAAAGACGTGGTTAAAGTCTTCACCAAACGTATCAGCAAGAAATTCAACCTGATGCTGGAAACCAAAGTAACTGCCGTTGAAGCAAAAGAAGACGGTATTTACGTTTCCATGGAAGGTAAAAAAGCCCCGGCGGAAGCGCAGCGTTACGACGCGGTGCTGGTGGCTATCGGCCGCGTGCCGAACGGTAAAAACCTCGACGCAGGCAAAGCCGGCGTGGAAGTTGACGATCGCGGCTTCATTCGCGTTGACAAACAAATGCGCACCAACGTGCCGCACATCTTTGCTATCGGCGATATCGTCGGCCAGCCGATGCTGGCGCACAAAGGCGTACACGAAGGTCACGTTGCCGCAGAAGTTATCTCCGGCCTGAAACACTACTTCGATCCGAAAGTTATCCCGTCTATCGCCTACACCGAGCCAGAAGTGGCATGGGTTGGCCTGACTGAGAAAGAAGCGAAAGAGAAAGGCATCAGCTACGAAACCGCCACCTTCCCGTGGGCTGCTTCCGGCCGTGCTATCGCTTCCGACTGCGCAGACGGTATGACCAAACTGATCTTCGACAAAGAGACCCACCGTGTTATCGGCGGCGCGATTGTCGGCACCAACGGCGGCGAGCTGCTGGGTGAAATCGGTCTGGCTATCGAAATGGGCTGCGACGCGGAAGACATCGCGCTGACTATCCACGCTCACCCGACTCTGCACGAGTCCGTTGGCCTGGCGGCAGAAGTCTTTGAAGGTAGCATTACCGACCTGCCAAACGCGAAAGCGAAGAAAAAGTAACTTTTTCTTTCGGGTAAAATGCATAAGCGGCTCTCAGAGCCGCTTTTTTTATCGCTAATGTTTAGAACTATGTCCGTGTTCACAAACCGCTACACCTCATACATACTTTGAAAATAGTCACTCAGTAAACTAATAGGCAGTTAATTATGTATCTGAGGTGTGAGATGAAACGCTTGTTAACCACGGCGCTGTTAGCGACGACATTAGTTTCCGGTATGGCCTGTGCGGCCGATGCGGTCATTCCCTGGGCTGCGAACAGCGGCGGCACTGAAAATAGCCATATTGCGGCGATGGGCCAGGATCTGAATGCGCAGCATCAGTTGGTGACGAAAACTACTGAAGGGGTGTGGGCGGCGAATTCCGGGAGCATCAGCTCGGATGAAGCGGCGCTGACCAGTCAGAAACCTGCTTTTGCCGGTTATCCGGAGCTGATGCCGCACCAGGGCTAAGCACCAGAGAGTGCCCGGTTGCTATCGCGCAACCGGGCATTTTTTTATTGATTGACCGCCTGCCATCCGGCTGCAGAATCGGGGGCAAAATGCGTAATTGCCTGTGCTTTCGTCGCGCTCTCTTCGCCCAGGTTCGCCTGCCAGACCTTATCGTTCTGATCGATCATAAAGCTCATCACCCCGGTTTCTCCCCACTCTACCGGCCATGCCAGTAAAGCGACGCCTTGATTATCGTTATCGGCGATAATGCGGAAGCGGTAGCCATGATACCCGGCGCCGGGCTCCGTCGGGCTGAATGCCGGCCCCAGCGGGCTTGGCGTTTCACCCGGCGAGGTAGGCCAGTACAGGCCATCTTTTTTGCCTTCGCTGCTGATGATTTTTTGTGCCCAGCGATGATTCATTTGATAGTAATCCTGCTGGGCATCAACGTAGGCGTGCATGGCGGCAATTGCCGACAGTTCATTGCGGCCGATGGCGCGTGTGAGAATTTCATCTTCCCCGGCCGCCATATCAAAACGCCAGCCCTGTTCATCTTTGACAATGGGAATCGGCAACCGCCACGCTTCGCTACCGACATCGAGCCAGGCGCTGTTACCCTGCTGGACAATGACGTGTTTCACCTGCCAGTCGCGCTGAAAGCGGTCGACGGCATTGGGATCAATACCATCGGTGGGTAAAAAGTGCTGCCAGTTATCGCCGAGCAGATTATTGAGCGCGGCTTTATCACGATGATTGAGCGCATCGGCCAGCGCGCTTGCCGCTTTCTCCGGCGTGGGGAACGGTTGCTGGGCGAAGGCGGCGAGCGGCGACAGCATTAGCGTGAATAGGGCGATCTGTAATGGTTTTCTCATCTGCTCATCCTCAGCGACGACGCAATTCATGATGTTCGGAAAGACGCTCTCTGGCGGCGCCGCGCTGTTCGCTGCTCAAGCCGGAAATATTGCGGCTTTGCAGCCCGCGCGCCTGCTGCGATTGCCAGGAGGGGGAGCGACTTTCGTTGCCGCTTAAGGCATTGGCGCGTGCCGTGCTCACCGCTTGCTGACGTTGGGCCGGCGTCGCGGAATGAATCTGCTGACGGCGCTGTTGTTGCTGAGGCGTAGGATTTTGCACGTGGCTTTTCACGGCGTCGCGATGCTGTTGCTGCTGCGGCGTTGGATGTTGCAGCTGCGTTTTCGCCGCTTCGCGACGCTGCTGTTTGGCAGGCGTCGGCGTGCTGTCGTAGCCACGGTAGCTGCTGCGCTGGGTGGCCTGCTTCAATTGTTGAGAAGCCGCCTGACGCTGCGCATCGCGAGAGGCATTATTAGCCGCCAGCTTGCCTGCGCTGGCGGCAGGCGCGTTGGGATGCTGGAGCTGCGTCATCGCCGCTTGCCGTTGAGCGTTGCGATCGACCGGCGCGTGTTGGGTCGCGCTGAGTCCGCCGGGCACATTGGTCTGATGATAGCGCTGGGCGACATTATTATTCGGATAAGGCACGTTGCCGCGATAGGCGGGGTTATGCTGCCAGTTAACATGGTTACCCGGCAGATTCTGCCCGGTAATGCGGTTGAAATTATTCACATTAATATTGATGTTATCGCCATTGTGCTGGTAGCCGCCGTGATGGTAATCGTCATCATGATGATGGTAATCATCGTCATCATCCCAGTCGATGCTGCTGAAAAGTGCCCAGGTAGTGGCGACGCCAAGGCTGTAACCAAAACCTTTGACGAAGCTATCGGTGAACTGCTCTCCCGGAGGCGGCGGCAGATAGACCGGGGGATAGGCGCTATTCGGCCAACTGCCGTAGACGGTCGAAGGGTTATAGCTCGGAACGTATACCACTTGCGGGTTAGTCGGTTCAATTTTGATAATCTGCGAAGGCGCTGGCGATGCGGTTGAGCTTGTCGAGGATGATACCGTGCTATTGCTATTCGATGACCTCGAAGAGGCGGGTGCCGAGGCCGTGACGGTCACTTTCTGTTGCGGCGTGGATTTCAATGTCCCGGTTTGTTGGGCAATGGCGCGCAGACGCTGTACGGAATCCATCACATCGTGCGGCTGGGCTAAAAATGCGTCGCCAAGGTTTTCCACCCACGGCGGATTTTCGCCCATCATTGCCAGCAGGGCGGGAAAAGCGACGAGGGATTTGACGCTCGGATCCCACGGTTGGCTGGCAACGGCCTGAACGGCCGCGTCGCCTTTCATCGATGGGTTATCCTGCGACCACTGCACCGCCTGCATAACGTTGTCCGGATAGGTGGAGGCCATCAATACCTGCGAGAGCAAACTATCCGGGTAGAGCGCGATTGGCGCGACCCATTGGTCGATTTGCGCCTGGGTATAGGTGGCCGCGACCGGTTGTCCCGCCGCCGGTGCAGTCGGGGATGCTGGTGCTGGTTCCGTTGTGGGCTGCGCCGTCACCGGCGCTTCAGCGATAGTCTCTGGAGTACGGCTTTTAACATATAGCGTTCCCGCCGCCGCGAGTAAGCCTGCGCTGCAGAGCAGGGCGATAATATGGGGTTTGAACGGTAGTGACATGGAAGCTCCTGACACAGAAATGTTACCCATCTCGCTCAAGTATCGGCGAAAACGGTACGTTACGGGAGTATATGAAGACGATATTGTTTTTTTTGATTTTTGTTGGGATCCTGACATTAAATCTGTAACAGAAATAAATTTATCTACCAGCATTTGAACAGAAAGCCTGCAATATCCTGCCCTTAACGATTCAGCTAAATTTTAATGTTGCTTTTTTGTAAACAGATTAACACCCTTCAAAAATCCTGCTATGCTGCCGTCGCGGTATCGGGCATTTACCCTACAAACTGCTGTCTCACAGGAGCGTGAAGAAAATCGCCTACCGCATTTTACAATGAGAGCGAGGAGAACCGTCGTGCTAGAAGAATACCGTAAGCACGTAGCTGAGCGTGCAGCCATGGGGATTGTTGCCAAACCCTTAGACGCAACCCAAATGGCCGCGCTGGTAGAACTGCTGAAAAACCCGCCAGCGGGTGAAGATGAATTCCTGTTAGATCTGCTTACCAACCGTGTACCGCCGGGCGTCGATGAAGCCGCCTATGTTAAAGCCGGATTCCTTGCCGCTATCGCCAAAGGCGAAGCGACCTCCCCACTGGTTACCCCTGAAAAAGCCGTTGAACTGCTGGGCACCATGCAGGGCGGTTACAATATTCACCCCCTGATTGAAGCGCTGGACGATGCCAAACTGGCGCCGATTGCCGCGAAAGCGCTGTCCCATACCCTGCTGATGTTCGATAACTTCTATGACGTAGAAGAGAAAGCCAAAGCGGGTAATGAGTACGCTAAACAGGTTATGCAATCCTGGGCTGATGCCGAGTGGTTCCTGAACCGTCCGCAACTGGCGGAAAAAATCACCGTTACCGTCTTCAAAGTTACCGGCGAAACCAATACCGATGACTTGTCTCCGGCGCCTGATGCCTGGTCCCGTCCGGATATCCCACTGCACGCTCTGGCGATGCTGAAGAACGCTCGCGAAGGAATTGAACCGGATCAGCCGGGCGCGGTCGGTCCGATTAAACAAATTGAAGCGCTGCAGCAGAAAGGCTTCCCGCTGGCCTACGTTGGCGACGTTGTCGGTACCGGTTCTTCGCGTAAATCCGCCACCAACTCGGTGCTGTGGTTCATGGGCGACGATATCCCGAACGTACCGAACAAGCGCGGCGGCGGCCTGTGCCTGGGCGGCAAAATCGCGCCTATCTTCTTCAACACCATGGAAGATGCGGGCGCGCTGCCTATTGAAGTGGACGTGAGCAACCTCAACATGGGCGACGTCATTGACGTTTACCCGTTCAAAGGTGAAGTGCGTAACCACGAAACCAACGAGCTGTTGGCAAGCTTCGAACTGAAAACCGATGTACTGATCGACGAAGTGCGCGCCGGTGGCCGTATTCCGCTGATCATCGGTCGCGGCCTGACGACCAAAGCGCGCGAAGCGCTGGGTCTGCCGCACAGCGATGTCTTCCGTCATGCGAAAGACGTAGCGGAAAGCAACCGCGGCTTCTCTCTGGCGCAGAAAATGGTTGGCCGCGCCTGCGGCGTTGCCGGTATCCGTCCGGGCGCTTATTGCGAGCCGAAAATGACCTCCGTCGGTTCTCAGGACACCACCGGTCCAATGACCCGCGATGAGCTGAAAGACCTGGCGTGCCTGGGCTTCTCCGCTGACCTGGTGATGCAGTCCTTCTGTCACACCGCAGCTTATCCGAAGCCGGTTGACGTCACCACGCACCACACTCTGCCGGACTTCATCATGAACCGCGGCGGTGTTTCACTGCGTCCGGGCGATGGCGTTATCCACTCCTGGTTGAACCGTATGCTGCTGCCGGATACCGTCGGTACCGGCGGTGATTCCCATACCCGTTTCCCGATTGGTATCTCCTTCCCGGCGGGCTCTGGTCTGGTGGCCTTCGCCGCCGCGACCGGCGTGATGCCGCTGGATATGCCGGAATCAGTACTGGTGCGCTTCAAAGGTAAAATGCAACCGGGCATTACCCTGCGCGATCTGGTTCACGCCATCCCGCTGTATGCTATCAAGCAGGGCCTGCTGACCGTTGAGAAGAAAGGGAAGAAAAACATCTTCTCTGGCCGCATCCTTGAAATCGAAGGTCTGCCGGATCTGAAAGTCGAGCAGGCATTTGAACTGACCGATGCTTCCGCCGAGCGTTCTGCTGCTGGTTGTACCATCAAGCTGAACAAAGAGCCGATCGTTGAGTATCTGAACTCCAACATCGTCCTGCTGAAGTGGATGATCGCAGAAGGTTACGGCGATCGTCGTACGCTGGAGCGCCGTATCCAGGGCATGGAAAAATGGCTGGCGGATCCGCAACTGCTGGAAGCCGACGCTGATGCGGAATACGCGGCAGTGATCGACATCGATCTGGCGGATATCAAAGAGCCAATTCTGTGTGCGCCGAACGATCCGGACGATGCGCGTCTGCTGTCGGACGTACAGGGTGAGAAGATCGACGAAGTGTTTATCGGTTCCTGCATGACCAACATTGGCCACTTCCGTGCTGCAGGTAAGCTGCTGGACAGCCATAAAGGCCAACTGCCTACTCGCCTGTGGGTGGCGCCGCCAACCCGTATGGATGCCGCGCAGCTGACTGAAGAAGGCTACTACAGCGTGTTTGGTAAAAGCGGCGCGCGTATCGAAATCCCTGGCTGTTCCCTGTGTATGGGCAACCAGGCGCGCGTGGCTGACGGCGCGACGGTCGTGTCGACCTCTACCCGTAACTTCCCGAACCGTTTAGGTACCGGCGCCAACGTCTATCTGGCCTCTGCCGAACTGGCGGCGGTCGCTTCTCTGCTGGGCAAACTGCCGACGCCGGAAGAGTACCAGACCTTCGTCGCTCAGGTTGATAAGACGGCGGAAGATACCTATCGCTATCTGAACTTTAACCAGCTGGATCAGTACACTGAAAAAGCTGATGGCGTGATTTTCCAGACCGCTGTGTAATCCGTTCGGTCAGCCTGGCTGACCGTTTGGCTACAAACTCTCCAATGCCCGCTGAACATTGCATCAGCGGGCATTTTTATTTTTAAACCTCCCACCCGTTGCGCTTTTTTTCTTCCTGTCTGCTGCGATAATTAGGTTATGGGTACAGTGCAGCGGTGACGCATTGCCCTTGCAGAGGAAAAGATTATGGATTACGAATTTCTGCGCGATATTACCGGTGTGGTAAAGGTGCGAATGTCGATGGACCACGAGGCGATTGGTCACTGGTTCAACGAAGAGGTGAAAGATAACCTGGCCCTTCTGGATGAAGTGGAACAGGCAGCGCGCACCGTGAAAGGCAGTGAACGTTCCTGGCAGCGGGCCGGCCATGAATATACGTTGTGGCTGGATGGCGAAGAAGTGATGATCCGCGCCAACCAACTGGAATTTTCCGGCGATGAAATGGAAGAGGGGATGAACTACTACGACGAAGAGAGCCTCTCTCTTTGCGGCGTGGAGGATTTCCTGCAGGTGGTTGCCGCATACCGTGAATTTATGCAGCAGCGTTAATGATTCGTTTTGTGCCGGGCGGCGCGGAACCGTAGGCCCGGCATGCAAAAGCGCCGCCGGGCATTTCAGGCATTACACCGCAGGTATATTGCGGGCGTAATAAATTTCCCGCATCTCTTTCCACAGCAGGTCGGTAATCACCTTGCGCTCTTGCTCGCTTAACTCTTCCGGTTTGGTGTGGAACATGTAGTGTTTCAGATCGAACTCTTTCAGCATCATTTTGGTATGGAACATATTTTCCTGATAGACGTTCACGTCCACCATGTCATACAGCGACTTCATATCTTCTGACATGAAGTTCTGAATAGAGTTGATTTCATGATCGATAAAATGCTTCATGCCATTGATATCACGGGTGAAACCACGCACGCGATAATCAATGGTTACGATATCGGATTCCAGTTGGTGAATCAGGTAGTTCAGCGCCTTCAGCGGTGAAATCACGCCGCAGGTGGAGACTTCAATATCGGCGCGGAAGGTGCACAGACCGCCTTCCGGATGACTTTCCGGATAGGTATGCACGCAGATGTGGCTTTTATCGAGATGTGCGACCACGGTCTCAGGCAGCGGGCCCGGATGCTCGCTCTGATCGATAAGCTGCGGGTCGATAGGCTCTTCGCTAACCAAAATGGTGACGCTTGCGCCCTGCGGTTCATAATCCTGGCGTGCGATGTTGAGTATGTTGGCGCCAATGATTGAACAGGTCTCGGAGAGGATCTCCGTCAGGCGATTGGCATTATAGAGTTCATCGATATAGGCGATATAGCCATCGCGCTCTTCGGCGGTTTTAGCGTAGCAGATATCGTATATACAAAAACTCAGGCTTTTAGTCAGGTTGTTGAAGCCGTGCAGCTTAAGCTTTTTCAATTTGGTTCACCTCCTCGTTTCAGGTTAGCTGGCGGACAGCGCATCCAGCAGGTACTGCGGTAGCGCGAAAGCCGCGGTATGAATTGCCGGGTTGTAATAACGGCATTTCAGCCCGGCGCTATGGAAGCGGGCCTGAATAATTTCCGTCGACAAATGACGCAGGGCTTCATTATCGGTCGCCCAGGCAAAGGTCATGATGCCGCCATAGTAGGTCGGGATCGCTGCCTGATAGAAGCTGACATCGTTGAAGTAATGGCTGAGTTTGCGATGACTACCGACCGCTTCATCCTGCTGCAGGAAGCTTACGCCGTTCTGAGCAACGAAAATTCCGCCGGGGTTCAGGCAACGTTTACAACCGGCATAAAACGCCGAGGTAAACAGGCTCTCACCGGGGCCAATCGGGTCGGTACAGTCGGAGATAATGACATCAAAGGTTTGTGACGTTTGGTTGACGAAGTTCACGCCGTCATCGATCACCAGCGTAAAGCGCGGGTCGTCATAGGCGCCGGCGTTATGGTTTGGGAGATACTGACGACAGAACGAGACCACCCCGGCGTCGATTTCCACCATGGTAATGGTTTCGATATGTTGATGGCGGGAGACTTCGCGCAGCATCGCGCCATCGCCGCCGCCAATGATCAGCACGTGCTTTGCGTGACCATGGGCCAGCAGCGGAACGTGGGTCATCATTTCATGATAAATAAACTCATCGCGCTCGGTGGTTTGCACCACGCCATCAAGCGCCATCACGCGGCCAAATGCCGCATTTTCGAAGATGATTAAATCCTGATGATCGGTCTTCTCATGGTACAGCACGTTATCAACGGTAAAATATTGACCAAAATGGTCGTGCAGCGTCTCATGCCACTGATTACTCTCGGCCATGGCTTACTCCTCCTTTGTTAACTTCTGTCGCGCCCGCAAAGCGGGCACCACATCATAGCCAACTATAGGTAGAGATTGATATGGCGAATAGTAAACCATCTGTAGTTTGGCGGAACTCTCGCTTAGCGTGAGGCTTTCGGCGCAGATGCTTTAGGCTGTTGGTCGCTGTTGGGCCTGGCGTCAACAATTCGCACGGTATACACCATCGTCGAGCCAGGCGGAATTTTTCCAGGGATTCCTTTGCTGCCGTAGGCCCGCTCCGGTGGAACAACAATAGTGATGGCGCCATGGTTATTCAGGCGTTTAAGCGGTTCGCGGAAGGTCGCGGGATACTGACTTAGCGCCTGTGACCAGACCTTATCTTCGGCTTCCATATCGTTTATCACGGTACCGTCGATCAAGCTTTCTTTGATAACGACGGTGACGATATCGTTATCAGCGACCTTACCTTTACCGGGGTAGTCTATACGGCTGTAAATACCCGCTTTAAGCGCTACGCCTTTCTGCGCGGCAAATTGCTGTTGATACTTTTTGCCTTCGCGGAGAGTGTGTTGCTCAAGCTTATCAATGTTCTTGTATAACCGCTGCGAGACGTCGAAAAGCGCCTTATTGCGCGCTTGTTCATCCAGCGCCGGCTTACCGGCAAAAACATCGTTAATGCCCTTAAGAACGGTTTCCTGTTGCAGGTTTAACCCCTTAGCGGCCTGGCTGGACAGCGTTTTAAGCGCATCTTGCCCTATCGACACGCCAACCGAATATGCCTGCTGCTGTGGAGCGCTGCTGAGGTTTAGCGTGGGTGCTTTGGCTGTCGTGGCGGCGGTGGTTTTTACGCCGGCGAGTTCGGCGCTCAGTTTCTGCTGCTCCGCCATTGCCGTAGCCAGCTTATCGCTCAGCGCCTGCTTGTCTGTCTCCAGCGCGTTGAGCTTTACCTTTTGCGCCTGCAGAGCGGCGGCAGAGCGTTTGAGATTATCCGCGGCGTCGACTTTTTCCTGCTGGACGGTATGGACTTGCTGAACAAGCCGTTTGTTTTCCGTGTCCAAAGCAGCGATCCGGCGCTGGAGCTGTTCGATAGTGTTATTCAACGTTGCATTATCTACCGTCGCTGGCATCCTGGCGGGAGGTGGCGATTTGAGCTGTGCCTGTAGTTGGCGGATGGTCTTATCTTTGTCGGCGATGAGAATTTTTTGCGCGGCCAGTTTTTTGTGCAGCGCTGCCGTGTTGTTCTCGCGGGCTCTGGAGGGTTTACTGACCTCCGGTGCCGGAGGTATCTCTTTCTTCTCTTTTTTCTCCTGCTGCTGGACATAGTTGAGAAACGCAGGCGCGCCGTCATCCGCGTGCGCATGACTAATAAAAAGGGACGCCAGCAAAATGAAGGCCAGCGTCAATATATTAAGGCGATTTATCATGGCGCCTGTCACTTCACCGCATTATCGCCGCGCATGACCAGGCTATCGATCAGCGACTTTTCAATATCGGCGCAAAGCTTAATGGATTTAAATTGATACATGGAATCGATGCCCTGACGGGTTGGGTCGGCGACTTTCGTACGCACCGAGTTATATTGCGACGCCGCGCCTATCAGGGCGGTGAATTCACTACCCAGTCTTGAAGCTTCTTTCGGATTGACTTCTTTTAACGAATCCAACGCCTGGCGGCAGGCATTAAGTCGCTCCTGCTCAGCGGCCAGCCGCAGCTTTTCATTCGCCTGCGCGTCGGTGGCGATGGCGATTGGTGGCGTTATGGGAGCGTTAGCCTGACGATGCGCCTGGCAGCCAGCTAACATGAGAACAGTGAACGGAAGTAAGCGAAAAACAGGTGAGATATTCAAAATGTCATTCCATTGCAATAAGAGAGGTTGCAGGCGATTTTAATTAGCCAGCAGGTCTTTGCAATAAACGATGAGTTGAATTGTTTACTCTCGAATGTGATTTTTACAGATAAATTAAGCTTACAGTTAATTAATAAAAACAGAGAATAACCGAGAGCATGAAATAAAAATATTGTTTAATGAATTCATGTTTAGTCAATATTAACGGAGATGGGAAGTCAGAAATCTACAGAGACAGCCGCATCGCCGCGGCTGCAGATAGGCTTACTTCACATAGGCCAGCAGGCTAAGGGAGTCACGCGCCAGAGCTTTGCACTTTTTGGCGGTCGGGATTTTGATACCGCTGAGATCGCGATAGCTGTCCTCACCTAATGCTTTCATATTAAAGCTATCGTAGTTGCTGAGATCCCATTGGTTTTGCTGGGCAAAAAAGACCAGCGCGCGGCGAATTTGCGTATTTGGCAAATTTTGATAGCCGCAATCGTTTTTCAGGAACACAAATACCGCCGTTAAATCAGCCATATCTTCCGCTTCGGACTCGTTTAATGCATAGCTATTGGCGGAGAGGGCGAGCAGGCTGCCAAACAGCATTGTTCTGAAAAACGTCTTCATTTTTTCTACCATTGAAACACGGACAATCAAAGTTAGCATACTTCTTTACACCACGCAGAGCTTTATTCACAAGCTTCTGCTTGACCTTCCCGTTGCGGGAGGGTTTAAGCTTAAATATTCACCAGCAGAATAAAAGGATGTGAAAATGCAACGTCGTGAGTTTATCAAATTAGGCGCCGCGCTTGGCGCGGTCAGCGCCTTACCGCTCTGGAGCCGTTCGGTATTCGCTGCCGGCCGTCCGGCTTTGCCGGTTCCGGATTTATTGACCGCCGACGCGCGCAATCGCATTACGCTGACGATTCAAGCCGGAAAGACGCAGTTTGGCCCGCATCTTGCGACGACCTGGGGCTATAACGGCAACCTCCTCGGCCCCGCGTTGAAGCTGAAGCAAGGTGAAGCGGTAACGGTAGATATTCATAACCGCCTGGCGGAGGAGACCACGGTCCACTGGCACGGACTGGAAGTGCCTGGCGAAGTCGATGGCGGTCCGCAGGGCGTCATCGCCGCAGGAGCCTCAAGGACGGTGAAATTTACGCCGACGCAGCGAGCGGCAACCTGCTGGTTCCATCCTCATCAGCATGGTAAAACCGGCCGTCAGGTCGCGATGGGGCTGGCGGGTTTGGTGCTGATTGAAGATGTCGAAAGCGGGCAATTACTGCTACCGAAGCAGTGGGGAATTGATGATATTCCGGTGATCGTGCAGGACAAAAGATTCAATGCCAATGGCGAAATAGATTATCAGCTCGATATCATGAGCGCCGCCGTTGGCTGGTTTGGCGATACCCTGTTGACGAACGGCGCGCTGTATCCCGAACACGCTCCGCCGCGCGGTTGGCTGCGCCTGCGTCTGCTTAATGGCTGTAATGCCCGCTCGCTGAATTTCGCTACCAGCGATCGCCGCCCAATGTACGTAGTAGCAAGCGACGGCGGCCTGTTGGCGGAACCGGTCAAAGTGAGCGAACTGCCGGTGCTGATGGGCGAACGATTTGAGGTGTTGATTGATACCCGCGATGGGAAGGCATTTGATCTGCTGACGCTGCCGGTGAGCCAGATGGGGATGGCGATTGCGCCATTTGATAAACCGCAACCGGTGCTCCGTATACAGCCGCTATTGATCCCGGCCTCCGGTAAGTTACCCGATACTTTGGCGGCGATGCCTGCGCTGCCCTCACTGGAGGGGCTGACGCAGCGCACGCTGCAGCTGTCGATGGATCCTATGCTCGACATGATGGGAATGCAGGCGTTGATGAAGAAATATGGCGGCCAGGCGATGTCCGGTATGAACCATGGGATGATGATGGACCATGGTGACATGGGCAATATGAATCATGGCCAGATGGAGACTATGAACCACGGCGGCGGCATGGCGCATGGAACCTCATCAGGAAAGGGCTTCGATTTCCATAACGCCAACCGCATCAACGGCAAAGCCTTTGATATGAATGTGCCGATGTTTGCCGCGGCCCGAGGTCAGTACGAGCGCTGGCTGATCTCCGGCAAGGGCGACATGATGTTGCATCCTTTCCATATTCATGGCACGCAATTCCGTATTCTGAGTGAAAATGGCCAGGCGCCGGCGGCGCATCGTCGCGGCTGGAAGGATACGGTAAGAGTGGAGGGCGGGGTGAGTGAAGTGCTGGTGAAGTTCGATCATCAGGCGCCAAAGGAGTTTGCCTATATGGCGCACTGTCATCTGCTGGAGCATGAAGATACCGGGATGATGTTGGGGTTCACCGTTTAGGGCTATGCGACCTGCCGCCTTCTCCTGTGAGGGGGCAAATAAAAAAACGGCAACTTTCGTTGCCGTTTTGCATTTTACTTCGCGTCATCCGGTAGCGCGTAGGCAACGATGTAGTCACCCATCTTGGTACCGAACGAGCCATGACCGCCTGCAGAGATGACAACGTACTGCTTGCCATTCACTTCATAGGTCATCGGCGTCGCCTGGCCACCTGCCGGCAGACGCGCCTGCCACAGTTTTTCGCCATTGCTCATGTTGTAAGCGCGCAGGTAGTTATCGGCGGTGGCGGCGATAAACAGCACGTTACCGGCGGTTGAGATCGGACCGCCCAGCATCGGCATACCCATATTGAACGGCAGCGGGACAGGCAGCGGGAACGGCAGACTATCCTGCGGCGTCCCGATGCGTTTTTTCCACACCACTTCATTGGTCTTCAGATCCAGCGCCGAGATATAACCCCATGCCGGTTGTTTACACGGCAGGCCAAACGGCGACAGGAACGGGTTCAGGGTGACGCCGAACGGGACGCCATACTGCGGCTGAACGCCGGACTCGGTACCAGAGCCTTTCGCGTCTTTTGGCGGTTCCATCGGGTTGCCCGGGCCGCGCGGGATTAATTTAGAGACGAACGGCAGCGCCATCGGGTTGGCGATAGCCACCTGACGGTTTGGATCGACGGAGATACCGCCCCATTCAAACATCCCCAGGTTACCAGGGAACACCAGCGTGCCCTGTTCAGACGGCGGAGTGAAGATACCTTCATAGCGCATCTGATGGAAGATAACGCGGCACACCAGCTGGTCAAACATGGTGGCGCCCCACATGTCTGCGCCGGTCAGGTCTTTCTTCGGACGGAAACTCAGCTCGGAGAACGGCTGGGTTTTAGCGACATAATCGCCTTTCGCCGCACCTTGCGGAACCGGTTTTTCCGGCGCCGGGACCACCAGTTCGCCATTACGGCGATCCAGCACGAAGATGTTGCCGGTCTTGGCCGGAGCGTAAATCACCGGTACGGTTTTACCGTTCACATCAATGTCGGCCAGCGTCGGCTGCGACGGCATATCCATATCCCACAGATCGTGGTGTACGGTTTGGTAGCTCCACGCCAGTTTCCCGGTGGTTGCGTTCAGCGCCACGATAGAGCTGGCGTAACGTTCCTGTTCCGGCGTGCGGTTGCCGCCCCAGATATCCGGGGTGGTAACGCCCATCGGCAGATAGACTAAATCCAGCTTCGCGTCATAGGCGGCAGGCGCCCAGGAGTTAGGTGAATTGAGTGTGAAGTGATGCTCATCGCTCGGGATCGCATTAGGGTCTTTCGCGCCCGGGTCAAAGGCCCACAGCAGTTTACCGGTATTCACATCAAAGCCGCGGATAACGCCTGATGGCTCGCGGGTTGAGAAGTTATCGGTTACCGCGCCGGCAATGACGATAGTCTTATCAGTGATAATCGGCGGCGACGTCGGTTCATACATACCCGGCGTGGTTACCGGCATATTGGTTTGCAGGTTGAGAATGCCTTTGTTGGCAAAGGTTTCGCACAGCTTACCGTTGTCGGCGTTCACCGCGAACAGACGGCCATCGTTGACCGGCAGAATAATACGGCGCGGGCAGTCGGCGACGACGTCGGCAGGGGCGTTATCCGCTTTCGCTTCATGATAGGAGACGCCACGGCAGGTCACGTGCTGGAACGACGGATCGGCGTTCAGCTGCGGGTCAAAATGCCACTTCTCTTTACCGGTGGCCGCGTCAAGCGCGAACAGACGCTGGTGCGCGGTACACAGATACAGCGTGTCGCCAACTTTAATCGGCGTCACTTCGTTAGTGATTTCACCCGGATCGTTCGGCTGCTTCAGGTCGCCGGTGCGGAATACCCAGGCTTCTTTCAGGTTCTTCACGTTGTCGGCGTTAATTTGCTTCAGCGGCGAATAACGCTGGCCTTCCTGGTTACGGCCATAGGCCGGCCAGTCGCTATCTGCGACGGTAGAAATCGGCGCGGCCGGCGTCGCGTCAGCGCTCAGCGTACCGTTCACTTCCTGCGGGTCGTTGAAACCGGCCCAGGTCAGGATCCCGCCGCTAATCAGCAGGGCGATAACCAGACCGCCAACGGCGCCGGCGGAAGGGACCGGCAGCCGACGCCAGACAAATGGCAGAATCAGCCAGATGCCAAAGAAGACCAGGATGTCGCTACGCGGCGTCAGCGCCCAGAAGTCGAAACCGACTTCCCATACCCCCCAAATCATGGTTGCCAGCAGCAGGGCGGCATACAGCCACAGCGCTGAGCGCTTGCCGCGGAACAGCATGATGGTGACGGCCAGCATCACCAGGCCTGCGATAGGGTAGTACCATGAACCGCCGATAGCGGCCAGCCATACCCCACCGATTAACAGATACAGGCCACAGAAGGCGGCAAATAGCGCCGTCAGCGTGACGAGTAACCGTGATTGTTGAGATTTTGTTTCTGCCATAGAAAGACACTCTTCAGTTGTTAATTTTTTAACTGCAATTAATTATAGGATTTAACAACTGTGATCGGAATCACAAATATGGCTTTATTATTCACTGCACCGAAGATTTCGTTTTGCTGGTATACTGTATCGCTTGCCGGTCAACGTCGATGTGAAAGCAACGGCTTTGAAGATTTATCCTAAGAATCAAATGGTTAGTTTAATGAAACATACTGTAGAAGTGATGATCCCGGAAGCCGAGATCAAAGCGCGTATCGCCGAACTGGGTCGTCAAATTAATGAACGCTATAAAGACAGCGGCAGCGAAATGGTGCTGGTGGGTCTGCTGCGCGGTTCATTTATGTTTATGGCTGACCTGTGCCGTGAGGTTCAGGTGCCGCATGAAGTCGACTTTATGACCGCCTCCAGCTATGGCAGCGGCATGTCCACCACCCGCGATGTCAAAATCCTTAAAGACCTGGATGAAGATATTCGCGGTAAAGACGTATTGATCGTCGAAGACATCATCGATTCCGGCAACACCCTGTCTAAAGTGCGCGAAATCCTCAGCCTGCGCGAGCCGAAATCGCTGGCTATCTGTACGCTGCTGGATAAACCAAGCCGTCGTGAAGTGAACGTCCCGGTGGAGTTTGTCGGTTTTGCGATTCCGGATGAGTTCGTGGTGGGCTACGGCATCGACTACGCTCAGCGCTATCGCCACCTGCCGTACGTCGGTAAAGTTATCCTGCTGGACGAGTAATTATTGTTGCGGTCCCGGATAGGGTGAGCGCCTTATCCGGGGCGGTGAGCGCGGCGGCTATTTATGGTTGGCGTGCTTGCTCTTGAGATTGGAAATCCCGTGGCGATAGCGCTGCTCGAGGGTTTCCCGGCTGACGGCGGTGACATCAAGATCGCGCAGTAGTCCGTCGTGAATACCATAAGCCCAGCCATGGATCGTCACCTTTTGGCCACGTTTCCACGCCGATTGCATGATCGTCGAGTGTCCCAGGTTGTATACCTGCTCCATCACGTTCAGTTCGCAAAGCGTATCCAGACGCCGATCTTCCGGCATTTCACCGAGCAGCGAGCTGTGTTTAAACCAGATATCGCGAATGTGCAGCAGCCAGTTATCAATAAGCCCCAGTTCCGGGTTTTCGACCGCCGCCTGTACGCCGCCGCAGCCGTAGTGGCCGCAGATAATAATGTGTTCGACTTCCAGTACGTCAACGGCGTATTGCACCACCGACAGGCAGTTCAGGTCGGTGTGGATCACCAGATTGGCGACGTTACGATGTACGAATAGCTCACCGGGTTCCAGGCCGGTTAAGCGCTCCGCGGGGACGCGGCTATCGGAACAGCCAATCCACAGAAAGCGCGGTTTCTGCGCCTGCGACAATTTCGCAAAGAAGCCGGGGTCCTCTTCCACCAGCATTTTTGACCATAGTGCATTATTGCTGATGAGTGTATCTATATCATTCATGGACGTTTACGGCCTGTAACCAAGTAAGTGCGTTGCGCTAATATAGGGTAAGCTCACCTTTTTGAAAACATTACATCACGTGTGATGACACGAGAAGAGACATTTAATGACCATTGCTCTGGAATTAAAACAGCTCAAGAAAACCTATCCCGGCGGGGTTCAGGCGCTGAAAGGCATTGACCTGCAGGTTGAAGCCGGCGACTTTTATGCGCTGCTGGGCCCGAACGGCGCGGGGAAATCCACGACTATCGGTATCATTAGTTCGCTGGTTAATAAAACCTCCGGCCAGGTTAATGTATTTGGCTACGACCTGGAAAAAGATGTGGTGAACGCCAAGCGCCAGCTCGGGCTGGTGCCGCAGGAGTTCAACTTCAACCCATTCGAAACCGTACAGCAAATCGTGGTTAACCAGGCGGGTTACTACGGCGTTGAGCGTAAAGAAGCAATTTTGCGTAGCGAAAAGTATTTGAAACAGCTCGATCTGTGGGAAAAGCGCAATGAACGCGCGCGTATGCTCTCCGGCGGGATGAAGCGCCGCCTGATGATTGCCCGCGCGCTGATGCATGAGCCGAAGCTGCTCATTCTTGATGAACCCACCGCTGGCGTTGATATCGAGCTACGTCGCTCGATGTGGGGTTTCCTCAAAGATCTCAACGATAAAGGCACCACCATTATCCTCACGACCCACTATCTGGAAGAAGCGGAAATGCTGTGTCGTAATATCGGCATTATCCAGAGCGGCGAGCTGGTGGAAAATACCTCGATGAAGGCGCTGCTGGCTAAGCTGAAATCGGAAACCTTTATCCTCGATCTGGCGCCGAAAAGCCCGCTGCCAACCCTCGACGGGTATCAGTACCGGCTGGTTGATACCTCGACGCTGGAAGTTGAAGTGCTGCGCGAGCAGGGGATTAACAGCGTTTTCGCCCAGCTAAGCGCCCAGGGCGTGCAGGTATTAAGTATGCGTAACAAGGCCAACCGTCTGGAAGAGCTGTTTGTCACGCTGGTGCACGACAAAAAAGGAGAATCAGCATGATGCAGCTTTACTGGGTCGCGCTGAAAAGCATCTGGACCAAAGAGATCCACCGGTTTATGCGTATCTGGGTACAGACGCTGGTGCCGCCGGTGATCACCATGACCCTCTATTTCGTCATCTTTGGCAATCTGATCGGCTCGCGGATCGGCGAGATGCACGGTTTTACCTATATGCAGTTTATCGTGCCGGGGCTAATTATGATGGCGGTGATCACCAACGCCTACGCCAACGTCGCTTCGTCGTTCTTTAGCGCCAAGTTCCAACGCAACATTGAGGAACTGCTGGTGGCGCCGGTGCCAACCCACGTGGTGATCGCCGGTTACGTCGGCGGCGGGGTGGCGCGTGGGCTGTGTGTCGGCATTCTGGTGACGGCTATCTCGCTGTTCTTCGTCCCGTTCCAGGTTCATTCCTGGCTGTTTGTCGCCCTGACGCTGATTTTGACGGCAATTCTGTTCTCGCTGGCGGGCCTGCTCAATGCGGTGTTTGCGAAAACCTTCGACGACATCAGCCTGATCCCGACTTTCGTGCTGACGCCGCTGACCTACCTGGGCGGGGTGTTCTATTCGCTGACGTTGCTGCCGCCGTTCTGGCAGGCGCTGTCGCATCTCAACCCTATCGTCTACATGATTAGCGGCTTCCGTTTTGGCTTCCTCGGCATTCATGACGTCCCGCTGGCGACCACCTTTGGTGTGCTGGTGGTGTTTATCGTGGCCTTCTATATTCTGTGCTGGTACCTGATCCAGCGTGGACGTGGCCTGCGTAGCTAATCCTCTCTACAAGCGCCCCCGCTAATTTCACCTTGCCGGGGCGCTAAGCGGTAATTTTTGATACCCATCACCCCACCTCAACGCTTGCCCTGCTAAATTGTTTGCCTGCTAAGGAGGTAGGCGATGTTAGGTTGGGTAATTACCTGCCATGATGAGCTGGCGCAGGAGATGCTGGATCGTCTGGAGAAAAAGTTTGGCCCGCTGGCGCAGTGCCGGGCGGTGAATTACTGGCGTAATCTGAGCGTCAATATGCTGAGCCGCATGATGTGCGATGCGCTACATGCCACGGACTGCGGCGATGGCGTGATTTTTCTCACCGATAAAACCGGTGCCGCGCCATATCGCGCCGCCGCGCTGATGAGTCACAAACACACCCACTGTGAAGTTATTTCCGGCATTCGCTATCCATTGCTGGAGGAAATGTATTTACAGCGCTATACCCTCAGCAGTGATGCCTTCCGTAATGCTATCGTTAGCGCTGGAGGCCCGACGGTGAGCAGTCTTTGGCATCAACAGCAAAAAAATCCGCCTTTTCGTCTACTGCATGATACGTTCGGAAATTAGGCATTAGCATTGATGCCGCTTTTGTTACAATGGCGGCATTCAGGTTTACCGGTTCGATGCGCATGTTTGCCCGAGTCATAACATTATTCCTTTTGCTGACGTCAGTCAGCGTTTCCGCCAGCCTGCTCAGCCAACAGGGCGTCCCCGCACGCTATATGCAAATCACAGAAGATGCCGATATCTGGGCGCAGGTCGGCAACCATGTAGTGAGCGTCGGCAACGTTCGCGCCGGGCAGATCCTCGCCGTGGTGCCGACCACGGCAGACTATTATGAATTCAATTTCGGCTTCGGTACTGGCTTTATTGATAAAGGGCATCTGGGGCCGGTGCAGGGCGCGAAACGGGTTGAGGATAATCTGGGTGATTTACATCAGCCGTTGAGCAACCAGAACCTGCTGACCTGGAAAGACACGCCGGTTTACGATGCGCCGTCAGTGGGCAGCCCGCCGTTTGGCACCCTGGCCAATAACCTGCGCTATCCCATTATCAGCAAGCTGAAAGACCGCCTTAATCAAACCTGGTATCAGATTCGTATCGGTAACCGGTTGGCGTGGGTAAGCAGCCTGGATGCGCAGGAGGATAACGGCATTCCGCTACTGACTTATCACCATATTCTGCGTGATGAAGAAAATAGCCGTTTCCGCCATACCTCGACCACCACCTCGGTACGCGCTTTCAGTAACCAGATGACCTGGCTGCGTGACCAGGGCTATACCACGCTGACGATGTATCAACTGGAAGGGTATTTACGTAACAAGGTTAATCTGCCTGCGCGCTCGGTGGTGATTACCTTTGATGACGGCCTCAAGTCGGTGAATCGCTACGCTTATCCGATCCTCAAGCAGTACGGCTTCCACGCGACGGCATTTATTATCTCATCGCGGATCAAACGTCATCCGCAAAAGTGGGATCCGAAATCGCTGCAGTTTATGAGTATCTCTGAGCTCAGACAGATTCAGGACGTGTTTGATGTGCAGTCGCATACCCATTTTCTGCACCGGGTCGATGCCGCCCGTCACCCGATATTACTCAGCCGGAATTATCACAACATTCTCTTTGATTTCGAGCGTTCCCGGCGAGCGCTGAGCCAGTTTAATCCGCACGTGCTGTATCTTTCGTATCCGTTCGGCAGCTATAACGCCACGGCGGTCAAGGCGGCGAACGATGCCGGTTTTCATCTGGCGGTAACGACGGTGAGAGGGAAGGTGAAACCGGGGGATAATCCGTTCCTGCTGAAGCGGTTGTATATCCTGCGTACCGATTCGCTGGAGACGATGTCGCGGCTTATCAGCAATCAGCCGCAAGGGTAAACCGGCGCTGCGGCTGAGCGCAGCGCCGCAAGAATCAGGCGACCTGCACCGGAATAGCTTTCGCCTGGCGCTTCATTTCGTTATCGCCTTCGAAATAGGCGATCTTCGGCTGCCAGGTGCGGGCTTCTTCGTCAGACATGGTCACGAAGCTGGCGATAATGAGGATATCGCCGACGCTTGCGCAGTGCGCCGCAGCGCCGTTGACGGAGATAATCTTCGAACCACGCTCGGCGGCGATCGCATAAGTCGAGAAACGGTTACCGTTGGTCACGTTCCACAAATGAATGGCTTCATTTTCCAGAATACCGGCCGCTTCGAGGAAATCCTGGTCAATGGCGCAGGACCCTTCGTAATGCAGGTCAGCCTGCGTGACTTTAACGCGGTGGAGCTTGCCCTGCAGCATATTACGCATCATAACTTCTACCTTCCAACCTTTATGTAGCAAAGCGGACACGGCATCCGCTTTGAGAAAATAACCCGATTTTTCGTTCCAGGCTACTGGCCCAGCTTGACGATTTTGTTATCAATCAGACGCGCCTGGCCCAGCCATGCCGCCATCAGGATCACCGCGCGTTTGCTGGCATCCGTGAGCTCCAGCAGGGTGTCGGCATCACGGATCTGGATATCGTCGGCGCGAAAACCTGATTCGTTGAGCTCCTGCTCGGCGATGGCAATGATTTCCTCGAGGTTACGCTCGCCAGCGGCAAGTTTATCCGCCACCGAACTCAGCACTTTGTACAGACCCGGGGCGATTTTACGCTGCTCGGCGGTCAGATAACCGTTGCGCGAACTTAGCGCCAGGCCGTCTTTCGCGCGGATAATCGGCACGCCGACGATCTCGATGTCGTAGCCCATATCGGCGACCATTTTGCGGATCAGCGCCAGCTGCTGGAAATCTTTCTCGCCGAAGCAGGCGACATCCGGCTGCACCAGGTTGAACAGCTTGCTGACAATGGTCGAGACGCCGCGGAAGTGGCCAGGGCGGCTGGCGCCTTCCAGCATGGTCGACAGGCCAGGAACGTCAACGAAAGTCTGTCCTTCAGTACCCTGCGGATAAATTTCCGCCGGCGCCGGTGCAAAGACAAAATCGACCTTGCGCTTGTTCAGCTTTTCGCAATCCTCCTGCAGGGTGCGCGGATAGCGCGCCAGATCGTCCGGACGGTCAAATTGCATCGGATTCACGAAGATACTGACCACCACGACGTCTGCGCAGGCTTTGGCTTCATCGACCAGCTTCATATGGCCATCGTGCAGGTTGCCCATGGTGGGAACCAGCGCAATGCGCTTGCCTTCCTGGCGTAAACGACGGATATGCTGGCGCAGCAGCGGCAGGGTTTCAATTATCAGCACAACAAGACTCCTTAATGGAAACTATGTTCTTCGCCCGGATAGACCCCGGATTCGACTTCGGCAATATACTGCCGTACCGCGGCGCGGATGTCGCCCGCTTCTGCGAGGAAATTCTTCGCGAATTTAGGAATATGGCCGCCGGTGATCCCGAAAGCGTCATGCATCACCAGGATTTGCCCGTCGGTGACGTTACCTGCGCCGATGCCGATAACCGGGATCGTCAGCGCTTCGGTAATGCGTTTTGCCAGCTCTACCGGCACGCACTCCAGCACCAGCAGCTGCGCGCCAGCCGCTTCCAGGGCTAACGCGTCATCGAACAGCGCCTGCGCCGCATCGCCGCGCCCCTGAACTTTATAGCCGCCAAAAACGTTCACCGACTGCGGCGTCAGGCCGAGATGACCACAAACTGGCACCGCGCGTTCCGCCAGCATCCTGACGGTATCAGCCAGCCACGCGCCGCCTTCAAGTTTGACCATATTGGCGCCGGCGCGCATCACGACGGCGGCATTTTCGAAAGTTTGCTGCGGCGTGGCGTAGGCCATAAACGGCAGGTCGGCGAGCAGCAGACTGTTCGGCGCGCCGCGACGAACCGCGCGGGTGTGGTAAGCGATATCGTCAACGGTCACCGGCAGCGTGGAGTCGTGGCCCTGTACCGTCATCCCCAGTGAATCGCCCACCAGCAGGACGTTAATGCCTTCATCGGCAAAAAGCTTAGCGAAGCTGTAGTCGTAGGCGGTGATAGTGGCGAAGCGCTTTTTCTCCTGTTTGCATTTCTGCAGCAGGGCAATGGTGGTCGGTTTCATAACGTTTCCTGATGATGAAAGTCATATTAACCGGCATTCTAACAGCAGCATTCAGGGGGGCAATGATTTTGGGCAACCGATTACCACTATCGCCGTAAATGCTAAAAAAGGGAGTAGGGGTTACCAGAGAGCGGGTTTTTCGGCGCCCAGATTTTCCAGCGCGGCGCGAAGGGCGAGGCCATCGGGGAAGTGGAGCTGTGGGGCGATTTCAAACAGCGGCCAGAGCATAAAACCGCGATTTTTCATATCGTAGTGCGGCACCGTCAGACGCTCGCTGTTAATGACCGCATCGCCAAACAGCATGATGTCGAGGTCCAGCGTACGCGGCCCCCAGCGTTCGGCTTTGCGCTCCCGTCCCTGCTGCAGCTCAATGCGCTGAGTGTGATCGAGCAGCGCTTCTGGCGCGAGCGAGGTTTCAAGCGCGACGGCGGCATTGAGATAGTCAGGCTGATCCTGCGGCCCCAGCGGCGGCGTACGGTAGAGCGAAGACACGCTCGCCACGCGGCTGTCCGGAATGTCGGCCAGCGCGCGGATAGCGGCATTCACCTGCTCGAGCGGCGAGGCAAGATTACTGCCAATGGCGATATAGACCAGGGTCATGCGTTACCCTGACGCGGCGCGCGTTTACGCGGGCGGCGATGGCGACGGCGCGGAGCGGGATCGTCGCCGAGATCGTTGAGCATATCTTTCTGTTCCGGCGGCGCGGCCACCTGGAACTCGCCCCACCATTTGGTCAGGCGCTGCAGTTCGTGGTTGTTCTCGGCGCCTGCGCGCAGTTCAAGCAGGTCATAGGCGGCGCGGAACTTCGGATGCTCCATGAGTTTCCACGCGCGTTTGCCCTGACGGCGGGACATACGTAGCTGCAACTGCCAGATGTCGCGCACCAGGGTGGTGATGCGTTTAGGGATTGCCAGCGTCCGGCAGGCTTCATCCAGTACATCGTTCATCGCCAGCGCGAAGGCGTCGTAATAGGCCAGCCCGCTCTCCTGCGCGATTTTCTGCGCCATTTCCAGCAACGGATACCAGAACATGACCGCGAACAGGAACGCTGGATTGACGCGCATATCGTTATGCAGGCGGTTATCGGTATTCTTCAGCACCTGGATAATGATACGTTCCATGGGGCTATCGCCGCGCTCGGTGAAGTAGCGGGTGATTGTCGGGAACAGGGGCTGGAACAGGCTGTATTCGCGCAGCAGTTGATAGGTTTCATAACCATAACCTGCCTGCAGCAGCTTCAGCACTTCTTCAAACAGACGCGCTGGCGGTACGTCGTGTAGCAGGGCGGCCAGACGCGGAATTGGCTCGGCGCTTTCGGCGCTGATGCGCATATGGAGTTTGGCGGCGAAGCGTACCGCGCGCAGCATACGCACCGGATCTTCACGGTAACGGGTTTCCGGGTCGCCAATCAGGCGAATTACCCCTTCCTGCAGATCGCGCATTCCACCAACGTAGTCACGTACGGTGAAATCCGCCACGCTGTAATAAAGGCTGTTGATGGTGAAGTCGCGGCGCTGGGCATCTTCTTCGATAGAGCCGAAGATGTTATCGCGCAGCAGCATGCCGTTCTGGCCGCGCTGGGAGGTGACGCGGTCGTTGGTGTGGCCTTCGTGATGGCCGCGGAAGGTGGCGACTTCAATGATTTCCGGCCCGAACATCACGTGCGCCAGGCGGAAGCGACGGCCGACCAGGCGGCAGTTGCGGAACAGTTTACGTACCTGATCCGGGGTCGCGCTGGTGGTGACGTCAAAATCTTTTGGCTTCTTGCCCAGCAGCAGGTCGCGAACGCCGCCGCCGACCAGGTAAGCTTCGTAGCCCGCCTTGTTCAGTCGATAGAGCACCTTGAGCGCGTTTTCACTGATATCTTTGCGGGAAATTGCATGCTGTTCACGCGGGATCACCGTCATATGCGTTTGTTCGACGGCGGCAGCCTCTGCCTCGCGCTCTTCACGGCTTAGCACCTTGCGGCAAAAATTAGCGACTCGGGTAAAAATGGTGCACCTCGTAGTGTCAGACGAACTTCGGATAAAACATTACTCTATGGGCTTCAGGTTGCATTTAAACGGCAAATTCAGGGGCAACCTGAAGGGCGACGAGCAAAAATAGCGGCTAATCATAGCTCAGCGGGAGCCATTTGAGAATGCTGGATTTTTGCAGGCTGCCAGTTGGCTACCGCTTGTTTGAGTAAATCTTCAATACTCAGCGCTTGCCAATCCTCGACGACATCCTGATTCAAAAATGTTAATGCCCGCACAATTTCCGGGCGCGGATCGCCCTCCGGCAGGGCCGGGGCGTGGTTCTGTTTTGAGAGCTTATTACCTTCGGCATTCAGCGCCAGCGGCAGGTGCACGTAGTCTGGTACAGGCCAGCCAAAGTGTTGATACAGCGAAATTTGTCGTACCGTTGGCTCGATAAGATCGGCGCCGCGAACGATTTCGCTGACCCCCTGAAAATGGTCGTCAACCACTACCGCCAGGTTATAGGCGAACAGCCCGTCGCGACGATGGATGATGAAATCTTCCCGCGCCAGCGGTTCGTCGGCGACGAGGGTCCCGCGCAACTGGTCATAAAATTCCAGTACCGGACGGGTCTGGCGCAGGCGCAGCGCGGCGTTTTCGGCGCCAAGGCGCAAATCGCGACAGTGACCGTCGTAGATCCCCCCGACGCTGTGAATGCGCGCGCGGGTGCAGGTGCAGTAGTAGCAAAGATCCCGATCGCGCAGCCAGGCGAGGCGTTCGCGATAAGCATCGTGCCGCTGGGATTGCCACAGTACTTCGCCGTCCCAGTGCAGACCGTAGCGATCGAGCTGTCGCAAAATGGTGTCGGCGGCGCCAGGAACTTCCCGCGGCGGGTCGATATCTTCAATGCGTACGCGCCAGATACCGCCTTTCGCCCGCGCTTGTAGATAGCTGCCAAGGGCGGCGATTAATGAGCCGAAGTGGAGTTCGCCGGAAGGTGAGGGAGCAAAGCGCCCGATATAGTCTGAGTCGGTCATGTTAAACACAAGGGGAATCAGGCGGGAGAAACTCCCGCCAGAGAGTGAGGTAGCTGGGATTAACCCGCCATCTGTTTTTCGCGAATTTCCGCCAGCGTCTTGCAGTCGATGCACAGGTCAGCTGTTGGACGCGCTTCCAGACGGCGAATGCCAATCTCCACGCCACAGGATTCGCAGAAGCCGAAGTCTTCGTCTTCGACTTTTTTCAGTGTTTTCTCAATCTTCTTGATGAGTTTACGTTCGCGGTCGCGGTTACGCAGCTCCAGGCTGAACTCTTCTTCCTGCGCGGCACGGTCGACCGGGTCCGGGAAGTTGGCAGCTTCATCCTGCATATGCGTTACGGTGCGATCCACTTCATCCCTGAGTTGATTACGCCATGCTTCAAGAATGCGCTTGAAGTGCGCCAGCTGGGCTTCGTTCATATACTCTTCGCCCGGCTTCTCTTGGTACGGCTCCACCCCAGCGATGGCGAGAATACTCAGGGACGATGTTTTACGGTTTTGCCCTTCTTGCATGTTGCTTCTCCTTAACACGCACTATCGATCCCCATGTGGGGGAAAAATCAGGCCGCTATAAATAGCAGATGCTTTTCCGGATAGCAATTATCTAAACGTTACACTTGACAACGCTGTGAAGAAAAGCGTATTTGCGCTCGCGAACCGGACACAATTTAGCCTTTTAATTACCGGGGGTTAACGCCACGGCAATCGGCTTATTCAGAGTCATCATTTTGGTAGAAAGTTCCGCTTTCCAGGCGAGAATTTCTACCCCCTTTTCCTGCGCCTCTATCAACAGCTGTGCGTATTTGGCATCAATATGATGCGCGGGTGAGAAACGGTCTATCGCCGAATGCAGCACGGCGAATAAAATCACGGCCCGATGGCCTGCGGCCGCGACGCTCATTAGCTCCCGCAGGTGCTTCTGGCCGCGTGCGGTAACGGCATCGGGAAAATAACCGTACTCTTTTTCCGCCAACGTAACCGATTTCACTTCAATATAGCAGTTACGGCGGCCTTCTGCCTGTAACATAAGGTCGATTCGGCTATTTTCTTCGCCATATTTTACTTCGCTTTTCAGAATGTTATACCCGGCAAGCTCAGGGATATTTCCGGCGAGTACCGCCTCCTTCGCCAGAGTATTGGCCCGCAGCGTGTTGACGCAGATCACCGCGCCCTGTTGGGTTTCAGTTAATTCCCAGGTATGTGCATATTTACGTTTAGGATTATCGGAAGTGGAATACCAGACGGTATCGCCCGGCGCAGCGCAGCCGGTCATGGCGCCGGTATTCGGGCAGTGCAGCGTCAGCTCCTGGCCCTCCGGCGTGACGACATCGGCCAGAAACCGTTTGTAACGTTTAATTAAAGTGGCGGACTGCAAAGGCGGAGTGAACAGCATCAGAGTTCCCTGGTAAATGGATAACGTTCCAGCACGTTGTAGCGGGTGCGACCGCGGAGAAAGCTGGACTCATAAAGCACGAATTCGTTGACCGGCACCTGCCAGCAAAAACCCGGCGGCGGGATCGGCACCGCGTGGCGGGCGTCGCGCAGGAGGGTGATATGCGGATGAAACGGCTGCGGGCTTTGATAGCAGCCGCTTCGCGCCGCCTGAGCGCGCAGCATATTTGCCAGCTGCAGCATGCCGCGCGGCGGCTGGCGGGTACCGAGCCAGACTACGCGAGAGCGCAGCCACTGGCCGGCGTCGTCGAGCGTCAGGGTAAATGGCGGTTGTTGAATGCGTCCGGCCATTGCCGATAGCGCGCGCTGTTTTTCAGCGCTGACGTCGCCGAGAAACGCCAGCGTCAGATGTAGGTTATCGGCGGCGACCGGCCTTCCGGCATCGTCGGAAAAATGGGCGGCGCGCCAGTGAATAATCTGTTTCTGTATCGCTTTCGGCAGTTCAAGAGCGAAAAACAGCCGTTTCGGCTCGGACATGATAGAGACTCGGTAATGAATTACGGGGATGCTACAATGCTTGCCCTCGAATGTTAACCTCCGGAGCCTTTCGTGTCCTCATTGCCGGTTGCCGCAATTCTTCCCGAACTTCTTTCCGCCCTGCAGCAGGCGCCGCAGGTGCTGCTTAACGCCCCTACCGGCGCGGGTAAATCAACCTGGCTGCCGCTACAGATCCTCGCCGACGGCAACATCGACGGCCGGATAATTCTGCTGGAACCGCGGCGGCTGGCGGCGCGTAACGTCGCCCAGCGCCTGGCGGAGCTGCTGGGAGAAAAACCGGGAGAAACGGTAGGCTACCGGATGCGCGCCGAAAGCTGCATAGGGCCAAATACCCGTCTGGAAGTGGTCACTGAAGGGATCTTAACCCGCACTTTGCAGCACGATCCGGAACTTTCCGGCGTGGGGCTGGTGATCCTCGATGAATTTCATGAACGTAGCCTGCAGGCCGATCTGGCGCTGGCGTTGTTGCTGGATGTCCAGCAGGGGCTGCGTGACGATCTCAAGTTATTGATCATGTCGGCGACGTTGGATAACGATCGTCTGCAGCGCCTGTTGCCGGAAGCGCCGGTGGTAGTTTCCGAAGGGCGTGCGTTTCCGGTTGAACGTCGCTTTGCGCCGCTAGCGACCCATCAGCGTTTTGCCGAAGCGGTAGCGATCGCCGCCGCGGATCTGCTGCGTGAGGAGCAGGGCTCGATGCTATTATTCCTGCCGGGCGTTGGCGAAATTCAGCGCGTACAGGAACAATTAAGCGAGCGCGTAGCCAGCGATGTGCTGTTATGCCCGTTGTACGGCGCGCTGCCGCTGAGCGAACAGCGCAAAGCGATTCTCCCGGCGCCTGCCGGAATGCGCAAAGTGGTGCTGGCGACCAATATCGCTGAAACCAGTTTGACGATCGAAGGCATTCGCCTGGTGGTCGACAGCGCTCAGGAACGGGTCGCGCGCTTCGATCCGCGCACCGGCCTGACCCGGCTAATCACCCAGCGGATAAGCCAGGCGTCAATGACCCAGCGCGCCGGTCGCGCCGGGCGTCTGGAGCCGGGGATCTGCCTGCATTTGCTGGCGAAAGAGCAGGCGGAGCGCGCGGCGGCGCAGAGCGATCCGGAAATTCTGCAAAGCGATCTGTCGGGTCTGCTGCTGGAGTTGCTGCAGTGGGGCTGCCGCGATCCGGCCGAGCTTCGCTGGCTGGATCTACCGCCGGCGATAAATCTGGCGGCGGCGCGGCGTCTGTTGACGGCGTTATCGGCGCTGGAGGGCGAACGCCTTTCGGCTCACGGGCGCAAAATGGCGATGCTGGGTAATGACCCGCGTCTGGCGGCCATGTTGACGGCGGCCGATTCCGCGGATGACGCGGCGACGGCGGCGAAACTGGCGGCTATTCTTGAGGAGCCGCCGCGCGGCGGCAGCAGCGATTTAGGCGCCGCGTTTGCCCGCCAGCAGGGCAACTGGCAGCAGCGGGCGCAGCAGTTATTGAAGCGGCTGGCCAGCCGAGGCGGTCAGCCTGATGCTGAGCGGATGGCGGCGTTGCTGGCTCCAGCCTTTGCCGACCGTATCGCCCGTCGACGCGGCCAGGAGGGACGCTATCAGTTGGCTAACGGCATGGGCGCGATGCTGGATGCCGATGATGCGCTCGGCCGTCACGAATGGTTAATTGCGCCGCTGCTGCTGCAGGGCAGTTCGGCGCCCGATGCGCGAATTTTGCTGGCGCTGCCGCTGAACATTGACCAACTCGTCGCGCAGCGCCCTGAGCTGATACAGCGCTCCGATACCGTGGAGTGGGATGAAGCGCAGGGGACGTTAAAAGCCTGGCGGCGTAACTGTATTGGCCAACTGGTGATAAAAACCCAGCCGTTGGCGAAGCCGTCGGAAGCGGAGCTGCATCAGGCAATGCTCAACGGTATTCGCGATAAAGGGCTCAGGGTGTTGAACTGGACGCCGGAGGCTGAACAACTGCGCCTGCGTCTGCACTGCGCCGCGCAGTGGTTGCCGGAGGCAGGCTGGCCAGCCGTTGATGACGCATCGCTGTTGGCTGCGCTGGAGGCATGGCTGTTGCCGCAGATGACCGGCGTGCATTCGCTTCGGGCGCTTAACGCGGTGGACCTGCGGCAGGCGCTGCAAAACTGGCTGCCGTGGACGTTACGCCAGAAGCTGGATAGCGAGCTGCCGACCCATTACACGGTGCCGACCGGTAGTCGTATCGCCATTCGCTATCATGAAGATAACCCGCCGGCGCTGGCGGTACGAATGCAGGAGATGTTTGGCGAGGCGACGACGCCGCGCATTGCCGAAGGGCGGGTTCCCCTGGTGCTGGAATTACTTTCGCCGGCGCAGCGACCATTACAAATTACCCGCGATTTGAGCGCCTTCTGGCAAGGGGCGTACCGCGAGGTGCAAAAAGAGATGAAGGGGCGCTACCCGAAACATGTCTGGCCGGATGACCCGGCGAATACCGCGCCGACCCGGCGGACGAAAAAATACAGCTGAGGCGCCGCACCCTTGCTGTGGGCGCGGTTCCGAAAATCGCTGGCCGCAGTCACACGGCGCAATATTTATGTTATTAAAAAACATCATATTTTACCGTTTATCGCGTTTTGCGGTTGTAAAATGCTGGTTAAGAATGTCGCGGATTAGTGCTATTCTCTGTGGCCTGGACAATTCGTGCTATGTCCGGAGATATTCTTCAGCTTAAACAGATAATTATATGATTTGTTTAATGAATTATTCTTCGAAGATGATATGAAAGACGTCGGCCGCGGCAGCGCGGCGGGTGTGAAATTGAGAGATATCTTCTTCCTCCTAAAGGGGGAAGTATTGAGAATCAGGCCTTTACGCCTGAAAGTTGCGGAGAAAAAGCATGGCGGGAGATGACCGCGAGCCTATCGGACGTAAAGGGAGACCTTCACGCCCGGCAAAACAAAAAGTCACCCGTCGCCGGGTCCGGGATGAGGACTACGACGATGATTACGATGACGATTATGAGGATGAACGACCGATGCCGAAGAAAGGAAAGGGCAAAGGCAATAAGCCTCGTCGTAAGCGCAGCTGGCTGTGGCTGCTGGTCAAGCTGGGGATTGTCTTTGCGGTAATTATCGCCGCCTATGGCGTCTACCTCGACCAGAAAATTCGCAGCCGCATTGACGGTAAAGTCTGGGAACTGCCGGCGGCAGTGTATGGCCGGATGGTCAACCTTGAGCCGGATATGCAGATCAGCAAAAACGAGATGGTGCGCCTGCTTAATGCGACCCAGTACCGTCAGGTCAGCGCAATGACGCGTCCTGGCGAATACACCGTACAGGCTAACAGCATCGAGATGATCCGTCGTCCGTTCGATTTCCCGGATAGCAAAGAGGGGCAGGTACGCGCGCGTCTGACCTTTGATGGCGATCATCTGGATACCATCGAGAATATGGATAACAACCGTCAGTTCGGTTTCTTCCGTCTCGATCCGCGCCTGATCACCATGCTGCAGTCGGCGAACGGCGAGCAGCGCCTGTTCGTTAAGCGTAGCGGTTTCCCGGATCTGCTGGTGGATACCCTGCTGGCGACCGAAGACCGCCACTTCTACGAGCATGACGGCATCAGCCTGTACTCAATGGGCCGCGCGGTGCTGGCGAACCTGACGGCGGGGCGTACGGTGCAGGGGGCGAGTACCCTGACCCAGCAACTGGTGAAGAACTTGTTCCTTTCCAGCGAGCGTTCCTACTGGCGTAAGGCCAACGAAGCCTATATGGCGCTGATTGTTGACGCCCGTTACAGCAAGGATCGTATCCTTGAGCTGTACATGAACGAAGTGTATCTCGGCCAGAGCGGCGATAACGAAATCCGCGGTTTCCCACTGGCGAGCCTTTACTACTTTGGCCGCCCGGTTGAAGAGCTGAGCCTTGACCAGCAGGCGCTGCTGGTCGGGATGGTCAAAGGCGCGTCAATCTACAACCCGTGGCGTAACCCGAAACTGGCGCTGGAGCGGCGTAACCTGGTGCTGCGTCTGCTGCAGCAGCAGAATGTTATCGACCAGGAGCTGTACGATATGCTGAGCGCGCGTCCGCTGGGCGTGCAGCCGCGCGGCGGGGTGATTTCTCCGCAGCCGGCGTTCATGCAGATGGTGCGTCAGGAGCTGCAGGCGAAACTGGGCGATAAAGTGAAAGATCTCTCCGGCGTGAAGATCTTTACCACCTTTGACCCGGTGGCTCAGGAGGCGGCGGAAAAAGCGGCCATTGAAGGGATCCCGGTACTGAAGAAACAGCGTAAGCTGCCGGATCTGGAAACCGCCATGGTGGTGGTCGATCGCTTTACCGGTGAAGTCCGGGCGATGGTCGGCGGCGCGGAGCCGCAGTTTGCCGGCTACAACCGCGCGATGCAGGCGCGTCGTTCGATTGGTTCGTTAGCGAAACCGGCCACTTATCTGACCGCGCTGAGCCAGCCGAACCAGTACCGCCTGAATACATGGATTGCCGATGCGCCGGTGACGATCCGCCTGGCTAACGGCCAGACCTGGTCGCCGCAGAACGACGATCGTCGCTTTAGCGGTCAGGTGATGCTGGTGGATGCGCTGACCCGTTCGATGAACGTGCCGACGGTTAACCTCGGGATGTCGCTGGGTCTGCCGGCGATCACCGATACCTGGCAGAAGCTGGGCGTACCGAAAGAGCAACTGAATGCGGTTCCGGCGATGATCCTCGGCGCCCTCAACCTGACGCCAATCGAAGTGGCGCAGGCATTTCAGACCATCGCCAGCGGCGGTAACCGCGCGACGCTGTCGGCGCTGCGTTCCGTGATTGCTGAAGATGGTACGGTGCTGTACCAGAGCTACCCGCAGGCGGAACGCGCCGTTCCGGCGCAGGCGGCCTATATGACCCTGTGGACCATGCAGCAGGTGGTGCAGCGCGGTACCGGCCGTCAGCTTGGCGCCAAGTATCCTGGCCTGCATCTGGCGGGTAAAACCGGGACCACCAACAACAACGTGGATACCTGGTTTGCCGGTATCGATGGCAGCCAGGTGACGATTACCTGGGTTGGCCGCGATAACAACCAGCCAACCAAGCTGTACGGGGCCAGCGGCGCGATGTCGATTTATCAGCGCTATCTGGCTAACCAGACCCCGACGCCACTGGCGCTGACGCCGCCGGAAGACGTGGTGGATATGGGCGTGGACAGCAATGGTTACTTCCAGTGCAGCGGCGGTATGCGTACCCTGCCGGTGTGGACCACCTCGCCGGATGCGCTGTGCCGTCAGGGCGAAGCCCTGCAGCAGCAACAGCAGCAACAACAGGAAGCCAATAACCCGTTCAACCAATCCGGGCAGCAGCAGCCTGCTAACCAACCGCAGCAGCAACAGCAGCAACCTGCGAAGCAGGAGAAGAGCGATGGCGTGGCCGGCTGGATTAAAGATATGTTTGGCGGCAACTAAAACCGTTTAAGCTGAACGTCTGAACAGCCCCTTAATACGAAAGTATTAAGGGGCTTTTTTATTGTGGGCATCTGCGTAACACCGTGATAACTCCCTAATAACCGTCTGGTTATTTATTAATCCCTTGGCATTTCGTTCCCGGCATAGCGCTTGCCTTAGATTCCGCGTTTCGCCTATTATGTCACCCGTCATAATAATAATTCTCGTTTACGTTATCATTCACTTTCATCAGAGATATACCAATGGCGCGTCTTAAAACTGCTCAGCCAAATCACTCGCTGCGTAAAATCGCAGTCGTAGTAGCCACGGCGGTTAGCGGCATGTCTGTCTATGCACAGGCTGCGGAACAACCGAAAGAAGAAACCCTCGTCGTTACCGCGGCGCCCGCCAGCCAGGAAAGCGCCTGGGGACCGGCTCCGACTATCGCGGCGAAGCGTTCCGCCACGGCGACCAAAACCGATACTCCCATTGAAAAAACGCCGCAGTCTATCTCCGTGGTGACCCGCGAAGAGATGGACATGAAGCAGCCGACAACGGTTAAAGAAGCGCTCTCATACACCCCGAGCGTATTCTCTACCCGCGGTAGCTCGACCACCTATGATGTAGTCACCATTCGTGGATTCACCACATCCAGCACGGTGAACACCAACCAGTATCTGGATGGCATGAAGCTGCAGGGTAACAACTACTCTGAAGTCTCCATGGATCCGTATTTCCTGGAACGCGTGGAAGTGATGCGCGGGCCAACTTCGGTGCTGTACGGCAACAGCAACCCGGGCGGTATCGTCAGCATGGTCAGCAAGCGTCCGACCACCGAGCCGCTGAAAGAAGTACAGTTTAAGATGGGCACCGATAACCTGTGGCAAACCGGTTTCGACTTCAGCGACGCCATCGATGATGACGGCGTGTGGTCTTACCGCCTGACCGGATTAGGCCGCAGCCAGGATGCGCAGCAGCAGATGGCGAAATCGACCCGTTACGCCGTCGCTCCGTCTTTCAGCTGGCGTCCGGATGATAAAACCGATTTCACCTTCCTCAGCAACTTCCAGAATGACCCGTATGCCGGCTATTACGGTTGGCTGCCGCGTGAAGGCACCGTGGTGCCGTATTACGATGCCAACGGTAAGCCCCACAAGCTGCCGACCGATTTCAACGAAGGCGAGTCCGATAACAAGATGGCGCGTCGCCAGCAGATGGTTGGCTATAGTTTCTCCCACCAGTTCGATGACACCTTTACCGTACGTCAGAACCTGCGCTATGCCGACGTGCATACGCTGTATCGTTCGGTCTACGGCAATGGTTACCAGGAGCCGGGGAAAATCAATCGTGCCTACGTGCGTTCCGATGAGCACCTGAATACCTTTACCGTTGATACGCAACTGCAGTCTGATTTTGCTACCGGCGCGGTGAACCATACGCTGCTGACCGGCGTCGACTACTCGCGGATGCGTAACGACGTTGACGCAGACTACGGCACGGCCGATGCCATTAGCATGACCAATCCGCAGTACGGCAACCCGAACGTGAACGTCAACTTCCCGTATGCGGTCCTTAACCGTATGGAGCAGACGGGGCTGTACGCGCAGGATCAGATGGAGTGGGACAAATGGGTGATGACCTTAGGTGGCCGCTACGATTACGCCACCACGTCTACCTTCACCCGTTCCTCCAGCAGCATGGCGGAAAATCACGACCAGCAGTTCAGCTGGCGCGGCGGGATCAACTATCTGTTCGATAACGGCATCTCCCCGTACTTCAGCTACAGCGAATCGTTCGAACCGGTATCGGGTTCCAATAGCACCGGCAAGCCGTTCGATCCGTCGCGCGGAAAGCAGTATGAAGCCGGCGTGAAGTATGTGCCGAAAGATATGCCGGTGGTGGTAACCGCGGCGGTCTATCAGCTGACTAAAGATAAGAACCTGACGGCAGACCCGAACGATCCGACCGGACTGTTCAGCGTACAAACCGGTGAAATCCGCTCCCGCGGCTTTGAGCTGGAGGCGAAAGCGGCGGTCAATGCCAATATCAACCTGACCGCGGCGTATAGCTACACCGATGCCGAGTACACCCACGACACCGTCTTCGAAGGCAAGCGCCCGGCGGAAGTGCCGCGTAATATGGCCTCGCTGTGGGCGGATTACACCTTCCACGAAACTGCGCTCAGCGGGTTGACCATTGGCGCGGGCGCGCGTTATATCGGTTCTACAGTCAGCTACTACAAAAATGACACCAGCACCGGTAAGAAAAATGACTCCTTCAATGTGGCCGGTTATGCGCTGATGGATGCGACGGTGAAATACGATCTGGCGCGCTTTGGTCTGCCGGGGTCTTCGGTCGGCGTCAACGTCAACAACCTGTTTGACCGCGAATATGTCTCCAGCTGCTATAGCGAGTACGCATGCTACTGGGGAGCGGAACGTCAGGTTGTTGCTACCGCAACCTTCCGCTTCTAACTACTCACGGGCGCGGTTCGCCGCGCCCAATATCAGGTTGTTGCTATGCAGGAACAGACTCCGCACTCTGAGACGACGTTTGCGTTAAATCGCGTGACCTTTCGCGTGCCTGGCCGCACGCTGCTTCATCCCCTTTCGTTGACCTTCCCGGCAGGAAAAGTCACTGGCCTGATAGGCCATAACGGTTCCGGCAAATCCACGTTATTGAAAATGCTTGGCCGCCATCAGCCGCCTTCCGATGGCGATGTGCTGCTGGACGGCCAGCCGCTGGACAGCTGGAGCAGTAAGGCGTTTGCCCGCAAAGTGGCCTATCTGCCGCAGCAGCTGCCGGCGGCGGAAGGGATGACGGTGCGCGAGCTGGTGGCGATTGGCCGCTATCCGTGGCACGGCGCGCTGGGGCGCTTCGGCGTGGCGGATCGCGAAAAAGTAGAAGAGGCGATTGCGCTGGTGGGGCTGAAACCGCTGGCGCATCGGCTGGTGGACAGTCTTTCCGGCGGCGAGCGCCAGCGCGCGTGGATCGCCATGCTGGTGGCGCAGGACAGCCGCTGTTTGCTGCTTGATGAACCGACGTCGGCGCTGGATATCGCCCACCAGGTCGATGTGCTGGCGCTGGTGCATCGTCTCAGCCAGCAGCGCGGCCTGACGGTGATCGCGGTCCTGCACGATATTAATATGGCCGCTCGCTATTGCGATTATCTGGTCGCGCTGCGCGGCGGTGAAATGATCGCCCAGGGGACGCCCGCGGAGCTGATGCGCAGCGAAACGCTGGAGCAAATCTACGGCATCCCGATGGGGATCCTGCCGCACCCGGCGGGCGCAGCGCCGGTAAGTTTTGTCTATTGATGGAAAATTCGAACTTCTTCTCACGCCGGCTCCTGTTGACGGCAATGGCGCTGTCGCCGCTGCTGTGGCAGATGCGCGGCGCGCAGGCGGCGAACGTTGACCCGCAGCGCGTCGTCGCGCTGGAGTGGCTGCCGGCCGAACTGCTGCTGGCGCTCGGCGTTACGCCCTACGGCGTGGCCGATATTCCCAACTACAACCTGTGGGTCAATGAGCCGGCGTTACCCGCCTCGGTGATTGATGTCGGCCTGCGCACTGAACCCAATCTTGAATTACTGACGCAGATGAAACCGTCGTTTATCGTCTGGTCGGCAGGCTATGGCCCGTCGCCGGAAAAGCTGGCGCGTATCGCGCCCGGTCGCGGTTTCACCTTCAGCGACGGCAAACGGCCGCTGGCGATGGCTCAGCGTTCGCTGCTGGAAATGGCCGATCTGCTGGGTAAACAGCAGCAGGCGAAGCGCCATCTGGCGGAGTTCGACGCGTTGATGGAAAGCCTGCGTCCGCGATTTGCCGACCGTGGCGATCGCCCGCTGCTGATGATTTCGCTACTTGATGCCCGACATGTGCTGGTATTCGGCGAGAACTGCCTGTTCCAGGAAGTGCTCGATCGTTTTGGCATCAAAAACGCCTGGCGCGGTGAAGCGGCATTCTGGGGCAGTATCACCGTAGGCATCGATCGGCTGGCGGAATTTAAAGAGGCCGATGTTATCTGTTTCGATCACGGCAACGAACGGGAGATGGCCCAACTGATGGCGACCCCGCTGTGGCAGGCGATGCCTTTCGTGCGCGCGGGGCGTTTCCAGCGTCTTCCAGCGGTGTGGTTCTATGGCGCGACGCTGTCGGCGATGCATTTCGCCCGCGTACTGGCCGATGCGCAGGGGAGGGCGGTATGAAGGCGCGTTTCTCGCCGTTAGCCATTATCCTGTTGGTCGTGTTGCTGGTTGCCGCTTTCGCGCTGAGCATCATCAACCTTCAGGTTGCTTTACCTTACGCGCAGTGGCGTCAGGCGCTGTGGCAGCCGGATAGCGATAATATCGCCCAGATGCTGTTCCATTACAGCTTGCTGCCGAGGCTGGCTGTATCGCTGCTGGTCGGCGCCGGACTGGGGCTCGTTGGCGTACTGTTCCAGCAGGTGCTGCGTAACCCGCTGGCGGAGCCGACCACGCTCGGCGTCGCCACCGGCGCGCAGCTTGGAATGACGGTGACGACGTTATGGGCGATCCCAGGCGTGCTGGCGTCGCAGTTTGCCGCGCTGGCAGGCGCTTGCCTGGTCGGCGCGCTGGTGTTCGGCGTCTCGTGGGGCAAACGTCTGTCGCCGGTGACGCTGATTCTGGCCGGCCTGGTGGTGAGTCTCTATTGCGGCGCGGTCAATCAGCTGATGGTGATTTTCCATCACGACCAACTGCAAAGCATGTTCCTGTGGAGTACCGGTACGCTGACGCAGACCGACTGGAGCGTGGCGCAGCGCCTGTGGCCGCAGCTGCTTGGCGGCGCGATGTTGACGCTGCTGTTGCTACGCCCGTTAACGTTGATGGGGCTGGATGATGGCGTGGCGCGGAATCTCGGGCTGGCGCTCTCTCTGGCGCGCCTTGGCGTCTTGACCCTGGCGATAGTAATAAGCGCGCTGCTGGTCAACGCGGTCGGTATTATCGGCTTTATCGGTCTGTTCGCGCCGCTGCTGGCGAAAATGCTCGGCGCCCGCCGCCTGCTATCGCGGCTGGTGCTGGCGGCGCTACTTGGCGCGTTGATCCTGTGGCTTTCCGACCAAATTATTCTCTGGCTCAGCCGGGTATGGCGGGAGGTGTCGACCGGGTCAGTCACCGCGCTGATTGGCGCGCCTTTATTACTGTGGCTGCTGCCGCGGCTGCGTAGCATCAGCGCGCCGGTGATGAATGGCGGCGATAAAGCGCTGATTGAGCGCCGCAACGTGCAGTGGTTCGCGCTGGGCGGATTGGCGCTGATGCTGTTGGCGGTAACCGCCGCGCTGACCTTTGGCCGCGATGCGCAGGAGTGGCAGTGGGCCAGCGGCGATCTGCTGGAGCAATTGATGCCCTGGCGCTGGCCGCGGGTGTTCTCGGCGCTGTTCGCCGGGGTGATGCTGGCCGTCGCGGGTTGCATTATTCAACGCCTGACCGGTAACCCGATGGCCAGCCCGGAAGTGCTGGGTATCAGTTCTGGCGCGGCGTTTGGCGTGGTATTGATGCTGTTCTTTGTGCCGGGCAACGCCTTTATCTGGCTGCTGCCAGCCGGCAGTCTTGGCGCGGCGGCGACGCTGCTGGTTATCCTTGTTGCCGCCGGGCGCGGGGGATTCTCGCCGCACCGGATGTTGCTGGCGGGGATGGCGCTAAGTACCGCCTTCACCATGCTATTGATGATGCTACAGGCCAGCGGCGATCCGCGAATGGCGCAGATCCTGACGTGGATGTCCGGTTCGACCTATAGCGCGACGCCTGAGATGGTGCTACGTAGCGGGGTGGTAATGCTGGCGCTATTGGCGCTGGTGCCGCTCTGCCGCCGCTGGCTGACCATCCTGCCGCTCGGCGGCGAGGCGGCGCGAGCGGTGGGAATGGCGTTGACGCCATCGCGTATTGGGTTGCTGCTGCTGGCGGCGAGCCTGACGGCAACGGCGACGCTAACCATTGGGCCGTTAAGTTTCGTTGGTTTAATGGCGCCGCACATTGCGAGGATGATGGGATTCCGCCGGACGATGCCGCATATGGTGATTTCCGGGCTGATTGGCGGGATGCTGCTGGTGTTCGCCGACTGGTGCGGGCGAATGATAATGTTCCCTTACCAAATCCCGGCAGGTTTGTTATCGACGTTTATCGGCGCGCCGTATTTTATCTATTTGCTGAGAAAGCAGAGCCGCTAACGATCCCGATAGCCTCAACATCCCCGGTGGCTACAGTACCGCTCGATTTGGTAGCCCGGAGAAGGCGCAATGCGCCGCCTCCGGGAAAATCCCTGCGCCACCAGGCATTCAAGTACCTTACAGCTTGGCAAACACCCGACGCGCGGCGTCGATAGTGTTGTTGATATCCTCTTCGCTATGGGCGACGGACATAAAGCCGGCTTCAAATGCCGACGGGGCGAGGTAAACCCCTTCTTCCAGCATCAGGTGGAAGAAACGCTTGAAACGTTCAACATCGCACTTCACCACGTCCTGATAGCAGGTGACGGTTTCGGCATCGGTAAAGAAGATACCGAACATGCCGCCGACATTATTCACCACCAGCGGGATCCCGGTTTCGCGCGCCGCGTTCAGCAGGCCATCCGCCAGTTGATTGGTCAGCTCGGTCAGGGTTTCATGCACGCCCGGCTGCGCCACTTCGCTTAAGCAGGCGAAGCCTGCGGCCATGGCGATAGGGTTGCCTGACAGCGTACCGGCCTGGTATACCGGACCGGTCGGTGCCAGCGCGTCCATGACCTCGCGGCGGCCGCCGAAAGCGCCCACCGGCATACCGCCGCCGATGATTTTACCCAGACAGGTCAGATCCGGCTCCACGCCGTAATAAGACTGGGCGCCGGCCAGCGCGACGCGGAAGCCGGTCATCACTTCGTCAATAATCAGCAACGCGCCAAACTCGTCGCACAGCGCGCGCAGGCCTGGCAGGAACTCCGGCTGCGGCGGAATGCAGTTCATATTGCCGGCCACCGGTTCAACGATGATACAGGCGATATCCTGCGGATACTGTTCAAACGCCGCGCGAACCGAAGCAAGATCGTTATAGGTGCAGGTCAGGGTATGCTTCGCGAAATCGGCCGGTACGCCCGGCGAGTTCGGCTGGCCGAGGGTCAGCGCACCGGAGCCGGCTTTCACCAGCAGGCAGTCGGCATGGCCGTGGTAGCATCCTTCAAACTTGATGATTTTGTCGCGGCCGGTGAAGCCGCGCGCCAGGCGAATGGCGCTCATGGTGGCTTCGGTGCCGGAGTTTACCATGCGCACCATATCCATGGTCGGTACCAGTTCAGTAACCAGTTCCGCCATTTTGACTTCCATTTCGGTTGGCGCGCCGAAGCTTAACCCGCGCTCTGCCGCTTCAATCACCGCGTTACGAATGGCCGGGTGGTTGTGACCCAGCACCATTGGGCCCCAGGAACCGACATAATCGATATAAGCTTTACCATCGACATCGTACAGGTAGGCGCCATCCGCACGTTCAATAAACAGCGGGGTGCCGCCGACGCCAGTAAAGGCGCGGACCGGCGAGTTGACGCCGCCGGGGATAAGTTCGCGGGCGGCGTTATACAGATTTTCAGATTTGCTCATGGCCAGGATCCTGGTTCGTGAATAAAGTTATCGGGCTATTCTAAGTTATTCCATGAAGGTTATGAAAGTTTTGCCCAATTGAAACATTAAGTAGACGAAACAATTTTTTGGCGACGCGCGGCGCGGAGGCGGCTAGAATGCCTCTCTTCTCATTTGTATTACCAATAAATGATAATGGCATGAAAGCAGAAACTCCCTCTTTTGAAGCACATCAGTTTGTTCGCGTGCGCCGTAGCGATGCGGTCCGCCGGTTAATTCAACGCGACAAAACGCCGCTGGCGGTATTGTTGATGGCGGCGGTAGTCGGCACGCTGGCCGGGCTGGTGGGCGTGGCGTTTGAAAAGAGCGTGAACTGGGTACAGAACCAGCGAATTGGCGCCCTGGTGCAGGTGGCGGACCACTGGTACCTCGTCTGGCCGCTGGCCTTTATCCTGTCGGCGCTGCTGGCGATGGTCGGTTATTTTCTGGTGCGCCGCTTTGCGCCGGAAGCCGGCGGTTCCGGGATCCCGGAAATCGAAGGCGCGCTGGAAGAGCTGCGCCCGGTACGCTGGTGGCGCGTGCTGCCGGTAAAATTCATCGGCGGCATGGGAACCCTGGGCGCCGGGATGGTGCTGGGGCGCGAAGGGCCGATGGTGCAGCTTGGCGGTAATATTGGGCGCATGGTGGTGGATGTGTTTCGTCTGCGCAGCCCGGAAGCGCGGCACACGCTGTTGGCTACCGGTGCGGCATCGGGCCTCTCCGCGGCCTTCAACGCGCCGCTGGCGGGGATCCTGTTTATCATCGAAGAGATGCGCCCGCAGTTCCGCTACAATCTGATTTCGATTAAAGCCGTGTTTACCGGCGTGATCATGTCGAGCATTGTATTTCGCATTTTTAACGGCGAAGGGGCGATTATCGAAGTCGGCAAGTTAAGCAATGCGCCGGTGAATACCCTGTGGCTGTATCTGGTGCTGGGCATGATTTTCGGCTGTTTCGGGCCATTGTTTAATACCCTGGTGCTGCGGACGCAGGATATGTTCCAGCGCCTCCATGGCGGCAATATCAAAAAATGGGTGTTGATTGGCGGGCTTATCGGCGGGCTGTGCGGCCTGCTGGGTCTGATGCAGCCGACCGCGGTGGGCGGCGGTTTTAACCTTATCCCGATCGCCGCTGCCGGCAACTTCTCGGTTGGGCTGCTGCTGTTCATTTTTATTGCGCGTGTCATCACCACGTTGCTGTGCTTCTCTTCCGGCGCGCCGGGGGGGATTTTCGCTCCGATGCTGGCGCTCGGCACGCTGCTGGGGACGGCATTCGGCATGGCTGCCATCCCGCTGTTTCCGTCCTATCATCTGGATGCCGGTACCTTCGCTATCGCCGGGATGGGGGCGTTGCTGGCGGCTTCGGTACGCGCCCCGCTTACCGGGATTGTGCTGGTGCTGGAGATGACCGATAACTATCAGCTCATTTTGCCAATGATTATTACTTGCCTTGGGGCAACACTATTGGCGCAGTTCCTCGGCGGTAAACCTTTGTATTCGACCATTCTGCAGCGTACCCTGGCGAAACAGAAGGCCGAAGAGGCGGCGAAAGCGCAGCAGGTACCCCGGGAGAATACTTGAACGATTTACCAGGGTATTAGATAATGGCTCAAAAGGTCCGGTTATTCTTTAATCGGCCGGAAGTATCAATGGGAGCAAAAAATGAGTGATGACGTAGCGTTGCCGCTGGAGTTCACCGAAGCCGCAGCGAACAAAGTAAAACATCTGATTGCGGATGAAGACAATCCGAACCTGAAACTGCGCGTGTACATCACCGGCGGCGGTTGCAGCGGTTTCCAGTATGGCTTCACCTTTGACGATCAGGTCAACGAAGGCGATATGACTATCGAGAAACAGGGTGTCGGCCTGGTGGTTGACCCAATGAGCCTGCAGTATCTGGTTGGCGGCGCCGTCGACTATACCGAAGGTCTGGAAGGTTCGCGTTTCATCGTGACCAACCCGAATGCGAAAAGCACCTGCGGCTGCGGCTCCTCGTTCAGCGTTTAAAGGTAGTCACACTAGCTCTTTGCCACAGAGAGCAACGAATACGAAAAACGGTAACCATGAGGTTACCGTTTTGCTTTTATTACCGTCCGTTATCATCCAACGCAAAGGTCGGCAGCTTGAGGTGCCAGCGAATCGCCGCCAGGCGTATTACCAGCGTCACCACCATGCCTAACATCGCCGAGTTTTCCAGCGACAGCTGAAAGGTGTAGTGCGCCGTCGCGTGCACGATACCGCCGACAATGCAGGCGGTGGCATAGATTTCGGTGCGCAGAATCATCGGAATTTCTCGCGCCAGCACGTCGCGGATAATCCCGCCGCCGACGCCGGTGACCACGCCCATGCAAATAGCTACCAGCGGGCCGGTATGGGCAATAAAGGCTTTATTCACGCCGATGCCGACAAACACCGCCAGGCCGACGGCATCTAATACCGGCAGTACCCATTTCGGCATGCGCCGTGGCTGGCGTACCAGCAGAATCGTTAACATACTGGTGACCATCGCCACGACCAGATCGGTAGGGTCCTTAACCCAGAACACCGGGCCATTGGCCAGCGCCATATCGCGGATCGTCCCGCCGCCCACGGCGGTAACCACGCCTAATACCAGCACGCCGAAAGGGTCCATGCGTAATTTTCCCGCCAGCAATACGCCGGAGATAGCAAATACGGCTGTGCCAATAATATCCAGCCAATAGACAAGCATCGTCAGTTCCCGCTATAAGCCTGCTGCCAGGCGGTTATTTTACCTGCTCAAGCGCAGTACAGAGTTGTTTTGCGGCAAGGATAATACGTGGGCCCGCGCGTTCAAACCAGTCGCTATGTAAGGCGATGAGCGAAATTGTGAGCTGATTTTGCCAATAGCGATCCACGGCGGGGATTTTACTGGCGTCGCCGGTGATGACGATAGCCTGCGGATGCCGTGACAGCACCTGTTCGCGGCTAACCTGCGGCCAGGGAACGCGGCTGGCGGCAAAAATATTTTCTCCGCCGCACAGGCTCAATACTTGATTCTGGATCGAGGCGCTATTGCTGGTGAACAGCGGGTTGGCGCCGAACTGTAAAAATACGCGCTTTTTCGGCACGGTGGCATAGCGGGCTTTTAGCGCCTGGTAATCGTCTTGCATCGCCTGCGCGGCCTGACGGGCTTTTTCCGGCTGCGGGCTCCACGGCGCCAGCATCCGCAGAGCGCTAATGATTTGCTCAATCGAACCCGTTTCGACCCAGATAACCTTGATTCCCAGCGAACTGAGCTGATTGACCTGGCGTTCGGCATTGCCGCCGCGCCACGCCAGCACCAGATCGGGCTTCAGAGCGACAATACGTTCAAGGTTCATTCCCTGCCAGCTGGCGACTTGTTCGATTTTAGCCGCGGCGGGAGGGTAGTCGGAATAACTGCTGACGCCGACCGGCGTAATGCCGGCAGCAAAGGCCAATTCGGTGTTGGCCGGGGAGAGCGTCACCACCCGCGGCGCGGCGAAAAGCCACGCCGGGGCGAGTAACAGCAGGGCGGTTAACGCCTTCTGTAGCGACTTAGCCACGCGCCAGGTTCTGCACCAGATTTTCCACCATCAGGGTGGACTGCTTGGCGGCAACGGCGAGGAACTCGTCGAAGCTGAGATGCGACTGCTGGTCAGCGACGTCAGAGATTGCTCGTACCACCACAAATGGAATACTGAAGTTATGGCAGACGTGGGCGATGGCGGTCGCTTCCATCTCTACGGCAACGGCCTGCGGGAAGTTGTGGCGGATTTTCGCCAGCCCTACCGAGCCGTTGATGAATGCGTCACCGCTGACGATCAGCCCGCGAACGGCGTTGAGATTCAGCGCTTTGATGCAGGTTTCCGCGGCGGCAATCAGTTTGTCATCAGCTTTGAAACCCGCCGGACAGCCCGGCAGTTGGCCGTATTCATAGCCAAACGCGGTGACGTCGGCATCGTGATAACGCGCTTCGTCAGAGACCACGATGTCGCCGACTTTCAGCGTCGGCGCCAGACCGCCCGCGGAACCGGTATTGATAATCACATCCGGTTTGCAGCGCTCCAGCAACAGGGTCGCACCCATGGCGGCTGCCACTTTACCAATGCCGGATTTCAGCAGAGCAACCTCGGTACCGTGAAGTTGGCCGGTGTAGATTTCGCTACCGCCGATAGAGATAGTCTGGCGGTTCTCGATTTTGTCGCGCAGAAGAGTAACTTCCTCTTCCATGGCGCCAATAATGCCAATTTTCATAGATTTACTCGCGATATGTCAGGATTAGCTGCATAGTCTATCATGCGCTTAAGGGGAAGCGTATTGCTCGCGCGGGAGAGGCTATGGCAAATATTGATTTTCGCAACAAGATTCACTGGCGTCGGCGCTACCGTTCGCCGCAGGGGGTAGAGACGGAACGCGAGATCCTGCGGGTGTTTGAAAGCGATCGCGGGCGCATTATCAATTCTCCGGCTATCCGGCGGCTGCAGCAAAAAACCCAGGTCTTTCCACTTGAGCGCAACGCGGCGGTCCGCACACGTCTCACCCATTCGCTCGAAGTCCAGCAGGTCGGGCGCTACATCGCCAAAGAGGTGCTAAGCCGCCTGAAGGAGCAAAAGCTGCTGGAACGCTACGGTCTGGATGAACTGAGCGGCCCGTTTGAAAGCGTGGTGGAGATGGCCTGCCTGATGCACGATATCGGCAATCCACCATTTGGCCATTTTGGCGAAGCGGCAATTAACGATTGGTTCAGCAAACGGCTAGCGCCGAAAGATGCCGCCAGCCAGCCGTTAAGCCAGGATCGCTGCCAGGTTGACGCGCTGCGTCTGCATGATGGCGAAGGGCTGCTCAACGAACTACGGCGTAAAGTGCGTCAGGATTTGTGCTGCTTTGAAGGTAATGCTCAGGGTATCCGTCTGGTGCACACGCTGATGCGTATGAACCTGACCTGGACCCAGGTCGGCTGCATTCTGAAATATACGCGGCCGGCGTGGTGGCGGGGAGAGACGCCAGCCAGTCATAGCTATTTAATGAAAAAGCCTGGTTATTATTTAGCCGAAGAAGAGTATATCGCGCGGCTGCGTAAAGAATTGGATCTGGCGCCTTACAATCGTTTCCCATTAACGTGGATTATGGAAGCTGCCGATGATATCTCATATTGTGTTGCTGACCTCGAAGATGCGGTGGAAAAAAGGATATTCAGCGCGGAGCAATTGTATCAGCATCTGTATGACGCATGGGGCGTTCATGAAAAAGGATCGCTGTTCGCACAAGTCGTAGAAAACGCGTGGGAGAAATCGCGTGCTAATTCACTCAGCCGCAGCACTGAAGATCAGTTCTTTATGTATTTACGGGTCAATACGCTGAATAAACTGGTGCCTTATGCGGCGCATCGATTTATCGAAAACTTACCGGCAATTTTTAGCGGCGACTTTAATCATGCGCTGTTAGAGGACGATAGCGATTGTAGTCAGCTACTTGAACTTTATAAAAACGTCGCCATAAAACAGGTGTTTAGCCATCCTGATGTTGAACAGCTGGAATTACAGGGCTACCGCGTTATCAGCGGGCTGTTGGATATCTACGAGCCGCTGCTGAAATTATCGCTGGAGGAGTTCAGCCAATTGGTGGAACAAGAGCGGGTACGCAGTTTGCCTATTGCTTCGAGATTGTTCCAGAAACTCTCAACCCGACATCGGTTGGCTTATGTGGAGGCGGTAAATAAGCTTTCGCGCGATACCGAAGAATATCCCGTGCTGGAGTATTATTACCGTTGTCGATTGATTCAGGACTATATCAGCGGAATGACGGATTTGTATGCGTGGGATGAATATCGTCGTCTGATGGCGGTGGAATAAGTCTGAGTTTTGTAAAGACGGACAATAAATTTTTACTTTTACCGAAACTTAACTCTGGAACTTCGCGCTATAAAATGACTCTGAGAGTGCGTACACAGCAACTTTTTCGTTATCCGAAATTTGAAATTGAGATTGAAACCTATGAAAAAAACCACGTTAGCAATGAGTGCTCTGGCTCTGAGTTTAGGTCTGGCGTTGTCCCCGCTCTCTGCGAGCGCGGCTGAAACGGCTTCCTCGGCGACCACTGCGCAGCAGATGCCGAGCCTGGCGCCGATGCTGGAAAAAGTGATGCCGTCTGTGGTGAGCATCAACGTTGAAGGCAGCACGACTGTTAACACGCCGCGGATGCCGCGTAACTTCCAGCAGTTCTTCGGTGACAACTCGCCGTTCTGCCAGGACGGTTCGCCATTCCAGAGCTCCCCATTCTGTCAGGGCGGCGGCCAGGGCGCGCCTGGCGATAACGCGCAGCAGCAGAAATTTATGGCGCTCGGTTCCGGGGTCATCATTGATGCGGCCAAAGGCTACGTGGTGACCAACAACCATGTGGTCGATAATGCCACCACGATTAAAGTTCAGTTGAGCGATGGCCGTAAATTCGACGCGAAAGTCGTTGGTAAAGATCCGCGCTCCGACATCGCGCTGATTCAAATTCAGGATCCGAAGAACCTGACGGCGATTAAGCTTGCCGACTCTGACGCGCTGCGCGTCGGCGATTACACCGTGGCTATCGGTAACCCGTTTGGCCTCGGCGAAACCGTGACCTCCGGTATCGTCTCCGCATTGGGCCGTAGCGGCCTGAACGTGGAAAACTATGAAAACTTCATCCAGACCGATGCGGCTATTAACCGCGGTAACTCCGGCGGCGCGCTGGTGAATCTCAACGGTGAGCTGATCGGTATCAACACCGCGATCCTTGCACCGGACGGCGGCAACATCGGTATCGGCTTTGCTATCCCGAGCAACATGGTGAAAAACCTGACCGAGCAGATGGTCAAGTTTGGCCAGGTGAAACGCGGCGAACTGGGGATCATGGGTACCGAGCTGAACTCCGAGCTGGCGAAGGCGATGAAAGTCGATGCCCAGCGCGGCGCGTTCGTAAGCCAGGTGATGCCGGGCTCTGCGGCGGCGAAAGCGGGTATTAAAGCCGGCGACGTGATTACTACCCTGAACGGCAAGCCGATCAGCAGCTTCGCGGCGCTGCGTGCGCAGGTCGGTACGATGCCTATCGGCAGCAAAGTCGAGCTGGGCCTGCTGCGCGACGGCAAGCCGGTCAACGTTACCGTTGAACTGCAGCAGAGCAACCAGAACCAGGTTGACTCCAGCAGCATCTTTAACGGTATTGAAGGCGCGGAAATGAGCAACAAGGGCCAGGATAAAGGCGTGGTGGTGAGCAACGTGAAAGCGGGCACCCCGGCGGCGCAGATTGGTCTGAAGAAAGGCGACATCATTGTCGGCGCTAACCAGCAGCCGGTGAAAAACATCGCCGACCTGCGCAAAATCTTCGACGCGAAACCGTCTGTTCTGGCGCTCAATATTCAGCGTGGTGATACCTCTATCTACCTGCTGATGCAGTAACTGATACTAGCGTGAATGCCCCTTTCCCGGTATGGGAAGGGGGCTTTTTTATTCTACCCGCCGGTTCTGTGATTCCCGCCACAACTCCATACTTCTTTGTCATGCTTTGTGCATATGCACAGTGCGTCCTCTTCGTCACTCTTTTATGCTGATGCCCTGCTCAGGGGAGGGTTACATGGCTGGCTGGCATCTTGATACCAAAATGGCGCAGGATATCGTGGCGCGAACGATGCGCATCATTGATACCAATATTAACGTAATGGATGCCCGCGGGCGCATTATCGGCAGCGGCGATCGCGAGCGTATTGGTGAATTGCACGAAGGCGCGCTGCTGGTGCTATCGCAGGGACGGGTGGTTGATATTGATGATGCGGTCGCTCGCCATCTGCACGGCGTACGTCAGGGGATTAATTTGCCGCTGCGTCTTGAAGGGGAGATCGTCGGCGTAATTGGATTAACCGGCGAGCCCGAATCGCTGCGCAAGTATGGTGAGCTGGTGTGTATGACCGCGGAGATGATGCTCGAACAGTCGCGGCTGATGCATCTGCTGGCGCAGGACAGCCGCCTGCGTGAAGAACTGGTCATGAACCTGATTCAGGCGGAAGAAAATACCCCGGCGCTCAACGAATGGGCGCAGAGACTGGGCATCGACCTCAATCAGCCGCGGGTGGTGGCGATGATTGAAGTTGATAGCGGCCAGCTTGGCGTCGATAGCGCGATGGCGGAATTGCAGCAGCTGCAGACGGCGCTGACCACGCCGGATCGCAACAACCTGGTGGCGATTGTCTCGTTGACCGAGATGGTGGTATTGAAACCCGCGTTAAATGCCTTTGGCCGCTGGGACGCCGATGACCACTGCAGGCGCGTTGAGCAACTAATTGCCCGTATGAAAGAGAACGGCCAGCTGCAGTTCCGCGTTGCGTTAGGTAATTTCTTTACCGGACCCGGCAGTATCGCACGTTCTTATCGGACCGCGCGTACGACGATGATGGTAGGTAAGCAGCGAATGCCGGAAAGCCGCAGCTATTTTTATCAGGATCTGATGCTGCCGGTTCTGCTGGATAGCCTGCGCGGCGGCTGGCAGGCCAATGAGCTGGCGCGCCCGCTGACGCGGCTGAAGGCGATGGATAACAACGGCCTGCTGCGCCGCACCTTGCAGGCATGGTTTCGTCATAACGTGCAGCCGCTGGCCACGTCAAAGGCGCTGTTTATTCATCGTAATACCCTGGAGTATCGGCTCAATCGGATTTCGGAATTGACCGGGTTGGATCTCGGGAGTTTTGACGACCGTCTGCTGTTGTACATTGCATTGCAGCTGGATGAGCAACGCTAAAAACACTCCCGCCTGAGGCGGGAGTGGAAATGACGGACTACAGGCGCTGTAGCCCGCGAGCGGTCACTTGCCAGGTGACGGTATTGGACTGTTGCCAGCTATTGCCATTGAGCGGGTTAATAATAACGGAACGATTTCCCGCTTCGGCATGGAAGACTTCAATGGTATAGCCTTCCTCCAGCATAGCGGTATCAACATAGTCGCCCAGCTGCGACGATCCTTTGATCGACTGACGATACACCACCGAACCGCGCGTATTGTAGACATTGACCGTGGCGTATGTGGTCGTAAAGTGCTTGTTCGGCACCACTGGACTCGCGGTAAAGGTCAGCAGACTGTTACCAATATCCAGCTCCATCGCGGCAAAGCACACGTCATCATCGCCAAGCAGCTGCCAGCTGAAGCAATCGCCATACAGCGCGGTGGCCTCCTGAGTTTCCTCTTCTGTACCAGCGGCTTCCTCATCCGGCACATCATGTGCGAGCGCAAAGGCTTCGAGACCCGTTTTCACCACGCGCCAGCGGTTATGTTGCTTAAGGGGGACGGCGTTTTGGGTTGTGCCATTCGTGGCGCTGGAGCGGAATGCTTCATCATGGAAAATATCGATGATCATCCCTTCCGCGAGAGCGATAGTTTCACTGTTTGCCAGATTGTTAGTTGCGCCGGCATAGCTGCGTTGATAAACGACCGTATCGTTCTCGTCGCTGACCGTAATGCTGGCATAAGTATGGGCGACGTAATACGAGTGCGGCGTACCGGCCCGCGTGGCGACCGTCATCGCGCGCTGTTTATTATCAATAACGATCTGGCAAAACTCGTTATTGCCCTGACCGCGGAGATTGAGCGTCACGCTTTTGCCCGTCAGCTCGCCAGGATCGTCATTAGCCAGGGGCAGGACATCGGCATAGGCTTTCAGCAAGCGGCTGCGTTGGGGTTCTTCAATATGAGGGAGCATCAGCCAGAGGTCGTTTTTACAGACGCACTCTTCCTGCGCTAGCAGCGAGGGCTGGCTCCGGATCGCCTGGGCGTTGTGCTCGAAAATAGCCTGTAAATCATCCGCCGGATTATTATTGAGGATAAAGTTATACAGACCATTATCATCAATGCGTATCAGCTGGTATTTCTCGCGTGCGACCAGCGTTAAATATCCGAGAGAAGCTTTCAGCCGTCCAGGTTCCACGTGAGTAATGTACAGGTGATAGTGAGGACTGAATGGGATAACGACTTTTCCGGTGGCGCAATTGGTACCGGTCATGTTGCGTTCGAATACTTTTTCCCCACTGGCGGAAAGTACGTTTACCGCAGCATACAATGCCCCAGGGTAGTAGCTGTGCGGCGTAGAGCTGGTGACATTAAGAATAAGCTGCTGATTTTCGTAATCGATATCAAGGCGGGCGAAAGGCGCGTCACTAAGCCCTAAAAAGGTTATTCTCACGTTACGTTCGCTGGTATCGTTTTGTGGAATGTAGTTAACGGTAACCGCGTTGGCGCCTTCTTTTACGGTGAGATAGCTGATGTCCGGGCGATATTTTTGTGAACGACCTTTTGGAAGCTCAATCTGATACACGCCAATTGGCATCTCTTTCAGGGTCAGGGCGTCCCCATCAATAACCAGTGAATAATGGTTACCGCAATTATCCTTGATAGTCAGCGTCTGACCGTAAATTTGCTCCGGATGATCGATATTCAGCGTCAGGGTTAGCGTCCCCGTTTTACCTAATATTGCCAGCTCGCTGTTATCCACCAGCCAGAAGAAGGAATCCAGCCCTAACTGCTGGCGCGCGCTATCCCACTCGCTTTGCGGCAGAAAACGATACAGTGGATAGAGCGGTTTTGTCGCCAGTGAAACGATATTTTCCCGGGTGGCGTGCTTCAGCGTTAAACCGCAGAGATCGATAAACGGCGTCACATCATATCCCGCAGAGGTAGCAATGGCGGTTGCCAGCATATCGGCAAGCTGATGATCGGTCGGCTGGAAGCCATCGCTGTTGGCGAGTTGGCGATAATTCTGGTTAAAGACGCGGAAAGCGTTGGCGCCTGCTTTGAATAACATCAGCATCAGGAATTGCAGGCGAGGACGCAAACCCCAACTGGTGACTGGCGTCTTATCGGTAATATAGTTTATCAGCTGTGCTTCCTGCACGGCCAGCTGCCCATAGTTGTATAACCAGCCATCGGTATAGAGATGATTATCCTGACTCAGCGTGAGCTGTTGATAAAAGGAGGCGTAAATATTGTTCCACACTTCGCTGACGGACAGCGTGGGATCTTGCATAAATTTACCCTGATAGCCGTGGCCAATTTCATGCAGGATAACCCACTGTGTGGCGACGTTATCCAGCCAGCCTTCGCCCACCGTTGCGGCGGTTTGCGCGCACCAGCTGCTATTATAATAGGCCGCGCCGACGCCATGTTTATCCGCCCGCAGAAAATAGCGGTTAGCAACATCCTGATTCCATTGTGAATCTGGATTATTGCTTAGCCCGGCCCACTCGTTATAGCAGGTGAAAAGGTGATTATAGAAACGGTGTAATGTCGCTAATCCCGCTTTCAGCGCATTATCGCGGTCGGCATAGGGTAGCAGCAGGTTGATAACATCCAAATCAATCAGCGCGAACGATGATTTATTATTCTGCCAGCCAAGGAAAAACGCCTCTTCAGATTGCCCTGATTTCCAGCTGGGGAGCGGTTTCGTCGTCGCGGGTTGCTGGTAAACCACGGAGAACTCGCAGGGGCTGTCGGTATATAATGTATCGATAAAAGGGACGGAATCGACGGTGGTGCTGATCGTTTTCCAATTGGTGGTCAGGGCGCAGGTTTTCTCCAGCGCGGTATCGTCGCAGAGCAGGCGCAGGGTCGAGATGCCGTTGCTGAGATCGGTTTGTCGAATTTGCAGTACGGTATTGGCGGGTAGAATAAACCCCAGCGCCTGACGATCGTGCTGCCGCCCTTTTTCAAAACCGGCTTTATCCAGCCAGGGGGCCGATGGCAGGGTATAACATTTTTGTTCAATTTCCTGTGTCATAGAGCTATCTCCTTTTAAGCGGAAACTGAACATAAACGAAATGAAATTTTAAGTAATTCATATGGATAGGGTTGTGATGTGAAATGATGTCAGTGAGGGATAACTGAGGTTTGCTGATGGCGAAGATGATCTACGGCTAAGGAAACAGGGGATGGGGCAGGGGAAGAGGGCCAGTCGCTGGCCCTATCAGGCTGATTTATTTACGCGTCAGCTTTTCCAGATCGGCTTCAATTTCGCTGATCTTATTGGTGACCACGCTTTCCAGATGGCGTAAATCGTCAAGGATCTTACGCTTGAGGTCGATTTCTGTGCGATCGCGCTGGCAGAGCTGGTCCAGCTCGTCGATCACATAGCGCAGGTTCGGGCTTATCTCCTGCACCTCTTTGTAGCCCTGACCGACGCCGTCGGCGACCACGGTTTTACGCTGGCGTGGGTATTTAAACTTCACGCTTTTGGCGAAGAATTCGCCTTTATCTTTCTGGAAATAGATCTTCAGGATGTCGTTGTTAGCTTCCTGGCGCAGGCTATAGCGATCGATTTCATCAGGATTGGTAATGCCAAGACTTTTCAGATTATCGTACATAACGGTACCTTTGATATCATCATAACCATTGAATAATTAACGAAAAAATCCATCTTCGCCAGCGTCAGATATAAAAAAAGCGGGATATCTCCCGCTTTTTGTTCTGCTTAGTCGATGGTGCGCAGCAGTTCGTTGATGCCGACCTTACCGCGGGTCTTCGCATCAACCTTTTTCACGATCACCGCACAGTACAGGCTGTATTTGCCATCTTTCGACGGCAGGTTGCCGGAAACGACAACCGAGCCCGCCGGCACGCGGCCGTAATGGACTTCGCCGGTTTCGCGATCGTAGATTTTGGTGCTCTGGCCGATGTACACGCCCATGGAGATCACCGCGCCTTCTTCAACGATAACGCCTTCAACGATTTCAGAGCGCGCGCCGATGAAGCAGTTATCTTCGATGATGGTCGGGTTAGCCTGCAGCGGTTCGAGAACGCCGCCGATGCCGACGCCACCGGACAGGTGAACGTTTTTGCCGATCTGCGCGCAAGAGCCGACGGTGGCCCAGGTATCAACCATGGTGCCTTCATCAACATAAGCGCCGATGTTGACGTAGGACGGCATCAGCACGGTATTGCGCGCGATGAACGCGCCCTGGCGGACGGCTGCCGGCGGCACTACGCGGAAGCCTTCTTTCTGGAAGCGCGCTTCGTCGTAGTCGGCGAATTTCATCGGAACTTTATCGAAGTAGCGGCTTTCCGCACCATCGATAACCTGGTTATCGTTAATACGGAAAGAGAGCAGTACCGCTTTCTTCAGCCATTGATGCGTTACCCACTGACCATCGATCTTCTCAGCGACGCGCAGCGCACCGGAATCCAGCAGGGCAATAACCTGGTTAACCGCTTCGCGGGTGACGGTATCCACATTTGCCGGCGTGATGTCGGCGCGACGCTCAAAGGCGGACTCAATAACGTTCTGTAACTGCTGCATTGTTTCTTTCCATTCACTTAAAAAAAATACGTTACCCTTTATCGTTTGGATTGAGGGCCTCTGTCAACCGTTGTTGCACTTCTTGTTGCAGCTCATTATTAAGGGCACGCCGGTCGGCGGTGGCGATTATAAATAAATCTTCTACTCGCTCACCAATTGTCGTAATTCGGGCTCCGTGAAGCGATATTCCGAGGTCGGCAAACACCTGGCCGACGCGGGCGAGCAGCCCTGGCTGATCGAGCGCAATGAGCTCAAGAAATGATTTTCTGTCGGTATGGGTCGGCAGAAAATTCACTTCAGTGGCGACGGAAAAGTGGCGTAGTTTGGCCGCCTGACGACGCGGGGCCGGCGGCTCCCAGCTGCGTTGGGTTATCGTCTGCTCCAGACCGTGACGAATCGCTTCGTGGCGATCGGCGGAAAGCGGGCTGCCGTCGGGTTCGAGGACGATAAAGGTATCCATCGCCATGCCATCGCGGGTGGTGAAGATCTGCGCATCGTGAACGCTGAGGTTGCGCCGATCCAGCTCGCCGCAGACGGCGGCGAACAGGTAAGGGCGGTCCGGACTCCAGATGAAGATCTCGGTGCCGCCGCGGGTGGCCCGTGAACTCAGCAGGATCATCGGCTTACTGAGATCGTGCTTCAGCAGGTTGCGGGCGTGCCAGGCGAGCTGATTCGGCGTGTGCCGCACAAAGTAGTTCGCCCGGCAGCGGTTCCAGATCTGGTGTAGCGCCTCTTCATTGATATTGTCCATGCGCAACAGCGCCAGCGCCTGCAGCTGATGGTGGCGTACGCGTTCGCGCATATCCGGCGTACTTTGCATACCGCGGCGCAGCTGTTTTTCGGTGGCGAAATAGAGTTCGCGCAGCAGGCTTTGCTTCCAGCTATTCCACAGCGTTTCGTTGGTGGCGCAGATATCGGCGACGGTCAGGCATACCAGATAGCGCAGTCGGTTTTCTGTCTGCACTTCTTCGGCAAACTGTTTAATGACCTCCGGGTCCTGAATATCGCGGCGCTGGGCGGTTACCGACATCAAGAGATGCTGGCGTACCAGCCAGGCGACCAGTTGCGTCTCCCGTGAATTGAGCCCGTGGAGCTCGGCGAATTTCAGCACGTCTTCGGCGCCGAGAATCGAATGGTCGCCGCCGCGGCCTTTAGCGATATCGTGAAACAGGGCGGCGATGAGGATAAGTTCAGGATGGGCCAGCCGCGGCCACAGCTCTACGCACAGCGGATGGCGGCTGCGGGTCTCTTCTTTCGCGAAGCTTTCCAGCTTTAACAAGACGCGTATGGTATGTTCGTCGACGGTATAGGCGTGAAACAGGTCGAACTGCATCTGGCCGACAATATGCGACCACTGCGGCATATAGGCCCACAGCACGCTGTGGCGATGCATCGGCAGCAGACCGCGACTCACCGCGCCCTGATGGCGCAGCATGCTGAGAAAGAGGGTTCGCGCCTCCGGGATATAGCACAGCGGCTGCGTCAGGTGGCGGCGCGCGTGGCGCAGATGACGCAGGGTGGTGGAGTAAATACCGGTGATGCTGCTGTTACGCACCATAATAAAGAACATCCGCAGAATCGCCTGCGGCTCGCGCATAAACAGGGTATCGTCACGCAGGTCTATCAGGGTGCCGCGCAGTTGGAAATCATCATCAATAGGCCGCGGCTTTTCGTTCTCGGTTAGCGCGAGGATCGCCTCGTCAAACAGCTGCAGCAGCATGTTGTTGAGTTCGCTCACCCGGCGCGTAACGCGGAAGAAATCTTTCATCATGTGTTCGATCGGCTGATTACCTTCGCCTTCATAGCCGAGGCGGTGGGCGACATTCAGCTGGCGATCGAAAAGCAGGCGGTTATCGTAGCGATTCACTTCAAGGTGCAAAGCAAAACGGATGCGCCAGAGCTGGTGCAGGCACTCGTTAAGCTCGTTGCGCTCGGCTTCGGTGAGGAAGCCGAAACCGACCATTTCATCAAGCGAGGTAGCGCCGAAGTGGCGGCGGGCCACCCACTGCAGGGTATGTATATCGCGCAGGCCGCCGGGGCTGCTTTTGACGTCAGGCTCCAGGTTGTAACTGGTGCCGTGGTAGCGCTGATGACGGACATTCTGCTCGTCAACCTTGGCGGCGAAGAACTTTTCCGACGGCCAGAAGCCGTCGCTAAAAATATGTTTTTGCAGTTCAAGGAACAGCGCGACGTCGCCGATCAGCAGGCGGGATTCAATTAAATTGGTGGCGACGGTGAGATCCGAAAGTCCTTCCAGCAAACACTCTTCGAGGGTGCGCACGCTATGGCCCACCTCCAGCTTGACGTCCCACAATAACGTCAGCAGTTCGCCGACCTTTTGCGCCTGGTCGTCCGGCAGCTTTTTGCGGCTGAGGATCAGTAGATCGACGTCGGAGAGCGGATGCAACTCGCCGCGACCATAGCCGCCGACGGCCACCAGCGCCAGGTCGCAGACGGAGTCAAAACCGTAGTCGACCCACAGTCGCTGCAGCAACTGGTCGATAAACTCGGTGCGCGCCGCGATGAGCCGCTCTGCGGCGATGCCGTTATCAAACGCCTCTCCGAGCCAGTGCTGGAAGGTATCGATGTGCGCCTTGATTGCGGCACAGTTCAGATCGCCCTGCGGCCAGCTCACGGGATGTTCCGGCGGGATGGGCAGAAGAGGGGAAGCTGTGTCAGGTAAAGAGTTGCTCATCGCGTCACCATAAGAAAAAGCTATCTAATAAAAAAGCCGGCGGGCGCCGGCTTTTCATTATGCATCGTGCGAGATTATCGCCGGGATGGTGTCATCCTTGCGTAGCGTCAGAATTTCGCAGCCGTTATCGGTTACCACAATAGTATGCTCGTACTGCGCAGACAAGCTACGGTCTTTGGTTTTCACCGTCCAGCCGTCCTTCATGCTGCGGATCTCTTTCTTACCGGCATTGACCATCGGTTCGATAGTGAAGGTCATACCCGGCTTGAGCACCACGTCGGTTTCCGGCGAGTCATAGTGCAGTACCTGTGGTTCCTCGTGGAAGCCGCGGCCGATACCGTGCCCGCAGTATTCACGTACCACGGAGAAACCTTCCGCTTCGACGAATTTCTGGATCGCCGCGCCGATCGCGCGCAGGTTAATACCCGGTTTGACCATCTTCAGCGCCAGATAGAGGCTTTCCTGAGTGATGCGGCACAGGCGCTCGCCGAGGATAGTCGGTTTGCCGACGATGAACATTTTTGAGGTATCGCCGTGGAACTCATCTTTAATCACGGTCACGTCGATATTGACGATGTCGCCGTCTTTCAGCAGCTTGCCGTCATCCGGGATGCCGTGGCACACCACTTCATTAATAGAGATACAGACCGATTTCGGGAAGCCGTGATAGCCGAGGCAGGCGGAGACCGCTTTCTGCTCATTAACAATGTAGTCGTTGCAGATGCGATCCAGTTCGCCGGTGCTGACGCCCGGTTTGACGTAGGGTTCAATCATTTCCAGCACTTCGGCGGCCAGACGGCCGGCAACGCGCATTTTTTCGATGTCTTCAGATGTCTTGATAGAGATAGCCATGGAATATGTCCAGCAGTGTCGATTTTTTCGACAATAATAGATTAAGTCCTGTCAATGGTAACAGTCCGGGTACGTTGGTGCCAAATTGAGAATCATTAACAGCACGCGACGTCAACAAGAGTTGGTGTCTGGCCAGGTTTTGTGGTATAAAGCGCGCCGGACTTCCGTTCCATCTCAGATACACAAGGATGGGCGTAAGCGACATACTCATATTGTGTAAATAACACACACGTATCGGCACATATTCCGGGGTGCCCTTTGGGGTCGGTAATATGGGATACGTGGAGGCATAACCCCAATTTAATCTATAGAGGTTTTAAACATGGCAACTGTTTCCATGCGCGACATGCTCAAGGCTGGTGTTCACTTTGGTCACCAGACCCGTTACTGGAACCCGAAAATGAAGCCTTTCATCTTCGGCGCGCGTAACAAAGTTCACATCATCAACCTTGAGAAAACTGTACCGATGTTCAACGAAGCTCTGGCTGAGCTGAACAAAATCTCTGCCCGTAAAGGCAAGATCCTGTTCGTTGGTACTAAGCGCGCTGCAAGCGAAGCGGTAAAAGAAGCTGCTAACAGCTGCGACCAGTTCTTCGTGAACCATCGCTGGCTGGGCGGTATGCTGACTAACTGGAAAACCGTTCGTCAGTCCATCAAACGTCTGAAAGACCTGGAAACTCAGTCCCAGGACGGTACTTTCGAGAAGCTGACCAAGAAAGAAGCGCTGATGCGCACTCGTGAGCTGGACAAGCTGGAAAACAGCCTGGGCGGTATCAAAGACATGGGCGGCCTGCCGGACGCACTGTTCGTTATCGACGCTGACCACGAGCACATCGCTATCAAAGAAGCAAACAACCTGGGTATCCCGGTATTTGCTATCGTTGATACCAACTCTGATCCGGACGGCGTAGACTTCGTTATCCCGGGTAACGACGATGCAATCCGCGCAGTTAGCCTGTACCTGGGCGCTGTTGCAGCTACCGTTCGTGAAGGTCGCTCTCAGGACCTGGCTTCTCAGGCGGAAGAAAGCTTCGTAGAAGCTGAATAATAAGGTTTAAGCCCTTATTAGTACCGTGTATGAATAGGGGCCAATTTTAGGCCCCTTTTTTCAATTTATGCTGTTTGGCCGCAGGCCGGGCAGTTTCCACATCTCCCGAGGATTTTAGAATGGCTGAAATTACCGCTTCCCTGGTAAAAGAGCTGCGCGAACGTACTGGCGCAGGCATGATGGATTGCAAAAAAGCACTGACTGAAGCTAATGGCGACATCGAGCTGGCAATCGAAAACATGCGTAAATCCGGCGCGATCAAAGCGGCGAAAAAAGCAGGCAACGTTGCTGCTGACGGCGTGATCAAAACCAAAATCGACGGCAACTACGGTTACATTCTGGAAGTTAACTGCCAGACTGACTTCGTTGCTAAAGATGGTGGTTTCCAGGCATTTGCTGACAAAGTACTGGACGCCGCTGTTGCTGGTAAAATCTCCGACGTTGAAGTTCTGAAAGCGCAGTTCGAAGAAGAACGTGTTGCCCTGGTTGCTAAAATCGGCGAGAACATCAACATCCGTCGTATCGCTATCCTGGAAGGCGACGTTCTGGGCAGCTACCAGCACGGTGCTCGCATCGGCGTTCTGGTTGCCGCTAAAGGCGCTGACGAAGAGCTGGTTAAGCAGCTGGCAATGCACGTTGCTGCAAGCAAGCCGGAATTCGTTAAGCCGGAAGACGTTTCTGCTGAAGTAGTAGAAAAAGAGTACCAGGTTCAGCTGGACATCGCGATGCAGTCCGGTAAGCCGAAAGAAATCGCAGAGAAAATGGTTGAAGGCCGCATGAAGAAATTCACCGGCGAAGTTTCTCTGACTGGTCAGCCTTTCGTTATGGAACCGAGCAAATCTGTTGGTCAGCTGCTGAAAGAGCACAACGCCGACGTTACTGGCTTCATCCGCTTTGAAGTGGGCGAAGGCATCGAGAAAGTTGAGACTGACTTTGCAGCAGAAGTTGCTGCGATGTCCAAGCAGTCTTAATTTTTAAAAAAAGGAGCCGCCTGAGGGCGGCTTCTTTTTGCGCCTCTCTTGTAAAATCAGCCAATCGCTTATAGTGACTGCGCTGAACGATGGCATACAATGTCGTCAGAATTAACTCATCTCAATCGTTGACAGTCTCAGGAAAGAAACATGGCTACCAATGCAAAACCCGTCTACAAACGTATTCTGCTGAAGTTAAGTGGCGAAGCTCTGCAGGGTTCAGAAGGCTTCGGTATTGATGCAAGCATACTTGACCGTATGGCTCAGGAAATCAAAGAACTGGTTGAACTGGGTATTCAGGTTGGCGTAGTGATTGGTGGCGGTAACCTGTTCCGTGGTGCTGGTCTGGCGAAAGCGGGTATGAACCGCGTTGTGGGCGACCACATGGGCATGCTGGCAACGGTCATGAACGGCCTGGCAATGCGTGATGCGCTCCATCGCGCCTATGTGAACGCTCGCCTGATGTCCGCAATCCCGCTGAACGGCGTGTGCGACAACTACAGCTGGGCGGAAGCGATTAGCCTGCTGCGTAACAATCGCGTGGTGATCCTCTCCGCGGGTACCGGCAACCCATTCTTTACCACCGACTCCGCAGCCTGCCTGCGCGGTATTGAAATCGAAGCCGACGTGGTTCTGAAAGCGACCAAGGTTGACGGCGTGTTTACCGCTGACCCGGCGAAAGATCCTTCCGCTACCATGTACGATCAGCTGACCTATAGCGAAGTGCTGGATAAAGAGCTGAAAGTGATGGATCTTGCCGCCTTCACCCTGGCGCGCGACCACAAACTGCCAATTCGCGTATTTAACATGAACAAACCAGGCGCGCTGCGTCGCGTGGTCATGGGCGAAAAAGAAGGCACGTTGATTACGGAATAATTCCCGTCGGCGCTAATTCCGGGTAATATTCCGCTTTACTTTAGCGGGGAAGTTGCCCGGTTAATTGAATTAATCAGGACTATACTTAGCTCACTTTCGCAGTGGGCGACCGTGTGGTCTGTCTGAGACAAGTTTTCAAGGATTCGTAACGTGATTAGCGATATCAGAAAAGATGCTGAAGTACGCATGGAAAAATGCGTTGAAGCATTCAAAAACCAAATCAGCAAAATTCGCACGGGCCGTGCTTCTCCAAGCCTGCTGGATGGCATCATCGTGGAATACTACGGCACGCCGACCCCGCTGCGCCAGCTGGCAAGCGTTACGGTGGAAGATTCCCGTACGCTGAAAATCAACGTCTTCGACCGCTCTATGAGCCCGGCCGTTGAAAAAGCGATTATGGCGTCTGACCTGGGTCTGAACCCAAGTTCTGCGGGTAGCGATATCCGCGTTCCGCTGCCGCCGCTGACTGAAGAACGTCGTAAAGATCTGACTAAGATCGTGCGTGGCGAAGCTGAGCAGGCGCGTGTCGCCGTGCGTAACGTTCGCCGTGACGCGAACGACAAAGTTAAAGCTCTGCTCAAAGAGAAAGAGATCAGCGAAGATGACGATCGCCGCTCTCAGGACGACGTGCAGAAAATGACTGACGCCGCCATTAAGAAAGTTGATGCGGCGCTGGCAGAGAAAGAAGCGGAACTGATGCAGTTCTGATTTTCTGCCGCTACGCAGGCCCGGGGCATTCGGGGCTGCGTAAAGTCTGAAACGCCGTACAGAAGACCGTACGCTCAATATTTGGGATTGCGTTAAAATCGCTGGCCTTGTAGCCTTCCTTTTTATACCGAAGGTCATTCGCCGCCGTTTTAGCCCCGAGGATTGATGCGTAAAGGGCTTGCTGGCGGCGTTTTGCTTTTTATCCTGTCACAATTCTTCTGGACGTCTCATGAAGCAATTAACCGTTCTCGGTTCGACCGGTTCAATCGGCTGCAGCACGTTGGACGTGGTGCGTCATAATCCCGAAAGCTTTTCCGTCGCCGCGCTGGTCGCGGGGAAAAATGTCGACCGTATGGTTGAACAATGTCTGGAATTTTCTCCCCGATTCGCGGTGATGGATGATGCGCAAAGCGCTGAGCGTTTGCGTACGCTGCTGCGTGAACAGGGCTGCCGCACCGAAGTGCTGAGCGGCAAGCAGGCGGCGGCTGATGTCGCGGCGCTGGATGAGGTCGATCAGGTGATGGCGGCCATCGTTGGCGCGGCCGGCCTGGCGCCGACGCTGGCGGCAATTCGCGCCGGCAAAACGGTACTGCTGGCGAACAAAGAGTCTCTGGTGACCTGCGGCCGCCTGTTTATGGACGCGGTTCAGCAGTATGGCGCTCGACTGTTGCCGGTTGATAGCGAACATAACGCGATTTTTCAGAGTTTGCCGGAAACAATTCAAAACCATCTGGGATACGCTGACCTGACGCAGAACGGCGTCTCGTCGATTCTGCTGACCGGTTCCGGTGGTCCTTTCCGGGAAACGGCGATTTCTGAGCTGGCGGCAATGACGCCGGATCAGGCTTGCCGCCACCCGAACTGGTCAATGGGACGCAAAATTTCCGTTGATTCCGCCACGATGATGAATAAAGGGCTGGAGTACATCGAAGCCCGCTGGCTGTTTAATGCCTCTGCGCAGCAGATGGAAGTCATTATTCATCCGCAATCGGTGATTCACTCCATGGTTCGCTATCAGGACGGTAGCGTGTTGGCGCAATTAGGCGAGCCGGATATGCGCACGCCGATCGCCCATACCATGGGCTGGCCGCAGCGCCTGAACTCCGGCGTTAAACCGTTGGACTTCTGTCAATTGAGCAACCTGAGCTTCTCGGCGCCGGATTACGATCGCTATCCGTGCCTCAAGTTGGCGATGGACGCTTTTGATGTCGGCCAGGCGGCGACGACGGCGTTGAATGCCGCTAACGAAGTCTCGGTGGCGGCGTTTCTGAATAGTGAAATCCGCTTTACCGATATTGCGGCAGTGAACCAGGCGGTGCTGGATAATATGGCGCTCAATGAACCGCAAAGCATTGATGAAGTGGTTGCAATTGATGCCGAAGCACGCGTCGCCGCACAGCGACAACTTCGATAACACATGGCGCAGGGGAGTCCCTACAACGCGTTGTGATATTTGTGGGCGCTGGGCTTCAGTGATATAGTCTGCGCCACCCGATCGTTGCATTTTGTTGTGAAAGATTACGGTGGCCGTGGCAAGACACGGCTTTTTTGCGTAAAGCTTTTGGTTGTTCTCTGCGATTGGCTGTAGCTCCGGCGCCGGATAAAAATGCGTATTCAGCGCTGCCCGGCGGCGTGTGTGTTGTGGCTAAGCTAATCCTTATTATGGACTTAAAACGCGTTATGTTGTCTGCTAATCAAACTGTCAGCAAAATGTCGCCTGCACATGGTTGTCGCCATGTCGCCATTATCATGGACGGCAACGGTCGTTGGGCGAAACAACAAGGTAAAATTCGCGCCTTTGGCCATAAAGCTGGAGCGAAATCTGTTCGTCGCGCGGTCTCCTTCGCGGCGAATAATGGTATTGAAGCATTAACGCTTTACGCATTCAGTAGTGAAAACTGGAACCGTCCGGCGCAGGAAGTGAGCGCGCTGATGGAACTGTTTGTCTGGGCGCTGGATAGCGAAGTCAAAAGCCTGCATCGTCACAATGTCCGCCTGCGGATTATCGGCGAGACGACGCGTTTTAATGCCCGGCTGCAGGAGCGCATCCGTAAGGCGGAGGCGCTAACGGCAAACAATACGGGGTTAACGCTGAATATCGCCGCTAATTACGGCGGCCGCTGGGATATTGTCCAGGGCGCGCGTCAACTGGCCGAACAGGTACAAAAAGGGTTGTTAAAACCTGAAGAGATCACGGAAGAGATGCTTAGCCAGCAGGTGTGTATGCATGAACTGGCTCCCGTTGATTTAGTTATTAGGACCGGGGGAGAGCACCGAATAAGTAACTTTTTGATTTGGCAAATTGCCTATGCCGAACTTTACTTTACGGATGTTCTTTGGCCCGATTTTGCTGAACAGGACTTTGAAGGTGCACTCCATGCATTCGTTAGTCGAGAGCGTCGTTTTGGCGGCACAGAAGAGCCGGGTGGCAGTCATGCCTGATGGGGGTCACTTTTGCTGAAGTATCGCCTGATTTCCGCTTTCGTTTTAATTCCCGTCGTTATTGCGGCGCTTTTTCTATTGCCGCCCGCGGGCTTTGCTATCGTCACCCTGGTCGTTTGTATGCTCGCCGCGTGGGAGTGGGGGCAATTAAGCGGTTTTACCTCAACGACGCAGCGCGTGTGGCTCGCGGTGCTTTGCGGCCTGCTGTTGGCGCTGATGCTCTTTATGTTGCCCGAATACCACTATGACGCGCATCAACCGATGGTTGAGGGATCGTTATGGGCCTCGTTTGGCTGGTGGATTGTCGCGCTGGTGCTGGTTCTCTCTTATCCGGCCTCGGCGGCGTTGTGGCGCCATTCAAAAGCGTTGCGTCTGATCTTCGGCTTGCTGACTATCGTCCCGTTTTTTTGGGGCATGCTGGCGCTGCGCGCATGGCATTATGCCGATAACCACTATAGCGGCGCGGTGTGGTTGCTGTACGTCATGATTCTGGTGTGGGGCGCGGATTCCGGCGCCTACATGTTCGGTAAAATGTTCGGAAAGCATAAGCTGGCGCCGAAGGTTTCTCCGGGTAAAACCTGGCAGGGCTTCTTCGGCGGCCTGTTGACGGCAGCCGTTATCTCTTGGGTTTATGGCGTATGGGCTCATCTGGATGTCACCCCAACCGTGTTGCTGATTTGCTCGGTGGTGGCGGCGCTGGCTTCAGTGCTGGGCGATTTGACGGAAAGTATGTTTAAACGTGAAGCCGGCATCAAGGATAGCGGGCATCTGATCCCTGGACATGGCGGTATTTTAGATCGCATTGATAGCCTGACGGCTGCGGTGCCGGTGTTCGCTTGTCTGCTGTTGTTAGTCTTCAGGACGATTTGACGGAAGGTTTTATGCTGAGCGTTCTCTGGAATTTGGCCGCTTTTATTATTGCGCTTGGCGTACTGATCACCGTGCACGAGTTCGGCCATTTCTGGGTGGCTCGTCGATGCGGCGTGCGCGTTGAACGTTTTTCCATTGGTTTTGGTAAAGCGCTGTGGCGCCGCGTGGATAAGCAGGGGACCGAGTTTGTTATCGCGCTGATCCCGCTCGGCGGTTATGTGAAGATGCTCGACGAACGCGTCGAACCGGTGGCGCCGGAAATGCGTCACTACGCTTTCAATAATAAAACCGTTGGTCAGCGCGCGGCCATCATTGCCGCAGGCCCTATCGCCAACTTCATTTTTGCCATCTTTGCCTACTGGCTGGTGTTTATCATCGGCGTCCCTGGCGTGCGTCCGGTTGTTGATGAAATATCGCCCAATTCCATCGCTGCGCAAGCACAAATTGCAAAAGGAATGGAACTTAAAGCGATAGATGGCATCGAAACGCCTGATTGGGATGCAGTACGTATGGCGTTAGTCGCGAAGATTGGCGACCAACAAACAATACTTACCGTCGCCCCTTTCGGGACGAACCAACGTCAGGATAAAATCCTCGACCTGCGGCACTGGGCGTTTGAGCCGGATAAGCAAGATCCGGTGGCCTCGCTGGGCATCAAGCCGCGTAGTGCGCAGATTGATACCGCGCTGGCTGAGGTACAATCTCAGTCGGCCGCGCAGAAAGCAGGTTTGCAAGCGGGAGACAGGATCGTTAAAGTCGATGGTCAACCGTTAACGCAGTGGATGACGTTTGTTAATCTGGTGCGTGACAATCCGGGCAAGGCGCTGGCTCTGGAGGTCGACAGACAAGGTACGCCGCTGTCGTTGACCCTGACTCCGGATACGAAGTCGGTAAAAGGCAAGGCTGAAGGGTTTGCAGGGGTAGTACCAAAAGTTATCCCGCTGCCTGATGAATACAAGACAGTGCGTCAGTACGGGCCGTTTGCCGCCATCGCCGAAGCCACGGATAAAACCTGGCAACTGATGTCGTTAACGGTCAGGATGCTGGGCAAATTGATAACCGGTGATGTCAAACTGAACAACCTCAGTGGGCCGATCTCTATCGCTCAGGGGGCTGGAATGTCAGCGGAATTTGGGTTGATTTACTATCTGATGTTCCTTGCGCTGATTAGCGTGAACCTCGGAATAATCAACTTGTTCCCGCTACCCGTCCTCGACGGGGGGCATCTGCTGTTTTTAGCGATTGAAAAGCTGAAGGGCGGGCCGGTATCCGAGCGAGTTCAAGACTTTAGTTATCGCATTGGCTCAATACTGCTGGTGCTGTTAATGGGGCTTGCACTTTTCAATGATTTCTCTCGGTTGTAAGAGAGTTTGTTAGGAAGAACGCATAATAACGATGGCGATGAAAAAGTTGCTCATAGCGTCGCTGCTGTTTAGCAGCGCGACTGTATACGGTGCTGAAGGGTTCGTGGTGAAGGACATTCATTTCGAAGGCTTGCAGCGTGTCGCTGTTGGTGCGGCCCTCCTCAGCATGCCAGTGCGTCCTGGCGATACGGTGACCGATGATGATATCAGTAACACCATTCGCGCTCTGTTTGCCACTGGCAACTTTGAGGACGTCCGCGTCCTGCGCGATGGTGATACCCTGCTGGTGCAGGTGAAAGAGCGCCCAACAATTGCGAGCATTACCTTCTCCGGCAACAAGTCGGTGAAGGATGACATGCTCAAGCAAAACCTTGAGGCATCCGGCGTTCGCGTTGGGGAATCTCTCGATCGCACCAAGCTTGCCGATATCGAAAAAGGGCTGGAAGATTTCTACTACAGCGTCGGTAAATATAGCGCCAGCGTAAAAGCTGTCGTGACGCCGCTGCCGCGTAACCGCGTCGACCTGAAACTGGTTTTCCAGGAAGGCGTCTCGGCGAAAATCCAGCAGATTAACATTGTCGGTAACCACGCATTCACCACTGACGAACTGATCTCACACTTCCAACTGCGCGATGAAGTACCGTGGTGGAACGTCGTCGGCGATCGTAAATACCAGAAACAGAAACTGGCGGGCGACCTTGAAACCCTGCGCAGCTACTATCTGGATCGCGGTTACGCGCGTTTCAACATCGATTCGACGCAGGTTAGCCTGACGCCGGACAAGAAAGGCATCTATATCACCGTTAACATCACCGAAGGCGAGCAATACAAGCTCTCCGGCGTGCAGATAACGGGCGATCTGGCGGGCCATTCGGCGGAAATCGAATCGCTGACCAAAATTGAGCCGGGCGAGCTGTATAACGGCACCAAAGTGACCAAAATGGAGAATGATATTAAGAAACTCCTCGGTCGCTATGGTTACGCCTATCCGCGCGTTCAGTCGCAGCCGGAAATCAACGACACGGATAAAACCGTGAAGCTGCATATCAACGTTGATGCCGGCAACCGTTACTACGTGCGTAAAATTCGCTTCGAAGGTAACGATACCTCCAAAGATTCCGTACTGCGCCGCGAAATGCGCCAGATGGAAGGGGCGTGGCTGGGCAGCGACCTGGTTGACCAGGGTAAAGACCGTCTTAACCGTTTAGGTTATTTCGAAACCGTCGATACCGACACCCAGCGCGTGCCGGGTAGCCCGGATCAGGTTGATGTCGTTTACAAGGTGAAAGAACGTAACACCGGTAGCCTGAACTTCGGTATCGGTTACGGTACCGAAAGCGGCGTCAGCTTCCAGGCGGGCGTACAGCAGGATAACTGGTTAGGTACGGGTTACTCGGTTGGCATCAACGGGACCAAGAACGACTACCAGACCTACGCTGAACTGTCGGTCACCAACCCGTACTTCACCGTAGATGGCGTGAGCCTCGGCGGCCGCCTCTTCTATAACGACTTCGATGCGAATGACGCGGATCTGTCTGACTATACCAACAAAAGCTATGGTACGGACGTCACCCTCGGCTTCCCGATCAACGAATACAACTCGCTGCGTGCAGGTTTAGGTTATGTTCATAACTCCCTGTCCAACATGCAGCCGCAGGTGGCGATGGATCGTTACCTTGACTCTGTAGGGTCAGACAGCACCGGCAGCTTTACCGCGAATGACTTCACCTTTAACTACGGCTGGACCTATAACAAGCTGGACCGTGGTTACTTCCCAACGGAAGGTTCGCGCGTCAACCTGAACGGTAAAGTGACCATTCCGGGGTCAGACAACGAATACTACAAAGCGACGTTGGATACCGCGACGTACGTGCCGATCGATGACGATCACCAGTGGGTTGTGCTGGGTCGTACCCGACTGGGTTATGGCGACGGTATCGGCAGCAAAGAGATGCCGTTCTATGAGAACTTCTACGCCGGTGGTTCAAGTACCGTGCGTGGCTTCCAGTCGAACACCATCGGTCCGAAAGCGGTCTATAAATCCGGGGCTTATGCCGGAGATAATAGCGACTACGAAGAATGTTCCAACTCTGACGGTTCATACTGTAAATCAGACGATGCGGTCGGCGGTAACGCCATGGCGGTCGCCAGCCTGGAGCTGATTACCCCGACGCCGTTTATCAGCGATAAATATGCGAACTCGGTACGTACCTCCATTTTCTGGGATATGGGTACCGTGTGGGATACTAACTGGGAAAATACTGCGGCGACTCGAGCAGCAGGCGTGCCTGACTACAGCGATCCGAACAACATTCGTATGTCTGCGGGTATCGCGGTACAGTGGATGTCGCCGTTGGGGCCGTTGGTCTTCTCCTACGCCCAACCGTTTAAAAAGTACGATGGAGACAAAGCCGAGCAGTTCCAGTTTAACATTGGTAAAACCTGGTAATTGTTGGCAACAACGGAATGTAAGTGCAGTATAGCGCTGACTGTAGGCGATAGCGGATGCTATCGCCTGGCCACGCAAATAACGGTACCCCTGGGTACTCATGGGATGGTAAGGAGTCAATTGTGAAAAAGTGGTTATTAGCTGCAGGTCTGGGTTTAGCAATGGTAACTTCCGCTCAGGCGGCAGATAAAATTGCAATGGTTAACATGAACAACCTGTTCCAACAGGTAGCCCAGAAAACTGGCGTTTCCAACACGCTGGAAAATGAGTTCAAAGGCCGCGCTAGCGAACTGCAGCGTTTGGAAGGCGATCTGCAGTCCAAAATGCAGCGTCTGCAGTCTATGAAACCGGGCGCAGATCGTAGCAAGCTGGAAAAAGACGTGATGTCTCAGCGTCAGTCCTTCGCGCAGAAAGCACAGGCTTTTGAGCAGGATCGCGCACGTCGTTCCAACGAAGAACGTGGCAAACTGGTTACCCGTATCCAGACCGCCGTTCAGAGCGTAGCGAAAGATCAGAGCATCGATCTGGTTGTTGACTCTAATGCCGTCGCATACAACAGCAGCGATGTGAAAGACATCACCGCTGATGTACTGAAACAGGTTAAATAAGTAATGCCTTCAATTCGACTGGCTGACTTAGCACAGCAGTTGGATGCAGAGTTACACGGTGATGGCGATATCGTCATCACCGGCGTTGCGTCCATGCAGAGCGCTAAAGCAGGCCAAATTACTTTCATGGTAAATCCTAAATACCGTGAACACCTGGCCGCTTGCCAGGCCTCCGCCGTTGTGATGACGCCGGACGATTTACCCTTTGCCCACGGCGCTGCGCTGGTAGTGCGTAATCCCTACCTGACCTACGCGCGCATGGCTCAAATTTTAGATACCACGCCGCAGCCGGCGAAAGACATCGCGCCAAGCGCGGTGATCGATCCCACGGCGAAGCTGGGTAACAACGTCTCCGTTGGCGCAAATGCCGTTATCGAATCCGGCGTGGTGCTGGGCGATAACGTGGTTATCGGCGCAGGCTGCTTCGTTGGCAAAAATAGCAAAATCGGCGCCGGCTCGCGTTTATGGGCCAACGTTACCGTTTACCATGAGATTGAGATCGGTGAAAATTGCCTGATCCAGTCCAGTACGGTGATCGGCGCGGACGGTTTCGGTTACGCTAACGATCGCGGTAATTGGGTGAAGATCCCGCAGCTTGGTCGCGTTATTATTGGCGATCGCGTGGAGATCGGCGCCTGTACCACCATCGATCGCGGCGCGCTGGACGATACCGTGATCGGCAATGGCGTTATCATTGATAACCAGTGCCAGATTGCGCACAACGTGGTGATTGGCGACAATACCGCCGTCGCTGGTGGCGTGATTATGGCCGGCAGCCTGAAAATTGGCCGTTACTGCATGATTGGCGGCGCCAGCGTGATTAACGGCCATATGGAAATCTGCGATAAAGTCACCGTTACCGGGATGGGGATGGTTATGCGTCCTATCTCTGAACCTGGCGTCTATTCCTCAGGTATTCCGCTACAGCCGAACAAGGCGTGGCGTAAAACTGCGGCGCTGGTGATGAATATTGACGAGATGAGCAAGCGCCTGAAAGCGGTTGAGCGCAAGGTTAATCAACAAGACTAATTCATCATTCGGTCACGTTACATTCCCGGCCTGTTGCATTCGTTAATAAGATTGCCGCAGGCCGTGTTATTATTGCCTTTTAGTATATTTAGACAGGAAGAGTATTTTGACTACTGACACTCATACTCTGCACATTGAAGAGATTCTGGAACTTCTGCCTCACCGTTACCCGTTCCTGCTGGTAGACCGCGTGCTGGATTTTGAAGAAGGTCGTTTTCTGCGCGCAGTAAAAAATGTTTCCGTAAACGAGCCGTTTTTCCAGGGGCATTTCCCTGGTAAGCCGATTTTACCTGGCGTTCTGATTCTGGAAGCGATGGCGCAGGCCACCGGCATTCTGGCATTTAAAAGCGTTGGAAAACTTGAGCCGGGCGAGCTGTACTACTTCGCGGGTATCGATGAAGCGCGTTTCAAACGTCCGGTAGTACCAGGCGATCAGATGATTATGGAAGTCACTTTTGAGAAAACCCGTCGCGGCCTGACCCGTTTCAAAGGCGTTGCGCTGGTTGACGGTAAAGTGGTTTGCGAAGCGACGATGATGTGTGCGCGTAGCCGGGAGGCCTGATACGTGATTGATAAAACCGCCTTTATTCATCCTACCGCCATTGTAGAAGAAGGCGCCGTCATTGGCGCTAACGTTCACATTGGTCCGTTTTGTATTGTGGGCGCCAACGTCGAAATTGGCGAGGGCACCGTACTGAAGTCTCATGTTGTCGTGAATGGCCACACAAAAATTGGTCGCGACAATGAGATCTATCAGTTCGCATCTATCGGTGAAGTCAACCAGGATCTGAAATATGCTGGCGAGCCGACCCGAGTGGAAATTGGCGATCGCAACCGCATTCGCGAAAGCGTCACCATTCATCGCGGTACAGTACAGGGCGGTGGATTAACGAAGGTGGGCAGCGATAACCTGCTGATGATCAACGCCCACGTGGCGCATGATTGTACGCTTGGCGACCGCTGCATTCTGGCCAACAACGCGACGCTGGCCGGTCACGTATCTCTGGATGATTTCGTCATCATTGGCGGCATGACTGCAGTACATCAGTTCTGCATCATCGGCGCGCACGTTATGGTAGGCGGCTGCTCCGGCGTCGCTCAGGACGTTCCGCCGTTCGTGATTGCCCAGGGCAACCACGCCACGCCGTTTGGCGTCAACATCGAAGGTCTGAAACGCCGCGGCTTTAGCCGTGAAGCGATTACCGCGATTCGTAACGCCTATAAACTGCTGTACCGCAGCGGCAAAACGCTGGACGAAGCCAAGCCGGAAATCGCCGAACTGGCGGCTCAGCATCCCGAAGTTCAGCCGTTTGTCGATTTCTTCGCCCGTTCAACTCGCGGCTTGATTCGTTAATGGCCGAACAGCGTCCCCTGACGATTGCCCTGGTCGCTGGAGAAACCTCCGGCGATATTCTTGGCGCCGGTCTTATCCGCGCCCTCAAAGCACGCGTCCCTGATGCGCGCTTTGTCGGCGTGGCGGGGCCGCTGATGCAGGCGGAAGGATGCGAAGCCTGGTACGAAATGGAAGAGCTGGCGGTGATGGGCATTGTTGAAGTGCTTGGTCGTCTGCGCCGCTTACTGCATATTCGCGCCGATTTAACGCGCCGCTTCGGCGAACTGCGTCCCGATGTCTTCGTTGGCATCGACGCCCCTGATTTCAATATTACCCTCGAAGGTAACCTGAAAAAGCAGGGCATCAAAACCATTCATTACGTCAGCCCGTCCGTTTGGGCATGGCGACAAAAACGCGTTTTCAAAATTGGCAGATCCACCGATCTGGTTCTGGCATTCCTGCCTTTCGAAAAAGCGTTTTACGACAGATTTAACGTTCCCTGCCGTTTCATCGGCCACACCATGGCGGATGCCATGCCGCTGGATCCTGGCAAGGGCGCGGCACGTGACCGTCTGGGTATCCCGCATGATGTTCACTGCCTGGCGCTGCTACCCGGTAGCCGCGGCGCGGAGGTCGAAATGCTCAGCGCCGACTTCCTGAAAACCGCGCAGCTTCTGCGTGGTACCTATCCCGATCTGCAGGTTGTGGTGCCGCTGGTCAATGCGAAACGGCGGGAACAGTTTGAACGAATAAAAGCGGAGACGGCGCCGGATATGACGGTGCACATGCTGGACGGTCAGGCGCGCGATGCGATGATCGCCAGTGATGCCGCGCTGCTGGCCTCGGGGACGGCGGCGCTGGAGTGCATGCTGGCGAAATGCCCGATGGTCGTTGGCTACCGTATGAAGCCGTTTACCTTCTGGCTGGCGAAGCGGTTGGTGAAAACCGATTATGTCTCTTTGCCAAATCTGCTGGCCGGGCGCGAGCTGGTGAAAGAGCTGCTGCAGGATGAATGCGAGCCGCAGGCGCTGGCCGCCGCGTTGAAGCCGCTGCTGGCCGACGGCAAAACCAGCCACGATATGCATGATACTTTCCGCGCGCTGCATCAGCAGATCCGCTGCAACGCGGACGAGCAGGCGGCGGACGCAGTACTGGAGTTAGCAAAATGATGGAGTTCGTTTATCCACATACCCATCTGGTCGCCGGTGTCGATGAAGTTGGCCGCGGGCCGCTGGTCGGCGCGGTGGTCACTGCCGCGGTAATCCTGGACCCACGCAAGCCGATCGTAGGCCTCAACGACTCTAAAAAATTAAGCGAAAAGCGCCGCCTGGCGCTGTTCGATGAAATCAAAGACAAAGCGCTGTGCTGGAGCCTGGGTCGCGCCGAGCCGCATGAAATCGACGAGCTGAACATCCTGCACGCCACGATGTTGGCGATGCAGCGTGCCGTCGCTGGTCTGAGTATTACCCCTGAGTTCGTGCTTATCGACGGCAACCGCTGTCCATCGCTACCGATGCCGTCGCAGGCGGTAGTGAAAGGCGATAGCCGGGTGGCGGAAATCAGCGCAGCGTCTATTCTGGCTAAAGTCACTCGCGACGCCGAAATGGCTACGCTGGATATTGCATTTCCGCAATACGGTTTTGCCCAGCACAAAGGCTATCCTACCGTTGTACATCTGCAAAAACTGCAGGAACACGGCGCAACAGAGCACCACCGGCGTAGCTTCGGCCCGGTGAAACGCGCGCTGGGCCTGGCGTCCAACTAAGTCACTGGGATTTAAAGATGTCTGAACCACGTTTCGTACACCTGCGGGTGCACAGCGACTATTCCATGATCGATGGGCTGGCGAAAACCGGGCCGCTGGTGAAAAAGGCGGCCGCTCTAGGCATGCCTGCGCTGGCGATCACCGATTTTACCAACCTCTGCGGTCTGGTTAAGTTCTACGGAACGGGCCATGGCGCCGGGATTAAGCCAATTGTCGGCGCTGACTTCCATGTTCAGTGCGATCTGCTTGGCGATGAATTCAGCGAGCTGACGGTTTTAGCGGCCAACAATACCGGCTATCAGAACCTGACGCTGCTCATTTCTCGCGCCTATCAGCGCGGCTATGGCGCGCTCGGACCCTGGATCGATCGCGACTGGCTGGTTGAGCATCAGGAAGGGCTGATTTTGCTATCCGGCGGGCGTAAAGGCGACGTTGGCGTTAGCCTGATCCGCGGAAACATGCCGCTGGTAGAGCAGTGTCTCTCCTTCTATCAACAACATTTCCCGGATCGCTACTATCTGGAGCTGATCCGTACCGGTCGTCAGGACGAAGAAAGCTATCTTCATGCCGCGGTTCAACTGGCGGAGGAGCATGGTTTGCCGGTAGTGGCGACCAACGATGTGCGCTTCCTGGAAACCGGCGACTTCGACGCTCATGAAATTCGCGTCGCCATTCACGATGGCTTCACCCTCGACGATCCGAAGCGTCCGCGCAACTACTCGCCGCAGCAATATATGCGCAGCGAGGAGGAGATGTGCGAGCTATTTGCCGATATCCCGGAAGCGCTGGAAAACACCGTTGAGATCGCCAAACGCTGCAACGTTACCGTGCGCCTTGGCGAATACTTCCTGCCGCAGTTCCCGACCGGCGACATGACCACCGAAGATTTCCTGGTAATGAAGTCGAAAGAGGGGCTGGAAGAGCGTCTCGAATTCCTGTTCCCGGATCCCGAAGAGCGCGCTAAGCGTCGCCCGGAATATGACCAACGTCTGGATGTCGAACTGCAGGTTATCAACCAGATGGGGTTCCCTGGCTACTTCCTGATCGTCATGGAATTTATCCAGTGGTCGAAAGATAACGGCGTGCCGGTAGGACCGGGACGCGGTTCCGGCGCCGGCTCGCTGGTAGCCTACGCGCTGAAAATTACCGACCTTGACCCGCTGGAGTTTGACCTGCTGTTCGAACGTTTCCTTAACCCGGAACGTGTTTCGATGCCCGACTTCGACGTCGATTTCTGCATGGAGAAACGCGACCAGGTGATTGAGCACGTTGCGGATATGTATGGCCGCGACGCGGTATCGCAGATCATCACCTTCGGTACCATGGCGGCGAAGGCGGTTATTCGCGACGTGGGCCGCGTGCTGGGCCACCCGTATGGCTTTGTTGACCGAATCTCCAAGCTGGTGCCGCCGGATCCTGGCATGACGCTGGCGAAAGCCTTTGAAGCGGAACCGCAGCTGCCGGAAATCTACGAAGCGGACGAAGAAGTTAAAGCGCTGATTGATATGGCGCGTAAGCTTGAAGGCGTGACGCGTAACGCCGGTAAGCACGCGGGCGGCGTGGTTATCGCGCCGACCAAAATCACCGATTTCGCGCCGCTGTACTGCGATGAGCAGGGGCTGCACCCGGTTACCCAGTTTGATAAGAACGACGTTGAATACGCCGGGCTGGTAAAATTCGACTTCCTCGGCCTGCGTACGCTGACCATCATCAACTGGGCGCTGGAGATGATCAATAAGCGCCGGGCGAAGAACGGCGAAGGGCCGCTGGACATCGCCGCGATTCCGCTGGATGACAAGAAAAGCTTCGACATGCTGCAGCGCTCGGAAACCACCGCGGTCTTCCAGCTTGAATCGCGCGGCATGAAAGATCTGATTAAACGTCTGCAGCCTGACTGCTTCGAAGACATGATCGCACTGGTGGCCCTGTTCCGTCCGGGCCCGCTGCAGTCGGGGATGGTAGATAACTTTATCGACCGTAAGCACGGCCGTGAAGAGATTTCCTACCCGGATGTGCAGTGGCAGCACGAATGTCTGAAACCCGTACTGGAGCCGACTTACGGCATCATCCTGTACCAGGAACAGGTCATGCAGATTGCCCAGGAGCTCTCTGGTTATACCCTCGGCGGCGCGGATATGCTGCGTCGTGCGATGGGTAAGAAAAAGCCGGAAGAGATGGCCAAGCAGCGCGGCACCTTTGAAGAAGGGGCGAAAAAGCGCGGCGTGGACGGCGAACTGGCGATGAAAATCTTTGACCTGGTGGAGAAATTCGCCGGTTATGGATTTAACAAATCCCACTCCGCCGCCTATGCGCTGGTTTCCTACCAGACGCTGTGGCTGAAAGCCCACTATCCGGCCGAGTTTATGGCGGCGGTAATGACCGCCGATATGGACAACACCGAGAAGGTGGTGGGCCTGGTCGATGAATGCTGGCGCATGGGGCTTAAAATCCTGCCGCCGGACATCAACTCCGGTCTGTATCATTTCCACGTCAACGACGACGGGGAAATCGTGTATGGTATCGGCGCCATTAAGGGCGTCGGCGAAGGCCCGATTGAAGCCATCATCGAAGCGCGTAACAATGGCGGCTACTTCCGCGAGCTGTTTGACCTGTGCGCCCGTACCGATATCAAAAAGCTCAATCGCCGGGTACTGGAAAAACTGATTATGTCCGGGGCGTTCGACCGCCTCGGCCCACATCGCGCGGCGCTGATGAACTCGCTGAACGATGCGCTGAAAGCCGCCGATCAGCACGCCAAAGCCGAAGCGATTGGTCAGGCGGATATGTTCGGCGTGCTGGCGGAAGAGCCGGAGCAAATCGAGCAATCCTACGCCAGCTGCCAGCCGTGGCCGGAGCAGGTGGTGCTGGATGGTGAAAGGGAAACGCTGGGGCTGTATCTGACCGGCCACCCGATTAACCAATACCTGAAAGAGATCGAACGCTACGTTGGGGGCGTGAGACTCAAAGACATGCACCCGACCGATCGTGGTAAAGTGACCACGGCGGCGGGTCTGGTTATTGCTGCGCGGGTAATGGTCACCAAGCGCGGCAATCGTATCGGCATCTGTACGTTGGATGACCGTTCCGGGCGTCTGGAGGTGATGTTATTCACCGACGCTCTGGATAAATACCAGCAGTTGCTGGAAAAAGACCGCATACTTATCGTCAGCGGACAGGTCAGCTTTGATGACTTCAGCGGGGGCCTTAAAATGACAGCCCGTGAAGTCATGGATATTGACGAAGCCCGGGAAAAATATGCTCGCGGGCTTGCTATCTCGCTGACGGACAGGCAAATTGATGACCAGCTTTTAAACCGACTCCGTCAGTCTCTGGAACCCCACCGTTCGGGAACCATTCCAGTACACCTCTATTATCAGAGGGCGGATGCGCGCGCGCGGTTGCGTTTTGGCGCAACATGGCGCGTCTCTCCGAGCGATCGTTTACTTAACGATCTGCGTGGCCTTATCGGCTCGGAGCAGGTGGAACTGGAGTTTGACTAATACAGGAATACTATGAGTCTGAATTTCCTAGATTTTGAACAGCCTATCGCAGAGCTGGAAGCGAAAATCGATTCCCTGACTGCAGTAAGCCGTCAGGATGAGAAACTGGATATTAACATCGATGAAGAAGTGCATCGTCTGCGCGAAAAAAGCGTAGAGCTGACGCGCAAAATCTTCGCCGATCTTGGCGCATGGCAGGTAGCCCAACTGGCGCGCCATCCACGTCGTCCCTATACCCTGGATTATGTCCGCCTGGCTTTCGACGAATTTGACGAGCTGGCAGGCGATCGCGCCTACGCTGACGATAAAGCTATCGTTGGCGGTATTGCGCGTCTTGATGGTCGCCCGGTGATGATCATCGGTCATCAGAAAGGCCGTGAAACCAAAGAAAAGATCCGTCGTAACTTTGGTATGCCGGCGCCGGAAGGCTACCGCAAAGCGCTGCGCCTGATGGAAATGGCTGAGCGTTTCAAAATGCCGATCATTACCTTCATCGACACCCCTGGCGCCTATCCGGGCGTTGGCGCGGAAGAGCGCGGCCAGTCGGAAGCGATTGCCCGCAACCTGCGTGAAATGTCGCGTCTGAGCGTGCCGGTTATCTGCACCGTGATTGGCGAAGGCGGCTCTGGCGGCGCGCTGGCGATTGGCGTAGGTGATAAGGTCAACATGCTGCAATACAGCACCTATTCGGTTATCTCGCCGGAAGGCTGCGCATCTATTCTGTGGAAAAGCGCGGATAAAGCGCCGCTGGCCGCGGAAGCGATGGGTATCGTTGCCCCGCGACTCAAAGAGCTGAAGCTGATTGATTCCATCATTCCAGAACCGCTGGGCGGCGCCCACCGTAACCCGGAAGCGATGGCGGCGAGCCTGAAGGCACAGCTGTTGGCCGACCTGGCTGACCTGGATACCCTCAGCGAAGAAGAGCTGCGTAACCGCCGCTATCAGCGTCTGATGAGCTACGGCTACGCCTGATTATTCAGCACATTATTTTCTCTAAGGGGCCGGATTTCCGGCCCCTTTTTTTATCATTTTTCTACTGAGGCAAGATGATGCGCCAATGAGGTGATGTGATTAGCCGATGATGTCCTTCTCCCGTGACACTGCGCTAACTGCCGGGGACAACGCCTGGGCAGACCGTTCACAAGGAAAAGGAGAATAATATTATGGCAATTCATAAAACTGTCGCCTTGAGCGCCGTGGCCGCAGGGATCATGTTAAGTCTGAGCGCCGCACAGGCTGCGCCGCTGCTCAGCGCCACTGAAGCCACCACCATGACAGCCAGCGAGCTGGCGGCGAAAGAAAAAGCATTAACCGATTTTCCTCTAATGGACGCGGTGAAGTCTTCTATTCGTACCCTCGATAACGCTTCAGTCGAAAAGATTGAGCCCGGTCGGGCGGCTAACCCGGAGAACGTTAAACGCGTTGAAGGCATGCTCAGCGAGCAGGATTGGGATTATCTGTTCCCGATGCGCGCGCCGGAATATACCTACAGCAACTTCCTGAAGGCGATTGGTAAATTCCCGGCGGTCTGCGGCACCTACACCGACGGTCGTGATAGCGACGCAATCTGCCGTAAATCGCTGGCTACCATGTTTGCCCACTTCGCCCAGGAAACCGGCGGTCACGAGAGCTGGCGCGATATTCCGGAATGGCGCCAGGCGCTGGTCTATCTGCGCGAAGTTGGCTGGACCGAAGGACAAAAAGGCGGCTATAACGGCGAATGTAACCCGGATGTCTGGCAGGGGCAGACCTGGCCTTGCGGTAAAGATGCCGATGGCGATTTCCTCAGCTACTTTGGTCGCGGCGCTAAACAGCTTTCCTATAACTACAACTACGGACCGTTCTCCGAGGCGATGTATGGCGACGTCCGTCCGCTGTTGGATAAACCACAGCTGGTGGCGGACTCATGGATGAACCTCGCCAGCGCGGTCTTCTTCTTTGTTTACCCGCAGCCGCCAAAACCCTCCATGCTGCACGTTATCGACGGCACCTGGCAGCCAAACGATCGTGATAAGAGCAATGGCCTGGTGCCGGGGTTTGGCGTGAGCATCCAGATCATCAACGGCGGCGTCGAATGCGGCGGCGCCACGGAAAATGCCCAGTCGCTTAACCGTATTGCCTATTACAAAGAGTTCGCCAACTACCTCAAAGTGCCTATTGCCGATGATGAAGTGCTGGGCTGTAAGAACATGAAGCAGTTTGATGAAGGCGGTGCCGGCGCGCTGCCAATCTACTGGGAACAGGATTGGGGATGGGATCCGAACAGCGCAGACGGCAAAACCAATGCCTGCCAGCTGGTGAGTTATCAGACGCCGTACAGCGCGTTCAAAGAGGGGGATTACAGCAAATGCGTGCAGCACTACTTCAACGTAACCGTGGTTGATGATGCGGGTAGCGATGGCGCGTCTGATAAGACGGATGACGTTACGCCTGCCCCACAGGTAAACGTGGCGCCGGTGGCGCGTATTGCCGGCCCGGTGGGCGCTGTTGAAGCCGGTAGCCTGGTGTCGCTGAGTGCGGAAGGCTCTACCGATGCTAACGGCGATAAGCTGAGCTATAGCTGGATGTCGCAGGATGGGCAGACGTTAAGCGGCGCGGATAAAGCGGTTATCAATTTCAGCGCGCCGCAGAGCGACAAAGATGCTCAGTATGTGGTTAGCCTGACCGTCAGCGATGGTAGTCTGTCCAGTACCGCAACCTACACTCTCAATGTGAAGGCGAAAACGCCGGCAGAGGAAGCGAAGGATGAGCCGGCAGGCGATAGCGGCGTCATCAGCTATCCAGCGTGGAGCGCCAGCCAGAGCTGGAAGCCGGGTGACATCGTCAATAACCACGGCGCGCTTTTCCAGTGCAAGCCCTTCCCGGAAGGAGCCTGGTGCAACGTGGCGCCAACTTACTACGAACCGGGCGCAGGTCTGGCCTGGGGGGATGCGTGGAAGGCGCTGTAATCATCGCTTTGCTATGATTCAGGACTAAGATAAATCCGCCAGTGCTAAGCACTGGCGCGATTGATATTATGCTTACCTTAGGTAAATCCAGGAGGAAAGCGTGAATATCATCGCCATCATGGGGCCCCACGGCGTCTACCATAAAGACGAACCGATCAAAGAGCTGGAAGCCGCTCTGCAGAAGCAAGGATTCCAGACCATCTGGCCGCAAAACAGCGCCGACCTGCTGCAGTTTATCGAACACAACCCGCGTATCTGCGGCGTTATCTTCGACTGGGACGACTACAGCGTTGATTTATGCAGCGATATCAATCGTCTGAACGAATACCTGCCGCTGTATGCTTTTATCAATACGCACTCGACGATGGACGTCAGCAGCCAGGACCTGCGCATGGCGCTATGGTTCTTCGAATATGCGCTGGGTCTGGCGGAAGATATCGCTACCCGCATTCGCCAGTATACCAATGAATATCTGGACAACATCACGCCACCATTTACCAAAGCGTTATTTAACTATGTGCAGGAGGGGAAATATACCTTTTGTACCCCCGGACACATGGCGGGAACCGCCTACCAGAAAAGCCCGGTCGGCTGCCTGTTTTATGATTTCTTCGGCGGTAATACGCTGAAGGCCGATGTTTCTATCTCCGTTACCGAACTGGGGTCGCTGTTGGACCATACCGGCCCGCATCTGGAAGCGGAAGAGTATATTGCCCGCGCCTTTGGCGCCGAGCAGAGCTACATGGTGACCAACGGTACCTCGACTTCAAATAAAATTGTCGGCATGTATTCGGCGCCCGCTGGCAGTACGTTGCTTATCGATCGTAACTGCCATAAATCGCTGGCGCATCTGCTGATGATGAGCGATATCGTACCGCTATGGCTAAAACCGACCCGTAACGCGCTGGGGATCCTCGGCGGCATCCCGAAACGGGAATTTACCCGCGACAGCGTCCAGCACAAAGTCGAGACAACTCGCGGCGCGCAGTGGCCGGTGCATGCGGTGATCACCAACTCCACCTATGATGGGCTGTTGTATAACACCACCTGGATTAAACAAACCCTTGACGTGCCGTCGATCCACTTCGATTCCGCCTGGGTGCCTTATACCCACTTCCACCCGATTTATCAGGGGAAAAGCGGTATGAGCGGCGACCGCGTACCGGGGAAAGTGATCTTCGAAACCCAGTCGACGCATAAAATGCTGGCGGCGTTGTCACAGGCTTCGCTTATCCATATTAAAGGCAGCTACGATGAAGATACCTTCAATGAAGCCTTTATGATGCATACCTCTACCTCGCCAAGCTATCCGATCGTCGCCTCGATAGAGACCGCGGCGGCGATGCTGCGCGGTAACTCCGGAAAACGCCTGATTCAGCGCTCCATCGAACGCGCGCTACATTTCCGTAAGGAGGTTCAGCGCCTGCGTGAGGAGGCTGACGGCTGGTTCTTCGATATCTGGCAGCCGGAAGAGGTCGAAGAAGCGCAATGCTGGCCTGTTTCCCCTGGAGAAACGTGGCATGGATTCCAGGACGCCGATGCCGACCATATGTTCCTCGATCCGGTCAAAGTCACGATTCTCACGCCGGGTATGGACGAGCAGGGCAATATGGCGGAAGAGGGGATACCGGCGGCGCTGGTGGCGAAATTCCTCGACGAGCGCGGCGTGGTGGTGGAGAAAACCGGGCCGTACAATCTGCTGTTCTTGTTCAGTATCGGAATTGATAAAACTCGGGCGATGGGCCTGCTGCGCGGTCTGACCGAGTTTAAACGCGCCTACGATCTTAACCTGAGGGTGAAAAACATGTTGCCGGATCTCTACGCTGAGGATCCGGACTTCTACCGCAATATGCGCATCCAGGATCTGGCGCAGGGGATCCACCGCCTGATCCGTCAGCACCAGCTCTCACAGCTGATGCTGCGGGCGTTCGACGTGTTGCCGGAGATGAAAATGACCCCGCATCAGGCCTGGCAGCGACAGATTAAGGGCGAAGTAGAAACCATCGAACTGGAGAAACTGGTGGGGCGTATTTCGGCAAACATGATCCTGCCGTATCCGCCTGGCGTGCCGTTGCTGATGCCGGGAGAGATGATCACCGAAGAGAGCCGCGCGGTGCTCGATTTCCTGTTGATGCTCTGTTCGATCGGCCGCCACTACCCAGGTTTTGAAACCGATATCCACGGGGCCAAACGTGATGAAGATGGCGTCTACCGTGTACGAGTCTTAAAAAATAATTAGGGGCTTGCGCGGCGGCGGGCGGCGCGAGTAACGTGTTGGGCTTCAACAGGAGGAGAACAACCATGCTGGGTTTAAAACGGGTTCACCATATTGCCATCATCGCGACAGACTACGCGAAGAGCAAAGCGTTCTATTGCGACATCCTCGGGTTTACGCTGCAAAGCGAGTTCTACCGCGCCGAGCGTGATTCGTGGAAGGGCGACCTGGCGCTGAACGGCGAGTATGTCATCGAGCTGTTTTCGTTCCCGTTCCCTCCTGCGCGTCCAAGCCGCCCGGAAGCCTGTGGTCTGCGCCACCTGGCGTTTAGCGTCGACGATATTGATGCCGCGGTTGCGCATTTGCAGGCGCACGGCGTCGCCTGTGAAGCTATCCGCATCGATCCGTTTACCGATAAGCGTTTTACCTTTTTCAACGATCCCGACGGCCTGCCGCTGGAGATTTACCAACAGTAATACTTGCCAGAACCAGCCCTGGCGCGTAACGTGCCGGGCTATCTCTTCTTAGCTGCATACGCACGATCATGACGCCGGATATTGCCTCATCGCTTCGACCACATCGTCAGTTTCTGCTGGCCTTCAGCGGCGGCCTGGACTCAACCGTCCTGCTGCACCGGCTGGTACGCTGGCGCCAGCGCGAGCCAGCGGTTCAACTGCGCGCGATTCACATTCACCATGGCCTGAGCGCCAACGCAGACCACTGGGTCGAGCATTGCGAACAGATTTGCCAGCAATGGCAGGTACCGTTACAGGTGGTGCGCGTGACGCTGGCGGATGAGGGGTTGGGGATCGAAGCGCATGCTCGCCAGGCGCGCTATCAGGCCTTCCGTGAAGCGCTTTTGCCAGGTGAAGCGTTATTGACGGCACAACATCTCGACGACCAATGCGAGACTTTCCTGCTGGCGCTTAAACGCGGTAGCGGCCCGACCGGCTTATCGGCGATGGCGGCCTGTAGCGAGTTCGCTGGTGGCAAATTGCTGCGTCCGCTGCTCAATGAGAGCCGTGATTCCCTGCATCAGTGGGCGCTGACTTATCAGCTGCGTTGGATTGAAGATGAAAGTAATCAGGATGATGCCTACGATCGCAACTTTCTGCGCCTGCGGGTGGTACCGCTACTGAGCGAGCGCTGGCCGCATTTTGCCGAGGCCGTTGCCCGCAGCGCCAGCTTATGTGGCGAACAGGAACAGTTGCTCGATGAAATGCTGTCGGCGGAGCTCGCCGCGCTGGTCGATGAGCGCGGTTCGCTGGCGATAGAACCGCTAAGCGCGATGAGCGCGGCGCGTCGTGCGGCGCTGCTGCGCCGCTGGCTGGCCTCCCAACAGGCGCCGATGCCGTCGCGCGAAATGCCGGAGCGCATCTGGCAGGAAGTGGCGCTGGCGCGTGAAGACGCCGCGCCTTGCCTACGGTTAGGCGGTTTTGCCGTCCGGCGCTACCAGCAGCGCCTGTATTGGGTAAAGCATCTGCCTGGCCTGACCGAGCGTGAGTTGCCATGGGAGGACCCCACTACACCGCTAATATTGCCGGAAACGCTGGGAGAACTGGCGTTGCAGTCCGGCGGGCCGTTACGCATGCCGCGCGCGGATGAGCCGGTATCGATACGTTTTCGCGCCAGCGGTAATCTGCACATCGTCGGGCGTCCGGGCGGGCGTAAGCTTAAGAAAATCTGGCAGGAAATGGCGGTCGCCCCCTGGCGTCGGGATACTACGCCGCTGCTATTTTATGGCGAAACGTTGATTGCGGCGGCCGATGGACTGTTTGTCACCAGAGAGGGGCAAGTGCAGGAAGGCGAGGGGTTACAGCTGGTATGGCGGAAAACGGGCGGCTAAGCCGCCCGATGGGCTTCAGGATTCGCTGACCACCACGGTGCCAATTTCCGGGTGGCTGAAACTGGCGATTTTATCCAGGCGTAGCTCGCGGACGTTACCGGCAAGTTCTACCACCAGATACTCGACATTTTTACGCGAGATAAGATCGTTCGCTTTGGCCTGCAGCTGTTCACCATCTTTCAGGGCCAGCGCCAGCACCAGGTGATGCTGGCAGGCAAGCTCGAGGTTGTCATAATCATCGCAGTTAATGGGTTGATAAGTATCATTCATTGACATAATCGCTCACCAATAAGTTTGCCGCCGCATAAGCGGCCTTTTCCCTGACTGACTCCGAAAGGGCCTGATCCGCCGCAACCTCATTTAATACTTTCAACGCGCAGCCCAGCGCATCCGGGATATACCCTAAGTCTCCGCTGGCTATTTCCGCATACCGCTTGCGTATTAACTCACAATATTGATCCACATGCCCTCCTGTCAGCGTTCTGACTTAACCGTGGGATGCAAGTTTAAGCCTACGAAGATAAACTCTGTTTAGCAAGGTGACTATACCATAGTCATCTAAGCAATATCAGCAGGATGAAAGGAGTACCTGCGATTGCCGACAGCCTTTTGTCGCCAGTTTCGCTACAATGTACGCCATTTTTTTCAGGAGTTTATTCATGGCGCTGAAAGCGACGATTTATAAAGCTGTGGTGAATGTTGCCGATTTGGATCGCAACCAGTTTCTGGATGCTAACCTGACGCTGGCGCAACATCCCTCAGAAACCCAGGAGCGTATGATGCTGCGCCTGCTGGCGTGGATCAAATATGCTAACGAACGCTTGCAGTTCACCCGCGGGTTGTCCTCGGATGATGAACCGGAGCTGTGGCAATTAAACGACCATTTGGGCGTCGATCTGTGGATTGAGCTGGGGTTACCGGACGAGAAACGCCTCAAGAAAGCCTGCTCGCGGGCGCAGGAGGTGGCGCTGTTTGCCTATAATAGCCGAGCGGCTGAAATCTGGTGGCAGCAGAATCAGAACAAGCTTGCGGCGTATCCGAAGCTGACCATCTGGTATCTTGATGATGCGCAACTGGCGCAGCTGAGCGCTTTTGCCGATCGCACCATGACGCTGCAGGCAACCCTGCAGGACGGCGGTATCTGGTTATCTGACGATCGGAATAATCTGGAAGTTCATTTAACGGCCTGGCAGCAGCCGGCATGATAATGATTAGCCGCAGCGTTTCCATCCCGGATGAGGAGATCTCGCTTACCGGGGTCCGCGCACAGGGGGCGGGCGGTCAGCATGTGAATAAGGCCTCGACGGCGATTCACTTACGTTTTGATATTAAAGCATCGAGCCTGCCTGAGTTTTATAAAGAACGCCTGCTCGCCGCCAGTCACCACTTAATTTCTGCTGACGGTGTGGTTATCATTAAGGCTCAGGAATATCGCAGCCAGGAGATGAATCGCGAAGCGGCGATCTCGCGACTGGTTACGCTGATAAAAGAATTAACCGCAGTGCAAAAAAGCCGCCGGGAGACGCGACCGACTCGGGCGTCAAAAGAGCGACGACTTGCCTCCAAGGCGCAAAAGTCCTCAGTCAAAGCGCTGCGTGGGAAAGTTCGCCATTAAGAGGCGTGGCGGACGGGTGGAATGGATTATAAGGAATTCACAGTGAAGAAAATTGTATTTTCGCTCGCAGCGGCCTGTTCGCTCTTTGCGCTGTTTGGCTGCAATCATCGCGCTGAGGTGGAGACGGTTCAGCCGGCGGCGATGGAAGAGCTGAAACCGATGCAGCAAAGCTGGCGCGGTATTTTGCCTTGCGCGGATTGCGAAGGGATTGAAACCTCTTTGTTCCTTGAGAAAGATGGCACCTGGGTAATGAATGAACGTTATCAGGGCGTTAGCCGCGAGCCGTCATCTTTCGCTTCATATGGGACCTGGGCGCGTACCGCCGATAAACTGGTCTTGACCAATAGCAAAGGCGAGAAATCCTACTATCGGGCGAAAGGCGACAAGCTGGAAATGCTCGATCGTGACGGCAACCCGATTCAGTCAACGCTTAACTATACGCTGGAGTCGGTGAAAGCCAGCCTGCCGACGACACCGATGGCAATGCGCGGGATGTATTTCTATATGGCGGATGCGGCAACCTTTACCGATTGCGTCACAGGTAAAACGGTGGCCGTTGCCAATAACGCTCAGCTTGAACGTGATTACGCCGCCGCGCGCGGGACCGATACTCGTCCGGTACTGCTGGTGGTAGAAGGGCACTTCACTCTCGAAGCGAACCCGGATACCGGCGAGATGATGAAAACGCTAATGACGGATAAAGACAGTAAATTTATTCCAGGTAAAGATTGCGGTAATTAATTCTTGCAGTTGCTATAAAAAAGGCCTCGCTATTGCGAGGCCTTTTAGCTTTAAAGGGGAAATTAACCTTTAATTTGCTGCACCAGGTAATTCACAATATCCCCGGTCTTAATCAGCTGTTTCTCGCCGTTGCGACGATGTTTATATTCAATATCATCGTTGTCGAGGTTACGATCGCCAAGCACGATGGTATGAGGGATGCCGATCAGCTCCATATCGGCGAACATCACGCCCGGACGCTCTTTACGATCGTCCATCAGCACGTCGATGCCATGCGCACGCAGTTCAGCATAGAGTTTCTCGGCCAGCTCCTGCACGCGATAGGACTTGTGCATGTTCATCGGCAGAATAGCGACCTGGAACGGCGCGATAGCGTCCGGCCAGATAATCCCGCGATCGTCAAAGTTCTGCTCAATAGCGGCGGCCACCACGCGGGTCACCCCAATGCCGTAGCAGCCCATGGTCAGGATCTGGTTGCGGCCATCTTCGCCCTGCACCGCGGCATTCATTGCCTGAGAGTACTTGGTGCCCAGCTGGAAGATGTGGCCCACTTCGATACCGCGTTTGATAAGCAGAGTGCCTTTTCCATCCGGGCTCGGATCGCCGGCAACGACGTTACGAATATCAGCAACTTCCGGAGTCGCGACATCGCGATCCCAGTTAATGCCAAAATAGTGTTTGCCATCGATGTTGGCGCCGGCGGCGAAATCGCTCATGGCCGCGACGGTACGGTCGATAACTACCGGAATCGGCATGTTAACCGGACCGAGAGAACCTGGGCCCGCGTTAACGATAGCGCGGATCTCTTCTTCGCTGGCGAAGGTCAGCGGGCTCGCGACCTGCGGCAGTTTTTCCGCTTTTACTTCGTTGAGTTCGTGATCGCCGCGTACTAGCAGGGCGACCAGCGGGTAGCTGCTATCTTCTACCGCTTTCACCAGCAGGGTCTTTACGGTTTTTTCGATTGGCAGATTGAACTGCTCAACCAGCTCGGCGATGGTTTTCGCGTTCGGCGTATCCACCAGCGTCATCTCTTGCGTCGCTGCTGCGCGCGGTTCTTTCGGCGCGACGGCTTCGGCAAATTCAATGTTCGCCGCGTAGTCGGAGCTGTCAGAGAAGATCACGTCATCTTCGCCGCTCTGCGCCAGTACCTGGAACTCATGGGAAGCGCTACCGCCGATCGAACCGGTGTCAGCCTGCACCGCGCGGAAATCCAGCCCCATACGGCTGAAGATTTTGCTGTAAGCGGTATACATCGCGTCGTAGGTTTCCTGCAGCGATTCCTGAGAGGTATGGAAAGAGTAAGCATCTTTCATCAGGAACTCACGGGAGCGCATCACGCCGAAACGCGGGCGGACTTCATCGCGGAACTTGGTCTGAATCTGGTAGAAGTTCAGCGGCAGCTGTTTGTACGAGTTCAGCTCATTGCGAATCAGGTCGGTAATGACCTCTTCGTGAGTCGGGCCGAGAACGAACGGACGATCGCCTCGATCGGCAATGCGCAGCAGCTCAGGGCCATATTGCTCCCAGCGACCGCTCTCCTGCCACAGTTCAGAAGGCTGAACTACCGGCATTAACACCTCGATAGCACCGGCGTTGTTCATCTCTTCACGCACGATGTTCTCGACTTTTTTCAGAACGCGCACGCCGGTCGGCAGCCAGGTGTACAACCCTGAGGCCAGCTTGCGGATCATCCCGGCGCGCAGCATCAGCTGATGGCTGATGACTTCGGCGTCGGCAGGTGTCTCCTTCAGAGTGGAGAGCAGATATTGGCTAGTACGCATGTTGTTACGGTTCCATTTGGACGATCGGAACAGGCTGGAGAGCCAGCCTGAAACAAAAAAGTGGTTTAGTTTACCAGTGTGGCAAAGATGCCAAAAGAGAGGAAAATAAAATTAGCGCGGTTCGAGAGAAAAGACTTCAAAACCGGAGGGGATTACCCGCCAGCGCACGTTGAAATCGAGCAGCCAGACGGCGTAGGTTTTCCCTGCTTCTTCCTCTTTGCGATAAGCCGGGCGCGGATCCTGCGCCAGTACTTCACGGATAAACGCTTTGATATGCGGGTAGCGTTTTTCAAGCGTGAGTAGCTGTGCTTCTATTTCCGGCGTAAAGCTGACATTCATGCCTGCCAGCGGCGCCTGTTGCGCATAGCTAGCGCTGGCATCAGGCAGGGCTTCGGCAAAGGGAAGATAAGGTTTGATATCAACCACCGGCGTGCCGTCAACGAGATCGAGGCTGCCAAGTTCCAGTATTACCTGATCCTTCTGGCAGCGAACGCCTTTCAGTTCAACCAGCGACATGCCGATAGGGTTGGGGCGAAATGTCGAGCGGGTCGCGAAGACGCCCATGCGCGCGTTGCCGCCAAGGCGGGGAGGGCGCACGGTCGGGCGCCAGCCGCCAGCCATGGTCTGATGAAAGACGAACAGCACCCACAGATGGCTGAAGTTTTCCAGTCCACGCACGGCGTCAGCCTGGTTATAGGGCGCGAGCAGATGAAGTTCTCCGCCGCCGTGTTCAACCAGCCCTGGCTGGCGAGGAACGGCAAACTTCTCTTTATACGGCGAGCGGATGACGCCTATCTGCGCGAACTGAAATGCACTCATTGTGCCGAGACGTTAAGCGCTGAACCCAGGCAAACGGCCTGACGGTAGCAGCCTGGCGTACCGCTGGTCACTTCGCAGCTGTGCAGCAGCACGGCGTTGGCCTTCATTTTGGCCGCGTTGATTTGCATGCGTTTACGGGCGGTCGGGATGTTCGGCGGGGAGTCCTGGTTTGAAGCCTGGCATGATTCGCCGCTCACTTCACCCAGATCGCGGAAAGGTTTCCCTACCAGCGCGGCGGCATCGGTATAGATTCTAACCGGTGCGGGACGTGAGACTTTTGGTTTAGCCGTTTCCGTCTGGACTGGCGTGGTTGCGGTGCTTTTAACAGGCTCAACGGGGGATCTGCTTAGCATAGAACAACCGCTTAACATGAGTGCTAACAAACAGACCGGTAAAGCACGCATAGTATTTCCTCAATGAATTATAAAACAGGGCGCTATTGAATCAGGTGCTTGCATAAATGACAAGACGGGCATAAAGCCCGTCCTGAATGATATTACGCTGAAAGCAGATTACCAGCCTTTCACTGCGCCGCCGTTAAAGATTTTGTTAGCGGCTTCGTAAACTTCATCGCTTTGGTAAGCCTGAACAAATTTCTTAACATTTTCCGCGTCTTTATTATCTTCGCGGGCGACGATCAGGTTTACGTACGGCGAGTTTTTATCTTCAACGAAGATACCGTCTTTCGCCGGCGTCAGGCCAATCTGGCTGGCGTAGGTGGTGTTGATGACCGCCAGAGCGATCTGCGCGTCGTCCAGAGAACGCGGCAGCTGTGGCGCTTCCAGCTCAACAATCTTCAGGTTTTTCGGGTTTTCAACCACGTCCAGAGACGTCGGCAGCAGGCCTACGCCTTCTTTCAGTTTAATCAGACCCACTTGCTGCAGCAGCAGCAGAGAACGGCCGAGGTTGGTCGGGTCATTCGGTACGGCAATCTGTGAGCCCGGCTGCAGTTCGTCCAGAGATTTGATTTTCTTCGAGTAGCCAGCGATCGGATAGACGAAGGTGTTACCGACGGAAACCAGTTTATAACCGCGATCTTTAATCTGCTGGTCGAGATACGGTTTGTGCTGGAAGGCGTTAACGTCGATGTCGCCTTTGCTCAGCGCTTCGTTCGGCAACACGTAGTCGTTGAAGGTTACCAGCTCAACGTCGAGTCCATACTTCTCTTTTGCCACTTTCTGCGCGACTTCAGCAACCTGCTGTTCCGCGCCGACGATCACGCCAACTTTAATATGGTTAGGATCTTTTTCATCCTGACCGCAACCCACCAGAGCCAGAGAACCGATTAATGCGCCAACTGCCGCAAAGGTTTTGAAATTAAAGGCCATGTTATTTCCTTCCTGTAAGAATTAGTGTTGTGTGTCAATAACGTTATTTGTGAGTCACAGCCCGGACGATACGATCGCCAGAGAATTGAATTAAATAAACCAGAATAACCAGCAATACCAGTACGGTATTCATTACCGTCGCGTTATAGCCGATGTAGCCGTACTGATAGCCAATCTGACCCAGACCACCGGCACCGACCGCACCGCCCATCGCGGAATAACCCACCAGGGTGATGAGTGTGATGGTGGCGGCGTTCACCAGACCCGGCAGCGCTTCAGGGAGCAGAACTTTACGCACGATCTGCAGCGGCGTTGCGCCCATCGCGCGTGAGGCTTCGATAAGCCCGGTTGGGATCTCCAACAGCGCGTTTTCCACCATACGCGCGATAAACGGCGCGGCGCCAACCGTTAATGGCACAATCGCTGCCTGCAGGCCGATCGAGGTACCGACGATCACGCGGGTAAACGGAATCATCCACACCAGCAAAATAATGAATGGAATCGAGCGGAAGATATTCACCAGCGCCGATAGCGTACGATACAGTCGGGCGTTGGCGGCAATCTGCCCCGGACGGGTAACGTACAGCAGTACGCCGACCGGCAAGCCGAGCACAAAGCCAAAGAAGCCGGAGACAAACGTCATAGCCAGCGTTTCCCACACGCCGCGAACCAGCAGCCAGATCATTGGTTCAGACATATCCCAGTACCTCTACTTTTACATGATGTTCCTGCAGCCAGGCGATCGCCGCCTGGGTATCTTCTGGTGTGCCGTGCATTTCAGTCAGCATGATGCCGAACTTCACTCCGCCGGCGTAATCCATCTGCGCGCTAATAATGTTGTTATTCACATTAAAGCGGCGGGCGGTTTCCGACAGCAGCGGCGCATCGACGGAATGGCCGGTGAACTCCATACGCAGCATCGGCACGCTGTCAGGCAGCGGCGTGGGCTTCAGGCGCGCCTGATAGTCATCCGGAATATCCAGATGCAGGGTAGATTGAATGAACTGTTGGGCGAGCGGCGTCTTAGGATGGGAGAAGACTTCGCTCACGGTGTCCTGCTCGATCAGTTGACCATTGCTAATGACCGCCACGCAGTCGCAGATACGTTTAACCACGTCCATTTCATGGGTGATCAACAGAATGGTCAGCCCCAGACGACGGTTAATGTCTTTTAACAGTTCGAGGATCGAACGGGTCGTTGCCGGGTCGAGCGCGCTGGTGGCTTCATCGCACAGCAGCACCTTTGGATTGCTGGCCAGAGCACGGGCAATCGCCACGCGTTGTTTCTGGCCGCCGGAGAGGTTTGCCGGATAGCTGTCGTGCTTATCGCCAAGACCAACCAGGTCAAGCAGTTCATTAACGCGGCGTTTGATTTCCGCCGGCGGCGTGTTGTCCAGCTCAAGCGGCAGCGCCACGTTGCCGAAAACGGTACGTGAAGCAAGCAAATTAAAGTGCTGGAAGATCATGCCAATCTGACGGCGCGCGCGAGTCAGTTCTTTTTCAGTCAGCGCGGTGAGTTCCTGGTTATCAACCTGCACGCTACCTTCGGTTGGGCGTTCCAGCAGGTTAACGCAGCGAATCAGCGTACTTTTACCTGCGCCGGAAGCGCCGATCACGCCGTAAATTTGCCCGGCAGGGACATGCAGGCTGACATCGTTCAGCGCCTGTATGGTGCGGTTCCCCTGCTGGAACACTTTGGTAATATTCGAAAGTTTAATCATCAGTTATTTATTATCGTTTAGCCGTTTGCCGTGGCATTTTCTTCTGCCGTGTCCAGGCGATGCCTGTCAATGAAATGGATGTTAAGGCATCCAGACGTCTAAATCAATCTGACTCTTTATAATGAGCACTTTCTTGCATGCCGAAACATGCGATACTAACGGCATTAGCCTTTATCAGGAGCAAACCGGTGGCAAAGTCTGTACCCGCAATTTTTCTCGACCGTGACGGCACGATTAATATCGATCATGGTTATGTCCACGAAATCGACAACTTTGAGTTTATCGACGGCGTCATTGATGCCATGCGTGAACTAAAGGCAATGGGATTTGCGTTAGTGCTGGTGACCAACCAGTCAGGCATCGCGCGCGGTAAATTCACGGAAGCGCAATTTGAGACCCTCACCGAATGGATGGATTGGTCGCTGGCAGACCGCGGCGTGGATCTCGACGGTATCTATTATTGTCCGCATCACCCGCAGGGGAGCGTTGAAGAGTTCCGCCAGACCTGCGATTGCCGTAAGCCGCATCCAGGGATGCTCATTTCCGCACGCGATTTCCTGCATATTGATATGGCCGCTTCTTATATGGTGGGCGATAAACTCGAAGACATGCAGGCGGCTGCGGCGGCGAATGTCGGAACGAAAGTGCTGGTGCGTACCGGTAAGCCGGTTACCGAAGAAGCGGAAAGCGCCGCAGATTGGGTGCTAAATAGCCTGGCGGACCTGCCAGCGGCTATCAAAAAGCAGCAAAAATAAGCGTTACGTATAAAAGATGAGCGGTTGAAATAAAAATGTATTTTTCCGCTTGTCATTCCCGGCGGGCTCCCTATAATGCGCCTCCATCGACACGGCAGATGTGAATCACTTCACACAAACAGCCAGTTCGGTTGAAGAGAAAAATTCTGAAATTCAGGGTTGACTCTGAAAGAGGAAAGCGTAATATACGCCACCTCGCGACAGAGCGCTAAAGCGCGTCGCAACTGCTCTTTAACAATTTATCAGACAATCTGTGTGGGCACTCAAAGTGACATGGATTCTTAATGTCTTCGGACAATAAATGAATACCAAGTCTCTGAGTGAACATACGTAATTCATTACGAAGTTTAATTCACGAGCATCAAACTTAAATTGAAGAGTTTGATCATGGCTC